>LNFF01000044.1 GCA_001464585.1 Gammaproteobacteria bacterium Ga0077554 | reverse complement strand
ACATTGGAGAGATCCCCTGAGCGTGTCAAAAAATATTTTCAGGATGCGCGAGTAAAATATGCTGCATGACTCACGGATAAATGATGCCGGATCAATAGCGTCTAATGGTGAACCGATCCATGATTGGGACGGAGTCCCCTATTCCCTAACAGGCCCAATAGCAAACTCTAGTTGCTGATAAACATTCCGCCCCTTATTATCAGAATCTTCCGCCATGAGAAAGATGCACTTGCCACTGCTCTTTTCAGCCCAAACCTTGCCCACGGCATTTTTTTCGCGTGAGCTGTCATTAGTCTTGTATGGCTCGCCTTTGTACTCGATCACAAACAAGCGGCCATCCTCCAGTTCTGCCACAAAATCAGGATAGAACCAGCCAGCGGCCAGCGGCAGCCGGAAAGAAGCCTGCTGCCGATCCACGAGATTCCTGACCCAATGTTTTATCTTGGTATTGGCATCAATTGCCTGGGCGCATAGAAACTCCTCACCATCCACCTTCAAATCTTCAATGATGGGGTAATAGTGCTTCTTGAATTTATAGCGGCCGCTATAAAAGGGGCTGCGGGCTGGATAAAGACCCGGTTTAAATTCAAAGCTGTAACGGAAGCTGGACTCAAGCGGTACAACATTATCAAATATTGTTTGCTGGAATCCTTTAATCGCTGCCTGACCTTGCAATAGCGCCAGCCGCTGGCGCAAGGCACGTACTAACAGGAATTTACTACGAATCAATGCGGTTAATGTATAGCCCTTGTCCCGAATCAAATGAGATATTGTCGATATTAAAAAACGGTTAAGAATGCTCTGGTTCAGAGTGGCGCTGCGGAGTTGCCGATCCAGCCAACGTACCAGATCATTTTCAGTGATTTCTGTTTCGACCAAATCGAGGTTATAAACCTCCTTTTCTTCGGCGATATGGTAAGTTACTTTCTGCCCTTCCATGTCCACCTCAAAAGTGGTGTCGCTCTGTTTGAGCGAGAAGTTGGGCAGATCAATGGAAAAATCCAGCGGTGACCAATCGCCATTCAAAAACAAAAAGGTCTCTGGCTCCACCAGATCAAGCTCACCCTGCTGTCCGATACACAAACGCGGCAGCAGCGCGAAGGGTATGCCACGCTCAGAGGGTGAGAGTGCCGCTTCAACGCGGGCATTGTGTTGTTCTATCTGCCCCAGCAACTCTTGTTTATCACTGCCCTTGAATGGCTTTAGAACCGCATCATGTAAGGTGTTATCCAGCTTACCCTTTACCTCCAGCCTGAAACCGCCTTCTGTCTCAACGATGGAGACATTACCCAACAGTGATTCATGTTCCGGCTTGAAATCGGGTTTGCTGGGTAGATCAAGGGTAAGAGGCGGCTCCGGCGGCATTGCCACAGACTCATCACCGCCAAACAGATCATCAGGAACGCCATGACGGATATGGGCTGGTATCTCCATGGCTTCAAAACCCATATTCACCAACTTATCGGCAAGCGTTTTCGCCACTTCCGAAAACGTGGGGGATGCCAAATGGGCATAGGCTCGGTTTAACGCCTCCACCTTGCGGCGGCGAGCAAAGGGCATGCGTAATACCCGCCCTAACAACTGCTCCGCATCCTTGCTGGAACGCACATCACGCACTGAACAGAAAACATAGGCAAAGGAACAGTCCCACCCCTCTTTCAGCGCCTCAACAGTAATGATGTATTCAATCTTGCAATCAGGGGAAAAGAGATTGATGCCGTCCAGCTCCCGCTGTGTGCCAGTCACCACGGCAATCTGTTCATCCTCAATCTTCATCTCATCCATAAGATAAGCCTTTAATCGCGTCCATGGTACTTCACCATTTTTCTTGTCGGCCTGTAACAGCACAATCGGGCGGATGTAGTCGCTATCCTTCTGTGCTTCCAACGCCAACTTATTACGCGTCAGCATGGCATCACGCACCGCCTCTTGCCAGTCGTTATGTTCCGTCAGCATGATCGGCAGCTTGATCATCTCTTCCGCCTTCAACTCAGAGGCAGAGACGTGATAGAGCACATTGGATGCAGAGGTTGCCGATTGATCCGGCGTGGCGGTGAACTCGATCACAGCGGCGGGATGCACGCGCTTCAAGGTTTCAAAGGTCAGCGGTGTACGGGCGTTGTGGGCCTCGTCCATGATCACCAGCGGATGTTTCAGCGCCAACAGGTTGGCAAAGGAATATTTGATTTTTCCCAGTTGTGTAGGGCCAAGACCATTCTCTTTCAGATCGCCTTCGGTCACGCGCTCCAGCCGTTCATCCTTTGGATTCACGCCGACAAAGTGCGGCTCAAAATCTTCGTGATAGGCATAGACCTTACGATCACTGGTATTGGTCACGCGCAGATTGGCCAGCGTGCTCACCACCACAATCAACTGTGAGCCAATATCGTGCGGGCGAATCTGTGTCACTTCATCGGCATCCAGCACCCGTACCCGTTGATCAAAGGCACGGTCCAGCTCCGCCCGATAAGGGTGGCCAGGCTGTTTCAATGCCTCCAGCGTCTGCTGTTGAATGGTGTTGGTCGGCACCAGCCACAACACAATCGGGTAGTCCTGTTCCAAATAAGCGCGTGTCGCCACTTTGATGGCGTGTGAAGCCAGCACGGTTTTACCGCCGCCCGTCGGCAGGCGCAAACAGACATAAGGCACTTCACCAAAACCATATTCACGATAGGTGTAGCTGCCCTTGCCTTGTGCCGCCAGGCTCTTTGAAAATGCCTGCTCGACGGGCATCAAACGGGCATCGGCCAAAAACTGTTCCAGCGCGTCGATGGTCTGCTGTTGATAGTGTTTGAGGCAAAAACTCACTCGCTACTCCTTGTTCTTGTATTCCCTCTCCCTCTGGGAGAGGGTTAGGGTGAGGGAATGAATTACACCCTCTAAATTTTTCAACACATCATTATTCCAGAAACGCACCACACAAAAACCATGCTGGCGCAGATAGGCGCTACGACGTTCGTCATAGGCTTGCTGATCCATATGCTGCCCACCATCCAGTTCGACAATGACCCCATTTTCCAAGCAGACGAAATCGGCAATATAAGGCCCAATAGGATGTTGCCGCCTGAATTTATAGCCAGACAATTGTCGATTGCGCAGCAATTGCCATAGACGCTTCTCGGCATCAGTTTGGTTTCGTCTCAATTGACGTGCTTTTGTTAGCACATTCCTTCCCCTCACCCCAACCCTCTCCCCGATGGGGAGAGGGAGTTATCGTGTTCTTACATCATACGGAATCTGTTTGAAGGTAATGCTCTCATTCTGCAAACGCGCCGCACCCAGACGGCTGCTCTCGCCATAAATTACCTTCGGGCCATCATGCTCCGGCAACTCCGCCAGAATTGGGCCGGTCAGTACGTTACCCCCTTGCGGGCGGCGGTCGCCAAGTATGCCGTTATAGAGCAGGTAATAGGCCGTGCCATTATGCACGCCCAGCAGAGGCGACAAACTTTTTCCCTTCCCCCCGCCGGAAAGAAGTTTCTTTCTTGTCCCCTCTCCCTCTGGGAGAGGGTTAGGGTGAGGGAAAATCCACGGCGTGTGCGTCTCCAGATACCAGACATGGGCCGCCAGTTCAGCAAAGCGAATGTCGGGACGAATCGCGCCAAACTCATCAAACACCGTCGACCCCAGACGATAGAAATGGAAACCGCCGCCGCCCTGCCACTCGACCGATTTCGAGATGCCGCCCTGTTCGCCATCGACCACCTTTTTTAAGCGCGGCTGGCAGTGGGTCTCCGCATGTTCGCCCATCTCGATGCCGATGTAACGGCGGTTCATCTTGTGGGCAACGGCGGCAGTGGTGCCGGAGCCGAGGAAGGAGTCGAGAACCAAACTCCCTTTCGTTGTGGAAATTTGTAGTATTCGTTCTATCAGTCGTTCTGGTTTTGGCGTTGAAAAAACTTCACCTAAATTCAGCGTCAATATTTCTTTCTTTGCTTCTTGATTATGTCCTACCTCGGTGTATAATCAAAGGCTCTGAGGTGTGACGCCGCCATCCATTTCATCCAAGTATTTTTTTAGGCGCGGCATTTTGTCGCCATTTGACCCAAACCAAAGCCTACCTTCAGCGGTAAGTTTGTCTATGTTTTCTTTAGGGCGACTCCAGCTCCTACCTCTGGCAGGAAAAACTTCTCGGCCTGATGGTGTTTTTAAGGCCCAATAATCCCTGTCTCTATGCTCGGCGCGCGTTAGGTCTGTTGATGTCCAAAGACCCTTTGGATCATTGTCCGGGTTTTTATAGCGATCATCCATCTTTTCAGATCTTGGCAATGGATTAGGAAACCAAATAGTTTTATTTTTTGCGTAGCAAAGAACATGGTCGTGACTATCGCTGATCCATTTGGCATCGTTTTGAGGTGAGAATTTCTTTTGCCATATTGCATTAGCCACAAAATTCCTCCGCCCAAACACCTCATCCATTATCACCTTCAGATAATGAGCCTCGTTATCATCAATCGACAGCCAGATGCTGCCATCCTCTGATAGCAGTTCCCGCAACATCTCCAGCCGTGGATACATCATGCAGAGCCACTGGCTGTGCTCCAGGTTGTCGTCGTAGTGTTCAAAGGCGGATTTGGTGTTGTAAGGCGGGTCGATGTAGATGCACTTCACCTTGCCAGCATAGAGCGGCAGCAGCGCCTTGAGCGCCTCCAGGTTGTCGCCCTGTATCAGCATGTTCTCAGTATCTGCATCGCCATAAGAGAGACTCTTCACTCCTTGCAGCAGGCGGTAAGGAACGTGCCTGGCAGTTTTAACCGCTTCGCCTTTGTTTAACCAATCAAGAATGGGCATTCGTCTATTCCAACTACTTTCTGTTTATTGTTGCCAGATCGGTAGGGTTTGCCAACCGATTGGGAAGCCCATGGCTTTTGCATCAATGGCGTGATTGCTGATCAACGCCTTAAGGCGTGTTTTCCAATGGTGATTGGGGCTGATGGTGTCCATGAAGAAGGCAACCATCACCAGTGTGTTATAGAGTTTTCTGTCCTGCTCTGGATTGAAGTTTTGATAAAGATCGCTGGGCTTGGTGCGTGGCAGTTCCATGGTTTTTGTCATGCGCCGGTTCCACAAGCGGCTGTGATGGGCACAGACATTGCGGATGTAGGCCAGGTGCTCAATGAAACTTTCCAGCACCTTGTCGGAGAGTTGGTAAGTCCGAGCGATGGCGGCTCGAGTGTCCGCTGGTTTCAGGCTCTTGATCCACCGGGATAGCTGCCCCAGTGACATGACTTCGCACACTGCCCAGATCGGCGGGGTGCTGGGTTGTATATAGGTGCTGTTGTAGTGGCCAACAAATACTTCATCCGATCTTTCCAACTCTTTTTTTAGAGATGCGAGGTTGCTTTCATGCCAATATCTTTTTTTGCTCAAGGCCGCATCCAGATGGGCATGTGCGCCATGTTGGTCGGCAAGGTGGTAGGCCCATTGAGATCGCAGCGAAACTTCAACCCGCTCTATCGCATCAATCAGCAACAGCCGTAATTCCCGGTCGAAGATATAGAGATTCAACGCATCTTGAAAGGTAATGCCAGGCTTGAACTGGTGACTTTTCAGGTCGGCTTCCAGCGGTAGCCAGTAGCCGCGCAGGCGGTAGTAATTGAGATGCTTTAGGTAATGAATGGCGCTTTCATGGTCGGCAATCACCATGCCACGCGATTCTAAAATGTCGAGTTGTTCCTGGAAGGTTTTGGAGGGTTTGGTGAAGTGCATCACTACCCCAGAAAAAAGTAACCCGCCGGTTTGAGCGTGCCCCGAAGGGTATAGGCTTGGCGGGTTTTGTTAAAAATATTATCGGCCACTTTTCCCTACATCTCAAGTTAAATTTTTCACTATGTAAATAGTACTGATTACATCGGGGCACGTCTACTTTGGTGATGTATCTGGGAGAAGGTGGGTTGCGAAGGGTCTGCGCGGGGAATTTTGAGGGTTCAGAAGCTTGCGAAAATACCACAAGCCGTCTACATAGTGTCTACATATAAAAATCCGCGCTGGGCGAAAAATTATAACTATTTTGATTTAAATGGTGCCGACAGGGGGAATCGAACCTCCGACCTACTGATTACGAATCAGTTGCTCTACCAACTGAGCTATGTCGGCACAGGGGGTGGCAAGTATAAACAAAATGGGGGGTGGTAAACAACTGAAAGCTAATGGGATCTGAAAAATTAATCGGCGCTTGATGGGCTATTACGCACCCGAATCACCACATCTACCCCTTCCGCAATAGTACCGGGGGGAAGATCAGGCAGCGTGTGTAGCGCGACGGCATCGGCGTCAATATCCATTAAAACGCCGGTATCCACGTTGTAAAAATGGTGATGTGGACCGGTTGTGGGGTCATAAAATACTTTGGTGGGGTCAATAATCACTTCACGAATCAAGCCCTTGGATACAAACAACCCCAGCGTATTATAAATGGTGGCCTTGGACACACGATGCCGGTCATGATTGATCAATACCAGAATCTGCTCAGCCGACAGATGCTGCGGCTGGGCAAACAGCACGTTGGCAATTTCCATGCGCTGCCGCGTGGGGGTGATGCCATGCGCACGTATTAGCGCAAGAATGTCAGTTTTTCCAAACATGTGTGTGTGCATAGACATAGTATCGGTAAGTATATGCCTAATATTTAGGGCGCGTCTATTAGCAGTGGCCCAGTATCTGATAAGGCACAGGGTCGACGATGGGCGCCCGTTCAAAAATAATATCCGCCAGCAGCCGTGCTGAAGCGGGCGCCATGACCACGCCGTTGCGGAAATGCCCGGTATTGACATACAACCCGCGAACGCGAGGATGTTCGCCAATATAAGGTACGCCATTCCGCGCCTCTGCGGTGCCAGGGCGCAAACCCGCCCAATGATGCTCGATTTCACACTCCGCCAGCGCGGGCACCAATGCCACTGCGGCCTGGCGTAATTCCATCAGCGCCTGATGTGTAGTTGATTTATCAAACCCTGCATATTCCACTGTGCTACCGGCCAGGATACGGCCATCGCGGCGTGGGACGACATAATGATCCTTGTGTATCACGATGCGCGACACCAGGCCGGGCGCGGCGCGAAACAGGATCATTTGCCCGCGCACCGGCATGATTTTTTCATGGAATCCAAAATTTTTCAGCAGGTTATCGCTCCATGCCCCGGCCGCGACCACCACTTTTGAGGCCAGGATTGACCCGCTGGCGGTCTCAATACCTTGGATACGATCCGCACCAGCTATCAACCCCTTGATTTCACTATGCTCTTTTATCACCACGCCAGACGCCAGCAAGCTGTGACGTAACGCTTTGAGCAACCGGGGGTTGCGAATCTGCGCTACATCGGGTAGCCACAGCGCTTCATTGGTCATTACCGCCAGACGTGGCTCATGTTGCAGTATCGCTGCATGGTTTATTAAATATAGTCTAATTCCAGACTGGTTTGCCCATGCCAAGGCACGCTCCTTTTCCTCCGTATCCAGAATCAGCAAACCATTTTGGATCCATTCTACATCCATCCCGGTTTCATCGGCCAAAGTGTGCGCCAATATGGGATAGCGCTCCTGGCTCCAGCGCACCAGCGCGGTGACGGCCTCCGGGCCGCGCCACGGATAAAGGGGCGACAAAATGCCCCCGCCCGCCCACGAAGACTCCTGACCAGTCGCGCCGCGCTCCACTACGGTGACGCTCGCCCCCGCCTGATGCAACTCACGGGCAGTGAGCAAACCGATCAATCCCCCACCCGCGATTATGAAATCTGTGACGTGCATCACGCAATTATCCCATAACCGTGCCGATAACCATAATGAAGAACGCCATGCAGGGTGATCCCATGTCATTCCGAGCGAAGTCATGTCATCCCGAACGCAGTGAGGGATCTTAAGCAAGATCCCTCACTGCGTTCGGGATGACAGTAAATAATTCACTCGGGATGACGATAAACAGGGTGTGGGCCGCTTTCGGCATCCTGCCTCTGGCGGCACTTGTGGAACCCTTCGCTTACGCGCTTCCCTGCACGGCGGGATGCCCAAGTGAAAAAGGAGCGGCGGCCACACTCACCGCTTATCGGGAAAACCCGGCAGCTCGTCGGTTTTGCCATGACAACCCAGATTCACGGTGGTACAACTATAGCCATGAACATAAAACACGCAGGTTTTACGTTGATTGAATTAATGGTCGTGCTGGCCATCGCCGCGATTCTTGCCACTGTGGCGGTGCCGAGCTTCCGCTCCGTAATTCAAAACAACCGCTTGGCGACTCAGGCAAATGAGCTGACGGGCACGCTGAATTTTGCGCGCAGTGAAGCGATCAAGCAGCGCCGCCGCGTCACGGTATGCGTGAGCACCGATCAGGCTACATGTACAGGTGGCACGGCGTGGGCGGGCGGCTGGATTTCATGCGCCGATACCAATGGAGATTTGGCCGCCAACTGCACAGCCGGTGACACCCTGCTGCGGGTACGCAGCGCGCTGACCGGCGGCAGTACCATTGCTGGCGCCGCGACCGCCTTGCAATACCAGCCGGACGGTTTACTCGGAGTCGGCATGGGTAATTATAACGTGTCAACACCCGGCTGCACTGGCAATGAACAACGCACCATTAATATCACGGCCACGGGCCGGGTTGGCGTCACTCGCACGCTGTGTCCTTAAGTGAGGTTATACGCAATGAAGCTTGCTTACCGACAACTTTCGAAAACTGCATCCCTGCACCGTGGGTTCACCCTGCTGGAAGTGCTGATCGCTATCGTCGTGCTGTCGATTGGGCTGCTCGGGCTGGCGGGATTGCAAGCGGCGGGGTTGCGCAGCAATAACGGTGCGTATATGCGCACCATGGCCACACAGCAGGCCTATGACATGGCTGACCGCATGCGCGCCAACCCGGAGGCGGTGGGCACGGGCGCGTACGCTGGCGCAGCCGGAACAGCGACCCCGGCATGTCTTACCTCTACAGGCTGTTCGGCCACAGCCCTGGCAGCACACGATATATTTGAGTGGAACGCTGTAAACGCGAACATACTACCGTCTGGCAAGGGAACTATTGCAGCATCAGGTGTCGCTGGCCGGTTCATTATTACCGTGAGGTGGGATGAAACACGCACCGGTGCCACCGGCACGGGCTGCGGCAGCAATCTCACCGTGGATCTCACCTGTTTCACCATGGAATTCACACCATGAAACCACTACCGGTTAGTAGCAACATCATTCAGCCCCACACATATCAGCGCGGTCTGACGCTGGTAGAAGTGATGATTGCCATCACCATCAGCTTGGTTCTGCTGGCGGGAGTGATGCAGATTTTTACCGGCAGCCGTCAAACCTACCGCGTGCAGGACAATATGGCGCGCCTGCAGGAAAATGGGCGATTTGCCATGAGCTTCTTGACACGGGGGATTCGTTCCAGTGATTTTTGGGGCTGCCTGAGAGACCCCAGCGTCCTGCAAAATAATCTCAATCCGGCCGGAATAGGATTTGTCGCATTTAACGCGGCGGGCGGCATTACCGGCACCGAGAATACCGGATTAAATGGCTCAGATACGATCACCCTCGTTGCGGGCACGTCCGCGCCCGGCCTCAATATTACAGCGCCCTGGATGCGGGACGCTGCCGTCCCGCTCACCGCACCCATCCAGGTATCGACTCCTAACGGTCTCAACGTGGGCGATATTGTGATTGTCGCCAATTGCCGGAATGCAGACATGTTTCAGATACAGAGTGGCAACCCGGGAGGTGCCGTGGGGCCGCCTGGCGTAGCGGGTTCCGTCATTCATGCACTGGGAGTTCCCGTACCCGCCCCGCCCGCTGGCCCCGGTAATATCAACGCGGCATTGTCAGTGGCTTATGATAACACCGCCCGATTTTTCTCGATCCAAACCATCACCTACTCAATTCAGGCTGATCCTGCCAATAATAACACACCCTCGCTATTTCAATCCATCAATGGCGGGGCGGCCGTGGTCCTGGTAGAAGGCGTGGAAAACATGCAGATTCTGTATGGTGAAAACACCACCGCCGCCCCCATCCCCCCCGCAATCCCTACCGACGCGAACTTTTCGGCGGACCGTTATATCCCTGCCAATCTTGTGGGTAATTGGGCGGAGGTAGTCAGCGTGCGCGTCAGCGTAGTCATGCGCACCCAGGAAAACAATCTGGCCACTGCCCCGCAACCCTATACCATCAATGGAGCGCTCATCACACCTCCATCCACAGACCTCCGCCTGCGCCGTGTATTCTCCACGACCGTCAGCTTACGTAACAGAGGGGAATGATATGAACTTTATTAGCACTCCAACGCCGGGCGGGCTGCGTTTGGCATCCTGCCTCTGGCAGCACTTGTGCCTCACTGCACGGCGGATGCCCAAGTGCTGTGGGCGCAGGGATGCGCAGAAACAGCAAGGCTCCGTATTGATCGTCAGCATGCTGATCCTGCTAGTGCTGACGCTGATCGGCGTCACCGCTATGGGCACGTCTGCTCTGGAAGAAAAAATGGCGGGGAACAGCAGTGACCAGAACCAGGCGTTTCAGGCAGCAGAAAGCACACTGCGCGACGCTGAAGCATTGATGACTGGCATGGTAGGAACGGGAGGATTTAACAATACTAACGGGCTTTACGCGATGGGCGGTGGGCCCGACATAACCCTTGCCAGCACCTGGAACTCCACCAACTCCAGAGCCTATTCCGGTACGCTGCCAGGCATCACCACCCAACCGCGCTATATCATAGAATTGGGACAAATCGTACCGCAGGCTAGTGCTAACGTAGCGCTTGCCACCTGCTACAGCTGTCAGCCTCCACCACCAATCACCTTTTTCCGCATCACGGTACGCGCCACCGGTGGCAGCGACAATGCGGTGGTCATGCTACAAAGCGATTACGCAAGGATTCTATGAAACTTCACGCACCCTATTCTGTACGAAACCACAATTTACGTTGTGCATATACTTGGTATATCAGGAGTACCCTATGAACATGCAAACACTGAAAAAATCCACCGTCTGCGTTATTATACTCACGCATATAACGGCATTTAGCCTGCCCGCCGCACAAGCCGCACCCGGGACACTCGCGAGTGCGCCGCTGTATCTGGGCACCGCCGTTGAGCCTAATATCATGTTTCTGCTGGATGATTCGGGCAGCATGGACTGGGAATTCATGATACAGGGAGCTGCTGACGGCCTGTTTTATATAGGCAGCACTGATTACGAATATATATTGCCCGGCGGCACCTGCGGCTCCAGCGGCTGCGACATAGTCCCCACTGTTGGCCAGAACGCAGGATCCTGGCGCGCCCGTAACTCCACATACAATGGCCTGTATTACAACCCGGCCATCACCTACGAACCCTGGGACGGCGTCAATGCCTCCGGCGCGCCACTGTATACCAATGCCAGCCTTACTGCGGCGCGGGGCAATCCGAATACTGCCACGCCCACACTGAATTTAACTGCCAACGTAACTGTCGGCTCGGGTGGGGGTTCAACATTTTATCCTGCACATTACTACACGTGGTCCGACACCAACGCCACAGCAGCATTGAGCGGCAACGGCATCGTGGATGCTACGGACAACAAAACGCTGGTGGAAATAAAATCTGCTAATGCCCCTTTCACCAAAGCAAGCACACGTACTGACTGCGTGGGCGCTACCTGCACCTATGCCGAAGAAATACAGAACTTCGCCAACTGGTATACCTATTACAGAAAACGTATGTATGTCGCCAAAAAAGCCATTGGCACCCTGGTCGACAAGGCCAGCGGCACGCGCATGGGGCTGGACCTCTATAACAATACGCTGCTCAACGGCGCCAAGTCCATGAACACCGCCGCAGACAAACTGGCACTGCTGCAAAGCCTCTATGGCGTCACTGCCGGGAACGGCACGCCCGCACGCACTGCACTGCAGTCTCTGGGCAACCTGTTTGAGGGTAGCACCACCAGTTCACCCATACTCAGTGCCGCGCTAGGCGGCACCTGTCAGCAAAACTTCGCCGTGGTCATGACGGATGGCTACTGGAACGGCAGCGCGCCCAGCGGTATTGGCAATACAGATATCGATGGCGCTGGATCGTTTGACGGTGCGCCGTATGCAGACACCTACTCCAATACCCTTGCTGACGTTGCCATGCATTATTACGAGCGCGACCTGAAAACCAGCCTGGCCGACAAAGTGCCCACCACACCCGGCGTTGATGACGCCAAGCATCAACATCTGGTCACTTACACATTAGCCTTTGGCGTCACTGGCACGCTGAATCCCGCCACGGCGAATCCCAAGGCGGTCGGGTTCCTCTGGCCCAACCCCGTCGCCAATGACTTCACCACCATTGATGATACTTGGCATGCTGCCTATAACGGCCGTGGGCTGTTCCTCAGCGCCCGCGATCCTGCCACCCTCAGCGCCTCACTGGGCGCCGCCCTCACCAACATCGAAGAAAGATCAAGCAGCGCGGCGGCGGTGGCCTTTAACTCCACCAGTCTGAGCGCCAACAGCGTTATCTATCAGGCGCAGTTCAATACTGCCAAATGGAGCGGTGAGCTGTCAGCCTTTGCGCTGGATCCCGTCACTGGCGCCATCTCCTCCACACCGCTCTGGAATGCCGCCACACAAGTGAATCTTCAATCACCTGCCAGCCGCGTGATGTTGACATATAACCCGACCACCAATACCGGCATTCCCTTCACCTGGGACACCACAAAACTGTCCGTCACGCAACAGAATGATCTGAACATGGGGGTATCCGCAGCAGATACGCGGGGTGCAGATCGCGTCGCCTATCTGCGCGGCGACCGAACCCACGAAGGCAGTGGCACCACTGATTTCCGCAAACGCAGCTCCAATACCGTGCTGGGTGATATCGCGCACTCCAACCCGGTGTATGTCGGAGCACCAAATCTGCCCTATCCTGATACTGCCCCTTTCCCCACGGGTAGTAACGCGTACTCGACATTCAAAACCAGTCAGGCATCACGCCCGGGGGTTGTCTATGTGGGCGCGAATGACGGCTTTTTACATGGCTTCGACGCCAACACCGGCAATGAAGTTATGGCCTACGCCCCACATAATTTATTTTCAGCCGCCGCCGGCGCAGGCCTGCATTATCTCACCGAAAAAACCTATGTACACCGTTACTACGTAGACGCGGGCGCTGCCGTGGCGGATGCGTTTGTCGCGACCGTGCCCGGTGGCACAGCCGCCTGGAAAACCGTGCTGGTGGGCAGTGAGCGTGGTGGTGGCCGTGGCGTATTTGCCCTGGATGTTACCAATCCGGTATTCTCACAGAGCGGTTCTGCACCTAATGATGTCGTGATGTGGGAATTCACCCATGCCGACCTAGGCTACACCTACAGTAAACCCTCGATTGCATTGATGAACAATGGTCGCTGGGCAGCCATCTTTGGTAATGGCTATGAGGACATTGGCAGCGGTGAAGCCAAGCTATTCATCCTGTATCTGGACGGTGGTCTGGATGGTGTATGGACCGCAGGTACTGATTACATGACCATCGCCACTGGCGTGGGCACCCCCGCCGCCCGCAATGGACTGGCCTCACCCACCCTGGTAGATACGGATGATGACAAGATGGTAGACCGCATTTATGCCGGTGACTTGTTAGGCAACATGTGGGTATTCAATGTCAGCAGCACCTCATCCGGCAGTTGGGGCATGGCCCACAACACGGCGGGTGTCCCCAGGCCCCTGTTCACCGCGAAAAGTGCCGCGGGTGCAGCGCAACCCATCACCTCCAAACCATCGGTTGGCAAACACGCTAGTATGCCAAACACAGGCACTAACTTACCTAATCTGATGGTGTATGTGGGTACCGGGCAATACATCGTATCCGGTGATACCAGTTCCACTGCCACCCAAACCTTCTATGGCGTGTGGGACAATGGCGCCCAGGAACGGCTGCGTGCCCATCTGGTACCACAAACCATCACGACCACAGGCGCAAAACGTACACTCAGCAACACTGCTGTCGATTATGCTACAAAATTCGGCTGGTATATTGACCTTGACAGTAGCGCTGCCAGCACCGGAGAACGGGTAGCGGTTGATTCATTGATTCGTGATAACGAGATTTATTTCAATACCATGATTCCGCTGACCGCACCCTGCAGCTTTGGTGGCTCAGGCTGGGCAATGCGTGTTAACCGCGACAATGGAGGCCTTCCTAACGCGCCCGTGTTCGACACCGATGGAAATGGCGTTGTTAATAACAGCGACAGCAAAACCGGCGGCGAACTGGTGACGGACGGCATTATGACTGAGTCGAAGATACTGGGGGATGTCGTCTACACCTCCACCAGTGACGGTAAGATTACGCCGAGCAAGGCACGACCACCCAAGCCCACCCCCCTGGGACGTCAATCATGGATAGAACTGATTCAATAGCGCTATTCAGGACAAAGCTGTCAGCACCAGGAAGTGCTGACAGCCCTGTACCGCCACATTCATTACCACAGGGGTTTTTAAAATAACACTTTTTACACAGGAGAATACACATGAAAGCTCTACAACTGACACTCGTAGCACCACTACTTGCCGTAAGTCTGCTGCTGGTCGCCACTACCAGTCAGGCGGGCGCGCTGCCCGACTATTATCCCAAGACATTTGACACCATTGGCACACTCGACGGCCTGGACATCAGCTCCAGATCCCTCACGATTGATGATCGCAGCAAACGTCTCGACCCCAACATCAAGGTGCACACCCAGAGCAGCCAGTTTTCCAGCCTGGATGTGTTGCGCCCGGGCATGACTGTAGGAATAAGTTTATCCGGAAAAACCATCACGGGAATCTGGGTACTACCCAAAGACTACAAGCCTGCTATTTCCCGCTGATTTAACGATTATTATTGGAGTACTGTCATGCGTAACACCGCGAAAGGATTTACACTCATAGAACTGATGATTACCGTGGTGATCATCGGCATACTGGCCGCAATTGCCTACCCGGCTTACCAGAATAGCGTAACGCAGTCGCGGCGGGCTGACGCGCAAGGGGCGTTGATGCAGCTAAACAATGCCATGGAACGGGTGTTTACGCAGAATAATACTTATATGCCTGGCGGGGTGGCGCCCACACTGGGTACGGGTGCGGCCACACCGCCTCACATATTCGCCAACCAGACGCCGCTGGATGGCACCACCAAATTTTACACCTTATCAATTCCCAATATCGCCGCCAACACCTTCACCCTGCGCGCCACACCCATTGCTGGCACAGCGCAGGCCGCTGACGGCAACCTTGAGCTGGATCACACCGGGGCAAAGCGTTGGGGCGCATTGAATAGCTGGAAGCAATAAAAACTCTGGATCTCTTCGAGATGGGTATTCCTTCTGCTGGCGCAGTTACTGTCATCCCCAACCAGAACTGTATGTCATTTCGAGTTTATTTTCACTGTCATCCCGAACGTAAAAACAACTGTCATCCCGAACGCAGTGAGGGATCTTCAGGATTCCTCCCCCCGCTTTCGCGAGGGTCGGAATGACAGTGAGGACTCTTTATTTTTCAGGGCTACGCCTCACAACTCACGCGGCTGTAACTCACGTGGCAAAGAAAACACCACGTTTTCCGGATTGCCCTGGCTTTCGCGCACGCTTTGCGCGCCAAGCGATCGTAGGCGTTCGATCACACGTTTCACCAGCACCTCAGGCGCGGAAGCGCCCGCGGTGACACCGATACTGGTCTTGCCTTGCAGCCATTCCACACGTATCTCATCGGCATTATCAATCAAATAAGACGCCACACCCATGCGCTCGGCAAGCTCCTGTAAGCGATTTGAATTAGAGCTAGTCGGCGAGCCTACCACCAGCACCAGATCACATTGTGCAGCGAGATCTTTAACAGCATCCTGACGGTTTTGCGTGGCGTAGCAGATGTCATCCTTGCGCGGCCCGATGATAGCCGGGAAGCGTTCGCGCAAAGCATTGATCACCTGCGCGGCATCGTCAACTGACAAAGTGGTTTGGGTAACGAATGCCAGAGCATCGGGATTATTCACTGTGAGCTTGAACACATCGTCCGGTGTTTCCACCAGATACATGCGGCCTGCGCCTTCTGATTGTCCCCCTTCTACTTGACCCAGGGTACCTTCCACTTCAGGATGCCCGGCATGGCCAATCATGATAATTTCGCAGCCCGCACGCAAATGCCGCACGACCTCCACATGCACTTTGGTCACCAGTGGACAGGTGGCATCAAACACCTTCAACCCCCGCTGCGCGGCTTCGGCACGCACGGCTTTGGAAACACCGTGGGCACTGAAAATCACCGTGGCGTCATCGGGCACCTGCTCCAGTTCATCAACAAATATCGCGCCTTTATTGCGCAGTTCATCCACGACAAATTTATTGTGTACCACTTCATGACGCACATAAATAGGCGCGCCAAATACATCAAGCGCACGCTCAACAATATCAATGGCACGGTCAACACCGGCACAAAAACCACGCGGATTAGCGAGAATAATTTCCATAGTGGGATAAACTACTCTGTTATCTAAAAGGGGATGATTTTACAGCAAAACACTCAAACAGAAAAATAACTACGCGAGCTATGTCATTCCGAGCACAGCGAGGAATCTTAAGATTTCTCCCTACGGTCGAAATGACAATATTGGAGCTAGGCGTCTGTATTACCAGATTTTTCCTTATTACGAAACGCATCTATCACCAGCATGACTGCCCCTACGCTAATGGCGGAGTCCGCAATATTAAACGCTGGCCAATGCCAGGCATTATAATATACGTCGATGAAATCAATTACGTACCCATAATAAACACGATCAATCAAATTGCCTATCGCGCCGCCCAGCACCAGCGACAAAGCCATCGCCAGCCATTTCTCATGCGTCTTCAGGCGATACAACCACACGGCCAGCACAATGCTCACCACCAACGCCAGCACAGCAAAAAACCAGCGTTGCCAGCCACCCTGATCTGCCAGAAAACTGAATGCAGCGCCAGTATTATGCATCAGGGTAAAGTTGAAAAATGGCAACACCGCCACCGGCTCGTGCATGAGGAGCATGCTACTCGCCGCGTATTTTGTAATCTGATCAACGATAATAATCAGTGCAGACAGGCTAAACCATTTATTTTTATTCATCAGGCGTAACGCCTCTGTTCACCGGCGCCACTCACATTATCCACGCAGCGGCCACAGATTTCGGGATGCGCCTTATGCGTGCCGACATCTGCGCGGTGATGCCAGCAGCGGATGCATTTTTTGTGTGCGGATGGCGCAACCTTGACCCACAGCCCTTCGCGGATTGCCACAGCATCGGCTGGACGTTGTTGCAACGGATGAACGCGCGCATAGGAAGTAATAAATACGAAACGTAATTCATCTTCGAGTTTGCTCAAGCTACCGCTCAACGCGTTGTCGCAATAAACATCCACTTCCGCATCCAGAGATGAACCGATGCCACCGGTGACGCGTAATTTTTCCAGTTCTTTTTTGACCTCATCGCGCACTGGAATCACGGCCTTCCAATCCAGGTTCCAATCCTTGCTCCAATCAGGGTCAAAATCCGCCGAGTCAAAATCTGGGACAGATGTACTAGTCCGTGGTAATTCATACCAGCTTGCCAATAACACCGACGCACCGCGTTGCCCCGGGATATGCTGCCAGAGTTCTTCGGCGGTAAAACTCAAAATCGGCGCCAGCCAGCGCACCATGGCTTCGATGATGTGATACATGGCGGTCTGCGCAGAACGGCGCGCTACGCTGTTGGTTTGTGTGGTGTATTGGCGGTCTTTGATAATATCGAGATAGAAGCCGCCCAGATCAACGCTGCAAAAATTATGCACCTTGTGATAGATTAAATGAAACTCACAGCTTTCATACGCGGCGCGCACTTCGTCCTGCAACTGCCGTGCGCGCTCCACTGCCCATGCGTCCAGCGCCAGCAGTTTTTCAGGCGCAACGCAATGCAATGCGGGGTCGAAACCATGCAGATTTGCCAGCAAAAAGCGTGCGGTATTACGCATGCGCCGATAAGCATCGGCGGTGCGTTTCAGAATCTCATCCGACACCGCCATCTCGGCACTATAATCCGTACCCGCCACCCACAAACGCAAAATATCCGCGCCCAGCGTACTTACCACCTGCTGCGGCGCCACGACATTGCCTTTGGACTTAGACATTTTCATGCCCTGCGCATCCACCGCAAAACCGTGCGTAAGCACGGATTTATAAGGCGCGACGCCGTGCATGGCAACTGAGGTAAGCAATGACGATTGAAACCAGCCGCGATGCTGATCCGAGCCTTCCAGATAAAAATCGGCAGGGAATTGCAGCTCGCTGCGCTGTTCCAATACGGCAGCGTGCGTCACGCCGGAATCAAACCACACATCCAGCGTATCACTGACTTTAGTGTAATGTTCCGTATCATCTCCTAACAACTCCGCTGCATCCAGATCAAACCAGGCGTCTATGCCATTTTTTTCAACGCGCTGCGCGACGACTTCGAGCAGTTCAGCGGTTCGGGGATGCAGTGTGCCGTGTTCTTTATGCGCGAACAACGCCATCGGCACGCCCCAAGTGCGCTGCCGCGAGATGCACCAGTCAGGACGGTTGTTCACCATGCCTTCAATACGCGCCTGGCCCCAGCCAGGAATCCATTGCACATTGCGAATCGCTGCCAGTGCTTGTTCGCGCAACCCTTTTTGATCCATGCTGATAAACCACTGCGGCGTTGCGCGGAAAATGATCGGGGTTTTGTGGCGCCAGCAGTGCGGGTAGCTGTGGCGTATCGCCTCAATATGCAGTAGCGCGCCCCTGGCCTTGAGCACTTCGATAACGCGATCATTGGCTTTCAGCACATGCTCACCGGCAAACAGTTCCGTGCCGGGCAGAAACTTGCCATCAGCACCCACCGGATTATTAACCGCCAGATTATAACGCGCTCCCACCACATAATCTTCCTGACCATGCGCAGGCGCGGTGTGGACTGCGCCAGTACCGGCTTCCAGCGTCACATGCTCACCGACAATCACCGGCACTTCACGATCATAAAACGGATGGCCCAACTTCAAACCTTCCAGATCACTGCCATGACCATCGGCGATGACATGATAATTTTCGATGCCGTAGCGCGCCATGGCATTTTTCAGCAATCCTTCCGCTATCAATAAACGCTCCGCACCGTGCGGCCCGTCGCATTGCACCAGCACATAATCAAACTCAGCATTTAATGCGACAGCCTGATTGGCGGGCAACGTCCACGGCGTAGTCGTCCAGATCACCACTGAGATTGGCCCACGGCCTTCATGTCCCGTCACGTGCTGCATGCGCGCTGTCAGCGCCGGCTCATCCAGCACCGCAAAGCGCACATCAATCGCAGGCGAAGTTTTGTCTTCATACTCTACTTCAGCCTCGGCAAGCGCGGAGCCGCAATCGGTACACCAATGCACTGGTTTGGAACCTTTATGCAAGTGTCCCTTGGCAATGATGCGGCCCAAAGCGCGGATGATGTCCGCCTCGGTCTTGAAATCCATGGTGAGATAAGGACGTTCCCAATCACCGATAATGCCGAGGCGCTTGAAATCCTGACGCTGACGGTCAACCTGGGTATGCGCGTAATCACGGCAGGCCGTGCGAAAGGTTTTGGCATCAACCTTGATGCCCACTTTGCCGATCTTTTTTTCCACCATTAACTCAATCGGCAGGCCGTGGCAATCCCAGCCCGGCACATAGGGCGCATCCCAGCCGTTCATGGAACGTGATTTGACGATGATGTCTTTCAACACTTTATTGACTGCATGGCCAATATGAATATCACCATTGGCATAGGGCGGGCCATCATGCAGCACAAATTTCTTTTGGCCAGCGCGCGTCGCACGCAGCTTGCCGTATAAATCCATATCCTGCCAGCGCTGGAGTTGCTCAGCCTCACGGGCCGCCAGATTGGCCTTCATGGGAAAATCTGTCTGCGGCAGATTTAAGGTGCTCTTGTAATCAATCACTGTCATCTCGCTTTGTATAACCCTAGCCAGGACATGTCATTTCGACCGAAGGGAGAAATCCTTGTCTCGAGTCTCGAACAAAGATGGGAGATCTGGGAGAGATCTTCCAGGATTTCTCCCTTCGGTCGAAATGACATATTAATTAGAGGTTAGTGGATCTCTTTTCTCAAAAAAATCGCGTGCCTGCTGCGCATCAATATGTATCTGTTTTTTCAATTCGTCCAGCGATGCAAAACGCTGTTCGTCACGCAGTCGCTTTAAAAAATCCACTTGCACATAGCGGCCATAAATATCCTGCGCAAAATCGAACAAGTGTACTTCAAGCACCACGGCAGCGCCGTCTACGGTGGGTCGCGTACCGACATTCGCAACACCTGCCAGCGGCTCACCTTCCAACCCAAACATTTCTATTGCAAACACACCTTGCACTGGCGTGGCGCGGCGATGCACATAAATATTTGCGGTAGGAAAACCAATGGTGCGGCCACGCTGCGCACCACGCGCCACGCGGCCGCACATGCGGTAAGGCCGTCCCAGTAATTTTTCTGCTGTGCCAAGGTCACCCTGCGCCAATGCTGCGCGGATGCGGGTGCTGCTGACGCGCGCGCCATCAATGCTGAAGGTGTGCCGGTTCACCACCTGAAAACCATGCGCTGCGCCCGCTGCTTTGAGCATGGCAAAATCGCCCTGGCGCTGCTTGCCAAAACGGAAGTCATCGCCCACCACCAGGTAGCGCACATCCAACCCATCGACCAGCACAGCGCGAATAAACTCTTGCGCGGTAGTGCCCGCCAGTGCCGCGTTAAAGTGCAGGCACAACACCTTATCAATCGAATAACGCCGCAACGCATAGACTTTTTCCCGGAAGCGAGTCAAGCGTGGCGGCACACCTTTAGCATTGATGGCACGCGCAAAATATTCCTGGGGATAAGGTTCAAAGGTAATCACCACCGCAGGCAGATTCAACTCAGCAGCTTTTTCTGCCAACTGCCCCAATACCGCCTGATGCCCAAGATGCACGCCATCAAAATTACCAATCGTCGCCACGCAACCACGCTGCTGCCCATTGGCAGACTGGCGCAGATTTATCAAGCCGCGTATCAATTCCATAAATTCATATACAAAAGTTGAATTATAACACTCATTTGGCCTTGGACCGAAAATGGTGGTAGCGCACCCCGGTGATCCACAGGCAGGCAAAATAACTCGCCGCACCAGCCACTACCCATAACATCAAATGCATGACGCGCTCGGTAGCATGCCACTGCGCCCAGCTCACCCAATCACCCACACCCCACCACAACAGCGCGCCCATCACCGTGTTAGCGAATGCTATTTGCACCATCAAACGCAGCCAACCGGGTTCAGGCGCGTAGACACCCGCGCGGCGCAAGGCGCGATACAACAGCGCGGCGTTCAAAAACGCCACCAGTGATGATGATAGCGCCAGACCGACATGCGCCAGCGGAAACACCAGCACGAGCTTGGCAATCAGGCCAATACCCAGTGCGATCAAGCCAATCCGCACCGGCGTGCGCGTGTCCTGGCGCGCAAAAAATCCTGGCGCCAGCACCTTGATCAACATGAACGCAAGCAGACCCAAACCATAAGCCATCAGGCTGCGTGACGACATCTCCACATCGTGCGCGCTAAATTTTCCATATTGGAACATCGTGACCAGCAACGGCCCCGCCAATATCAGCAACGCCACCGTGGCCGGCATGCCCACCAACATCACCCAGCGTAGCCCCCAGTCCAGGGTATGCGAAAACGCCAGCGGCGAGGCTTGCGCATGTTTTTGTGACAGGCTAGGCAAGATCACCGTCGCCAGCGCCACACCAAATACCCCCAGCGGAAACTCCACCAGACGGTCCGAGTAATACAGCCATGACACACTGCCCGTCACCAGAAACGAGGCAATCAAAGTATCAATCAGCAAGCTCACCTGCGCCACCGACGAACCAAACAAACTCGGCAGCATCAACTTGAGAATGCGCTGCACGCCCGTCTGCGCCCATCCCCAGCGCGGACGCGGCAGCAGGCGCAGGCGGTATAAAAACGGCACCTGAAACAGCAACTGCACTATCCCGGCAACAAACACGCCCCACGCCAGCGCCACCACCGGATCATCCATGCGCGGCGCCAGCCACAATGCCGCAGCGATCATCGACAAATTCAGAAACACCGGCGTCAGCGCCGGTACGCCGAAGCGCCCGTAGGTGTTGAGAATGCCTCCTGCAAACGCGGTGAGCGAAATAAAAAATATGTAGGGAAAGGTGATGCGCAGCATTTCCACTGTCAGATCATATTTATGTGGCTCATCGAGAAACCCGGGCGCAAACACCATGATCAACAACGGCGCGGCGATGATCCCCACCAACGTAACCAGAAACAGCAGACCGCCCAGCGTACCCGCCACATCATCGGCGAGTTTTTTTACCTCATCATGCTCGCGCTGGGTCTTGTATTCAGTGAGCACCGGTACAAAGGCTTGCGAAAACGAACCTTCGGCAAACAGGCGGCGCAGGAAATTGGGAATGCGGAAGGCCACAAAAAAGGCGTCTGTGCCCGCACCCGCGCCGAATACGCGCGCAATCACCATATCGCGCACAAAACCCAGTACGCGCGAAATCATGGTCATGCCACTGACTGTGGCGGTGGACCTTAAAAGACCCATAGCATCTTACTTATTACTCGCTGCAATAGCACAACGCGCATCATACCTTGTGCGCCACCTGCCGGACAGCAGAAAATAACGCCCGAGCCTGATATAACAGGGGCATAATCAATAACATACGCTTTTTAATAAAACGCCATATTGACCAATTGGCAACAAATATGGATAATATGGGGTTTACCCAGCCCTATGGGCGCAATAATCCCAGATTTTCAGGAGTTACAACGTTGGCCAACACTGCACAAGCTAAAAAACGCGCCCGTCAGGCAGACGCGCACCGTGAACACAACACCGGCATGCGCTCTTCTGTTCGCACCGCGATCAAAAAGGTAGTCGCTACCATTGAAGCGGGTGACAAGACTGCGGCGCAAACCGCCTATGCCAACGCCGTACCTGTTATTGACAAAATGGCGCGCAAAGGATTGATTGACAAGAATAAAGCTGCCCGCCACAAAAGCCGCTTGAACCAGCATATCAAAGCTTTGCAGGCCTGAAAACCGGCAAGCCACCCGGTTGCGGGTGGCTTGGTTTAAGCCAAAATCTGGCAGATTAGTCGATCTGAATGCCCAACACCTTGCCGCTACTGTCGGTCTGCACGCGCACCCGGCCATAGCAGGACTTGATTGCCGCGACACAACCAGAACCTTCCATCACCACTTCGTCAAAATAGACCGCAAGCAATGTCTCATGCTGGCTTTCGCCAAGAATTTCGCTGCGTAAGCTGCTGTTGTCGATCCAGCCATTTTGACTGCATAGCCTGGTCAATTCGGGGCAGTTTTTAAGATATTCGTCGATCTCGTGGCTCATATCAAGGGTGCCTCTATAAATTCGATTAAGACGCGAGGGCAAGGCGGAAATGGGCGAAAAAGCGGAGCGTACACGGAGTACATGAGCATTTTGAGCCCATTTCCAACGCCGCCATCGTGGCTTCAGCGAATTTATAAAGGTGCCCTCAACTCAACACCAGATTATCGCGGTGCATCAGTTCCGGCTCATCCACATAGCCCAGTAACTCTTCGATTTTGTCGCTAGGCTGGCGCATGATTTTACGCGACTCGGCGGCGCTGTAATTCACCAGTCCGCGTGCGATTTCCTTGCCGTCTTCGCTGATACACGCCACCAGTTCGCCGCGACCAAACTCGCCTTCGACCGCGATCACACCCACTGGCAACAGGCTGCGCCCGGCTTCGCGCAGTACGCGCACGGCGCCGGCGTCCAGCGTTAAGCGTCCACGCACCTGCAACTGACCCGCCAGCCATTGCTTGCGTGCCGCCATGGTTTCCTGACCCGGCAGCAGTGTCGTACCTACGCGCTCACCGGCTAAAATACGTTGCAATATAGAGTCTTCACGGCCATAGGCGATCAACGTGGCGGCGCCGGACGCCGCTGCACGGGCAGCGGCGCGCACTTTGGTGAGCATGCCACCGCGCCCCAGACTGCCCACGCCCCCGGCACCCGCCATGCGCTCCAATGCCGGGTCGCCCGCCTGCGCCTCGTGAATCAAATGCGCATCAGGATTCTGGCGTGGATCCTGGTCGTACATGCCGGGCTGGTCGGTGAGCAACACCAGCAAGTCGGCCTCGATCAGGTTGGTGACCAGCGCCGCCAGCGTGTCGTTGTCGCCAAAGCGGATTTCTTCGACGGCGACAGTATCGTTTTCGTTAATCACCGGCACGACGCCCAGCGCCAGCAAGGTGCGCACCGTGCTACGCGCATTGAGATAACGCTGCCGATCCGCGAGGTCATCGTGGGTCAGCAGGATTTGCGCGGTGCGTATGCTGTGTTTCTGAAAACAGGTTTCATAGGTTTGAACCAACCCCATCTGCCCGACTGCGGCAGCCGCTTGTAGTTCATGCAAAGCGTGCGGACGGCGTTCCCAGCCGAGGCGTTTCATGCCTTCAGCGACGGCGCCGGAAGACACTAGCACAACTTCGATACCGGATTGACGCAACGCGGCGATTTGTGCCGCCCACGCGCCAATCAGGGTTTCATCAAGACCACGGCCATTATTGGTGAGCAGCGAGCTGCCCACTTTGATGACCCAGCGCTTGGCGGTGTGTTGTTGATTATTCATGGGCATCAATTCAACCTGAGAACGGCTAGATTTCTCCCGGCAACTGCTCCTGCGTTGCTCTACCTTCCGCCATCCATGGCGGTCGCCTGCGGTCGAAATGACAGAAAGAAACCACCGGCGGAGTTATTTAACGGTAATGGTAATCACCTTTGAAACCACCGCCGGATGATGCGGAACATGGTTGCCATCACCCAACAGTAATTGCAGAGTGTGTTTGCCCGGTGTAAGTGTGAGGGTAGCTTCGGTCTGTCCGCCGCCAAAGTGCATGTGATTGGCATCTTTGGCGATCGGTTGATCCAGCGCGGGCAGCTCGGCATCAATCAATAAGTGATGATGGCCCGTATTGGGTATTTGCGCACCGGCTTTTGCCACATCCATGCCCTTGATACCAAACTTCACGACTACCGGATTAGTGAGTTCTTCACCGTCTTTGGGCGCGATAATAAACACCTCGGCACCATCCGGAGAAGGGCTTCTGTCTGCGGCATTGGCCGCGAGCGGCAATACGACAAACATTACGGCAACAAGTGATTTTGATAGTGCGTTCATGATGATTCCTTTTCAGTTAAAGTTCCAAACAACACGATTACAACCCCTATATTCCTAACCCGGCACAGGCCGCACTTTGCTAGCGGCGAGTTTGGCGCGGCTGCGCGCTTCGTCGGTGGTTACTCCATTAGCCAGCGCTACGCCCATACGCCGTCGCGCAAACGATTCGGGCTTGCCGAACAGGCGCAGATCGGTCTGCGGCACGCGCAGGGCTTCATCCACGCCTTCAAAGGCGATGCCCGCCGCCTCAAGTTCGCCGTAAATCACTGCGCTGGCGCCTGGCGCGTGCATCTGCACAGTTACCGGCAAGCCCAAAATCGCACGGGCATGTAGTTCAAATTCGTTTTGCACCTGGCTGATCATCGTCACCATGCCAGTGTCATGAGGACGTGGGCTGATTTCGCTGAACCACACGTGGTCGCCTTTGACAAATAATTCGACGCCAAATATACCACGTCCACCGAGATTATCCGTCACCGCTTTGGCAATCTGTTGGGCACGCTTCAACGCCGACGCGCTCATTACTTGCGGCTGCCAGCTTTCGACATAATCACCTTTCACCTGCACATGGCCGATGGGTTCGCAAAAACTCGTTTCAATATTGCCCGCCTCGCCCCGCGCACGCACAGTGAGCAGGGTGATCTCAAAATCAAACTGGATCATCTCTTCAACAATCACACGGCCATGCTGCACACGCCCGCCGCTCATGGCGTAATCCCAGGCTTTTTCCACATCTTCCGGTTCGTGTACGGTGGACTGGCCTTTGCCCGATGACGACATCACGGGCTTGATGATGCAGGGATAGCCGATGCCTCCATCAATGGCCATCTTCAGCACATTGAGATTGTCGGCAAAGGCATAACGCGAGGTCGGTAATTCCAGGGTTTCGGCGGCAAGGCGCCGGATACCTTCGCGGTTCATGGTGAGTTGCGCGGCCCGCGCAGTGGGGATGACTTCGGCCAGGCCTTCCTGCTCGATGCGCAACAACATATCGGTGGCAATCGCTTCGATTTCCGGCACGATAATGTGCGGCCGCTCCTGCTGCACCAGGGCAAGCAATGCCGCGCCGTCGGCCATGTTAATGACATGCGCGCGATGCGCGACCTGATGTCCGGGGGCGTTGGGGTAGCGATCCACCGCGATCACTTCTACGCCCAGGCGCTGCAAGGCAATGATCACTTCCCTGCCCAGCTCACCACTGCCCAGCAACATCACGCGCGTGGCGCTGGGGCTTAACGGAGTGCCTATTCTCATGGGGTTGCCTTGCCGGAAGATGATCCGGACGATGCAGGGGGCGGCTCGGCCAGCAACGCATCAAGTTCACCGCGCCGGTTTAATTCATTGAGATCATCAAAACCACCGATATGCCGATCGTTGATAAAAATCTGCGGCACACTGCGCTGCCCATCAGCGCGCTCGACCATGCGTTCACGGGCAGTCCAATCAAAACCGACGTTATATTCCGCATAGGTTGCACCTTTATGCTTCAGCAGCGACTTGGCACGCATACAATAGGGGCAAATCGACGTGGCGTAGACTTCTACATACGCACATACTTTGTTTTGGCTGGGATCTTGCATTGGCCGTGACTGAAAAATATTAATATAGAGAATTAAATAGTATACCAAAATGGCTTAATCGTGGGAATTCAGGTTAATATGAGAACTTATGATCGCCTTTATTGAAGCCCACCGCGCCGGTTTATTTCAACGCCAACATATCTTGCCCAACCTGTTGTCTGGCCTGGTCGTAGGCGTCGTGGCGCTGCCGCTGGCCATGGCGTTTGCCATCGCCTCGGGCGCCAAGCCCGAACAGGGCATCTACACCGCCATTATCGCCGGCCTGCTCATTTCAATATTGGGCGGTAGTCGCGTGCAAATTGGCGGGCCTACCGGGGCTTTTATCGTCATTCTGTTCGGCATCAGCCAAAAATACGGTATAGACGGCCTGCAAATCGCCACCTGTATGGCGGGCATTATTCTGGTGATCATGGGTCTTGCCAAACTCGGTGGCATTATCAAGTACATCCCCAATCCTGTGATCGTGGGATTTACCGCCGGTATCGCGGTGATTATCTGGGTGGGGCAGTGGCGGGATTTTTTCGGTTTGCATCCAACACCAGGCGATCATTTCCACGAAAAAGTCTGGCATTTACTGCAAGCCTTGCCGCATTTACATATCGCCACTACCGGTCTTGCACTCACCGGGCTGCTTTTAATCATTCTCACACCGCGCATTACCAAACGCGTCCCCGGACCTTTAGTTGCGATGGTGGCGATCACCGCAGCACAAGCAATTTTTCAATTTGAAGACATCGCAACCATTGGCAGTGCTTTTGGTGGTATTCCGCAGGGGTTACCGCAGTTCACCGTGCCAGAGGTAAGCTTCGCACGCATCCTGGAGCTGCTGGGGCCAGCGCTGACCATTGCCATGCTGGGTGCAATAGAGTCGCTGCTGTCTGCGGTGGTGGCGGATGGCATGACGGGCACCAAACATAATTCCAATCAGGAATTGATTGGTCAGGGCGTAGCGAATATCGGGTTTTGCCGCGACTGGCGCGATTGCGCGCACCTCCACCAACATCAAAAATGGTGGTAACAGCCCACTGGCGGGCATCACCCATGCGGTCACGTTATTGCTGATCCTGTTATTGCTGGCGCCGTATGCTGTGCATATCCCACTGGCTGTACTGGCGGCCATTTTGTTTGTGGTAGCCTACAATATGAGCGAAGCCAAACACTTTATTCAACTGATACGCGGCGCGCCCCGTAATGACGTGGTTGTACTGCTCATCACTTTCTCTCTTACGGTGTTCGCCGATTTAGTCATTGCCGTGAACATCGGCGTGATACTTGCCGCGCTGCTGTTTATGAAGAAAATGTCGGAATCAGTGCAAATAGTGGGCATGAGCGATGAAGAGATAGGCGTTGCGCTGCCCGCTTACGATCAGGCCCAATTACCAAAAGATGTGAAAATCTATTCTATTGATGGCCCTTTTTTCTTTGGCGCGGCAGAAACCTTTGAGCGCACCTTGGCGGCACTGCATGAAGATGTACGCGTGCTCATCATCCGCCTGGGGCGGGTGCCGTTCATTGACGCCACCGCAATGAATGCCTTGGAAGAAATGATTATGCGCCTGCAAAAGCGCCATACACGGATCATGATTTGCGAGGCGAACCCGCTGGTGGCCAGAAAATTGGCTCAGGCAGGTATTGCCAGTCAATTAGGCGTGGAAAACATTCATGCCGATTTGGCAGGCGCGCTCAATGTGGCCGGAATTCGGCCATTAAACGATGATGCGCCAAAAGTCGATTATTGACTCTGCATCCCTTTAGGAGTATTGATATAAAGCCGTAGCTTGAACAATCACTATGGCTGTCGGCAAACACGTACCAAAGGAGGCACGCAATGAACAATGTAACAAAATTATTTGTGATCCCCGTTCTCACTGTCCTGGCCGCTGTTACTATCATCATCGTCCTGATCGCCGTTACAAGCTCAACGGCCCTGGCGGCAGGTGACAAGGAGGTAACGCTCAATCTGGGAGGAAAGTTCTGCGAATTTTATCCTGAAGATATCACTGCTGCACTGAAGAAACTGCCTGGCGTAAAATCTGTAGATGCGGTAGAACGACGCAAATTTGTAATCGTAAAATATGAAGACGGCAAAGTTACCCCAGCGCAAATGGCAACGGCGATTGGTGGCGTCAAGGAAGAAGGCAAATGGCATTGTGAAGCAACGGTAAAATAAACCATTCTTTGGGATTTTCGCCGCCGCGCGCGGCATCTGCACGGTGGGGATGTGGAGTTCCATGCAACCCTATAAGGTGTTTGCGCGCGGCGACGCATTAATGCGCCTTTACATCACGCGCTAATGCGCGATGCGCATACCCGGCAGTAACATCAACTGTGCGTCAACGAATTTGGAACGTGCTTCCGGCAGAATCTCTGGGATTATTTCTTCAGTCAGACCGGTAATTTCCCACGCCACCGGATCAATACTCTCGAACAGTTTTTTGCGCGAACCATCCGGCTCGACTTGATTGGCGATAATACCCGCCAGGTGGACAATCGCTGTTTCGAGAGAAAAATTTTGCGCGGCGCCCGGCGTATGATGAAACTCCGCTATCTCCTGCATGCTGTCTGGCAACCGCCATAAACGCATTAATTCGCAACCTACTTTACCATGGTCAAAACCAAATACTTCATGTTCGGCATGATACGGGGACAGGCTCGCATCGCGCGCCCGAAACAATGCCACGCGCATTAATTCCGGAATTTTTATACATAACACCAACTGACCCACATCGTGTAGCAATCCTGCCACAAACAGGCGTTCCACATGCAGGATCCGGCAGTGGGACGCAAGAAGCTTCGCAACCGCCGCCGTTGCAATGCTATGGCGCCAAAAACTGTCCATATCCATCAAGGTGCTGGGCACGTTGGTGAAGGTGCGTATCGCCGATGTTGCCAACACCAGATCGCGCAAATCACGCACGCCAACCACAGTAATAGCGCGTGAGATGGTGTCAATGCGCGACACATTATTATAAAATGCACTGTTAACGATTTTCAGCAAACGAGCCGCCAAACCCGTATCATGACTAATAATCTTGCCGATATCCATCGCAGAATAACGCGGATTCTCAGCCATTTCATTGACGCGAACGCATATTTCGGGCAGTGACACCAGCGTAGACACGCCTTTTACTATATCATTTGGGTTTAACATAAAAGCGTCCTGTTGCTATATATAATTAAAATAATCAATGCTTTGTTTTCTATTAAATGATGCGCGCCGATGATGCTGGCGTCATTTTTTTATCATTGACAAGTGGGTAATCAGTATGAGCAAAAACCATGCCTGCTTAATTAAACAACTCCGCCCCAAGGGGCGGAGTTGTTCTTTGTCATTCCGAGCATCGCGAGGAATCCTTGCCTCGAACGAATGTGAGGGATCTTGCAAGATCCCTCACTTCGCCTGCAATGATAATGGCGATGACAGTAAACGCAGCAAGCTGCGGGGAGAGCGTAGCGAGGAGCCTAGACCCGAAGAGATTAAAAAATACGCGGGTCAAACCAGGCATTAATTTAGACCATGCCAATCCCCGCCCTCTTCCTGCGCGTTGCCGTGCCATCGCCCCTGCATCGCCTGTTTGATTATCTGGCTCCTGCCGAATGTAACCCTGCGGCACTTGCACCGGGGATGCGTGTACGCGTGCCTTTTGGTAAAACCAAAACCATTGGGATATTAGTGGAAGTAGTTGCACACAGCGCCGTGGAAAGCGGCCGACTCAAAACCGCGCTGGAAGTGCTGGACGAACAACCACTGTTATCTGCCGATCTCCTGCAACTGGCGCAGTGGGCCAGTGGTTATTATCACTACCCCTTGGGCGAGGTGTTTGCCAGCATGTTGCCTGCATTGCTGCGCAGCGGGAAAGCACCAGAGACCAAAAGTCTGCGCCGCTGGCGCATCACCCCCCAAGGCGCAACCATCGCGCCCGATAGCTTGACGCGCGCGCCGCGTCAAGCGGCCCTGATGCGCCTGCTGCACGCTCATCCTGAAGGATTAAGCAGCGCACAATTTCTGGAACACCCTGGAGACTGGCAAGAGACATTGCGCGCGCTCATAAAAAAGGGTTGGGTGGAAATTGATGAAACAGGAGATGCGGGACATATCCCTCAATCACGCGAACAACCCCTGATGCTTAATCCACCGCAGCAGGAAGCTGTCACTGCTGCGTGCGATGCGTTGGGAAATTTTCAGGCTTTTTTGCTGGATGGCGTAACGGGCAGCGGCAAAACTGAAGTCTATTTACAGATCATTGAACAAACACTCGCGCGTGGTTTGCAGGCCTTGGTATTGGTGCCAGAAATTGGTCTTACACCGCAGCTCATCGAACGCTTTCAGCGCCGTTTTAACCTGCCGCTGGCGGTGCTGCATTCGGGGATGTCGGACCGGGAGCGGCTGTCCGCCTGGGTGATAGCGCGCGGCGGCCAAGCGTCTATCATCATCGGCACGCGTTCGGCGGTGTTCACGCCCCTGAAAAATCCTGGCGTGATCATTATTGATGAAGAACACGATACATCATTCAAACAGCAAGATGGGTTCCGCTATTCGGCACGCGATGTGGCGGTGATGCGTGCGCATCAAGCCAATATACCGGTGATATTAGGCTCGGCAACACCTTCTCTCGAAAGCCTGCATAATGTAAACAGTGGCCGTTATCATTCATTGAAACTTCCCGAGCGTGCCGGTAGCGCCCTGCATCCTTCGATTGAGACGCTGGATGTGCGTCATCAACCGATGGATGATAATCTCTCGCAACCTTTGCTCACACTCATAGCGCGGCATCTGGCACAGGATAATCAAGTCCTGTTGTTTCTCAATCGACGTGGTTATGCGCCGACGTTGCTGTGCCATGACTGCGGTTGGGTGGCTGAATGCCGACGTTGCGATGCGCACCTGACACTGCATCAAGGATCGCGCCTGTTGCAATGCCATCACTGTGGCACACAGCGTCCGCTCGATAAACATTGCCCCGCCTGCAAGAGCACTGATCTGCGTGCGTTGGGGTACGGCACCGAACGTATTGAACACGCGCTGAAAAACAAATTTCCTGAAACGCTGATTACACGTATTGACCGCGACAGCACGCGCCGCAAAGGCACATTGAAGACCTTGCTGGAAGGCGTGCATAGCGGTGCGAGCCAGATTTTGCTCGGCACTCAAATGCTCGCTAAAGGGCACCACTTTCCTGATGTCACGCTGGTCGGTATTCTTGACACTGACCAGGGTCTGTTCAGCGCCGATTTCCGTGCCAGCGAGCGCATGGCGCAATTAATCCTGCAAGTGGCGGGGCGCGCCGGGCGCGCAGAAAAAACCGGGCAAGTAGTCCTGCAAACCCACCACCCTGACCATCCTTTGTTACAACTTTTACTGACACAGGGATACCACCGCTTTGCAGAAGCGGCGCTGGAAGAACGTCGTGACGTGGGGCTGCCTCCTTACAGCACCCTGGCGCTGTTGCGCGCCGAGGCCAGTCACCGAGATTACCCGCAACAATTTCTCAACCAGGCGCGTGAAGCTGCACAAGTGCTCAACATGGCAGGCGTAGAATTATTGGGGCCGGTGCCAGCACCGATGGAAAAACGCGCCGGACATTATCGCGCGCACTTGCTCATACAAGCCACACGCCGCAGCGATTTACATCAACTTCTCGATGCCTGGCTCCCTGGCCTGAAAAAAATACCGGGGCAACGCAAGGTACGGTGGGCGCTGGATGTGGATCCTACCGAAATGGTGTAATTTCCGCGTGGTGACAAAAAACGTGCCAACCCATATCAAGCTATGAAGCATGTCATTTCGAGCGTAGCGAGAAATCCTGACATTGTAGCGCTGCTTCAATACTCGACTTGAGTCCCAAGATTTCTCGCTACGCTCGAAATGACATTCCAGAGTTTTTTATTTTATTCCATATTCAACACCGGGCTTGATGCCGGCATCGGCAAGGCAATAAATCCGAGTGTATTTTTGCCGTGACACGCCATACATTCGTTGCGCAAATTTCATTTGTGGTTTTAATCAATTCAACGGCAATAAAAAAGGGGCGCACAAGGGCGCGCCATAAAAAAAGGGGCGCAACAGCGCCCCAGGGGGGGAGTATATATAACCGCACACCTTAACGTATTGCCAATGGCAATACATCAGGCATTCTTAAAATGAATACTTAATCCCTGCCTGCACTAACTGCGGGCTGCCCGGCAAAATACCGCGCGAACGATCCGCAATGTATTCCTTATCAGTCAGATTTTTCAATGTCAGGAACACTGTGCTGTTGACAGGTTTCACATGGTAATTCAGCACCGCGTTCCAGAGAGTGTAGCCGGAGATCAAGCCACGCTGTCCGTTAGCGGTGGGCGTGACGGTGTTCAAGTCGTCACTAAACTGCTCGCCCACATAGACTGCCTCAAGGCGCGCATCGAATCCTGCGGAATGGGCATAGCCTAGCGTGGCAGTCAGCAGGTTTTCCGGCGCATAGGGCAGTCGGTTACCGCTGACATTTACACCCGCCGTGATGTTGCTGGTGCGCGTGCCAGTGAACTTGGCGGTCGGCAAATAAGTGTAGGCCGCTTGTAGATAGACGTTGTGCGGCATACTCATTAACTCACTGCCGTTTAACCGCAACGCCAGTTCCGCGCCCTGGTGCAGCGTCTCACCGCCATTGGTGAGGCTGGCGCCCGTGCCACCTGCCACGCTCGCCGGAACCACCTGATTCTCAAAATCCATGCGGAACACAGTGGCGTCCACATTGACGCCGGCATGTGGCTGACTGCGCACACCCAGCTCAAAGTTCACACTTTTTTCTGCATCAATATCCACCGTGCCCCCGGTATTACTGATGATGTCTTCGGTACGCGGCGGCGCAAAACCGCGATGCACACCGGCAAAAACCGTGAGGTTCCTGGCTGGATTATAGGTGGCGCCGATGCCCGGAATAACCTCGGCGAGATCAGTCTTGCCGCTCACACCCGCACCACTATTAGCAAGTTGATTGGTGCGTTCAAACTTGATGGACTCCACACGCACACCCGGCGTCAACGTCCAATTGTCAAAAAGGAAACGGTTTTGCACAAACAGCGCGTAGGCCTGATTCTTGCGTTCGTTGTCTTCCGTCACGGTACCCGTGCGCGCCATGGGCGTGGCACCGTTCCGCTGGATGCGGTCCTGTGTCTCATAATGGGCACGCACGCCCATGTCAGCCTCGCTCTTTATCCCTAATAAAGCATGGTTAACGCGCAGGCGTGGTTCCACGCCCCACGTGTAATACTCACGCAACCGGCCTTCGTTGCCACAGGTGCTATTTAGATTGGCCATGCCGCCGCAGGCCGGATCGCTGCTGTCGTTCGGTCGTTGCCCGGAATTGCTCGACTGCCGCCACCAATCGCGCTGAAAAATTGAACCATAGAGATTGGTGGTCAATACCACATCGTCACTGAACACAAACTCATGCGTGGCGGAAACGCCGTAGCGGTCGGCGTACATGAAGTCGTTTTTGAAGGGATTCTGGCGGGGATTCACTGCATATTCTGCTTCGGTCAAGCCGGAATAAGTGACGTTCGATTCTTCGGTGAAGTAGTTGGCACGCAGCGTCAGCGCCTGCTGCGCACTTAGAGCCAATACCGCCTTGATATTGAAATCGTCGATCTGCGCATGGGTGTTATCACGCGCACCATCGCCCTGCTTGCGCACATAGTCAAACAACAAGCCCTTGTTTCCCCAGGTGCCACCATAATTAACGCGGCCATTGAAATAATCGCGATTCCCCCCGCTCAGGGTGATCGCGCCACCTGGCTGGGCAGGCGGCACAGGAGTAATGTAATTGATCACGCCACCGATGGTCTGTGGGCCATAGATAATCTGCCCCGAACCCTTGAGCACTTCAATGCGCTCGAAGCGATCCACCGGCGGATGATAATAGGTTTCATTTGCGCCATAAGGAGCGTACGCCAGGGGAATGCCGTCTTCCAGCAATAACAACTTGGTAGAACGCGTAGGGTTTAAACCGCGAATGCCAATGTTGGGCCGCAGGCCAAAGCCTTCTTCGTCGCGCGTTATCACGCCCGGCACTTTGCGCAGGGCTTCATTGATGGTGAAAACGCGGCTGTTTTCCAGCGTCTTTTTATCAATAATTTCAGCCGAACCCGGAATGCGCTCCAACGCTTCCGGCGTGCCGATGATCTCCACCGTGCGCGCCTCTTGCGCCATGACGACCGCCGTTGGGCAAGCCAAGGCCATTAATACTGAGATTCTTAAAAGGTGTGCGTGTTGTGTCATGCTTTTATCCCCTATGTTAATATAAATAATAATGAGAATGCAAATGATAACTATTTCTGATAAATTCCATAAAAATCACTCGTAATGTGTGTGCATCCACCCCCTCCTTTATCTTTGCTATCTTTGCAAGCGATACGCCACGGGAAGGGTAAACGTAGCCTGTTGTTGCCAGGACGAGTTTGAATCGACTTTCAGCGCGGCGGCCGCGCGCAACACCTGCAGGGCATCCTGATCCAGCACCTCATGCCCCGAACTCTCCTGAATCTCGGCGTGCAGCAGGCGGCCATCGCCACCGAGCACGACCTTGATAAATACCTTGCCCTCCCAACCATTCCGTCGGGCGAGATATGGGTAACGCTTCAGCGCCTCCATACGACGCCATAACTGATCGGCAAGTTCGGCCGTGTTGACGGCGCTCGGTGGCGGGTTCAATGGGGCACTCGCCACAACTGGCGCCACAATGGATGGAGGCGCCAACACGTCTGCCGCGCCGGGCATTTGGTGCTCAGTGGTAGATGGAGAGGAAACCACTGACGGCTGCGCCACGAGCTCACTTGTCACTGTACTGGCCACTGTATTGGCTCGGGGTGCAGATAATGGTGCCGCTTCTGGCATAGGACTGGGCACAGCAGCGGCGGATTCAGCAGGTGTTGGCACAGGGCGCGCACGTGGCGCTTGCACAGGCTGCGCCGCTGATGATTTTGCTACCGAAGCTGGGGTTGTCAACGGCGCCGATGCAGATACGGGCGCCGACACCAGCGCCACATCCCAGCGGAAGGGTGCTTCTATTTCAGGGAGCGCCGTGGGTGTGATGAACCAGACTATCATGCCACCCAGCAGACCATGCAGGATCAACGATGTCGCCCAGCTCCCTGCTGCGTATCTGTGCCGCCATCCAGCCATCCAGCCATCCAGCATCGCCACGCTCATACGCGCTCTACCTCCAGGCTAACCTGTGTAAATCCTAACCCCTTCACGGCATCCATCAACTCGACAAAACGCTCCAGCACGGTCGCACGGTCTGCCCGCACCACCACCGGCGTCTGTCTGGCATAGGTGTCCAGCGCGCCTGCCAACCCATCCATGGCAACCGTCTGTTGATTCACATACACACTGCCGTCAGGCTTCAAGGTAATCACCAAGGGCTTTTCGACGGCTGCGGCGGCGTGTTTGGCCTTGGCCAGATCAATCGGAATCTGTCCTGTGGAGATAAAGGTGGCTGTGGTCAACACAATTACCAGCAACACCAGCATCACATCCACCAGCGGGATGACATTGATCTGATCAATCTCACGCTCCACGCTGCACCTCGTAACGGGTGATCAACTCTTTCACCTGACGGCGCAGAACATTATTCATGGCTACGCAGGGGATAGCTACTATCAATCCCATGGCCGTGGCTTTGAGAGCCAAGCTCAGTCCTACCATAATGGAACGCACGTCCATGGTGCCCTCGGTGCCCAGGGTATGAAAGGTAAGCATGATGCCAAACACCGTGCCCAGCAAGCCAATATAGGGCGCATTGGCGGCGATGGTGCCGATGATGGTAAGACGGCGCGTCAACTCGGTCTCCAGGGCCTGGGCGCTGGGGAATGGGGCGACATCAATCCGCCGGTACAACGACCAGCGCTCTACCGCTACTGCCACCGCCCATATACTGAGCAACAGCAAAAAACCTATGACACCGTAATCAACCACGCCAGACAATATAGACATGAACTTCCCATCTCACAATCAACAATGAGAATTATTATCATTTGCGCTACGCTTGTCAAGCCTTATGCTACAAATCGAGCCTAATTTACTCCGTGGGGCTGATAACGCTGGATTCATAATAGTCGATACACTCGACCCACACGCGAATCTAAAATGTATTGACAATCATTCTCATTTAGATTTATAGTAAGCCTCAGGTTATCAACTTGGGTGATTGATCATGTATGTCTGCCTTTGCCATGCCGTAACTGAAAGCAACATCCACCACGCCGTATTGCGGGGAGCCTGTAGCCTGCGTGACCTGCGTAACGAACTGAAAGTGGCTACCCAATGTGGCCGCTGCGCTACGTGCGCCAAAACATGTCTCAATCGGGCTCTCGCCGCCAGTTCAAGAGCCAGCGCTGAAGACCAGGGAATCGCCGCTTAGCGCTCTTTCTTGTTTGTCTTGCCTGCTTGCTGTTATGCTAGATGACACTTTAAATTAGAGGGTCTGGCTATGAAAGGCGACAAGAAAGTTATCGAATATCTCAATCAGCAGCTTACCTACGAACTCACCGCCATCAACCAGTATTTCATGCATGCCAAGATGCAGCAAAACTGGGGCTTCAAGAAACTCGCGGAGAAAATCCGCGCGGAAAGCATTGAGGAAATGAAGCACGCTGAACATCTGATGGATCGTATCCTGTTTCTCGAAGGCATCCCCAATCTGCAGGATTTGAATAAACTCAATATCGGCGAAAACGTCGAAGAGCAACTTAAGCTGGATCTGGCGCTGGAAATGCAGGCCGCGCCACCGTTGCGCGAGGCCCTGCAATACTGCCGCAACCAGGGTGATGATGTTTCCAAAGCGCTTTTCCAGAAACTGCTTGAAGATACCGAGGAGCACATTGACTGGATAGAGACCCAACTGGAGTTGATCCAGAAAGTCGGCATCCACAACTATTTACAATCTCATATGTAAGCGAGCGTAGCGTGCTTGACAAGCCACCCTCTATATCGTGTACTATGTACATACACAGTCCATGTACATCAAAACTATCTACGGGGAGAAGTATGGCCGCAACAGCAATCGAGCGAATCGTAATACAAGCTACACCGCAAGAAAAAAAAGCTATTAGTGCGAAAGCCAAAAAACTCGGTTTACCTGTTGCTGAGCTGATGCGCCGGGGTGCTGTAGCGTACAATTCGGCAGAGGCAGAGGAGGAGTTGGGCGCGTTAGCCGATGCCGCAATGGCAGCGGCCAATCGCGCTGCCAATTCGATTGATGAGGTACTATCCTTTGTTGAAGAAAGTGACAAGCGAATAGCCGCAATGGAAGAAAAAGCGGCCAAAGCCAGGAAGACAGCATAAATGAGTATTACAGAGCGTGTATGGGGCGCCTTGACATCCATGATCAAGCTGGAGGACAAAGTTGTTCGCCAAGGTGAGGTCATTAAGGCACAGCAGGCCAGGCTCGAGAACCTGACCGAACGCCTGATAAAACTGGAAACGACTATTGAACTTTTGATTCGCGCCAGCGAATATAAACGGGTTAAGGGCATCTCTAAATAATTCGTCATTCCCGCCCCCGATTACAGCACTCGAGGGCAGGTTGCGGCGGGAATCCATAAATTACTGATTTATCGTTTGTTTAAAAATCTGGTACTGATAATAACAGCGACTGCGGCATCCGTGAGCTCAGCGTATCGAATTGCCGAGGCGGTCAACGAAGTCTCAGATTTGGTGTCAAGTCTTGCAATGCAACACCCTTTATGAAATGAACAATAGCAATAGCAATAGCAGGGACTATGCGTTAATGCAAGCCCTGACACCAAGCTTTTCGGCTAACGTCAATCTCGTGACCATTTGCATTTGATGCAATGCCGTTCGGTTATTGCGCCTTACGTGCTTGTGTGCGGCTGCACCAAAACCAGGATCCCTCTCCCCACTTTCGCGAGGGTCGGGATGACAACCCTCTGTCATTGGGTGCCGCTGGAGTGTTGCGCAAAGCCCCAAGCAGAGTCGTTGCCGTCTGCGCATCAAAAAAAATAAACACACCTCAATACTTCGGATCCTTGTCGTCGCTGCTGCGCGTGCCTCGTTCTTCACGCTGGCGGGCACGCGGCTTACGCCGGGCAGGCCGCTTTCGGCATCCTGCCTCTGGCGGCACTTGTGCATCCCTGCACGGCGGATGCCCAAGTGCGGTGAGCGCAGGGATGCGCAAGAACCGCCGCTGAGCTACTCGCGCTACTCGCACCGCCAGCCGCAGCCAGGCGGGCCGCCACGTCAGGGTGAAGGCAACTGTGGCGGCGCCGGCCGTCAGCACCAGCACCCACAGCACGCTGCCAAAGCTCGCTCCATCGCGCAGCAGCGTAAGCACCAGGCTCACGGCCAACGCCGAGTAGCCGATCGCATGCAAGGCGGTGACGCGTCCCGCAGGCAGCGCCAGATCACTGGTCACGTCCCGCCAATGCCTGGGCATTGATAAGGCCAGGCAGGCGAAGCCGAGGTAGCTCGCGGTCAGGGCCAGGGCGAGATCAAGCGCCTCATGCATGGTCGGCCTCGCGCGGGGCTACGGTGGTTGACGCCACGGTTCGTGACCGCAGCCTGCGCGCCGTCCACCCGGCCACGGCAGCGCCCAGCAGCAGCAGGACATCCATGCCCGCCACGCCATACAGGCCGGCACCCAGGGCGCGCCACAGATGATCGCCGGTGGTGATCCAGTTCAAGGCCACGGCCAGCACCGCCAGGGCCGCGATGGCTCCGCTTTGCTCCCGCCACGCGCGGCGCGCGGGCTGGGTCGCCGGGTCGGCGCGCACGCGCCAGGCGGCATGCGCGAAGGTCAGTATCCACACCAGGTAGAAGACCCACATCTCCAGCTCAGCGCGGCCGGTCCCGGCGAAGCTCGCGCCCAATAGAGGGGAAGGCGGCAACAGCCGGTTAGCGATGAAGAAGGCGAGCGTGGCGATGATGATGCCGGTGACGCTGCCGAGGGTGAGCGCCTCGACCATGCGCACCCCGGCCAGGCCCTTTTTAGCATGCTGCGCGCGCCGCGCTTCCAGCCAGAACAGGAAGCCGGTCGCGATCATTACGCAGCCGGACAGACCTGCCAGGAAGTACAGCCAGCGCAGCGTCCAGTGCTCGAACTGGATGAAATGCAGACCCGAGATGAAGCGCTGCACCGTCATCACCGGTGCCGCTTCGAAGCGATGCAGCACGGCTCCCGTGCTTGCGTCGAAGTAGATCTGGTCCCGGTTCATCGTGATATCCTGGGCATAGGAACGGCGTACCTCGACGTAGCTGTTGGCATCCTGCGGATGCCACACGCGCACCAAGAACGGCCGTCCTCCGGCCCATTCGCGCTCGGCATGGCTCGCCATGGCGTCCAATGAAGCCAGCGTGCCAGGCTGGTTGGCTTTGGGGCGTGTATAACTGCCATAGGCCTCGGCTGTGTAAGCCGCCTTGGCCTCGTTGCCGCTACCGTAGGCGCCCAGGTGCGCCTGCGGAAAGTAAACGCCGATGAAAATGATCAGCCCGGAGAGCGTGATCACGAAATGGAACGGCAACCAGAGCACGCCGGTGAGGTTGTGCAGATCCAGGCTGCTGCGTTGCAGGCGCCTCGCAGGCCGGAAGGTGAAGAACTCGGCGAAGATCTTCTTGTGGATGATCACGCCCGAAACCAACAGCACCAGCATCGTCATGGCGGCGAGACCGACCAGCCATTCGCCCAGATCCATCCACTTGAGATGCAGGCCGTAGTGGAAGGGGAAGATGAAACCGGTGCCAGCCCTGGTTCCCTGGTCCGGGATGAGCTGATAACTCGCCGGGTCGATCTGTCGGACGATGGCGTTCCCGGCGCCGTCTTGATACGAAAGACGCAGCACCGGCACGCGTTCGGTTGGCAGATTGATCCGCCATTGGCTCGCGTCCGCAGGAAGCGTCGCGGTGACGGCATGCGCCACGCGGTCGAGGGAAACGCTGTGCATACTCGGCGCCAGCCGCGTCCCCGGCATCATCCAGCGGTCGATCTCTTTGTCGAACACACTGAGCGTCCCCATCCAGAAAATCGCAAACAGCACGCTGCCAATGACAACACCCGCCCAGGTGTGCAGCCAGGCCATGGATTTGCGGAAGGTCGATTCCATCGTTGTGCCCTCTACTTCCCTTTAGGAAGCTCTGAATAAGTCCATCCTGGACTTCTCAGAGCAAGAAAAGCAAAAACGTGGTTTTTGCTTTTCTTCATTTTTCAAACACTTCGTGTTTGAAAAATGGCGGCACATCCATGTGCCGCAGGAACCTCTGACTTAATCAGAGGTTCCTTTGCTATGTCATTCCGAGCACAGCGAGGAATCTTAAGCAAGATCCCTCACTATCGTTCGGGATGACAAATAAACACAACAAGGCGGCCATCATCGCCGCCGCGCCCGCCAACACCAGCCAAAGCCGCGCCACGCTCTTGACGCTGAAGCCCCACAGCAGCAAACACAAATACGCGACGAAGCCCAGCATCGCCGCCAGGACCACGGCTTCGGATCGCGCCATGCCAAGACGGGCCATGACGGCGCCCGCCGCCGCGACCAGCAGCGCGCTCAGTGCGTAGCCGCCGAACACCGCGCCCAGCACACGCAGGCTGATGCGGGCCATCCTTGCTGCGCCGTGATTCAGCAATCGCGTTACCATGTCACGAAGACGCTGCTTCGCTCCCAGAATAGATTCCAGAGTAAATTTTGGAACAGCTTTTTCGGCGTGATGATTTCATTCGTGCCTCGTTTGTTGTGGCAGCAGCAGATAGATCTGTTGCAGGTAGCTGCCTGATTCTAAAAACAACACCTGTCATTCCGAACGAATGTGAGGAATCTTAAAAGATCCCTCAAAGATCTCTCAAAGTTCTCTCACATTCGTTCGAGACTCGAGACTCGAGACAAGGATTTCTCCCCCCGCTTTCGCGGGCGCTAAAGGCCACTCGAAATGACAGGCAGGACAACAGCGGCGATCAGAATTCGACCTTTGCCACGACTTTCAGCGTGCGCGGCGCGCCGACGCCCAGTATGCCGCTGCCGGCGGTGTTCCAGTAGTTCTTGTCGGTCGCGTTGTCGAGCACCGCCTGGAATGTGGTGCGCTTGTCGGCGATGCGGGTCGTGTAACGCGCCCCCAGGGACAATGTCGTGTAGCTGTCGATGAACGCCTGGTTCTCGTTATTGACCGGACGCTGGCCCATGTAATACGCCCCGCCGCTGAGCGCCAGTCCTGGTACACCAGGCAGGCGGTATTCGCCGAACAGGCTGCCGATCCGCTCCGGCGTGTTATCAGGCACCTTGCCGTAGGTTGCGGGGTTGGTCGCGTTCAACTGCCTGGCATCCAGCAACAGCGCCGACGCGATCAGCGACAGTTGCTTCGTCACTTCACCGGAGGCTGCCATTTCCAGCCCCTTGAACTGCGCAAGTCCGTTCAGAGCGAACACGTTATTGGTCGTCGTGGTCGATGGACGCTTGATGTCGAAATACGCCACCTGCAACAGCACGCCCTGCGCAACTTGCGCCTTCACGCCGATTTCCTTTTGCTTCGACAACGCGGGCGGCAGCACTTCCCCGGCATTGAGGCGACCGGCCGGCGCCTGGCCGCTTTCCTCAAGACCTTCCAGATAGCTCGCGTAGAGGGACACATTGGTCACCGGCTTGTACAGCAGCGCCAGCGCCGGATTGACCTTGTCCGCCTGGTAGCGGGTGGTTTTCGTGACACTCTCGTAATCACTGCCGCGCACACCCACCATGGCTTGCCATTTCTCACCGATCAATAGACGATCGGACAAATACCAGCCGCGATCATCGAGCGAGGACGGATTCGAGGTGAATGCGACGGTGGGGAATTGTGCAGGAATGCTGACCGGGTTATACAGATTCTGGGAGCCCACCAGAACGGTGGCGGGGGGAAAGCTGAACGCATCCTGGTTGCGTTTGTGCATCGTATAGCCGAATGAGATCTCGTGTGTGAACCACTGGCCCGGCACGCGGCCATAGATCTCGGCGCGGTAGTTTTCGACGTTCCATTCCTGACCACGGCTGAAAAAAACTGCCATGTCGCCCTGGCCGGTGGCGAGGTTGTAATTGCGGAACTCGGAGTAATTGCGGTCGCGGCTGGTGCGTGACTTGCCAGCCTCCAGGAACATGCCCCACTGGTCGTTCAGCGCGTAGTCGGCACGGAACAGCAGATTCGTCGCCCTGGCAGAGTATTTCCCCCATTCGCCGCCCAGATTGATGCGATTGTCCGGCACGGCGGGCAGCGTGATGATACCGCCGATGGCTGCAGGCACCTCGATCGCCGCCTGTTCCGTGGACTCCTTGCGATAGTGTTCCAGATCGAGCTTGAAACTGAGCGCGGCGGTTGCGCGCCAGTCGAATGCAGCCGCGGCAAGCGAGCGGTCGCCGGAGAAATTGTCGATGCCGATCTCTTCGCGCCCGCCGACCAGGTTGACGCGCGCGCCGAATTGCTGCTGGCTGCCGAAACGGCGGCCCAGGTCGACGTGGGCGTTCACGCCGCCGTACTGGTTGGCCGAAAGCGCGAGGTTGGACAGCGGTTCCTTGCCAGCGCGCTTGGTCACCAGATTGGCGATGCCGGACGGCGGCACGAAGCCGTAGTACAGCGAGGACACGCCCTTGAGAACCTCGACACGCTCCTTGTTCTCCAGCGGCACGTCCACCAGATTGACGATGGTCAGCGCACCGTTGAGGCGGTAGCTGCTGCGGTTATCGATCAGAATGCCGCGAACCGCAAGGTTATCGTAGGTTGAACCGTTCAACGCGGTGCGCGACACGCCGGGCGTGTTGCGCAGGGCACCAAACAGCGTCGTTGCCGCTTGCGCGTCGAGTACTTCACGCGTGACCACGTTGCTGGCCTGCGGGACATCGAGCGGCGCCATGTCGCGGAATGTGCCGACCTGAACGACATCGGACTTGAAACTGCCGCTGCGCTCGGCGGTCACGTTCACGGCGGGAAGCTTTGTGGCCGGTGCGGCCTGATCCGGCGTCTCCGCGTTTGCCTGGGGAACCGAAAACGCCAGCGCGACCGCGCTGGTCAATACGGATAAACGAATTTTCATAGAGGCCTCTTTGTTATATTGATGAGTCGATCGATCATGAAAGTGAAGAACGCGTACAGGGAGGCGGCCAAGGAGGTTTCCTCCACCGGGTGAGCAACACAAAGTGAATGGGAAGCCAGTGGCGCATCGTCAGACCCTTTCCATACCGTTGTCCAGGTACACCCGTTCGGGATGGGGATGGCTCAAGAAGTCGTGATGGGAAATGTGCCAGCCATAGGCGCCGGCCAGCAGGAAGGCCACACAATCGCCCGTGCGTAGGCGCTCGACATGGGCGTCGCGCGCCAGGATGTCCTTGGGTGTGCAGAGCTCGCCACACAATGTGACCGGGGCATCGTGCACGGCTGGACGCGAAAATGGGTAAGGCCACGCGTCGCGCGCCAGTACCATGAACGGATGGTTGTGCCGCCAGGACACTGGTAGCCGGAAATGGTGCGACCCGCCGCGCAGAATCGCGAAGTGTTTGCCGTGGTTGGTTTTCACGTCGGTGACTTCGGCGAGGTAATAGCCGCAGTCGGCAGCGATAAACCGCCCGCACTCGAAGACGATCTGGAAGCCGGGGCGCCGCGCCGCGATAAGCGCCGATAGTCCGGCGCAGAAACCTTCCCAGTGGAACGGCACGTGCGGGTCGGCATAGTTCACGCCGATTCCGCCACCGACATTGAGACACTCAAACACCAGACGGTAGCGGCGCTGCCATGCTTCTGCCAGATCGAAGTAGTGTTCCACCAGAGCGAGATGGGCCTGCGCGTTCAGGTTATTTGAGATCGCATGAATGTGTAGCCCCTTAAGGCGGACACCCGGCAGGGTCTGGGCCAATTCGATGAGAGTGGGGATCTGCGCCTCTTCAATGCCGAACTGGGTGGCTTGCCCACCCATGCGCAGCGTGGCCTGCTGCGGTCGCTTCCGGCATCCTGCCTCGGGCGACACTTGTGCATCCATGCACGGCGGCACGTGTGCCGGGTTGACGCGCAACAGGATGTCCGCCACCAGATTGCGGCGGCGCGCGATCCAGTCGAGTCGCCGCAACTGGTGTTCGCTTTCCACGTGGATCAACATGACCCGTTGCTCCAGAGCGCCTTCCAGTTCGGCATCGGTCTTGCCGGGACCGCCGAACACGATCGGCACGTCGCCGTCGATGGCGCGCACGCGCTGGATTTCGCCCAGCGATGCCACTTCGAAGCCGTCGGTACGGTTGAGTAACGCCTGCAGGATCAGCGCGTCGTTGTTCGCTTTGATGGCGTAGAACAGCTTGCACTGTAGGGGGAGCGAGCGGCGCAGCATGTCGACGCGCTGGCGCAAGTGCGCCAGATCATACAGGTAGGCGCACACGGGTTCCGTGCGGCTCTCCAGATAATTGCGCAAGTGTTGCAGGTTCATTGTTTGATGTCCCTTAATTGATGCTGGGCCAGATGAGCCGCCATGGCGCGGCGGGCGATGCCGCGATCATCGCCCAGGATGAACATGCGGACCTGATCCCGGTACCAGACCTGAAAATCCTCGGGCGCGCGCGGCAGCGCGCAGAACGTCTTGCCGTGGCGCCGCGCAGCCTCGCGAATGCGCGACACCGCCGCGCGTACGTCTGGATGGCGTGTCTGCCAGGGCAAACCGAGCGACTGCGAGAGGTCGACCGCGCCCTCCAGCAGGACGTCCACCCCGTCCACCGCCGCGATGGCGTCGGCGTGAGCGAGACCTTCTGTGTCTTCGATCATGGCGATCACCAACGTGTGCTCACGCGCGGCGTCCATTGCGACCGGCAGGTCGTCACGACCGTAGCGGCTGTGCCACGTGGCGTTCAGGCCACGCTCGCCGCGCGGCGCGAAATGGCAAAGGCGCACTGCCTCGCGCGCGGCCTCCACTGAACGGACGCGCGGAAACACGATACCTTCTGCGCCGGCGTCCAGCGCCTGCAGCGCTTGATACGGGGCGGCCACCCGCACCAGCGCTGCGATGCTGCTGGCGCGAGCGGCCAGCAGCATCGCAGCGAGTTGCTCGTTGCCGGTCAAGGTGTGCTCCAGATCGATCACCGCGAAGTCGTAACCGGCAGCCGCGATCAGTTCTACGCTCAGTGCGGCGGGAATAGAGCAAAACAATCCGTATACGGCGTCATTTCGCAGCAGGCGCGCCTTTAAACTCATCACTGACGCTCCGCGTGCGCCAGCGGATTGGGCGTGAGCCGGGTGCGCAGACGAATCTCCGGCTGAAAGCGCCGGCTCGCGAGCAGTTCGATGCCGACCTGCTCGGCAAAGCAGTCGAAGCGCGCGTAACCCGCCGCCCATTGTGGATGTCGCTCCTGGTGTGCTCGCAGCACCTCGCCAGTGATCTGCCAGAACCGCGTTTCCGCCATGCCGTAGAAGCACTCGAACAGCCAAGCCAATTCCGCCAGGTTGACGAAGAACAGCGCGTCGAAGGTGAAATCGCGCAACTCGTTGGCGTCGTCGGTCTCCAGGAAGGAGTCTGGGTTGACCCGGAGATACTCGGCGGGCAGCGCGGTGAGCACCGGCGCGGAACCGGGCAGCGGCGCTTTGCAAAACAGCACGCCGCCGTCGAAATCCTTGAGCGCCACGCGCGCCGGTAGCCCGTCTTCATGCAGCAGTACCATGTTTTGCGCGTGCGACTCCAGCGCCGTGGCGTGTGCCCACAACAGGTGCAGCACCGGCAGACAGGCCCGCTCGATCAGCCGTCCCAGCCAATGTTCGGCGCCGTGGCATTTTACCCACTGGTCGACGAAGGGCCGTCCGTCGGCGTCCACATGCATCACGGCGGTCATTGGCACCGCAGCTTCACCCGGCCGCAGGTGGTTATGCACGCTCTCGCGCCAGATGCACGACAGCGCCCCGTATTGGCCGTGCGCCGATACCGGCGGCGTGAAGCTCACGCCCGCCACTTCGCGCAGCAGCACCGGACGCGGCAGAGGTTCGGGCCAGCCGGTACGTTCCACGAGCGCCAGCAACCAGTCGCCGATGACCGGTGCATTCTGCACCATGTGGGGTGCCAGCATCCGCGAGGCGGAAGTGTTGACGAGGTTCATCGCCAGCTTGAGTGACAGGCGGCTGCGGTCGCTCAGGTTGCTCAGGGTGCGGATCGATTGTTGTGGCAAGTAGCGGTCCGTCAGCGGCCCGATCGGCAATAACTCGCCACGCGCCAGCGCCGGGTGATAACCGGGCAGGATCACTTCATCCCACTGCCAGGGGTGCACTGGCAGCGGCAGGTAGTCTTCGGGCCGCAACCCGCGCCGGGTCAGTTCGTTGCGAAAATGCCGCCCGTCGGCTTCGCCCAGCAGCGCGCGCACCGCAACGTCTTCGTTCAGCGTGGCGCTGACGGCCCAGTGGCTGCGATCACGACGCACCGCCAACAACAACGGCGTCACGGCAGGCGCGAATTCCGGCGCATAGGCACCATTGTCATCCAGCGTAAAACCCAGCCGCGATTTGTAGCTCGGATGGTAGGGGTGGCCATCGGTCAGCCGTGATTCCACCGTATCGTAATCGGAGCCCCGCAACACCTTATCGCCCCGGGCATGCAGGGTTTGCGCATCCTTGATCTGGGTGGATAGCAGTTCCGCCGCAAACTGGCTGAGCCGACTCTCGTCAGCGGCCAGCCAGGGGGCGATTTCCGCCAGGAACAGCGCGGGATCGCCAGCTTCTTCGGTGACGCCGTTGTCGTTGCGCAGCAAAGGCGTGGTGATGCGCATCCGACCAAAGCTGAAGGTACACCGCGCCTGGCATTGGTAGCTGACGGATACATCGTCGGCGCGGCGGCCGGGAACGGTAAGCGTTTCGCCCTGCCACTCGCAGTGCGGCACAGCGTCTTCGAACAATAGCGCCTCCAGCAGTTGGCGCAGCACGCGACGGCTGGCCTGCCGATAGGCCGGACTGCCGATCAGGTTTTGATAATCGCAGGGTTGCATGGGTTTACCTTTCGCCGGGCAGGATGCCCAAGTGCAGTGAGCGGTCGCTCCCGGCATCCTGCCTCCCGCGACACTTGCGCATCCCTGCACGTCGCAGGGATGCGCAAGAACTGCGAACCAGCATGGGGTTTGGAATTTCGACCCAGACTGGACGTTCGCCGTGTTGATGGAAACTGCTGAGCATGTTGGCTTTAGCCGGCAGCGTAGGCTGGTTGAGTAACTGCTGCGCCAGCGGGTTGCCGGTCGCATCGAGCCGCTCTGCCGTGTCCTGCCACAGCACGGCCTCGGTGGTCAGTCCGGTGCGGGCCAGGCAGGCGATCACATGGCCCACATGATTGACCAGCACGTAATACTGGAAGCGATACCATGCCTGTTCTTCCCCATAAAGCGCAGGACTGTCGGGCTTCAGCCGATCAAGGAACGGGAAGCGCGCGCGGCTGATGCTGGTGCCCTCCATATCCCGCGCGTAGCCGCGCACCGGCCAGCCGTCGCGGAAAGCCACCATGGCGTTTTGCAGATGTGCTTCCAGGCTGATACCGTAATCCGAGAACAGGCGCAGCAACGGCAGCAGCATGACGTCGAGGTAACGCGTCCACCACATCCGAACCAGCGCCTCGTCGGGCGTTTGCCCCCCGGCGGCTTGCCGCAGCAAGGCCATCAAGGGGATCTCTCCATCGGCCGGTTCCTCCAGCACCGACGCGACCACCTGAACGTGCCCGGCCTCCTCAGGTAGCATCGCTTGCCGGTACACCACCGCGCAAGCGGCGCGCAGCGCTTCACTCGACAGCTTTAAAGTCTGGCTGCCCAACTCCGGAAGGATGCGGAACACGGATTGTTCGAGCACGTGCCATGGCAGCAAGGACAGTGCGAGGCTGGCATCCAGCGCCCGCTCGACCTGCTCGGGCGGGTTGTTACGTATGAAATTGGTGATGCGGATATCGAGCGACAGCTTGAGGAACAGGCTTTGACCAGGCAACCACACCGTGCGTACCGAGGATGTGGGCCAGGCCACTTCACCCAACGGGCCCAGCGAGATCAGCGAGCCGCTTTTTACCAGCGCATTAATTTCAGGCAGGCCCAACAGATAATTGGCCTGCCAGGGGTGGCAAGGCAATAGCCGATAATCGCCACCGGCCAGCAAATCCGCGGCAAAGCGGGTCGCTTCCGGATCGATCAGCAGGGGTTCTCCGTCCAGGACGCGCGCGTCCAGCAGGCTGGTGGCCACCGCGAAGTAATGCAGGCGGAATGACGCCCCCAACTCGGGGGCGTAGCGCTGCATGTCTTCCTCGCTAAAGCCTTCCGAAGCCTTGGAGGTGACATGGAAAATGTGGCCGAAGCGCAGGCCCTGCTCGGCTGTCAGGAAAGGCGAACGCGCCCCAGTAGGCGGGTGCCGGTGGAAGCGACGCACCTTGTCCACGCTGTTGCGCATCTGTGTCTTCAGGCGGTCGCGACGGTGGTTCGCCATATCGGCAGGAAGCTTGCTGGCCGCGGCGAGCGCGTCGGCGATCAGATCGACGAGTGGCATCACGTCGTCGATCAGGGGCCGCCAGTCGCCGTGCCGCCCGATCCACGCGAACGGCGCCACGCGGTGGTAGCCGATCGGCGAGAAGTAGCTCAGCGCGCCGGCCAACTGATACCCGGTCCCGGCAAACGACACCCGATACGGCATCAGTCCGGCAGCCCGCCAGATTTCAATCTGCGCGCGCAATTCGATGGATCCCGGTTCGCTAGATGCAAGGCGTGGGTCGAAACAACCGGTTTCCCGGCAATAGGTGTTGAGGTACTGCTCCACCAAGCGTCGTTCTATTGGCGCAAGTTCCGGTGAGTGTAGGGACATCGAGATCCTCTCTAGTTATGCTTTTGAAAAGAGGAGACTAAAGTGGCATGTTGGCCGTTGCGGACCAGCAGCCCGGCGGCCAGGAATAGCGCTACCACTGGCCAAACCAGGTTGACGGGATCGAGGATCGGCGTCAGGACCATAATGAGCAGCGGCCCCAGCAGTTGGCCGACGACCATGAAACTGCTGCTCAAACCCGTCATATGACCATAGGCTGAGGCGGGCAGTTGACGGCTGCAGGCCAGCAGTATCGATTGCGCCAAGGCCGCATAGCACGCCCCCTGGATTACCCGCAGCAGGGCGACCAGCCAGATCTGATCGACAACCATCAGTAATCCGATGGACAGTGCGCAGCCGATGGCGGCCAGCGTGAAATAGCGTCGCGGTTCGCCGCAGTCGTTGAGATGGCCCCACAACGGACTGGCCACCATGGCGGCGAACCAGCTCAGGGCGTGCAGAAACCCGGCCTTGCTGGCGATGGCATCGGCCGCAGGGAAGCGCGCCGCCAGGTAGAGCACGAAGACATTGACGAGCGCGAACGCTGCTGCCTGTATCAAGACGGCGGCGAGCATCCACTTGCGCAGGTCGGCATGGGCGAGCAGGGCGCGCAAGCCGGCAAACGGGGGAACATCCGGGTCTGGCGCCGGTTTAGGCGGCTCACTGAGATAGCACCACAGGAGCCCGCCGGTGACGCCGGTGAACAGCGCGCTTACCGTCAGCAGCGGCTTGAGCGACCAATAGTCCAGCATTATGCCGCCCAGTACCGGGCCGGCAAATGCGCCGAAAGCGACCGCGCTGCCCTGCAAGCCCAGCGAACGCCCGCGCGAGGCATCGTCGCTGGCACACGCTATGAAGGCGGTGAGCACCACGCCAAGGGTGCTCATGCCCTGCAGCAGGCGGCCCAGCATGAAACCGTAAACGCTTGGGCTTAGCGCCATCAGCAGCATGCTGCCGATGAACACCGCCAGCGATACCAGCAGCATGCGGCGATAACCGAAGCGGTCGCACCACTTGCCGGCATAGGGAGCGACGCACAGCGCGCTCAACGCCGGCGCCGCCAGCGCAAGGCTGCTCCAGCGCGCCGCGCCGATCGCATCGACATCCGTCAGCAGCGCCACGTACAGCGGCATAATGGGCACCATCACCATCAGTCCCAGCGTGGTCACGGCCTGACAGGCCAGCAGCAGCGCAAGATTTCGCGAACCCGATGGCACAGCGCTCATCCGTTATGGCTCGATGGGCAGAGCAAGGGATTGACCAGTTGCCCCATGGCGCTGGGCATGCCGGTACCGAGGATCGGGCGGGCGAGCAGGGGTGCCAATAGCTGTTTGAATGGCCAAATGGGTTCATCCAGCAGCAGGCTCTTCGTCTGACCGGCGATTTCATCCGGCAGCGGCACGCGCACCAGACAGGCTTCCAGCGCCGTGCGGACAATATGCCAGCCGTGCGCCTCTTCCCGGCCATAGCGCTCGGCCAGCGCGGCGAGAATGGCGTACAGGTTGACCTCGATGGCCAAGGTTTGCAGATAAGCCAGCAGTTCGCGCGGCGTGTCCAGCTCCAGCGTGTTGGGCGCACTACGGTCAAACATGTAGTCCGGCACTGCCACACCTTGGGCCTGCATCAGCGGTGGGCAGATGCGCAATGTGTCGTGGTCGCGCAGAACCAGCGCGACGATCCGCCGCCCCTGAAAGGCCAGCAACACGTTCTGTCCGTGCAGTTCCGGCATCACCCCTTGCGCGAAACAGCGCAGACCCAACTCCAGTAAAGCGCGAGTCATGTCGGCGAACAACGTCCAAGCCTCGTCTTCGCGCGCAGTGCGACCCAGCAGATGGTCGAATGCTGGCAGCGTGCCGTCAGCGGTTATCACCGGGAGCGCCGCCATCGGGATCAGCGTTGCACTGGGCAGCGCCGGATAATGGCGGATCAGGCAGGCCAGTTCACCCGGATCGTCTTCCAGCAAATCACTCTGCCGCAGTGCCCACCAGTGATTTTCGTCACACAGCAGCAGGTGCGCTGCCAGCCAGTTGTCCCGCTCATGTAGGCTTTCCAGACAAACGCTGGCGAGCATGGCGTTATGCAGGTAGCGCGGCGGCAGGGTTCTCAACTACGCCCAAGGTGTTAACGGAGAGTGCCAGCTTGAGATGTGTGGTCGCTTCCGGCATCCTGCCTCTGGCGACACTTGCACATCCATGTGCGGCGCCGGAACGCCCGACGACAGCGAGCGTGCGCAGCGAAGCGGTCGGGATCGCCGCTCCCGGCCCCGTCCCCAGGTCGATGCAGCCGACCAGTTCCGGCGGCGCCAGCCGGTTGAGCCGCGCCCATTGCCACGGATGGACCGGCAGCCACACGCAGTCATCGCCGCCGGCGCCGCAGGTGCGGGCGGTTGCGCTCAGCCTATCCCGTTGTGTGCCGTCGAGCAGGGTCTCCGCAAGGGGTTGCCCGGCGATGGGGGCGGCGCTTCGTACCCGGTCTCGCGGTAGAGCCACCCAATGCAACGGGAAGGGCGTCATAGTTTCGGCCGCGTAGAGGGTGCTGTCGCCCTCTTCCCAGTCCTTGGTGCGCGCCAGCGGGTGAAATGGCCGGTCTTTCAGGCAGCTTAAGGCTTCCCAGGACAGCAAATCCTCCGGTGCGGCACCGAGTCGCGCCACGACATTGGATTCACGCTCTGCCGCGAACGCGGCCTGATCACAGGCGAGTCGGAAGAACCGGGCAAAGCGGTCTGTCCGGTCATTCCACCAGTCCGCTGTTTGCAATGTCTCGACAACCTCGACCACCTCCAAGTCCGCCACCTGCGTAGCACTATGCAACACCACAGGTCGGCTCGAAACCCTGAATGGGCGCAGACCGGTGGCGCGGCGTCCGTGCCAGTGCAGCGACCGTACACGGTCCAGCGTGACTTCCAGAACCCCTTCGCCGTCAGCCATCGATGAAAAAATACAGTACTTGCGAAAGCCGTAGAGATCTTCCAGCCAGAGCGCATCGAACAGGTCTTGGGTCAGTCGGCGCGCGTACGGATGAGAGGGTAGGGTTTGCATGCGGCTCAACCGTACAGCGGCAGTTGCGTGCCAACGCCGCGTGCCTGCGCCAGATGATAAAAATGACGCGCGCAGGCGATATCCTCGATCGCCATCCCCATGGGGTTCAGCAGGATGATTTCGTCATCCGACTCCCGCCCCGGCTTTGCTCCGATGACGATCTCACCCAGTTCGGCGTACAGCCGTGCGCGGGAGAACGATCCCTCGGTGACCAGTTGGTGGATGATCTTTTTCTCGCGGTTGCACTGCTCCCAATCATCCACCACGACCTTGTCCGCTTTCAGGAAGACTTCCTTGTGCAGATCCATGATGGAGACATTGCTGATGAACGCGCCTTTAGGTAACCAGTCAAATGAAATGTAGGGTTGATCGGCGACCGTGCATGTCACCAATACCTCGGCCATGCCGATTGCGCTTTCGGCGTCGGTTTCAATCCGATAGTTGATCTTGGGAAAATGCGCCGCGACGTCTTCGATCAAATACTCGGCGGCATCCGGGTTGCGGTCAAAGACGTGGATCCTGTCGATGGACGGGAATTGTTCGAGCATCGTTGTCAACTGCATGCGGGCAATGGGGCCGCAGCCGATGCAAACAAGGTGCGCGAACCCCTTTTTGGCCAGATGGCGGGCCGCGACGGCCGTGACAGCCGCCGTGCGCATGCCGCTGATCAGGCCGGCCTCCATGATGGCGATGGGGTAATTGGTCTGGGGATCGTTCAGGATGATCAGACCACTGGCGCGCTCCAGCCCGCGTTGCAACGGGTTGTCATGCCTGCTGCCGATCCACTTCACGCCGGCGATCGCCGGCTCTCCGCCAAGATAAGCGGGCATGGCAATGATGCGGTCGGCGATGTGATCCGCGCCGGGCCGGCGCAGATAGGGCTTGAGCGGCTGCACATAGTCGCCGCAGGCGTGCGCGGCCAGTGCGTCGCCTACCGCATCAACATAGATGTGCGAGTGTTCGCCGCCCAATGTGACGATGTCGCTGCGGTTGAGATAGAGAACATCCGGCGATTTCGATGACATAGTCATGCTGTTTGCCCCAGGCGTGCGTCAATGGAACAACCGCTTTTGCGGGCCAGGTGGCGGCTCTTCATGCGCGCCAGCCAGTCGTCGTCATAAACTGTATCCAGATAGCGTTCGCCCCGATCCGGGAGGATGGTCAGAATGCGAGTGGCGCGTTGCATGCGTGTGGAGAGGCGCTGGATGGCAGCGACCACTGAACCGGACGAGCCACCGGCGAAAATGCCTTCGTGTTTCACCAGTTCCCGGCAAGCGACAGCCGATTCATAATCGTCGATATGGATGACCTGACCGATCTCGTCACGCTTCAACAACTCCGGCACGCGGCTGGCGCCGATTCCAGGCAGGTCGCGGGGGTACGGCGGCGTGCCGAACAGCACCGAACCGACCGCATCCACGGCCACGACCTTCAAGTTTGGCCACGCCTCGCGCAACCGCCGGGCGATGCCGTGCAAGGTGCCGGAGGTGCTGACCCCCAGCACCAGATAGTCCACCGGATGATCCAGATGGCGCAGAATTTCCTCCCCTTCCCCGTGGTAGTGGCTTTGCCAGTTACGATCGTTGCCATACTGGTTGATCCACACGGCATCCGGCTGCTCACGCAGCACGCGCTTGACACGTTCGATACGGGTTTCGAGATAGCCTCCCTGGCGATCCTTCTCGGTGACGAGTTCAATATTGCCGCCATAGCAACGAATGATCTGCAGGTTAATCGGCGAGATCTTCGGGTCGACGACCGCCGTGAACCGCAGCCCATAGATTCTGCAGACCATGGCCAGCGCGATGGCGAGGTTGCCGGAGGAGCTTTCGACGATATGCGAGTCCGGTCGGATGGATCCCTCGGCCAGCCCTCGCTCGACAATGTAGCGCGCCGGCCTGTCCTTGACGCTGCCACCGGGATTGAACATTTCCAGCTTGGCGAGTACCTCGCACCGCGAATCCCGGAACAAGCGTGACAGGCGAACGATAGGTGTTGCCCCTACGCTGTCAAGAATACTGTGAATGATCATTGCGTCACCCTATAATAATGCTAATACGAATGATAATGATTCTTTTTTATAAGATCAATAGCCGGTTGGCTCGATCGTTGAAAAATTTCCAGGTCACCACTTCTATCTGGGTCAACCTACCCACGCCTGTCCGGAAAGCCGCCATGGCTAACCCGGATAAACCTGGATTGGTCAGACCTGGATTGACGCGCCTTTCCAGGAACCTAGCGAACCGTGAACGCTAACCGCATCCCGTGTCCGTAATGCCCGATGACGTTGCACAGCAACACGTAACTGCCAGGTTGCAGATTGAAGGCAGCGCTACGGGTTGCGCTGCCGGGAGAAAACTCCTCGACCTCGCCGATGACCTGGCCCGCTGCGGCTTCGTCCACTGTGCCGTTCACCACCCGCAGCGCGCTGGCGGGGATATCCGTCTTGACGACCACCATCTCGTGAACCACCGTGCCGTGATTCGCCACCACGAACTGCACTGGGCCGGCGGGAACAGCCGTCTTGTCCGCTGTGATCGTCCATTCCTTCAGGGTGACGTTAACCACCACTGCGGAAGGCACTGCGGGAGGAGGGTTGCCAGCATTCGTGCCCCCTGTGTCAGGCGTCTCGTTGTTCTGACCGGTGCGGGAACAGCCACCGCCGAGGACACCCAAGACTAACGGGGCTACCAGCGCAATCACTTTCAACGACTGACGTGCTTTCATTTTCTCTTCCGGTATGTCATTCCGAGCGTAGCGAGGAATCTTAAGCAAGCGCCCTCCCCCGCTTTCGCGAGGGTCGGGATGACAGTAACCGCCGCAATGCGCCCTTCAGCGAGATCGTGAACAGGTTTAAAGAGATTCAACACACAATCAGAAGGAATCATGAGGCGGGATCCAATGGACGCAGGGTAGACACCGCATCGCGCCAGACTTCTGCCCACGCCTGCCCGGCGCCAGTCAGCACGGCGATATTTTCTCCCTTCGCGTCATACAGTTCCAGCGCGGCGACCATGCCGTCGGCGCTGGGTTTTTTCACCACCCACGCGGTATGGATACGGTCTTCACGCAGGTACAACACAAATCCGGGTTCCCTTACGCTCAGCCATGATCCGACGGTGTGCAGATCGTGGATTAGCCCGGTGTGGGTTTGTGTTACACCGGAACTACCTACAGAGACGGTGATGGGCAGCCCCAGTTCGACGATGACTTCCATAAGTTGACGGAAACCTGTCGGCGCCACGCGATAAGCAAGATCGTTGCCCACCAGGCGCAGGGCTTGTATGGGTATCACACCAAACCGTTCGAGCATGCCATTAAAACCACTGGCAAAATCACGGGCATCGCGTAGCGCGTGCCAGTAAGCGCGCAATCCCTTGATGTCAATGTCACTGTCACGCTGCTGCCGGAGGGGTTTGGGAACGAGTGAGACCCGTTGCTCAGGAGACTGGTCGGCGCTGGTGAAGTGTTTTACCAGAGTTTCATAGGCATCGTGGTTGCTATCTTCCATCAAAAATACTTTATGCACTACGGTGCCAGCAGGGTCAAAAAATTGCAGGCTGCGGCGCAGGGTGAGATGTTGGCCGACGTTTATTTCTTCAACAACGCCGAAACCACTCTGCCAATGATGCAAAAACAGTTGTGGTGCGATTTCCCCAGCGGCGTTTGCTGTATTCCGGGGCCGCTTCCGGCATCCGACCGCCATGGATGGGGAGAGCGAAGCGAGGGGGTTTGTCGAAAATGCAGGAGCATTTTTTCGACCTGCCTCTGGCGGCACTTGTGCATCCATGCACGGCGTATTCCGATTCCGGTAGGTGCCGGTTTTTTTATGCACGGCGTGACGGTTGCGGGTCAGCGCCGTGACGCAACCCAGTTTTGGCAGCTCCCTGACAAGTTCACTCCAGCAGCGGGCATGCAGGCGCGTCACGGTGTCGCCGCAGCGGGTTGCCAGCAGTTCGGCCTCGGAAACCTCAAAGTGTTCGGCGATGCCATAGAGGCGCGAGGTGGATTCTGCCTGTGAAATGTTATGCGGAAACTGGCGCCGAAGATTGCGCATGGATGGACGTGGTGATTGAGATGCCGGAGATACTGGCGCAGCACTTTGCATGGACATGGTGTTCTCCTTATATGGATGTTGGTGATGAAGCAAGTCAGGCCACCTGGTCATAGGATAAAGTGGGGCACTGATCGTATCCGGCCCGGTCGGCCTGAAGTCTCCACAACATACGCAGTGCGTCTTGTGCACTGCGTTCCGCGGCCGCATTAATGGAATGTGTGACAACGCCCGCGACATGTCCGCCGGGTTCGATGATAAAGGTGGCGTATTTGGCCATACCTTCTTCCTGCGAGAGCACACCACAACGGCTAGCGAGTTGGCGCGTAGCATCGCCAATCAGGGGGAAACCAACTTTGCCCAATCCGTTGGTGGTCCAGGCACGGTGCGCATACACGCTGTCCACGCTCGCGCCGAGCACAATTGCGCCGGTTTCGGCGAATTGTCTGGTCAGCGCATGGTAGGCGTGGATATGCGCAAGACAAGTGATGGTGAAATTCCATTGCCAGAAAAACAGCACTTTCCATCGGTAGCGATGATCGCTGAAGTTAATGGCGCGGTATTCGCCCTGCGGTGTCAGGGCCTCGACTTCAATGGCAGGAATAGCTTGTCCGATGCTCAGCATGGTAAATCTCCTCTTGTGTGCGGTGTTGTGCAGTGGCGTATGCCAATTCCCGCTAAAAATGTCCCTATCTTTCATGGATGCTGTCTGCCTGTCATTTCGAATCAATTTACTGTCATCGCCCTGTTACTTCGGGCGCAGTGATCTTAAGGTTCCTCAAAGTTCTCTCACCTTCGTTCGAGACTCGGAATGACAGATGTTGTTTTTACCGGGAATTGGAATTAGTGGGTACTCTCCGGATGTGGCGATGCATTAGATGATGGCTGCCGTGGCACGGACCGTGACCCCGCGCCGCAGGCCACGTCTTGCCAATAGACGGCAAGTTTCGAGCACGTATCCTGCAACATGGGACAGTGGGCGTTGTCGGGATGCTCCCTGAACAGGCGCAGATGCCCGGCTATCGCTTTGGCGAGGCACGGACAGGCAGGGGTATGCGCGCTGTAGTGGCTCATCATGTAAAGCAGTGCCGCTTGCAATGTTTGCAACGTTGGTATTTTTTCAGGTAACAGGTGGTTGTGTGGCATAACGGAATCTCCTTATATATTTTCGAGTCCTCTCAATTATTGTTCCTGATGCAGCCGCATGAACGCCCCAGTCATCTCCGACAACGGGGCCAGCATGAGGGGCGCCCACAAGACCAGGAGGCCGGCCAGGGCGGCGGCCAGTATAATTCCCCATGCCAGGAAATCTTTCCTGGTCCAATCCCCTTTCTGTAGAAAACCTGGGGCAGTGTGTTTGTGAGGGTTATTCATGGTATTTCTCCTTAACAAGGCTGGTGGCAACCAAAAATCTGTTGGCTGGCTACCTTGCGCCGGAGGGCGGGGATGGCTGGCTGTTGAGGTATTTTAGATCTCCGGCTTTCTCCGGATTTCTCAAGGGACCGGTTTACTTTGTGAGAATCAATTTTCCTTTACTGGTCAGGCGCAGGCGGTATTCCTCACCGGCATGTTCGATAACCAGCTCACGCGCCCCATTGAGCAACGCGATGCTGAGGATGCGCTGCGCAACAGGTACACGAGTGATTTCAGGAGCCGAGGAGTTTTGCGGAACTCTTCGTTCCTGTTCATCGCACTTGGGCATCCTGTCTGGCGTATGTATTCCTATGCCGGGAGCCTGTGTATGTTTAGCCATGAAATATATCCGTCGCCTGATTGATAATGATTATCATTTACATATTTAATTTTGTCAAGCGAATTTTTAAGCGGAGGTATTTGTATTGTTCGCTACGAGACACGGCGGTTCCTTGCGCAACCCCTTCGCTCCCGGTATGCAAAAGCAATGCGGATCGCGCTGCCGCGCTCAAGGGCTTGTTCAGGCGCGCCGGAATCGCGCTGCGCCAGATACCGACCCTCAAGAATATTCCACGAGAAATGGATCACCTCTATATTCATGAAAATGCAACCTTTGCTTCATCATCCTGTAACAGACTTCGCTTAGATTACCCTTCAGACCCAAATCCAGATTGGGGCGGTTGTGTCATTTCAACAAACTCGGGGAGATCCATGCTCATGAAGAAATACATATTGAAACCGCTGGCAGTCGTAGTCGCTGCCAGTTTTGCAACCTCCGCCCTGGCGGCGGATTCCTTCCCGGCGCCGGAGATGACGCCGCAGGACTGGTATAAGGCTGGTGCGAATGCCATTGACGAAGCCAAGAGGCTGCACCCTAACGTGCGCCGCGCCAAGAATGTGATCCTGTTCGTCGGCGACGGCATGGGCATCTCTACCGTCACTGCCGCCCGCATCCTGGCTGGCCAGTTGCAGGGCAAGAGCGGCGAAGAAAACCAGCTCTCCTTTGAGAAATTACCTTATCTGGCGCTGTCGAAAACTTATAGTGTCAATCAGCAGACACCCGATTCTGCCCCCACCATGACTGCCATGGTTACCGGCGTGAAAACCAATGATGGTGTGCTGGCGGTGAATCAGAATGTCACACGCGGTAATTGTAGCCAGGTGCAGGGCAACACCCTGATGACCATTCTCGACCATGCCGAAAAAGACGGCAAGGCCACCGGCATCGTCACCACCGCCCGGCTCACCCATGCGACCCCGGCCGCCAATTACGCCCATTCCCCCGAACGTAACTGGGAGAGCGATGCGGAAGTTTCCGCCGCGTGCGCCAGCTTCCCGGACATCGCACGGCAGCTCATCGAATTCCCCCATGGCGACGGGCTTGAAGTGGCCATGGGCGGTGGCCGCGACCGCTTTCTCCCCAACACGGTAGCCGACCATGAAGACGCAGGTGCAAAAGGCCGTCGCAAGGACGGACGCAACCTCACCACAGAATGGTTGGCCAACTATCCAAACGCCGCTTATGCGTGGAACAAGGCACAGTTTGACGCCATCAATCCCGCCAATACCAAACACCTGCTCGCCCTGTTCGAACGCTCGCACATGGAATATGAGCACGACCGCGCCACCGACACCGGCGGCGAACCTTCCCTGTCCGAGATGACGGCCAAAGCCATCGACATGCTGAAGCAGAACCGCAAAGGCTTCTATCTGCATGTGGAAAGCGGCCGCATTGACCACGCCCACCATGCCGGCAACGCCTCGCGTGCGCTGACCGACACCATTGAGCTGGCCAAAGCGGTGAAGGTGGCAATGGAAAATACCGATCCCAAGGACACACTGATCATCATCACGGCGGATCACAGCCATGTCTTCACCATCGCTGGCTATCCGAAGCGCGGTAACAACATCCTCGGCAAGGTGGTCAGCACCGGCAAAGCCGATGGCGATTACGCCAAAGACGCACTTGGCTTGCCCTACACCACGTTGGGCTATACCAACGGCCCGGGATACACGGGCGCCTCCAACGAACAGCCGGAAGGAAGCAAAACTTATCCGCATTTCCCGACGAGCTATTCGGGAATCACCGCGGGCCGGCCCAACCTGACCGCCACCGACACCACAGCCCCGAGCTACATGCAGGAATCAACGGTGCCGATGCAGTCCGAGACCCATGCCGGCGAAGATGTCGCAATCTACGCCAAGGGTCCCAAGGCCTACCTGTTCCGCGGCGTCATGGAGCAGAACACCATCTTCCACGTCATGAAGGAAGCCTTCGGGTTCTGATCGTTCTTTGATGCGGCAAATAAAGGGAGTGCGCGTGAGTGCGCTCCCTTTTTCTATTGGGCACATGGGTTTATGAGGCATTGAAATGAGCATTAAAATGAAAAGACAATGGCTATTAGCATTACCGGCTCTCGGGTTGTTATGCGGCGTTGCGCAGGCCGATCAGACATCGCAAGCCGTGGCGTGCGTCTATCTGATCGACACATCTTCCGCGCAGAAGCCGGCCGGTACGGACGTGGAACATCACACCACGCCGTGGTACTTCTGGCGCAGCGACAACCGCGTCGAAACCCGCAGCGCACACGGCGAGACTGGCGAGGTCTGGGAGTCGAATCCGCGCGGCCAGGTTTCCTACACCAAACTTTTTCACCCTGCCGAAAAAGCCATCGACTATACGCCCGGTGACCTGGGCGCACTTGCGATTAACACAGACTGGAATCAGATCAAATCCATCATCGACCCAAAATTGCTGGGCACACACCTGAAACGTAGCGGAGAACACACCGTCGACGGCCAACGCGCCGAGCGTTATGCAGGCACAGTTGACGGCGTGAGCACCGAGGTCATATGGTTACCGGAAATGAAACTGCCGGCACGCATCGAGAAGACGCGGGGCGGCGTTACGGTGAGCCTGCGCATGGCGGAATGCAAACCCCTGGCGTCAGCCCCGTGGACCATGACTTCCGATGCCCGGATGCAGTCCTATCAGCACCTTGACTATGCTGATCTCGGCGACATGGAAAACGATCCCTTCGTGAAGAGTGTCATTAGCCACAATGAAGGATCGCATCACGGACATTGACACCCTGCGCTTTTCGTTGCGTCACACGTCTGCCCACATCCGTAACAGGTTGTGATAACAGCCAGTGAGATCCACCGCCGCTTGCGTATCACCCTGGGTTTCGCGTACCCGCAGAATTGACATATCCAGGTCAAACAGCAGGCGTCGCCGGTCATCCTCGCGCACCATGCTTTCAATCCAGAAGAAGGAGGCGAGACGAGTGCCGTGCGTGATGGGCTCGACCCGATGCACGCTGGTGCCCGGATACAAAATCAGATCTCCCGCAGGCAATTTAACGCGCTGCTCGCCGAAGGTGTCTTCGATCACCAACTCGCCGCCGTCATAGGACTCGGGATCGGCCAGAAACAGCGTGGCCGAGAGATCGGTGCGCACGCGCGTTCCGCTGGCGGCGATGCGGCGGATCGCATTGTCGACGTGATTCCCGAAACTCATGCCGCCCTCGTAGCGGTTGAAGAGCGGCGGAAAGATCTGCCTGGGCAGCGCCGCTGTGAAAAACAGGGCGCTACGTTCGAGCGCAGCCAGCACGATGCGGCCAGCAATGCGCGTGGCTTCGCAGTCCTCTGGCAATTGCAGGTTGTGCTTGGCCTGGGCCGACTGGGTGCCGGCGGTGATGCGGCCATCGGCCCACGCCGCCGACACGAGCAAGGTGCGTATCTGCGCAAGCTCGTCGGTTGTCAGAACTTCTGGAACGTGGAGTAGCATGAAATCTCCTGATGTGAAAATAAAAATCCCCGCAGCTTACTGCGGGGATTTTCTATGTCATTCCGAGCATAGCGAGGAATCTTAAGAAAGATCCCTCACTGCGTTCGGGATGACAGTATAAAAACAATAAACGCAGCGCCAGAAGTACCTCCAGGCGAGCTGCGGGGAGAGTGTAGCGAGGAGCCCAAACCCTAAGAGATTAAAACTTCGCCCCAAACGTAAGCTGCACAGCACGCTTGGTTCCCGGTATGGAATGACCCGAGTACACGCCCTCGTAATAATCCTTGTCCAGAAGATTCAGTACGTTCAGCTTCACCGAGTACTTGTCCCAACCATATTGGGCCATCGCATCCCATCGCCAGTAACTCGGCACGGCGTTGATATTGGTGTTGTTGGCATAGCGCCGCCCCGCACCTTCCACGCCGCCGCCAATCTTCCAGCCACCGCCCAGCTTGTACGTATTCCACAGGTTAGCCGTGTACTTGGGCGTATTAAGCGGTGTGTTGCCGAGCGTGTTGGCCTGCTGCGCGGCGGCGACATCAATCTCCGCCGTCATCAATGCGAGCGCGCTAAAAACTTCCCAGTCGGGGGTGATGCGCCCCACACCTTCGAACTCGATGCCATCCGTGTGGCGTTTACCCGAAAGCAGATATTGGGTGCTGGCCAGATCAGTATTGCGCTCGTTGGTTTTCTCGGAGCGGAAGATGGCGGTGCGCAATGACAGATTCCCGTCGATCAAATCCCATTTCGCGCCCACCTCAATGTTGCGATTTTTTTCTGGCGGCGTGTTGGCTGAACGGTCATCAAGCTGATAAAGCTCAGCCGAGGGGTTGAACGAGGTGCCGTAAGAAACATAGTACGTGGTCAGATCGGGCTGGTACATCACGCCAGCACGATAGCTCCACACGTTATCGGTACGTGACAGATCACCCGCCGGGGCGGGACGGGCATAGTCCGCCTTGAGCTGATCATGGCGCGCGCCCAGCACCAGTTTCCACATGGGCACCAGCTCCATGACATCTTGCGCATAGAGCCCAATGGTATGCGCCTTGTAGGTAACATCACCGGTGGGCGTCCTGTCCAGAAATCCGGAGGCGAGCGGTGGATTCGGATCGGGATTGCCGACGGTGGTGGGTGGATTGATGCCGGTGTTGACGTAGTTCCAGCGATGCGCTTTTTCCTGCATCAACTCCAGGCCGGCCAGCAATTGATGCTTGATACCGCCCGTGTTCAGCTTTGTGGTGAAGTCGGTCTGGCTGGTGATGGTGTCTTCTTCACCGCCGCGCGCCTGCCGACCACGACAAACAATCGTGCTCCCGGTGATAACTGTTGGGGCAGCGGTGACACACCCTGTCCCTGTCAGCCGTGGCGCTACAACCCGCAAATCACGTTCGTAGTCGGCCACGCGCAGCACAGTGCGAACCGAGGTATCGGGATCAAAGCGATGGATGTAACTTGCCGTAGCAATACCAGTTTGGTTGCGCTCGTAATCGGCATTGGCCATGCCGTAAAACCGGGTGACTGGCACGTCGAGAGGCCGACCCTGGAAATAAGGCACGCCGTAATCCGGAATATTGTCTTCCTTTAGATAGTAGTAAGACAGCGCAAATTCGTTGCGGGTCCCTATCCCCCAACGCACCGAAGGTGCAACGCCCCAGCGCTCTTGATTCACCGCATCGCGGAAACTGTCGGTATCGGTCTTCATGAGATTGACACGCACCGCAGCGTCCTGACCCACCACCTTGTTCAGATCAGCAGTCAGGCGCTTGTAGTCGAACGAACCCAGTGTAAACGCCACTTCATTGCGATCAGCCAGGGAAGGCTGCTTGCTGACCTGATTGATAATGCCGCCCGTCGAGCCGCGGCCAAACAGCATTGATGCGGAGCCGCGCAGAATATCAAGCTGCTGGAGATTAAATACTTCGCGGTTGTACTGGGCGACATCGCGCATGCCGTCCAGATACAGATCACCTGCCGCCGAGTAGCCGCGTATCGTGATATTGTCGCCAATGCGTCCGCCTTCGCCAGCGTTGAAGGTGAGACCGGCGACATTGCGTAGCGCCTCTTTAAATGTAGTGGCGTTGCGGTCCTTCATCAACTGCTCGGTGACGACAGTGACAGACTGCGGAATATCGCGTGGTAATTGTTGCAGCTTGCCAACGCTGGTCGTGTCACCCTGGTATCCCTTGGCCTCGCTATCGCGTTCCGCCTTGACCTTCACTTCGGGCAAGCTTTCCTCTTTCGGTTGCGCCGTTGCCGCTTGGTCAATATTGGCTTCGGGCTGCGCAAGCGCCGGGTTTGCGGCCAGGATCAAGGCCAGGGTTCCGGCGCTGACGGCCCCCAGCGGCAGTAGTCTGCCAATTTGTAGTGGATGGCGTTTGCTTGTCAAAATGTTTTTTTCTGAAGGTGTCACGAATCGCGTGTGTTTCATTACCAGGTATTCTCCGTTGTTGTTATCAATGTTGAATGGCTGGCTGGAGAATCCTGATCAGGTCAGATGGATCTTTGGCTGGCTGTGAGTACTTTACTAAATATTGTGTTTCACTATTCCGTTGTCGTCTCGCCCCCGCTGTCATCTCGACCCTATTGTCATCTCGACCGCAGGGAGAGATCTTTCTCCGGCTCACTCACAAACCCGATCTTTGAGAGGCCAACCTTGGCCGCTTCCGCCATTACCTCGGCCAGCATCTGGTAGCGTGTGTTCCTGTCTGCACGCAGATGCAGTTCCGGCTGCGGCGTTTTGCGGGCTTCGCTGGCAAAGCGCGCCATGACAGTGGCCTTGTCGACGGCCTCGCCATTCCAGTAAAGCGTGCCGCCAGCGTCGATCGCAAGTTCGATCTTGTCTGGCTTGGCCAGGCTGATTGATGATGTGGCTTTGGGCAGATCAATCTTGACCGCATGTGTGAGCAACGGCGCCGTCACGATGAAGATCACCAGCAGCACCAACATCACGTCGATCAGCGGTACCATGTTGATTTCGGCTATCGGTTGCTGTCCGCCGGATTTGCTGAATCCACCGAAAGCCATAGTCAACCTCCTGCCTGTGCCGCCGCAACTGGCGCTTTTGTTTTATCGGTGACAAGTTTGATCTCACCTCTATGGGCATGGGTAGCCGCCATGCGGTTGCCGGTGGACATGAAGCCGAACACGTCGTGCGCAAAGCCATCGAGCTGTGCCAGCACCACACGGTTCTGGCGGGTGAAAGCGTTATAGGCAAGCACCGCAGGCACCGCGACCGCCAGCCCCAACGCCGTCATGATGAGCGCTTCGCCGACCGGACCGGCGACTTTGTCCAGGGTACCCTGACCACTGATGCCGATCGCCAGCAGCGCGTGATAAATACCCCACACCGTGCCAAACAGGCCGATGAAGGGGGCGGCGGAACCGACCGAGGCCAGAAACGTGAGGCCGTTTTCGCGGCGCGCGGTTTCCTGTTCATAGGCCTGACGCAGGCTGCGGGTGAGAAACTCATCGGCGTTGCTGGAATCAACCATGCGGCTGCCATCTTTTCTGGCGAACTGCTCGATAGCCCTGAAACCGTGATGCGTCATGTGACTGAAAGGCTCATGCACACCCGCCGTTTTCACCTGCGTCTGAATCGCGGCAAGGCTGGGCGCCTCCCAGAAAAAGCGCAGGAAGCGCGCGCTGTGCCGCCGCTCCATGAAGCGCCGCAGGCTTTTCATCACAATGATGGTCCAACTCACGATGGACATGAAAATCAGAATGGCGAGAACGGCCTTGGCCACCCCGTCCGCCTGTGTAATAAAATGGGCAAAACCAAGTGTCTGGGATGTAACCTGAGTTTCCATAATTACTCCTGTGTGTGTCACTGTGTTAGTTCAAAGGTGATAGGGATGAGGGCATACACATGCAGCGCGACGGCATTTTCGGTATGGGGTTTGAAGAGCGCAGCGAGCACCGCGTTGATGGCCGCCTGATCCAGGCGCGCGGAGCCCGACGAAAGCTGAACCAGCGCCTGTTCAGGGCTGCCCTGGGGGTTGATCAACACACGTACGATGACCTTGCCCGCCTCATTCATACGGCGTGAGAGCGATGGATACGCGGGCTGCGGTGGCCGTATATATTCCACGCCCGAGACCAGCCTGGGTTGCGGGGTGGGCAGCGCCGGTGGCATAGGAGGGGGAGTTATGGTTGCAGCGACAGCGGGCACTTCCAAAGCGGGAGGGATCAGCGCAGGAGGGGACACTTCGACGACAGTCGCCGGCGTTTCATCAGGCATTGGGGTTGCAGCAAGGAGCGGCGGAGCTTTCTGTTTAGGCTGCACAACTACCTTGGGCACTACTACCGGCGGCGCGGGTGGCGTAGCGGCGGGACGGATGAACTCCACGAAGAGCGGCGCGGCTTCTTCCACCACCTGACGGACTGCTTCGACTTGTAGCAGCGCATAGCCAGCGGCGATATGCAGACCCACGACAGTGAGCACGCTCACAAGTCGCAGACGCATAGCGCTACTGGTGCCGCGCCCAAGGTGATTGTGCTGCCGGGAATCAAAAGACTCCAGAATGTCTGCCGCTGTCATCGCCAAGTTGTTCCAAAAGTCATGACCATTCAGAAACAGGCGGCCTGAAAAATGGCTTTCAGGCCGATGGTCGAAACATGATTGGCTGGCTAACGAGGCAGACGCCTCTGGCTGGCTAAAAGGTGTGGCCTCCAACGACCCGGCACCGAAATAGATCTAAATGAGAATCATTATCAATACTACTACGGAGGTAAACACCCTGTCAAGCAATAGCAGCCTAAATTAATAAACCAACACCTGCGACGAATTTATCAGGGATTTCGAGTCAAACAACTCTATCGTTATATTAGATATGCCCTTGAGCCAAGGAACCTCTGGAGTATGTCATTTCGAGCCTGGAATATGTCATTTCGAGCGTAGCGAGAAATCCTGGAAGATCTCTCAAAGTTCTCTCACATTCGTTCGAGACTCGAAACAAGGATTTCTCGCTACGCTCGAAATGACAATCCGCTAACACCTCAGAGGCTCTTTAACTCATCTGCCGTCAATGGCCGACTTTGCCCCTTGGGCAGCGTTCCCAGCGTTACCGAGCCAATCGCCACGCGGATCAGGCGCAGCACTTCAGTATCCAGCACCGCAAGCATACGGCGAATTTGCCGATTGATGCCTTGATGCAACACGATTTCCAGCCAGCAATTCTTTTGCCCACTGCGCAGCACCCGCACTTGCTCAGCACGCGCAAACACGCCGTCATCTAGCATCATACCGTGTTGCAACTGCGCCACATCATCTTCGTTGAACAATCGGCTGACCTGCACATGATAGGTTTTGGAAAGGTGACTGGCGGGATGAAGGATGCGTTGCGCCCACGCCGTATCATTGGTAAAAAAGATCAGGCCTTCGCTGGCCTTGTCCAAACGACCCACTGGCGCCAACCAGGCATGGTGGTCAGCCTCGCTCAGACACACATACACCGTAGCGCGGCCTTGTTCATCGCTGGTAGTCGTCACCAAGCCGCGTGGCTTGTTTACTGCAATATAACGCTTGGGAATTTCACTGAGCGGAGTATTGTCCAGGGCGATGCGATCCCGCGTCATGTTAATACGTGCTTCAGGATTACGTAACACCTGTCCATTCACACTCACCCGCCCCGCTTCGATCAACACGGTGGCCGCCGTACGCGAGGCAACGCCCATCTTGGACAACGCCCGGGCAAGACCAAGACCCACGCCACTGCGCGCGGTGTTCGCCTCCATTGCGGACAAATGTTTTGCGTTATGACGTGGCATGGCTGACTAACGACAACGAATGGCGCAGACGATTAGCCACGTTCACACAATTCACGCTCCAAGGCAGCCACATGCTTCTTGATAAGCGCATGAAAGCGTGCGGTGTTGCCCACATCTTCATAGATGGGATCACCGCGATCATCTTCCGCAATCACGCGCGTACCCTGCACGTAAGGCATGGCCACTTCCAACTCATCCAGCGCCGCAGACAACAAATCACTAATAATTTTAGTTTCCGTAACGGCAGGATACATCTCCCCTAAAGCGGCAATGCGCGCCGCATCGGGGAGGGAAAGCCTGACATGAAACTCGCGTGCCGCCAAACGGCTATCCCCCGCGTTTTCCCATTCCTGCACAAGATCTTTCACTTTCATCAGTCTCGCCTCAACTTTCAAAACCAGCAGTCACTACACCACTCCAAAATTATAACATAGAACATAAAAATCAATAATTTGAGATTCAAAACCAGGCCCACTTCAACTTATATAAATGTGCCCGTAACCACCGCCAATCTGCTAAAATCCCCGCATGGACGTTTCCTACATTCTCGATGACCTCAATGATGCCCAGCGCGACGCTGTCAGCGCCCCGCCCGGCCACCTGCTGGTACTGGCGGGCGCTGGCAGCGGCAAAACACGGGTGCTGGTGCATCGCATCGCCTGGCTGGTGGGCGTGGAAGGGGTATCCCCTCACAGCATACTGGCCGTCACATTCACCAACAAAGCGGCGGCTGAAATGCGTGGCCGCATTGAGCAACTTCTCAGTGTGACGGGTGAAAAGGTCGGTGGTGGAATGTGGGTCGGCACGTTCCACAGTCTGGCGCATCGTTTATTGCGCGCCCATTGGCGCGAGGCCGGGTTGCCGCAAGCGTTTCAGATTCTCGATTCCGACGACCAATACCGCGTTATCCGCCGCATACTCAAGGCGCTGGAACTGGACGAAGCACGCTGGCCACCGCGACAGGCGCAAGGCTTTATCAACGCCCGCAAAGATGAAGGCATGCGAGCACAGCAGGTGCAGGATAATAGCGATCCTTATACGCGGCAGATGATGCGCATTTATCAAACGTATGAAGAGACCTGTCAGCGCAGCGGCATGGTGGATTTTGCCGAGCTACTGTTACGTGCGCAGGAACTATGGCAGAAAAATCCTGACATACTCGCCCATTACCGGCAACGCTTCGGCCATGTGCTGGTAGACGAATTTCAGGACACCAATGCCATTCAATACTCCTGGGTGCGCCTGCTGGCGGGCGATTCGGGAAAACTATTTATTGTCGGTGATGATGATCAGTCCATTTATGGTTGGCGCGGTGCGCGCGTCGAAAATATCCGTAAAATCGAGCAAGCATTTACGGGCATGCGGGTGTTGCGCATGGAACAGAATTACCGCTCCACCAGCACCATTCTGAACGCCGCCAATGCGTTAATCGCCAACAATCAGGGACGCCTCGGCAAAAACTTGTGGACAGCAGGCGAGTCAGGCGAGCCAATAGTTGCGTACACCGCATTTAACGATCTCGACGAGGCACGCTTCATCGTCGAACGTATCAAGCAATGGCTGGAAAACCGCTCCTGCGTTTCCAGCAACCCCCCTCGCTTCGCTCTCCCCATCCATGGCGGTCGGATAGAACAAGGTAGTTTACTGAATGGCGCTGGTGCGCCAATGCGCCGCGACGTCGCGATATTATATCGCTCCAACGCGCAATCACGCGTGCTGGAAGATGCCTTGCTGAATGCCAGTATGCCGTACCGCATCTATGGCGGCCTGCGCTTTTTTGAACGCGCTGAAATCAAGGATGCGTTAGCCTATCTGCGCCTGATTGAAAACCGTGACGATGATGCGTCTTTTGAGCGGGTGGTGAATACACCGACGCGCGGCATCGGTGAACGCAGCCTGGAAATAGTGCGCAGCCACGCTCGCCAACACAGCGTATCACTCTGGCAGGCGACAGCCGCAATTACTGGTAACCGCCCACTTGCTGCATTCATTGAGCTTATCGAAAAACTGGCCAATGACGTGGCGCAGCTTAATCTTGCCGAGCAAGTGGACACCATGCTCACGCACAGCAAGCTGCTTGATCATTACCGCAAGGAAAAAGGCGATAAAGGCCAGACGCGCATTGAAAACCTTGAAGAGCTGGTGAGCGCCGCACGTCAATTCGAATATGAAACCAGCGCCGAATTGGCCGAAGGCATGAGCCCACTGCAAGCGTTTCTTTCACATGCCGCGCTGGAAGCCGGTGAAGGCCAAGGTAATGAATGGGACGATTGCGTGCAGCTCATGACCTTGCACACCGCTAAAGGTCTGGAATTCCCCCTGGTATTTTTGTGCGGTATGGAAGAAGGCTTGTTCCCGCACAAGATGTCCACCCAGGAACCAGAGCGTCTCGAAGAAGAACGGCGCTTGTGCTACGTGGGCATTACCCGCGCCCGGCAACAGTTATTCATCACCTGCGCCGAGCGACGCAGGCTACATGGTACAGAAACCTATGCGCCACCCTCGCGCTTCATCAATGAAATCCCCGCCGAACTGATCCGCGAAGTGCGGCCGCGCGCCTCTGTCATACGCCCCATGGCGGCTGCACATAATCACTTTGCTGATAACTACCAGCAAGATACCGGGGATGACGTCATGGTTCGTCCACGTTTGGGGCAGCGTGTACGTCATGGCAAGTTTGGCGACGGTGTGATCTTAAGCTACGAAGGCGATGGTGATCGCGCCCGCGTACAAGTAAACTTCAAAACCAGCGGCAGCAAATGGCTGGTCATGGCCTATGCCAATTTGCAGATAGTGTAGCCCAGGTTTTATCGGGATACCGTGCATCTCATTATCCAATACTGTTGGCCTGATGAACTTAGGACGGCTCACATACACCGTGTCATTCCGAGCATAGCGAGGAATCTTAAGATTTCTCCCTTCGGTCGAAATGACAACATGGGTGAAATTGATTTGAATAACATTAACCGCTCCAAAACGAACGGTATTACCGCATGATACCCCTGCACGACGACAATCCCACGCGGATTAATCCCGTCATTACCATTATATTCATTGTGGCCTGCGTATTGGTATTCCTGTGGCAACAATTCCTTGAGCCTGATGCACAACAACGTCTGGTGTATAGCCTGGGCGTAATACCGGCCACACTTCTGGGTGGGCAGGTCTTGCCACCTGATCTGGCATTGATACCCACCTGGACAACATTATTCACGTCGATGTTTTTACATGGTGGATGGATGCATCTGATCGGAAACATGTTGTACCTGTGGATATTCGGCAACAACATAGAAGATGTGATGGGGCATAAACGCTTTATCGCATTTTATATCACCTGTGGACTCGGCGCAGCATTGGCGCAAGCCTTGCCGGATGCTGGCTCCACCATTCCCATGATCGGCGCCAGTGGCGCGATTTCCGGTGTGTTAGGCGCTTATCTATTACTGTATCCGCGTGCCCGCGTATTGGTATTGATTCCCCTCGGGGTCTTCACCCGCATGCTTTATTTACCTGCAATGGCGGTATTAGGTTTCTGGTTTGTGTTGCAGATTTTCAATTCGCTGATGACGGCAGATGGTCAGGGCGGCGTGGCATGGGGTGCACATATTGGCGGATTCGTAACAGGCATGGCATTGATTCCTTTTTTCAAACACCATAATGTGCAATTTTTTAATGCGGCACATCATTCGGATCGCCTCGATTAGAGAACCTCTGAATAATTTGTCATTTCGAGCGTTAGCGAGAAATCTGTTACTGCGATAATCAATAAAATCAGCAGGATATAAGATTTCTCCCTGCGGTCGAAATGACACAGAGGAATTAATCAGAATTTCCTTAATCTACGAGATCACATGACCCTCACGCAAACCCGCCACATGTCCCGACGCATTGATGGCGGACACGGGTCGGCCTACATGATATCCCTGCACAAAGTCCACGCCATAGTGTTTCAGAAAATCCAGTGTCTGCTGATTTTCTACAAACTTGGCAATCGTAATCTTGCCCAGCGCATGCGCCACCTGATTCATGGACTGAACCATGGCCTGATCGACCAACCCATTTGTCAAACCCTGCACAAATGAGCCGTCAATCTTGAGTTTATCAACGGGCAAATGCTTCAAATAAATGAACGAACTAAATCCCGCGCCGAAATCATCCAGCGCAAAATGGCAGCCAAGGTCTTTTAACGCACCAATAAAATTTATCGCCGCCGAAAGATTAGCAATGGCTGCGGTTTCGGTAACTTCAAAGGTCACGCGTGCCGGATTCAACGCCGTGTCACACAACAAATCCCTGATCAATGGCAAGAGCGCTGCATCTTCAAAAGCACGGCCCGACAGGTTAATGGAGAAGCCTACTTTATTCCCAGCCTCATGCAGCCGCGCCAACTCGACGATAGCTTTCGATACCACCCAACGGTCCACGCCGTGAATCAAGCCAAAACGCTCTGCCGCAGGCAGAAATCCTCCAGGCAAAATAATATGGCCGTCATCACAGCGCATCCTCACCAACACTTTATAATCACGCGACTGACCATCTGCCAACGACATGATGGGTTGATACATGAAGTGAAAACGATCCTGCTCTAAAGTTTGCCGCACCCGTGCAGCCTATCCCATATCGGCTGCCATGTCGGCTTTGCCGCCATCCAGAGGATCATGCAGATATGCCTGATTACGCCCACGTGACTTTGCGACGTTCGCTGCCATATCAGCTTGGGCAAGACATTCATCCGCCGTAAGTATATTGTTATCGATCATGGCAATGCCCAGACTGGCGGTGACATTGTAGACGCTACCCGCATCAAAAAACTTATATGCTTCCAATAGCGAACGTAAATATTCCGCCACGCGTAACGCATTATCATTGTCGACGTTATACAACAACACCGTAAATTCATCACCGCCAAAGCGCGCAAACAAATCGCCTTCACGCAGATGGGATTGCAACAAACGTGAAACTTCAATTAATAGCCGGTCACCCGCCGCATGGCCTAATGTGTCGTTGATATATTTGAACTGATCAAGATCAATATAAAACAATGCGCAACTCGCACCACTCCGCGCCACACGCGGAAATTGTCAAGCTAGTTGTCGCCTGAATGCTTGCGTTCATGCTGCCATTTTAAGTTCTAAATCTCCTTTTATTTTCTCGTCTTTTTCGGCAATG
>LNFF01000043.1 GCA_001464585.1 Gammaproteobacteria bacterium Ga0077554 | reverse complement strand
TGACCTTTGGCTGGCACGAAAATACGTTGATTTGAAAAGTGTTGGGAAACTTAAATTGGCCGTAGCCTAACTTGGCGCTCAAGCGGACGGCTGCGCCGCCGCTTAGCTTTGCGTTAGGCTCCTGAAAAAAGCAGTCATTTTTTGGTGTGTGGATAACATCAAAAAAGCGGGTGAAAGAATATCTGAAAGTGTTTACTTCGTTGCTTGTTGAACTTTAGTTTTTCCCCGGCCATCGAGTGCGCCCAGAGAGTAGGCACCGTGGTTACGCGTAGATCTCACGCTGTCGCATTGTCCGTTTGCGCCACGCCGTGGGCGCGAATAATAATGGGGGTTCTCCAACCTGTAGCGTTGCCTCTCCGGTTGTGGTTATCCCTACCCGGCGCGGCGCAAGCCGGGGTCACGGGGTTCTCGGGTTTTACGGGCACACTCAAGCGTGTTGGCGTTGTTCGAGGTTTGGGTGGGCGGTGTGTCTGGCGCGGCATCGTCCTGGCGGGTTTCTGTGGGGGGCTGCGTCAAGCGCAAAGTGCTTGCAAGGGTTTTTCTCTGGCGTGTTGGCATTCAATATATGAGAAAAAAAATAAAGAATTAAGAAGAAAAAAAGCCTAACATATCGTTCAAGAGGGACATGCCTTGTCGGGGCATTGTGGGTGTGAAGGTGTCATCCAGTTCACGGGCGTTGTTCCGGCTTCATTGTTGGTGTGCCCCTTAACTCAAACGTTAGCCCTCTAGGAAACTTATATGAAAAAAATTACTGCTGCAATTTGTCTTTTTCTTGCATCCACTGGCTCTGCTTTTTCCTCTCCGCCTAGTGATGCATCCCTGAGTCAACTTATAGCCATTACTGATATGAAGCAAATGATTAATGGTATTTTTGTGCAATTTGATGGAATGATGAATGGGTTCATTCAGAAAAGCCTGAACGGTCAACAAGTAACAGAACCGCAACAAGTTGCCATAAACAATATGAAAAAAAATGGTCACACTACTAAAAAATGAGTATAAATGGGAAATTTTAGAGCCTAAATTTATACAAATATATAAAGATTCACTTACTCAAGATGAAGTAGATGGAATGATCGCATTTTATAAAACCCCATCTGGGCAAACGGTTATCAAAAAAATGCCAGTTATAATGCAACAATCCATGATGGCTTCACAATCAATGACTCAGGCTCTAATTCCTAAAATGCAGGAAATTCAGCAGGAGTTCATTGCTGAAATAAAAGCAGCAGAACAAAAGTGAGGGCTAACCCGGCGCTCAAGCGGACGGCTACGCCGCCGCTTAGCTTCACGTTAGACATCACGAAAAAGAACATTATTTTTCAGTGCGTGGGTAGCATCCAGAAACAGGAGGTCGCATCACGTATTGTGTCAGTGGTGCCGCCGCGTCAAGCATCGGTCAGCGCGGTGGCACCCTTCGGTATCAAGCATTTTTCTGGCCTTTTATCCGTTTGCACCACGCCCAAGGTGCGGGTGATGGGGGGTTCTCCAACCTTCAATGTCACCCGGCGGTCAGGTGTCATCCCAACCGTGCGTGACGCAAGCCGGGAGAGTGCAAAGGGTGCCCACGCTTTAACAGTTAACGCACGTTACGGGTAATGCTTTACGGGCATCATCCAGCAAATTCGGCAGGTTTCGGGCCACGCTTGGCATCAAACAGGCTGGATGCCTGCTCTTGCAGCTCCTTCTTCCACAAACCCACTTGCGTCGGATGCACCCCAAATTCCTGACCAATCTCGTTCACCGTCCTAATGCCACGAATCGCTTCAAGGGCTACCTTGGCCTTCAGCTCACCACTAAAATTCTTCCGCTTCGTTTCGCTCATAACCCGCTCCTTTTTACAGCAGGTTACCATCTTAATTCATTGCCTGAAAATTGGGATCCACTATACGGGCGCTTGTGCATCCAGACACCCCTACCTTGCAGGTTTCTCATGAAACCCTCTACACCGCCATCTACGCGGCCTGCCGCGTGGCGAACTGCGCTGGTGCGTGATTGGCGGGTTGCGTTTCGGCCATGCCAGGCGCCGCCCCCGTGCGCGTTACGATGCCCGGCGGGGGCGGATTCCTGGCAGGGTCAGCATTCATGGCCGTCCGCCTGAGATTGAAGAGCGGTTGGTTCCGGGCCACTGGGCGGATGACTTCATCAAGGGCGCGCATCATCGCCCATCTGTCGGTACGCGGGTGGAACGGACCACGCTGTTCACCAGGGGTACTCTGGCTGACCTGGACAACGCGACGGCTGAGGCGACGTTGACCGGCGCAAGGGATGTACTCAACCGCATTGAGGCGCAAAAGCGCCTCTCGTTGACGTACGGTCAAGGTTGTGTATTCCCTGCACATCAACGGCTGGCGGCACACCCACGGCTGACAGGCGTCACCGGGGTGAAGGTATATTGTGCCGATCCACACAGCCCCTGGCAGCGCGGCATCAACGAGAACACCAATGGTCTGTTGCGGCAGTAGGCCCCTCGCTACGCTCTGCCCAAGGGGAGTGACTTGAGTGGTTTCACGCAGGAGGATCTGGATGCGATTGCCTGGCAACTGAATACCTGACCCCGCCAGTCACTGGGCTTCAAATGTCCTGCGGGGTTATTTACACCAGACGCTTTCGATTTCAGGCAGCATCACGCTGCGCTTTTTGCATTTGGTCATTGAAACCGCCGACCGAATATCTGCAAAAAAAGCTGAAAAGCCGTCCGTCAATGTAGAGTAACTACGCCCCTGACCGTTTTTCAGCTTTTCTCGCCCATCTTCAGCACTTTGTGTGCCCTCCGGCGAGGGCTTTGTTATCCTGACTTCGTCTTGACGGATGAGATCCTATATACTGAGCGCCTCCACCCAGGTTTTTGCGGAATACATTATCATGAATAAACCCTGGCTCGATAACATCGCCTGGAATACAGAAGGCCTGGTGCCAGTGATTGCCCAGGAGGCCGATAGCGGCTGCGTGCTGATGTTTGCGTGGATGAACCGCGAGGCGCTGGAATTGACCGCCCACAGCGGCAAGGCCATATACTGGTCACGGTCGCGCGGCAGGTTGTGGCGCAAGGGCGAAGAATCCGGCCATGAGCAGTTGGTTCATGATATTCGCCTGGACTGTGACAACGACGTGGTTTTGCTCAGCGTGGAACAAATCGGTGGCATCGCCTGTCATACTGGCAGGCAGCATTGTTTTTTTCAGCAATTGCAGGGCGATGCGTGGGTTAGCGTAGACCCGGTAATAAAAGACCCGACAAAAATATACGGCGGGTCTGGATCATAAAGTCATAAATTCGCCAGCGGCGACGAGGGTGCAATGAGCGACGTATTATTACAACTGGCGCGCGTGCTGGAAGCGCGTAAAAATGCGGATCCCGGCAGTTCCTACGTAGCGGGGTTATACGCCAAAGGGCTTGACAGCATCCTCAAAAAAATCGGCGAGGAAGCCACCGAAACCGTCATCGCCGCCAAAGGGGGTGACAGCCGTCAGGTGATTTATGAAACCGCAGATCTGTGGTTTCATAGCCTGATATTGCTGGCGTATCAAGACTTGAAACCCGAGGATGTGCTGGCGGAACTGGAGCGCCGTTTCGGCATGTCAGGCATGGAAGAAAAGGCAGCAAGAACAAAGCAGTAGCTTATTTAAGGCGACTCTGATAGGGCGTTGGCAGGGTTACCATGCTGTTCGGTTCAGCCTGTCGAAGGGTTCGGGATAAGTGGCTAGTGGTTCGACAGGGCTCTCTTGGGTTTATCGAAGGGCTCCCCACGAACGGTCAATCCAATAGCACTGGGTCAGGTTCTGGCGCCGCACCCTTCATGTACTTGCCTGTCAAAGGGTGATATTCTGTAAAATTATCGGTGGGTCTTGCGCGTTCAAGCGCTCCATCGCACTTCAGAATTGGAGGTATTTATGGGCTTTGGTGGCATTAGCATATGGCAGTTATTGATAATACTGCTGATCGTAGTGGTGTTGTTCGGCACGAAAAAGCTGAAGAGTATTGGTGCGGATTTGGGCGGCGCAGTGAAAGGTTTTCGCGGCGCCATGCGTGATGGCGAGGCTAATGCCTCTGCCCCCGCCAATAACACCACCGCAGACGCAGCTGCCCAGGACAAGATTGAGCAAGGCCGTCCCGGCGAGAACCGCGTCATAGACAGCACGGCCACTACCGTAAACACCAAAGACAAGGTGTAGCGTTGCCGGCATAGCGGCTGGCACAGCACGGGCATAGCGGCTCGCATAGCACGCGCATGGCCGCTTATGCGCAATCTGCAGAGGCTGTATGTTTGATATCGGATTTTGGGAAATTATCATGGTGGGGGTCGTGGCGCTGCTGGTCATTGGCCCCAAAGAGCTGCCCACCATGATGCGCACCGTCGGTGGATGGATGGGCAAAACGCGCCATTTCGTTAATGCCGTAAAAACCGAGATAGAGCGCGAGGCTTATCGTGCCGACGAACTCAAGCGCCTGCTTGCCGAGCAAGCCGGTATCGTCGAGCGCCACAAAAATATTGACCCTTCCCAACCGGCCGTGCCCATCAAGTCCCCCGGCAACGCCCTGGGTAATTCGCCGGGTGATTCCCCTGATAATTATGACGCTCGTGAGGCGGCTAATGACAGCATTCGCGAGGCTCCCCCGGCTGTCGCGGCAACGTCCATGGCCGACCCCGTGCCAGCCGATCCCGCTGCAAAAGCGGCACCATGACCGCGCGCGCAGCCCTCCGTTAACATGCGCGTTTACCCTCCCCCACCCGAGCAGCCCTTTACCGCGCATCTTGTAGAATTGCGTAATCGCCTGCTGCGCGTGCTGGCCGCCGTGGTGGTCATCTTTTTAATCCTCATGCCGTTCGCCAATGACCTGTATACCATGCTGGCGCGCCCCCTGTTGCAGGTGCTGCCCTCGGGTGGCACGATGATCGCCACCGAAGTTATCTCACCGTTTTTGATTCCCTTTAAATTTGCTTTTATGGTGGCGGTGTTTATTGCCATGCCGGTGGCTTTGCATCAGGCCTGGAGTTTTATCGCGCCCGCATTATTTCAGCGCGAACGGCGCATGATGATACCGTTGCTCATCTCCAGCATCCTGCTGTTTTACGCAGGCATGGCCTTCGCTTATTTTGTAGTATTCCCGATGGTATTTGGCTTTATGGTGGGGTCAGCGCCCGCCGGTGTTGCGGTGATGACCGACATCAGCAAATATCTGGACTTTGTGCTGATCATGTTCTTTGCCTTTGGCCTGTCCTTTGAAGTGCCGATCGCCACTATTTTGGTAGTGTGGGCGGGGCTGGTCACGCCCGAGCAATTAACCGCGTCCCGCCGCTATGTCATCGTTGGCGCATTTGTGCTGGGCATGCTGCTCACGCCACCGGATGTCATTTCACAAACCATGATGGCGATTCCCATGTGGCTGTTATTCGAAATCGGCGTGTTTTTCTCGCGCATGTTCGTGCCCGTGAAGACCGAAGATGCGGAAGCGGTGGGTGACCAGCCGGGTGACCCTGGCGCTTCGTAACGGATGTTATGTGAGTTTCTAGCTAAATTTAAGATAAAATAGGATGTGTATCGTTGGAGGATTTATCATGAACACAAAGCTACAAAACCTGCCTGTAGAAGAGCGAATCCGTGTTGTTGAAGACATATGGGACAGTATTGTCGCCGACCAAAAGGCTGTACCGCTTACCACTGACCAAAAGGCCGAGCTCGACCGCCGACTCGACGCCTACGAAATAGACAAAAATATTGGTCGCCTGGCTACCGATGCAGTGGCCAATATCAGACGTAAGTTATGACTCTAGCAGGCTGTTGAAAATGAAGGGTTCGCAGCCTGCTAAAGGCTTGCTCCCGTTTGGTCTGGCGGCCACGGTGTCCTTCGCTCTGGCTTGGCTGGATCCGGACAAATGGAAGGTACTGGCAGCTTCAGTAGCCCTGCCTACCTTGCTCATGAGCGTGCTCATGAGCATCGGACTGCAGATGGAAAATCGTAGTGACTGGGGTTGGGTTTTAGTCGTCGGTGCGATCCTATGCGTTTGCATAGTTCCAGGCTGGTTCGCACACATGCGAAGGACGGGAGTTGCCTGACTCTGCATTCGAGAGCGGCGCGCCCCTCAATTTGGGGGCAGGGTTATGCCCTGGCGTACAACACAATACTTGATCTGTACGAAACCGAACTCGAATGTCCTGGTCGTTACATGGACGAGCGTGATGTCATTTTCTGTCGCGCCGAACAGCGGTCTTCCTTGGCCAAGAATCACCGGGATCAGGGTAATGGTGATGTCGTCGATCAGCCCGGCGGCCAGGAAGCGCTGAATGGTAATGCCGCCATCCACATACAGGTGTCGGGCGCCTTCTGTAGACAAACGATCAACTAATGCCTCCGGGGGTTCAGAAGACGCGCAGACCGTGTTGGGTAGCGTTGCGGGAATGGTTAGCGGCCTGCTACTCAACACCACAACCCGTTTGCCTGCGTAAGGCCACGGATCAAAGGTCAGTGCCAGTTCGAAAGTATTTCTGCCCATCACCAGCACATCGACGGACTGCATAAACTCGTTGTAACCGCAGTCTTCACTGCTAGGTACAACAGCGTTCGCATCGTTGAGCCAGTCAATGCTTCCATCGGGTCTGGCGATGAACCCGTCAAGGCTGGTGGCAATGAACACGGATGCTTTAGCTCTCATGGGTCATAACTCCGTGATGCCTAACGTTTGACTTCAGGCCGCGACCCGACATAGGGTCGTCGCGTCTACAGTGAATTTAGGGTTCATCCTCTCTTTTCACCGTTCACGCGCATAGGCGAACTTGTGGCAAAGGGCACTTTGCCGGTTGGGAGTAGCAGGCGCTCCATGAGATAGACGGCGTGGCCGTGCTTCTTTCGATCTCCCTCTTCCTTGGCTGGGTCGTGGTCGATCTGAGTGCTGCCAAAGACGAGCCTGAATTCGTATTCCGGGACGTCGAGCTGGTGGTGGGGATTTTCACGGGTTCTAACGTAAAGTTGCGGGGCGCGTCCCTCTCGCGCCATGTTGGACAACTATCCCCCAGATAGTCGCCTGCGTAACCGGTGCTCCTGGTTTCAGTCGTCATGCTCCAGAGTTATGATGACATTTCCCTTCTTGCGTCCGGTGTCGACGTAGCGGTGAGCCTCGGCGATCTGCTCGAACGGATAGCATCGATCAATGACCGGTCTGAATTCTCCCGCCTCAGCCAGCCCCGCGAGAAAACGCAAATCTTCCGCGCGCCCGGCCGCTGGCCCAGCGATGACTTTCTTGCTGCTCGTCATTGACACCCATGGAATCTGAAGCATGTCTGACAGCCCACCTAAAACCATAAGAAGGCGTCCTCTTTCCTTCAACGAAGCTTTGCTACGGGAGAACGGGGCCGTGCCGACGGTATCGACAATGACGTCATAGGTTTCACCATTCTGCGTGAAGTCTTCTTTGGTGTAGTCGATGACATGACTGGCACCCAGAGATCTCACCAGTTCCACGTTCGCGGTACTGCACACCCCAGTCACGTCTGCCCCGAAGTGCCTGGCGAGCTGCACCGCCGCTGTGCCTACCCCTCCGGAAGCGCCATTGACGAGTACTCTTTCCCCGCTCTGAAGTTTTCCTCTTCTGAAGAAATCCAACGCCGTTGTTCCGCCAAAAGATAGTGCGGCGGCTTCATCGTGGGTCAGACTGGGCGGTTTTAGTGCCACTGCCCCGTCTTCCGGCATGCATTTGTACTCTGCATGACAACCCATGGCGGCATCGCTGAACGCAAAAACTTGGTCACCGACCTTGAATTTTCTTACATCTTTGCCGACCGATTCAACTACCCCGGCCAGCTCTGTCCCTAGTATGGGTTGCTTTGGTTTTGAGACTCCAAACACCAAACGCATGATGAGCCCGAAACCGACAGGCACATTGAGGCTTCGCACCCTCCAATCCCCGGATGTTACCGTTGTCGCATGTGTTTTTATCAGGACTTCATTGTCCTTGGGGGTGGGCTTTTCGACTTCCTTCAATTGAAGAACCTCGGGCGGTCCATATCTTTCATACACACTTGCTTTCATGCGTTATCGCCCTTGAAGGTTGCTTTGATCCGCAGTCTTTCGTGTTGTCCAACGTGAAATCGATTATGGTTTATTCGTCAAAAACAACCACAACACAGCGAGTACTATAAAGCTTTTTCGTGTTTTTCGTGGACGGGAGCGCCTCTCATCAACTCATAAAATCACCGGGACGGCTGGCGCTCCTGCGGCGCGGGGCGTTCGCCTACCCGCACGCTCAAGTTCAGTTCTTTGCCAGCCCGCAGGCCGCGCAGTTTCGCCACGGCCCCAGGGTGGATTTTAGCGATGCTATTCACCAGTTGCGCCGAATTGCGCACCAGCTCTTCATTGACATGGGTTATCACATCCCCGGGTTTCACGCCTTGCTTGTCTGCCGGCCCGCCCCGCAATATGCCCGCCACCACTACACCACTCGCGGCTTTGGTGCCGAATGATTCTGCAAGTTCGGGGGTAAGATCCTGCGCCTCAATGCCCAGCCAGCCACGGATCGTCCGGCCATGTTCAATAATCTGTTCCATGACATTTTTAGCAATGCTGACTGGAATGGCAAAGCCCACGCCTTCCGAACCCCCCGAGCGTGAAAAAATCGCTGTATTGATGCCGATTAACTGACCGTAAGCATTGATCAGCGCCCCGCCGGAGTTGCCGGGGTTGATGGCGGCATCGGTCTGGATAAAATTCTCAAAGGTATTAATGCCCAGTTCATTGCGACCAATCGCGCTCACAATACCCATCGTGACGGTTTGCCCTACCCCAAACGGATTGCCAATCGCCAGCGCCACATCACCGACCAGCGGGGAATCGCCCTGATGGAGAGTAATGCTGGGCAGTTTATCCAGTGTCACTTTCAACACCGATAAATCAGAATCGGGATCATTGCCCACCACGGTGGCCGACGCGGTGCGGCCATCGCGTAATGCCACTTTAATTTCATCCGCACCGGCAACGACATGATTGTTAGTGAGAATATAGCCTTGGGAGCTGATAATCACGCCGGATCCCAGACTGTTTTCCTGGCGCTTGCCTTGCGGTGGCAGGTTATCGCCGAAAAAGCGCCGCAGCAGGGGATCATCCATCAAAGGCGATGGGCGAGCGGTGACTGTTTTAGTGGTATATACATTAACCACGGCCGGCGCCGCAAGCTCTACTGCGCGCGAATAAGAAACCGTACCAAAATCCTCGGCATCACCCGGCAGACGCGTGCGCGTCGGCAGCGGCGGCGCCACACTTTCTTTTAGCTCAAGGACCGGGCGCTGCTCCACTGGCTCGGGCCGAAAAAAAAACATGAGCACAAATGCCACAGCCAGGCCAATCACAATGGCCTCGACCAGAAAGATTATCAGTTTACGAGTTTGCATGTTTTTCCTGTTCTGCATTTTTGGAGAGAAGTCCGCAACTATTTAATATAACGCAAGTTATCAAAAAACGTCTATGTAAAATCCAGATACAGGACTTTGCCCGCGCCACATTCTACCCCAAAACAGTTGCGCTTTTCACTGGCCGCAGGTTTCACGATCTCTCCTTTTACAAAAGGCGTAGAGGAAAAACGGGCGCTTCACGCCGCATGGGAATCCCCTGAGTAAAATAATCACTTCTGCGGCCGATAACAAATGGGGAATAACCCCGTACCCGGATGTGGTGCAGGTAGGGAAATAATCAGGGATAAATCATGAATTCGCGCTATAAAGAAAAATTTTCCTGCGCAGAAAAAAGATCGCCGGGACTGTTGGGCCTGTTTATGGCCCTGGTCTTTTTTTTGACCTTTTCAGGCCAGGCGGCGGCCTGCACCGTCACCAATACCAACGACTCGGGAGCAGGTTCCCTGCGCCAATGTATTACCACCGCAAACGCCACGCCGGGGACAACAATCGCGTTCAACATCCCCAACACCGATCCGAACTACACCAATGGCGGCAGCGGAACGAATTACTGGTGGCAAATCACGCCCGCCACGGTGGCATTACCACTGCCTGCAATCTCGGCCGCCAACACCGTCATTGATGGCACGACTCAAACCACTACTCAGGGCAACACCAACCTCCTTGGCCCTGAGATCGAGATTAACGGCGCCACGGTCGGCGCTGGTGGGCATGATGGATTTGGGGTCGTCACACCGGCAACCGGCGTTATCATCAAGGGATTCATTATCAATCGCTGGTCGGGGGCGGGAATTTCGCTCTGGACCGGCACGGGAACAGTCACCGGCAATTACATCGGCACCGATTACGCGGGAACGGCCGCGCTGGCGAATACGCTTTACGGTGTTTACGTGAACAGCAATGGCAATGCCATTGGCGGCACTACCGCTACGGAACGTAATGTGATCGCTGGCAACGGCAGTCGCGGGATCTATCTCGTCGGTAACAACAATACCATTCAAGGTAACTATATCGGGGTGAATGCCAGCGCCAGCGCCGCTCTGGCCAATACCACCTATGGCATAGACATCCTGACCACCGCCACCGGCAATACCCTCGGCGGCACGGCGGCGGGCGCGGGCAACGTCATCTCCGGCAATACCAGCGACGGCATCAACCACGGCGCTTCGGGCACCAACGTCGTGCAGGGTAATTACATCGGCACCAACGCCAGCAGCGCCGCGCTCCCCAACGGCGGCAATGGACTCTCCACATCCGCTGGCACGATCAACCTCGGCAATGCCTCGGAGGCGCAATCCAATGTCATTGGCCCTAACACGGGCGTTGGGATCAATCTCGCCGGTGGCGCCATCAACCTGGCTGGCACCGTCACCGTGAATGATGATGTCACGCTCTCCACCGGTACGCTGGCCATGGGCAGCGCCACCTTGAATGTCTCTGGCAGCTGGACTCTCACCAGCGCCACGGTTGCGCCGGGCACGTCCACGGTCACCTTCAACGGCACCAGCGGCACGATTCTGATCACCCCCGGTGCGCAATCGTTTTACAACATCACCTTTAATGATGCAGGCGGAACCGCGACCTATCAGTTGCAAGGCGCGCTCACCGTGACCAATGACTTGACGGTGGTCGATGGTATCCTGGACACCAGGAATACTTTCAATTACGCCATCACCGTTACGCGCGATTTCATCCAATCCGGTGGCAGGACCCTGGCCCGCAGTTCCACCCTCACGGTAGGCCGTAACTTCAGGGGTAATGCAACAGAAATAAGCACGGGCTACGACAGCGCGACCTTGATCATGACGGGTACCGGTACATTAACATATTCCAATAATCCGACACCGTGGATTCGGGGTTTCTACGATCTGACGGTAGGACAAAGTGGTAATACCGTAACCCTAATGAACACTCTTGACGTTAGAAATATCCTGTCTGTTGGTTCAGGGACAATAACAGGAGGGGCCGGCGTGAGGATTTTTCTGGGCGGGGTTAGCGGGGGATCGAACCCCTTGTCACTGAGTGCCACTTCAACCATAAGTGTAGACACGCTGGAGTTCTGGAAAGTTGGAACCCAATTTCTGCCGCCACTGCCCAATGGCTATGACACAAACATAGGGGTAGCCCTGAGCGGCGCGATCGTAACACAAACAGGCGACGTAACCCTGAATGCGGGAAAGAGCCTGTTGGTGGATGGAGATGGATTTGCCAACAGGGTGGCAACGTACAATACCAACGGCTTTAATTTGACAGTTGGTGGAAACATTACGCTCGGAGCTGGCAACGATACACTCCTGAAAGCACTCAATGGCTCCAACAGCAACATCACGGTTGCAGGCAACTTTGATATCAAAAACATCGGCACAGGCAGCCAGCAGGCGGTCTTCACGTCTACTAATTCCACCGTTAATCTGAACGGAATCACCAGCCAGACAGTGCGCTCGAGCGGCAGCCGTTTTAATCATCTGACGCTAAACAATTCGGGGGGAGCTGGCAGCAACAGGGTTACGGTCCTGGATATTCTGAACGTGGACGGCGCACTGACCGTCACCAACGGTGTGTTTGATATTGGCACCAACAACCCTGCCATCAACACGGCGGGCAACGTCACTATCGGGGTCAGCGGCTCTGTGGATGTCACCGCCCGCACCGCCAACTGGACTTTCAATGGCGTCTCAACGCTGACCGACAGTTCCAGCGGCGGGCCGCAGCAACTCAACGATGTGGTGCTCAACGGCACCAGCCTGACGCTGGGTAGCTCGGCCAGGATGAAGGCATTGACGATCACTGCCGGTACGATGAATCTGGGTGCGGGCGGCTACACCCTGGAGCTCACCGGCACCGGCACTCCTTTGAGTAATAGCGGCACCTTCAGCGCTGGTACCTCTACCGTAAAATACAGTGGCACGACCACCGCCACCAACATCGCCACGGTGGCCTACAACAATCTGCAACTCGCCCCGACAGGTGCCACCACTTACAGTCTCACTGGCAATTTGACGGGCGGTAACACCCTCACCGGCAACCTCACGATAGATGCCAATGCTACCCTGGATGCCACTACTGCCAGTAACTACAACCTCGCTGCGGTGAATGCCGCCCTCAACGTCGGCAGTACCTATCTGGCGCAGGGCTCAACGCTCACCCTGAGCGGCAACTGGAGCAACTTGGGCGCCTTCATCGCCGGTACCTCGACCCTTGTCATGAACGGCGTTAATAAGAGCCTCAGCGGCAACACGACGTTCAACAATTTCACCAAATCCGTAGCGGTGACCGACACCCTGACCTTTGCCGCCGGTTCCACCACTGCCATCGCCGCCGGCGGTACGTTCACCTTGAATGGCGCGAGCGGCAATCTGCTCAGACTGCGCTCCGCTACGCCCACCAGCGCGTGGCTGCTCAATGTCGATCCCGCCGCGAGCACCGCCGTCTCCTACGTCGACGCGCAGGACTCCAACGCCAGCGGCGGCCAGACGATCTATGCCTATTACTCCACCGACAGCCTGCGTAATACCAACTGGGTCTTCGGCCAGCAGCTGCAACTGGTCAAACAGGTGTGGGATCTTGCCGGCAATTGCCTCGCCTCGCAACCGGCCGACGCCGGCTGTAACGGCGGACTCAGCGCCATCACTGTGCCGGCCGGCGGCCAGGTCTACTTCCTCATCTTCGTGCGCAATGTGATGGCAGTGACCGCCCCCGACCTGCGTTTCCAGGATCTGCTCAACGACAGCGGATTCACCTATCAAGCAGCGAGTCTGCGCCGCAGTCCGGTCGATGCTTCTGCCCCCGCCGATACCGCCGCTCTCGCCACACTCTTCGCCGCCGCCACGCTCAATCAGACCGACACCTTCGACGGCGCTAGCCAAATCGATGAATTCGCCGGTATCGATGTCAGTACCTCTCCCGACAATCTCACTGTCGGCGGCACGGGCGCGGCGGGCCAGAACGACAGCCTTAGCCTTCCCGCGCGCAAGACCTTCGTGCTCAAGTTTCAGGCCGTGAAGAACTGAACCTTACCCACATCCTGAAGAAATTCTCAATTTTGCCGTTAATTATGGGAATCCTAAGAATTTTTAGACGGCATGAGGGATAACTCAGCGAGAATTACTGCGTTTCGGGCGAACAACTTCCAGCGGTCATTCTGGTTTTTCATGTAAACCATCAGGCTCAGTGGCTGTTAAAGAGCGAAAATGAAAGCAATACTACAACTAACGTCAACGATGCTCGCCCTGGCGGCGAACGTATTATGGATCTTGCCAACTTTCGCGGCGACCAACCAAGTCACCGATTCGGGTGGCGGCGGTGTCAGTCTTACGGCGTCTGGCAACGTGATCGTGAACGCCAGCAGCCTGCAACTGGTGAAGCAAGTGTATGACAGCGGTGGCAACTGCCTGGCCAGCGCGCCAGCCGACGCTACCTGCAACAGCAGCGCCACCAGCGTCACTGTTGCTACCAATACCAGCCTCAAGTTCATGATCTTTGTGCGCAACGCCACGGATGTTGCGATTTCCGATGCGCGCTTCCAGGACGTGCTGGATGAGAGCGGCACTGGCTTTACCTACAGCGCGGGTACGCTGAAATACAGCAACTCCCAGACGGATGCCGCGACCATTGCCAGCATCTACACCGCCACCAACGGCGGCACCGCTCAGACCGATGTCGTGGGTGCGCCGGATGACTTTGCTTCCAAGGTAGGTAGCACGATCACTGTGGGGGCCGTTACCGGTCAGGTCAACCAGAGTGTGGGTATCCTCGCACGCAGAACCTTCGCGATCATCTTTAATGCAACCAAGAACTGATAGCAAAGAGGAATGGGTATGAATACCAATCGACTAAAATGGCTGCTCGCTGTCCTGCTGCTGGGGCTGTTGCCCCAGGCGGGCATGGCCGCCACCAACATCGGACGCGGTAACTGGGGCGCCGATCCGCAAAGTCCGGATACCGACAATATCACCGACTCGGCGACGATTACCATCAACAGTGCAGCGATGGCGGTAGTCAAGCTGGCGTTCATGGATGACGCCACCGGCACGCTGGTAGCCAGCGGTAGCACCGTCGCGGCGGGCACTATCGTGAAGTTCATGATCTACGTCGACAACAGCACCGCCGTGGCGATGAACGACGTGCGTCTGGAAGATCTCTTGAATGAGACCGCCTTCACTTATCAGGCAGGTTCGCTGAAGTGGAACACCGCATCTACCAATACGGCATCGGCACTGGCGACTATCTTCGGCAATACGGACACGGGTACTGCGCTCACGGATGCCATCAGTGGTGTCGATGTGGGTTCGGCGGATGTTACCCAGACGCCTAATGACCGCATCACCTTCGGTGCCCACAGCGCGCAGACCAATGGCGCACTGAACATTCCGGCAGGCAAGATTGCAGCATTCCTGTTCCGTGCACGGGTGAATTAGTGTTGCGTGAATCACGATGGGGAGCCATAAAACGCAAGTTCACGATTAATTCCATTGTTGTGTCATTTCGACCAACGGGAGAAATCCTAAAAGATCCCTCACTACGTTCGAGACAAGGATTTCTCCCGTTGGTCGAAATGACAGCGCATCATGACAGCATGACAGCATGACAACGCATCATGACAGCGCATCTTAAGGATGATATGACATATGTTGATCGGGCGCTTGAGATCCCTCGCGGTAAATGCTGTGCAAGCGGCCGCTGTGGTGGTGTTGGTGCTGATCTTTTTTTCCATCTTTCTCGGGTTGTTGAATATCTTTTTCCCCATCGGCTCCGGGATGAAAGAGTTGATGAAACGCGAAACTCTTTTTAAGTCATCAACGCAGTTGGGTCAGGCCAAGAACAAAAGCCGTTCACAGACAACTTCTACGGACACGGTAGCGCTTCCGCCCCTGGCAGCGACGCTCACTGAGATACGCAATACCGTCAAGAGTAAACGTGCGGATGAGATCGCCTGGGTGGCAATGGCTGCGGGTGCGCCGTTATATAACAAGGATGCTATTCAGACCTTTGAACGGGCGAACGCGCGCATTACCTTTGACGCAGAAAATCATTTGGAAATGGGGGAGAACTCGCTGGTGATCCTGCGGCGCCTGGAACAGGATCCGCAGCTTAAGGAAAAACGCTCTGTGCTGGTGATGGTGGAAGGCGAATTGCGCGGCAGGATTAAGGCGGCGGGACGCGACGCGCTTCAGGTAGAAGTGATCACTGCGGCTGCGGTAGCCAGGATACAGCCGCGTCGCGGCGTGGATGGCAATGCCGATTTCAAGGTCACCGTGAACTCAGACCAGTCCTCGACCATCACGGTGTATCAGGGCGTGGCTCAAGTGGTGTCTCAGGGCAAGACGGTGCGCGTCGAGGAAAATCAGGCCGTGACCGTAATCCCTGATCAGGCACCCACATCACCCAAGCCTGTCCCTGTCCCGCCCATCCCGACGACGCCTGAAGAATCCAGCGTATTTTATTATCGTGACGTGCCGCCCAAAATTGATTTCGGGTGGAAGGAGTTTTCCGGGAGCCAGAAGTATCGATTTGTGCTGGCGAAAGATCCGGCCTTTCAAGACGTGGTGTATGACGAACGGTTGTCCCGCGCTCATTTTGCCCACGGCAATCTCAAAGCAGGGGATTATTACTGGCGGGTCAGCGGAATGGATGGCTGGAATGAAGGGGGATTTAGCGGGACGCGCCAGTTTCGCATCGTTCAGGATCGTGAACCGCCGCCGCTCACGGTTCAGCCTATCCCGGAAGGTGTTGCCGCAAGCCGTCATGTGATCACGGGTAAAACGGAATCTGGCGCACGGCTTTTTGTTCTGGGTAGCCCGGCGACCGTGGCCGAAAGCGGGGAATTTTCGTATAGCGTACAACTTCAGGAAGGCATTAATGTAATCGTAGTGGAGGCGGTGGATGCCGCCGCCAATGTGACCTACTATTCGCAGCTTATCAATACACATGGCAAGGAAGAATGATGCGTAATCCATTGCGGTTTTCTTTGCGCTTCAAGATGCTGCTGGTGCTGTTGTCCGTGATTACGGTGGTGGTGGGCGTCATCACATTTACCATGGCGCGGCTTTTCCATACGGATAAAACGGCCTATATCCATGACCTCACCTCGGTGATCGCGCTGCACACAGCGGAGGAGACGCGTTCGTTGCTGGTGGGATATAGCGAACGCCTGCAGGTTTTTTCCCGGATCATGTACCAGCAGGATCTGGACCAGGAACAAAAGGATGAGCTACTGAAGCAGTTGTTTGAAGATTTCAATGAGTTTGTCGCCGTGACGCTGTATGAAAACGGTGTGGAGCAGGCGACCGTGTACGATGCCAATACGCTGGTGACGGCAGGGTTGAGTAAAGAGGCGCTTTTGCAATATCGCAAGGATCACCCGCCGCCTCTGGCAACCCTCCAGCCGGGCAAAGCGTATGTTGAGAATTCCACGCTATCGGCAAAGTTGCCGACATTGGTGATCGCCGTTGTGCAAGCCACGCCTGAAACCATGCCTGAAAATGGCACATCCGTGGCGGTGATGGCGGTAGTGCGGCTGGAAAGCCTGTTGCGTCTGGCTGGCCGCTCCAAAGTGTTCGAGACATTTTTGGTGGATGGGCGAGGCACCCTGGTGGCGCATACCGATCCGGCGCGGGTGGTGCAGCGTACGAGAGTGGATTGGATACCGCGGCTCAAAGAGCTGCAACAACAATCCAGTTTTGGGACGACGCTTGAATATGCCCAGGAGGGTGTGGAGATGGTAGGAGGATTTGCGCGCGTGGAGTTCGGCGGATTGCTGGCCGGGGTGCAGATTCCCAAGACAGCGGCCTACCTGACCGGGCGCGAGTTGCTCAATGATCTGATCGGCGTTTCCCTCGGGCTGCTGATTGTCTCTGCATTGTTGAGCCTGTTTCTGGCGCGCCTCATTACCCGGCCGATTGAGAGGCTTTCCCAGGCCGCGCGTGAGGTGGGGAGTGGCAGGTTCGATGTTCAGGTGGAATCTGCATCGCGGGATGAGATCGGTGACTTAGGGGCATCCTTCAACCAGATGACGGCCGAGTTGAAGGCGCGCGAGGAGGCGCTGCACCAGGCTCAAGCGGCGCTGGTGCAGTCAGAAAAAATATCGGCTTTTGGGCAGATCAGCGCGGGCATTGCGCACGAGGTCAAAAACCCGTTGGCGGGAATCCTGGGCTACACCCAGCTTTCACTGCGCAAGCTGGAAAAAGAGGATCCTTTACGTAAAAATCTTGAAATTATCGAAAAAGAAACGCGGCGCTGCAAGACCATTATCGAGAATCTGATGAAGTTTGCGCGCCAGGAAAAAGCGTTAATGGAGCCGATGGATCTCAACCAGGCCGTGGAGGATGCCATCGTGATAGTGGCGCATCAGCTTGGTATTAATGAGATAGCGCTGGAAAAAGATCTCGCACCGCAGTTGCCGCAAACCCATGGCAATGCCAATCAGATACAGCAGGTATTGATGAATCTCATGATCAACGCCCAGCAGGCCATGGAAGGTCAGCCCGGTGTGATAAAGATAACCACCCGACATACCGATACTGGACATATTGCCGTGCAGGTGAGCGACACGGGGCCGGGGATTCCACAGGAGATTCAAAGCAAGATATTCGAGCCGTTTTTTACTACAAAACCCGCCGGCAAGGGCACCGGACTGGGATTGTCGGTGACGTACGGGATCATCAAGGATCACAAAGGCGAGGTTCGGCTGGAAAGTGCGCCGGGGCAGGGAACGACGTTCGTGATTACATTGCCAGTGTCTGTCATTTCTAATTAATTTTACTGTCATTCCGAACGCAGTGAGGAATCTTAAGATCTCTCACATTCGTTCGGAATGACAAGCGTTGTTTTTAACAACAAGTGGAATAAAAATCTATCCAAGTCGAATACGTTAACAATGAGGTCAACATGAGCACTGGAATGCCTATCCTGGTAGTGGATGATGAAGAAAGCCTGCGCGGACTTATTGCGCAGATCCTGACTGAAGAGGGTCATGATGTGACGCAGGCAGCAAGTGGCGAGGAGGCGCTGGCGGTTTTTCGCAAAGATCAACATCCCCTGGTGATTACAGACATCCGCATGGGCGGTATCAGCGGTATTCAACTGCTGCGCGAGATCAAACAGATGCGGCCCGAGACCCAGGTGATTATCATCACCAGCCATGCCTCACTGGATACCGCGCTGACGGCATTGCGTGCCGGCGCCTACGATTACCTGATCAAGCCTTTTGATGATCTGGAGTTGATTTCGGCGGTGGTGAATCGCGCCGTTGACAAGATAAATCTTATCGCCGAAAACCGGGTATTGATAGACAAACTCAAAAGTTCCAACCTGGAACTGGAGTTGGTGAACCGGCTGCTCCAGGAGTTGGCTGTCCGTGACGGGCTGACCGGCTTGCATAACCACCGCTATTTTCAGGAGTTCCTGGCCATCGAGCTGGCGCGTGCCCAGCGTTATGAGCGGGTCTTTTCCCTGGTGATTCTGGACGTGGACTTTTTTAAACACTATAACGACACCCAGGGGCATCTGGAGGGTGACAGGCTGCTCTGCGTTTTAGCCCAGCTTCTCAAAGAGTGGGTGCGAAAATCGGACGTCGTCGCGCGATATGGAGGGGAGGAGTTTGTCGCCGTGTTGCCCGAGACCACCCGGGAAGGGGCATTGGCCTTTGCTGAGAGTCTACGCCAGCGCATCGCCGATTATGCTTTCCCGCATCGGGAAACGCAGCCCTTGGGCAGCGTTACAGTAAGTTTGGGGGTGGCCACCTATCCTGAGAACGCCATCGATGGCCCCGCCTTGATTAACTTCGCCGATCAGGCGCTCTATCGCGCCAAGCGGCAGGGGCGGAATGTGGTTTGTTGATCATGGCGAATTTGCCGCCCCTGTGCATGTAGCCCAATAGCATTAAGCTATTCTCCAACTGTTTTTTCCAGTTTTGGCGCACTTGTTACCGTCTCCATTTTTACGCTAAACAAGGCGATTGCTACCTGACGCCACGCGGACCATACCACGCCCTGGTTACCCTATAAAAATGCGCGCATTACTTAAGTTTTCGTCCCCCTTTGCCGATTATTTAATGTGAAGTTGCGCACATTTTTGCTCTGTTTTTTTGCTGTCTCTCGTGAACAGTTTCAAGGGGGATGAGGGGTCAGTTGAGGTAACTGTGGGCAGTCTGCGGTATACAAGGTGGTCGATAGTGGTCAGGCTTTTCTATGCCTGGTTCGCTACGGTCGCCTTTTTTTCTGCACAGGCGGCGCCGATACAGAATTCCGCCACCGGGACGCACAATGGCGTTACCTTGAACCTGGCCAATGCGGTGGTCAACCTGAACCGGTTGGATACCACTAACGCGGTGACCGGTATAGTCGCAGAAATTACGCCTAATGTGGTCGCGGCGGCGGGTGCTGCCACGGCGTTTGACTATGACATCCTGCCGACCATCGGCGTCTCGGATACCGGTATCAATCAAGTCACGATTTCGGCCCCCACGGGGTATACCGGTCTGGCGGTGACGGGTGTTTCAGCAGGTGGCGTGGCGCTGTCCTCCGCCTGCGCTACGCCAGGTACAGGCCAATACTGCGCCGTGACGACGGGGCAGGTGATTACCATTACCTTCGGCACAAAAATTTCTGCGACATTGACCAACATCCATGTGAGCTTTACCGCCAATACCCTGGCGGCGGCTGTGGGCAGCGCCGATGTTATTTCCGCGGTGGATGACACCTCCACCACCATGCTTCCGCAGCAGAGCGTGGCGGGTAATGCGGATGGCGATGCCACAGATGCCAACAGCCTGGCCGTGGCTATCGTGCCGCCCGCCGATCCGATCACCTCGACAGTGACGGTTGATCCGCAGATTGTGATTGCGGATGGCAGTGCATCATCCACCATCACGGTGACATTGCGCGATGCCAATAATCAGCCGGCGCCTGCCAAGAGCGTAACGCTGTCTTCCAGCCGGGCGGGTGCGGATACAATGATTCAACCCCCGGCCGTGACCGATGCCGGGGGGGTGACGCAAGGGGCGATTCGCTCGACCGTGGTGGGTGTGGCGACCATCACTGCGACAGATGTCAGCGATAGCCTGTCGCTGGCGATGCAGCCGCCGGTTTATTTTTCCCAGGGGCAGGTGTTGGAAATCACCAAGCGCGCCAATAAAAAAGAGGCGGTAGTGGGTGATGTGGTGACCTACACCGTTGAGATCAAAAACAAGACCACAAAGGATGTGGTGAAAGTGCGCTTGCTTGACCTCATCCCGCCCAACTTCAAGTATCTCAAGGGCAGTGCGCGGATGAACGGTGCGGCGCTGGCTGACCCGAGCGGCAACCGGCCGCTGATCCTTGCCATAGGCACAGTGCCGGCGCGCGCAGATGCCAACGGTAATGGGCAGGCGGATCCGGGCGAGCCGGGTTATTTGGTGCTGGGCTATCAACTGGTGGTGGGGTCGGGCGCCACGCCCAAGGCGTATGTCAACACCGCCGTGGCGGTTGATGTATGCGACCAGTGCGGGATTTCCCGGGAGGCCAGCGCGCAGGTGACAGTGGTTCTCGACCCGGTGTTCGATCTGGGCACCATCATCGGCAAGGTATTCGAGGACAAGAACAAGAATGGCTGGCAGGATGAAGGTGAGGCTGGAGTGCCGGCCGCGATGGTGGCGCTGGATGACGGCACTTACGCGCTCACCGATAAGCATGGCCGCTACCATTTCGCCGGCGTCAGCCCCGGCCAGCGGCTGGTGAAAATCAATCTGCAAGGCTTTGCCTCCGGCGCCACCACCAGCACCGACGAGGCGCGCGTAGTGGCGGTCACGCCGGGCTTGCTGGCCAAGGCCAACTTTGGGGTGGCGTATGAACATGATGTCGAGCGCATCGGCAGGCCGAGCGAGATGGGCATGGCGTTTGCGGCGGACAAGAATGATAAACCTATCCAGGTGACGGGCAATGTCCCAGCATGGATGGTATTGATTAATGGCAAGCTAGCCACCCTTTCTTCCAGCGATGTCCGTTTGCAAATGGAAGGTGTCGAGGACGTCATTGAAATCAAGGGGTATCCCGATGAAATCAAGGCGCAGCCCGATGGACAGGAGGATAAACCCATCAAATTCTGGCTGGATATCGATCGTCCTGAAGAAATGACGGCGTGGAAGCTGATGATCATGGACAGCCAGGGCGCGGTGATTCGCACCTTGCATGGCGAGGGTCTGCCCGAGGAGGCGGTGCAATGGGATGGCAAAACTGAACAACAAGAACTGGTGAAGGGTGGCGAGATTTATCAGTATCAGATGGAAATTTCCTATACCGATGGCAGTCGCGCCACCAGCGCGCGGCGCGTGTTTGGGGTTGACCGCACCAGCGCGATCGCGTTGCGCCTGACAGGCGGGGCATTTGAGAGCGGTTCGGAGCAGCTCAGTACACAGGCCCGGCAGGTGTTGCAAGGCGCGGCCGAAGTGATGCGTCAGTTCCCGCAGGAAAAAATCATCATCGAAGGCCATGCCGATGCGCTGGGGTCGGCCAAAACCAATCTTGAGCTTTCCCGGAAGCGCGCCCAGGCGGCGGCGGATTATCTGGTGAATGAAGAGAAGATTCCCATGGAACGCCTGGTGGTGCGCTGGTTCGGTAGCCAGCGTCCCGTCGCCAGCAATCTGATCCCCGAGGGCCGTGAGCTTAACCGCCGCGTGGATGTGGGAGGGGAAGTACAGGTCGTTACGCGCTCGCGGCTGCTGGATCATTACCGCGTCAAGCCAGAACTGCAAATCAACGGCGCGGATATCAGCGTGGATCCCCAGGGGCGGTTTTCAACCTCGATAGAGACGCCGCCGGATGCCGATGCCTTGGCGATTACGTTGAGCAATGCCCAAGGCCGGTCAGTGCATCATACAATTCCAGTACCCCGTGTCGAGATCCTGGAGCCTAAAGGAGAGATACGCCTGTCGATAGGCAGCAGCGGACCGGGTTATCGCGTCCATCACATGCCCGTGATGGGTTGGGGCACAAAGGATGTCGCGCTGGTTTACCGGCTGGTAGGCCGCACCGCCCCGGACAACACGGTGGAGATGGATGGCAAGCCTTTGGTGGTGGCCGCCGACGGGACATTTAGTGCCGAGATGAAGCTGAAGATGGGCAATAACATCTATGGCCTGCTGGTGCGTAACCCGCAGGGGTATCTACGGCTGGCCAATGTGCAGGTGAAGGTGTCGGATCGCGATGCGCAAGGCCAGTTGATCGTCATGGTGGAAAAGATCCCCAACCTTACCGTCAATCTACCGACCCAGCGCGGTAACAAGAGCAGTAAACTGACCAGCCCGGTGTTAGCTGTTTCCGGTGCAACCGACCCCGGCAATCAGGTGCGCGTCAATGGGCAACTCGTCGCGCTACAGCCGGGCGGCGATTTCCTGGCAACGCTGACTCTGCCCAAAGGCAAGAGCCAGGTGGTGGTGCAGGTTGTCGATGAAGAAGGCCACAGCGGTGTCATTGAGCGCGAGGTGGAGGTCACTGATACGCGCCTGTTCTTCCTCGCCTTTGCGGATGGCACGCTGGGCCAGCTTCAGGGCAAGGGCTACCTGCAGGGCGCGGGCATGGAGAAAGCCAGTGAATTTTATAGCGAAGGGCGTGTGGCATATTATTTGAAGGGCTATGTTGCCGGCAAATACCTGGTTACCTCCGCCTTTGACAGCGGTATAAAGAACGCCGACCCGCTGTTCAAGGACATCGGCCGTGCCGACAACGACCGGCTGTTCACCAATCTTGATCCAGACAAGTTGTATCCGGTGTATGGCGATGGCAGCACCCTGGTTTACGATGCGCAGAGCGAGGGCAGATTCTATCTGGCCGTGGACAGCCAGGAGATGCACCTGCTGGTGGGTAACTATCCCTTGAGCTTCACCGATACCGAGTTGGCGGCCTACCAGCGCACCCTGTATGGCGGCCGCTACATGTATCAGTCCCTGGCGCGCACCCCGTACGGTCAACCAGAGACGGCGGTGGTGCTGTTTGGCGCCGAGGTACTGCGCGCCTCCGCCCACGATGAAGTACGCGCCAGCGGCGGATCGTTCTATTACCTGAGTCGCGCCGCTATTACAGAGGGCAGCGAGCAGGTGTCGCTGGTGGTGCGCGACAAGAACACCGGTCTGGTGCTATCACGCCAGCCGCAGGTGCGCAACCAGGATTACACCATCCAGTATACGGAGGGCCGCATCCTGTTTAATCGGCCCCTGGCGAGCGTGGCGGGTGACGGGCTGCTGATCAACCCCACGCCGCTGGGAGGCAATCCGGTCTATGTGTATGTCGATTATGAATATCAAGTGGATGCCTTAGCAAAGATGGCGGCGGGCGCGCGCGTTCGCAAGCAACTGGGCGACCATCTGGCCGTGGGCGGCACCTATGTGCAAGACGAACTCGCTGCGGGGCAGTATCAATTGCAGGGTCTGGATGGTGAGCTGCGATGGGGCAAAGGCACGCGCCTGCTGGCCGAGATCGCCAGCAGCCGTGGCAGCGGCCCCACCGCCTCCACCAGTGACGATGGTGGGCTCACTTACACTCAGGCCGCATCGATGACCGGCCTCCAGCCTGGCAGCCAGGAAGGAGAAGCCTGGAAGCTGGCGGTGAATACCGATGCCGGGGAGTGGTTCGGCAGGCCGGAGCGTTTCCAGTTGGGCGGGTATATCAATCACACCGCCACCGGCTTCCGCGCCAACGGCAACCTGCTGGATCAGGGGCGCGACAGGTTCGGGTTGAACGCCAAACTCAAGCTGAGCGGACGCGATGATGTGCTGGTACGCTATGACAATGAAGACTTGATGCCCCCCGCCCCCCTGATTCCCAACATTACTCCCGGCGCCGTGGATCAATCACGGTTGACTCAATTGCAGTGGCGGCACAACCGCGGCCGCTGGGGTCTCGCGGCGGAATACCAGGCGCGTGAAACGCTGAATGCCGTGGGCGACACGCTCGAAGATACCGCGCGGGGCGCGCTTCGTCTGAACTCACGCATCACCACCAAACTCGATGCCCGCCTCACGCATCAACTGACCCTGGCGGGCATTGAAAATACTCAAACCACGTTGGGGCTGGATTACCAATGGCTTCCCAAGCTGGCGCTGCAGGTCAGCGGCACGCAAAGCACACTCGGGCAGGCCGCGCAGTTGGGCGTGAGCTATCTGAGCGATAAAAATCGTATCTATCTCGCCGAGCGGCTGACTCACGATCAGGCCGGTCAGGCCCGGGCCACCGTGGTGGGCGGCGAAACCCCGTTTGGCCCTGCTGGCAAAGTCTATTCCGAGTATCAGTGGGAAACCTCCGATACGGGTGATCGCAACCTGTCACTGGTCGGCGCGCAACGTCAGTGGAATGTCGGTGACGGGTTGCAGTTCCGGCTCTCCGGTGAGCATGCCACGATTGATGTCCAGCCTCTCGCCACGAAACGCACGGCGCTGGCTACCGGATTGTCATACAGCCATCCCATGGGCATCACCGCTTCAACGCGCGATGAGATGCGCTGGGAAGAGGGCGGCAAACCGCGCCAGCAATTTCTCACCATCAATCACATCGAGCTAAAAATCAACCCCGACTACAGCGTGCTCGGCAAATACCGCTACGGCATCACGCGCGACCTTGCATTGAATCAGACCGAAGCGAAGTTTGCCGAGCAGAGCATCGGCCTCGCCTACCGCCCCGTGGCGCATGACTGGTTGAATGGCCTGGCGCGCTACACCCATCTGGCGGAACAACGCCCCTTGCTGCAAGGGCAGCTGGAGGGCGAGGAAACTGCCAAGGATATTGCTTCCATAGAGTGGTCGCTGGACATCAACCCTGCCCTGGAATGGGTGGGCAAGCAGGCATTCAAGATCAAGCGCGAACAGTGGGTGGATTACCCTGCCGTCAAAACCCATACCTATCTCTCCATCCAGCGCCTGAACTATCACCTACGGCCAAAGCTCGACCTGGGAATGGAATACCGCATCCTCAGTAACCGCGAGGCGGATGACCAGCGCCAGGGCTGGTTGAGCGAATTGTCGTGGAAGGCAATGCGGCACCTGCGTCTTGGCGTGGGATACAACTTCACTGATTTCTCAGACAATGAATTTTCCGACAACAACTACTCGACGTACGGCTGGTTTATGCGGGTGCAGGGCATGTATTGAGTCGCAACGATAGCTACTGTCTCCAGTCTCCCCGCAGCTTGCTGCGTTTACTGTCATCCCGACCCTCGCGAAAGCGGGGGGGGATCTTGCTCAAGATTTCTCGCTGTGCCCGGAATGACATGGAAACTCCCCGCAGCATGTTGCGGCGTTGAATTCCCTGCGGCCACGTTGAAAGCGCATAAAAACTACGTGATACGGTCGCGCGGTGCTTGCAAAAAGTACAGCCGCATGGTGGAATAGGGGCTTCCCGTGCAGACAATAAAAACAGGTAGCCCTTCCCCATGACCGCCCCCTTTGACCCC
>LNFF01000042.1 GCA_001464585.1 Gammaproteobacteria bacterium Ga0077554 | reverse complement strand
ACTGCGTGTCGTTGCCGATGTCCTCCTGCCTGCATGGAATTACACGGTTCTACCAAATTTGAACTGGCAAAAAGGGGAAGTTATTTCGTAGGCGTTCCCAACGGGGCGTTCTGCTATGCAAGAGAAGAGCGCCGATTTCTTGTCGAGAAGCTAGCCGTGTTGTGCCACCAGATCGAATAAACGCATACTCTAGGCCTTTACCTCGCAAGTGCACCGGTTTAATGGGCGATTCAGGTACGTAGACAAAAAGCAAGCGGGCGCCCATATAACTTTCTACCGCATGATCTAAAGCCAGCGGCGGCTCAACAGCGTCTCTTCCAAGATTCGCCAATTGATTGATGGCCACTTCGATATCAGCATCAGCAATGCCAACTGGCGTGCCAGAATTATCTACACCATAGACCAAGAATCCGCCGCCAGGGTGGTTGGACAGCGCAGACAAATGCTCCGCCAAGCGTTTCTTGTCTGGTGACAAGAAAGCTTTCCAATCCAACTCATTTATCTCGTGTCGAGGCGACTCCAGACTTCCCATTAACAAAGCAAGGGCACGGTTTAACCAATTTTTCATTTGGACGTTTTCAACTTAAATAATAATTTATATATAAATCAATAATTTGAATATATTATGCATTTTGGTGACAAATGAAAGCCAAGCTTGATTTCAGGCCAATATTCCCTATAGTGGGCGTAAAAGCAGGTTCTGACCCAGTTTGTTTCAATATTTGCATTGGACTATCAAAACAGTAGCGCAATATAACCGGATAGGCAAATAGCCGTTCCCCGTGATGTCTGCGTTTGAATAATATTAATCGGTATTTCTTTATTTCTTTAATTTGTACGCAGTTGCCTATTGTCAATCCCCCATCGTCGCCAACAAGTCTGCCTGGTATTCACTGGACAGCGGATCAAGCACGGCGTCGAGGTTGCCTTCCATGATGTCGGCGAGTTTGTACAGGGTGAGATTGATGCGGTGGTCGGTGAGGCGCCCCTGGGGGTAGTTGTAAGTGCGGATGCGCTCCGAACGATCGCCGCTGCCGACCAGCAGGCGGCGGGTTTGCGCCTGTTCTGCCGCTTGTTTATCGCGTTGCGCGTTGACCAGTTTGGCTTGCAGCAGTGACATGGCGCGCGCGCGGTTTTTGTGTTGCGAGCGCTCGTCCTGGCATTCGACGACAGTGCCGGTGGGTATGTGGGTGATGCGGATTGCGGAATCGGTTTTGTTAACGTGCTGGCCCCCGGCGCCAGACGCGCGGAAGGTGTCGGTTTTCAGGTCGGCGGGATTGATGGGCACTTCGTCGATTTCGGCGATTTCGGGCATGATGGCGACGGTGCAGGCGGAGGTGTGAATGCGGCCTTGCGCTTCAGTTTCAGGCACGCGTTGCACGCGGTGTGCGCCCGATTCAAATTTGAGGCGTGAGTAAGCGCCCTGGCCAATGATGCGCACGATAATTTCCTTGTAGCCGCCGTGTTCGCCGGGATGTTCGCTGATAATTTCTGTTTGCCAGCGTTGTTTTTCGGCGTAACGCGAATACATGCGGTAGAGGTCGCCCGAGAAAATCGCCGCTTCATCGCCGCCAGTGCCGGCGCGGATTTCCAGGAAGATGTTGCTGTTGTCGCTGGGGTCTGAGGGCAGCAATAATTTTTGTAATTCTATTTCCAGTGCGGCGGCGCGCGCCTGCGCCTGCTTGATTTCATCGGCGGCCATGGCGCGCATTTCGGGGTCGTCGTCGCGCTGCATTCCTTCGGCGGCGGCGATGTCTTGCTGCGTGGTTTGATAATGCTTGAAGCACTCGATCACCGGATTGAGCTCGGCGTATTCCATGGAAAGCGCGCGAAACCGTTCCTGGTTTTTAATGGTAGTCGGGTCGCCCAACAAAGCACTGATTTCTTGCAAGCGTTCGGAGAGGCTCTCCAGCTTGCTGTGGATGGAAGGTTTCACAGGTTAAATATGCTTCTTTAAATCGAACAATTCCCGTGCGGCATCAAGCAGTTCATTGCGCCCATCGAAACCGGCCTGTTTCATTTGGGCGCTGGGGGTATGGGTTAATTTATTGGTGAGTCCGCGCGCCAGCGATTGCAATACTTCTGCGGCGGGCATGCCGCGTTCCAGCATACGGCGCGCTTTTTCGATTTCTTCATCGCGCACGCGTTCGGCCTGTTCGCGGTAAGCACGAATGGTGGAGACCGAATCCAGCGATTGCATCCAGCCCATGAAGCGCGTCACTTGCGTGTCAATGATTTCTTCTGCTTGCTTGGCTGCTTCCTGCCGCGACTTAAGACCTTCCTGGATGATTTCCTGCAGGTCATCCACGGTATACAGATAGACGTCGCGCAGCTCGCCCACCTCGGTCTCGATGTCGCGCGGCACAGCGATGTCGACCATCAGCATCGGGCGGTGTTTGCGCGCTTTGATGGCGCTCTCTACCGCGCCTTTGCCGAGGATGGGCAGTGGGCTGGCGGTGGATGAGATGACGATGTCGGCTTCGGCGAGATGCGCGGGTATTTCTGAAAGTTCGATGGCATAGCCATTAAAATTACTGGCCAGTGCGTGGGCTTTTTCGACGGTACGGTTAGCGATGATAATGCGGCCGATGCCATTTTCGTGCAAATGACGCGCCGCCAGTTCAATGGTTTCGCCCGCGCCAATCAGCATCACGGTGCGCTGCGGCAAGTCATCGAAAATTTGTTTGGCTAGACTCACTGCGGCGAAGGCAACCGACACCGGGCTGGAACCAATCGCGGTGTCGGTACGCACCTGCTTGGCGACTGAAAAGGTATGTTGAAACAGCCGGCCCAACAACGTGCCCACGGTGCCAGCCTGCATGGCGGTGGCGTAAGCGGTTTTGATCTGGCCGAGAATCTGTGGCTCGCCGAGGATCATGGAATCCAGCCCGCTGGCAACGCGTAACATGTGGCGCACGGCGTTTTGCTCGGGGTGCAGATAAATGTAGGGGGTGACTTGATCTTTACGCAGGCGGTGATAGTCACCCAACCAGGTGACAACCTCATCTGCGGTGGTATCTTTTACGCAGCACATTAATTCAGTGCGATTGCAGGTGGATAAAATTGCAGCTTCTTCGACACGCGACCGCGCCCTGAGGTCATGCAACGCCTCAGGTAAACGATCAGGGGCAAACGCCACGCGCTCCCGGATTTCGATGGGAGCCGTTTTATGGTTAATGCCGACGGCCAACAGGCGCATTGAACTTATCCATCTGTCAGATTAACTAATTTAAGCATAAACCGTTAATATAGCAAGTAATCCCGCGCGCTGGTTTTTGCGGGCGCCGCGCTTTGGGAGGGGGAAGACTTGCGCGCCGTAATGTGTAACACTAGCTATCTATTGGAAACACCTTGATTTTATCATTAAATGCCGGAGCTGGCGAATGAATAACCTTAATTTAATCACGGGATTAGTAATAGCCACCTTTTTGGTGGGGGGGTGTGCTACGACCCGCCCGGTTAACGCGGATGTCGCCAGGGATAAAGCCAAAGAAGTAGCGCCCCTGCCCCTGCCGCGCGGCGCGCTGTATCAGGCGCTGGTGGCGGAAATGGCGGCTCAGCGCGGCCAGTTTGATGTGGCGGCAGAGCAGTATCAGGCGCTGACGCGCATCACACGTGACCCGCGTGTGGCCGAGCGTGCAACCCGCGCCGCCGCCATGGGACGCGACGATAAAAAAGTGCTGGAGTTATCCCAGGAGTGGCTGGAAACCAACCCGCGCAGCCTGGACGCGCGCCTGTTTATCGCCGCCGCGCTGATCCGTCAGGGGCAGCTTGATGCCGCCAGAGAACATGTGGATGTGGTGCTGGCAGAAAGCGCTAATGCGCCGGATCATGGCTTTGGCGCGGTGTCATCGCTGCTGTTTAATGTGACAGATGGCAAAGCGGCGTTGGCGTTTATGGACAAGCTCATCACCAAATATCAAGACGATCCTTACGCTCATTATGCTTACGGCCAGATAGCGCTACGTGCCGAGGCGCTTGATGCGGCATTGCGCGCCGCCGAAACCGCGCACCGATTAAAGCCTGACTGGGCGAATGCCGTGGTATTGCAGACGCGTGTGTGGCAGTTAAAAGGTGAGCCGGGACGCGCCGCCGATGTCTTGCAGGAAGTAGTGGACAAGCAGCCCGAAGATGCTGGATTGCGCATGATTTATGCCCGCTTGCTGCTCAGCGCAACTCGCTATGACGCATCGCTGGCGCAGCTTGAGATGCTTGCCAAGCAGGTGCCGGACAATCCGGAAGTGCTATTGACCGCGGCACTGGTCGCGCTGGACCTCAAACAACTGGATACCGCCGAGCGCTATCTGAATCGGCTCTTGCTCCAGCCCCAACAGGGTAACGCAGCCAGCTACTATCTGGGGGCGGTCGCCGAGGCGCGCAAGGATCAGCCCACCGCCAAAAAATGGTATCTGGCGGTAACCGATGGCGAGCATTACCTCCCCGCGCAACTGCGCATTGCCCTCATCATGGCGGATCAGGGTGATGTGGATGGCGCATTAAAAAATATGCGTGCGCTCACGCCGGGTGATGCCGTACAAAAGGCGCGCATTGCGAACATCGAAGGATCAATTTTATACCAGGCGGAACGCTATGCGGCGGCGATGGAGGTGTATAACGCCGCGCTCAAAGAAGCGCCCGACAATATTGATTTGCTGCACAGCCGTGCGCTGGCGGCGGAGCGGCTGGATCGGATCGACATCGTAGAGCAAGACCTGAAGGCGATTCTACAGCGCGAACCCGCCAATGCGGCGGCGCTCAATACGCTGGGCTACACGCTGGCCGATCGCACTACCCGCTATCAGGAAGCCTACGATTACATCAATCGCGCCCTTGAGCTGCAGCCGCAGGATTTCGCCATTCTGGACAGCATGGGATGGGTACTGTTCAAGCTCGGCAAGCATGCAGAGGCGCTCACTTATCTGCGCCGTTCATGGGATGCGGACCAGGATCCAGAAGTTGGCGCCCACCTGGGGGAGGTGCTGTGGGTCACGGGTGATCAGCCCGGCGCCCGTGAAATCTGGCGGCGCGCCCTGGAGAAAGCCCCCGATCATAAAGTGCTGCGCGGGGTGTTGCAGCGTTTTGGTGTTAAGCTCTAAATGAGACGCGCTGGCGGTGCGGTGGCGGCCGCGCTGATAGCAATGCTGGCGCTGTCAGGCTGCGCCAGCGTGCCAATCACCACAACCTCTGCCGGTGCAGAGTCTGCATGGCAGGCGCGACAGGCCGCGCTGGTCACCATCTCGGCCTGGACACTGGCCGGCCGCATCGCCGTGAATAACGATGCCGGTATAGATGGCATTGAAGGTGACAGCGCTTCAGGCGCGATCAATATCAGCGCCACCCTGCATTGGGCGCAGCAGCCCAACGACTACCGTATTGATGTTATCCCCCCGTTCGGCCAAGGCGCGATGCACCTTGAAGGTAATGGCGAAGGGGTGGTGATGCAACTGCCCGGTGGGCGGCAGATCAGCGCGGCGAGTCCCGATGCGTTGCTGTATGCGCAAACCGGTCTGAGGCTCCCCATCAGCAGTTTACGCTACTGGGTGATGGGTCGGCCCGACCCGGCGTCCGAGGCGCGTAAAGCACTGGACGACACCGGCCGCGCACTCTGGCTGGAACAGTCCGGCTGGCGCATTGAGTTTTTGCGCTACAGTCAGATCAATGGGCTGGATATGCCAGACAAGCTGGTAGTAACCCGGTCGCCCATGCACCTGCGGCTGGTGATCGACCGCTGGGAGTTGTAGCCCATGAGTAGCAAGAGTAGCAAGGCATGGCCCGCCCCCGCCAAACTCAACCTGTTTTTGCACATCACCGGCCGCCGCGCCGACGGCTATCATCTGCTGCAAACCGTTTTTCAATTCATCAACCACTGTGACTGGCTATATTTTACACCGCGCGACGATGGCGTGATTCGGCGCCTTTCCGAGTTGCCCGGGGTCGCTCCCGAGCATGACCTGACAGTACGCGCCGCCCGGCTGCTGCAAGGCTATGCCCCCCCCGCCTGCGGCGTTGACATCCGCCTCGACAAGCGCCTGCCGATGGGCGGCGGGCTGGGCGGGGGCAGCTCGGATGCCGCCACCACCCTGGTGGCGCTGAACCAGCTCTGGGGGCTGCATCTGCCCACCGAACAGCTCGCCGCGCTGGGGCTGCAACTCGGTGCCGATGTGCCGGTATTTATTCATGGCCGTGCGGCATGGGCCGAGGGGGTGGGTGAAATCATGACCCCCATTACCACCCTCCCCGAGCCATGGTATGTGGTCATCGTGCCTCCGTGCCAGGTGTCTACGCACGAGATATTTTCAGCGCCCGAATTGACACGCGATGCGCCAACCCTCACAATAGAGGGCTTTCTTTCGCCGGGCAGGATGCCCAAGTGCGGTGAGCGGTCGCTCCCGGTATCCCTGCCTCCCGCGACACTAGTGCTTCCATGCACGTCGCAGGATGCGCAAGAACCGCCAGCAATTTGCCTTGGGTCTTCCCAATGGGAAGGCTGGGGGGGTAGTAATGTCTGTGAGCCGGTAGTGGGCCAGCGTTACCCGCCAGTTGCCGCCGCCCTGGCATGGTTGCGCAAACAGCCCGGCGCAGTGGGCACCCGCATGACAGGCACTGGCGCGTGTGTATTTGCAGCTTTCGCAGACGAAAGCTCCGCACGCCAGGTATTGCAACGGTTACGCCGTGGGTATGCGGAGGACGCTGTGGAAGGTATGCAGGGTTTTGTTGCGAAAGGCATGAACCGGTCGCCCTTGTATTAAAGAGCAATGAAATTTTTGGGGTGTCGCCAAGCGGTAAGGCACTGGGTTTTGATCCCAGCATTCCCAGGTTCGAATCCTGGCACCCCAGCCATATTTAGAGTCCCCACTATCAGGGGTCTCAGTTAAAGTTTAGTGCGTAAGTGAAGCGCCAGGATGAGAACCTGGAAGGTTCGACAAATTCGCCGCACAGGGATGTGCAAGTGTCGCAGGTGCATGGATGCGCAAGAGCGACCGCCGGGAGCGAGTTTGAACAGCGGCAACGCTGGCTCCGAAGGGGCGAAGGGCAGGATGCCCGGAGTAATCCTGGCACCCCAGCCATATTTAATAGAAAACGAGACTCGTACCGTGCCCGATAGCAGGATGATGGTCTTTACCGGCACCGCCAATCCACGTTTGGCGGAAGACATTGTTGCCCATTTGAATATGTCGTTGGGCAAAGCCGTGATAGGGCGCTTCAGCGACGATGAGATCATGGTCGAAATCATGGAGCACGTGCGCGGCAAAGATGTGTTCATTGTGCAGCCCACCTGTGCGCCAACCAACGATAACATCATGGAATTGATGGTCATGGCCGACGCCTTGCGGCGCTCGTCGACGTACCGGCTGACCGCTGTGATACCGTATTTTGGCTACTCGCGCCAGGATCGTCGGCCACGCTCGGCGCGGGTGCCGATCACCGCCAAAGTGGTGGCGAACATGATCAGCAGCGTGGGCGTAGATCGCGTATTGACGATTGATCTGCACGCCGATCAGATCCAGGGCTTTTTTGATTTGCCAGTAGATAATGTGTATGCCTCGCCGATATTGCTGGGCGATATCTGGCGCAAGGAATATCCCAACGTGATGGTGGTTTCGCCCGATGTGGGTGGCGTAGTGCGTGCGCGCGCCTTTGCCAAACACATGGATGCGGAGTTGGCGATTATCGACAAGCGCCGCCCGCGTCCCAACGAAGCCAAGGTGATGCACATCATCGGCGAAGTCACTGGCCGCACCTGTATCCTGGTGGACGATCTGGTGGATACAGCGGGCACCTTGTGCCACGCCGCGCAGGCGCTGAAAGAACATGGTGCCGCCAAAGTGGTGGCCTATTGCACCCACCCGGTATTGTCGGGCAAGGCCGTGGCAAATATTGAAGCATCGGTGCTTGACGAGATGGTAGTGACTGACACCATCCCCTTAAGCCCTGCAGCGCGTGCCAGTACTCGGATTCGTCAGCTCAGCGTTGCCACCATGCTGGCGGAGACCATGCGCCGCATCAGTAATGAAGAGTCAGTCAGTTCGTTGTACATGGATTAGAGGTCTCTGGCGTGTTTGTCATTTCGAACGTAGTGAGAAATCCGTGTTTCGACTCGCCGGAATACACGAGGGATTCATCAGGTTTTAGTTTCGAGTTACTCGATGGTAATGAGGAGCTAACATATCCCCCTTGGTCGCGGGGGGCGTTTTTATGTTTAATTGGAGAGTGTTATGAGCGTAAGTTTTGAATTAGCCGCCGACGTGCGGAGTGACCTGGGGAAAGGTGCGAGCCGCCGCCTGCGTCATACCAACAAAGTGCCAGCGGTATTATACGGCGCCCACAAAGAGCCCACCTACCTGCTGTTGAATCATGATGATGTCGTGAAGCGTCTGGAGCACGAAAGTTTCTATTCGCATATTTTAACGCTGACGGTGAATGGCCAGTCTGAACGCGCCGTGCTGAAAGATCTGCAAAGACACCCCAGCAAGCCACGTGTGATGCATATGGATTTTCAGCGCATCAGCGAAACCGAAAAACTGCGCATGCATGTACCGCTGCACTTTATCAATGCAGATACTGCGCCGGGCGTGAAGAAAAGCGGCGGTATTGTGTCGCACATGTTGATCGACGTTGAAATCGTGTGCTTGCCAAAAGATTTGCCAGAGTTTATTGAAGTTGATCTGGCGCATCTTGAGTTGGGTCATGCTGTGCATTTGTCTGATCTCAAGGTACCCGCTGGCGTTCAGTTGACCGCCTTGCTGCATGATGACGATCAGCCAGTAGCTTCCATCCATCTGCCACGTGCGGCGATAGAAGAATCGGCAGCCGCGCCAGTCGCGCCTGTCACTGAAGTGGAGCATGGTGCAGAAGCCGCGCCAGCACCTGAGGCCAAGAAATAATTATCAGGATAACCCGCGTTGTCGCCGCCGATTGAGCTGATTGTTGGGCTGGGTAATCCCGGCGGCAGTTATGAGCAGACGCGGCACAACGCGGGGTTCTGGTGTGTAGATGCGTTAGCGCAGCGCAATGGCGGTGCGTTTCGGGTTGAAGCGAAATTTCAGGCGCAGGTGTGCAGGATTTCTCTTGCCATGCGTGATTCCAGCCGTGAATGCTGGCTGCTTAAACCTACCACCTTTATGAATCGCAGTGGCATCGCCGTCGCTGCGCTGGCCGGGTTTTATAAAATCCCTGTCGAGAATATTCTGGTGGTACATGACGAGCTGGATTTGCCGCCGGGTGTGGCGCGGCTCAAACAGGGTGGCGGTCACGGTGGTCACAACGGCTTGCGTGATATCATCGCGCAACTGGGCGGCAATTTTATGCGCTTGCGCATCGGCATCGGTCATCCGGGTGATAGGGATGCCGTTGTAGATTATGTATTGCAGCGTCCCTCGCTGGCCGACCGCCAGCAGATTGAGGCCGCGATGGATGCAGCGTTGCTGGTGATGCCGGACGCAGTGAATGGTGAAATGCAGCGTGCGATGCACAGTCTGCATAGCCAGCCGCCGATGTAGGCGTTGGCATATTCGTAGCTTAAGGGAACTCGGATTAATCCCGTAATGTCATTTCGACCAACGGGAGAAATCCTGGTTTTACAATTCTTTCGCGGAGGATTTCTCACTCCGTTCGAAATGACAACACATCAGGGTTTTGTTAAAACATGGGATTCAAATGCGGCATCGTCGGCTTGCCTAATGTCGGCAAATCGACACTCTTTAACGCGCTGACACGCGCCGGTATTGCAGCGGAAAATTATCCGTTTTGCACTATCGAGCCCAACGTGGGCGTCGTGCCGATGCCGGACGCGCGCCTTGATGCGCTGGCGGCCATCGTCAAGCCGCAGCGCGTGCTGCCCACCACCATGGAGTTCGTCGACATCGCCGGGCTGGTAGCGGGCGCCTCCAAGGGCGAAGGGTTGGGCAACAAATTTCTCGCCAACATCCGCGAGACGCACGCCATCGCCCATGTGGTACGGTGCTTTAAAAACGACGACGTCGTGCATGTGGCAGGCAAGATTGATCCGTGCAGCGACATTGAAGTCATCAACACCGAACTGGCGCTGGCGGATATGGACACCGTGGAAAAAGCCCTGTTGCGTGTCGGCAAGGCCGCCAAGGGTGGCGACAAAGAGGCGGTGGCGCAAAAGGCCGTGATGGAGCAGGCGTTGGCGTGCCTCAACCAGGGCGAGCCAGTGCGGTCGTTGCGGCTGGATGTTGATCAGCAGCGTTTGCTGCGTGACCTGCATCTGCTCACCGTCAAGCCCACCATGTACATCGCCAATGTCGCTGAAGATGGCTTTGAAAATAACCCTTATCTGGATCAGGTGCGTGCCCTGGCAGCGCGTGAAGGTGCCGTGGTGGTGCCGGTGTGCGCTGCCATCGAAGCGGAGATTGGCGAGTTGCCCGATGCCGAAAAGGGCGAGTTTCTTGCCGATCTGGGTCTCGACGAACCCGGCCTGAACCGCGTGATCCGCGCCGGCTATGAATTGCTGGGATTGCAGACTTATTTCACCGCCGGCGTCAAAGAAGTGCGCGCCTGGACAGTCGCCGTGGGCGCCACCGCACCGCAGGGCGCGGGGGTGATCCACACCGATTTTGAAAAAGGCTTCATCCGCGCTGAAGTCATCGCGTATAACGATTTCATCGCCTACAAGGGCGAAGCAGGCGCCAAGGAAGCCGGTAAATGGCGCCTGGAAGGCAAGGAATACATCGTGCAGGACGGCGATGTCATGCACTTCCGTTTCAACGTTTAGGAAACAAACAAAAAACCTGCTTCGAATGCAGTTTTCCCTTGAGTTTTAGGGGGTGAATCCTGTATCTTTGCCCCTCCCTAAGGCTACGTAGCTCAGCTGGTTAGAGCGCGGCACTCATAATGCTGAGGTCGGTGGTTCGAGTCCACCCGTAGCCACCATTTCCTCGATAACCTTGGCGTTTATTTCCGTCTCCGCTACAATATCCCTCCCAACATCACCCCGTCCATCTGCCACCGGTGTTGGCTCATACCTTGCCTATGGTTAGAGATTGTTATCCTTACACGTCGTATCGTGGCCAGTAGTTTTCTACGCGCCACAGTAATTCACGGAGGAATATATGCACAGTACAGAGATTTTGAAACCTGCGTCACCCGATACCGAGATTTTTTGGGGTGAGATCTATCCCTGCGAGCATCTCGTTCAGATCTATCAGAACGACGGCGTATTCCTCGACTCACTCGAAGGATTTGTAGCGGGCGGGATTCTTGCCGGTGACGGGGTAGTTGTCATAGCGACCCCTCTCCATCTGTCGTCCTTAAATGAACGGCTGACGAAACGCGGCATTGATGTCGCGATCGCATCACAGAGAAATCAGTACCTGGCCTTGGACGCGGAAGAAACCTTGTCCAGGTTTATAGTCAACAGATGGCCCGACGATATTCTTTTCAGGGATTTTGTAGCAAGCATACTGCAGCGCGCAAAAGGCGGGGGCCGCCGCGTTCGCGCCTTCGGCGAGATGGTTGCCCTTTTATGGGCTCAGGGGAATAACGACGCTACCATACGGCTAGAGCATCTGTGGCATCGGTTATGTCAGGAGCAGTCATTCTCGCTGTTTTGTGCCTACCCGAGAAGTGGCTTCACGCGGGACGCCTCCGCATCAATCAAGGAAATCTGTGATACACACTCTCGCGTTGTGTCATAGGGCACTTGTCATCTTGGTCTTGGTCGGATCCCAGGGGCTCCATAAGCCCTTGCCCGGTTTTTCAAGTTGAATTTCCGTTGCAGTTTTTAAACGCCGTTTCTTCAATCTCTTCGGGTTTGAACCCCCTCCTACGCTCTCCCCCGCAGCTTGCTGGGTTTATTGTCATCCCGAACGAAGAGAGGGATCTTGCTTAAGATTCCTCGCTGTGCTCGGAATGACATGGAAATGCCCTGCGGCTTGCGACGGGGATTTTTAACCAGCTATGTTAGTTATCGAACAGACCATAGGTCTTTTCAAATATATGCTGTCCACTCGGATCTTTAAGTGGTGACTTTGATTCGGCTGTGACCGGACGGATATCACCTCCAATTCCATTCTTTATTTTTGGTGGTTCCCCGTCGAAAAATAAAGGGTGGGAGCTGAAGTTCGAATTTTAATATTTGACAAATAAAATGCCCTCAAGAACCGTTGAGATCATTCATAATGATGCAAAGATACTTAACTTAATTAAATATAATTTTGGAGAATTTAACCATGAATCAACTTAAAACCATTTCTAATTTTTTCCTCGCCCTTTTCGTGGTTTCTCTGCTGGGTTGTGCTTCGTCGGCAAAACATGAAGGCACTGCCGAGTTCATAGAAGATTCCGTGATTACCACTAAAGTGAAGGCGGCAATTTTGGCTGAACCTTCCCTGAAGTCGGCCGAAATTAACGTCGAAACCTTTAAGGGAGTAGTTCAGTTAAGTGGTTTCGTCCATGACAAGGCCGATATTCCGAAGGCAGGTGAGGTTGCGCGCCAAGTCAAAGGTGTGACATCCGTTAAGAATGACTTGGTGCCTAAGTAAGAGCACTCAACCGGTTGACGGAGACTCTTGCTGGCGATGCTGTCCAGCAGGAGTCTCTCTTAATTAACAACGGGTGAGCCAAGCCACACCAAGTGAAATTGGAAGTCAACATGCACTTTGAGCCTGTCCCAGTGTGAAGTTTCATGGGATCCCACAATAGAATAATTATGTATGGGTAGTATTTTAAGGTTACCTCAATAATTGAAAAGTACCGCGGCGATGCTCCCTTCCGCGAGGTCTTAAACAGGTTCCTGGTCTAATGTTAAAACATATTCTGCCTGGTTCAACAGGCGCTATTTCTTCTGCCGCACCCTTGCATTCTTCCTCCCCTATCAGCGCGGCCAGCGCAGAAAATCACGTGGGCGAATCCCTGTCCAGCGAAGCGACGGCTACGCCGGACGTTAATCAGCAGATCACCGCGCGCATGCCGGTTGATGTACACAGTATGTCGCTTGCGCTGCTCACAGTACTTGCGATCATCTTTGTGCTGCATTGGGCCCGCGAGGTTTTCATCCCGCTGATGTTGGGCGTGATGATAAGCTATGCGCTTTCCCCCCTCGTTAATGTGATGCAAAAACGTCGAATTCCGCGGGCTGTCGGGGCGGCAGTGGTATTGATTAGTATCGTGGGTGGAATAAGTTCTTTGGCTTATTCACTCAGCGACGATGCTGCGGCAACGATAGAAAGCTTGCCCGAAGCGGCGCAAAAATTTCGCCAGGCGTTACGCAAAGAACGGGGAACGTCTGAAAACGCAATCGAGAAGATGCAAAAAGCTACCAGCGAGCTTGAGCGCGCGGCACGTGATACAGCAACCCGTCCTTCCGTCACCCCGCGGGGGGTAACCCGGGTGCAAATCGAAAAACCCCAGTTTAATATCCAGGACTACCTTTGGGCCGGCACGATGGGTGCAGTCGGGTTTGCCAGTCAGGGCGCCATAGTATTGTTTCTCGCATATTTTCTGATGGTTTCAGGTGACAGCTTCCGGCGCAAACTGATCAGGATCAGAGGCCCCACCCTTAGCAAGAAAAAAATCACCCTCCAGGTATTGGATAAAATCACCACCCAGATCCAACGTTATTTGCTGGTACAGCTATTCACCAGTTTTCTTGTGGGAGTGGCGACCTGGCTCACGTTTCTCTGGATCGGCGTGGAGCGTGCCGCGATTTGGGGAGTCGCCGCCGCGATATTAAATACTATCCCCTATCTCGGTGCGCTAATCATTACTGGTGGCACGGCGCTGGTGGCTTTTCTCCAATTTGGAACAATAAGCATGGCTCTTCTGGTCTCGGGAATCGCACTGGTGATCACCAGCATCGAAGGTTTTTTACTGACGCCGTGGCTTACTAGCCGCGCAAGCCAGATGAACGCCGTGGTGATTTTTGCAGGCGTGCTGTTTTGGGGTTGGTTGTGGGGCATGTGGGGTTTATTGCTCGGCATACCCATCCTCATGGCCATCAAGGCTGTCTGCGACCATGTGGAAGATTTAAAGCCTGTCGGGGAACTGCTGGGAAAATAAATGGAATATCTGCGTAATGCGCATCGGCAATCAAACGAAGCCCTGCCTATATCACTTGATACCACTGAACCCAAGCGTCTCCATGTCATATGAGATGCGTTGCGCTGGCGTGAGTATGGCGCGCATTTCCAGAATATGGGCGTAACGGGAACGCAGAATCTGTTTTTTGATGCCCATCAGTTCGTCGATCTTGGTGTTAATCGCGCTGGTGGCGGCATTATCCCGTGTTGCCAGGATATTAATCTGTTTTTGTACAAGTTCCTCTTGCGCCTTTAGCGCCACCAGCTCGCGGTCGAGATCCAGATGCATCATATCAACACGCGTTTTTTGATCGCCATTCAATGTTTTGACCCAGTGGTCAGTAAAGTTGTGTGTCGATTTATGCGCTGAGTCATCGTGCGATCCGGTATCCGCGCTTGGTGCTTCATGATGAGCGGACGGCGCCTCGGGTTCCGCTGATATGCCAAACGGTGCCAATGCTAATAATGTTGCTGCCATTGCGAAGGGAAGTATGCGATGCGTCATCATCATGTTGGATTCCTCGGTGGTTGGTGCTGCGGCCGATGCTTTCCAGGTAAGTATGGAGAAGCCGCTGATTTTTGCAAGGATTTTTTGATACACGCCTGGGTTAAGCGTTTTTTGCGAAACCCGGGATAGTCGGTTGCGGACGCTGTAGATCCTGGGGTTCACCCACATTTAATATAGAACCTGTCCCATCCATCCTGTCGCGGTTTGTTGATTTTGCCTGGTCAGCATAATAGGCGTTAAGAGCTTTGACCAGTGACCTGCCAATTTCTTCGGCGAGGTTGACAGGCACCGCGTTGCCGATTTGCTTGTATTGCGAAGTCATCGCGCCTTCAAATACCCAATCGTCCGGGAAGGTCTGTATACGGGCGTATTCACGCACGGTGAAAGGCCGTGTCTCATCTGGGTGGCAACGCTCCGTCTGTTTTTGCGCTGGGGCGCACGTTAGCGTAAGGCAAGGCTCATCCCATGATATGCGTCGCGCCATGCCGGTCTTGCCGCCGGAAAGATGGAAGCTTCCCTTCATGTATTCTTTCTGGATTTCCGTCGGCAATTCGCGCCAATAGCCGCCAGGAGGAATCATGGCCATGATTTCGCGTTTACGTTTCGGGTACGCTTGTCCGGGGGAATTCGGCACATCGCGGTTGAATAACGGTCCTTTTTTGAGCGCGTCGCGCAACGTATAAAATTCTTTGTGTGGCTTTGGCCATTCGAATGACAGGCCAGCGTCTTTCCTCAGCCCGATTACAAGCAGGCGTTCGCGCTTTTGTGGTACACGGTGGAAGATTGCCTTGAGTACGCGGGGAGGCAGGACTTCATAGCCAAGCTCGTCAAGGATGGAGACCATGCCTTGTAGGGTGCGGCCACCCTCATGCGACAATAAGCCACGTACATTTTCACCGACACAGATCAGCGGTTTGATTTCCTTCACCGCGCGTGCAAACTCATAGAACATCGTGCCGCGCGCATCCTCAAACCCCAGTTTTTTCCCCGCATAGCTAAACGCCTGGCATGGGAAGCCACCCGTCAATACATCCACCGTGCCTGTTAAGTGCCGAAAATCCAGTGCCGCCACATCACCTTCAACTACATTCCAGCGTGGACGGTTTTTGCGTAAAGTGGCGCAGGCGTCGCGGTTAATTTCGTTCAGCAACACACAATGCAGCCCCGCTTTCTCCATTCCCAGCGCCAGCCCTCCCGCACCCGCGAACAATTCCGCGACAGTGTATACATCTTTTGGGATGGCGGTAGGCTCCGGCAATTCCTCGTCAAACATGAAACCGATTTGCCCGAATTGTTTCAGGTCGTGTGAACGGTAAACGCGGTAATTGTTGATGGGATGGCGCACGGATTCGAGCTTCCCCGACTTGTCCCAGCGCCGTAGGGTTTCCTTTGAGACTGACAGTATGTCGGCAACTTCTGATAAGGCAAAAAAATCTTTCATTTGGTAACCATGTGTAAGGTTGTGGACATGGTTATTATATTTGAACGTAATAGCTTTGTGTAAACAATTAAAGCTGGGAGAATGGTGGCGGCCGGTAAGCATAAATCTGGGGAAAATAAATGACCGAAGCAGAACGTAAGCGCATCTTGGAACAGGTAAAGGAATGGTTCCGTACGGTCATTGTGCAGAACCACCTGAGGAATACGCAAAAACTGAAATCACCATCCAAGTTTGATATGAACCCGTTCCTTACGTCGTATTTAGCGGCCTACCTGACCGGCGAATTGACGCCGGAATCCGTGGCAAAAGCCTTGGTTTACCCCAGGGTGCTGGGTACGTCCATTACCACCAGTTTCGGCACTAACATCCAGAAATTTATCAGCGACGTGTTGAAGAATTCGTTTGGTTCTATGGTGAGCGGCATAGATATTGAGTTTATAGATGCGCTTGATGGCAGGCGCAAGTATTGCCAGATTAAACTTGGACCGAAAAATATCAATCAGGGTACCGTGGAAACGATCCATCGGCATTTCAAGGCGGCGCGTAACCTTGGGCGTACCAATAGCGTCACTGTCGCGCATGGTGATTTGGTGGTGGGAATACTTTATGGCGAGCCTGGGCGGGAAAGCGGTCATTTTAAGCGTTTACGAAATGAATTCGATTATCCAGTTTATATTGGACAAGAATTCTGGTTTCGTCTGACAGGGGACGAAAAATTCTATGCGGATTTGCGCCAGGCCATTGCTGAGGTTGCCATTGAGGCACGCAGCGCGGATTTATTAGGCGATACCATACGGCAACTTGCCGCAACGCCTGAAATCAAGAAGCTGGCCGAATAGGCGCAGATGGTTGACCGTATTACCCCGCAAGCGCGTAGCCGTATCATGGCGGCGATCAGGAGTAAGGATACCCAACCCGAGCTGTTATTGCGCAAAGCCCTGTTTGCACGCGGCTACCGTTACGGCCTCCACAATAAACGCTTGGTTGGTTCCCCTGACATTGTGCTGCCGAAGTGGGGGGCTGTAATTTTTGTCCATGGTTGTTTTTGGCATGCGCACGGTTGTGGGAACGTGCGGTTGCCGAAGTCGAACAGTACGTTCTGGAGGCATAAGCTCACAAGGAATATGGAGCGTGACCAAGCAGCGAGGAAGGAACTCCTCAAGCAAGGTTGGCGCGTGTTGACAGTTTGGGACTGTGCGCTCAGGGGGAAAACGCAACTGCAAGTTGGGATGCTCGCAGACCGTGTTGAAGCTTGGCTGCTGGGTGGGAAGCGTAGCGGGGTGTTCCAGTACCTTAAGCGATAACAACCAAAATCAAGCGGGTCAATTGTGATTGCTTCAGGCTAATCTTTTGCAACACGCTACATGTCAGCGCTTCTTTAGGCTCAACGCACTGGCAATACCGCCGGTTGCGCAAATGCGGTTTCTCTCGGGGTAGTCGGCAGATGAGCGGGCAGAGGCGGTTGGCCGGCGATTTTGTCGGTGATCAGCGCCAGGCCTTTGCGGTAACAGTCGAGGGCTTTTTCCTGTTCGCCGAGGCGTTCCAGCAATTGCGCCAGAGTGTGATAGGCTTCGGTGTGAGGGGTGGCCATGATGCTGGCTTCAAGATAGCGGCGTGCTTTGCCCCAGAGTCGGGTGCGCAGGCACAGGCGACCCAGTGTCAGTAAGAGCAGTGCGTTATTTTCATGTTTGTCGAGCCAGGCTTCGGCGCGGGCAAGTTGTTTGGCGGAATCTAATCCGGCGGCCAGGCCATACAGATGCACCAGCTTTTCATTCCACTCTTTGCTGATAACTTCATGCAGCGCCAGTTCGGCTTGATCACTCATGCCTTTGCTGATCAGGCCGCGCGCGTATTCGGAAATTACACTTTCATAGGCGCGGATTTTTTGCGGCATTTGCTGCCAGGCTTTAAGCAATGCGGTGGCATCCTGGTCTGTCGCGGCGCGCGCCAGCAGTTGCGTGTAGGCATTACATTCCAGCGTGTCGCTCTGCGCTTCATTGATGATGTTGGCTTTGCGTAAATCGGGCAATAAATCAATCAGCGACTCCCATTGTTGTAGTTCGCTGTAGACCTTCATGAACAGCTTTAATACCGGGGCTTGGCGGCGGGTGGCGTTGTCGAGGTTGAGCAGTGTGGCTAGCGCTTGCTGCGGTTGCTTGTAGTCAAACTGTAAGCGTGCCTGGCTTAACTCTACTGCAAAGGTATTTTCCGGTTTGGCTTGCTGGGCGAGATTCAGGTAAGCGTCGCGGCGCGTTTCTGATCCCAGTTCCTGTGCGGCACGTGCGGCCGCAAGGTAATTGAGGATGGGTGCGTCACTGTGCTCGGCATGTTGGGTGAGGAGTTGTTCAGCCTGCCCCCAGGCACCCTCAGAGAGCCGCACCAGACCGTGGGTGAGCCCGTGGCGTGCTTTATTGAGTTGCCGTTGTTCCTGCAATTCGCGCCAGCGTTTTGGAAAACGCCGTGCCGTGCTCCACACGCGGAATAGCGTATAACAGGCGGCAAACACCACCAGCATAAAAGTAACAAACACTACCAGGCTGGTTTCGATGGTCCAGTCACGATAGATGATTTGTATGTAACCCGACCCGATGCCGCCGTGTGCCCCTACCTCGGTTCCCATGGGTAAAACCAGGATGATGCCGGTCACCACGAGCAAGGCGAGCAGTATAGCGGCCACCAGTTTCATGGCGCGGCGGCTCCGGGCGGGGTTGCTGGCAGAGCGGAGCCGGGGGATGCCGGAGCGGAACCGGTGCCGGGGGGTGAGGGCAAGGTCGGTGGCAGTGGCAGGGCGCTGCGGTTACGGCTCAGCCACGCTTGCAGGCTTTTGAGCGAGCCAGTGGTGTCGGGCAGTGTTGGGGTAAGATTGATATTTTCAAGTTTGGCCAGAGATTCCTGTGCAAGTTGTGTTGTGGTGTTTTGTTCGAAATAACGGCCCAGCCAGTTACGCGCTATGGATACATTGGAGCGAAATGCCTGGTTGTCGCGGCGCAGCAGGGCGAGCTGCGCGGTTTCGAGTGTCAGGCGCAGATTATGGCGCAGAAAAAAACGTTGCTCGGGCTGAGCCAGCGGCGGCGTGGTTTGATCAGTGCGGCGGATCACTACCAGACTTTTCAGTTCGCGCCATGCGGTGGTCCAGAAACTTTCATCACGTGCTGATTGCGCTGTATCAGGCGAAGCTTGCGGCGAGGTGGGCAGCGCGAGTTGGTCAATCTGATTTTCCAGGCTGCGCAGTGTCAACGCTGCGCCGGTGATGTCAGCTTGCGGGACGAGCTTTAATGCAGTGATTTCGTCGATGAGCTGCCGACGTGTTTCGAACAGGATGGGGTCGTCTATTTGTTGCAGGCGTTGGTCCGCCTCTTCCAGTGCAGCGATGGCGGTGGTGATATCATGTTCCAGTTGTAAGCGGTGCAGGGCGATGCGCATCAGATACTCGGCTTCGGTGGCGACGGTGTAATCATGGCTGCGCGCCAGGGTGTTGCGTATTTCCTGCGTAACATCACGCAATACCTGCTGTTCGGCGCGCATTTCGTTTAGCCCCTGATTCAATTCGCCCTTGAGCGAGGTATCAAGGTCGCGCAGGGCCATCACGGTTTGTTCAATCTGGTGCGTGAGATCGCGTTGGCCGCTCCAGGTGTAAATGCTGAACGCGCCGATGCCCAGAGTAAGTAGAAACGCTGAAATCCCTATATACAATGCTCTGGACTGGAAAGTTGCTCCTGCATTTCCAGCAACCCCCCTCGCTTCGCTCTCCCCATCCATGGCGGTCGAATAGATGGGCGGGGTCGCCGGATTTTCATGGTGCGGTGGAAGCGTAACAGGGTTTGCGTCCACGATAGGCGGCGGCGCGGCTTCCGTCGGTGCCGATGCCGATGTAGGTGTAGGTATTATGGAATTATCCTGCATAGCTTCATGTATCCTGGGTGCTGCGCCATGCCTTGATAGCGGCAAGCAATCCTTCATCATTGGCTTGGGGCGCGACTGACGCGGGGTATTTAACTCCTAACTCTTGCGCTGTGGCCGCAATGCGCGCACTCATCGCGGCCAACGGCATGTGCGTTAACACTTCCTGCCCGGTAGCACCCGCCAGCTCCCATAAATTACGCAGACCTTCATTACTCGTGACCACAATAATGTTAATTTTACCTGTTAGTAGCAGATCCGCAAGATTCAGTGCGGTATGTCCTGGGATATCGGCCGGTTTACTGCGGCGGTAAACCTCGGCGTATTCAATATCCGCCCCGCGCTGACGCAATGTGTCCGCCAGCAATTCGCGCCCGCCTTCACCGCGAAAAATGACAATTTTTTTATTTTTTATCGCACACATTTGTGGCAAGCCCAGCAACGCCTCGCTGTTAAACTTTTCCTCTGGACAGATATCAACTGTTATACCGTATTCTTCAAGGGCATCGGCGGTGCGGGTGCCCACCACGGCGGTTTGCAAATGCGAGGGCCAGTCACGGTGGGGTAATACCAGATCCATGGTTTTCACCACCGCGTTGGCGCTGATGAAAATGGCGATATCAAATTCATCCAGGCGCTCTACCAGACGCATCACCGCGCTATTGTCCTGTAGATCCTGGATTTCCAGCACCGGAAATGCAATCGCTTGCCCGCCCTCCTCTTCAATCAAGGCGCATAAGTGTTGCGCCTGGTGCGCCGGGCGCGTCACCAGCACTACGGTATCTGCAAGAGGAAATACTGATTTCATAAATTTTTTATAGGCCTAAGTCGCATAGACATCTTTCAAAATCGCCGCCGCGCCGCGCGCCAGCAGATCTTCGGCCAGCTTAATGCCCAGCGCCTCGGCATCGCGTTGCGGGCCGCTGACCTCACCCCGCACCATCTCACGACCATCGGGGCTGCCGACTAATCCGCGCAACGTCAGGTTACTGCCATTAAGCACCGCGTGCCCGGCAATCGGCACCTGACAGCCGCCTTCCAGACGCCGGTTCATGGCGCGCTCTGCCGTGATGCGGATAGAGGTAGGCTCATCATTCAGCACCGCCAGCAGCGCATGGATGCGCGCATCGCCCTCACGGCACTCAATGCCAATCGCACCTTGACCCACCGCTGGCAAGCTGATGTCCGGCTCCATATATTGCGTAATGCGATCCGCCATATTGAGACGCAGCAGCCCGGCGCTGGCGAGAATAATGGCATCGTATTCGCCCGCATCCAGCTTCGCCAGGCGCGTATTCACGTTGCCACGCAGGGTGAGAATCTGCAAATCAGGACGGCGCGCGCTCAACTGGCACTGGCGGCGCAAGCTGGACGTGCCCACCCGCGCACCGTGCGGCAGCGCATCCAGCGTAGCATAGGTATTCGACACAAAAGCGTCGCGCTCATCTTCACGCGCCAGAATCACAGCCAGATGCAGCCCGGCGGGAAACTCCGCTGGCACATCCTTCATGGAATGCACCGCAATGTCCGCGCGCCCTTCCAGTAAGCCTTGCTCTAATTCCTTCACAAATAATCCCTTACCCCCGATTTTGGCGAGGGGGCTGTCCAGTATCTTGTCGCCTTGCGTAGTCATTTTCAGCAGCTCGATCTGCAAGCGAGGATGCGCCGCCAGCAATGCATCACGCACATGCTCGGCCTGCCACAGGGCCAAGGGACTTTTACGTGTGGCGATACGGACGATATTGGACATGGGTAAACCAGGAATTAGTAATGGGAAATACGGCGTGACACCTGACGTAAGCCACAATAATACTATGGTTTATGCTGACGGTCACTTCCCCTTATGATACTGCCTGGGCTGCAAAAAGCACAGATTTACAGTTTGCGCCGAATCTTTCATAAGGGAATATCCATCGGTTGGGGTCGCCAGTCCCCACGCTAATTGGAACCCGACGTGCGTATTGCATTATGGCTGGAGCCGATTAATGGCTCACCTGGCATGGGTTTGGTAATGAAGAGCGCGTCATCATGCATATAGCGGCCTTACCTCCGAATAGATTATCATCCCGCCATGCAAAACTTCTTTCATTCCGACGTCTGGCGCGACGTCGAGCACGCGCTCAGTCGCGCGCCGTTCATCGGGCGCGGTGGCGATATGCGCTCCATATTCGAGCCCACCGTCGCCGTGCGGCTGCTGGAGAACCGGCTAAAGTGCATCCGTTACGCCTGTGATGAGGCGGATCATGAAGCGCAACAGCGCCTGCGGGCGGCGCTGGGCGATCTGGATATCGCACCGATCCTGCATGGCCTGCTCGACGTGCTCAAGGAAGCGGTGCTGGTCGTGGGCAGCA
>LNFF01000041.1 GCA_001464585.1 Gammaproteobacteria bacterium Ga0077554 | reverse complement strand
GGGGTCAAAGGGGGCGGTCATGGGGAAGGGCTACCTGTTTTTATTGTCTGCACGGGAAGCCCCTATTCCACCATGCGGCTGTACTTTTTGCAAGCACCAGTGCAGTTGACAGGAATGTAGCCTCCTGGACTGATTCCCCGTCTACACGCGGAACTGACTGACCACATTCTGCAACTGTGCCGCCAGTCGCGCCAACTCCTCGCTGGCCACCATGGTCTGTTGCGATGCGAGGGATGTTTGTTGGCCCACCTGGCTGATGGTAATAATATTGCGGTTAATCTCCTCGGCTACGGCGCTTTGCTCTTCGGCCGCGCTGGCGATTTGGATGTTCAGATCCGTAATGTTCGCTACGGCCTGGGTAATCGACTCCAGCGATTCGCCCGCCTGCGCCGCCTGCTTGACACTGGATTGCGCCCGGTTACGTCCCTCCACCATTACCTTTACTGCGTCACCCGCACCGACCTGCAAGCCCTGGATCATGCGCTGGATTTCCTGGGTAGACTGTTGGGTACGGCTCGCCAGGGTGCGCACTTCATCGGCTACCACTGCAAAGCCGCGCCCCTGTTCGCCGGCACGCGCTGCTTCAATCGCCGCATTCAAGGCCAGCAGGTTGGTTTGTTCGGCAATGCTGCGGATCACATCGACCACGCTACCAATGCTGGCGCTTTCGGCTTCGAGTTTTTGTATCACTTGGGCGGCGCGCTCAACTTCGCTCGCCAACGCGTCAATCGCCTTGATATTTTCTTTCACCACCTGCTTGCCGCGTTGCGCCTCGGCATCTGCACTTTGTGTCGCCTGGGCGGCCTGCGCGGCATTGCGCGCCACATCGTGTACGGTGGTCGACATTTCATTCATTGCCGTAGCCACCTGCTCGGTTTCGGATTGCTGCCGGGAAATGCCTTGATTGGTCTCGGCGCTGATAGCGGATAACTCTTCAGCCGCCGCCGCCAGTTGCGAAGTGGCGCCCGACACTTCGCCAAGACTGCTTTTGAACCTGTCCGCCATTTTATTGAAGGCTTGCGCAACCCGACCTAATTCATCATTCCCCGCATAGTGTACGCGGGCTGCCAGATCACCTTCTGCGAGGCGTGAGGCGGCGCGCTCTATATCCACCACCGCATTTGTAATGCTGCGCACGGTGAAAAACGCCAGAAATCCGGCGCACAGGATCGCTAATCCCAATATGGTTAGCTCGGTGTTGCGCTCCGATGCGTAATTCGCCACGGAGGTTTCATACTCTTTTTTCGCTTCCGTGGTTTGCAATGTGATCAAATCTTGTGCCGACTCTTTGAAGGGACGGTAAGTTGATTCCAGAGTCTGTAAGGCATGCGCGCGGGCGTGATCAAACTGACCCTCTTTCAAAAAATCAATAAGGGGCGCGACGCCTTGCTTTGAAAATCGCGCTTTGTCCGCCTCAAATTTCGCAGCCATTTTCTGCTCTTCAGAATTTTTATCTGCCATCATATATTCTTTCCACAGCACGAGCGCCTTCTCTTCGTTCTGCTGTAGCCTGGAAACGGTTTCCTGAATCTGTTCCGGCGTGGGATTCGCCAATGCTTTCATCACATAAATGCGATCAGACATCACCCGATCCAATATCCCCGCCAGTTGATTGCTTGGCAACAGTCCGTCGGCATATACCGTATTCAAACTATCGTTGGCCTCACTGGTGGCGCGCAATCCCAACACGCTGATTACCACCATCAACGCCGCCATTAACCCCACCAGCATCCATAAGCGTACCTTAATTGTTAGTTTTTCCAGAAAGCCCACACACCACCCCCATAATGTTAGTTGGCGCGAAAATTTTGTTGCGCTGACCAACTATCGGCTCGAAAGAAACATTCTTGAGTGTCTCATGCTGGTATATATTAATGTGCCTCTTCCCAGGCCATGCGGAACAACCTGCTGCAGTTTGAGTCAAATAAACACACGAGGCATGATTCTGGCGCGGCGTCAAAATAATGGTAATTCATTGGACGAATCATGCCGATAACAGTATTAAAGGGCATGTGATACGCTTCACATATCGGATCCTTAAAATTCATTGGAAAATTCATGGGTTAAAAAACTTTCCGGGCGTCTCTTGACAGCGTAAAATAATCAATGTGAACTTACACTTGTCAATCAGTACCAGGATTGGATTTTAGCGAAAAAACACCACCAGGCTATATGCTATAACTGAAAGCATGAACGAAAGGTTTTTTAATAAGGATTGTTGTATACCGACCAGCACTTCACCCGTGTGGCCTGCATTTTGCTTTGTTTATAATTAAGGGATTGAGGGTTATGGCCCATACCCTGTCGGTGCTGTGTTGAGAGCATGGTTCAGCCACCGTTTTCAGCTTCAAGGGTGTGGCAATAAGGTGTTTATATAAATTCGCTGCGGCCCGTCCGGCTTCCAGGAATTTATTTGCAGAGGCACCCGATAGATCGCAATGAGGAGATGCTTATGAATATTTTCAATAACTACCAGTCTCGTTATGAAGAAAGTAAAGACGAAGAAATGTCTTTGCAGGAATATCTGGAGCTTTGCAAAAGGGACGCATCGGCCTATGCCACGGCCTCAGAAAGAATTTTGATGGCGATAGGCGAACCAGAGTTTGTTGATACCCAAAAAGATGCGCGGCTAAGTCGGCTTTTCTCCAACAAAATGATCAAGGTTTATCCGGCCTTTAAAGAGTTTTATGGGATGGAGGAGGCTATCGAGCAGATCGTGGCCTACTTCCGCCATGCCGCCCAGGGCCTGGAAGAGAAAAAACAGATTATTTATCTGCTCGGCCCCCCCGGTGGTGGCAAGTCATCGCTTGCCGAAAAATTAAAATCATTAATGGAGCGCGTGCCGTTCTATGCGATTAAAGGTTCCCCTGTCAATGAATCGCCCCTCGGGCTGTTTTCGCCTATTGAAGACGCGCGTATTCTTGAAGAAGACTACCGTATTCCCCGCCGCTATTTGCCCGGCATCATGTCGCCTTGGGCGGTGAAGCGCCTGCGTGAATTCAATGGTGACATTACCAAATTCCGCGTAGTTAAACTGCGCCCCTCGGTGCTGGAACAAACCGGCATCGCCAAAACCGAACCCGGTGATGAAAACAACCAGGATATTTCAGCGCTGGTGGGCAAGGTTGATATTCGCAAACTGGAAGAATTCTCGCAGGATGATCCGGACGCCTACAGTTATTCCGGCGGCCTGTGCCTTGCCAATCAAGGCTTGCTGGAATTTGTTGAAATGTTCAAGGCACCCATCAAAGTGTTGCACCCCTTGCTCACCGCAACCCAGGAAGGCAATTACAAAGGCACGGAAGGCTTCGCCGCGATTCCTTTTAACGGCATTGTACTTGCGCACTCGAATGAATCTGAATGGACTTCCTTCAAGAACAACAAGAACAACGAAGCCTTCCTTGACCGCATTTATATCGTCAAGGTGCCTTACTGCCTGCGCACTTCTGAAGAAGTAAAAATTTATCAGAAGCTTTTGAGGAATAGTTCGTTATCTGCGGCTTTTTGCGCCCCCGGCACATTGGAAATGATGGCGCAATTCGCCGTGCTGTCACGCCTGAAGGATCCCGAAAATTCCAACATCTATTCCAAAATGCGCGTGTATGATGGCGAAAACCTCAAAGATATTGATCCCAAGGCCAAGTCGTATCAGGAATACCGTGACTATGCTGGCGTCGATGAAGGCATGTCTGGTTTATCAACACGGTTTGCCTTCAAGATCCTTTCACGGGTATTTAATTATGACACGGCTGAAGTAGCGGCCAACCCGGTGCATTTACTCTATATCGTTGAACAGCAGATCGAACAGGAGCAATATTCGCCTGAGATTAAAGAGCGTTATCTTGCCCATCTCAAGGGCTATCTGGCGCTTCAATACGCGGAATTTATTGGCAAGGAAATTCAGACAGCCTACCTGGAATCCTATTCCGAGTTTGGCCAGAATATTTTCGACCGCTATGTAACCTATGCAGACTACTGGATTCAGGATAACGAATACCGCGACCCTGATACCGGTGAAAGCTTTGACCGTGCGTCATTGAATGGGGAGCTGGAGAAAATTGAGAAGCCAGCGGGCATCAGCAACCCGAAAGATTTCCGCAATGAAATTGTCAACTTTACATTGCGCTCGCGTGCATCACACGGCGGCAAAAATCCGGCATGGACTAGTTATGAAAAACTCCGGGTGGTGATCGAGAAGAAAATGTTCTCCAGCACCGAGGATTTGCTGCCAGTGATTTCTTTCAATGCCAAATCCTCTACCGATGACAAAAAGAAGCACGAAGACTTTGTGGCACGCATGGTGCAAAAGGGCTACACAGCGAAACAAGTTCGGTTGCTGTGTGAATGGCATTTACGCACCCGTAAGTCTTCATAAAATCGGCGCCCTATGAAATCAGCGCGTACCAATCGGGTTGGCGAACAGATTATTGACCGTCGGCTCAATGGCAAAAACAAAAGTGCCGTTAATCGCCAAAAATTTATCCAGCGCTTTAAGGGCCAGATAAAGAAAGCGGTGACTGAAGCCATGTCGGGCCGCAGCATCACAGATCTTGATCGCGGTGAAAAAATTAATATACCCGCTAAGGATATCAGCGAGCCCGTGTTCGGCCACGGGCGCGGTGGCAAACGCGAGGGCATTCATCCCGGCAACACTGACTTTGTGAGCGGGGATAGAATTTCCCGGCCATCGGGCGGGGGTGGCAGCGGCGGCAAAGCCAGCAATAGTGGCGAAGGCGAAGATGATTTTTCTTTCGAGCTTTCCCGCGACGAATTTCTGGACATCTTCTTCGAAGACCTGGAATTACCCGACCTGATAAAAACGCAGCTGGCGAGGCAGGTGCAATACAAAACTGTGCGCGCTGGTTTTACCTCAACCGGCACCCCAAGCAACCTGAATATTGTCCGCTCAATGAAGAGTTCACTGAGCCGGCGCATTGCGACGCGCACACCTTATGCGCGCAAACTGCATGAAGCTGAGCAGGCGCTTGAGGCCGCTTTGCTATTGGAAAGCCCCACGGCTCCTCGCATAATGGCGTTGCAGGAAGAAATCCGCAAACTCAAAAGCCGGATACGCACCATACCGTTCATTGACACGTTTGACCTGAAATACAACAACCGCATTAAGCAGCCCAAACCTACTACCCAGGCCGTGATGTTTTGCCTGATGGATGTGTCTGGCTCGATGGATGAAGGTAAAAAAGATATGGCGAAGCGCTTCTTTACGCTGCTCTATCTGTTTTTAACGCGTTCTTATGAAAAGATTGACCTGGTTTTCATCCGTCACCATACGGTGGCCAAAGAGGTCGATGAAGAAGAGTTTTTTTATTCCCGCGAAACCGGCGGCACGGTCGTCTCCAGCGCTTTGCAAATGATGTATGACATTGTCAAAGAGCGTTATCCATCTTCTGAATGGAACATATACGGCGCTCAAGCCTCTGATGGTGACAACTGGACAGATGATTCGCCGATTTGCCGTGACGTGCTGATCAACGCCATCATGCCCTGCGTGCAATATTACGCTTATGTTGAAATTACCGAGGAGGGTCACCAGGGATTGTGGCGCGAGTACCTTGCCGTGAAGCGCGCCTGTGCGAACTTTGCAATGCAGCATATTACTGGCCCTGCGGATATTTATCCGGTATTCCGTAAGCTTTTCCAGAAGAAATTGGCCTGAGGCGCAAACAGGTATGAAAAAGAAACCACTATCAAAAACTTCCGAGTGGACGTTTGAACTGATTCAAAAATATAACACTGAAATTGCGCGGGTGGCGGCAGGCTATCATCTTGACACCTATCCAAACCAGATCGAAATTATTACCGCCGAACAAATGATGGACGCGTACTCCTATGTGGGCATGCCGGTAGGCTATGGTCATTGGTCTTTCGGCAAACAGTTTTTAAGCGTCGAACAACGTTACCGTCGCGGCCAGATGGGGCTTGCCTACGAGATTGTGATTAACTCCAACCCTTGTATTGCTTACCTCATGGAAGAAAATACCATGATGATGCAAGCGCTGGTGATTGCCCACGCCGCTTACGGACACAACTCTTTTTTCAAGGGTAATTACCTGTTCCGCACCTGGACAGACGCGGAATCCATCATTGATTATTTATTGTTTGCGAAAAACTATGTGGCCGAATGTGAACAGCGTTATGGCGCTGACGCCGTGGAAGAAATTCTCGACTCATGCCATGCGCTGATGAACTACGGCGTAGACCGTTATAAACGTCCTGGCCGCATTTCGCTCCACCAGGAACAGCAGCGCCACAAGGAACGTGAAGATTATTTACAGTCACGCATCAATGATTTATGGCGCACGCTACCCGTTAAAGACCGGCGTGCAGACACGCATGAAGAGGCACACTTTCCCGCTGAACCACAGGAAAATCTGCTGTATTTTATTGAGAAAAACGCCCCGCTCCTGGAACCATGGCAGCGCGAGCTGGTGCGCATTACGCGTAAAATGGCGCAATATTTTTATCCACAACGCCAAACCCAGGTAATGAATGAAGGCTGGGCAACCTTCTGGCACTACACGCTGCTGAATACGTTGTATGACGAAGGTCTGTTAACCGATGGCTTCATGGTGGAATTTTTGCAATCCCACACCAATGTCATCCACCAGCCGCCGTACACCAGCAAATATTATAGTGGTATCAATCCTTATGCGCTGGGTTTTGCCATGATGAGCGATATTCGCCGCATCTGCGAAAAGCCCACCGAGGAAGACCGGCGCTGGTTCCCCAACCTGGTGGATACCGACTGGATAAAGTCGCTGGATTTCGCCATGCGTAATTTCAAGGACGAGAGTTTTGTTGCGCAGTACCTGTCACCAAAATTGATTCGCGATCTGAAGCTGTTTGCGGTGCTCGATGATGATGCGGACAATGAACTGGAAATCTCCGCGATTCATGATGACCGGGGCTATCAACACATTCGCCAGACACTGGCGGATCATTATAACCTGGGGAATCGCGAACCCAACATTCAAGTGTTTAATGTTAATCGGCGCGGTGACCGCTCTCTCACCTTGCGCCATATGCAACATAACAGACATCCGCTGCATGAAGACACGGAACAGGTATTAAAACACCTGATGCGGCTATGGGGTTTTACCGTGCGCATGGAAACCGTCTATGAAGACGGCACGGTAGAGCTTACACATGAATGCCGTAAAGAAGATTAAGCTTTCCCTGGCCCTTTTCTCTCGCGTATGGCGAGAGGGTTATTGATCCTGCCTTAAACCCAGGCTTTCAGTCAGAGCTTCTTTAACAGAATATTCCTGAACCATCCTTGCGCAAGCACTGGCGCATCACTCACCACGCTAAGTAATGGTTTCCCAGACTGTTGGCAAGCGGCGAGTACGTCTTCAAAAACAACATCAGTACGCGTGGCGATCTGCCCCAATAAGGGGCTTAGCCAGCGCCGGAATGGTGCATGTTGGCCGCGTTGCAGAAACTTGTCGAGAATCAGAATGTGGCCGCCGGGTTTCAGCACGCGTGCTGCCTCGGCTAATGCGCGTTCAGGATGCGGCACGACGGCGAGGATGAGGTGCATGATAACGGTATCGAACGCTTGCGCGGGGTAGGGCAGCGCCATGGCATCGCCCACATGTAGCGCTACCCGCAGACCTTGATGCTGGCGAGCCTGCAAAGCGCGCGCCTGGCGCAGCATGGCAAGCGTGATATCCACGCCGATGTAATTTGCGCCCGATGGCAGTAGCGGAATATCCAGGCCACTGCCAATACCCGCAACAAGAATCGTCTGCCCGGTAACATCACCCAACCTGTCCAGGCTGCGTTTGCGCAGGCCATGGGTGGCGCGCCGCACCATAAGATCATAAATGGGAGCCAGTAACGTGTAGCTTTGGCGCAAGCTCATGAAGACTTATCGCGTGCGCTGAAATTTAACGCTTGCGCTGGACTTCATCGCTTGCGCTGAATCTAACGCTTGCGCTGGGGCGGCCACTTGGCTACTCTGCGCTTGCCATCAGCCAATTGCGCGGGGGTAAGGGTATCCACAAGATAATCTATCACCTGCTGGCCTGATGTGACATTATTATTGGCGGCGAGGTTCAGCCACACATACGCCGAGACCGGATCCATGGTCATTCCCTTGCCGAGCATGTACATAGACCCCAGGCTATACTGGGCGGGGCCGTAACCCTGATCGGCGGCTTTACGATACCATGCCCCTGCCTGCTTGTAATCACGCGCCACGCCGTCACCTTTTTCATACGCCCGACCCAGCTGATATTGTGCCTCCGCAATGCCTTGCTGGGCGCGCTTGCGATGATTGGCCAGGGTTGGATCACCCTCTTCTGTCCCTGCAATTTTATTTTGTAGTACGGGCGCTTCTTTTTTCTCGGGGACGTTCTTTACCGGGGAAACCTTTGCGGGGACAGCCGTCGGCTCCGGCGTGGCTAATGCGAGTGCTGGCGACGCGGGCGATGGCGCGCCCAAGACCGTCTTTTTTTCAATCCGTGGCGGTGGGGTCACTGCAAGCGCAGTAACGGTTTCCTTGGCAGGTAATGCCGTAACCAGCGGTGTCTTTTTGGTAACCGGTTTTTCCTGCTCGACGGGTTTAACGCGTGCTTCTGCGATGGGCGCGGGTACAGATGCAGGCGCATTACGAATCTTTGTTTCCACCGCCGCGCGGGAAGGTGGAGGAGCCGCTTTTATGGATGTGGGGGGTGGTTCAGCAATAATCACGTTGGGTTTTTTCGCAACCGGCGGCAGAGGAGCAGGCGCGGGAAGATCGTGCGGTTCCACTGCATCAGCGGGCCGGGGGGACGGTGCATTCTGCGCTAAAATCACCGGGGAAACGGGCTCTGGCTCCGGAAGCATGGTGGCATTCTTTCTCGGGTTTTGCGCAGCGACCGGTGTTTCTGTGGCGTCTTCAAAAACCGGTGCGGTTGCGGTGGGCGGCACCGCCAGCGCATCTTGCCTGTCCAAATCGGGCACAGCGAATGTCAGAAGAATACCCATTACCAGCACCACGCTGGCAATGCGGCGATGCTCCGGATTAAGATCGGAACGCACCTTTGCCCTAAAAATTAAATTCATCGGCCACGTCAACGGCAAGGCATGGGCCACCATTTTACCCGCCAGCCATACTGCACCGGCGGCGATGGTAACGCCCATCATAATACCGAAAAATAATGTGCCGCCGCCGGGTTCGGCAGTGCTGAGTCCCCCCTGGGTAGCCACTTGATAAAAAAACCGGCTGACCGCGAGAAACAACAGAACCAACATGCCCAATGCCAGCCAACTGTTAATATGGCTGATCTGACTCCAATCCGAGTCGCGTGTTTTAAAGGGCCGCGCGGCAACGGCTTCGGCTACCGCATCTCTTGCGGCACTGGCGGATGGGGCGGTTTGAGCGCGGGCGGCGCCATTGAAGGTGGCTTCCCCGGTATACACATAGGCGCCGTCCGCGCCATTGGCAGCCACCGCACTGTCATTGAATCCATTGGCGCTGCTGGCAAGTTTGGCATCATAGCTGGCGCGCTTGCGCGCGTCTGACAAGATGCTATAGGCGTAATTAATCGCTTTTAACAGTTCTTCGGACGATGCGTGACCACGGTTTTTGTCAGGGTGGTGGCGTTGCACCATACGCTTGTATGCGATCCGTATTTCATCAGCGGTCGCGTGGGTGTCAACTTCAAAAATATCGTAAAAGGTTTTAGCCACAGTCGATCAATATCCCTGTAATCATGATTGTTGCGCATCACATTGTACGTCAGATGTTCCTGGGTATAGGACACCTCTATGAATCCGCTGAAGCCACGATGGCGGCGTTGGAAATGCGCTCAAAATACTCATTTACTACGTGTAAACTCCGCTTTTTCGCGCATTTCCGCCTTGCCCTCGCGGCTTGATCGAATTCATAGAGGCGCCCTATAATTTATCACATCTATCTACATCCCTGCAGCAGCCCGTGCGGCGCCCATTACGCCCACTTTTGGATGGGTAATAACAGAAACGGGCATGGTGGCCATCAACCCCGTCATGCGACCCTTATCACAAAACGCCTGTATAAATCCCCCTGCCTCAATATAGGGTAGAATTTTGGGGGCGATGCCACCTGCAACATACACCCCACCGTAAGCCAGATTAAATAACGCCAGATTGCCGGCCTGCGCACCGTAAATGGAAACAAACAGATCCAGCGCGGCGCGCGCCACGGGATCGGTGTTGGCGGCGGCCGAAACCGCGGCGGCGTCATATGCCACTGCATCGCCATTGGTCTGCGCCTGCAGAAACTTGTAAATCTGCATTAATCCGGCACCGCACAAAATGCGATCATACGATACATGTGGTCGCTCCCGGCATCCTGCCTCTGGCGACACTTGTGCTTCCCTGCACGGCGAAAAGCTGTTTTGCATATAACGCAACAGGGCCATTTGCGTTTCGTTGGCGGGCGCAAAATCGGCGTGCCCGCCTTCTGAGGGAATAATATGATACTGCCCCGCCTGCCAGATCATTTGCGCAACGCCAAGGCCGGTGCCCGCGCCAATAATAATACGCGGCGCGCGCGGCTGGCACTGGCCGGGCTGTAACACCACAAAATCCTCACTGCCCAGCGCGTCAACCGCATGACCAATCGCCTGAAAATCGTTGATCAATAACAGGCGCGGCAAACGCAGCGTGGCAGCCAATGATCGCGCGTCAATGTGCCAGGGTAAATTTGTCACCTGGGCATGCTGACCCGTCTTGGTTGATTCTACCGGCCCGGCGACGGCAACGCAGGCATCATCAATCGCCGCCACGGCGTTATGTGGCGCTGAAGCAAGAAAGTTTTGCGCCAGTGACAGAAAATCATCATAACGCTGGCTTTCAAAACGCTGCTCATAAATAACCTGATAATGATCATCGGCCACATCTGCAATTTGCAACAATGTTTTTGTGCCACCGATATCACCTGCGAATACTTTCATGACCGATCCTTATCCTTAATATATTTCGCGGCGGCAGTGTCAAGATACCAATCCATAGCAACATTCGGGTTAATCATTTCTACCGGATAGCGCGCGCCGGTTTTTGGTCGGGAGGAAAATATCTCACCAACAATTTCAGCCTTACTTGCGCCTGCCACCAACAGCATAATGTGCCTTGCATTTTCTATAACAGGCAGCGTCAGGCTGATGCGCCATGCGTTTAGTTTTTCGACAAACACAGCAGCTACCCACTGCGCACGCTCAGCCAGTATCGGCGTGTCGGGAAACAGCGATGCAACATGGCCATCCGGCCCCAGCCCCAGCAGCAGCAAATCAAATTGAGGAATGGCTTTGCCATTTGGCGATTCAGGTGGCGTGTCAGCCAAAGGCATTTGCGCTGCCATTTGCGCCTGATAGGCGCGCGCTGCTTGATGTGCATCGCTCAGTTCACCCTGCATGCGATGAATATGAATCAGGGGCACCGGCACATGGCGCAGCAAAGCCTCATGCGCCATGTGATAATTGCTATCAGGATGCTGTGGCGGTACGGTGCGCTCATCACCAAACCATATATGCACATGCTGCCAGTCAATGTGCGCGGAAAACTCGGCGGTCGCTCCCGGCATCCTGCCTCCCGCAACACTTGTGCCTCCCTGCACGGCGGATGCCAGGCATTGATATAAAGCGCATGGCGTGGTGCCGCCCGACAAAGCCACGTGAAACTCGCCGCGTGCGGCAATGGCTTGTGCGGCCAACACCACCCATTCCCGCGCTGCGGCGCGCACCGCATCGGTTATGTCAGCATGAATATGCGCACGATATTTATTATTCAACATAGGCGTCCTGCTGTTCTTCAACGGTGTTTTGGCCGACTAAATTAAATGTCCAGGGTCGAAAAGACCATTAGCACCCCTACCCAGGCGGTGCCCAGGCTTAGTAGTAATACGGCTGCGGCACTGCAATCTTTAACTATTTTTATGCGGGGATGCTGTTCCGGGTGCAGATGATCCACCAACTGTTCCAGCGCGGTGTTAATCAGTTCTGCCGCCAATACCAGCGCGATCATCATACCCACCAGCGCCCACCAGATCAGCGCAGGTTGCAGCACGCCCATCACCCCGCTCGCCATCAACGCCATGATGCATTGGGTGCGAAAGCTGCGCTCGCCGTGCCAGGCGGCGCGCAGCCCCGCCCAGGCAAATGCCGCGCGTACGTTCAAGCGCTGATTTTTCACGGCGCCTCCTGCCTGCTTGTCTCCCCTTCCGGCAGGGCGCCTCTTTGTATCGGCTGCGCAGGAGATGTCATAGACGTCATGAGCACGACGCTGCCGTCCCACCGATTGCTGGGCATCACAGGACGGCGCACGGTGCGCCAGGTGAGCCCCTTCAGGAACGGCTGAAAGTCATGCTGCGGGCCATTAAATACATTATCACCCAAGGGCACGGTAAACAACGGCAGGGGGTGTTTCATGTACACCCAGGTAACATTTCCCACCCATAAATTCTGCTCGGGCTTGCGCAGTTTCACATCCGACGGCCACAAGCGCAGCACCAGATAGCGACTTGCCGTAGCGCCAGCACGCGGGTCAGCCACAGCGCCGGGGCGCGTGTCAATCACAGCCTCTTCATATACCAGCACTAACGCTTCCTGACGGCCATCATGCACCTGCGGCAAAATCGGCAGCTTGGACAATGCTGGCGTAGGCGTTAACCAGTTCAACACCCCCGCCACATTCAATGCCGCTGGGGCATGCCAACCCTGAGCCTGCAAATGGGCGCGTAATATTGGCAGGCTACCTGCCCACTGCACGGTCAAAGGTTGTTCAAGCTGTCCCTTAAAGTCAATGCGGTAGGACGGCAAGCTCTGCCATTGCTGCGTCCACCAATCATTATGATCAAGCATGCGCACCACATAGCGCGGCGCATAGCGCTGTAAATTTTCTTCATACTGGCCGCTGATATGCCAGCCACCGCTCAGCAGCAGCACGGTAACCACCACACCAACCGTGCCTCCCACAGGCAGTTTGCCTGGCATACCCAGCCTATTAGGTGAAGCATGCCGGACATAGGCAATGCCCAGTAATGCCGTCCATGCCAGCCCCAGCGTTAGCCCACCCACGGTATCAGACAACGACCCGACTCCCAGATACAGATGAGACAGATCAATAGCCGCGATCAGCAACCCAGCCCCGGCAGATGGCAACCAGCGCTGCGGCCCCGGCAATTCGCGCGCTATCAGCACCGAAAGAAAGCCATACATCGCCACATTGACAGTGATAGCGCCGCTGGGGAAGCCCAGCGTGATGAGGGTGCTATAAATAGCCTCAGGACGGGGAACATTAAAAATTAGCTGTAAAATTAATGGTAATAAGGCGCCAAGACCCACCGCCGCCAACCAGTGCACCGCAGCAAACCAGCAGCGCCGCCACGCCAGCCACGCCAATATCGCCAATGCCAGCGATCCCACCACCACCGCGTCGCCGAGGCCAGACAGCAACACCATTAGCTGATCTGCCCAGGGCGTGCGCAGGCTCTGCATAAAATGCGCGACAGAGCTATCAACATACGACAGCGGATTGTCGTTGGCGACACTCGCCAGCACATGCGTAAGTATCCACACAAACGCCGCCGAAGCCAGCAGCAAAACACCGGCCAGGGTAAACAGTCCTTTCAGTTCGGGATGGTCAGGATCGAGCACCGCCGCCGTAACATTGCCCAGTACCGGGTGCTTGTGTCCCCACGTCGCCGCCCGCACCAGCATGGCGCTGGTGCGGGGTTGCAGCACCATGTACAAGCGCCGCACACCCCACACCGTGAACCACAGCACCGCCACCAGCCCCACTACCCAGATCGCCAGACGCGACGCCACCTCGGAGGCCAGCCCCATAGACGCACCAAACACCACACCGGGCAGGATATAGGCAGGCGCCCAGAGCAAGGCCGAAACCACATTCACCACCGTAAAACGCGCCGGCGACATGCCCATCATCCCCGCGATCGTCGGAATCACTGGCCGCACTGGCCCAACGAAGCGCCCGAACAGCACGCTTTTGCCGCCGTGCTTGAGGAAAAAACCCTCGCCCCGACTCACCAGTCCCGGAAAGCGCCTTAACGGCCACATACTGCGCAGCCGGTCTTTATAGTAATAGCCGATCCAGAAACTGATGCCATCACCGACCACCGCGCCCAGCGCCGCCCAGCCCAGCGTCTCCCACAGATTCAGCACCCCGGTTGCCACCAGCGCGCCCACCCCGAACATGACAATCGTGCCCGGTATAAACAGCCCGACAATCAGCAGCGACTCGGCAATCGAGAGCGCAAAAACGGCAAGCCCCGCCCACGTCTGGTTAAGGGCCACCCAATCAAGTAACGGTTGTATGTAAGCTTGCATGTGGGTGCGATTATAATCATATCTGGATGCGGATGGGTGGATTCCCTAAGTCCGCACGGGCAGAAACCACATAACACCAATTACTCTAACCGCCCAATCCCCAATCCACCCTGTCCAACTGCCGTTTCCAGGATGATGGCTCTCTATTGACCAGGTGTTAGCCCCAAGTAGTAATGTCCGCTTTTGAATAAACTCTCCCTTGTCAAAAAAGCGGGGGACGTTACACAATGGGCGGTTTAATGAGTCGAAAAGAAGTGCGGCGGGCGCAAACCCTGGACGTGCTGGGAGAGGGCAACCTCACCCCCCCCGGCGTCCGCCTGCGCTACCTGCGGCGGCGGGCAAGGCGTTATCAATGGGAGGGGAGAGCCGGGTTGGCTGGCCAGCAGCGCGGGGAGACCGGCGGCGCCATAGCGGGCTGAAAAAAGCACAGCGGACATTTCTATTTGGGGTTGACAGTGCCCGTCAACGGGCTTGGCCTGACGCGGCTAATTCTTTTCATCCTTGAACCCGATGTGCCAATGAGTTCCATCGCAAAAGGGCTTATTTTTAGAACCCCCGCAACGGCAAAGCGTATAGTGTTCCGTTGAAGCGCCTTCACCTGACGGCTGATCGACAAGTTCGATACCACCGGTAACCGCATACGGGCCGTCCTTTGTGACCGTAACCATCGGTTCCCGATCTTGATCGCGATGTTCTACTTTATCGACAGTGTAACTAAGCGCTCCCGATGGGCATTTTTTAATTGTATTGATAATATCCTGGGTTGTTACCCCGTCGGGATCAATCCACGGCTCTTCACGCAACTTAAATACTGCGCTGAGATTGTCCGTGCAGTGGCCAGCATGGGCACAAATCCCGCGGTTATCATGGATCGTAATCTGCTTTCCAACATAATTATCACGTTTGTTGAGTGTCCCGTCCGACAGGCGCTTATCAGAGAAGCCGTTTTTTCCGTGGGTACCATCACAAAAGGGTTTGTTGCTTGAGCCGCCACAACGGCATAACGCTACCCCCGCGACCGTAGTACAAGGGCCGCCTTTAGATTTTTGAATATTTGGGATTACCCGCGGTGTCAGATCGTTAAGCAAATAATATGGCCCGTTCGGCAGACAGGCGATTTTTGGTTTCTCTGTGCCCATTCCAATACTCCCATTCTGTTACTTGACGTTTCGCGTGAAAGCTCAACCGACATCGGCTGAGCGGCTTGTTATGCAGTGCATTACTTGCCTGTAACCGCTATGTCGAAATGCAGGGTACGGCCCATACACAGCCATGCTGCAGCGGGATCTTGACGACTGGTTAAAATACTATAATCCTGCGCGTACCCATCAGGGTTAGTGTGTTGCGGTCGTGCCCCAATGGCAACATTGGAAGACGGCAAAGGGATCTGGCAGGAAAAGAAATTAGGTTAAATTTGGCCTGGCAGTCACTTCTAAAAATCGGTGGCTGTCAGGCCAAGCCTGAGATTCTACATGGCCCCTGGCTCAGGCTTCCAGCGCCTGCTTCAACTTTTGCATCGCGCTTTTTTCAAGTTGGCGAATGCGTTCGGCAGAGACCTGGTATTGATCGGCCAAGTCGTGGAGCGTGGCCTTGTCATCGGTCAGCCAGCGGCGTTGCACAATATCGCGGCTGCGTTGATCCAGCGCGGTGAGTGCGTGGGCCAATTTTTCGGTGTTATTGGTTTCCCAATTGCTGCCTTCCAATTGTAGGGCGGGATCAGCATGCGCATCCGCCAGGTACGCGGCGGGTGCGAAGTTGCCATGCTCGCTATCGTCGTCGTCGGCATATGGATCAAACGACGCGTCATAGCCGCTCATGCGCATTTCCATTTCGCGCACGACGTCAGCGCTTACGCCGAGCTTTTTGGCAACGGTGTCGACCTCTTCATTGGAGAACCAGCCCAAATGTTTCTTGTTGCTGCGCAGATTAAAAAATAATTTGCGTTGCGCTTTGGTGGTGGCGACTTTGACAATGCGCCAGTTGCGTAAAATAAATTCGTGCATTTCTGCACGCACCCAATGCACCGCAAACGACACCAGGCGTACATTCATGGTTGGATCAAAATGTTTCACGGCTTTCATCAGGCCGATATTGCCTTCCTGAATCAGGTCTGCCTGCGGCAAACCGTAACCACTGTAGCCGCGTGCGATATGCACCACAAAACGCAGGTGCGACATAACCAGCCGTCGCGCGGCATCCAGATCATTATCATCACGCAGACGCATGGCGAGCGCGTGTTCTTCATCGGCGCTCAGCATCGGGATGCGGGCAACGGCCTGGGTATAAGCTTCAATGCTCCCCACCGGGGGCAATACTAAATCGAGTTGCATGCCTTTGCTCATATTGGTGCTCATGTTGGGTTCCTCCCTGAACTTTCACGGTATGTCATTATTAGAGAGCGTTGAATATCGTTTGTTCCCTGTCAATATCCTAGCACTCCTTTCCTCAGAGTGCTAATGGATTCAAAAGTTCCGTTACCCGCAACCCAATTTTTTTCGTGGTCAAGTGGCAATACGGTTCGGTTTAGCCGTTCGTGGTGAGCATATCGAACCATCCGGGCGAACGGGAAGTGTATTAAGCGAACAGTATTGGGTCAAGTGGTGTATATCTGAAATCACTTGAATGACATTGCCGCACTAAAATGACGCGATAAAGCAGTGGATCCTTTGTCTATGCCCCAAGGGAGGGCATGCTATCCCCGGCTTTCATAAAAAAAGCAAAAAACTTCATTAAAAATAATATCTTAATATAATTTATGGGGCTGGCATGGCGCTTGCAATTCTTTAATAAGACAAACACGGTAAGGGCACTTCTATCAGCCTAATGTAGAGTGCGGCCATGAATAAAGTCACCCTCTTCGATGAAATGCACAGCCCGGAAGGGTTGGTGCGCAGTCAATATCAGGATGTAGCCGCACTGCTATTTTCCTTGCCTCTGGAGGCGCTTTCCCAGAAGCAGCGTGAAGCCGAAGTGCTGTTTCGCCGCCTGGGAATTACCTTTGCCGTGTATGGGGAGGAGGCGAGCGCGGAACGCCTGATTCCATTCGATGTGATTCCACGCATCTTTGACGCCCAGGAATGGGCGCTGCTGGAGCGCGGCCTGAAGCAGCGGGTGGGGGCGCTGAATGCGTTTTTACACGACATTTATCACGATCAGCAGATCATTAAAGCGGGCTTGGTTCCAGCCCGTCAGGTGCTGGCAAATAGCCTGTACCGGCCAGAAATGCGCGGTGTCGACTTGCCCAATCAAGTGTATGCCCACATCGCTGGGATTGATCTGGTGCGGGTGGCGGAAAACGATTTCTATGTGCTGGAAGACAACCTGCGCACCCCGTCGGGTGTGTCGTACATGCTGGAAAACCGTAATACCATGATGCGGCTCTTCCCCGACCTGTTTGCCAGCCATGCGGTGGCGCCCATCAACCATTATCCGCAGATGCTGCTGCATACCCTGCTCGAAGCCGCGCCGCCTAATGTAGATAAACCGGTGATTGTGGTGATGACGCCCGGCACCTATAACAGCGCCTATTTTGAGCACGCTTTCCTCGCCAGCCAAATGGGCGTGGAACTGGTGGAAGGCAAGGATTTGTTTGTGCATGCTGACAAGGTCTACATGCACACCACCGAAGGCCCGCAACAGGTACACGTGATATATCGGCGGGTGGATGACGACTTTCTTGATCCGCTGGCGTTCCGGGTGGATTCGACACTGGGCGTGCCCGGTTTGATGAGCGCCTACCGCAGCGGCGGCGTCGCGTTGGCCAACGGCATCGGCACAGGCGTGGCAGACGACAAGTCTACCTATCTGTATGTGCCGACCATGATTGAATTTTATCTGGGCGAAAAACCGATTTTATCCAATGTGCCCACGTGGCGCCTCGGCAAAAAAGAAGATCTCAAATACGTGCTCGCCCACTTGCCTGAGTTGGTGGTGAAGGAAGTGCAAGGCTCGGGTGGTTACGGCATGTTGGTGGGGCCGACCAGTACCCCCGCAGAGATTGCAGCGTATCGCGAACGGATTCTGGCCGCGCCCGCCCGCTTTATCGCACAGCCGACGCTGGCGCTGTCCACCTGCCCAACGCTGGTGGAAGCGGGTATCGCACCACGGCATGTTGACTTGCGCCCTTTCGTTTTATCCGGCAAGGACATCCGTCTGGTGCCGGGCGGACTCACGCGCGTGGCGTTGACTGAGGGCTCGCTAGTCGTCAATTCATCCCAGGGTGGCGGAACCAAAGATACCTGGATACTGGAGGATTAAATCATGTTGTCACGCACCGCAGATCACCTGTTCTGGATGGCGCGCTATATTGAACGTGCCGAAAATACCGCGCGCGTGCTCGATGTCACGCACAGCACGTCGCTGCTGCCGGATGACTCGGAAGGCGCGGAAGCCAACCTGTGGTATGCGCCGCTCAATATTTCGGGCTGCGCGGCCGCCTACTCTGATAAATACGGCGCAGCAGAATCGGTTGCTGTCACGCGCTTTATCGCGCTTGATCCGGACAACCCGGCCAGCATCTACACCAGCCTGAGGCGGGCACGGGAAAATGCGCGTGCGGTGCGCGGCGCCATTACCAGCGAAATGTGGGAGAGTATCAACGCCACCTGGCTGGAACTCAACCGCCTGTCACCGATCCTCAGCGGTAATCGTCTGACGTCTTTTTTCGATTGGGTGAAAGAGCGCTCTCATCTGTTTCGCGGTGTGACGTTGGGCACTATTCTCAAGGACGACGCACTTAATTTCATCCGTCTCGGCACATTTTTAGAACGTGCGGACAATACCGCGCGCATTCTCGACGTCAAGTACCACATCCTGCTGCCGAGCGTGAAAGATGTCGGCGGCGCGGCGGATTATTACCAGTGGGGCGCGTTGTTGCGCTCGGTGAGCGCATTCGAGGCGTATCGAAAAATCTACCGTGACGTGATCTCGCCGTTGCGCGTGGCCGAGTTGTTGGTGCTGCGTGCCGACATGCCGCGTTCGCTGCACGCCTGCCTGAACGAGGTGGATTCCACGTTGGAGATTATCAACGGCTCGACCGGACGCGAGGCGCGCCGCTGCGCGGGTGAGCTCCATGCAGCACTGCATTTCAGTCTCATTGAAAATATTTTCGCCAATGGGCTGCATGAATACCTGACCGATTTTCTCGGCCGGACTGCCAGCCTGAGCAAGGAAATTCGCAGCGCTTATCTGGCACGCCGTGATGAATTTGTCTCACCACTACCCGTACGCCCGATAACACAAGTACAATACCAGACGGCACATGTACAATAAAAGACACTAAACAACGGCGGTGGATTTCTCATGACTTATTGCGTCGCGCTCAAACTCAACGCCGGACTGGTATTTGCTTCGGATTCCCGCACCAATGCCGGCGTGGATCAAATCGCCTCTTTCAAAAAAATGCGGAGTTTTGTCAATAGCGGTGACCGTGTCATCGTCATTCTCAGTTCGGGTAATTTGTCCATCACCCAGAGCGCGATCAATTTGCTTGAGCAACGCGGGCGGCACAAGGAAGTACGCAATCTGTGGAATGCCGAATCGGTGTTCGACGTAGCCATGTTGCTGGGAGACTGCCTGCGGGAGGTGCGTGAGCGCGACGGCCCCTTTCTGCTCAAGGGGACTGTCAAGGTAGGCGCTAATTTTATCGTGGGTGGCCAGGTAAGTGGTGAGCCGCCGCGCTTGTTTATGATGTACGACGAGGGCAATTTTATCGAGGCCACCGAAGAAACCCCCTATTTCCAGATCGGCGAAACCAAATATGGCAAACCCATCATTGATCGCGTCATTCAAGCCGAAACGCCGCTCATGGACGCCATAAAGTGCGTGCTGGTATCATTTGACTCGACCATGCGCAGCAATATCGCGGTGGGGCTGCCGATTGACCTGGCGTGTTACACGTGTGACAGCTTTAATCTGAGCCGTGTACACCACATCACCGACAGCGACAGCTATTTTTCCCAGATCAGCCAGCGCTGGAGTGAAGGCCTGCGCGGCGTGTTCGCTTCACTACCCGATCCGGACTGGGACATCTCGCCAGACACCCGCGACTATCCGTACATTCCCCCTCCCTGATATGACTATACGCGTTGCCCTGCATCATCACAGTCGTTATCGCTTTGATCGTCCGGTGATGATATTTCCCCATGAAATCCGGCTCAAACCTGCCGCTCATAACCGCACGCCCATTTCGGCTTATTCATTGAAGGTGCGGCCGGCCAAACACTTTATTCACTGGCAACAAGACGCTTATGGCAATTTCGTTGGCCGCCTCACTTTCACGGAGGCGACACGCGAACTTGAAGTGACAGTGGATTTGATAGCGGACATGACCGTCATCAATCCGTTCGATTTTTTTGTCGAGCCGTGGGCCGAGTATTACCCATTTCAATACCCGGTCGAGCTGAAGGCTGAGCTCACGCCGTTTTTACAGACTGACACTGCGGGCACAGCGCTTGCAAAATGGCTCGCTGATTTCCGTGATGCTTTGCCTGGCAACATGAGCACCGCAAACTTTCTGGTACACACCAATCAACGCATCCAGCGCAGCGTGGCCTATCTCATCCGCATGGAGCCGGGAGTACAAAGCTGTGAGGAAACGCTCACCAAAGGTTCTGGTTCCTGTCGCGACAGCGCTTGGCTGCTGGTGCAGGTATTGCGCCACCTGGGCATTGCTGCGCGCTTTGTCTCGGGTTATCTGATCCAGCTTGCTGCGGATGAAAAACCACTCGACGGCCCCGCCGGGCCGAGTGCCGATTTCACCGACTTGCACGCCTGGTGCGAAGCGTATATCCCCGGCGCTGGCTGGGTCGGGTTGGACGCCACGTCGGGCTTGCTGGCGGGTGAAGGTCATATTCCGCTGGCTGCCACCGCGCAACCCGCCTCCGCCGCGCCCATCAATGGCCTCACCGGCATCTGTGAATCGCGGCTTGACGTGACCATGACAGTCACGCGGATTCACGAAGATCCGCGCGTGACAAAACCTTACACCGACGCACAGTGGCAAGCGGCGCATACGCTAGGATTGCAGATTGACGATGAATTGAAACACGGCGATGTGCGCCTCACCCAGGGTGGCGAGCCAACCTTTGTTTCGATCGACAACATGGACGGTGAGGAGTGGAACATCGCCGCGCTGGGCGAAGAAAAGTTGACCTTGGCGAATGCCCTGATACGCCGCCTGCAAGCACGCTTTGCTCTTGGCGGCGTGCTGCATTTCGGCCAGGGCAAATGGTATCCGGGTGAGCCTCTGCCACGCTGGGCATTAACCGCCTACTGGCGCGCGGATGGCAGGCCGCTCTGGCACAACCCGGCACTGGTGGCCGAAGCCAGCGCCGCCATCAGCCCCGACACGCTCAAACGCTTCGCCACCCAGCTAACCCAGCAGCTTGGACTCAACCCCGGTTATCTCATCCCAGCGTACGAAGACCCGTGGCAAGCGCTGGATTTGGAAAGCCGCTTGCCCGCCAACCTTGACCCGCATCAGGCTGACCTCACCCAGCCCGATGCGCGTCATCACCTTGCCAAACAGTTACGCGCCGGATTGGCGGAGATTGTTGGCTATGTGTTGCCGCTCAAAGCCGGTACCGCAACTGCACCGCAATGGCGTTCCAGCCGTTGGCCGCTGCGCCAGGATCGGCTGTATCTGGTGGCGGGTGATTCCGCGCTGGGTTACCGATTGCCGTTGGACAGCTTGCCGTGGCTGGCGCCGGAGGATTTTGAGCTCGAACTGCCTCCCGATCCGTTTGCCGAACGTGCGCCGCTGCCAGAATATCCACCCGCAACCAAGCCCGCTGCCGACGATGCCATCGACGAAACCCCGAGTGCGCGCGAAGTCATCCACACCGCGCTGGCGCTGCAAGTACGCGACGGTATACTGCACGTTTGCATGCCGCCCACCACCACGCTGGAAGCCTGGCTCGCGCTGGTTTCCACTCTGGAACGTTGTGCCGCAACCCTGATCCAGCCGATCCGCCTGGAAGGCTACGCGCCACCGCGTGACCCGCGTCTGATGTCGCTGTCGGTCACGCCCGACCCGGGTGTCATCGAGGTCAACATCCATCCCGCTGCCGACTGGCCGGCCTTGGTGGAACGCACCCGCACATTGTATGAAGACGCACGCCACACCCGCCTGGGTAGCGAAAAATTCATGCTTGATGGCCGCCACACCGGCACTGGCGGCGGCAACCACGTCACGCTGGGCGGAGCGACTGCAGCGGACAGCCCCTTTTTGCGCCGGCCGGATCTGCTGAAAAGCCTGATTACCTATTGGCAGCAACATCCGGCCATGTCCTACCTGTTTTCCGGGCAGTTCATCGGCCCCACCAGCCAGGCGCCGCGCGTCGACGAAGCGCGCGATGACAACCTCTACGAACTGGAAATTGCCTTCCAGCAAATGGATGCCAAACTTACTTCGGGAGAAGAAAGCGACCGGCTCTGGCTGGTGGACAGGCTGTTGCGCAATTTATTGATTGACCTCACCGGCAACACGCACCGCGCCGAGTTCTGCATCGACAAGCTGTACGCCCCGGACTCCGCGACCGGGCGATTGGGACTGGTGGAGTTGCGCGCGTTCGAGATGCCACCGCATTACCGTATGAGTCTGGTGCAATCGTTGTTGCTGCGGGCGCTGGTGGCGCGCTTTTGGAAAACGCCTTATCAAGGCAAGCTGGTGTACTGGGATACCGCGCTGCACGACCGCTTCATGCTGCCGCATTTTATCGAGCAGGACATGCGCGACATCAGCCGCGATCTGCGCGCGGCGGGCTATGCCTTCGACGATGCCTGGTTCGCGCCGTTCATCGAGTTCCGCTTCCCGCGCTATGGCAGCGTGGCTTATCAGGGCATCCATCTGGAACTGCGCCAGGCCATCGAGCCGTGGCATGTGCTGGGCGAAGAAGTGGCCGCCGGCGCCATGGCGCGTTATGTGGATTCATCGGTGGAACGCATGCAGGTCAAGGTGAATGGCATGACTGATAGCCGCCACCAGGTGGCGTGCAATGGCCGTCCGCTGCCATTACATCCGACCGGCGTGCCCGGTGAGTTCGTCGCGGCAGTGCGCTTCAAAGCATGGGCGCCACCGTCTGCATTGCACCCCGCCATTGGTATCCATGCACCCTTGGTATTCGATGTAGTGGACAACTGGAATGGCCGCGCCATCGGCGGGTGCACCTACCACGTCAGCCACCCCGGTGGGCGCAACTACGACACCTTTCCCGTCAACGCCAATGAGGCAGAATCGCGCCGCCGTGCGCGTTTCTGGGATCACGGCCACAGTCCGGGGACGAGGGTCATCGCAGCCGAAGCACTGAATCCGCGCTTTCCCATGACCCTGGATTTGCGCTGGCAACCCACATAACCCCAGGAACAACCATGCTCAACTCAAGCCACCAGCCACGTTTTGGCGACAAGCAAAACTCCCCGTTCTTTGAAGAGTATCTACCGCGTCTATTGGAGGCGCGCGACCGCAGTGGCCTGACCGAGATGATCGGCGGCATTGAGGCGCTGATCATTACCGTCGAGCCGGGCAATGCGCTTGAATATATCGCGGAACTGGCGCTGATGACGCCGTATCATTATCTCGTCACGTTGGACAGCCCAAAACATCTCACGCATGTGCTGCGCATAGATATGAATGCGCCCGACATCCTGCTGCGCGAAGTAAAAGATCCCGGCTACAGCGATATTTTCCGTAGCCTGAATGAATTGTACCCGGTGGGCGCGCGGCGTCCGCACAGTCGTTATCTGGGCGAAATCCTGCTTACCTCAAACCGCCACGATGTCGTGGCGCAGCAGCAGGCGCGCGAGTTTCGCTTCTTTCCCATCGGCCAGCTTGCCGAACTGGATTTGCCGCTCAATGTGAGCCTGTCCAAGCCCTCACCCTACACGCAGAACATCGTGGGCTATATGGAGCGCGCGGCGGATGGCATTCGTGTTTATCAGCACGGTAAATGTGTCGTCCTCGGCAGCGTGCAGGCCGCCTACGAGCGTGGCAAGGAGATGCAGGAACGGATCGGCATTAAAGATTTAATACTCCCCATCGACCATCTTGCCACCCGCGTCTACAGCCAGAATCGCGAAGCCGCGTTGCTCGAATACCTGGCGCTGTCGAGCTACTACTACTGGGGCAGCTACGACATCACCGATCAGAACTCCTCCACCAACGTCACCAAAAACGTGCGCGGCGTGCCTGAATCCGCCAGCCCCGCCAAGGTGTTCACCGCCAACAATCACCCCTACTGCGTCAATCACCTGGACAAACTGCCCAGCCCCACCGAAACATTCGTGCGCAACTATGGCCCGCGCCTGCACCACATAGCGCTTGCGGTAAAAGATGGCCGGCATGCCGGCAAGGAATATATTGATTTTGTCGTAGACGCCATCGCCGCCCAGGGCAAAGGCTTTCTGCTCGACACCGTCGGCTCACGCGAAGAGGGCCTTAAACAAATCTTCTCCTCCGCATCGGATTTTTCCTCGCTGATCATCGAATACGTACAGCGTTTTGGCGATTTTCAAGGGTTCTTCGCCCGCAACAATGTGGCGCGACTGACGTTTGCAGCAGGGCTGGAGGAAGGCGTACAAGAGAGGCTTGAAAGCGTGCGTTTACGCGGGAGCTAACCATCACAGCTTATGACAAATGGAACAGTTGGATCATTCAGTATCCAATACATAAACGAAAGGGAGATCAACCATGGTCAGGTTAAAATTTGACATACAACTTAACTACCAAATCGCTGATTCCGCGAGCGATTTCATATTTAACATTCATGCCGCGCACACCGCCCATCAAGCGGTAGTCAACGAGCAGCTTTATCTCAGCCAGCCGGTCACACCCGTGATCTATACCGATCCAACTTATGGCACGCGTTACTTTCGATTGAACGCCACGGCGGGTCCGTTGACTGTACGCTACAGCGCGACAGTGGATATATCCCATTACTTCGAGTCGCCTGAAAACCTCGCAGAAGTACCGATTTCACAACTGCCATCTGAGGTACTACCCTATATTTATCCGAGCCGCTACTGCCAGTCTGACCGGCTGGGGAAGCTGGCAACCTGGGAATTCGCGCATTTCCAACCCGGCTATACGCGGGTGCGGGCAATCCAGGATTGGGTGCGTCAACGCACGGCGCTTCTGCCAGGAAGTTCGAACAGCAACACCTCGGCAACCGATACCCTCATCGACCAGGCCGGGGTATGCCGTGACTTCGCCCACGTAATGATAGCGTTGTGCCGGGCGATGAACATTCCCACGCGCTTCGTTACGGGAATCAATTATGGCGCAGCCCAAAAATCAGGGTCGGCCGATTTTCATGCTTACGTTGAAGTTTTTCTCAGTAGCCGTTGGTATGTTTTCGATCCCAGTGGCATTTCACCACCGATGGGCCTGGTCCGCATCGGTACCGGACGGGACGCCGCCGATGTTTCATTCGCCACAGTGTTCGGCGCAGTCGCAACATTTGCGCCAGTGATCAACATCACAGCGATAGACGACCCGGCCAATGGCTTTACCCTGCCACGGGATTGCACAGAGGTTTTGTCTACGCAGCCGCTTTTGTAAAGTATCAGTAAAGGCGCGGGACACGTCTTGAGTCTTGAATATTTCTTTTGGTTATACCGGCTCCACCGCACGCAAATACCGCCCCACCGCCAGCCATGAGCCCAGTAGCCCGAGCAGGGTAGCTATAAGCAATAATAGCAGTGTGCCTGATACATCCAAGCCCCCCAGCGCAAAACGGCTGCCATAGAGGGTGGACAGGTGTTGCACCGGCTCGGCCAGCAACGCGAGTGCGACGCTGACCAGCAGCCAGGCCAGCAGCCCCCCCAGCACGCCGTACCAGGTGCCAGCATAGAGAAACGGGCGGCGCACGAAGGCGTCGGTGGCACCCATCAGTTTGGTGATGGTGATTTCGTCGCGGTTGCTGTGTATGCCGAGCCGAATGGTATTGCCCACAATCAGCAGCACGCCCAAGCCCAGCAGCCCGGCCAGAATCATCACGCCACGCTGCACAATTCCCAGCGCGGCATACAGGCGTTGCACCCATTGCATATCGAGTTGCACAAAGTCGGCTTCCGGCAGTTTTTGCAGGGTCGCCTGCAAGCGCGCTACGGTGTCTGGATGGGAGGTAACAGGTTTGATTACCAGCACAAACGGCAGCGGGTTTTCTTCGAGGGCGCGCAGGGCGTCAGCAAACCCGGAGCTATGGCGAAACTCCTCGAGCGCCTGCTCGGGTGTGATTACTTCAAGTGTGGCGATGTCCGGGTTGCTGCGCAACTGCCCGGCTAAATCAGCGGCGTTTTCTTCACGCGTGTCTTTTTTCAGGAACAGCGACATCTGCGCCACATTGTCGAGTCCGGCGGTGAGTTGCTGGGTGTTTTGCAAGGCCACGTACAGCACGGTGGGCAGCGCCAGCGTGATGCCAATCACCATCACCGTCATCATGCTCGACAGCGGCGTGCGGCTGATCTGTCCCAGGCTATACACCAGCGCGTAGGCGTGATTAAGCAGATAGTTTTTCAGGCGCATGGGGGTGCTTCGTGTATGAGGGGTGCGTGGGACAATAAGCACCCTTTTTCCAGATTGAGAATGCGGTGCTGAAAGCGCGAGATCAACCCGAGGTTATGGCTGACGATTAACACCGTGACGCCCACCTGATTAAACTGCTCAAACAGGCCCATGACTTCCGCAGCCAGATCCGGGTCGAGATTGCCGGTAGGCTCATCGGCCAGCAGCAGGGCGGGCTTGTTAACCACGGCGCGGGCGATGCCGACGCGCTGCTGTTCGCCGCTGGAGAGCATCACCGGAAGCTGTTTTTCTTTGCCGAGCAGACCCACTTTGTCGAGCGCCGCGCGCACCCGGCGCGCCGTTTCAACGGCGTTATGCAGACCGGCGATTATCAGCGGCAGGGCGACATTGTCGAACACCGTGCGCTCGGCGATCAGCTTGTGATCCTGAAAAATCATGCCGATCTGCCGCCGTAAAGCTGGCACCTGCGCACGCTTGATGTGCGCAAGATTGCGCCCGTTAACCACCACCTGCCCGCTGGTAGGACGTTCGATGCAGGCGATCAGTTTCAGCAGCGTGCTTTTGCCCGCGCCGGAATGGCCGGTGAGAAATGCCATATCGCCTGTGGCGATGTCGAAACTGACATTGCTCAGGGCCTCCTGTCCGCTGGCGTAACGCTTGGTTACATTGGTAAATTGGATCATGGTGTAACCTGATAACGGGGCTGAAAACGACGCCGGGGGTTACTGTCCAAGCAACGCATCCACAAACTCGGCAGCGTTAAATTCGCGCAAGTCGTCAATGCCCTCGCCGACGCCAATATAGCGGATCGGCAGGCCGGTTTTTTGCGCGATGGCGAAAATAATGCCGCCTTTGGCGGTGCCGTCGAGCTTGGTGAGGGTGATGCCGGTGAGTCCCACGGCCTGGTGAAATTGCTGCGCCTGATTCAGTGCGTTCTGGCCAATGCTGGCGTCCACCACCAGCATAATCTCATGCGGCGCGGTGGCGTCGAGTTTAGTGATGACGCGCTTGACCTTCTTCAACTCTTCCATCAAATTGGTCTGCGTGTGCAGGCGGCCAGCGGTATCCACCAGCAGCACATCCAACCCCCGCGCCTGGGCGGCTTGCACCGCGTCATAAGCCACGGACGCCGGATCGGCGTTACCGCCTTGACTGTTCGCGCGTTGCGCAATCACCGCGATATTATTACGTTCGCCCCACACCTGTAACTGCTCCACCGCCGCCGCGCGGAAGGTGTCACCGGCGGCCAGCATCACCGAGTGCCCCTGCCCTTGCAAACGCTTAGCGAGCTTGCCGATGGTGGTGGTTTTACCCGCGCCGTTAATGCCGACCATCAACACCACAAAAGGGCGTTGGTTATCGGCAACGATCAACGGCCGGCTGACGGGGTTCAAAAGCGCCAGCATGTTTTCGCGCAACGCGGCAAACAGCGCGTCAGTATCATCAAGCTGCTTGCGCGCCACGCGGGCGGTCAGATTGGCGATAATCGCCTGGGTGGCTTCCACGCCCACGTCGGCGCTCAGCAAACGCGTTTCCAGGTCTTCCAATACTTCGGCATCGATCTGTTTTTTGCCCAGCACCAGCTTCGCCACGCCTTCGGTCAGGCCCTGGCGGGTACGCGTCAACTGGGTTTTCAGGCGCGCAAAAAATCCGGGCGCGGGGGTAGCATCCCCTGGAGCCTCTTGTGGCAGGGTTTCGGTGGGCGTTTCGCCACGTGTTTCGCTGGCGGACTTATTTTTTTTGAAACCAAACATGATATTCTCGGTCAATACCTTCTCTGACTAGGTTGTCATTTCGACCAACGGGAGAAATCCTTGTCTCGTACGAAGGATTTCTCCCGTTGGTCGAAATGACAAGGATTTATTCTAAATGAACACCTATTCTAACATTATATAAGTCTATTTTTGGATAAACCCCACGATCAAGCCCTAAGGATACACACGCATGATGCCCCTACGTTTTTTCTTCGCCGCCGCCCTTAGCCTATTTTTTCTGCAATCCGCGCAAGCTGCCAGCCCGATTCATGAACTCACCCTCAGCAATGGCCTTAAAGTGATTGTAAAAGAAGATCACCGCGCACCGGTGATGGTGTCACAAGTGTGGTACAAGGTCGGCAGCAGCTACGAGCATGACGGCATCACCGGTGTCTCGCATGTGCTGGAGCATATGATGTTTAAAGGCACTCGCTCTCACTCCTCGGGAGAATTTTCGCGGATTATTGCCGCCAATGGCGGGCGCGAAAATGCGTTTACCGGCCAGGATTACACGGCGTATTTCCAGCAGATGGAAAAGAGCCGCCTCAAGGTCAGCTTTGAACTGGAAGCCGACCGCATGCGCAATCTCACGCTACCCAAAGAAGAATTCTTGAAAGAAGTTAAAGTGGTGATGGAAGAGCGCCGCCTGCGCACCGATGATGATCCGCAATCATTAACCTACGAGCAATTTGCCGCCACCGCGTTTGTCACCAGCCCGTACCGTAACCCCATCATTGGCTGGATGGATGATCTGGAAAATATGCGCGTGGAGGATCTGCGCGCCTGGTATGAAAAATGGTATGCGCCCAACAACGCCACCGTGGTAATCGTCGGTGACGTGCGGGCAGATGAAGTGTTTGCCTTGGCGAAAAAATATTTCGGGCCGCTCAAGTCAGGCAAGATTACGCCCAGCAAGCCGCGCCTTGAAATAGAGCAGAAAGGGATACGCCGGATTACGGTAAAAGCTCCCGCCGAGTTGCCAGCGATGATGATGGGTTACAAAGTGCCGGTGATTAAAACCGCGCCGGAAGCATGGGAACCGTATGCGCTGGAAATGTTGGCTGGGGTACTGGACGGTGGCGACAGCGCGCGGTTTGCCAAAGAACTGGTGCGTGGCTCGCAGGTTGCGGCCAGTATCGGCACCGGTTACAACATGTACAACGGCGCCCAGGACTTGCTGACATTCTCCGGCACGCCCAGCCAGGGTCACAGCGCCGAAACCCTGGAAAATGCCATTCGCGCGCAGATCAAACGTCTGCATGACGAGTTGGTCAATGAGCAGGATCTCACCCGCATCAAAGCGCAGGTGGTGGCGAGTAAAGTGTATGAGCTGGACTCGCCCTTTTATCAGGCTATGCAAATAGGCACGCTGGTCACGGTAGGCCTGAGCCACACTTTACTCGACGAGTATGTCGACAAGCTCAACGCCGTGACCCCCCAACAAGTGCAACAAGTCGCGCGCAAATATCTGATAGATGATCGCCTCACCGTGGCCGTGCTTGAGCCGCAACCTATGGACGAAAAGGCGCAACACCGTGCGCCCGCGAATGCTGCGGGAGGTCGCCATGGTCATTAATCATATTCTTTTCTCACACAGGATCTTATTCGACATGAAAAGAAAAATCGCTGGCTTTTTAGTATTAATAGCGGGATTAACGCTGGCGCCCGTCGCGCTGGTAAGTGCCGCGCCGGTTATTCAACACTGGCAAACCGCCAACGGCGCGCGCGTTTATTTCGTGCCCGCGCCCGAGCTGCCGATGGTCGATGTCAGCGTAATTTTTGATGCTGGTGGCGTGCGTGACGAAGGTAAGGGTGGCCTTTCGCAACTCACCAGCGGCCTGCTGGAAGACGGCGCGGGTAATTTAAATGCTGATCAGATTGCCGAACACTTTGAAGGCCTGGGCGCGCAATTTGCGGCGCATGCCGACGGCGAAATGGCGACAGCCAGCCTGCGCAGTTTGAGCAAGCCCGAGATATTAAAGCCCGCGCTGGATGTCATGGCGCTGATCCTGCGCCAACCCACGTTTCCGCAAGACAGCTTTGAGCGGGAACGCAAACGCATGTTAATCAGCTTGCGCCAGCAGAAAGAATCACCCGAACAAATCGCCGCCCTGGCCTTTGAAAAATCCGTCTATGGCGATCACCCCTACGGCGCGCCGCCGTTAGGCACCGAAGCAACCGTTAACGCCTTGACGCGCGATGACGCGGTTAAATATCACAGCCGTTACTATGTGGCGAACAACGCCATCGTCGCCATCGTCGGCGCGCTGGATCGCGCCCAGGCGCAAGCGCTCGCTGAAACGCTGGTGGGCGATCTGCCGCAAGGCGAAGTTCCGCCGCCGTTGCCGCCTGTGAATGACCTGGAAGCAGCCAACACCGTTACCATTGAGCATCCCTCGGCACAAACCCACATTCTTGTCGGTCAGCCCGGCATCAGTCGCGGCGACCCTGATTATTTCGCCCTGTATGTCGGCAATCACACGCTGGGTGGCAGTGGTTTGGTGTCACGCCTGAGCGAAGAAATCCGCGAAAAACGCGGTTTGTCGTACAGCGTTTACAGCTACTTTGCACCGATGCGCGACCGTGGCCCTTTCACGCTCGGCCTGCAAACCCGCAACGAAAAAGCCGCCGAAGCTACGCAAGTAGTGCGTGACGTATTGGCCGACTTCGTCGCCAAAGGCCCCACCACCAAAGAGCTGCACGCTTCCAAGCAAAACATCACCGGCGGTTTTCCACTGCGCATCGACACCAACAAAAAAATCCTCGGCTACATTGGCATGATCGGTTTTTACAACATGCCGCTCAACTACCTCGACACTTTTATCGGTCGCATTGAGGCAGTCACCCTGCCGCAAATCCAGGACGCCTTCAAGCGCCGCATCCAGCCAGACAAAATGGTGACGGTGACCGTGGGGCGTACTGTGGCGAAATAAGAACTATATAGGTGTTACGCATGGCGGTTCTTTGCATTACTGACTTTTACGTACCTTAATATCTTGCTGATTGAATAAAGAGACCTCTGAAGGAAGTCTCCTGCCCGTGCCCGAGGCCATGCTAAACTTAAGTCATCTCCTTGTCGTATATAAGGATCACATGATTTACGAATGGCTTAACTTCAGGGTCATATTCGCCAAACGAATAGTTTTATGGAAACGATGCCGCAAGATTATGACGTTATCATCGTCGGTGCCGGCATGGTAGGCGCCACGCTGGCGTGTGCCCTGGGATCAAGTGCGTTGCGCATCGCCGTGCTGGAAGCGCAAGCCTTGCCCGTTGATACGGTGCCTGATGATGACATTGACTTGCGCGTGTCTGCCATCACCCGCGCTTCGCAACGCATCTTCACCGCCGTGGGCGCCTGGCCCGGCATGACGGCGCGGCGCATGAACGCGTTTCGCGAAATGCATGTGTGGGATGAGGGAAACCCTACGTCCGATTCCTCACCTTATACTCCATCCTGTACCCCACCCTATACGCCATTCCATAAAGGCGAAATCCATTTCGACAGCGCTGACATCGGCGAAAATACCCTCGGTCACATAATAGAAAACCGCGTCATCCAGGCGGCCCTGCTGGATCGACTGCGCGCCTTCAGCAACGTCACCTTGCTGTGCCCCGCTAACGTAGCGTCTGTGGTCATCGCCGCCGATAGCATGCACGTCGGCCTGAACCAAACAGGCCAAAGCCGCCCGCTTACCGCCAAACTGGTGATAGGCGCGGATGGCGCCCACTCCAGGGTGCGGCAACTCGCTGGGATTAACACGCGCGGCTGGAGCTATGCCCAAAAAGGGGTGGTTGCCACCGTCAAAACCGAATTGCCCCACCGTGACACTGCCTGGCAACGCTTTTTGCCCAGCGGACCGCTGGCTTTTTTGCCGCTGCACGACGGCCGCTGCTCGATTGTCTGGTCAACCACGCCGGAACACGCCGACAGGCTGGTGGCGATGGACGAAGCCACGTTTCTTGCGGCGCTGGAGCAAGCCTTCGGCGACAAGCTGGGCAAAATGACGGCAAGCCCCGGTTCCCGCGCCGCCTTTCCCCTCAATCTGCAACATGCCACTGCCTACACGGCGCCACGTCTGGCGCTGGTCGGCGATGCCGCACACACCCTGCATCCACTGGCCGGGCAGGGGGTTAATCTTGGCGTGCTGGATGCCGCTACCCTTGCAGAGGTGATCCTGGATGCTTATAATTCAGGCAGGGATATTGGCGCCCATGGTACACTGCGCCGCTATGAACGCTGGCGCAAAGGCGATAACCTCGCCATGATGGCCGCAATGGATGGCCTGAAGCGATTGTTCAGTAATGATTTTGCGCCTCTGCGCTGGTTACGCAACAGTGGCCTGCGGCTCACCAACCAGGCTACGCCAGTCAAAAGCCTGATTATGCGCCACGCCATGGGTCTGGCAGGTGATTTACCCAAAATAGCGCGAAGAATAGAGTAGTGTCCACCCCATACACACCACTCGCAAGGATGCGTGTTTAACCATGAAAAATTATCGTTTTGTGACCTGCCACACAGTTTCATCCTCCGGCTTGAGAGATACTGACCTCAATCGCCAGTGTTTTTCGAGGAGGGCACCATGAAAGCAAACACTCTCGGTTTTATAATAATGGCGCTTCTCACGTTCGCCGGTCTGCCAGGCGCGCAGGCGGGCGAGGCGGACTTTAGCCTGGCTCCCGCAAAACCGACCCTGGGGTCGATAGATTGCCTACGCGCCAGCGGGATAATGTCGCCAGCCTGTCCGCATGAGATTGCGTCGCCAAGTGGTGGCCTCCAGCAAAACATCAACCCCAGCGACGTCGGCACGTATCGCGTCTTGCGTCTCCTGGCCAATGAACGACTATATAAACGCTTCTCTTTTTTAAAACCTTACGACCCCCATCGCTTGTTTTCTCTGCCCGCTGGCTTTTCCGCCAAAATGGTTATGGGCTATCCTGGCGCGAATATGGATCTCGACTTACAAAACTTCAACGTCGATATGCAACTCTTTGGCGGGGGCGCCGTATATCCCTTTAATAATAATGATCCCTATGCAGTAATGCGGTTTTCCTGGCGCTGGTAGCGCTGTTCTTTCCTTCGTAACCCTTATCCCCTCAGCGAAGAGACGCTCGCGTATCCCCAGCACCGTGTGATCCACACCTATTATTCAGAAATATTGGTAATTCAACCAATTTTTGGTATTATTACCAATATGCCCATAAAAAACCCCCGCAAGCCAGCGCCCCGCGCCCGGTCATCGCATCGTGCGGAAGCGCTGCCCTGCACGTTTCCGGAAGCGGTTGCGGCAGTCCCCGTGCCGGCCACTACGCGCGACCGTATTTTGTATGCCGCTGTGTTCCTGCTCAACGATGAGGGTTTTAGCGCGCTGACACAGGCCCGGGTGGCGGAGTGTGCCGGAGTACGGCAAAGTCATGTCACGTATTACTTCCCGACGCGCAACGATTTGCTGCGCGAAACCGCCGTGTATGGCTGCAACGCGATGCTCGCGGCAATGGCGAAAGGCATCGAGCGGGGGGCTTTGACGCTCGAAAACTTCCGTGACTTTCTCGTCTCCACCATCATCGACCGGCGCTTCGCGCGGCTGATGACAGCTCTGGTTGTCGCGTCCGACGAAGACCCCGGCATCAAGTCGTGGCTGGCTGATTTCGAGCAGGCCAATCGTGATAGCATCCAGCAGGGTTTTCGCCAGCTTGGAATGGAGATCGCCACGGCGGATATCGAGTTGCTCCACGCCGCCTTTGTCGGCGCGGTGACTCTCGACCTGGGGGAATCCAGCAACGCATCGCTGATACGCACGCAACGCATCGTGCGGACGGCGTTTGATCGCATTGCTACGCGCCCCAGCGCTCCAATCACCCCGCGCGCCAGCGCTCAAGCCAGCGTGGGCAAGCACCGGAAAGCTGAAACATGAACGGGCACAGGCGGGCGCTGGGAGTTGCTCACGCCAATGCTGGTGACGGCTGGAATTCCGTGATTACGCCCATTACTCTTAGGACTTAAGTTTTGCGTAAGCCCTAACTCTATCTCTTGCGAAAAACAGGATGTTATTATGACCGTCTGGCAAAAAACCCTCATCACCGTATCCATTGCAGCGGCATTGGTCGCTGCGGTTGTTCTCGTCAAGGCGCCAGACGACAAGAATGCGCCCACCGGCACAACCACCAAGCCGGCGCTGACCGTCACCGTCCTCAAGCCACAACGCGCTGCGCTGGCCGCCACTTTTGCCGCCAACGGCAACATCATGGCCTGGCAGGAAGCCATCATCGGCGCGCAAGTGGATGGCCTGCGCCTGCGCGAGGTGCGCGTTAACGTCGGTGATGCGGTCAAGGCCGGGCAGGTGCTCGCGACCTTCGCGCCAGAAACGCTGGAGGCCGAACTGGCGCAATCGCGCGCCAATGTGGCGGAGGCCGAAGCGACACTCACAGAAGCGCAAGCCAATGCCGAGCGCACCAAACTATTGGGCGCCAATGGCGCGCTGTCGTCCCAACAAATCCAGCAATACCTGACAGCCGCCAAGACGGCCGAAGCGCGACTCGCGGTGGCGCGCGCGATGCTTCAAGCGAGTTTGATGCGTGTCGCCCATACACAGGTATTGGCGCCGGATAGTGGCACCATCTCGGCGCGTGCCGCCACCCTGGGTGCGGTGGTGATGAACGGCCAGGAGCTATTTCGCATGGTGCGCAAGGATCGACTGGAGTGGCGCGCCGAAGTAACGGCCGCCGAACTTTCCAGAATTCAGGTAGGGCAAAAAGTCAATGTCATCACGCCTGCGGGTGCGCACGTGGCAGGCAAGGTGCGCGTCATTGCGCCCACCGTTGATCCACAAACGCGCAACGTACAGGTGTATGTGGATCTCGCGCCGGGCACGGCGGCCAAAGCGGGCATGTTTGCGCGCGGAGAATTCGCGCTGGATGCCTCGCCGGGGCTCACCGTGCCACGGCAGGCGGTGGTGGTGCGTGACGGTTTCTCGTACGTGTTCGTGGTGAGGCCGGATCAGCGCGTGACCCAGCAGAAAGTAATGGTGGGACGTCGCCTCGCCGATCACATCGAGATCATCGAAGGCGTGTCACAAGACACCCGCCTCGTTGCCCAGGGCGCGGGATTTCTTAACGATGGCGATCTGGTGAAGGTGACGGCTGCACCAGCCCCCGCGTCCTCCGTCACAACTAGCAAGTAGGCGCGCGCCATGAATGTCTCCGCCTGGTCTATAAAGAATCCGATTCCGGCCATCGTCTTTTTCATTCTGCTGACCTTCGCTGGATTGGTAAGTTTCAAAATGGCGGGGGTGCAGGATTTCCCCGATATCGAACTGCCGATGGTGACTGTCTCGGCTGCACTGCCGGGCGCGGCGCCCGCGCAGCTTGAAACGGAAGTGGCGCGCAAGATCGAGAACGCCGTCGCCACGTTGCAGGGCGTCAAACACATCTACACCAACATTCTCGACGGCGTGGCCAATATCACCGTCGAGTTCCAGCTGGAAAAGAATCCCATCGAAGCCACCAATGATGTGCGCGATGCGGTGAGCCAGGTGCGCGCCGACTTGCCGGCCGATATGCGTGATCCGGTGATATCGAAGGTATCCACTGCCGGGCGACCGATCATTACCTACGTGGTCTCTTCCACCGCGCACTCGCAGGACGAAGAAGCGGTGTCGTGGTTTATCGACAATGCCGCCACCCGCCGCATACTCAATGTCGCTGGCGTGGGTCGTGTGGCGCGCATTGGCGGTGTGACGCGCGAGGTGCAGGTAATACTCGATCCCATCCGCATGGCCGCACTGGGCGTCACCGCAGCGGACGTGTCACAGCAATTGCGGCGCGTGCAGCAGGAAACGCCGGGTGGACGCGGCGATGTCGGTGGTGCCGAGCAAGCGGTGCGCACTATCGCCACTGTGAAAAGCGTGGCAGAACTGGGCGCGCTGGATATTCCTCTGGGTGAGGGGCGGCGCGTGCGCCTCGATCAGGTAGCGGCCGTGGCCGATACGGTGGCCGAGCAGCGCGCCATCGCGCTGCACAATGGCAAGAAGGTCGTAGCCATGGAGATCAGCCGCACCCGGGGCGCCTCGGAAGTGACGGTGGCGCGCAACGTGCGTAGCGCCGTCGAGGAGTTGCGTGCCGCACACCCGACCCTGAAAATTGAAGAAGCGATTGATAACGTCTGGCCGATCGAAGAGAATTTTACCGGCTCGATGATTCTGTTGCTGGAAGGCGCGTTGCTGGCGGTGATCGTGGTGTGGTTTTTTCTGCGCGACTGGCGCTCGACGCTGATCGCGGCCACCGCGCTGCCCCTGTCGATCGTGCCCACCTTCCTCGGCATGTACTGGTTCGGTTTCACGCTCAACACCGTCACGCTCACCTCGTTGGCGCTGGTAGTGGGCATTCTGGTGGATGATGCCATCGTCGAGATCGAGAACATCGCGCGGCATTTGCGCATGGGCAAGACGCCTCTGCAGGCCGCCCGCGAGGCCGCCGACGAAATTGGCCTCGCGGTGATCGCCACGACGTTTGCATTAATCGCAGTGTTTCTGCCCACCGCGTTCATGGCCGGCATTCCCGGCAAGTTTTTCAAGCAGTTTGGCTGGACTGCCGCGCTGGCAATCTTTGCATCCCTGGTGGTGGCGCGGCTGCTCACGCCAATGATGGCGGCCTATCTGCTGAAACCCACTCCTAAACATACACCAGTAGACGGCCCGTTCATGCGGCGTTATCTGCGCTGGGTCGGCGGGTGCATTCGTCACCGGCATTTAACGGCGATTGCGTCGGTGCTGTTCTTCGTCGGTTCGCTGGCATTGATTCCGCTGTTACCCACCGGCTTTGTGCCCCCCGCTGACCGCGCGCAGACCCTCGTCAACCTGGAATTGCCGCCCGGCAGCACACTGCAGGAAGCCTTCGCAGTCGCCGAACGCGCGCGCGTGACGGTGATGACGGTAAAGGAAGTCACCAGCGTGTTCAGCTCGGTGGGCGGCGGCGTGGCGGGCGACGCTTTCGCCATGGGCGTGGCGGCGGAAGCGCGCAAAGTGGCCTTGATGGTCACCTTGCTGCACCGCAACGAACGCAGCCGCAATCAGCAGGCGGTGGAAGCCGAGATCCGCGCAAAACTTGCCGACCAGCCAGGCGTGCGCTTGACCGTAGGACCGCAGGATACGGGTGTGAAAATGCAACTGGTCCTGCAAGGCGAAAATCCGGAAACGCTGATCACCACCGCGCGCGCGCTCGAACGCGACTTGCGCACCCTGAACGGCGTAGGCAATGTCTCCTCCAGCGCCAGTCTGGTGCGGCCAGAGATTATCGTGCGGCCCGATTTCGCACGCGCGGCTGATCTGGGTGTTGCGGCGGACACCATCGGCGAGACGGTGCGCGTCGCCACCACGGGCGACTACAGCCAGAACCTGCCCAAGTTCAATCTGGCCGAACGGCAGATCGCCATTCGCGTCAAACTGCCCGATACGGTGCGTGCCGACCTGGCCGCAATCGAACGCCTGCAAGTCCCCGGCAGGCACGGCCCCGTCATGCTCAACCAGGTGGCGTCGGTGACCATGGATTCGGGCCCGGCACAGATTGACCGGCTGGACCGCAGCCGCCAAGTGACCTTCGATGTTGAACTCGGCGCGCGTGAATTGGGTGACGTTTACGCCGAAGCAATGCAGTTGCCAACCATAAAAAACCTGCCACCGTCGGTGCGGCAGGCGGAGCTGGGCGACACGCAGATGATGGAAGAGTTGTTCGCCAGTTTCGGGCTAGCGATGTTTATTGGCGTGCTGTGCATCTTCGCCGTGCTGGTGTTGCTGTTCAAGGATTTCATGCAGCCGCTGACCATACTCGCCGCGTTGCCGCTGTCGATCGGCGGCGCCTTCATTCTGCTGCTGCTCACCGACAAAAGCTTCTCGATGCCCTCGCTGATCGGCCTGTTGATGCTGATGGGTATCGTCACCAAAAACTCGATCCTGCTGGTCGAGTACGCAATTGTCGCGCGTCGCGACCGTGGCCTGAACCGCTTCGACGCCCTGATCGACGCCTGCCACAAGCGCGCGCGACCGATCATCATGACCACCCTGGCGATGGGCTTTGGCATGCTGCCCATCGCCCTCGGCTTTGGTGCCGATCCCTCATTCCGCTCACCGATGGCCGTCGCGGTGATTGGTGGACTGGTAACCTCCACCTTGTTGAGCCTGCTGGTAGTGCCCGCCGTTTATACCTACGTCGACGACATGGCAAACCTGTTCAAACGCCTCATCAACCGGCTACGTCGTACGCCGGCAGTGAAAACGGCGGCGGCGGGCCAAGCCGCTAACATCACACATCCATATGAATAATAAGCTATTTATTGCCTTTATGCTTGGTCAGCCGCGACATGGCGGCATCCACCCCGCCCCAGAACCACTCCTGGATCCGGTAATACCATGGCCGGGCGCGCCATTCGTCGAGGCCGTATTCGCGGCTCAAGGCAAAATCCGCTTCGAACATCTTGCCGACTTGCGCGGCAAACGGCGCATCGTCGACTTCCTGATTCGCCTCCAGATTCCAATACAGATTCCAGCGGTCAATATTACTGGAGCCCACCGACGCCCAGTTGTCACACAGTGATACCTTGGCATGGGTGAAGCGCGGCTGGTATTCGAAAATCCGCACGCCGTGGCGCAGCAACCCATAATAAAAGCGCCGCCCGGCATGGCGAATCGCAGCGTGGTCAGTGTAAGGGCCGGGTAACAGCAGCCGCACATCAACGCCGCGCCGCGCCGCCACCCGCAAGGCGCGGCGGATTTTCCAGGACGGCACAAAATACGCGGTGGCGACCCAGATACGCTGCCGGGCATTACGCGCGTGATTAACGAAAGAGCTTCTGACTTCAACATGCGCGGCGCCCTGGGCAATGGTCACCCGGCCGCGCTGTGTGCCAAGCGCCGTGAGCAGGGCAGGGGCATTAACCACCAGCACTTCGCGCGTGGAATATTCCCAGTTTTCCAGAAACAGGCTTGACCAGTCGGCCAGCAGCGGGCCACGCACTTCAATCATGGTTTCGCGCCAGTGGCGCTGCTGATCATGGCTCTTGTTAAGATCGCGGGCGAAATCGTCGGTAAGGCCCGCCCCACCGGTATAGGCTATCTGCCCATCGACCATCAACAGTTTACGGTGGTCACGCGACAGGTGATGATGCAGCTTGGTGATGCGCATGTGTTGCAGCGGATTATAAAAGCGCAAGCGTACCCCGCCACGTTGCAGGCGTTGCCGGTCACTCTTGTTCAACCCGCCCGCGCCAAACGCGTCGAACAACACGCACGCCATCACACCCCGGTCAGCGGCAGCAATCAAGGCATCAATAAATTTCGTGGTCACTGTGCCGGACGTGACGAGATACATTTCGAGGAAGACGCTGACATGCGCCGCATTAATCGCATCGAGCATCGCGGGGTAGAATTGCTCGCCGTCGATCAGCAGCCGGAACTGATTACCGTCACGCCACGGAAAACGGAACTTGGCAGGGTCATGGCCGATCATCCTAATACGGCGCCATCCTATTGATTATTTGGGCTGTCATTTCGAGCGTAGCGAGAAATCTTGTCCATTACTCTGAAAACAGCAAGCCTGGGAGAGCAGCACAACAACATCAAGGATTTCTCCCGGCAACTGCTCCTGCGTTGCTCTACCTTCCGCCATCTATGGCGGTCGCCTGCGGTCGAAATGACAACCAATAGCCAAGCGGCGGTTATTTATCCCCGACCCCTAAATATCCAGATTCGCTACCGACAAGGCATTCTTTTCGATAAAATCGCGGCGCGGTTCCACCTGGTCACCCATCAGCGTAGTGAAAATTTCATCGGCCGCCACGGCGTCTTCAACCCGCACTTGCAGCAGGCGGCGCGCTTCGGCGTTCATGGTGGTTTCCCACAACTGCGCGGGATTCATTTCACCCAGCCCTTTATAGCGCTGAATGTGCTGGCCGCGCTTGGCTTCGCCGAACAGCCAGCCCAGCGCCTGTTTGAAACTGGTAATTTTTAGCTGCTGCTCACCGCGCGCAATGGTCGCGCCCTCTTGCAGCAAGCCGTCAAGGCGCTTGCCCAGTTCGACCATGCTGCGGTATTCGCCGGAGGTAAAAAACTCGCCGCCCAGTTCGCGCAACGCTGGCACGCTGTGCGCCACTTCCGTAATCGTGGCGCGGTGCAACGGCGACTCAATGCCCTGTTCGACGCGGATTTCATAGGTGGTCGTCAGGTCTTCATCATTATTCAGGCGGTTTTGCAGCTCGGCAAACCAGGCGGTCGTCTGCTCTTTATCACGCAGCGCCTCTTCACTCAGCGGCGGCATGTAGATCATGGCCTCCAGCACCGTGGCGCTGACGCGGCGTGACAGGCGTTTGAGGGTCGCCATCACCACCACATAGGCGCGCGCCAGTTCTTCCAGCGCCACGCCACTGATCGGCGGCGCATCGGCATTGACCAGCAGCCGCGCATCATCCAGCGCAGTTTGCAGCAGATACAGATTCAGTTCGATGTCATCTTTGACATAACGCTCCTGCTTGCCCTTTTTCACTTTATATAAGGGCGGCTGGGCGATATACAGGTGGCCGCGCTCGATCAGCTCCGGCATCTGGCGGTAGAAAAAGGTCAGCAACAGGGTGCGGATATGCGAGCCGTCGACATCGGCGTCGGTCATGATGATGATCCGATGGTAACGCAATTTGTCCGGGTTGTATTCCTCACGGCCAATGCCGCAGCCCAGCGCGGTGATCAGCGTGCCGATTTCCGCCGAGGAAATCATCTTGTCAAAGCGCGCGCGCTCGACATTAAGGATCTTGCCCTTGAGCGGCAAAATAGCCTGGTAACGCCGGTCACGCCCCTGTTTTGCCGAACCGCCTGCGGAATCACCCTCTACCAGGAACAGTTCAGACTGCGCCGGGTCTTTTTCCTGACAATCAGCGAGCTTGCCGGGTAGCCCGGCGATATCCAGCACGCCTTTGCGGCGGGTTAATTCGCGGGCTTTGCGGGCAGCCTCGCGGGCGCGCGCGGCGTCAATGATCTTGGCGGTAATAATGCGCGCCTCGGCGGGATGCTCCAGCAAAAACTCTTCGAGTTTTTCCGCCACCAGCGACTCCACCACCGCTTTCACTTCGGAAGACACCAGTTTTTCCTTGGTCTGCGATGAGAACTTGGGATCCTGCACCTTCACCGATAGCACTGCCGTCAAGCCCTCGCGGGCATCGTCGCCAATCGGCGCCACTTTGGCTTTTTGCGCTTCTTTATCCAGGTATTGATTCAGGGTGCGCGTCAGCGCGCCCCGCAATCCCGCCAAGTGAGTGCCGCCGTCGCGCTGCGGAATATTATTGGTGAAGCAGAAAATATTTTCCTGATACGACTCGTTCCATTGCAGCGCCACCTCCACCACGGTTTTGTCACGTTCTGCGACAAAGTGGAACACGCTGTTGTGGATCGGCGCCTTGTTGCGGTTCAGGTAACCAACAAAAGCGCGGATACCGCCCGGGTATTCAAACACATCGCTCTTATCGTTGCGCTCGTCAATCAGTTGGATGCACACCCCGGAATTGAGAAACGACAGCTCGCGCAGGCGCTTGGCGAGAATCTCATAATGAAATTCGATATGGGTAAAAATCGTCGGGCTGGGGATAAAGCGAATCTCCGTGCCGGTCTGGGTGCTGTCGCCTATGCTACGTAGCGGCGCCACGGGCTCGCCCAAACGGTATTCCTGATAAAACTCCTGACCATCGCGGCGAATCGTCAGGTAAAGATGCTCCGACAGCGCATTCACCACCGACACCCCCACCCCGTGCAAGCCGCCCGACACCTTGTAAGAATTGTCGTCGAACTTGCCGCCAGCATGCAGCACCGTCATGATCACCTCAGCGGCAGAGCGACCCTCTTCCGCATGAATGTCTACTGGAATACCGCGCCCATCATCCGTTACGGCCACGGAACCGTCGCTATGCAGAATCACCTTGATTTGCGTGCAATGCCCCGCCAGCGCCTCATCCACGGCATTATCCACCACCTCAAACACCATATGGTGCAAGCCAGTGCCGTCATCGGTATCGCCGATATACATACCCGGGCGCTTGCGCACCGCATCCAGGCCTTTCAGTACCTTGATATTGGATGAATCGTAAACCTTTTTCTCGTCGCTCATGGGGGGTGTCCTGCGGTTTCGCCTTTAATGGCCTTGGGTCTTATCCAAGGTGTTATATTCTAACATATTTACAGCTATTCCTGTCATTTCGACCGAAGGGGGAAATGACGCCTATACAATACGGCATCAGACACCATTCTGCGTCGCATCCTGTTCTATCACAGCCCCATGTTCCACGTGGAACATTCTTGCTTCGGCGCCTTGCGGTATATGCAATAAATCTTTATCAGTCGTGGTCACCACCACCTGCACACCAATCTCGTATAATAACTCCATAAGCTTGCGCCGATGCGCGGTATCCAACTCGGCGGGCAGGTCATCCAGCAAAATAACGCATTGGCGCTGGGTACGTGCCTTAAACAAGGCCGCCTGAGCCAGATACAGGGCGCACATCAACAGTTTTTGCTGCCCCCCCGAGGCATGCTCCTGCGCTGGCTTACCTCCAGCCTCAATCGCTACATCAGCGCGGTGGGGGCCTTTATGGGTATACCCCAGCAGCCGGTCGCGCTCCAGGGAGCGTGCCAATGCCTCGCGGAACGTCATATCCTGCGCCCAGCCGGGCAGATAACGCAGTGAAACATCCCAGCGTGCGGGCAGTAACTTTTCCACAAAATAGGTTAACAGGGGCAAAAACTGTTGCAGATAGTCGCGCCTGAAGTGGTCAATCTGGCCTGCTGCCTCGTGCAACTCGTTATCCCACACCTCGCCCGGCACAAACCGACCCGGCGCACGCAAGGAAGCATTACGCTGGCGTAGTGCGCGATGATAGCGCCGCCAAGCCGTCATAAAATCGTGTTCCACGTGGAACACTCCCCAATCGATGAAGCGGCGACGCTGGCGCGGCCCCAGGGTAAGGATTTTATGGCTATCCGGAGTAATCAGCAGTAGCGGCAGGCGCTTTACCAGTTCAGCGGTTTGCGTTAATGCCTGCCCTGCAGCACGCATATGGATCTTCCCCCCTTCATAGTGGATGCCCAGGGATTGGGGTTGTCCCATCTCACCCGTCACCTGCCCAAATACCATAAAACCGCCTTTACCTGAGCCTTCAAGAATATGCAGATGGCTACTGCGAAACGATTTGGCGCGGCCCAATAAGTAGATTGCTTCTAAAAGACTGGTTTTACCACTGGCATTGGCGCCATAGATAATATTCAGGCGTGAAACAGGTTCAATACGAACCTCGGCAAGATTTCTCAGGTTTTTTATATGAAGAGAGGAAAGGCTCATAAGAGATTAAGGAAGCCTTTGATAGTGTGGGCACATTTCCATGCCCACGGGTCTGATGATTACAGCCGCATCGGCATAACCACATACTTGCAATCTTCTTTACCCACTCCCTGAATCAGGCAGCAGCTATTCGGGTCGGTGAGTATCAAGCGGATGTGCGACGTGCTGATGGCCGACAAGGCGTCAACCATGTAATTGACATTAAATCCAATCTCAATATCAAAACCGTTGTAATCCACCGCCACTTCTTCTTCAGCCTGTTCCTGCTCAGGGTTATGGGCGAACAGGCGCAAACTGCCTTTGGTGAGCATCAAGCGCACGCTGCGGTGTTTTTCATTGGACAGGATCGAGGTACGCACCAGCGCCTGCTTGAGAATTTCCCGGTCACTGGTCACTATCTTGTCACCGTTTTGCGGTACAACGCGATGATAATCAGGGAAACGGCCATCAATCAATTTAGAAGTGAAACTCAACATCGGCGTTGCAAGCCGGATGTGGTTAGAGCCAATCTGCACGTCCACCGGGCTATCGGAATCATCCAGCAAGCGCGACAGCTCATTCACGGCTTTGCGCGGGAGGATAATCTGCTGCGCCTCACTTACCTTGACTTCAGCGCTCGCATCATTGAGCGCGAGACGATGTCCATCGGTGGCCACGGCACGCACGCGGCCATTCGCCACTTCCAGCAACAAGCCATTCAGGTAATAACGGATATCCTGTTGCGCCATAGCAAAACTGGTGCTGCTGATCAGCGTTTTCAGCGCAGTCTGGGATATGGAAAACTGGAGCAGGTTTTCAAACGAACCAATATTGGGAAACTCCGCCGCTGGCAGTGTCGATAATACAAAGCGGCTTTTGCCCGAGCGCATCACGGCGCGCCCGCCGGATTCTTCGGCGTTACCTTCGGTGCTGATTTCAATCAGCGCCTGTTCGGGCAAAGCACGGCAAATATCAATGAACTTGCGTGCGGGCAGTGTCACGCTGCCTTCAGCAGAGCAGTCGAATGAAGTACGCGCTGACATTTCAATTTCAAGGTCAGTGGCAATGATCGATAAGCCCTCCTGACTGGCTTTCAGCAAGACATTAGAGAGTATCGGCAAAGTCTGTCGACGTTCCACTACGCCGGCGACGAGTTGCAGGGGCTTTAAAAGATTTTCGCGGGGTATTGAGAATTTCATATTATTAATTACCTAAATAATATATTTATTATTACTGTTATTAGCTTCTAAAAAACCGTGTATAACCATGATATTTTGTTTACTTACAATATGTTAGCCTAAGTATAAACAGGCTGTTAAGTACTTGGTATCACCCCTGTAAAGCTGTGGATGGTTTGTTAATAACTAATTATTTTATGGATTTTAAAAAAATATCCACAGTTTGTTAACATTATGTTGACAGGGTTCTTAACAGGTTAGAATAATCTTCACTAATATGCTTATCACTTTCACGTAATTGAGCTATTTTACGGTGCGCATGCAACACTGTGGTGTGGTCCCGGCCACCAAACGCACTACCGATCTCGGGCAGGCTATGTTTGGTTAATTCCTTGGACAACGCCATGGCTAACTGGCGTGGTCTTGCCAGCGAGCGCGTACGGCGTTCTGAGAGCAGATCCACCACCCTGATTTTATAGTATTCGGCTACAGTTTTCTGGATATTTTCAATGGTTACCAGACGATCCTGCAAAGCCAGCAAATCGCGTAACGCTTCCTTGGCGAAATCCAGCGTCAGCGGCTTGCCGGTAAAGCGGGCGTTGGCCAGTACGCGGCGTAACGCGCCTTCGAGTTCACGGACATTGGAACGGATGCGTTTGGCAATGAAAAAAGCTATTTCATTGGGCAATGTACATTCCATTTGTTCGGCCTTATTCATCAGGATCGCCACCCGGGTTTCCAGTTCGGGTGGTTCAATATGTACCGTCAGCCCCCAGCCAAAACGTGATTTAAGCCGCTCTTCCAGCCCGTTCACTTCTTTTGGATAGCGGTCACAGGTCATGATAATTTGCCGCTGTCCTTCCATCAAATAATTAAACGTATGAAAAAACTCTTCCTGTGAGCGGTCTTTGCCGGCAAAAAACTGGATGTCGTCGATCAGCAGGCTGTCTACGGAGCGGTAATAGCGCTTGAACTCGTCAATGGTGTTATGTTGCAACGCTTTCACCATGTCCCCAACAAACTGTTCGGAGTGCAGATATACCACTTTGGTGGCGGGATTCCGCTGCACAAACAGGTTGCCGACGGCGTGCATCAAATGGGTCTTGCCGAGGCCGACACCGCCGTAAATAAACAGCGGGTTGTAAGCGCCGCCGGGATTTTCGGCGATCTGTATCGACGCGGCGCGCGCCAATTGATTGGATTTTCCGGCAACAAAGGTATCAAAGGTAAACTCGCGGCGCAGGTTGCTGAAGTGATCAATATCCGCGTGCAGTTCTTTGCGCAGGAAGCCTTTTTTGGGTGATGCAACCCGTACCGCCGTGCCAGTGACGGCGCGGGTTAGACCAGTTGCCGCGATGTCGCCACGGCCCCGTGGATGAACAGCGGCGGCACTGCCGATTTCGAAAATCAGTTGATGGGGGTTTTCAGTGTTACAGGTAGACAGAATACCGTTAATCAAGGGCGTGAACCGTTCGCGCACCCAGTCCAGCACAAACTGGTTGGGCGCCAGGAGACGCAATGCAGCACCCTCCTCAACGGCATGCAGCGGCCGGATCCAGGTATTGAATTGTTGCGGCGTAAGCTCATTCGCCAAGCGTTCGAGACACTGTGGCCACACGGACGAACCCACTAAAGATCTCCTGAACAGGCGTTGCGGAACATCATCATTGGTTTACCTTAAAAGCACGGAGTGTATACCCGTTGAAAAAAGTTATCCACACCCCGTGCAAGTGCAGGGGGTGTGTTTAAGATATTGATTATTCTAAATTTAATTCCATGAACCGCAGACATGCCCATGCTCAAAAGCCTTGATTTATAAAGACAAATATTTTTTTAAGGTTATCGGTGAGGGGGTTTCAGATGGTATGATACCTCCCATGAATCCGGACGCCCTGCATACCCTTCGTACAATTTTTGGCTATGGCGAATTTCGCGGCCATCAAGGCGCGATTATTGAGCAGGTACTGGGCGGTGGTGATGCGCTGGTGCTGATGCCTACAGGCGGCGGCAAGTCGCTATGTTACCAGATTCCCGCGTTGCTGCGGCCGGGTACCGGCATTGTGATTTCACCGCTGATTGCGCTGATGCAAGACCAGGTGGACGCGCTGTTGCAACTGGGCGTGAAGGCGGCGCTGCTCAATTCCAGCCTCGACGCTTACACCGCCACCCAGGTGGAACAGCGCCTGCTGCGCGGTGAGCTGGATCTGCTGTACGTGGCGCCCGAGCGGCTCATGACGCCGCGCTTTTTGCAACTGCTGGAACGCATCAATGTCGCGCTGTTTGCCATTGACGAAGCGCATTGCGTGTCGCAATGGGGACATGATTTCCGCGCTGAATATTTGCAGCTTTCGGTGCTGCATGAACGCTTTCCGCAAGTGCCACGCATCGCCCTCACCGCCACCGCCGACGCGCCCACCCGCAGCGAAATTGTCGAGCGTCTCGGGCTGAAGGAAGCCCAGCAGTTTGTCTCGAGCTTTGACCGTCCCAACATCCGTTACCATATCGTGCAGAAGGCCAACGCGCGCAAACAACTGCTGGCGTTTCTCGAAGCCGAGCATCGCGGTGACGCCGGCATTATTTATTGCCTGTCGCGCAAACGTGTTGATGAAACCGCGCAGTGGCTCACCGAACAAGGTTGGAACGCGCTGCCCTATCACGCCGGGCTGGAGAGCGCGGTGCGCCACACGCACCAGCAGCGTTTTTTGCGCGAAGAAGGCGTGATTATCGTTGCCACCGTGGCGTTCGGCATGGGCATCGACAAACCCAACGTGCGCTTTGTCGCGCATCTTGATTTACCGAAAAGCATGGAAGGTTATTATCAGGAAACCGGGCGCGGTGGACGTGACGGCCTGCCCGCCAATGCCTGGATGACCTATGGCCTGGGCGATGTCATCATGCTGCGGCAGATGGTGGATGGCAGCGAAGCCAACGAACAGCGCAAACATCTGGAAAAGCAAAAACTCGACGCGCTGCTGGGTTTTTGTGAAACCACCTTGTGCCGCAGGCAAGTGCTGCTTAATTATTTTGGCGAAGCGACTACCGCTGCGTGCGGCAACTGCGATAACTGCCTGTCGCCAGTGCAAACCTGGAACGGCACGGTGGCCGCGCAAATGGCGCTGTCATGTGTGTATCGCACCGGACAACGCTTCGGTGTCGGGCATCTCATCGACGTGTTGTTGGCTAAAACTACCGAGTCGGCGCAACGCTGTGGCCATGACAAACTCAGCATCTTTGGCATCGGCAAAGAATTCAGCCAGACACAATGGAGCAGCATTTACCGGCAACTGGTCGCGGCCGGCATGCTCACCGTAGACATGGCCGGTCACGGCGGATTGCGCCTCACCAGCGACAGCCGTCCGCTGCTACGCGGCGAACAAACCATCGCGTTACGCAAAGACCCCGCGCCGCGCAGTAAAAAATCCTCAGCGACAACAACAGCAAGCGTCAAAAATAAATACCAGTTTGATTCACCCGAAGATCAAGCCTTGTGGCAGGCGCTCAAAAATAAACGCATGGAGCTGGCGCGCGAACAAGGCGTGCCGCCCTACGTGATTTTCCACGACGCCACGCTGCTGGAAATGCTCGAACAACGCCCGGCGCGGTTGTCACAATTTGCCACTATTCCCGGTATTGGCAAACAAAAACTTGAACATTATGGCGCGAAGTTTCTGGAAGTGCTGGCAGAGTATGCTTGAGAAACTGACGTGGAAATTGTTTTTTTTGTCATTTCGACCGAAGGGAGAAATCTTAATGCCTCGCTGATCATATAAAAACTGGCAGCAAAAGATTTCTCGCTGGCGCTCGAAATGACGCCGCGTCAGAAATATTAATTCAATCGTTGAATACGCCCCAGTGGCGGCGCTGAAAACGGTTGCGGTAAAGTCTGGATGTGGGCAATCAGCGCATCCAGATCAATAGGCCCGCCGACCTGATTGGATCCCTGCGTTAGTACTGAGAAATTATCACCACCCGCAGCCATAAAGCTATTTACTGTTACGGTATAGGTGTTTGCCAGCACGATCGGCACACCGTTCTTGCGCACTTCCACGATGCGATCTCCCACCGCACGGTTATTATCCCAAGTGTAGCTGAGTCCGGAGATTTGCATGATTCTCGGGAAGGGCTGGTCAAGCCATTGTTGATTAAGCAGGGTATAGATCTGCTGGCCAGACAGCTCCATTTTTACCAGGCTATTGCCAAACGGCTGCACCGCAAACAGTTCGCCCCAGGTCACGGAGCCCGCGGAAATATCGGCGCGTATGCCACCCGGATTCATAAAAGCAAAATCTGTGTTCATGGCGGCGCGTTGCGCATCGGCGATTAAATTACCGAGCGCCGATTCACCCGCAGCATTTTGTGTCCTGACAATATCTGACGGCGTTTCACCAATCACCTGATTGACCAGCGGCGCTACCTTGTCTTCGGCCTGTTTCACCAATAGAGCAACATCTGTATCCGGGGCGAGGCCTGGCCCAGCATCGGCATAAGTGGTAATAATCGCGGCGGATTTGCTGACGACATCGCGTGTAGCGCGATCAATTTGCAAATCAATATCACCATAGGCGGTGCTGGAAGAGAACGCCTGCGTCACCAAGATCTCTTTGCCATGCTGATTCTTTAGCAACGCATTAGTGAAAGAATGTGCGTGGCCCGACACCACCACATCAATTTCATCGTCGAGCCGCGACACAATATTTACAATGTTGCCGTCAACGGCCGCAGCATTCGGTGCGGTGCTTCCTTGATAAGTAGTTTGGCGGCCACCCTGATGGATCAACACCACAATGGCGCGTACATGCGCCTTTTTAAGCTTGGGGATATAACTGTTGATAGCATCGGCTTCATCGAGAAACGAAATGCCAGCCACGCCACTGGGCGTCACAATGGTGGGCGTTTCTTTCAACACCGCGCCAATAAATGCAACCGGTATGCCCTTGATTTTTTTGATCACATAAGGCGGCAAAATGGGTTTGCCCGTGGCGGTGTCCACCACATTTGCCGACACATAAGGAAAACGCGCGCCCTGGTAAGGGTTTTCCAGGAAGGGGCCGTTAGCGTGATTGCCGCCTTCAATAAGGCGCAGCATCTCATCCTTGCCTTCGTCAAACTCATGGTTGCCTAATGTCGCCACCATATTGCAACGCGTACGCCGTGGCTTTTTATCACGGCAATGCTTGTTTGCCAGAAGGTTTAAAAAACTGATGGAAGGCTCATCCTGCAACAAGGCCGACGCTGGCGGCGAGGCGCCGACATGATCGCCTGCATGGACAATAACCGTCTGCTCTTCCATGCCCTGCTGCGCAGCTTTTAAATAAGCCGCCAATACCGCCGCACCACCTACCGGGCGGTTGCCGACGCGGCGTCCGGCGGATAACTGGCCGTGGAAATCGTTAATGCTGAAAATCTTGACATGCAGTCGTGAGGCAACGTTCGCAAGCGGTGGCGTGTGGTGATCTTCGGTGGGTTGCGCGGCTAACTCGCGCAATGCCATATCATCCTCATCGTGGTGTTCGTGGGAATGGCTGTCGGCGGCAAATACTGTGTGGAAAGTAGCGCTTACCAGCAAGAATGTAAACCATATCGGAATCCGTGCAAATTTTGACATGTTTCTTCTCCTTGGTACTGTTTGAGTAGAGCGGCGTGTCAGCATAATATTATATGCGCACATTGCAGAAGCATGACATTCAGATGAATTTTTGTTTGCAGACTGGACCAAGGCGCTTTATAGTTTGTAAAACTCACGAGGATGACATATGCCACCCAATCCCAAAAACGACAAGCTGGACCAGATCGTCGCCGAGGCGCAGCGCAACAGCGCGCAACGAGAACTAGGCTACCGCGAACAGGCGCTCAAACAATACCCGTGGATTTGCGGCCGTTGTACCCGCGAATTCACCCGCGTGAACCTGCAAGAACTCACTGTGCATCACCGTGACCATAATCACGACAATAATCCCAGCGATGGCAGCAACTGGGAACTGCTGTGCGTCTACTGCCACGACAATGAACATTCCCGCCACCTCGAAGCCTCCCGGCAAAGTCCCGCGAAATCCAGCGCCCGGCAATCCGCCGCGACCGCCACCCACAACCCCTTTGCTGATCTCAAGTCGTTGCTGAAGGGAAAAGAGTAATCCATGTGGGATGATGGATAGTTGCGGGAGCTACGAAGCCAGGCGTCACGAAGCTCGCAACATTCGATGTGAATAGCTAAAATAATTAATGGACAGGCTTGAATCCCCGGCTCAGATCTGTCTGCTGTGGCGCTGTAACAAACAATTCATATTACTGCAACTTGATTGACATGTGGCGGCGCTATTCTGGCACGGCCTGAAGGGAATAAATTTCTTGCCTACTAAGCGCTAACTGTTTAGTCAAGGCTGTGAAATTTGGCAATGCTGTATGGCCTCTAGTGAAGGCCGCTAGAGCAGGAGTGATGAAATGTTAATGTTGCCCGGAAAATTTGCATCCGACATACAGCGATCTCGCAAAACCCGACGCGGTGTATTCTGCGGGACGAATACCGGCAATGAAGATGCACATAATGATGTAATTAAAATTACTGATTTTAAGGTAAGGTAAATAACAGTAGGGAACATTACAGGCGCCATATGGATATGCACGGCGCCAAGGCAAAAAACGGGATTGCATTTAACAGGTTGGTAAGGATCCCGCCGGACGCCAATGAGTCAACCTTGCGGTGGCAGGAGCAGCCACCGCAAGGCAGGGCCAGGAGAACCAGAATAGCATTACTTTCAAAGCACGCAAGTTACAGCGTGCTTTTTTCTTTTATGGCATCCCGCTCCAGCGCAATCGCATAAAAGCCATCGGTGCCATGCCGGTGTGGATAAAGCCGTAGCGCATGATCGTCACCTGTTATCAGCGCATCTGCGCGCGTCACCTGTTGCCGCGCTAAAATCTGCGCGGCGGGCAGGCTGTGAAAGTCGGGATGCTGGCTGAGAAAAGCATTGATGACGTCGTCATTTTCTTCTTTAAGCAGGCTGCACGTTACATACACCAGGCGACCACCGGGTTTCACCATCTGCGCGGCGGCGGCGAGAATGCGTTGTTGCAGCGCGTTGATCTCTGGTAAATCTACAGTGCGCCATTTAATGTCGGGATTACGGCGCAGTGTGCCGGTGCCGGTGCATGGGGCGTCGACCAGCACGCGGTCAATTTTTCCTTGCAGGCGTTGTACGCGTGAATCGCGTTCGTGCGCGATGGTGACCATGCGCACAATGTCCAGCCCGGCGCGTTTGATGCGTGGTTTGAGGCCGTCGAGGCGTTTTTGTGAAACATCGAAGGCGTATAAGGTACCGGTGTTAGCCATCAACGCGCCAATCTGTAAGGTCTTGCCGCCAGCACCGGCGCAGAAATCCACCACCATTTCGCGCCGTTTGGCTTCGAGCAGCAGGCACACCAGTTGACTGCCCTCGTCCTGTATTTCAAACAACCCTTCCTTGAAACTGGGGGTGTTGAACAGCGGCACACGTTCGCGGCGGCGCAGGCCGAGCGGAGAATAGGGTGTGAGTTCGACAGGAAAGCCGTCGTCGGCAAGACGCTGCGCCACGCTATCGCGGTCTGCCTTGAGTGTGTTGACGCGCAGATCGAGCGTGGCGGGTTGATTCAGCGCATCAGCCAGCGCCACGGTTTCGGTTTCGCCGAGTTGTGTAAGCAAACGCTCCATCAGCCAATCGGGAAAATCGGTGCGCACACCTAGTGGCAAGGCATTTTTATCGAGAGTGCGCACGCGTGTGGCCAGGGTATTCGCGTCGGCCATGCCAACATCAGTGAGCGCGCGGGCGCTCCAACCCTGGGTGGCGAGCAGGTATACATACACCAGCATCTGCGGCGATGCCCCCTCACCTGCAACATATTCCAGAAAGCGCCGCCGCCGCAAACAGCCGTACACCGCCTCGGCCACAAATCCACGATCGCGCACACCCATGTTGCGGTGTTCACGAAAATAACTTTCCATGTGCTTGTCGGCCGGGTGGGTGCTGTTGTTCAGAATCAGGTCGAGCAGTTCAGCGGCTTGCTGAATGTGGGTGTGGCGCGCGGTGGTGCCGTCTGCGTTGTTGTGGGGTTTTTTAGTCATGGATGCGAGTGTACCTTAAAAAGGGATGCCTTGAGCAGCAAAGGTTGACAGAGGTGGCATTCCGGGCATTGGCGAGGTCACGGTGGCAAAGGCGCTGGCGACCTTCATCGGAATATGCCTGCGTCATCAGCAATTGGGGAGTTTGGTCGGAGGGCGCACGATGACCTCGCGATCCGGCCATGCGGCATTGCGCAAAGCTTTGTACATGCCGGGGTGGGTGGCGTTGCGCTATAACCCAATCCTGCGCGTTTTTGTGGGGCGCGAATGAAAGTGAATGGGTTGGCACCGAAGGTGGTGGTGGGCACCACCATGTGCAAGCTCACGCATCTGATCTACGGCGTGGTGAAATCAGGAAAGCCGTTTGATGTAACAATGCTATCAACATGCTTGCAATTCAAGACGGTATCTGACCCCAAGGCCTTTTTAACTGGAATGGTATCGCCATAGTGTTCTCATTCGCCCTAGACGAGGCCTAAGCAAGTAGCGCAGCAACCTCGTTGACCATAGTGGCGCTAAGGAACGCCTACGAAATAACTTCCCCTTTTTGCCAGTTCAAATTTGGTAGAACCGTGTAATTCCATGCAGGCAGGAGGACATCGGCAACGA
>LNFF01000040.1 GCA_001464585.1 Gammaproteobacteria bacterium Ga0077554 | reverse complement strand
TGTTCCCATTTTCATGCTCGCTCCTTTTCGTTATAAAGGCTGCAAGCTTGATGAAGTTGGAATCAGGCGACAAGTCTGGGGTTGGTGGAGCGCTTACGATTCGCACATCAAATCAGGAGACGGGTTCAAAATCAAAATACAAGGTGCCTGCAACGCAAGTGCATAAATTGAACAAAAATTAATTTAAAGGAGAATATTTATGATAAAGATTTCAGTGAGTATTGATGTCTCAAACTTGAAGAAAGCAGAGACTTTTTATGTTGAAGCACTTGGCTGTAAGAAAGTTCGTGACCAAGGTTCTAATATGGTTGTTCTTTCTGTAGAAAACTCTGATATATATCTACAAGAAAAAGAACCTGGAACAAAGCCCCTCGTGTCAAGTAGTGTTGTCCGTGATTATGAGCGTCACTGGACACCTGTTCACTTAGATTTTATCTGTGATAATGTCGATGAACTTGTATCAAAAATACTGAAATTGGGAGGATTCCATGAAGGGGGAGATAGTGGTGACTGGGGCTCTATTGCTTATTGTGCTGACCCTTTTGGTAATGGGTTTTGTGTAATCAATGAATGAAATAAATGGTAATCAGGGTCAGTGCGCCATACTTTTTAAGTAACTGATGTTATGCAGCCCGCAAAATCTGAAGTTCTGAATAAGCCTGTCGGGTTGCTTTGAGAAAGAGCTTCGCTCGTATTCCAAAGTGGCCTATGTTGTGCTTGGTATTGAGGCACCCGCGCACGGCCTGTTTATCCGATAGTCCCAGTGAATCTATCCGTATGAATCGGCCTTGTTTTTTATTTTCTTCCGTTAGCGCAACCAAACGATTATCTTTCAGTGCGGCGGTAAAATGCTTCTTCTTTTTGACTGTAAAATCAAAATTCCCAGAAGAACCAAACCCGCTATCCATCAGCACCTAACGAAATTTTAGGGCGTTGTTGACGCAGGTTGCGGTCATTTGCCGCGTCTTGATGCCGCATTGTGTAGCGGCTTCTTCACTACTTCAAACGCCACTGGAATTGACACCTCACCGCTATGATACAGCGCATTGCGCAGGTTAATACCCCACACCGCACGCCCCGCGCAATGATCTTGTGCCAACACATCACCTCATTCCCATCCGTCCATTCTTTCTCTTGAAAAACGCGTTACACGGCCATGACTCAGGCTTCGCCCTCCCCTCAACCATCGCCGACAAGCCCCGTCGCCGTCGCCGATCCAAACGTGCTTAACAAATAATCCGTGTATAACTCGTGACGCGGCGCGGCGCGGCGCGATCCAGCTTTTTTCATACGCGAAGAATAACAAATTTTACTGGCGGCTGCGTAACATCAAATAATATCAAAGAGCAAGTGATGGGGGCTTATAAATTCAAATAACGCGCCACTGATTCCGCATCAACATTTTCCAGATGCGGGACTACACCGAGCAAAGGTGCATTGATACGTGCACGCAGGGCATCAATATTGTCTTGTAACGGGGTAAAATCCGGGTTTAATATATTTGCTACCCACCCCGCTAATGGCAAACCGTGATGCGCAATGCTTTCGACACTGAGCAAGGCATGATTCAAGCAGCCGAGGCGCATTCTCACTACCAGAATCACCGGCAAGCCTAACGCCTGCGCTACGTTAGCCATGGTTTCATGGTCATTGATGGGCACCAGCCAGCCACCTGCACCTTCGACTATCACCGCGTCAACGCGCTGCGCCATGTCATCGAATAGTTTTTTGATGTGTGTGACGTCAATAGCGTACCCGCTCTGTGTGGCGGCGATATGCGGTGCGATTGCGGCCGCGTAAGCATAAGGGTTGACTTGTTCATAGGGTAATGCAAGCGTGGCGTGGCGTTGTAAAATTAAAGCGTCGTCATTGCGCAGATTGCGCATGATGTCATGGTGTAATCCATGCGCGGCGTCATGACAACCCGCCGATACTGGCTTCATTGCGGCAGTAGTATGGCCGCGTGCTGCAAGCACATGCAACAGTCCGGCTGCGATGCGGGTTTTGCCCACGTCGGTGTCAGTGCCGGTAATAAAAAATCCCTTCATGAACCGAGTGACGCCTGACGGCGCGGCGCAAAATCAACCTTAAATACACCTGGCTCGCGCGTTGCTTGCGCTGTGGTATTTTGGTCGGGCGCCCAGGCATGGCCATAGACAATTTCATAAGTGGCTGGCAGCACGCCTTCTCGCCGATAATTTTCATAGGCCGCATGCACGGCTTGCATGCGGCCTTTACCGGTCAGGCCGCGCGCGCGGCCTGCGGTAACATTGTGCGCGCCAATGGTTTTAAGGTCACGCATCAGATGCTGAACGGTGGCGTAGGTGAGCGTGAAATTTTCCGCGTCCATCACCACCGGAATAGCAAGGCGCGCGCGCATCATGGCATCACCAATGTCGTGCATGTCAATAAACACATTCACGTGATTAAATCCATCAACGCTGCTCCAGCTATGGCGCAGCTCTTTAAGCGTATCCGGGCCAAAGGTAGTAAACATCAGCAAACCGCCCGGTTTCAATACGCGGCGAAATTCCTTAAAGGTGCGATCCAGATCATTGCACCACTGCAAGGTAAGATTAGAAAAAATCATGTCGGCGCAGGCATCGGCAAACGGTAGATTTTCTGCGTCGCCACACGCCAGCGCAGGGATTTTTTGCCACGGCCGCCACGAGGAATTTTTGTGGCGTGTCTGTAGCAGCATGCCATGTGCTATATCTATGGCGATCACTTCGGCTTTTTTATAGCGCCGCATTAACGCGGCGGTGCCATGGCCGGTGCCTGCGCCAATATCGAGTATGGTTTGCGGCTGTATTTTTACCAGATCCAGGCGCTCCAGCAGGCGGGCGCGTACTTCGCTTTGCAACACGGCGGCGTCATCATAACGCGGCGCGGCGCGATCAAAAGCGGCACGCACCCGTGCTTTATCCAGGGTGAAATTATCGTTATCGTTGCCTTTTATCATATCTGGCCAAGAAATCCATCAATACAATTCATAAATTCTGCGGGGTGTGATAAAAACGGCGCGTGACCTGCCGCCGCAATGACATGCAAGCGCGCGCCAGCCATTTCTGCCTGCAACGCAGCGCCCACCTCACTCGGCACCAGCGTGTCACGTTCACCGAGAATGATTTGCACGGGGCAAGCAATCTGCCGCAAGCGCGGCCGTAAACATTCATCACGCAAAATAGCCAAACCGCCGCGCAATGCGTCAGTGCGTGGCGGATATTGCATGACAGCGTTACGCAAACGCCGCAGCGTATCCTGCCCTTGCGCCGCGCCCCGGGTTTGCAATGCCAAAAAACGCTGCACGGTTTGCGCATGATTTTCTTGCAGTGCCTGGGCAAACGATTCCAGCACCGATCCATCCATCGCATGCGGCCAATCATCATCACGCACAAATTGCGGAGTGCTCGCCACCAGTATCAGCGCTGTAACGCGCGATGGCAAGGTGGTGGCGATATGCATAGCGATCATGCCGCCCAGCGACCAGCCCAGCCATGTCGCATGCGGTGGTGCAACTTCGGCGATGTTGGTAGCCACGCGTGACAGCGAATAGTCTTCCATGGGAGCACTGCGCCCATGGCCCGGCAGGTCTATCAAAGTAACGCGAAAGCGTGTCGCAAGCTGCTGCGCTGTCTCACGCCACACTCCTGCATGCAGTCCCCAGCCATGCAGCAAGACAATATCCGGGCCTGCGCCGAAGCTTTGTATGCGCAAACTCATCCCGAATAATCCCACGCCAGGTAAGCGCAGAAATGAAAAGATCTCTCCCTGCCGGTCGAGACAAGGATTTCTCCCTTCGGTCGAAATGACAAGGGGGCTGTCATCCCGAACGAAGAGAGGGATCTTGGTTTTGAACGACAATTCACGATAAAATGCCCATTGGATTTTCCGGGTTCATAACACTTCAGACAACGCATCCAGCAAGGTGTCAATGTGCGCGTCGCTGTGGTTTGCGCTAAAGGTGATGCGTAATCGCGCGCTGCCTTGTGGTACGGTGGGTGGGCGAATCGCGCTGATCAGAATGCCGTGCGCCAGCAACGCTTGGCTTAACGCCAGCGCACGCGCCGCATCACCTACCCGCAGCGGTTGAATCGGTGTGGTCGCTTCCGGCATCCTGAACCCCTCGCTTCGCTCTCCCGCGACACTTGCGCGTCCCTGCGCGGCGGGTGAGGGCATCAACATGGATAGAAACCCAAGCTGTTCCATGCCGGTACGGAACCGTGCGACTAAATGTATCAGATGCGTGCGTCGCCAACTTTCCGTTTGCACCAGCCGCAGACTGACACGCGTGGCCTGCGCGATGGCGGGCGGCAGGGCGGTGGTGTAAATGTAACTGCGCGCATGTTGAATCAATGTTTCAATCAGATCTTCACTGCCTGCAACAAAGGCGCCGAAGGTACCAAACGCTTTACCTAACGTGCCAATCAATACCGGTACCTGTGTTGCATCCATCGCAAAATGCTCGGCAATGCCACCGCCGTGCTTGCCCAGTACGCCGAAGCCATGCGCATCATCAATGATCAAGCCGGCATTATACTGGCTGGCAAGTGTTGCAAGCTGCGGCAGTGGCGCGAGATCACCGTCCATACTGAACACACCATCGCTGATGATCCACTTAGGTTCGGCGCCATCATCACCCAACCATTTTTCCAGCGTTGCCAGATCCGCATGCGGATAACGCCGTAGACGTGCCTGTGACAGCAATGCGGCGTCAACTAGCGACGCATGGTTGAGCCGATCCGCATACAGCGTATCGCTACGCTGCGCGAGCGCGCTCACGGTACCCATATTCGCCATATAGCCCGTGGAAAATAACAGGGCGCGGGGGCGTTGCGTAAATGCCGCCAGCTCTTCTTCGAGAGCATGGTGCGCGCGGCTGTGGCCGCTCACCAGATGCGCCGCGCCGCTACCGACACCGTAGTCGGCGGCGCCTTGCTGCATAGCCTGGATCACCTCGGGATGATTCGCCAATCCCAGGTAATCATTACTGCAAAAAGATAAATAGCGCTGGCCGTCGATCACGGCGGTGACGCCCGCCGGGCTTTCCAGCACGCGGCGTGTGCGGTACAGATTCAGCGCCTTTTGCCGATCAAGTTGCCGCGCAAGATTCGCGGCAAGGTCTCTCACGTCCACACGACCTTGTGCTCGGCGGCTGACTCGCGGCGCTGTTGCGTATCACCGCGAGGCTTTAAATTAAGGGTATCCAGCATTTTCAGATCATCTTCAACCTGGCGCCCTTTGGTGGTGAGGTAATCGCCGATCATGACACCAGATGCGCCCGCCATGAAGATCATGACTTGCAGTTCACCGAGAAACTGACGGCCACCGGCGATGCGGATTTCTGCCTTGGGTAATAAATAACGAAACACGGCGATGGCCTTGAGGATTTCCATCGGCCTCATCGGTTCCACATGAGCCATCGGTGTGCCGGGCTGCGGATTGAGAAAATTCAGCGGCACGGATTCCACGCCCAGATTGCGCAGCGTGATTGCCAGTTCGATACGTTGATCGAGGCTTTCACCCATGCCCAGAATGCCACCGGCGCACACGCGCAGGCCAGCTTCGCGCGCATGCGCGATGGTGTCAATATTTTCCTGATAGGTATGCGTGGTACACACATTTTCAAAAAAGCTTTCGGCAGACTCAAGGTTATGATGATAATTTTCCATGCCCATCTCTTTGAGCATTACCGCCGTTTCCTTGTCGAGCGCACCGAGGCTCGCGCAACGCCCAATGTCGCTGTGTTCTTTGAGCGTGACGAAATATTCGCGCAACTGTTCGCGCTCTTTTCCTGTGCGTACGCCCCACCCTTTCGACACCACACCAAAATCACTGGCGCCCCAGGCGCGCGCACGTTCGGCCTGTTCCACCAGTTTTTCTTTAGCAATATAGTTATACGCTGGAGCAGCCGTTTTGTGATGGCCGCTCTGGGCGCAGAAAGAACAGTTCTCGGAACAGTTGCCAGAACGCACGTTGGAAATGGCGCACACTTCAATGGTCTGGCCACGGAAAGTCTTGCGCAGCCGGTCAGCGCCCGCCATTAACCACGGCAGGTAATCATCATCCAGCCGAATCATCCAGCGCCCTTCTTCGGCGGTCATCTCGCCACCGGCCAGGGTGCGTGCGGTAATGACGTCAATACGTTGATAAATTTCGCCATTTGTAGTCATGGTCATGGTGCTCCTTTCCGTAGTAATCTATAGATATTAACCGTCCCAACGCCCCTGTCAACCTAAAGCACCATGCAAAGTGAACGTCTGGACTAAAAATATACAGTCTTGGCTATTTCCACCCACCTGTACGGTGTGTGGCAGTCAAGGGCAGGCGGGTTTGGACATTTGCCGGGGCTGCCAGGCGGATCTGCCCATGCAAACCACCGCCTGCTACCAGTGCGCGCTGCCGCTGCACGGCAGCGACACCACCGCGCTATGTGGGCGTTGCCTTAAAGACCCGCCCAGCTATGATCACACCTTAAGCGTGTTCCAGTACGCGCACCCAATTGATCATTTGATTCATGACCTGAAGTTCAATCGCAAGCTCGCGATTGCGCGCCTGCTCGGCGAATTGATGGCGCAACAACTCAAAAAACGGGTGCGTTCAATCTCCGCGCCACTCCCCCATCTGATCATCCCCGTACCGCTGCACGCCGCGCGGTTGCGTGAACGCGGCTATAATCAGGCCACCGAACTGGCGCGCCCCATCGCACGCGCGCTCAATATCCCTATTGATTACCAGCACTGCCAGCGGCAACGCGCCACGGCAATTCAGTCTGACTTGCCCGCCAGCGAACGACCGCGCAATGTCAAAGGGGTATTCAGCGTTGTCAAAAAACTCCCGGTACGCCATGTCGCGATTGTTGATGACGTTATGACCACCGGCGCAACGGTCGCAGAATTCGCTGCCACTCTGCGCAACGCGGGCGTAGAGAAAATTGAGGTGTGGGTATGCGCGCGTGCCGCGTTAAAATTTTAGGGAGTATCGCCAAAGGCAGGCGTTACAGCAGGTTCGTTATATGAATCGCCTATGGTATGCTTGTCAATTGATGTGGCGCAACGGGCCCACCCCACTGTTGCCGTTGCGAGTGCAGGAAAGCATGTCACATCGTTTAGTAATGTCAGGATCATATTTTTTAAGGAGTAAAATTATGTTAACACCCCGTTTTTCTGTACGTTCGCTGGCATGGGCCAGCACCACTTCATTAGCCATCACCATGCTCAGCGCCCCCGCAGGCGCCGGCGCTCTTGATATCAATCTGGGTGATAACAGCGCCCAGCTTCAATACAGCTCGGCGATGGGCCGCGATAGCCTTGGAAAATCCGAATTCCACTTGGGATTCCTTTACACTGATCAGGACAACGTGTTCGGTGATGCCGGTATTTTAGTGAGAAACGAAGTGGGCAGTGGACTGCCCGGCGTGACGGTAGGCATGGGCGTAAAGGGCATAATGGCAACGGCTGACGACAATGACGCTCTCGCATTGGCATTAGGTGGTCAAGTACGCTTTTCACCGCCGTCTGCTTCACGCTTTGGTATTGCCGGACAATTTTATTTTGCCCCGAACATCGTCACCTTTGGTGATGCCGATCGTTTTATTGAAACCGGCGTACGTTTAGAGTATGAAGTTTTACCGCAGGCCGTAGCTTATCTTGGCTACCGCAAAATTAAATTCGGCCTTGAAGCCAGCCCGGATGCCGTGCTTGATGAAGGCGCGCACGTGGGTGTAAAAATTACTTTCTAGGGACTATGCCAGGGACGGTTCTCGGATGTCGGTGGTGATGCCTGTTGGCGGGTTAAGGGTGGGGAGGGTATCCACTGCACAGCTACCCGTAGAACATGTGGCTGAAGGGGATGTATTAGGCAGGCATTCAACCGTTAATAGAGACGCTGCAAGTTTTCATGCCACGAGCCGATATCTTACAAGCGGCGCGCCCGCCTCCGGCGGCGTAACCGCGATAGCGCAGCGCGCCATTGCCGAATACCAGTCTTTTGCCCGGTTGGAAAAGGAGCGGTTTGTGCCGCTGCATAATGTTGACGAGTACGTGTAGGTGTATGGAAGTACCCGGTAATTTAACCTTATCAAAATTAGAGAGGGCATCATGAAAAAAACTGCATGGACACTAGGCGCGTTAATGTTGTTACCTGCCAGCGCTGCATTTGCACTGGGGCCGGTTGATCTCGAACTGGAAGCGGTGGGCTGGCAATCGGGCATTTCCGGTGAAACCCGCTCTGGCGGCACGGTGATTGATCTTAAAAATGATCTGGGACTGGATGATAAATCCCTGGTATTCATCCGTGGCCGGGCGCACCTCACTTTCCTCGGCAACCTGTATTTGGGCGTTACGCCGCTTAAATACGATGCTACCAGCACCTTAAACCGCACCATTACGTATGAAAATAAAATCTTTCTCGCTTCAACACCCATCACCACCAATGTAGACCTGAAAACCTATGATCTGGGCTGGACCTTCTCACCGCTCAGTATTGGCATCCTTGAAGCCGAGATTGGCGCAAATATTAAATTCATTAATGGCAACATTACAGTAAAAAATAATACACAAACCGCCCAGGCTGATTTTTCTGCGCCCGTGCCCATGCTCAAAGCGGTGCTACGCGCCAATGGCCCGTTTGTGAGTGCGGAGGTGGATGGCATGGCGATCGCGTATGCAGACAATCATCTTTATGATGTTACTGCCCAGGTTAAACTTAATCCCTTGCCGTTTATGTATGTGGCAGGTGGCTACCGCTTTATTGACCTGGAACTGACAGATGGCGACAAGGTTGCCTCAATGAAAAATAAAGGGCCATTCCTTGGCATTGGCGTAGATTTTTGATTGCTGTTTTAAGATCACGCTACACGAAAGCTATTCCGGGGCAGGGCTGCTGCCCCGGTGGCCGCTCACGTGCATCCATACACTTCACGACACTTGGGCATCCTGCCCGGCGCTTTTTTATTTTTTATTAATCAAACTGTCTGACAATCCAGGGATGCACCAGCACTGCCGCTACCAGCGCCAGTATGTAATCACGGTTATTCGCCAGCAACGTTGGGCCGTCACTTGGTACGGTAAGGGCAAGGATCGCTGCTGCGGCTAAAAATATAACTTTAAACATGTTCTGCTCCTGATAAATTGTGATGTTTTGTTGAGTCTATATTAGCAACACGGGGCGGCGCTTACTGTGCGTGATCTATCAAACCTGTTGTGAACCATGACGCAAAACGGCAAAAAGCGCTCTTTCTGGGCGGCGCGTTTCCAAGGGCTTATTCCAATTCTTATTAAAAACAACACCTGTCATTCCGAATGCACGTGAGGAATCCTGAAAGATCTCTCACATTGGTTTGGGACAAGGATTTCTCGCTACGCTCGAAATGACAGTAAAATGATTTCTGCGAAAGATAGAGGCACTTCTAAAGAGAATTGGAATTAGTCAAACTGTCTGACAATCCAGGGGTGTACCAGCACCGCGGCCACCAGCGCCAGAATGTAGTCCCGATTACTCACAAGCAGCGCCGGACCATCGCTAGGTACGCTTAGGGCCAGGATGGCTGCTATAATCAAAAGTATCATTTTAAACATGGTACGCTCCTGAGTTGTGTTGCTTTGTTGAGTCTATATTGCCAAAATTGGCCAGCATTTACTGTGCGTGGCATATCAAAGCGCGTGTGACGTATGACGCAAAACGGCAAAAAGTGCCCTTAAGGGGCACCTAATCCACCCCCATGAACAAATAACTATCGGCTCTATATAAAAAATGCCAGACCGATCTTTTCAGCATGTGGTGGTGGGCGCCGTATTTAATGGCGTCGGTGAGATCCTGTTGGCATTTCGTCAGCCCACCGTGCCACAAGGTGGGCTGTGGGAATTCCCCGGCGGCAAGGTTGAAGCCGGGGAAAGCGCGCGGCATGCCCTGGCGCGCGAGCTACAGGAAGAGGTTGGCATTTCCATAGTGTCAGCGCGTCCCCTGATACGCATACGCCACCACTATCATGAAAATCCTGGAAAAGAAAAAACCGTGTTGCTGGATGTATGGCGCGTCGACGCCTTTGCTGGTGAGCCGTTCGGCCGTGAAGGCCAACCGGTGGAATGGGTGGCGATAAAAGATCTGGCGCAGAGAAACTATCCAGCCGCCAACTGGCCGATTGTAAATGCCGTGCGCCTGCCTTCGCGCTACCTCATTACACCCGAACCCTCCCCCAATACCCCGGAGTTTCTCTACGGCCTGGAACGCTCGCTACGCTCGGGTATACGCCTGGTGCAATTGCGCGCCAAAACACTGGGCGAAACCGCTTATATGGATCTGGCGCGGCAGGTGTTGCCGGTGTGTCACGCCTATCAAGCCCAATTAATATTGAATGCGGCGCCCGCGTTGGCGGAAGAGGTGGGGGCCGATGGCGTGCACCTGGGCAGCGCGCGGCTCATGTCGTTAAGCACGCGGCCCTTTTCATCCTCCAGGCTGTGGGTAGGCGCGTCATGCCACAACGCCAAAGAGCTGGCCCATGCTGCCCGCCTCGGCGCTGATTTTGCCGTAGTTTCTCCGGTGCTGGAAACCACCAGCCACCCCGGCGCCCGCACCCTGGGCTGGACAGGTTTCCGCGAGCTAACCGAGCTGGCGGTGCTGCCAGTGTACGCCTTGGGCGGCATGACACAGCGCCACGTAACGCAGGCTTACGAGCACGGCGCGCAGGGGATCGCGGGGGTTTCATCGCTATGGCGGGGTTGATGCGGGCAAACAACACGGATTTTTGTTGACAACATATAACTACATAACTAAACTTATCGATATGAATAAAAATTACATGCGCGCCATACCCAAGCAATGGGCCACGGCATCGAAAGTGTTTGTTGCGCTGGGTGACAAACACCGGCAACGAATTTTGCTGACCTTTGATCGTGGTGAACGCCTTAATGTGGGGCAGATTGTTGAGGTGTCAACATTGTCACGCTCGGCCATTTCACATCATTTAAAGATTTTGCATGATGCCGATATATTGCTGAGCGAAAAGATCGGCAAAGAAGTGTATTTCTGGGTTAACCGTCCGGTGCTGGATGAAACACTACAAAATGTTCTCGATTATATCCGCAAGAATACCTGATTTTGCGCAACACAAAAAACCAAATATTTAATTATATAGTTATATATAAAAGGGGTTCCCGCGATGCTGAAGTTTTTCATACGTAGCGCGCTACGGCCATTATTGCGGATCCTGCTTCGGTTGCGTGTCGAAGGAGATACCACGCAATTTAATGCATCACGCCTGCTGATTATCGCCAATCATGAATCATTTCTTGATGGTTTGTTGCTGGGTTTGTTTTTGCCGGTTAATCCCGTGTTTGTGGTGCATACTACGGTTGTAAAAAATTTCTTCTTCCGTCTGTTCCTCACCCAGGTGGAGCATCTCGCGGTAGATCCCACCAATCCCATGGCGATGAAAAAAGTCATACGGCTGATTGAGGCGGGGCGGCCAGTGATGATTTTTCCGGAAGGGCGCATCACTACCACCGGCAGTTTGATGAAGGTCTATGATGGCCCGGCGTTTGTCGCCGCAAAAACCGCCGCCACCATTATTCCGGTAAGGCTCGATGGCCCGGCACGCTCTTATTTCAGCCGCTTATCGGGAAAATATCCGCGCCGTTTATTGCCCCGCATTACGCTTTCCATTCAACCCGCGACATCGTTGCCCATGCCGACCGCGCCCACCGCCAAAGAACGTCGCCTGAAAGCGGGCATGGCGATGCGTAAAATCATGCAGGCCATGCTATTTAATTCGCATCCAAAACAAACCTTGTATTCAAGCTTGCTGGACGCGGTTTCGATTTTTGGCCGTGACCGGCGCGTGGTTGAAGACATGAGACAGGTTGAATATTCCTATGGCCAGATTCTGAAAATGACGCTGGCGCTGGGCAGAATGGCGGCCAAAGTTGCGCCTGAAAATGAAACCGTGGGGGTGTTGATGCCTAATCTGGCCTCCACTGTGGCATTGATGATCGGCATGGGGGCACAACGCCGTATCCCTGCCATGCTTAATTACACGGCGGGCGCAGAGGGTTTACAGAACGCCTGTGTTGCCGCAAAAATTAATATTATTATCAGTTCGCGCAAGTTTATTGAAACGGCAAAGCTGCAAAATGTAATATCTACGCTGAAAAATGTCCGGGTAGTTTATCTTGAAGATATGCAGCAGCAATTTGGCGTCTTCGACAAGCTGTGGCTGCTCTGTTATGCGCAACTGTTGCCGCGCCTGGCAATCCCTGCTTCGTGTCCTGAAGATGCGGCGGTAGTGCTGTTTACATCGGGTTCGGAAGGTAAATCCAAGGGCGTCGTATTGTCACATGGCGCGATCCTCTCCAATATTGCACAGATTCGTGCCGTAATAGATTTTTCGGTGGAGGATAAATTTCTCAACGCGCTGCCCATCTTTCATTCCTTCGGGCTGACGGCGGGCACATTGCTGCCATTATTGACTGGCTCAAATTTATTTTTATATCCAACGCCGCTGCATTACCGGGTAATCCCGGAGTTGGCTTATGATCGCGGTTGCACGGTATTGTTCGGCACCAGTACATTTTTGGGGAACTATGCAAAATTCGCGCATGCCTATGATTTTTATCGGCTGCGTTATGTCATTGCCGGCGCGGAAAAATTATCAGACGCGGTACGCCAGGCGTGGTTTGAAAAATTCGGCGTACGTATTCTGGAAGGCTATGGCGCCACGGAAACCGCGCCGGTACTGGCAGTCAATACCCCGATGTCTTACCGCACGGGCACCGTCGGCCAATTGTTGCCCGGCATCACGGCCCATCTGGAGCAAGTACCCGGCATAGAACACGGCGCGCTGTTGCATGTGCGTGGCGCCAATGTCATGTCAGGATATTATCGCCATGAAAACCCTGGCGTGATTGAACCACCAGCATCTAACGCAGGTGCTGGCTGGTACAGTACCGGCGATGTTGTGACTATTGATGACGAAGGCTTTGTGCGTATCGTAGGTCGCGTTAAGCGCTTTGCCAAAATTGCCGGCGAAATGATTTCGCTTGAAGTGGCCGAAAAAATTGCTGCGCTGGCATCACCTGCGCATCAACATGCCACATCAACACAACCCGATGCGCAACGCGGCGAAACGATAGTATTATTTACTACCGACGCCACACTTAATCGTGAACGCATGCAGGAAGCGGCGCGTACACTTGGCCACCCGGAACTTGCCGTGCCACGTAAAATGGCGCGCGTAGATGCGTTACCGCTACTGGGCACCGGCAAGATTGATTATGTAACATTGAAAAAAATGGCGGAGAGTTCTTGATGAACCGCCGTCAATTTTTGCTGGCACTAGGCGCGGCAGGTGTTTCTGCCACGGGCCTGGCTGCATGGCGTTACTGGCCGGAACAAGGATTTATTAATCCCTGCCATACAAGCTTGCCAGCGGCACTCGCTCAACATGAGCTGGTGGCAGCGGCATGGCAGGGGATCAATAGCCAGAATGTGTGGGATAGCCACGCCCACTTGATAGGTGCGGGTGATGGTGGCAGTGGCGCCTGGTTTAATCCTGATATGGACAGCTTGCTAAGCCCTGCGCAGTTCGTACAAAAAAGATTTTTCCTCAATGCAGGCTGTGCTGATGATGTGCCACAGCGCATAGATCAACGTTACGTTGAGCGCATGCACGGCCTGATGGGGGGTATGCGTGCGGGTCATAAATTGTTGCTGCTGGCCTTCGAGCATAATTACAATGAAAATCGCGCAATTGATCTGGAACATAGTGCGTTTTACACGCCCAATGACTATGCCAGAAAAATGGCACAGCTTTATCCCCATCATTTTGAATGGGCGGCCTCCATACACCCTTACCGCACGGACAGTGTCGCAGCATTAAATGATGCTATGCAAAATGGTGCGCGCGCGGTTAAATGGTTGCCTGCGGCGATGGGCATCGACCCTGGCTCGAAATTATGCGATCCATTTTATCAAGCCTTGGCGCGGCATAATCTGCCCCTGATTACACACGCTGGCAAAGAACGCGCCATACATGTCGCCAATACTCAGCATTACGGTAATCCATTGAAGTTGCGTCGCGCGCTTGATCGCGGGGTGCGTGTTGTCGTTGCGCATTGCGCCACCATGGGTGAAGACCTTGATCTTGATCGCGGCGAAAACGGGCCTATGACGGAAAGTTTTTTGTTATTTGCACGTTTGATGGATGAACCCCGCTACGAAAAAACGCTCTACGCCGATATATCCGCAATCACCCAGATAAATCGTGCCCACTATGCACAGGCATTGCTGGAAAGAAGTGACTGGCATCCACGGCTGCTGAATGGATCGGATTATCCGTTGCCTGGCGTCATGCCGCTTTTTTCCCTGAACCTGTTTGTAGAATCAGGGTTACTGGACAGCGCGGCGGCACCGGTGCTTTCAGCGATTCGCACTTACAATCCCCTGTTGTTTGATTTTGTGCTAAAGCGGCATTTACGCGCAAATGGAAAACATTTCTCCCCCCGGATTTTTGAAACCCGCGCATTTTTCATGAGAAATTCGACATGACATCATCGACCACTCCTACTGCATATAATGGCAATGGCCGGTTATCTTCGCGCGCGATGCTGGCAGTGCTGGTTGCCCAGTTTCTTTCTGCGCTGGCAGATAACGCGCTGTTGTTTGCTGCGATTGCGCTATTAAAGTCTTTTGCGGATTACCAGGACTGGTATGCGCCAATGTTGCAGGAGTTTTTTGTGTTGGCGTTTATTATTTTTGCGCCGTTCGTTGGCGCATTTGCTGATTCGCTGCCCAAGGGGCGCGTGATGATGATCAGTAACGGGCTGAAATTCATCGGCTCTGCACTTATGCTGCTGGGCTTTAATCCGTGGCTGGCCTATGGATTGGTGGGGTTGGGTGCGGCGGCTTATTCGCCCGCCAAATACGGAATATTAAGCCAACTGGTGCCCCAGGAAAAACTCGTCAAAGCCAACAGCTTGATGGAAGGCTCGACGATTGTGGCGATTTTGCTGGGCGCCTTGCTCGGCGGGTGGCTGGCCGACATTTCTGTTTCCGGCACGCTGATCGGCATCAGCGCATGTTATGTGCTGGCGGCGCTGGTCAATGCGCTCATCCCGCGTTTACCGGCGGAACATCCAGTCGGTAAACTGGGGCCGCGTAAACTGCTGATGGATTTTATTGGCGCGCTGAAAACCTTGTATCGTAATCCCGATGCGCGTTTTTCGTTGATCGGCACCAGTTTATTCTGGAGCAGTGGTAGCACGTTACGGTTTTTGTTGATTGCCTGGGTGCCCGTCGCGCTGCTGATTGATGACAACAAAACCGCCGCCAATTTGAGTGGCGTGGTTGCTGTGGGTATTGCGGTGGGCGCGGCGCTGGCGGCGCGTTTTGTAACGCTTGATACTATTCATCGCGTTTTGCCGGCCGGGTTGCTGCTGGGTGTGCTGGTGATGGCGCTGTCGCAAATGACCGGTATTTATGCTGCGGCCATTTTGCTGGTTGCCATTGGCGCGTGTGGTGGAATGTTTGTAGTGCCACTGAATGCGCTCCTGCAGGAGTGCGGCCACGAAACGGTGGGCGCGGGGCATGCGGTTGCAGTGCAGAATTTCAGCGAAAATATTGCCATGCTGCTGTTGGTCGGGCTTTATACGTTGATCACCCGCATGGGAGTGCCGGTGGTGGAGAGTGCGGTTGGTTTTGGTATGTTGATTTTATCAGGTATGGCGGGACTTGCATGGTTGCGCATGAAACGGTGAAGCACGAAGCACCATTGTTATTCAACCTGAATCCGGTAATTGACAAGCACGCAACCCTTCGACACGCCCGCTACGCGGGCTGCTCAGGACGAACGGACTACCCACCCCCTTGAGTGAGTGCCATAAAAAACCGTTCGTGCTGAGCCTGTCGAAGCATGGGCGGTTTTTTATCATTTCAACTACCGTTTCCAGATTCGACGGGGTCTTCGGGTGGGGACTCTATCGCAGGAATACGGCGCGTGTTTGACGCCCATTCTCCCAGATCAATCAAGCGGCAGCGCTCACTGCAGAAGGGGCGGGATGGTTGCTCGGGTGTCCATGCCACGGTTTTGCCGCAACTCGGGCAAGTGACCGATGGTGATCCAGCGCACGTGACCGAGCGTGATCCGGCACAGGTGACAGATTTGCTCATATAATGCAGCAGGCCAATTCAAAGGGTATGTTATCGGTGGTCTGCACCGGACGCTCTTCGAGGCGTTGTTCAAGAAAGCGCACCGTAAAACGATGCTTACCACCGCTGATCTCAGCAAAATAAGGGCAGTCTACGGGCACTGCAACCCGCACAATGTGACACGGCGTACTCGGGTCAAGCGACTTCTGGAAAAACCCGGCTTCGGCTACTTCTTTGACAGCGGGGACGCTTTCGCGGATCAGCCGCAGCATGAGGCTGGTGGCTTGGGCAATGGCATCGAAATTTTTAAACCAGTGCTGTAATTGCAGGCGGCGTTTGGCGGGGGGCTGTTGGAGCCAAAAATGGTAGGCTGGCAAATCAAAATCACAGGTGCCACCGGGAATCGTGAGGCGCTGGCGAATGCTGCTGAGAAATTCATTCTGGCGCAAGTCTTGTCCCACCTGGCCTTTCAGCGAATGCAGGTGATCAATCAGCGTGTCCATTTGATTGAGCAGCTCGTTTAACCGCCCCCGATCTACCCCCGGTTTTTCATCCAGACGTTCCAGCACCAGCGCCTGTCTTTCCAGCTCTTTCATGAGTTCGGTTTTGAGGTCTGCCCGACTAAAGATGCTTAAAATTTCCAGAATGCCCGTCAATGCGGCACGGCTGTCCCACACCGAATCGCCCGCCAGGGACGCCTTGGTTTGATCAAACAGAAATTCCAGCCTGAGAAAGGTTCGAATTCGTTCATTGAGGGGTTGTTCGTAAATTATTTTTGTCTGCACTTAATATGTACCTACCCGGGATTACCCAATCGCCGTTTTTAGAGCCTGTTCAATATCTCGATCAAGGGATGCAGCGCAAGGCAGAAGTGTCCGAAAAAGCGGAGTATACACGTAGTATATGAGCATTTTGAGGACACTTTTAACGCCGCGATGCGCCCTTCAGCGAGATATTGAACAGGCTCTTAGGAGAATGCACTTAATAATAGTGCATATATCATTGGAATAATAGCGCAAAAAGAGTGAGATGTCGTCGTTAATTGGCGACAGCTAATCCTTGATAAAATTGATGAAGGTTCAAGACCTGCCGACGCAGGTTTTCCAGGTCGGAATCGTTAGCAATAACGTCGTCGGCCACCGCCAGGCGCTGTTGCCGGGAGGCCTGGGCGCGCAGAATAGCAGTAATTTCAGCATCCGACGATACGTTATCACGCTGCCGCACCCGTTGGTATTGCAATGCTTCCGGCGCATCGACTACCAGAATACGCTCCACCAGATCCGTCTGCCCACCTTCCACCAACAGCGGGATGCTCAGTAATCCATACGGCGCGGTCATGGCCTGCGCACGGCGCTGCATTTCTGCGCGGATCAACGGGTGCAGTATTGATTCGAGCAACTGGCGCTGACCGGGACGAGCCTCTGCGCCAAATACCATGGCACGCAGTCGCGCCCGATCCAAGTGTCCGGCGCTATCCAGCACCGCCGGGCCGAACGCATCCACAATAGCCTGCAATGTCGGCTGGCCGGGGCTGACCAGATCACGCGCAATCTGGTCAGCATCAATCACCGGCACGCCCAACGCGGCAAAATAATTTGCTACGGTGGTTTTGCCGCTGCCGATGCCGCCTGTTAAACCGATTTTTAGCATGGGGGTATTTCCATGTCATGCTGAGCACAGCAAGGAATCTTAAGCAAGATCCCTCCCCCCGCTTTCGCGAGGGTCGGGATGACGGTGTTTGATATTCGGGATGACAGAGTTCGATAGTAAACGCCGTATCAAAAATAGACGCCCCTATTCTACCCTAACCCCGACATCCCCAGATAGACGCGCGTAATGTCTTCGCCCCATAGCAGCGTGATCCAGCCAGCCGCAGCCAGATAGGGGCCGAACGGAATGGGGATGTTTTTATCACGACCGCGCAATAACACCAGGGAAATGCCGACAACGGCACCGACCAGCGAAGATAACAGCACCACCGTCAGCAACGATTTCCAGCCCAGCCAGGCACCGAGCATCGCCAGCAATTTAAAATCACCATGCCCCATGCCTTCTTTGCCGGTCAGCAGTTTGAACAGCATATACACCATCCACAGGCTGAGGTAGCCAGTCAGCGCGCCAATGATGCTGTTAAAGCTGTCGACATAAATGTTGAACAGACTGAGCGTGAGTCCCACCCATAAAAATGGCAGGGTGATCGAGTCCGGCAACAACTGATGATCAAAATCAATCAAGCTTAGCGCAATCAGCGCCCAGGTTAAAAGCAATGCCGCGCCTGCCGCCCAGCCAAAGCCAAAATGCCAGGCGACAACGGCGGAAAGCGCGGCGGTGAGAGCTTCAATTATTGGATAACGCATGGAAATGTGCGTGCCGCATTCTGCACAGCGCGCTTTCAGGCGCATATAGCTCAGCACAGGGATGTTTTCCAGTGCCGTAATCTTATGCTTGCACTTGGGGCACTGCGAACGTGGGGTGATGAGGTTGAAGGGCGGCTCGGCAAGGGTAGCCTCAGCCTGCGTTGCGGCAGGTGATAATGTCTCATCGCATGCGGCGCGCCACTCGCGCTCCATCATGACGGGCAGACGATAAATCACCACATTAAGAAAACTGCCAACCAGCAGTCCCAACACCGCCGTCAATGCAATGAATGCAGCCGGGGAGGCCTGGAGCGCGGCCTGCGATGCGTGGAAATAGTCAAGCAATGCTGTCATGGGTTAGCGGCGTCCTTGTTGCATGAGCGTATCTTTGACGTTTTTCAGGATAACAATAGACTGTCATTTCGACCAACGGGAGAAATCCTCGTCTCGAACGAATGTCAAATTTCTTAATTTACCACGTTACCCATCTGGAAGATCGGCAGATACATGGCGACCACCAGCCCACCGATGATCACGCCAAGTACCGCCATGATGATGGGCTCCAGCAAGCTGCTCAAGCCATCCACAGCGTCGTCGACCTCTTGCTCGTAATAATCAGCCACCTTGCCCAGCATCGCATCCAGCGAACCGGCTTCTTCGCCAATCGCCACCATCTGTACCACCATATTGGAAAACAAACCGGTCTGGCGCATGGACGCCTGTAACGACATGCCGCTGGCGACATTATCGCGTATTTTAAGAATTGCTGTCTCATAAACAATATTGCCCGAGGCGCCGGCTACCGTGGTCATGCCCTCTACCAGCGGCACACCCGCCGCGAACATGGTCGACAAGGTACGGGCAAAGCGCGCTACCGTTGCCTTGGTAACGATTTCGCCCAGGATCGGCAGCTTAAGTAACAAGCGGTCTAGAGCCTGATTCACTTTCCGTGAGCGCTTTTTAGCTTCAACCAAGCCATAAATCACACCGCCAATACCACCGAAAATGGCCCACCACCATGCTTGGAAAAATTCAGAAATTTTAATTACAATTTTGGTCAGGGCAGGCAAGTCAGCACCAAAACCCTTGAACAAATCTTCAAACTGCGGAATAACGAAGATCATCAAAATGGTTGTAATAATAAATGCCACCACCACGATCGCAACTGGATAAAATAGCGCTTTTTTAATTTTCCCCTTGATGGCCTCGACTTTTTCTTTATACAGCGCGATCTTGTGCAGCAGGCCTTCCAGAATACCGGCCTGTTCACCCGCCTGCACCAGGTTACAATACAGGTCATCAAAATAATACGGGTGTTTGCGCATCGAATCTGTCAAGGTATTGCCGCCCTCAACATCGGCCTTGATGGCGAGTATCAAATCCTGCATGGAGGGGTTGTCATGACCCCGCCCAATGATTTCAAAGGACTGTACCAAGGGCACACCGGAGCTCATCATGGTCGCCAGTTGACGGCTAAACAGGGCGATGTCTTTAGCGGTGATTTTCTTTTTACCGGAGCCAAAGCCGCTCATGGTTTTCTTTTTAATTTTTTTCGGATTAATGCCCTGGCGGCGCAGCTCACTTTTAACCAATGCAGCATTGGCGCTGCGGGTTTCACCCGACACCTTGGCGCCTTTTTTGTCGGTGCCTTCCCAGGCAAAAAGATCCAGCTTGGGTTCTTTTTTCGCTTCTTTTCTCTTGATCGCTTTTGCTACCATGGCACTTATTCCGTAATAACGCGGTTGATTTCTTCCAGGCTGGTCATACCTTGCCGAATCTTTTTCAAGCCCGAGGCGCGTAAATCAGGAATACCTTCCTGGCGCGCCTGATCGGCAATTTGCATGGCATTGCCTCCGGCCATGATAATGCGCCCCATGGCTTCGGAGATGGGCATGACCTGATAAATACCTACACGGCCCTTGTAACCCTCAAAACATTGATCGCAACCCACTGGCTTATAGACTGTAAGCCCGCTTAATTCTTCTTCCTTGAAGCCTATTTTTATCAACACCGCAGGCGGAATATCCGCCACGGCCTTGCATTTGGAACACAGGCGCCGCGCCAGACGTTGTGCAATGATTAGCGACACGGCTGAGGCAATATTAAAGGGTGCAACGCCCATGTTGAGCAAGCGGCTCAGGGTTTGCGGCGCATCGTTGGTGTGCAGGGTAGACAGCACCATATGGCCGGTTTGGGCGGCCTTGATGGCGATTTCAGCGGTTTCAAGATCACGGATTTCACCGACCATGATTACGTCTGGATCCTGACGTAAGAATGCCTTTAGTGCCGCCGCGAATGTCAGCCCCACCCTGGGATTGACATTCACCTGATTAACGCCAGGTAAATTGATTTCCGACGGATCTTCGGCTGTGGAGATATTACGGTCCATGGTGTTGAGAATATTCAGGCCGGTATACAGCGACACGGTCTTGCCGCTACCGGTCGGCCCCGTCACCAGAATCATGCCATACGGCATATGCAATGCCTTCATGTACAATTCTTTTTGTTCTGGCTCATACCCCAGCGCATCAATACCCAGCTTGGCGCTGGATGGATCCAGAATACGTAGCACGATTTTTTCACCAAACAGCGTCGGGCAACTGTTAACACGAAAATCAATAGCACGGGTTTTTGATAACACCATTTTCATGCGTCCGTCCTGCGGCACACGACGCTCTGAAATATCCAGGCGCGACATCACCTTGAGACGTGCTGAAATTTTGTTGGCCAACGCCACGGGCGGTGACGCGGCTTCACTCAGCATGCCGTCTTGCCGGTAACGTATGCGGTAGATTTTCTCATACGGCTCGAAGTGAATATCCGAAGCGCCTTTATTAATGGCGTCCAGCAAAATCTTGTTGATGAAACGCACCACCGGCGCATCATCAACATCTGAGCCACCCTCTTCTTTTTTCTTATCATCATCGGTGTCACTGCTAATATCCAGGTTATCCAGATCCGCGTCATCCAGATCCGTCATGGTGGTGTCATTGGCCGCCATAACCTTTTCAATGATCATGGCCAGCTTGTCTTCTTCAACCAGCACCGCCTCGGTGTTGACGCCGGCCTGAAACTTGATTTCATCCAGCCCAACCAGATTGGTCGGGTCAGACACCGCCACAAACAAGCGGGTGCCACGCTTGAACAACGGCAAGGCATTATGCTGACGCACCAGTTTTTCACTCACCAGCTTAACTGCCGCCACCTCCAGATCCATGGCATTGATATCGAACAGTGGTATGCCGAATTCTTCCGAGCCAGCATTGGCAATCACATAGCTGCTCGCCAGCTTGCTTTGCACCAGATGGCTGACAAACGGCAGCTTGTTTTTAGTGGCATATTCCTGTGCTTTAATTACCTGTTCTTCGTTCAACAGGCCGTCAAGCACCAGACGTCGTGCCAGACCGCTGAGGCCGCCATTAAGAACGGGGGTAACTGTACTCATGATGCCTTTCCTGTGAGAGATTGCTTATCTTGTATCGGCAGGTACGGGAATTGTTTGAGGAATTTCTGATGCATGTCGTTTCGCTGCTCCCGCGCATCCCTGCGCCCACGGCACTTGTGCATCCATGCACATCGAAGCGTTAGCTAGAAATCCTGTCCAGGCCGGGATCAAAAAAAGCCCCTCGGATGAGGGGCTTTTTGTTATTGGGACTGGTTTCGTATCCAGCCCAACCGTACTGATTTTGATGGCTTATGCTACGTCCATCCTACATGTTATTAGCAGATCGCCGGTGAGGTCTTGCAAGTACCTGTGGCAATCCATGTAACACCGTCTACAGCAGAAAAGGTCGGGGTTAAAATTAACGTTTCACCGCTTAATCCATTGACGCTACGAGCTGTCGCCGTAATAGCACCAGCCGCCGAAGTAGACATGGTCTCGACATATTTGGTTGCATTGGCAGAGGTTAGAGCGGCCGGAACACCATTACTACCACTAGCGCATGCCGTCAATGCCCCAGTATCTTGAGCACACAACTCAACGGCAGTTTTGACCGCTTGGGTTGCCTGAACCACTTCCGTAAATTTCGCCTTCTTGGTGTACTGCTGATATGCCGGTACGGCCACTGCGGCCAAAATACCAATGATCGCTACTACGATCATCAATTCGATCAGGGTAAAACCCTGTTGTACTTTCTTCATGTTCATGGTGTGTCTCCTTTCCGTTAATTAATATACGAGTTAAAAGCGTTGGCGCCTGTCCTTCTTCGATCACTCCCTTCGGTTGCTGCGCTTCCAGTGCTTGACCTGCAAAGTCAAACGCCTTAACCAGGATAATGCATGGGGTGTGCCAACTTTGCCGGGAGGAGCCTGTGACTCGCGCCATTTCGAGCAAATCGAGAAATAATTCATATAAAATTCAATATAAATCAATTATATAAAGATTTCTCCCCCCGCTTTCGCGGGGGTCGAAATGACAGCACACCCACTGTAAAACCGGTCAGATGAAGCGTTTCTCACCTCTACACCCTGCCACTCCAGGTCAGAATGTGACCAAAAATGTCATTACTATTGCTGCAGCAAGCGTAGCTTAAAACTCCTGTATTTGTTTAGTATCCGGGCAAATAACCACCCTTTGTGATACAGAGCTTAAGCTGGATTAACGTCAACGATTGCGTTTATTTTATAATTATTGTATAATTTATGTATTAAATCAGGCCATAAAGAGGGGTGTCGAAAATGCACATTGAACTTGCCGCCGTTGATGAAAGATACATTAAAGAGCGCGTGAAAGACGGTTTTTATCGCAGTGAAGCAGAGGCTGTAAGGGATGCTGTGCGCCGTGCCCGTGAACAGGACGAAGCCAAACGCGAACGGCTTTTAGAAGCGTTGCGGCTTGGTCAAGCCGATATTGCCACTGGACGGGCAACGCCCTATACACCAGCCTTACTTGACCAGATTGAGCAGGAAGCACGACAACACGCCGCCGAGGGTAGAAAGCCCAGCCCTGATGTTATCCCGTAAATTTACCCTTGAGCTTTCCAGCTTGGCGAAACGCGATTTCAGGGACATTTTGTCCTACACCTCGCAAATGTGGGGAGCGCAACAGCTTGTCAAATACAAAGGCGTGATTGACAGCGCACTCCTTGCCATTGCAAAAAACCCAGTAGCGGGACGCAAGAGGGATAATCCAGAACTACTGTTTTGCCGTGCAGGACAACATCTGATTTTTTATCAGGTTAATGGCGAAACCGTTTCTGTGGTCAGAATCCTGCACGGTCAAATGAACATGGGTTCCCACCTGGAAGAAAACCCCTAACGCTTCCTTCCTCTGCCTCATATGCCACACCCGTGCGTGCCGGATTGAAAAATACGACCCCGCCGCCAAAGCTACTCCACCCCCAGCTTCTTCAGCCGGTAACGCAGTGCACGGAAGGTGATGCCCAACAGTTTGGCGGCGGCGGTTTTGTTGTAGTGGGTTTGTTCGAGGGCTTTCATGATGGTGTCTTTTTCGATGTTGCCCAGATAAGGGTCGAGAGATAATGGCGCGCTGCTATTGTCCATGCCCCGCTCAGTGACAGCGGTTGCAGCAACCCCCTCTATGAAAGGTTGTTGTTGTGGCAGGTGCAGATCGGTGGATTGAATGGTGTTGCCCTCGCACAAGGTGATGGCGCGTTCCAGAATGTTTTCCAGTTCGCGCACATTGCCGGGGAAGGGGTAACGCGCCAGCATGTCAATGGCAGCGGCAGACAGTGTCAGCGGTGGCGTGCCAGCCTGCTGCCCCTGTTTACACAACCGTTGTAAAACATGTTCGGCCAGTTGTGGAATATCCTGTGCGCGTTCGCGCAAACTGGGGGCGTGCAATTCAATGACGTTGATGCGGTAAAATAAATCTTCACGGAACGCGCTATCTTTTACCAGTGCGGCGAGATTTTTGTGGGTGGCGCTGAGGATGCGCACATCCACCGGCATTTCTTTTTGCGCGCCCACTGGCCGCACGGCTTTTTCCTGTATGACACGCAATAATTTTACCTGCATGTGTAACGGCAGGTCGGCGACTTCGTCGAGAAACAACGTGCCGCCGTGGGCGGCCTGGAACAGGCCGTCCTTGTCGCTGTTGGCGCCGGTAAAGCTGCCCTTTTTATGGCCGAAAAATTCGCTTTCCATCAAGTGTTCGGGAATCGCGCCGCAGTTGACCGGCACAAATGCCGCGTCAGCGCGTGGGCCTTTGTCATGAATCAAACGGGCGATAAGCTCTTTGCCAGTACCGGACTCGCCGCTGATATACACCGGCGCCTGGCTGCGCGCCAATTTGGCAATGGTGGCGCGTATCGCCTGCATGGGAGCAGAGTCGCCCAGCAAGACGTGGCGTGAACGGCGCTCGCCGGGATAACCTTGGGCGGTAGGGTCTTGGGAAGGGTCTGGCGCAGGCGCGGATAATTTTAGCGCCTTGGTCACCAGATTGCGCAACACATGCAGGTCTAATGGCTTGGAAACAAAATCGAATGCGCCCGCCTTGAGCGTGCTGATCGCCAGCTCCATGTTGCCGTGGGCGGTGATGACAGCCACCGGTAAATTTGGGTGATGGCGCTGGATGTGTTCCACTAGATCAACGCCGCTGCCATCCGGCAAACGCATGTCAGTAATGCACAGATGAAACGTGTGGCCTACTGCGAGTAATGCATATGCCTGCGCCAGATTTTCAGCCGCGCGGGTTTCTATGTTCATGCGCCCCAGCGTAACATCCAGCAATTCACGGATGTCGGGTTCGTCGTCTACGATCAATGCAAGATATTGATTCATTATCATGCCACCTGTTTACGGCGTGGATCAGCAAAGGTGATGCGAAAACAATTGCCGCTGCTTCCTTGCGCGGCTGCGTTACGCGCCACCAGATAATTCAGGCGCGCCTGATTGCATTCACATAACTCACGGCAGATATATAAACCCAGGCCAGTGCCTTGCGGCGCGGTGGTAAAAAATGGTTCAAAAATATGCTCCGCAACTTCTTTGGCAATGGCGGGACCACGGTCGATGACATCGAGAAAAGGATGTGGTGTATCGGCCATGATGCCGCTACGCAAGTGAATGGCGGTTTCGCCTGAAGCAGGGTTTCTCGTGCCATGACGTAACGCGTTATCACACAGATTCCACAGGATTTGATGCAACTGGCTGGGATCAATGCGCACTTGAAGATCGCGGGGCTTGACCTCTATGGCGAAGAGTGCAGCATCAATATTCTGGGTGCGGCTAAACTCATCTACAAATGTTTCAAGCCAGTCTTTCAACATGAATTCCTGTGGATGTGAGCGTTCCCGACGGCTTAACTGCAATATATTTTCAATAATGGTATTCACGCGGCGCGCCTGATCACCGATGATTTGAATAAAGCGCGCATCACCTGTGTCATGTGCGGGAGACTCCGCCAATAATTGTGCGGCATGGCTGATGGCACCTAACGGATTGCGGATTTCATGCGCGATGCTGGCGGTGAGACGGCCCAGTGACGCCAGCTTCATTTGTTGCGCCTGCTGTGCCAGCGCGGCGGTATCTTCCAGGAAAATAAGCGTGCCGGAAGCTGCATCGCTGCCCATGTGCGCAAAGCGTGGCAGCAGCGTGGCGGCGGTTTGCGAAGGGCTGAATGCCTGCGTTTCAAGTTGCAGGTCATCGCGCCAGTCACGCCATTGCTCGGCCAGGGCGGGGCACAACTGTTCTATAAGCTGATAGGGCTGATGCGCTTCAACATCGCTTTTCCCTGATGAGGTGCCTAATAAATGGCGCGCCGACTCATTGATCAACCGCACGTTTTCCTCGGCGTCGACCACCAGCACACCGGTCTGCATACGCTGAATAATATACTCTGTCAGTTGTTGCATGTTGGCAAGATCAACGCCACGCTGCGCGGCCAGTGTTTCGCTGGCGCGGATGCGCTCTGCCAGGGCCTGCGTTAACAACGCCGTCGCAAAAAAAGCGGCGCCCAGCAGACCCGCCTGGGTATAGTTAGCGCCCAGCAAAGGATCCAGCAAGTACGCGCGCACCTGCTCAGCCAATACCATTAGGCTGGCCGCTGCCGCAAAGAAAATTGCGGTGCGCCCCGGCATCATAATGCTGCCCCCCGCGACCGACACCAGCAACAACATGCCAAGCCCACTGGTAACGCCACCGCTGGCATGCATCAGCAAGGTGATGATGAGGATATCCACCAATACCTGCGTATAAACCTGTACGCCAAAGCGCGGCCAGCGGCCATACATACCGACCATGCTGAGAATGCTGAAAACCAGATAAATAAGGCTGGTAGCCAAAAATAATTCGGGCGTGCGCGTGCCCAATGAGTGGGCTTCAACCCCTGCCAGTGGCAGGGTAACAAACAGCGCTGCAACGACCATGCGATAGCCATTCAGCAGCTTCAAAAGCCGCCACGCATCGGAAAATGCGGGAGATGGCGCCGTCATGTCCACATGCTGTTGCGTGTCATCATCTGGTATCGCGGCGGCGGGGGTGTGGATGTCGGTTTTGGAAAACATTCCTGGCAAATTCCGTTTGGGGGCGCTTGTAAATCGTACCTAAGTACTATCGGCCAACATTCGGCAGGCCTTTATTTAATGGCGCGAAATAAAATGCGCGATTGCTCTTTACCAGTGCTACGGCGCAAGGGCAGGTTTCGTGACTTTCTCATGTATCTTCAATACCTTAACCCTTCTCGCTACGGTTCAATCGCCGTTTTTAGATTTGATCAATCGCGGTATCCAGCGCACATAGAAAAGTTCGCTGACGAGTTCAACCAGTGTTTGCGTAACCACTACTGCCGGGATAAGGGCGCCACCGCCGGGGACGGCGAATGCCAGTGGCAATACCACCAATGAATTGCGGGTGCCCGCGCTGAAGGCCAGGGCACGGCCCGCGCCAACATCGAGTCCTAGAAGTTTTCCCACCGCATAGGCGACAAGCGGCATGGCAATTGCGAATGCCACATAAATCGGTACTGTCCAGGCAACATCGGTAGATGCAGCACCGATCTGTGGAGCAACGGCCGCGAACACAATCAACAACACGAGCGCCATTAGAGGGACGGGCAACCATCCCATCGCACCCTCAACCCGCTTGCCCAGCTCGCGGCGGGTAGCCCAATTCTGGGTTAACCAGGCGAGGACAAGGGGTACTGCAATCAGCCAGAAAAATGCGTCCAGGAAGGGTCTTGCCTGCACCAAACCTGCCGCGTCAGCCCCGAGAAACAGCCCGAGGTAAATGGGTAACAGCAGCATTTGCGCGATGAGCAAAACGGGCGTTGCCGCGAGGATGAGCTTCGCGTCTCCCCGCCCCAGGTGCGTGAATACGACGACATAATCAATGCAGGGCGTCAGCAATACCAGCAGCACAGCGAACTGAAGCGCCGGGTTGTCGGGAAGGAATTGGATCAACCCGAGCACCACCAGCGGAACCGCAACGAAGTTGACGATCAACAGCGCCGAGAGAAAGCGCCCATGGGTCAGTGCCTGCCGGAGTGAAGTCATGGGCACTTGCAGGAAGGTGACATAGAGTAGCGCAGCCAGCGCCGGATTGATCCAGATTTCCAAGGCGGCGGAGAATCGATCCGCCACGGTGGCCACCAGTAGTCCAGCAAACACCGCTGTGAAATAAATAGCAACTTGATGCTTTTCCAGCAGCGGCTTAGAGACTCGAATCATCGTATGGCCTTGCTCACGTATTCCCACTTTTTGTTTGCGCGTCAGGGATTCACGCGCTACCAGCGGTCAATCAAGTCCCATCAATCCGCACGCGCAGCAATTTCGCCGAATTCAAAAACACCAGGATATCCGGCCCCAGATGCAGCAGGGCGGCTTCGATAGGACCAATCCAGCCCATCAACGCCGCTGTGATGCCCAACACATGGACGACGCCAACGCCCACGAATAAATTCTCTTGAATGGTGCGATAAGCGCGTCGGGCGATGGCGCGGGCACTGACGATTTTAGATAAATCATCGGTCATCAAAACAATATCGGCCGCTTCCAGCGCGGCCTGGGTGCCGCCGCCGCCCATCGCAATACCTACATCCGCTCGCGCCAAGGCGGGCGCATCGTTGATGCCGTCACCTATCATTGCGACGCGATGGCCTTGTTTTTTTAATTCTTCGATGGCTGTTACTTTGTCTTCCGGCATCAAGTTGGCGCGCACCTCGTCCACGCCTAATGCCGTGGCCACCGCGCGTGCGGTGGCTTCGTTGTCGCCGGTTAACATCACGATGCGCTTGACGCCAGTCGCTTTCAGCTTCGCCAGCGCTTCACGCGCACCTGGCCGTAACGTATCGGCGATGAAAATTACCCCGGCGAATTGTCCATCAACCGCCACATGAACCGGCGTTTGTCCGCCGTCCTCAATGGCTGTGACAAGCGTTACGCCATTTTCACGCAGCAGTGCAGCATTGCCGACCAGTACGGCGTGCCCCGAGACGGTTGCTATCACGCCGCGGCCTTGAACTTGCTCATATTGGTCCGGTTCCGGCACGGCAATCTGTTTAAGCGTTGCGTAATCCACCACGGCTTTGGCCAACGGATGCGCTGAACGGCGGTCGGCGGCGGCAGCCAAACTCAACAGTTCCATTTCAGAAAATTGTGTGTTGCGCACCTCCACGCGAACCACTTCAGACTTGTTCGCTGTCAGCGTACCGGTTTTGTCGAAGACCATCACATCCACTTTAGCCAGCGACTCCAGATACAGACCGCCCTTGATCAAAATCCCATGGCGAGCCGCACGCGCAATCGCGGCGATCATCACCAAGGGTGTCGCCAGCCCCAGTTCGGCAGGCGAGGTAAAAATCAGCAACGTGACGATGGTGCGCACGTCGCCCGTGACCATATAAACCACGATGAGAAATACAAAAACGACCGGGATCAGCCACGACGCCACTTTGTCGGCGAGTTTTTGCACCGGCGCCTGCGCCGCTTCGGCGTTCTCCACCAGTCCGATGATGCGGGCAAAGGTGGTGTCGCTGCCGACTTTTTCTGTCTGAATATCGAGTGCGCCCGATGCGACGATGGTGCCGGCAAAAACGCTCGCGCCGACACTCTTGTCCTTGGGCAGGCTTTCGCCGGTGATGGGCGCTTCATTGATCGATGCGGCACCGCCTACGATGCTGCCGTCCACCGGAATTTTTTCGCCGGCACGCACCAGCACGACATCGCCGGTTCGCAATTGCTCAATCGGAACCACGCGTTCGCCGTCCGCGCCGCGCATCAACGCGACTTGGGGCACCGAGCCGATCAGGGTCTTGATGGAAGCGCGGGCGCGATCCATATTCAGGTCGGCGATAAATTCCGCTATCAGGATGATCACCATCAGCACTGCGCCGGCAACCGTCTCGCCGCCAAACACCGCGACCAGGGTGGCCACGGTAACGAAAATCTCGGTGCCGATTTTGCGTTCGCGTATCAGGTCGATCACGCCGGTTTTTACCAGCGGATATAAACCAATCGCGACGGCCAGCCACAAGAGTTGTAGCGGTACCAAATTCTGCCAAAACAGCAGCGCCACCAAACCGGTCAGCAAAATACGACCGACTTCGATCCAGCGCGCACGCGTCATCAGCATCCGCAGGTTTGATGCACTCGCTTGTTCGGCTACCGTTTCATTGTTCACATTGATTGTTTCAATGAGCAAAACCAGTTTGGTACTTCGGTGCGTTGGACTGGCAGCTCTTGCTCATGGCCGATAAAGCTTCTCGTAAAAGCCGCTTACTTTGACTTTGACGGTCACCGGTTTATCTCCACGGTTGCGCCAATACCAGCCGTGGGTTCCATCAAACGGAGCGATAAAAGTTCCTTGGGCGCTGGTTTGCTGCTTGTCTTTCCAGTAGCTGGTGAATTTTTCGCCTGCATTGGGTTGCTCGCCATGCATGTCGAAGTTGACCTTGCCGCCATCGGTTGCCCAGGCAAAGACGAATTGCTCGCCCTTGCGCATGGCAGCCTTGATTTCTGAGCCCTCACCGGGCTGAAGTGTCAGCGACATTTCGTCGCTGCGGAAAGGTATATCGCTCTTTGTCACGGTAGCTGCGGGCGTGGGTACAACGGGCGCGACTACCGCCGTGCTGCTGGGCAGCGTTGCGGTAGAAGCAGCCGGAACAGGTGTTGATGCTGCGTCCTCACTGGTGGGGGCGCTCAGCGTGGTAAGCCCCAGCATTTTTCCAATCCCGGTTGGGTCGATACCATATTCGGCTGGCAGCACGGCGGTGATCAGGATTGCCCCTGCGACGATCAAGGCAAGTGCTGTGGCCTTGATCAATTGGGGTAAGGTCGGAAGCGGGTGCGTATTGTGTATGGTCATGTCGGAATCCTTAAAATGAGGTTTGGAAGTAACCAGTAAGTTGATCACCCATCAGGACGAAACCTGCGGCCATCAAAGCGACATTGGCCGCGAACGCCTGGCGCCTGAACGCATCGGTGCGCCGCCAAAAGCCCATGGCAATCAGGATGGCAGTCAGCGCGAGCAACTGCCCAAGCTCGACCCCCACGTTGAATGCAAGGATGTTCGGTACCAGCCCATCCTGGGATAGCGTGAATTCTTGCAGCTTGGTTGCGAGGCCAAAACCGTGGAAGAAACCGAAAATAAGCACGGCGGCCTTGAGATTCGGCTGGAAGCCCAACACCCGTTTGAATGCGCCAAGATTATCGAGCGCCTTGTACACGACCGAGAGGCCGATGATGGCATCGACAATATATGGGTTGACATGCGTGCCGCTGAGGACGCCATACAGCAGCGTGACGCTATGGCCAATGGCGAATAGCGTCACGTAGGCCGCGACTTCACGCATCTTGTACAAAAAGAAAATCACACCGAACAGAAATAGCAGATGGTCATACCCCGTGACCATGTGCTTTGCTCCCAGATAGATGAAGGGGATTATCTGCATGCCGCTGCTCTGCTCAATAAACAGTTTGTCATCTTCCGCGACGCCATGTGCGAACACACTGGGCGCCAAAAGAGGCAGCAATAAAAGTGTGATGAATGCCAGTACGGCCTTGATCCGTTGCCGCGTGAAGGCCAATGTCAAAATTCTAGTCATGTTTAAAATCCCAAATCAGGTGAACGCCATAGTATACCTTGCAGTGCCGTGTGCCGTGCCCTGTGTTTATATCGCGTTGTTCATTGCGCGATCGATTGGCGCGGCAGCGATTCAGTGCGTTTCTGTTGAGGTTTGTTGCTGCGCATGAAAACCATCGGCCTCAATCTGGATGGTCGTATGGGTGATCTCGAATCCGCGGACTAGCCGATCCACCTCAGCCAGAATTTCCTGATCGGTACGCCTGGATAAATCCGCCACGACATGCACCGACAACACGTTCTTACCGCTGGTCAGCGACCACACATGAAGATCATGAATCTCGTTGACACCGTCGATCCCACGCAGCGCTGGCTCGATAACTTCCAGGTCGATCCCTTTGGGCACACCTTGCAGCAGAATGTTGATGCTCTCTTTAAGCAAAATCCATGTACGCGGCAGCACCCACAGCCCGATCGCGGCCGCCACCAGGGAATCGACCCAGTTCCACCCGGTGAAACGGATAATGAGAGCCGCAGCGATCACGCCGATCGAACCCAGCATATCACTCCAGACCTCCAGGTAAGCGCCCTTCATGTTGAGACTTTCTTCGCTGCCGGCGCGCAGCAGCCGCATACTGATGAGGTTGATGCACAGTCCCGCCACGGCGATGACCAGCATTCCCATGGACTGAATTTCAGCCGGTGTCCGCAGGCGCTGATAGGCTTCATAAAGAATATAGATTGCAACAAAAAGTAACAGGATCGCATTAAACGCCGCCGCCAATATCTCGAAACGATAATAGCCAAACGTCCGCTTCCTGTCGGCGATTCGCTTACCGATCTGAATCGCCGCGAGCGCGATGGCGAGCGCGGCCGCATCGGTGAACATGTGCGCTGCGTCCGACAGCAGCGCCAGGCTATTCGTAACAAATGCGCCGATGATCTCCACGACCAGGAAGGTCGTGGTCAGCGCAAGCGCGATCCACAATGTCTTTTCGTGGCCGGCTCGAACTTTTCCATGTGAATGTTCCGCGCCCATATGATCCTCCAGGCTTCAATCAAGCCAGCGTTAACAAGTGAAGCCGAAACGGTCGGCCCACTGCTGGTGGGAAACCGTTATTCCTTGTACGCCAATAAACGTAACGCGTTAATCACAACCACCAGGGTCGAGCCTTCGTGCACCAGCACCGCCACGCCGATACCCGCCCAGCCAAACAGGGTGGCGGGAATCAGCAAAGCCACCACGCCCAGCGACACGTACAGGTTCTGGCGAATGATACGTCTTGATGCGCGGCTCAAGGCCACGGCAAAGGGGAGCTTGGAAAGATCGTCGGCCATCAGTGCGACATCTGCGGTTTCCAGCGCCACATCGGTGCCGGCGCCGCCCATGGCGATACCCACCGTGGCGCGCGCCATGGCCGGGGCATCGTTGACGCCGTCACCGACCATGGCCACCTGGCCGTAGCGTTGCCCGAGTTCTTCCATGGCCTTGACCTTGTCTTCCGGCAACAGGCCCGCTTTAACTTCGTCCAGACCCACCGCGTCGGCGATGGCGCGGCCCACGCGCTCGTTGTCGCCGGTGAGCATGATGGTTTTGCTTATGCCAAGTTGATGCAGTCGTTCCAGTGCTTGCTTGACGGCTTCACGCGGGGTATCCGCCAACGCCAGCACGCCGAGGAATTGCCCGTCAGCCTGGATCAGCATGATGGTTTTGCCTTCCGTCTGGAGACGCTCTGCGTGCTGCTGAACCGCTTGGGGAATGGATTCGCCGTCAAATAGTTTGGCGTTACCGATGGCTATCTTTTTTCCATCGAATGTAGCGCGCACACCTTTGCCGGTAACGGCTTCGACCTCTCCGGCTTCACCCCAGCTTAAGCCGCGCCCTTTCGCCTCCGTCACTACTGCCTGCGCCAGGGGATGAGCGCTGCGGCTTTCCACTGCGGCGGCAAGGGTCAGCAGTTGCGCCTCGTCGCCGCTGATTGCGACCACATCGGTGACCTTGGGCTTGCCGACGGTCAGGGTGCCGGTCTTGTCGAACGCAATGGCGGTGAGCACGCCGAGATTTTCCAGGTGCACGCCGCCCTTGATCAGCACGCCGCCGCGCGCGGCGCGCGCAATGCCAGACAATACGCCGATGGAGTGGCGATAGCCAGCGCACAGGGCGAAGCCGCCACCAGCACCGCCATGGCGCGGTAAAAGGATTCGGCGAAGGGGTAGCCGAATAGCGGCGGAAGGGCGATCAGCAGTACCGCGCCCACCAGCACGACGGGCACGAAGATTTTTTCGAAGCGATCGGTGAAACGCTGCGTGGGGGATATCTGCACCTGGGCTTCGGCCACCATCTTCACCATGCGCGCCAGCGTGCTCTCACCTGCCAGTTTGGTGACTTCGACGAGCAGCGCACCTTCGCCATTGATCGTACCGGCGAACACCTTGTCGCCCGGCTGCTTGTCCACCGGCATGGATTCGCCGGTGACCGGCGCCTGATCGACCGCCGAGTTGCCGGACGCCACCTGGCCATCGGCGGGGAGTCGCTGGCCGGGCTTGACGATCACCCGGTCGCCGAGCTGCAATGCTTCAACGGGCACCTCGATTTCCTTGCCATCCCGCTGCACCATGGCGGTCTTGGGCGCCAGTTCCGCCAGCGCCTCGATGGCCTTGCGCGCACGCTCCATGGCCATGTGTTCCAGCGCATGGCCGAGGCTGAACAGGAACAGCAGCAGCGCGCCTTCTTCCCAGGCGCCGAGCGCTGCCGCCCCACCTGCGGCGACGATCATCAGGACGTCGATGTCGAAGCGGCGGTTGCGCACACTCTGCCAGGCTTCGCGCAGGGTATAGAAACCGCCCGCCGCGTACGCGCCGAGCAATAGCCCGAGCGAGAGCGCGCGCGGGGCGTCAGCGCGGCCTGTCAGCCATCCGGCCAGCAACAGCAGACCCGCAACACCGCTAAAAATAAGCTCGCGATGCTCGGTGAGCCATCCGGGCTTCGAGTCACTTGGCACATCGTGTTTGTGGGTTTCAGCCATGATGTTGCCCCTTATAGAGCCAATTGATTAATAACGGCGTATCTGTTGGCGTTACTGCTGGGGTTGGCCGCACTGGCCGCAAAACTTGGTGCCTGCCGCCAGCTCCGCGCCGCAGCCGGAACATTTTCCGGGCGATAGCGAGGTGCCGCATTGCTGGCAAAAGCGCGCTTCGTTCGCATTGGCGCTGCCGCACTTGGGACAAGGATTGCCGGGATTGCCGCCGCCTGGGCCGGAGCCCTGGCTGAGCCGCTTCCAGCCGGGTAGATGGTGCAGCGCGAGCGTTGCAAAAATCAGCCCTCCTGTGACGAGCGCCAACACATACATGCCGAAAGCGCTGGCCATGCCGACTGCCGCTGTCGCCCAAAGCGTTGCGGCGGTCGTTAGCCCTGCCACGCCCCCTTTATCCTGAAAAATTACCCCTGCTCCGATAAAACCTATGCCCGTGACGACTTGCGCCGCGATACGGGTCGGATCAGTGGCCGCGTGGGCGGATATCAAACTGAATGCGCAAGCACCGATAGAGATCGCCATGAAGGTTCGAATGCCCGCGTCGCTCGCATGGCGCTCCCTTTCCCAGCCGATCAAGCCTCCTATCAGCGCAACGAGCATCATGCGCGAGGCATAGAGAAGTTCCGTTTCGATAGCCATTTCTTCTTACATCCTCATACCTAACATAAATGCTTCTGGTAACTGCTACGCTTTTGCGGTGAGGATGCGGCGCAGATGCAGCAGTGCAATCCGCGCCAGCCCGTCTGCATCTAACCCCGTTTCAGATCGTCGCGTTTCTGCAAGTACTCCTCGCGATCAATTTCTCCCCGAGCATATCGCTCCTCCAGGACGGCCAGCGCGCCTGGCTTTTTTTCACCGTCCGGGGCGTTCGGGCGCCGACCACCCATCAGGTACTTCACCGCCACCAGCACCAACAGTATCGGAATCAGCCAGAAAAATGCCATGCCTAGCCACCCCAACCAATGCCAGCCCATGCCGTAGCCTTGATAATCCATCCACATACTATCCTCCATTTAGTCCAGGCTTTGACTCAGTGAGGCTGCCATAGATCGTGCGTCTCTTCTGTCTTGTGTTTTCCAGCACCTGCCGTGAGGGCGCCGATGCGCAGGCTCTCATGACGATAGCGGTTGCCTGGCGAGGTGTGTTCCGGTCAGGCCTGCGGCGCCGGTAGCCCGTTACCCTCGACAGCGCCCGCTTCCTCTTCTTCTTTCCGATGAGCCAGGCGATACAGGATCGGCAGCACCAGCAGCGTCAGTGCGGTTGAGGACAGAATGCCGCCGATTACCACGGTCGCCAGCGGACGCTGCACCTCGGCTCCTGTTCCCGTGGCGATCGCCATCGGAATGAAACCAAGTGATGCTACCAGCGCGGTCATCAGCACCGGACGCAGCCGGGTCAACGCCCCATCGTGTATCGCCTTATCCAGCGACATGCCTTCTTCACGCAGGGAGCGGATGAAGGCGATCATCACCAGGCCGTTGAGCACCGCTACACCCGACAACGCAATGAAGCCCACTCCCGCCGAAATGGACAGCGGGATATCCCGCAGCCACAGCGCCACGATACCGCCAGTCAGGGCGAACGGCACGCCGGTAAACACCAGCAGGCCGTCCTTTACGTTATTGAACATCGCGAACAACAGCATGAACACCAGCAGCAATGCGACCGGCACCACAATCTGCAAGCGCTTGGTCGCCGATTGCAACTGCTCGAAGGTACCGCCCCAGGTAGTCCAGTAACCCGTCGGCACCTTGACTGCCTGCTGAATCTGCTGCTCGGCATCGGCGACGAAAGACCCGATATCCCGCCCGCGTACGTTGGCCGTCACCACCACGCGCCGCTTGCCGTCTTCGCGGCTGATCTGGTTAGGCCCCGGCGCAACTTCAAAAGTCGCCACATCGCCCAACTGCAGATAGGCGGGGCGGGCTTGTCCATCTCCAGGCAGGCGGATCGGTAATCGTTTCATCGCCTCCATGTCATTGCGCAACCGCTCGGGTAGACGAACGATGATGTCGAAGCGCCGGTCGCCCTGGAACAGCACGCCAGCGTCCCTGCCGCCCACCGCAATCGAGACCGCTTCCTGCACATCGCCGACATTGATGCCGAGGCGCGCGATCTTTTCACGGTCGATTTGGATAGTCAGCATCGGCAAGCCGGTGGTGGGTTCGACCTTGACATCGGCGGCACCGGGAACCTTTTCCAGCACTTCCGCAATCTCCCCGGCGGTGCTATTCATCGTGTCCATGTCGTCGCCGAATACCTTCACCGCTACGTCACTACGCACGCCGGAAAGCAGCTCGTTGAAGCGCATCTGGATCGGCTGGGTGAATTCGTAATTGTTGCCGGGTACTTTGGCCACCGCTGCTTGCATGGCTTCGATCAAGTCAGCCTTGGTACGCTTCGGATCAGGCCATTCCGATTGCGGTTTCAGCATGACGAAGTTGTCCGCAACGCTGGGCGGCATCGGATCCGTGGCGATTTCTGCAGTGCCCATTTTGGCGAAAATCCGGTCGACTTCCGGGAACTGCTTGATGGTCCGCTCCAGTTCGATTTGCATCTCAATGGCCTGAGTCAGGCTGGTGCCCGGAATGCGCAGGGCATGCAGCGCGATATCGCCTTCGTTAAGGCTCGGCACGAATTCGCTGCCCATGCGCGTGGCCAGCAGTCCACTGAGTACCACGGCGACCACTGCGATCGTCAGGACGAGGGGCTTGTTGAGCATGGCCAGGTTGAGCATCGGCGCGTAGCCGCGCTTGACCCAAAGCATCAGGCGGTTTTCCTTTTCGCTGACCTTGTCGCCGATCAGCAGCGCCACAGCGGCCGGAATAAACGTAACCGATAAAATCATGGCGCCCACTAAAGCGGCTACCACGGTAAATGCCATCGGGTGGAACATTTTTCCCTCCACGCCGGTGAGCGCGAAGATCGGCAGGTACACCACCATGATGATGAGCTGGCCATACAACAGCGGCTTGCGCGCTTCCCTGGCGGCTGCGAACACCTCGTGAAAGCGTTCGTTGCGGGTCAAGGCCCGGCCTGCGAGGGATTGCGCATGGGCGAGCCGCCGCACGCAGTTCTCCACGATCACCACGGCGCCGTCGATGATAATGCCGAAGTCCAGCGCCCCCAGGCTCATCAGGTTGGCGCTGACCTTGTTGCTGACCATGCCGGTGAAGGTAAACAGCATCGACAGCGGAATCACCATCGCCGTGATAATCGCAGCGCGGATGTTGCCGAGAAACAGGAACAGGATCGCGATTACCAGCAGTGCACCTTCGATGAGGTTTTTCTTGACCGTGTCGATCGCCTTGTCCACCAGAATCGTGCGGTCATAGACGGCTTGGGCGATCACGCCTTGCGGCAGCGTGCGGTTGATTTCTTCGAGGCGCTTGGCGACGGCCTGCGAGACCGTGCGGCTGTTCTCGCCGATCAGCATGAACACGGTGCCGAGCACCACCTCGCGGCCATTCTCGGTGGCGGCGCCAGTGCGCAATTCCTTACCAATGCCGACTTCGGCCACATCGATAATCCGGATCGGGACGCCTTGCCGACTACCAACAACGATGTTGCCGATGTCTTCGATGTTGGCGACCTGACCCGGCGCGCGGATCAGATATTGCTCGCCGCGCTTTTCGATGTAGCCAGCGCCGACGTTACTGTTGTTGCGCTCGATCGCGCTGACCAGATCCTGCAATGTCAGGCCGTGGGCCACCAGACTGTCGGGCAAGGGCGCGACCTGGAACTCCTTGGCGTAGCCGCCGATGGTGTTGATCTCGGTTACACCGGTCACATTGCGCAATTGCGGTTTGATGATCCAGTCCTGGATTTCACGCAGGTCGGTGGGAGTGTAGAGCGTGCCATCGGCCTTGCGCGCGCCCTCCTTGGCCTCGACCGTCCACATGAAAATCTCCCCGAGTCCGGTGGAGATTGGTCCCATAGCGGGCTCGATGCCCGCCGGTAATTTGCCCTTGGCCTGCTGGATGCGCTCATTGACAAGCTGGCGTGCGAAGTAGATGTCGGTGCCATCCTTGAAAATCACTGTGACTTGCGACAGGCCATAGCGCGACAGCGAGCGGGTCTGCTGCAAGCCGGGCAGGCCAGCCATGACGGTCTCAATCGGGAACGTGATGCGCTGTTCGGATTCGAGCGGCGAATAACCGGGAGCGGCGGTATTGATCTGCACCTGGACGTTGGTGATGTCAGGTACTGCGTCGATGGGCAACTGCTGGTAGCTGAAAATGCCCAGCGCTGCCATGCCGAGCGTCATCAGCAACACCAACCAGCGTTGATCAATGGAAAAACGTATGATTTTTTCGAACATGGTGTGACCTTTCCTTCTAAAGAGCGGCGTCGCCGCCTTAAAGTGCCGCGTCGCCGCGTTCGCCGGAGCGGATACGCAGTACGTCTGCAAGTTCAGAAACCGCAATCAATCCATCGCCGGGATTGCCCGTGTGGGCAGCGGCGCGAATCGCTTCCACTGCCGACGGTGCGTGTTCATCCGCGCAGAACATCATCAGCACCAGCCGGTCGTGGGCGTCCGGATTCCACTCGGTGGGGGCGAAGGCATGGTGCAGGCCTTGCCCGCGGGGGTGACCGCGTGCCGGAAAGATCGTGAATCCGGGCAAATGCTCCAGGACACGCAAGGCTTGTTCGATCTGTTCCAGGCGATGCGGCTGCACAATAGCGATAATTTGTTTCATGGTGGTCTCCTGGTATTGCGTTTTACTATTCCGTTGTCATCTCGACCGCAGGTGTTTACTGTCATCCCGAACGTAGTGAGGGATCTGGAAGATCTCTCGCATTCGTTCGAGACAAGGATTTCTCCCCCCGCTTTCGCGGGGGCTGAAGGCTGCTCGAAATGACACAAATGTAGCCGTTTATGTGAAACGGACTACTAGTGGTCATGGCTGGCGCCGGATTTACCCACATCGGCCTTGATGAGAAAGCTGTTTTTCGCCGCATACTGCTCGCCCGCGTTGAGCCCCGTGATTACTTCCGTGAATTTGCCATCGCTGCGTCCCAACTCCACGGGCCGCGCTTCGAAGTTGTCGCCATAGCGGCCGAACACCACTGTCCAGTCGCGCACGGTCTGGATGGCCTCCGTAGAAACCGCCACTGGCACTTTGACCTCACCGGACACCAGTTCGATGTTGACCGGCAGACCGGGGCGCCAGATGCCTTGCGGGTTGGGCAGCACGATGCGCGCCTTCGCGGCACGGGTCTGCTCGCCCACCAGCGAACCGACATAAGAGACAGTGCCGCTGCTCTGGGATTCGAACGCGGCCGCCTTGACGGTGGCTTTCTGGCCGACTTTCACGGTGTTCAGGTCTTTGGCATAGATGGTCATTTCCGCCCACACCGTGGACAGGTCGGCAACCACGAAAATGGTGGCATCTTCCTTCACGGTTTCGCCCAGGGAAAGATTTTTCTCGACCACCACGCCGCTGATCGGGGCGCGAATCTCGTAGCGCGTCAGGTTACCGTTATCGCGTAGTTCACCACCGAACGAGGCCAGTTTCTGCCGCGCGTTCTGGGTCGCAATCTCGGCTTCCTGCATGGCGGCCTGCGCTTGCAGGTAATCCTGTTCGGCAGAGATTTTGTCTTCCCACAGCTTTTTCTCGCGCTCGAAGGTGGTGCGCGCCAGCGCCAGACGCTTTTGCGCGGCCAGCAACTCGCTGCGCTGGTCGGCCAGCGCCGGGCTGGAAATTACCGCGAGCACCTGACCCTTTTTGACCTGCTCGCCGGCGTTGGCTGCGACCGATTCGACAACGCCAGTCAGGCGCGGCACGACGATTACCTGGCGGTCCTGGTTGAAGCGGATCTCGCCGATCAACTGCAAGGCGCTCTTGATGCGCGCCGGCCCGGCCGTCAGCAACTCGATGCCGTTCTGCTTGACCTGCTGATCGGTTAGGGTCACCCGCGCCTCGATCTGCTCATAGGCGAAACGATAAGCCTTGTTGTTATGCCGGGCTGCAATGCTGACGCGGAACGAATGCGGTTCTTCGACCACGGCATTGCCTTTGAGGTAGTCCTTTTCCTTCACGAACCTGAACTCCTGCGGCGGGCGTCCGAGGCGTTCGAGCGTGATGGTGACCTGGCTTAACGCCGGGTCGAGTGGCTTGCCATCCTGGTAGGTGTAAACGCGAAACTCCGGTTCTACGCCGGTTTCGAAGATCGTGACTTCAACGCCGTAACCGTCCTGCGTGAACAGCTTTCCGCCGTGCGGGCCTTTCTGCGGCGCGCCCGGCATAGCGTTGGTTTCTGCACTACTGCCATGCGTTTCTCCCTCGCCCTCTGGCTGCGGTTTGCTGGTACCAAGTATCAGCCAGGCGAGCACAATACCGACTGCCACAATTCCGGCGATGATAAGGGTTTGTTGCTTGTTCAAATTGAATTTCATGTTGGGTTCCTACGGCTGTGTGGCGGCTGGCGACTGGGTTGAGTCGGGGGTTGGATCTGGTGTCAAGTCTGGCGTCGAAGTAGGCGATGCTTCACCGAGAATACGTTCGATTTCGGCAGCAGACCGATGCGCATCGGCCAGTGCGCGCAGGTATTGGGATTTGACCTGGAATAGAGTACGCTGCGCATCCAGCACTTCGAGAAAACTGAATTTGCCCATTTCAAAGCCCTGCGTCGCGGCATCGTAGGCACTTTGCGCACCCGGCAGAATGTCCCGCTGTAGCGACTCGACTTCCTGGCGTGCCGTATCCAGGCGCTGATACGCAACAGCCAACTCATTGGCGAGGCGGATCTCGGCCACGGACAGTTCGTCGCGCGCCTTGTCGGTGCGACGCAACGCTTCCAGCACATTGCCTTGATTGCGATTGAAGATCGGCAGCGGAATCGAAACGCCGAGAATCGCCTGATTGAGACCCAGTTCTTCATTGCGCCTGGCACCCAGGCTGACGGTCACATCGGGGATACGCCGACTGCGCTCGACTTGCACCAGCGCTTGTCGGCGGTCAACCTCGATCCTGGCGCGCAACATGGCGGGCGAAGCGGCGAGGCGCGTGTTCAGGTCGGCGAGGATGGGTAACGGCGGCAGGGCTTCCGCGTCGCCCTCGGCGCGCTCGAAATGGGGGATCGGATTACCCCACGTGGCCACCAGACGCTTACGTGCAGTCGCCAGATCGCTGGTAGTCAACGTCAACTCAAGGCGCACGCTCGCCTCGGCGACGCGCGCCTTGGTCTCTTCAACGGGGGAGACCTTACCGGCCATGACCCGCCGTGTAGCGGCATTGGTTGCGCGTTGCGCGAGCTCCACCGACGCCTGGGCAAGCCGCAAACGTTCCTGTGCAACGAGCACATCGAAGAACGCCGCCATCACCGCCGCACGGATCTCGGCACGTTTTCCGCCAAGCTCGGCCGAGGCGGCATCACGCCCACGCTCGGCAGCATCGATCCTCGCGCCACGCTTGCCGCCCAACTCAATTGGCTGGTTAAGTTGCAGCGTGGTGCTGCGCGTCGCGCTCCGTGTATCCTCGATTAAGGCCGAAATCTCCGGGTTGGGGCGCACTTGCGCCTGAACGATCATTGCTTCGACCGCCTCCAGTTCGCGCGCCGCAGCCGATAGCTCCGGATTGGCGCCAAGCGCCAGTTCCAGCGCGGCCTTCAGGGTGAGCGGGGCAACCGGCTCGGTGACATGTAGCGCGTTAGCGGTGCTCGCCTCAACCGTGGTGCCGTGCACGGCATCAACAGTTTGTGCAATGGCGGGGGTGAAAAACAGCACCGATAACCCTAGGGGTAATAGATAACGTCGCATCGAATTCTCCAAAAGTGACAGGGATGAACTCGGCGAGACGAGGCTGTACCAGGATTACGTTCAGATAGATTCTGAATAAATCCGGATTTGTCAGGATAAAGCGTGTGCTAAATCACGAAAAAGGAGGCTCGTCGCGCCGTATCAGGCGGTAACGAACCAGTTGGGGCGCGCGGGTTTATCCGCGGCAAGGAAGGAATAAGATTGGTCGTCGCAATGCAACGATATCTGTAAGGGGGCGCACATGGAGAGTGTGTATACACTCAAAACACCCAAAAAACTCGAGAGATGGGAATGATCGTGGCTGGAGTTGGGATTGGAATCGGAACCGCCTTGGACGGGATTGTCCGAGCCGGACTCTGTATTATCGGCGAGGGCGCCGGGTGAAGCCTTATGCTCGTCATCGTGATGGCCGAAGTGCTGGGTGGCCTTGTCCTGCTCGTGTACGCAATAGTCAGCCACCATGGCCCAGGAGGTCTGGAGCGGGAGCAGGCACAGCATAATAAGCACGAGAAAGCGTTGCATGGATAATACTATACGTACTACGGAGCTGTCTTGTCAATGGCTCACTGTTAGCCCCAAGTAGTAATGTCCGTTTTTGAATAAACTCTCCCCTGTCAAAAAAGCGGGGGACGTTACACAATGGGTGGATTAATGAGTCCGCCCTCTCTATTGACCAGGAACATTGAAGATGGAACTTTTCGTACCGCCACCCTATCTCATTAGGATGGACAAATGAAGAGCGGGATATCAAACACTGCAACCGTTGCATGAACGGCGCACACAGGGGGTGCGATTACACCGTACAGGCGTTGGCGTGGATGCGGATCGTCGAAAGGCAAGACACGCTGGATGATCACTGATGATGTCCTCAACGGGATAAATTTATCGGGTTTCCAGGGGCGTTGACCAAAGGTGAGGGCAAGAAAGTATTTCTCATCCCCGACAATTTGCGCGTGCATCACAGCCACCGCGCACATGCTCAAACTCGAATAATCACCGGAAACGGGCCAAGAAATATTTCCAGGATGCCCGCGTCAAATACGTCGCATGAAAAGCTCATACCTCAGATGGCCAGGGCAATAGTTCGAGTCAACTACATTTCGTCATATAAGGGGGTTTTCTTTAAGTAAAATACGGTCGGGGGAAATTGCAACAGAAGTAGTGTCGTAAATAATGAGGACTGATTATTTATTTTTATTGGTTTTTTTGGGTCATGGTAGGCTTTTTTTGGTAAATCTATTTGCGAGGTGTTTGGGCAATGAATAAAAAGAATTTGGTAATAGCAGTGGCCGTATTTTCAGGGTTAACCGGTTGCACCAAGAGCAATGACTATATGCCGCCTGGAGACGCCAGTGGTGAAACAATTTTTAATGCCGCTTGTGTCACATGCCACAAGCCCGAAGGGGGCAGCGTGATGGTGCTAAGCGCCAAAATGGCCAGCGTGGACGCTATCGCCCATAAAGTATTAACCGGCAGCATGGGGATGCCCGCTTTCCCCAATTTGCAAGGTGATCCGGGTAAGCGTTTGGCGGAATATGTGCTAAGTAACAGCAAAACGAAGCCGTAGGTAGCGTCAAACACCGTAAGTTGGGCTGTAGGCTGGTGTTGGGCTTGCGAAGCCCAGCAAGCTTACTATTCCCGTTTAATGTCGCCGTACCCGGTAATACATGTTTTTTCGGCCTTCTGATATTGGGCTTCATTGCATTCAGCCCAATTCGTGCGCGCAGCGCACGCTACGAATAGCGCTGAAACACCAAGCTGGCGTTGGTGCCGCCGAAACCAAAGCTGTTGGATAGCACGGTGTTGAGGGTGACGTCGTCACGGCGTTCACGCACGATGGGCATGTCGGCGGCGGCGGGGTCGAGTTCGTCGATGTGCGCTGAGGCGCAGATGAAATTGTGCTGCTGCATGAGCAATGAATAAATCGCTTCATGCACACCCGCCGCGCCGAGCGAATGGCCGGTGAGTGGTTTGGTGGAGCTGAGTGGCGGCACCTTGGCGCCAAACACACCGCGCAACGCTTCCAGCTCTTTTACGTCGCCGACCGGCGTGCTGGTGCCGTGGGTGTTGATGTAATCAACCGAGCCACGCACCTTGGCCAGCGCCTGCTGCATGCAGCGCATTGCACCCTCGCCGGAGGGTTGCACCATGTCCACGCCGTCGGATGTGGCGCCGTAACCTACAAGTTCGGCATAGATCGGCGCGCCGCGTTGCAGGGCATGTTCGAGCTCTTCCAGCACCAGCATGCCGCCACCGCCGGCGATGACAAAACCATCGCGGGCCGCATCGTAGGTGCGTGAGGCGCGTGACGGGGTATCGTTGTACTTCGAGGACAGCGCGCCCATGGCATCGAACAGCATGGTCTGCGTCCAGTGCAGCTCTTCGCCGCCACCCGCAAAGACAATATCCTGTTTGCCAAGCTGGATCAGTTCCATGCCATTGCCGATGCAGTGGGCGCTGGTGGCGCAGGCGGAGCTGATGGAATAGTTCACGCCCTTGATGCCGAATGAGGTCGCCAGACAGGCCGAGACGGTGCTGGACATGGTGCGCGGCACCATGTAAGGGCCGACACGGCGAATCCCTTTCTGCCGCAGGATATCCGCCGCCTCAACCACGTTGGCGGTAGACGCGCCGCCCGAACCGGCGATCAGGCCCGTGCGTGGCTGTGATACCTGCGCGGGTGTCAGTCCGGCATGTTCGATGGCCTGGCGCATGGCGATATAAGCATAGGCCGCCGCATCGCCCATGAAGCGGCGCAGCTTGCGGTCAATCAACGCCTCGGTGTCGATATGCACCGACCCGCACACCTGCGAGCGCAGACCCAGCTCGGCATATTCAGGGCAAAATTCGATGCCGGAACGCCCCTCGCGCAACGCGCTCAGAACCTCATGACGATCGTTGCCGATGCTGGAGACAATACCGAGCCCTGTAACTACTACGCGCCGCATAACAAATTCCCCTAAAGATCATCGGTGTTGGTGAACAGGCCGACACGCAGGCCCGTGGCGCTATAAATTTCGCGGCCATCCACCTCCATCACCGCATCCGCCACGCCCATAAACAGCCTGCGGGCGATGACGCGCGTCAGGTCGATACGGTAGGTGATAAGCTTGTTTGTCGGTGTCACCTGACCCCGGAAACCCACCTCGCCGACACCCAGGGCGCGACCACGGCCAGGACCGCCGCGCCAACCCAGGTAAAAGCCTACCAGTTGCCACATGGCGTCGAGACCCAGGCACCCCGGCATTACCGGATCGCCCTGAAAATGGCAGTCAAAAAACCACAGGTCAGGACGAATATCCAGCTCGGCCACGATCTGCCCCTTGCCGTGCGCGCCGCCGTCTTCGGTGATGGAGGTAATGCGGTCAAACATCAACATGGGTGGCAACGGCAACTGCGCATTGCCCGGGCCAAATAATTGCCCCCGACCACAACGGATCAGGTCATCGTAGGAAAACGAAGACTGCCTGATGGCCGCTGATGGCGGCGCTGTTACGACTGAAGACACGGGAAACCCCTTGCTTGAATAGCTGATGTTATTAAAACAACAGCAAGAATAGGAAATTCAACGGCTCTTGTCCAGCCAATTCCGTTGGTGCGGGGGCATGAGCAGCAAAAGGACTCCCTGTTATAAATAGCACGAATCGCTACGGAGATTCATATATAATAACAGTATATTCAATACTTTATTAACTTTTTCGCGCTGAAAAACAGAAGCGCTACGCGCATAATCCTGCCTGCGGACGCCTACTTCTGGTCGCTTAAACCCGCCTCCCGGTCTACAATAGAGCCCCCCACAAGGTAGTTGCTTCATGTCTGAGTTAAATCCCCGTCAACGTGCTGCCGTGCGGCATCTGGACAGCCCGTTGCTGGTGCTGGCTGGCGCGGGCAGCGGCAAGACGCGTGTGATTACGCAGAAGATTGCGTACCTGATTCAGGAATGCGGCACGGCGCCGCACCACATCGCCGCTGTCACCTTCACCAATAAAGCGGCACGCGAGATGAAAGAGCGCGCTGGCAAGCTATTGACGGGCACTAACGCGCGCGGCTTGATGGTATCTACCTTTCACACCCTCGGCCTTAATATTATCCGCCGCGAGATCAAGGCGCTGGGCTACAAGCCGGGCTTTTCGATTTTCGATGCGCAAGACAGCGCGGCGCTGTTGCGCGATTTGCTGCATAAGGAGTTCTCCGGTGATGGCGGGCAAATCGAGCAGGTGCAATGGCAGATTTCGCGCTGGAAAAGCACGCTGGTTAATGCGCCGCAAGCATTGGAAGCCGCCAATGGTGATGCAGTGATGGTGGCTGCGGCAGCGGTATATACCGAATACGAGCGCCACCTTAAAGCCTATAACGCGCTGGATTTTGATGATCTGATTTTAAAGCCAGTGACGCTGTTTGCGCAGCGACCAGAAATTCTTGATGCCTGGCAAAATCGCATTCGTTATCTTCTGGTGGATGAGTATCAGGACACCAATGCCAGCCAGTATCGCCTGGTGCGTTTGCTGGTGGGTGTGCGCGGTGCGCTGACGGTGGTGGGTGATGATGACCAGTCGGTGTATGCGTGGCGTGGTGCGCAGCCGGAGAATCTAGCGTTATTGCAGGAAGATTTCGTTAATTTAACCGTTATCAAGCTCGAACAAAATTACCGTTCTACTGGCTGCATTCTCAAGGCGGCCAATCACTTAATCTCAAATAATCCGCATGTATTTCAAAAAACGCTGTGGAGCGACAAGGGTTATGGCACGCCGCTACGTGTGTTGCGCGCACGCAATGAAGAACACGAGGCCGAGCGCGTGGTGTCGGAACTGATCAGCCATAAATTCAAGCACCGCACCGACTTTCGTGATTACGCAATTTTATATCGCGGCAATCATCAGTCGCGCCTGTTTGAAAAGATGTTGCGCGAGCAGCGCATTCCCTATTTTTTAAGTGGCGGCACGTCGTTTTTTGCGCATACCGAAGTAAAAGACATCATGGCGTATTTGCGCCTGCTGGTGAACCCCGATGACGACAGCGCCTTTTTGCGCATCGTCAACACCCCACGCCGCGAGATCGGCCCCAGCACCTTGGAAAAACTCGCCGACTACGCCAGTGAACGTCATGTCAGCCTGCTCACGGCAAGCTTTGAGCTGGGGCTGGAGCATCACTTGCCGGAACGTGCCGTATCACGCTTGCGTCATTTCACACAGTGGCTGGTGGACATCAGCGACCGTGCGCAACGTGGCGATGCAGTGGCAGTGGTGCGCGAGATGATCCAATCCATCAATTATGAAACGTGGTTGCTGGACACCTGCAAAGACCCGAAAACCGCCGAGCGGCGCATGGAAAATGTGCATGAACTGGTGGCATGGCTGCAACGTCTTTATGAACAGACCGGCGGTTTTGGCGAAAACCAGGAGGAAAAAAGCATTACCGAGCTGGTGTCGCATATCATGTTGATGGATATTCTCGACCGTCAGGAAGAAGAAAACAGCGCTGACTGCGTGCATCTGATGACGTTGCACGCCGCCAAGGGGCTGGAGTTTCCGCATGTGTTTTTGATCGGCATGGAAGAAGAGCTGTTGCCACACCGCGTTAGCATTGAAGAAGGCAACGTAGAAGAAGAGCGCCGCCTCGCGTATGTGGGCATCACCCGCGCGCGCGAAACGCTGACGTTTACCCTGGCGACGCGGCGCAAACGCTATGGCGAAATGCTGGAATGCGAGCCGAGCCGCTTTCTGAAAGAATTGCCACAGGAAGATCTGGTGTGGGAATGCGCGGGCGCCGAGGTTGATCCGCAGCAACGCCAGGAACGCGGCGCGGCGCATCTGGCCAATGTGCGCGGGCTGTTAGGTAAAACCGCCGTGTAAACCATCCCAATAAAAACCCCCTTTATTCCCTCTGTCATATCCTGTCATTCCGAGTGCAGCGAGGAATCTTACGGGAATTTGATATGTGCATCGTGTCATCTCGACCGCATGGAGCGGTCGCCGAGAGATCCTGGGCAGGTTCAGGCAACATTGCAGACATTTATCCTGGCAATAATACCAAGCTTGTCTGGTAATAGTACCAGGCATCTGTAAGCCCGTGGCTGTTATCATGCCATCGACTGTCACTCAGCATGGTATGCCCGCGACCGATGGTTGCTCTACCGCTGGTGTAATGTCATCTTTTAACTCTTCAGAGGAGAAGAGAGACGGAGAGAGACTTTAATGTCGTTGAAATGGGCTACTCCGATTCCGCGCAGCAAGGTTACATTCCCTGAGCCGACTGCGGGCATCTTACATCGCCCGAGGTTGTACCAGCACCTTCAACAGTCCACTAACGGCCTGTGGATCGGCAGTCCGGCGGCGAGCGGCAAAACGGTGCTTGCCGCTGCCGCCCTGCGCGCTTGCGGCCGTCCGGTATGCTGGTACCAGGTTGACCGCGACGATACCGACCCCGGTACCTTCTTCCATTTTCTTGGCATGGCCATCGCGGACACGATGGCATCGCGCCGTCGTATCGCTGCCCTGCCTCTCTATGGGCGCGAGGTGGGTGAACATCTTGACGACTTTGCGCGTACCTGGTTGCGTGCCGCGTTCGCTCGTTTACCTGTGGGTACGACGCTGGTGTTCGATGATTGGCACTGCATACCGGACCACCACCCACTACAGCGCGTGCTCGCTAATTTGTTTGACGAGTTGCCAGCCGGTAACACTCTCTGGGTACTGAGCCGCCATGCCCCACCTGCGTCGCTGGACAGCGCGCGCGTGCGCGGCCGCCTGTTGACGCTCGATTTTGGGGAGATGATGCTGACCCTTGATGAAGTGCGTGAGTTGGTTAACCGGCAGCACGGCTACTTCGCCGATGCGCCGAACCCGCAGGCCGAACGCTGGCATGGTTGGTGCGGGGGTTGGATTGGCCCGCTGGTATTCGCGCTGGCTGCCGGTCGTAACGACCCGATGAGCCTGCCGGCTGCGGCGGCTGCCGACATGTCGGCGACGGTATTCGGCTTCCTCGCTACCGAACTCTTCGAAAGGGCCGACCACGCCCTGCGTGATTTCATGCTTACCACCGCCTGGATGCCCTTCGTTTCGGAGTCACTGGTGCGGTGCGCGGTGCCGACAGCCAACGTGTCGGCCAACATAGCGGATCTCTGTCGTCGGGCGCTGTTACTCCCCGTCGATAGCGGCTGCGAACGTACCTGGCGCTTCCATCACCTTCTATGCGAGTTTCTGCGGCAGCATTCGCGCAAACTCTGGTCACCAGACGAACTGGCGGCGCGGTTGATCCGCTTGGCCACTTGCCTTGAGTCTGCGTCTTTGCCAGAAGCTGCCGCCCACTTACATGGGGAAGCTTGTAATTGGGAGGGGCTGGCAGCCCTGCTACTACGCCACGCCCCTCAACTTTTACGCACGGGGCGCTACGCGACACTGGCCACCTGGGTCGAGGCGATCCCCATTGATCAGCGTACACCCTGGGTTGATTACTGGTTTGGTGCGGCGCTGCTGGCCCGTGATGCACGCCTTGGCCACTTGCAATTCGAGCGGGCATACAACGGCTTTTGGGCGATTGGTGATGCCGAAGGACTCTATCGAAGCTGGTGTGGCGTGATCGAGGGCATTACCTATGCCTGCGACGATTATGGCGCGCTCGAGCAATGGTTGGCGCGCCTGCGCGAACTGCGCCAGCGTTTTCCGCGTTACCCTTCGCTATTGGTGCGAGCCCAGGTTTCGGTATACGGCTTTAGTGCCACGTTCTTTTTGCGCCCCCAGGCGCCCGAGTTCGCACCTTGGCTGCGTAGCGTACAGCGGCTTTATCGGCTCTCTATACGACGCGCCGACCGCGCGGCTATCGGCGGCTTGCTGGGGCTCTATCATGCGTCGATTACCGGCATGGGTAGTTTGGGCGCACATCTGCATGCGCTGCGGCCACTGCTCGACGACCCCGCCGTGCCCACTTTCTACCGACTGGTTGGGGGACTTTCCGATGTCATCCACCACTGGGTTTCAGGCTCCACAGATGCCGCCCTGGCACGGCTGGATTATTATACGCGCCTCGCCGGCGAGACCGGCGTGCATGCCATCGACCGCCAATTTGCTTTTCAGCATGTCTATGTCTATTGCCTCCGTGGTGATTTCGATGCGGCCGATCGTTATCTGCTGCGCATCGCTGCAGATCTCGCCAACCTCGGGCAGATTGATGTCTCCCAGTATTATTTCCTCGCAGGTTGGAGAGCGGCGCTTGGTGGTAGTTTTGACGAAGCGGTGCGTTTATTGGAGGTGGCGGTGGACAATGCGCATACCCGACGCTTCGCATTTTTTGAAGTGATTAGCCGCAGCTTGCTTGCCGAATTATTAGCGACAACTGGCCAGTTCGAGACAGCGCGCGAACATAGCGATCTAGCCGTTGCAGTTGCACAGTCGTTGGGCAGTGTCACTGCCCAGGTGGCGTGTAGTCTGCAACGTGCTGCAGTGGCTGAGCTGCGCGGCGACAGCGCGGAGATGCTCCCGCCTCTCCTTGCTGAAGCTTTTGGTTATGCCCGCCGTCATGGCCATTGGGCCTATGGTGGCCTCTATCCAGCGACGCTGGCGCGACTGTGTTGGCGCGCCCTGGAACTGGGGATCGAAGTGGCGTTTGCATGTGAACTGATCCGGCGGCGCCAACTGGCGCCGCCATCAATGGCGATCAGCAGCCACGCCTGGCCGTGGCCTCTGAAACTATTCAGCTTCGGTGGCTTGCGCATTGTTCGTGAAGAGAGCGAATTGATTTTTGACAGCAAGGCCCAACGGCGCCCCCTCGAATTGCTCAAGGGCCTTCTTGCCCTTGGTGGACAGCATGTCGCCGATACCCGGTTGATTGAGTGGCTATGGCCCGGCGCCGAGGGGGATGCTGGTCAGCGTGCGTTGATCACCACCCTGCATCGGCTGCGCGAGATGCTTGGTCTGAAACAGGCGATCACCCACAGCGGCGGTCGGCTCTCCCTGAATCCACAGCTCTGTTGGTTCGATGGTTTGGCGCTGGGCGCTTGTCTTGATAGCGGCCGGATCGAAGCGGGCTACACTTTGTACGAAGGCGATTTTCTTGGCGATGAGCCGGATCCCTGGCTAATTCCGCTGCGCGAGCAATTTCAACGTCGAGTAGTCAACGGTTTGACCACCGCCGCTGAGCAGTCGCGCCGAGGGGGCGATGGGCCTGCGGTGGAACGTCTGCTCAATGCCGCCATCGGAGTGGACGAACTGTACGAACCGGCCTATCAACAACTGATCCAACACTACCTCTCCCAACAGCAGACAACGCTGGCGCTGCTCACCTACCAGCGCTGTCGCCGAACACTCGCCCATCGATTAGGTGTCATGCCTTCGCCCCTCACCGTGGCTCTCTGCCAGAGTCTCGACCTGAACACCTCTTCAAACAACTGACGCCTGCCCGCCCGGTAATATTACCGAAGCCACGTTACCCATCCGTTACCGACCTGCCACTAGAATCGTATGCAACAGATGGCGGATAAGGAGCGAAGCAAATCGCCACTGTCATTCAATCATCCACAATACGCAGGAGGTAGATCATGAATACACCAAAATCCACAGGCGAAGCGTGGAATAAACTTGAGGAAAAGGTCGATAGTCTCGTCGAGGCCTTGATTGAGGAAAAAAACTTGCTTGGAATGATGATGGCCGCCGTTACCAAAGGAGGGCGGCATATCTTGGCAAAGGGGTGCGCGTTTATAGGAGCTCTAAGCCTAGCCGCAATGGCTGTGACAGTTCACGCTCAAGATTTCTACGATCCAGAATCCATCGCCTGGAAGTTTCGCTACGGTCTGTCGGATGCGGTTTATTCCGCAGCTTGGGAAGAATACAAAAAGGACGGTTACCTCCCGATCGACATCGAAATGGACAATGGCGGGGCCGATTATTCCGGCGTCTGGCAAAAAAACACCGATGGGCGCGGCTGGGTCAGCTGGCGCCGACTAAGCACCGAGCAATTCCATACCAATTGGGACAAATATCGCAAGCAAGGCTATCTCCCGATCGATCAGGATTCAGAAGTGATTGGCGGCAAGTTGCTTTATTCCCTGGTTATGGTGCAAAACAAAGAAGGGCTCGACTGGATATCCAACCGCAATCTTACAAGCGAGCAATTCTCAGAGAACTTCGCTGCCAACAAGGGCAAATATAAGCCGATCGATATCGATGCGATCGAAGTGGGCGGTAAGATGCTCTACTCGATCATTTGGATCGAAAATAAGTTGAGCGAGGATTGGGTCGAGTTGCGCGACATGACGCCAGACGGATATGGCGACAAGTTCGACGAATATCGCAAGCAAGGTTATCGCGTAACCGACTTGGATTGCTACGAACGCAATGGAGATCTGACCTATGCCGCCATCTGGGAGAAGAACACGCCAGGCCGCGGCTGGGCGGCACTTCGGGAAATGTCCGCGCAAGGGCTTGCCAACAATTGGAAGAAATATGCCGACCAAGGCATGCGCGTGATCGATATCGAAATCTGCCCCGCTAAAAGTGGAGGCGGAACCGAGTATGCCGCCGTCTGGCGGGAGAATGACGATCGGTTCGATTGGGCTGGGCGCGAGCAGGCCGAACAAGCGCTCGCTGCGTATGCCGCTAAGGCCGATATCCCCGGCGTCGGCGCCGCCATCGTGCGCAACGGACGCGTGATCTTTCGTGGCGGGGCGGGCTTTGCCGATAAGGACAAGAACATCAATGCTCATTCCGGCACGGTTTATCGTCTGGCTTCGGTGGCAAAGGCCGTCACCGGCACGCTGGCCTATGATATGGAGCAGGCCGGCCTGATCAATCTCGACGACCGCACTGATACGGTCGTGCCGGGCCTTGGATCCCAGCACACTCACACAATTCGCCAATTACTGCAAATGACTGGGTGTGTGAAGCATTACCAAGATAGCGCCAAGGAAAATGGAACCCAGGTCCAATACCCGACCTCGCTTAACGCGTTAAACAATCATATAGGTGGGGCAATTAAGACGAATTCATGGATTATTTCAGGCTGCTCCCTTGGGAACTGGAATTATTCCACGCATTCCTACACGCTTGCGGCCGCAGCGTTGGAAACAAAGGGCAATTCAAGTTTCGGAAACCTGCTTAAGACGAGAATCGCCGATCCTCAGGGGTTAGACAGCTTGCGTGCGGAGGTCCGCTCCTCGCCCGATTCCAACGGCGAACGTGCCACGATCAATTCCGGCGCTAACCAGGTCTCCCAGGCGCAATTCGAAAATGTGAGCTGGAAGGCCGGGGGCAGCGGGATAGAGTCTTCGGCGCTTGATTTGGCCGTTTTCGGCGATTCCGTGCTGCGCAACCGCTATTTCCCTCAAGCCACGCGAGATGTGATGTGGAGCGGAGGGACCAGTAATGGTCGCGCCAATGGCTGGTCCTTGAACGCTGCTGGAACAGTTGTGACGAAGACCGGGGCCAATCAGGGTTCGGATTCGCACATCCGCATCGACATTCCCAACGGTATCACGGTGGTTGCGCTTACCAACACCAATCCACCATCAATTGATACCAGCACGCTGACCCAGCAGCTTCTGACTATCGCACTGACCTATCCATAAGGCGATGGATCCCGCCCCGCGTCGAACCCCGGTTTGGCGCGCGGGCGTCATGAAGGCAGCGTGGATCGGAGCGAACAGAAAAAAGGGCATCATCATGTACACGAGTTGGAAGGATTAGGAGATAGATCATGAATATGAATACACCAAAATCTACACTCAAGAAAATCGGAATCCTGTCATGGATTCTCGTATTGTCCATCGGGTTCCTGGGAATCTCGATGGGAATGAATGTGCGCGATGCGGAAGGGGCATACGTGGTGAAGTACACGGATCTCCTTGCCGACTTCAAGGAAAGCGTTCCGCCAGAAAAGATTGCAGAGAAGTACGCCGACCATGTCTCGGACGATTCAATGGTTTCACTTCAGCCGGTTCCGCTGCAGTTCTCTATCAAAGGCCAAATGATTGCGAACACCGCAAGCACACCGTCCGTACTGGTATCGTTGTGTTCGATAAACAAGCTCGAAGAAAATTTGGATGAGGCACTCTCGGAAGTCGTGTCGGAGGTCGACTTTTCTTTCTCGGTAGAAAAGCGGGATGGTCGCCGCTACAACTATAATCGGGGAACCTCCACCCTTCAAACATCCTACGAATCCGCGTCCACATCCAAGCTGGTCTCGGCGGTGATTATTTTGCGGCTGGTCGAACAGGGTTCCTTGAATCTGTCGGACAGACCGCAGGATCATATTGCTGGCTGGCCCATCGGCAACGGCGATTCATTGTACAACATGACCCTGGCGCAGTTGCTGAGTTTCACCTCTGGCCTGGAGACCGAGCCGTTTTGCATCAATGCCGGATTCTCTAATTTCGCGACCTGTGTCAGCAACATCGCGGACGCCAACACCGGCAACGGAATTACTCCCGGGCAGCGGTTTTACTATGTGGGCACACACCTGCAAGTGGCAGGTCTCATGACAATCAAGGCGCGGGGTGTCGCAGGCTGGCAGGACATCTTCTCGGAATTCAAAGCACAAACCGGCCTCTTCCCAACCGCAACTTATGACCTTCCTTCTTCAACGAACCCCCGGCTTGCCGGCGGCATGCATTGGACTGGTGAGGAGTACATGGACTTTCTCAAGGCCTTGAGTAATGGCGCGCTCTTGAATTCCGGGTCAATGAAACAACTTCTGTCAGACCACGCCGCCTCCGTCATCATCGCCAGTTCGCCGACGGTCACGGGCCTTGGGGAAGACTGGCACTATGGATTCGGTCTCTGGCACGAATGCCAGAACACTGTATTTAACTGCACGCCCGGAACGAGAGTATCAAGCCCGGGCGCCTATGGGGCATACCCATTTTGGGATCTAAGCAAAGGTTATTTTGGAGATTATTTTGGAATCGTCGCGAGGCAGGGATCGCTCGGCACCTTTCCAAATGGAGTTGCGATTGAAAGATCCGTTCGATCCAAGGTCGAACGGTGGGTGGGCGGCCTGCCACTGCAGAGGGAAGTGTCGCACGGTTTCCTTTAGTGAAACACCTCCTTGAGCACACTGCGGGCGGCAATGGTTGGGGCAACAACACCGAGCAAGGCCAATCCAACGCCAGCCCCAAGGCAAAAGAAAATCCCGTCAGCGGCGACCCCATGTTTCCATGTTCCGGCAAGTCCCTTCATGTGCCTGTCGAAGATGGACATAAACCAGCATAATACGCTATGCTAACGTGCTTTATCGCAGCAAAAATCGGCGCCCGTAGCTCAGCTGGATAGAGTATTGCCCTCCGAAGGCAAGGGTCAGAGGTTCGAATCCTCTCGGGCGCGCCATACAACTATTTTTCGGGCATTGCGGCATGAACAATCCATTGGTCGGTGTGGTAATGGGTAGCAACAGTGACTGGGACGTGATGCAACACGCCGCCCAGCAACTGGACGCCTTTGGCATCGCGTATGAAGCCAGGGTGGTGTCAGCGCACCGCACGCCGGATCTGCTGTTTCAATATGCGCAGGATGCACACGCACGCGGACTGGCCTGCATTATTGCGGGCGCGGGCGGCGCGGCGCATCTGCCCGGCATGCTGGCTTCCAAAACCACGGTGCCAGTGTTGGGTGTGCCAGTGCCGTCCCAACATCTGAACGGCATGGATTCGTTGCTGTCGATTGTGCAAATGCCCAAAGGCATCCCCGTAGCGACATTTGCGATTGGTAACGCTGGCGCTGCGAATGCCGGCTTGTTCGCCGTGGCACTGCTGGCGCGCAACAACGCGGATTTAACACAACGCCTCAACACCTTCCGTGACACGTTGCGCGACAGCGTGCTGGCAATGGCCTTGCCGCCGGTTAAATGATTTTACCGGGTAGTACGCTAGGCATTCTTGGCGGCGGGCAGCTTGGCCGCATGTTCACCACAGCGGCGCGCACCCTCGGTTACTCCGTGATAGTGCTGGATCCCGACCCCCACGGCCCCGCCGCGCATTTTGCTGACCGGCATATCGTTGCCGATTTTTCGGATCAGCATGCGCTCGAAGAGTTCGGCAAAGAATGCGCGGCGGTCAGCACCGAATTTGAAAACGTGCCTGCTGACAGCCTGCGTTTTCTCGCACAGTTTTGTACCGTGCGCCCCAGCGCTGAAGCCGTGGCGATTTCTCAAAACCGTATAGCTGAAAAACAGTTTTTCACTGATCATGGCTTTCCCTGCGCGCGCTATGCCGTGATCCAGTCGCGCGACGACATCGCCGCCGCTATGCGCCAAGTCGGTACGGCGGCGGGGCTCCCTTGCATCATCAAGCGCAGCCAACTCGGCTACGATGGCAAGGGTCAGGCACGCGTCAACAACATTGATGAAGCATTGCGCGCCTTTGACGACATGGGCGGTGCGCCATGCGTACTGGAAGAATTGGTGCCGCTGACGCTGGAAATCTCGGTGATCCTGGCACGCGGCGCAGACGCACAGATCGCGGTTTTTCCAATAGCAGAAAATCAACATTGCAATGGCATACTCGATGTTACGCTGGCTCCGGCGCGCATTCCCGACAATCTGGCGGAACAGGCGCGCCGTATCGCCACGCAAATTGCCGAACGCCTGAATTATTGTGGCGTGCTGGCGGTGGAGTTTTTCGTGGTGGCTGATAGCGCGGGTGGCGAGCGGCTACTCGTCAACGAAATCGCGCCCCGCCCGCATAACAGTGGCCACTACACGCTGGATGCCTGCGTGACTGATCAATTTGAACAGCAAGTGCGCGCGTTGTGCGGTCTGCCGCTGGGCGATACGCGTTTGCTATCGCCTGCCGTGATGGTCAATCTGCTTGGTGATGTATGGGGCGGCGACATACCCCATTGGGAAAGTATACTCACCTGCCCGCAGGCCAACCTGCATCTCTACGGCAAGCGCGAAGCCCGCCCCGGACGCAAAATGGGACATTACACGGTGGTGGATGCCAGCGTAGAACGTGCGCTGGCATTGGCGATGGATATCAAAGAGAAGCTCTAAAAATTACTGAACAGATTTTTACAATGCCAACCCACGCGCCAGTCTCGGCAGTTTGCCCACCAAGCCCATAGTCTGACGCGCCAGGATATGCTTCAGCGGGGGCAGCAGGTCAACAGCCACTAATCCGAGGTTACGCCCCAGCGCAAACGGCGCCAGCGGGTTGGTGAAGATGCGTATCAAGCTGTCGGTGAAGGCGATGGCGCGGCGTTGGTCGTGGCGGCGCCAGTCCGCATAATCTGCCAGAACATCCATGCTGCCGATGTCGCGTCCGCCACGGCGGGCGTCTACCACGATTTGCGCGAGGGCGGCGACATCGCGTAGCCCCAGATTAAAACCTTGCCCGGCGATGGGGTGCAGGGTATGCGCGGCATTGCCGATGATGGCAAGGTGCGGGCGCACATGTTCGCGGGCGGCGGTGAGCGCGAGCGGATAGGCGCGGCGTGTGCCGACTTTCTGCAGTTTACCCAGGCGATAACCAAACGCGGCTTGCAGGCCGTGGCGGAACGCATCGTCATCCATGCGCATGATGTTGGCGGCCTGGTCGCTGGCGACCGTCCAGACTACGGCGCAGCGGTTGTCACTCATGGGCAGCATGGCGATGGGGCCGGTTTCGGTAAAGCGTTCGTAGGCGGTCTGCGCGTGGTTATGTTGCGGGGTGATGTTGGTAATGATGGCGGTCTGATGGTAGTCCCAGGTGGTTGAAGCGATGCCCAGGTGTTCGCGCACCGCCGATTTGCCGCCGTCTGCCGCAACTACCAGTTGCGCGGTGAGCGTGCGTTGTGTGCCAGCTTGATCTATGACAATCTGGGCGCCGCTGCTGTTAATGGTAATGTCGGTGAGCAGGGCAGGGCAGATTAAATCAACATTGGGCACGTTTGCCAGTGCGCGCGCCAACATCTGACCCAACACGCGGCTCACCACCACATAGCCCATCGCGTCTACGCCTTCATCGGCGCAATTCAGGCGCGTCACGCCAAAGTGGCCACGGTCAGAGACGTGAATCTTTTTTATCGGCGAGGTGCTGTCGGCCAGCAGCGGCCACAAACCCATGCCTTCAAAAATGCGGCGCGTGCCATAGGCCAGGGCGATGGAGCGGTCGTCATAACTGGAGGGAACCGCCATGGATGTGGCTGCGCTTCCCGGCGTGGCCGTTGCACCTAACGGCGTGGCTTCGATCAAACCAATACGCAACCCTGGCTGATTGCCGAGCGCGCATGCCAGACTGGCGCCGACCATGCCGCCGCCGATAATCAGGATGTCGTAATCGCTTGTAGCCATATTTAATTCCAACTCTCGTTAGAAGTGCCTATATCTTTCGCAGATATCATTTTTACTGTCATTTCGAGCGTAGCGAGAAATCCTTGTCTCGAACGAATGTGAGAGATCTTCAAGGATTCCTCACGTGCGTTCGGAATGACAAGTGTCGTTTTTAACAAGAATTGGAATAAGCCGAGGCCATCAACGCCTCAATCTCCGCCACAGTTTTGGGTGCATCACGGGTGAGCACGTCATTGCCGTGTTTGGTTACCAGCACATCGTCTTCAATACGAATGCCGATGTTCCACCATTTTTTTGGCACGTTGGCGCTGCCTGCCGGGATGTATAAACCCGGCTCTACCGTGAGCACCATGCCCGGTTCGAGGGGGCGCCAGGCATTATCCACTTTGTATTCGCCCACGTCATGCACATCCATGCCTAGCCAATGGCCAGTACGGTGCATGTAAAATAGGCGGTAACTTTCATCTTTGATAAGCTGTGCGGGTTTGCCGTTGAGCAAACCCAGTTTCACCAGACCGATGGTGAGCACCCGCACCGCCGCCTGGTGCGGCTCGTTCCAGTGGTTGCCGGGGCGCACTTTGTCGATGGCTGCATATTGCGCGGCCAGCACCAATTCATAGAGCGCCTTTTGTTCCGGGCTGAACCGGCCATTCACGGGAAAGGTGCGGGTGATGTCAGCGGCGTAATAATTAAATTCCGCGCCGGCATCAATCAACAGCAACTCGCCGTCATTGAGGCGTGCGTTGTTATCGTTATAATGCAGCGTGCAGGCGTTGGCGCCGCCGCCGACGATGGGATTATAGGCGGGAAAACGGCAGCCTTCGCGCACAAATTCATGCAGCAACTCGGCCTCGATCTGGTATTCCATCATGCCGGGTTTGCAGGTCTGCATGGCACGGCGATGCGCCGCCGAGGACACCACCGCCGCGCGCCGCATCGCCGCCACTTCAGCAGTGCTTTTGAACAAGCGCATTTCATGCACTGGCTCGCTCAACGATGAAAACACCATGGGCGCGCGTACACCACTGCGTGACTTGCCGCGCACGCGGTTAATCCAGCCCAACAACTGCTGATCAAACGCCGGTTGGCGACCCATGTCATAAAACACCGTGCGGCGATTCTCCAGCAGGCCCGGCAGGATGCTATCAAGCTCGCTAATGGGATAAGCTTCGTCTGCGCCATACAGGGCGAGCGCGCCTTCCTGGCCCGCGCGCGGGCCATTCCAGATTTCCATTTTGGGGTCGCGCGCTCGGCAAAATAATATATATGCGCCCTGCTTGCGGCCGGGCGCCAGCACCGCCACCGCGTCTGGTTCAGCAAAACCGGTGAGATAATAAAAATCACTGTCGGGACGGTAGGGGTATTCACTGTCACGGTTGCGCAATGCCTGCGGCGCGGCGGGCAGAATCGCCACGCCATCTTTGCCGATGTGGCGCATCAGGTGCGCGCGGCGTTTGGCGAATTCTTGTTTATCCATTTAGTGCACCACCACGTCATCAGGATGCGGTTTACTGATGGTGCGCAACTCTTCACGCACCAGCAGCACGCCCATGCGCACATACTCGACGATCTCCGCGTAGGCGGTTTCGTCTTCATTGGTCGCTGCGTCCGCGTCAGCGTGCATCTGGGCGATTTCCGCCATGTCTTTGATGATTTCGTCGGAAGCCTCCGGCAACTGGCCGATCTCTTCGATGCCACCCATGCTCAGGCCCAGCACAAAACCCTGACACCACTCCGCCAACGCCGCCGCGCGCTTTTCCAGTGGCTCGTCGTCATCGGGCAACAATGGATGAAAGCCATAGTCCATGTCATTTAACTGATCCAGCACCCGACCCAGCAAAGCGCTGAGCAAGGCGCGGCCATCTTCGTTCAGCTCCACCTCTTCACCGCCATTCACATCGGGGGCGGCACCCAGAATATGGGATATCCAGGCGGCGCTATCCACCGTTTCTTTCACGCACAGCAAACCGCTCAGCAAGCCGTGGCATTCCGCAACATCAGCCGACGAGCCAACGCGCCGCAGCGCTTCATTCAGCTCATCGTATTGGGTAAGTTCAGCATCGTCTGTCATATCATCACTCCCCCTGTTTTTATATTTACGCACCACACTGGCGCGCAAATCGGGCTTTGGTACCATGCTATCATCCTTGGTAGCGGGTTTCATCAAAATGTTGGCATGATTAAACATCCACACCCGGCCTTGACCACGCGCTGCGTCCGGTCTACTATTTGATCCATGAAAACTATCAAACCAGAAACACCCGCCCGCGCCATCGAACAAGATCTGCGTAATCTCGAATTTCGTATTGATGAGCTTATTCAGGTCTGCGACCGGCTGCGCGAAGAAAACGCGTTGCTGCGCAGCCAACAGACGGGTCTATTGACTGAGCGAACCAACTTATTGGCTGAGCGCGCTCATCTCATCAAAAAAACCGAGATCGTCAGCTCGCGGGTGGAATCGATGATCCTGCGCTTTAAGTCCATGGAGTATGACGCATGAACAACATCACAGACAGCGTCGCCGTTACCATGCAGATATTGGATAAGGAATATCGCATTGCCTGTCCGGCAGAAGAGCGCGATAACCTGTTGGCCTCAGCGCAGCGCCTCAATGAGGCCATCCAGGCCATCCGCGACACTGGCAAAGTGGTGGGAGCGGACCGCATCATCGTGATGGCGGCGCTGAATATTACCCACGAACTACTCCAGCACCATTCCCGGAAAGACGACACCACCCAATCACTCGGCCAGCGCATCAAAGTGCTGCAACACAAGGTTGACGGAGCCTTGTATCGGGATCGCCAGCTTGAACTATAGGGTACCCTGTAAAGAAAGCGCGGGTAGCTTTAGTCCGCAGATAGTATCCGCCAGCTTTTTCAGCTAGAATTAAGCTTGGAACATCCTCTGCGGTGCCCGTGTATGGACTGGGTTTTTCTTGAGCCTAATTCTTAAACCCCGGGAACTTGTTTGCTGGTATTGTTGTGCATGTCCACACCACTTCTTGGTGGAGTGGAAAGCCTGATATATCGCACAAGTACCCACTTGAACCATTGGTTCAAGAACAAAGGTCTGTTACGTCACAGGCGGAGGATGTTCCTCTTTGTTACCCCTACCTACTCCTTCACACGCCGAATTACGCGGTGAATTGCGCCGGCAGATGCGCGCTCAGCGCTCCAGCCTCAGTCCGGCAGAACAAGCCCACGCGGCACTTCAAGTGGCGCAGTGCATCGCCCACTCCACACTGTTTCAGCGCAGCCGACACATCGCCTGCTACCTTCCGCAACGCGGCGAACTTGATCCCACACCACTTATGCAGCGCGCATGGGCAATGCGTAAAACCTGTTATTTACCGGTATTAAGTCCACTCCCCAGCGGGCGTTTATGGTTTGTGCCTTATCGCCAGGGCGACCCCTTAACGCCGAATCGTTTCGGCATTCTTGAGCCGTGCCTCTCGACTGCGCACCGCGCGCCGCCCTGGGTGCTGGATCTGGTTTTAACACCTCTGGTCGCCTTTGACACGCAAGGTAACCGCCTCGGCATGGGCGGCGGATTCTATGACAAGACCTTTTCTTTTCTTCGCCAGAATTTATACTGGCGCCAGCATTGGCGTAAGCCACGCCTGGTCGGCCTCGCTTATGACTTCCAGTGTGTTGCAACATTACAACACTTTTGCTGGGATGTTCCGTTGCAGGCGATTGCCACTGAGAGACGACTCTACCTGCCCACCCGCCTTCCCGCAAAGGACGCACCGTGAATTACTGGCTGATGAAATCCGAGCCCGATGCCTTCAGCATCGACATGCTCAAGAGCCGCCCGAAGCAAACTGAACACTGGGATGGCGTACGCAATTATCAAGCGCGTAACATGCTCCGCGATCAAATGAAAATTGGCGATTTAGCCTATTTTTATCATTCCAATTGCAAAGTGCCCGGCATCGTTGGCATCGTCGAAATTGTCAGGGAAGGCTATCCCGACTTCACTGCATTTGATCACAACGATCCGCATTATGATCCCGGCAGCGATCCAGACCAGCCGCGTTGGTATATGGTTGACGTGCGTTACGTGCGCTCATTCAGCCGCGTCATCAGTCTTGATGAACTCAAAAATCACGATCAACTACATTCAATGACGCTCTTGAAACGTGGCAATCGACTCTCTATAATGGCCATCGCAACAAAAGAGTGGCAATATATTTTAAAACTAGATACACTTTTTCACGAAAACTATTAAAGTAATCGGAATCGCTTGACGATATAACTTTCGTTAAGACTAGAAGTATTTTGAAAGTTAGTTATACTTAACCGCGCCCATCCCAGTTGGGCAAATGTGCATTTCACATATGGAGGAGTAAACCATGGCTTTAAAGAAAGCAGTTGCAAAGAAGAAAGTAGCTTCAAAGAAAAAGGTAGCCGTCAGCAAGAAGAAGGCTGTTACCAAGAAGGTAGCTTCGAAAAAAGTAGCTTCAAAGAAGGTAGCTTCAAAGAAGAAGGCCGCAGCCCCGAAGAAGAAGGCTGTATCCAAGAAGAAAGCAGCCCCCAAGAAAAAGGCTGCTTCCAAGAAAAAAGCCGCGCCAGTAGCAATGTAAAGCGTGGTTTTATAGTAAAAACAAAAGGCCCTTAACGGGCCTTTTGTTTTTGTGTTTCACGCTGGAAAATACGCCGCGCAGGGACGCGCAAGTGCCGCGGGCGCAGGATGCGCAGGAGCGGCCGGCGTTTTCTGGTTTAACTCAGGCTCTGTTGCCGTAATAAAAAACCGCCCACACTTCGACAGGCTCAGCACGAACGGTTTTTTGTGGGATCCACCAAATAAGCGAGCACCCCGTTCGCCCTGAGCAGCCCGCGTAGTGGGCGTGTCGAAGGGTTGGGTCATGCTAACTGCCGGATGTTGGCCTAACTCAGAAACAGCCGGTACGCCGGATTCTCCGTTTCATCTTCATACGCATAGTTCAAGTCCGCCAGATAATCCTGAAACGCCACCGCCTCTGCCGGAGGCACCTGCACCCCCACCAGCACCCGGCCATAGGCATCGCCATGGTTGCGGTAATGGAACAGGCTGATGTTCCAGCGCCGTCCCATTTTATCGAGAAAGCGCAGCAACGCGCCCGGCCGCTCCGGAAACTCGAAGCGGTAAATCCGCTCATGCCCAATAACCGGCGGGTGCCCGCCGACCATATAGCGCACATGCAGTTTGGCCATTTCGTTGTCGGTCATGTCGATGACGGGGTACGAAGCATTCTTCAAGCACTGCACAATCTCATGCCGCTCCGCATCACCCTGCGCCAGCTTGATGCCGACGAACACATGGGCGGTAGCCGCGTCGGCATAGCGGTAATTAAACTCGGTAATGCTGCGATCACCGATCATATGGCAAAATTCGCCAAAGCTACCTGGACGTTCAGGAATGGTCACCGCCAATATTGCCTCATGCCGTTCGCCGACTTCGGCGCGCTCGGCAACATGGCGCAACCGCCCAAAGTTCATATTGGCGCCGCTATCAATCGCCACCATGCGCTGCGCCGTGACGCCTTCGCGCCCAACATATTTTTTAAGTCCCGCCACCGCCAGCGCACCGGCCGGTTCGGCAATCGAACGGGTATCGTCAAAAATATCCTTGATGGCCGCGCAGATCTCATCGGTGTTCACCAGGATGATCTCGTCGACATACTGCTGCGCAATGCGAAAAGGTTCTTTGCCCGCCTGCTTCACCGCCACGCCATCGGCAAAAATACCGACATGGCTCAGCACCGTACGTTCGCCATCGCGCAGCGCCTCATACATGCTGGCGGCATCTTCAGGTTCGACGCCGATCACCTTGATCTCTGGCCACAGGTATTTAACATACACCGCCACGCCCGCAATCAAGCCACCGCCACCCACCGGCACAAAAATCGCGTGCAACGGATCGGTATGCTGGCGCAGAATCTCCATCGCCACCGTACCCTGTCCGGCGATCACGTCCGGGTCATCATACGGATGCACAAACGCCATGCCATTTTGTTCGGCGAGCGTCACGGCATGCTGATACGCCTCGTCATAGGTATCGCCATGCAGCGTAATGGTGCCGCCCAGGTTGCGCACCGAGGCCACCTTGATGTCCGGCGTAGTGCGCGGCATCACAATCAGCGAACGAATCCCCAGCTTGCTGGCCGCCAGCGCAACGCCTTGAGCGTGATTGCCCGCCGACGCGGTGATCACGCCGTTTCTGGCGACCTCCGGCGGCAGATTGACGATCTTGTTATACGCGCCACGCAGCTTGAAGGAAAATACCGGCTGCAGATCTTCGCGCTTGAGCATCACATGGTTATTCAAGCGCTGCGACAAATTACGCATCAGATCCAACGGCGTTTGCTGCGCCACGTCGTAAACGCGCGCCTTGAGAATTTTTTCGATGTATTGTTTCATAGGCTATAAACTAGCATAATCGGCCATATCCGGGTATATTTTCCGGTATATATATTGTTGGAGCACACCATGACTAAAGATGAAATGAAAAAAGCGGTCGCCCTGGCGGCACTGGATTACGTCACCGTAGGCGCCATCGTGGGGGTAGGCACAGGCTCTACCGCCAATTTCTTTATCGATGCCCTGGCAGGCATCAAGCACAAGATCGAAGGCACCGTGGCCAGCTCCATCGCCACCGCCGAGCGCCTCAAGGGGCACGGCATCCCGGTATTTGACCTGAACGCGGTCAACGACATCGCCGTGTATGTCGACGGCGCCGACGAATCCAATCGCTACCTGCACCTCATCAAAGGCGGCGGCGGGGCGCTGACACGTGAAAAAATCGCCGCCGCCGCCAGCCGCAAATTCGTCTGTATCGCCGATGAATCAAAACTGGTGGACGTGCTGGGCAAGTTTCCCCTGCCCATCGAAGTCATCCCCATGGCACGCAGCTACGTCGCGCGCGAGCTGGTAAAACTGGGTGGCAAACCGGTGTTACGCGACGGCTACACCACCGATAACGGCAACCTGATTATCGACGCGCACAACCTCACCATCATGGAACCCGCCAAACTCGAAGCCCAGCTCAACAACATCCCCGGCATCGTCACCAACGGCCTGTTCGCCCTGCGTCCGGCAGATGTGCTGTTGTTGGGGCATGAGGGTGGGGTACGGACTTTGACGGGGCGGTGAGATACGCTGAATGGAAAGTAGCAAGGGTGGGTACAAAACCGTGCCCACCAAACTTGTTCAAAAGGGGTAACGCATGGTCGCCAGCTTCGCCGTTTCATCCACTTGCCGCTCCAGCAGTTCATATCATCTCATTATTTAGATGAAAGATCGGGAACAAAGGCTGCGCTCAATAGGTTATTGGGCAATTCCCCCAAAATGGTCGCCGGATTACCAGCGAGTTATTGATTTTTTGAGTAGTGTCAAAACTCCCCAAACGAGCGAATATGTAAAGCAAGCGTGCGAAATTGCTAGCGCCACGGTGGCCGTGACCAATTGGAATAGCTCTAAATTGCCTATGAGCGAGGCACTCAGATATTACTTTGGGGAATATAACAGCAGAGCTTTCTCACATGGCCTTTGGGTAATGCCTACGTCCTTCGCTTTCGCGGAGTGCTTCTTCGAATATCGACCAGAACTCAATTATTTCAAACTAAAACCTGAACGTGACTACATTTTTTCGTTTACCCATTTTATTGATTGGCTGACATCGGTTAGTGAGGAAAATACCCTAGAGCACATGTCGCTCCACATGGATGAAGGTGTTATTTACTCTTTCAATGTCTCCGAACATCCCAAGGTATTCGAGTTTTCTATGAAATGCGGTAATACCCTGTGCGTTGCGGGTGCCTCATTGATACGTTCAGGCTCAGAGATTGTTGTGTTTCTTCTTGGAGGAGAGTCCGGTAAGCAAGAGGACATAGAAAAATATCGAAGTATCACAAGCCATTTTGGAAAAGAGCAGATCAAGCCAGATGCCACTTTGCAATTTGGGCGTGTAATGCTCAATGGAGTTTCAGATCGTCAGCGCATACTGGCAATAACAAGATTTGATCTGGCTGATAAAACAAGCTGCTTTAGATACTATGCGGAAGACCTCGGCAACGGATTCCTTTCATATACTGACGATATCGAAACGTTGAAACTGCCAGACGGAACGATAAGCGAACAACTTACAAGGGTCTACGAAAACTCGAAGAATACTCTCGATGAACGTCAAGCAGCGTTTGAATTGTGCAAGACGTTAATGATACTTCCTCAGTTCGCGGCCACCCATTCCGAAATGACCAAACTTCAATCTTTCCAGACAGAGCTTAAGTCAAAGCAAAAGAGCCTGAAACATCGGAAATTGATTGAACGCGCCGAACCATATTCGAAAGTATTTTTACGGGAAGTTCGAGAAATTTCCAGCCCACAAGAATTCTCATTCGGCTCCTCGGTGACAATTTCGACACCCGCGTATACTAACAAAACGGACGGCTACTGGAAAAGCCTGCTTCCATGGGAAATCGGAATAGGCAAAAACAAGCAGTCCACAAAAGGACGTACATGGATCGAAATTTCGAATGAAACGCCCCCGACCAACACATCACCAAATGGATCCGCCGTATCGGAATCATATATTCGTGGTTCATTCGCTAATCATGAAGCCGTACCTGCCGGCCCCAATTATGGGTTCATTTATGTGATGCGTAATCCGCAGTATGAGCGAGATATTTACAAAATAGGTTTAACGAAGAGAACGCCTGATGTTAGGGCAAATGACCTATCTAGAACATCTGGCGTAATTGATTACTTCGCGGTAATGCAGGATTGGGAAGTTACTGACTGCACTACTGCTGAAAAAGAAATTCACAAGAGATTGGCATCTTTTCGTGTAACTGACAGAAGGGAATTCTTTAAGGCACCGTACAAAGAAATTTTTTCAGTCATCCATGATGTCGTAGAGACAATTAACAATGCTGCTAAGGCTGGCAAAAAAATATCATTCACTGAGAAATAGTAGTAACAAACGTGGGCAAGGCAACCCCATCACTGATCTCACCATTGCCCACCTGCCCGTATTGATTGCTGCCCCAACACGCCACATCACCACTTAACAGCAACGCGCAGCCATGCGCATTACCATTAGCGATGGTTGCAACATTGACAAGATCCGTTACCAACACGGGCGATGAAACAGGTGTGGGCGTGGTTAGCGAACTCTGCTGAGATGAGAATCCGGGAGCGTTCAGCGGCAAAACATTCCATTCGTACACTGCCCCTCCATTCACAATAGCAAAGTAAGCACTTGGTGATACGTCGGTACCTACGGCAATTGCCTTAACCTCACTTAACGCGCTCTGTATTTGCAAGAATGTAAAAATTAAGGGCGCACGGTAATCCCCTCTCATCCAGCACCGCACACCACCATCTGGTGGGTACATACACCCGTAACGGCTCATATTCCAGCACTGCACACCTGCTGGCATGAGTACACACGCTTGGCCACCCCTTGCCGTAATGGCAGTTGCTCCAGCAATGTTTGGCAATGGCCGCGGGGCAATAGACCCCAAGCGACCCGTTACACCACTCCAGCACGTCACCGTACCATCATTCAATAGCGCACAGGTAAAGTCTGTACCTGCCACGACCTGCTTCACATCGGCAACACCACTAACCATCGTACCCACTAGCATCAGGGCAGGCGCTTTTGATAGCGAGGGCGCAAATGCGGGCACCGGACCAAATAATGAAGGGTCCCACCCTACCAGCTCGGACGGGATTGTTGCCGTCAGAGAAGTCCCGATCGGAACCGGAACCGGATTAAAACACATCACCGTCCCATCACTCAACAACGCACAATCGGTATCTCTGGCAGAGGCCACCGACACTGCAGTAGCAACACCGCCAATCACTATGGGTGAGGCAAACATAACCGCAGCAGCGCCCTCACCATAGGTTCCCCAGCATTGCATGCTGCCATCGCTCAAAACAGCACAGCTATGTTGCCCGGCGGCCGAGATAGCTTTCGCATTGGCAACGCCCGGCACCGCTACTGGACTGGCGGAGTAGTCAACAATAGCACTGCCTAACTGACTGGCATTATTGCGTCCCCAGCATTTTACTGCTCCGTCTGATAACAGCGCACAACTATGTTCCGCGCCAGTCACCAGCGCTGTGGCCGTCATGGGTAAGCGCACTGGAATCGCGGCAGATCCTTCGCCTTCGTTGCCATCGGCTGTGATCGCCACGATCGTAAAGAGATAAGTCTGGCCACGAGCCAAGCCGTTCACTGTGTATGGGCTGGTCACGGCATCGGCGACTTTGCTAGCCAGCGCGGCACCAGCCGCAGGAGCGTCCATGAAAATAGCATAAGATGCAGCGCCTTCAACAGGATCCCATCGCAGCGTCACTTGCCCGGCATCTGTCGTGGCCGCTACGGCTGCCGGTGCCGCCAGAGAAGCGACAGGATTGGTTGTGGGTGCGGGATCAGTATTACTGCTTTGCGGTGAACCACCCCCACAACCGGAAAGAATCAACAGCGCAGCGGCGGTAAATGACAATACTACAGAATGGATCGGCAGCGGCATGACATGTCCCCAATAACAACTTTATAATTAGATATGTCCAAATTTATCACAAAAAATGCCATGTGTGCATGATATTTCAGCAGCACACGCCATCACCCCAACCGCCGCTGCCCCGAGCGTTTTTTCAGGTGCACCAGCAGCAATGAAATCGCCGCGGGCGTAACGCCGGGAATGCGCGCGGCCTGGCCGAGGGTGTCGGGGCGTTGGGCGGTGAATTTCTGCCGTACCTCGGAGGACAAACCCGACACACTGTCATAATCCAGATCAACGGGCAAACAGGTTTCTTCGTTGCGGCGGCTGCGCTCGATTTCGTCGTGCTGGCGGTCTATGTAACCGGAATATTTAGCCTGGATTTCTACCTGCTCAGCCACTTTAGAATTAATCACGCCCGCATCGGCATTGGGCAGCGTCATCAACGACGCATAGGTGACATCCGGGCGGCGCAGCAAATCCATCAGGCAGTATTCGTGGGTAATGCCGGTGCCGAGCACGCGCTGGGCGTCGGCGTCGGGCAAGGTTTCTGGACGCACCCAGGTGGAATTGAGGCGCGCCGTTTCAGCTTCAATGGCATCACGCTTTTCTTCAAAGGCGCGCCAGCGCACGTCATCCACCAAACCCAGTTCACGGCCTTTGGCGGTGAGGCGCAGATCAGCATTGTCTTCACGCAGCAATAAGCGGTATTCGGCGCGGCTGGTGAACATGCGGTACGGCTCGCTGGTGCCACGCGTAATCAGGTCGTCAATCAATACGCCGATGTACGCTTCATTGCGGCGCGGACACCACGCGGGTTTGTCTTGCGCCAGCAGCGCGGCGTTCATGCCCGCAATCAAACCTTGCGCAGCCGCTTCTTCATAGCCAGTGGTGCCATTAATCTGCCCAGCGAAAAACAGCCCCGCCATGTGCCTGGTTTCAAGCGACGGCTTGAGATCGCGCGGATCAAAAAAATCGTATTCAATGGCATAGCCGGGGCGGGTGATATGCGCATTTTCAAAACCGCGAATCGAGCGCACCAGCTCAAATTGCACATCAAACGGCAGGCTGGTGGAAATGCCATTAGGATACACTTCGTGGGTCGTCAAGCCTTCTGGCTCAACAAAAATCTGGTGTGAAGTTTTGTCGCTAAAGCGCACCACCTTGTCTTCCACCGACGGGCAATAACGCGGCCCCACGCCTTCGATCACGCCGGTGTACATCGGCGAACGCGATAGCCCACCACGAATGATGTCATGGGTACGTTCGTTGGTGGCGGTGATATGGCAAGGCACCTGGCGCGGATGTTCGCTGGCCGAGCCCAGATAAGAAAACACCGGCAGCGGATCATCACCGGGTTGCGCGCCAAGCTGCGAATAATCAATGCTGCGCCCATCAATGCGCGGCGGTGTGCCAGTCTTGAGGCGATCAACACGGAACGGCAGCTCGCGCAAGCGCCGCGCCAGCGCATTGGCCGGTGCGTCACCGGCGCGTCCGCCTTCGTAATTCGCCAGGCCAATATGGATTAAGCCACCGAGAAAGGTGCCCGCCGTCAACACCACGCTACGCGCCGCAAAACGCAGGCCCATTTGCGTCACCACGCCTGTGACGCGGCCGTTGTCCACATCCAGGTCCACCACCGCCTGCTGGAACAACACCAGATTGGGCTGGTTTTCCAGCGCGGCGCGCACCGCCTGCCGGTAGAGTACGCGGTCGGCCTGAGCGCGGGTGGCGCGCACCGCCGGGCCTTTGCTGGCATTCAAGATACGAAACTGGATACCGGCGCGATCTGCGGCATGCGCCATCAAGCCGCCCAGCGCATCAATTTCTTTTACCAGATGACCTTTGCCGATACCGCCAATGGCGGGATTACAGCTCATTTGCCCCAAGGTTTCGATGCTGTGCGTCAGCAGCAGCGTACGCGCACCCATGCGCGCCGCCGCCAGCGCCGCCTCGGTGCCAGCGTGACCGCCGCCGATGACAATCACATCAAAACTATCCTGGTATCGCATGATCTGGTAGATTCACTTTAAGATTGGCCGCACACGCGGGAACAGCTCAATTTTACCACAACGCGGGGACAGAAAAACGTGTTGTGGCATAAGGTTAAATGAGCCGTATTGTAACTGGCGAGGTTTTCTTGCTAAAACTTTTTCGTGTCTTTCGTGCTTTTCGTGGACGGCGCGCCACACCAATTCGGAAATCCCATGGATATGCCTACTCTTTCTCTCGTCTTGCGTGTAGCACTGGTTCTGGTTTTGTTGCCGGTGGTGTTCGTGGGCGCATCGCTGGCCTGGAATCACCCACCCTTGCTGGACACGCCGGGGATCGGCACTCGACTTAAAACTTATCTCACAACCCATGTTGCAGAAACGCGGGAAAATCACCCTTTTCCGGAATTGCGGCCACGCCGTTTTGCTGTGCCGCCCGAGGTACTGTTTCGTTTTAGCCGGCAGGCGGTAGCCGACGCGGGGTGGCTGGTTTCCAACGCTCAACCCACTGCGTATCAACTCACCGCAGTGGCAACGACATTGCTCTGGCAATTTAAAGATAATGTAACATTACAGGTTTACACTTCGCCTGACGGTGGAAGCATTTTGTATGTACGTTCTGAATCGCGGGTAGGAAAAGGAGATTTGGGGGCAAACATACGGCGCGTTTTGAATGTAACGCAACACATAGAACGGCAAATAACAGAATATGAGGGGCGTAAAAAATAAAAAAGGGGAACCGGGGCTCTGTTTTAGACCAAATATTTCAGGGGGAACCCCTGCAAATCAGGGGCAAACCTTATGACACACGTAAATCTTTGTGTGGCGGATGAATTGATATGAAAGAGTTTTTCTGTGAGCCGCAAAATAACTACGACCCTTTACAAACTTCCCTGTCAATTCCCTGACAATGCAGGGCCGCACAATGATTGCGCGAATCTATGAAATATTCAGGCCAGAAATAAGCATCATACTTATTTCTTTAACAGATCCCAGGATCTACCTTACACACCAGGAACCCGGTTAACAAATACAGCAAGGAGGTTCCGGATTCAATCAGGAACCTCCTTATCTGATCACCGCATTGCTAAACCGTGATTGCTGGTCAGCAGCAAGTGCTACGGAGCAGGAGCAGGCGTCGCTTCTGGAGCAGGAGCAGGCGTTGCTTCAGGAGCAGGTGCAGGCATCATTTCAGGTGCAGGCATCGGCTCCGGAGCAGGCGCAGGCATCGCTTCAGGCGCAGGCGCAGGCGCCTCTACCTGTTCTTCCTTCTTGCCGCAAGCGGTTAAGGACAGTGCCAATAAAGAAGCAAGGATAATTGGGTATTTCATGTCAGTTCCTATTTAAAAAGTAAACTCTAAAGATCCACGGCTTCACGACGCCTAAACCAGAAGACGCCGATCAAGGCGCATATTCTAGTGCCTTTTTGGGAAAATGCCAATAAAAATAAAAAAATTTGCATCCCAGCCAAACACACGCCCAGCCAAGTGAACCGGCCCAGTGGTCAATCAGGTGAGATGATATACTTGCCAATAGCTACCGTCTACCCCTGCAATCTTCCACTGAGCCCACCTTATTTATGCCACACACCCTGGACAGACATCTCTACGAAGGGGAGACCAGCCTGCCGTGCGTCAGCACCGCGCTTACATTGGCCGGGCCGGTGGGGCCGCTTGAGGCGATTACGGCCTTTCCGCTGGACAGCGGTGTGATGCATGCCATTGGCGTGATCTGCCATCCGCATCCTCTTTACGGTGGCACTTTAACCAATAAGGTGGTGCATTCAATTTCGCGTACCCTGAATGACCTGGGCGTGGGCACGGTACGTTTTAATTTTCGCGGCGTGGGCGCCAGTGCGGGGCAGTATGCGGAGGGTGCGGGAGAACTCGAGGATTTGCTTGCGGTGATCGACTGGGTGAACGAGGCGTACCCTGATCATGCGCTGTGGCTGGCGGGGTTTTCATTTGGCGCCTACATCGCGCTGCTGGGCGCACAACGCCGGCCGGTGGCGCGGCTGGTGACCATCGCGCCACCTGTCAATATGTTTGATGTGAGTGGCGTTACGGCGCCCGATTGTCCGTGGCTGTTAATTCAGGGTGATCAGGATGAGATTGTGCCGTGCCATGACGTGCTGGCATGGGCGACGCAACTGGCGTCAGCGCCGCAGATGGTGTGCATGAAGGACGTTGATCATTTTTTTCATGGCCATTTGAATGATCTGCGCGAGGTGTTGCGGCAAGCACTGGCTACAGAGTGATGGGGTCAGGCGGCTAACTGCTGCGCCATGGCGTTCAACCCATCACTTCCTTCCAGCAAGCGGTTCATGACCATGATGACTTGCACTTCATCAAGTTTTAATGCGGCCAGAATTGGCGGGGGCACATCATGGCTTTCGGAATCACCAATGCCGTGGGTTTTAAGCATGCGGTCTGCGACCAGCGCCAGATGCACATAGACGGCATGGGGGCCGACATAGTTTTCGTTATGATGTTCAAACGCCGTCACTACGATTTCTTCGGGCAAGCGCCACGCTTTCATCAACCATGAACCGACCTGGCAATGATCCGCGCCTAAAATTTCCTGTTCGATGGACACCACCGATCTTTCCGGATTTTTTTCTACCGCTGCATTGATCTGTGAAAATTCCTGTTTGAATAAGTGCCCTTGCAGCAAGTGGCCAAAGTTATGCAGTAATCCGGCGAGGAACGTGAGCCCGGGACGTGGACGGATCGGCTCGGGCATGGCTCGGCCCAAAGCCTGCATCAAGGCGGCGCTGTAAGCCGCATGGCGCCAGAATGCTGCCAGGCCTAACGGGCCATGCTGTGGGATTCTAAAGGGCTTGGTGGTGGCAACACCAAGCGCCAGATTCATTACCATGTCGTATCCCAGCACGCGCGCGATGGCGGTGTCGACTGAATCAACCGTGCCCTTATAACCAAAGAACGGTGAGCTGGCGTAACGCATGACTTGTGCGGCGAGGCTGGGATCAAGCTCAACGAGGCGGGCGAGATCGTTGGCGCCAGCTTTTGCGTTGCTGCTGAGCTGAATGATTTTGCGCGCCATTTCAGGCAACGGGGGCAATACACCCATGCGCTCAATGCGCTGCTTTAAGTCGCCGTCGCTACTTTGCGTGGCAACGGCGGCGTTTTTATGCTGCGTAAAATTACCGCCGAGCCAGGCATTGCGCTGCATTACATGAAAGATTTTGCTGTGGACCTGAATCAGGTGTGCGTCATCTCCTGCTGCGAAATAAATGTCACCCACGGGTTGCAGAAGGCTATCGTCAAGCATGCTTCTTACGCCGTAGGCTTCGCCTGCCGCCGGAATAAATTCGGGCTTGCAATCATGAAAAACCGCCATCACCTGGGCTTGCGGAGCCAACACTAACTCGCGATGCAATAATTTGCAGACAGCATTGAGGTCGAGGGTGTGGGTGATGGGAATGATGGCCATCACCAGGCCAATGTTATCTTTCAATGCAATGGCCTGGACTACCGACTGCGGCGCAATGCCGACTATTTCTGCGGCCTGCTGCAGCGACGTGATGGGCGCCATGGAGGATGATGGGGGCGACGGCAACTCTATCACGGTATGCGCGATGCGGTTGCTGCCGAGGTATTGCTTTAGCGTGTATGCAATCGCCATCACGACCCCATTATATTAATTGTGGCATATTATGCTGTAGCGCATACTTGCGCATAATCAACATAGCCAGGAAAGTGCGCGTCCGCACTGCAATAACGGCACTGCGGGTTACGCTTGAGTTTAAATTCGGTGAAGCTGGCGCGCAGCGCATCGTAATACAGCATTTTACCGACCAGCGGTTCGCCAATGTTGAGCAGTATTTTGAGCGCTTCAACCGCTTGCAATACGCCAATCACGCCGGGCATGACGCCTAACACGCCAATCTCGGAACAGGACGGCGCCATGTCGGCGGGCGGTGGCTCGGGGAACATGCAGCGATAACAGCCGCCGCGATGTTTTTCCGGGTCAAGCTGACCCGACAGAGTACGGCTCGGCCAGAATACCGTGATCTGGCCTTCAAAACGGTACACGGCCGCATGCACATTGGGCAAACCAAGTTTGACGCAGGCGTCATTGATTAAATAACGTGTGGGCAGATTGTCAGTGCCATCGACAATGACATCATAGCCTGACAGGATCTCTTCAACATTGTCGGCGCTCAGATGGGTTTTGTAACCCACCACCTTGATTTTAGGGTTGAGGGCTTCCAGTGTCTCGCGTGCAGAATCTACCTTGGGCATACCGACGCGTGCCTCGGTATGCAGGATCTGCCGTTGCAAATTGCTGCGGTCTACCACGTCGTGATCGACCACGCCCAGCGTGCCGACGCCCGCCGCCGCAAGATAATACGCAGAGGGTGAGCCGAGGCCACCCGCGCCGATCAATAATACTTTGCTGCCCATCAATTTGATTTGACCTGCTTCGCCGACTTCCGGCAATAACAGGTGGCGCGAGTAGCGTTCGCGCGCATCGGCATCAAGGGTCAACGGTGTTTCAAAGGGCAGGCCCTGATTTTTCCAGCGGTTAAACCCACCCGCCACCGAGCGCACATCGGTGTAACCCAGATTGCGCAACGCATCGGCCGCAAACAGGGAGCGCACGCCGCCCGCGCAGATCGTCAGCAAGGTGCGCGATTTGTCCGCTACCGCATCTTCTATGCGTAGCTCCAAAAAACCACGCCCCATGCGTAGCGCCTGCCGGGGGCTACCGGCGGCAATTTCATCGGCTTCGCGCACGTCTATTAATAGCGCGCCAGCACTTTGCAGCGCCAGGGCCTGGGTGGGCATAACTTCGGGGATCAGCGCCTTGATTTCATCGAGGCGGCGGTCTTTTGCTTTCATAATCAGTCTCCTGACAAACACTCAAAACAGTAATTTGATTATCTTATCAAATTTGACCACCGGCGGGGGTGACGGGGATCACTTTCCGCCCGTAAACATGGCATACAGGGTGAGAAATATCTCTATCACGATCAGTATGACAATATACCACTCTACGCGCAGGCTGCGGTCGTGCTGGAGCAGGTCGAGCAGGGTTTCTACGGTGCGGGCAATCAAATCCAGCTTGCGTTCCAGCGCCAAATGGCGCTCGCGCAGTTCATATTCGTCCTGAAGCCGCAGGTAGATGCGCTCTAATTCGGGGTGCTCCCAGAGAATTTCGGGCTTTTCACTCACTTCGACGCGTGCAACCATTTTATGCTGCACCAATAAAGTGCCGCCAATCTGGCGTAATAAGGCTTTGTCCTGATAACCCCGCCGCCCTTCACGCTTCAGGTTCTCGGCTAAAGGCTCGATATAATCAAATACTTGTGCAACTTTTGCCTCGTAGTAAGCAAGCACCACACTTTTTGCCAGAATGTCGGCGACGATCTGCAGGCGCTCGACATTCAACTCGCGTAATGAAATTCCGCTGCTTTCTACCCGTTCGTCGCGTTGCAGATCAACATTGATCACCACTTCTTCTATTTCTGGCCGGGGAAAAGGCTCGCTGACCAGATGATTCAAGTGGGCCAAAAATGCGGCTTCTTCCACCGGGCTGAGGTCAAACAATACCACGGCGCCGTAACGAAATAATACCGCGCAGCCGCGCATTCCGGCGGTGACAACCAAGGGCGCCACCGCCAGCCGCTGGGTGGTTTCCATGGCGCGCAAGTCAATACGCTCGCCGATAAATAAGGCGCGTGCCCGCAACGTGCTGGTATCGACAAATAATTCTGGCTGCATCATATGTTAGAAAACAGCAATGGTATTAGCGCCGGTCTTTTGCGCAACGAAAGCCAAGATCACTGAACGCTGAATGCGGCGCGAGATAAAAACGGTAGGCACCCCGGTAAAAATGACCAATGACATAATGCCCGATACCTCCCCAGCCACCGCCCCTGACCACTTTATTCGGCTTGGCAAATGCGGTGCTTTTATAAGTGGCTCCCGGATAAGGCTGGTAGTCATCCTGCACCCATTCCATGACATTGCCTGCCATATCAAAAAGCCCATAGGGTGATTTACCTTGCGGATACGCGCCTACCGGAGAAACCCCATCTTCCCAACTATCGGCACTTGCGGCGTTGAGCTTGACGGGATCCCATTCATTGCCCCACGGAAACTCCTGTCCACGCGCGCCACGCGCGGCTTTTTCCCACTCGGCTTCGCTGGGCAGGCGTTTTTTCACCCATGCGCAATAGTCACGCGCGTTCGGCCAGGTGACGCCAGTGACGGGGTAATTACCAAGGGTTTTCTGGCGCTTTTCGATGGCGGCAAGCAACGCGTCTTTGTTTAAAGTGCGAACGTCGAGACCGGGCGCAATCTCTGTTTCTGCAACGAAATTCCGTAATTTGGCGATGTCCGCCAACCCAAGAATTTCGCGCGTTAATAGATAACCATTTTTCTCCCATTGCGTGGGCAGCCAGTAATTGGTTTTGGCGACAAAGTCACGGTACTGGGCGTTAGTAACTTCGTATGCATCCATGAAAAAATCCGGCAAACGTATTGTACGTTGCGGATGCTCATCAAGATACCAGGGCTTGGACAGGCCAAACTCTTTGGCTTTGTCCGCCTTGTCGGTTTTATTGCTGCCCATGATAAATTCGCCGGCGGGAACCAGCACCATGCCCGGAGGAGGGCTGCTGTTTTCAGCGGCCGCCGCAACCCCTGAGAAAACACCCAAATAAATAAAAGCGAATGTCAGGAAAAAACGTATCTTCAGGGTGATCAAGGTGCTGCGCCTTATTTCAACTTGCTTTCAATGATGCGAACATCTTTCAACTCTTGCGCGCTGTAAATATCTTCTATCGCCGTTGTAGTGGCACGATGCGGGATCAGCAGCAGTTCGGCCATATCCTTGATATTTTGATCAATCACATTCAGCTTGTTTTCGGCCAGGCTGTGCAGCGTGGCCGAATAACTGTATCCACTTTCCACAAATACCATTTCAATGAATTTTTTGCGCTTTTCTGGCGCAAGGTTCAGCAGCGAGCCGTCTAACTGCTGGTTTTCTTCAATGGTCCGATAGGCCTTGGCGAGCTTTTCCAATGTGGCTTTATCACCTAACGGCGCGGCCACCTTGGGGCCATAATTATCACATGCGGCGATGCCCAACAGCAGGCTGGCAATGCCTGCCATTTTAAAAAATCGATACGCCGTCATTTATTTACGCTCCGCAGCAAGTAGCAGGTTTGCGATTTCTGCATTATGTTCACCCAAGGCCAGCATCAGCGCGGTGCTGCCTTCCTGATTTTTCAGCGTGGGATCCGCGCCTGCGGCCAGCAATTCCTTTACCGCATTAACTTTATTTTTCATGGATGCCCAATGTAACGCGCTATACCCGGCATTATCCTGCATATTAATTTGCGCGCCGCGCGCCAGTAGCGCTTTGATAATCGGTGCTTGATCCTTTAACGCGGCGCGCATCAGCGGGGTGGTGCCGGTGTTATCTTTGACATTCACCTGCGCGCCGTGCGCCAGCAATAAATTCACGATTTCAAGGTTACCCATTCTCGCGGCATGGGGCAACGCTGTCCAATCATATTTGTTGCGCGCATTAACATCCGCGCCCTGCGCCAGCATGTGATCTATTACTGCGATATCTTCATCCAGGATCGCATTCATGAGTGGCGTGTTTTTATCGCCGCCCACCACTATAATAGCCGCAACCACTGCCGCCATCAGTGCGCCTATGGATAACAGTCTTCGATGTGCCGCTTTCATTTCAATCCTTATGCACGTTTACGTGTGACGTGGTGCACCGTTTGGTGTTTTGCGTGGATCGCATCTTGTCATTAGCCGTGCGTAACATCAGGTGCCAATATCTCTTTCTATGATACCAAACTCTGGGCTATGCTCCCTTGCCAGCGGCGCGAAAGGCCACTAAAAGACTTATATAATTGATTATTTTATTAAAAATGGTGATTGATCGACTCGATCTATCACATCCGAACAGGTGGATGGTTTGCATTTAACCCCAAATTACGGTAGAAACAAACCGTCTACATCCTGAAAAACCAAAAGGCCGCTCCATGCACATGTTTCCCTGCCCCCGCTGCGAAGCGCAAAGTATCCCTTTAAGCGATAAATTCAAATCGGGGTTATGGCAATCTATTTCCTGCAAGAATTGCGGCGCCAAATTGATCGCCCTGCCGATTTTGCTGGCGCTGGTACATTTCATGTATGTGTGGAATGTGGTGTGGTTAATATCAGCGTATTATTTTGATATGGAATGGTTTTACTACCTGGGCATCATGCTCGAATGGGCGGCGATTGAAGCCATGAACATCTGGTACATGCCGCTGGCTGCGCAACGCGCCGCGCCCGCGCCTTAGCTGCCGTGGCACGCATTCTTGGCGTGGGCATCGCCACGCTGGACATCATTAACACCGTGGACGGCTACCCGGCTGAAGATAGCGAAGTGCGCGCCACTCACCAGCGCATCTGTCGTGGCGGCAACGTCACCAACACCCTGGTCGTGCTCAGTCAGCTTGGGCATCATTGCGCCTGGGCTGGCGTGCTGGCCGACGAACCCGATGCCCGCCCGATTCTCGACGATCTGGCCCGTTATGGAATAGATACCCAGGCCTGCCGCCATGTACCGCACGGTAAGGTTCCCACCTCGTATATCCTGCTGAATCAGCGCACGGGTTCGCGCAGCATTGTGCATTACCGCGACTTGCCCGAATACCGCTTTGCCGACTTCTGCAACATAGACCTGTCTGGCTTCGACTGGCTGCACTTTGAAGGCCGCAACGTAGGCGACACCTGCCGCATGCTGCACCACGCACACAACCACGTCCCCGGCATCCCGCGCTCAATAGAAATAGAAAAATCGCGCCCTGGCATTGAGAAATTATTCCAGCACGCTGACCTGCTGTTGCTGTCGCGCCATTATGCGCAATCCATGGGATTTACCCAGCCCCACGAATTTTTACAGCATGTGCGCCGCCACGCACCCCAAGCGGATCTGATCTGCGCATGGGGCGATGCAGGCGCCTATGGCCTGACCCGCGCGGGCGATGTCCTGCATAGTCCGGCGTATCCACCTCCCACCCTGATAGACACTCTCGGCGCTGGTGACACCTTTAACGCCGGCATTATCCATGCCCGCGTGAGCGGCCTGAATGGGACTGGATTGACTGGGGCATTGCGTTTTGGCTGTGAAATTGCGGGGAAGAAATGTGGGGTGATGGGGCTGGAATTACCACATCTTTTACCCGATAATCCAGGGTTACATCAAAGTTAAATTTGGCGTCAGGAGGCACACCATGAAACTCAATACAGATCGAATTGATGAAGCAGTTCTGGCGCTTCTTTATCTGGGGCTTCACGACAATCATCCTGGCACAGGAGGGCGGGCGTGGAAGTCCTTCGATTGGGACGCGATGTCACGACTATATGAAAAAGGCTATATCACAGATCCTGTAAACAAGGCCAAGTCCGTGATGTTCACGGAGCAAGGCCTTCACGAGTCGCGGCGCCTGCTCACCGCGTTATTTGGCGAACCGGACAAATAAACACGGCGGGGGGGACGAACCCTGCCACGCAATCTGGCTAACCCGACGCCAAAAGGAAAGTGCAGATACTGTTATGCCGTCACGCAAGATGCAACGCCTGGTGCCAGGTCTTGCTCAGGCACCCGGCCGGGCAGGAACTTGATTCCATCCCGTCCGGTGGCGGGTGCGTGTACAAGGCGCATTTGCTTAATCTATCTCCAGTTCCAGCGTTGCATCCAGGCCTGTCACCGTATCAAGCACCTGTGCTGTCAACTCTTCATCTTCGTCTGTCCACACCGTGTCTTCTTCGTTTGTGCTCGCGGTAAGCGGGGCGATGTCGAAGTCGACAAACTTGTCGCCAATCTTCAGCCTCTGGAGACCATGGCCGTGTTCGATGATTTCCCAGTGATCAGGAATTTCCATCTCGGCGTGGATATGAAGTGTAATTTTTTTCATGGAGGATGCTCTCTGTGGTTAAGTGGAATGGTGTGTAAATTCGCGTTGGTTCAATGTTGGGGGAACGCACCCCTAAGACGAAGCGTCAACCCCTTTAAAAAATTTCTGAGCACCTGATCGCCGCATTTGCGATAGTTTTTATGGCCTTCTTTTCTGAACAGGGCGCTTAGTTCCGGCCTTGAGATACTGAACTCGGCCAGCTCCATGATTTCATGAAGATCATCTTCTTTCAGCTCGAAGGCAATCCTGAGTTTTTTTAATATATCGTTATTGTGCAGCGGCGCATCCGGGTTTTTACCTTGGTCGGGTTTGGCGCCGCTCTTGCCCCGTTTGTAGGTAATTAACCCATTGAGAAAGGCGCGCATGATGATATCGCCGCACTCAGTGTAACCTTCCTCATCTTCTTTTTTTAAAAGCCCCGCGAGCACAGGTCGGTCAATGTCCTGTCCGCCCAGTTTGATTATTTCTACGGTTTTTGGATCGCTAATATCCAAGGCATAGCGAATGCTGCGGAGCACATCATTGTTGATCATTTATAACTCCAGGCTGAAATGGGCGTCGACAGGTTGAGTGCAGGGCAAAAGTTTACCACATTTTTTTCGCTGTCCTGGCCAAAGGGTTATGGTGAACGGTGAGATGTTGGGCTTGACAGGCCCGGCGCCAATCAAGTCCAGCTACAAATTAGGCTATCTTGTTTTACCAACAAGGCGTTATCATTAGCATTGCCGCTCCATCTTCTGTACAACACAGGCTCCCCCGTGAATAAATTGTTCATGATGTTTTTTGATATATGCCGTTTGCGCGTGGCGCCGCAGGATTTGCCGACGTCGCGGCCGTTGCTGATTTATTCACTGGCAATATACGCGGTGCTGGCGCTGGTGCTGGCATGGATACAAATGACGCCGGGCAAAGCAGTGATCGCGGCGGTATTTGACACGTTGCTGATGGGGCTGTTGTCGTATGTGCTGCTGTGGGCGCGGTTGATGCCGCAGCGCTGGCCGCAAACCTGCACGGCGCTGGCGGGCAGTGGCATAATATTGCAGGTGCTGGCGTTGCCCATCACCCTCTGGCACAAACAGTTCGGCCCTGAAGACAGCATGGTGCTCGTCCCCTCGCTATTGATATTAGTGCTATTGTTCTGGAATCTGGTGGTGGTGGGGCATATTTTGCGCCATGCGTTGTCGACCAATCTGGGCATGGGCGCGGTGCTGGCGACGGTGTATATGTATGTGTCGCTGGGCGTCATGAAAGTGCTGTTTTTCTCTGCGGCTTAGGATAAGGTTTTTTAATAAAATGCACATTCACATTTTAGGTATTTGCGGCACCTTTATGGGCGGCATTGCGGTGCTGGCGCGCCAACTGGGCCATCAGGTGAGCGGTTCAGACGCGCACGTCTATCCTCCCATGAGTACCCAGCTTCGCGAGCAGGGCATTGAGTTGATGGAAGGCTACGACCCCGCGCATCTCGACCCCGCGCCCGACTGCGTGGTGATCGGCAACGCTTTGTCGCGCGGCAATCCGGCGGTGGAATACGTGCTGAACCGGGGGTTGCCGTATACTTCCGGCCCGGCGTTTTTATCTGAATATCTATTGCGCGATCGTTGGGTGCTGGCGGTGTCGGGCACTCACGGCAAAACCACCACCACCAGCATGCTGGCGTGGATCATGGAATATGCGGGACTCAACCCCGGCTTTCTGGTGGGCGGCGTGCCGCAGAATTTTGATATTTCGGCGCGTTTAGGCAACGCGCCATTTTTTGTGGTGGAGGCCGACGAATACGACTCGGCTTTTTTCGACAAGCGTTCCAAGTTCGTCCATTATCGCCCACGCACCTTGATCATGAACAATCTTGAGTTCGATCATGCAGACATCTTCGCCGATCTTGCGGCTATCCAGCGCCAATTTCACCATCTGGTGCGCACCGTGCCGGGCAATGGCCTGATCATCGCGCCTGCCCACGACGTAGCGCTGGCCGAGGTGCTTAAGCAGGGCTGCTGGAGCACGGTGGAGCACTTTGATGAAACCGCCAGTCAGGGCTGGAATACCCGCAACGCGCAGGCCGATGGCGGCGCTTTTGATGTGTATTGGCGCGATGATTTGATGGGACGCGTCACCTGGCCGCTGCTGGGACGACATAATGTGCTCAACGCGTTGGCGGCCATTGCAGCGGCGCGCCACGCGGGCGTACCACCCAAACACGCCATTGCCGCGCTCGCTGAATTTCGCGGCGTGAAGCGGCGCATGGAGCAACGCGCGCAGATCGACGGCATCACCGTTTACGACGATTTCGCGCATCATCCCACCGCCATTACCAGCACTTTGCAAGGCCTGCGCCAGAATATCAAGGGCAACGGGCGCACAGGCGCGCAGCGCATCATCGCCGTGCTGGAACCGCGCTCCAGCACCATGCGCATGGGCGTGCATCAGCACACGCTCGCGCCATCGCTGGCGCTGGCCGATCATGTCGTGCTGTATCAACCCGCTGACATTGGCTGGGACGTGGCAGCGGTGGCGGCTGAAATCGGGCCGCAGGCGTGGGCTTTTGATACCGTGCCCGCCATCGTTGCGCATCTTGCGCAGATCGCGCAGCGCGGGGATCATATTATTATTATGAGCAACGGTGGTTTTGACGGGATTCATCAACGTTTGATTGAGGCGCTACAGACATCGGGCGGGACGCCCGCAAGATGAGCGCGAGCCGCAACGCAATAGCCCTTGCCATGACCGGCGCCTCTGGCGCGGCGTATGGCCTGCGCCTGCTGGAATGCCTGCTACAGGCCGGTGAACAGGTGTATCTCATGGTGTCTGCGCCCGGCCAGGTAGTGATCGCCATGGAAACCGACCTGAAGCTGCCGGGGCGGCCTGATGAAATGCAGGCGATGCTCAGCGCGCATTATCATGCCAAGCCCGGCCAGTTGCGGGTGTTTGGCAAAGACCAGTGGACCGCGCCCGTCGCCAGCGGCTCCAACGCGCCGCGCGCCATGGTGGTGTGCCCGTGCACCAGCGGTACGCTGTCCGCCATCGCCCACGGCGCCAGCAATAATCTGCTGGAACGCGCCGCCGACGTGATGATTAAAGAACACCGCAAACTGATTTTAGTGCCGCGCGAAATGCCCTTATCGGTGATCCACCTGGAAAACATGCTGTCACTGGCGCGCCAGGGCGTGGTCATGCTGCCGGCTAATCCGGGCTTTTATTATCGGCCACAGCGCGTTGAAGATCTGGTGGATTTTGTCGTGGCGCGCATTCTCGATCATCTCGACATCGCGCATGAGTTGATGCCGCGCTGGGGCGACGACGACGGCGAGGAAAAAAGCGATGGATGAAGAAGAGTTGCGCATTCCGCTGTTTCCACTGCATACCGTACTCTATCCCGGTGGCCCGTTGCCGTTGCGCGTCTTCGAGCCGCGCTATCTGGACATGGTGAGCACGTGTCTGCGGCACGGCACCGGCTTGGGCATCTGTCTGATTCGCAGCGGCAATGAAACCGGCCCCGCCGCAACCACCTATGATATTGGCACGCTGAGCACCATCACCTATTGGCACATGGGCCACGATGGCCTGCTCGGCATCACCGTGCGCGGCCAGCAGCGCTTTCGCATTATCTCGGAACAGGTGCAAGCCAACCAGCTCACCGTCGCCACCGTGGCGCTGCTACCCAACGAACCCGAATGCGACATCCCCGCCGAATATTTGCCGCTGGCCGATTTATTACGCCAGATGATCGAACAAATCGGCCATCACTATGACGGCATCATCAAAAAATACGGCGACGCAAGCTGGGTAAGCTGCCGCCTCGCCGAACTGTTGCCCATCAGCCTCGCGCAAAAACAGCTTCTATTGCAACTTGATGATGCACGCGACCGCCTGGCGCGTCTGGGCGGTATTGTGGAGCAGTTGGGAATTCGCTGATGCATCAAACCTGTTTGGATTAAATTCCGGCCGCTGAACCATTTTCAGTTTTTGCTGACCAATACTTTATCCTGAAAACGGCGACCCGCTGCAGAGGACGCAACCCACTACTGTTCGCTCAATCCGAGCGCAGCAAGGAACGCTGAAGAATGTATGAAACTCATTTCCTCCCCTGGCTGATTATTGTGGTCACCGTGCTCGCAGCGCCGTTGGTGCGTGCGGACGCCGTATCCGCGCTTAATGACCGCGCCACAACCACACCGACCCATTCCCCCGCACTGACGCTGGTGGAACTCACCGATCTTGCCCTGCAACGTAATCCCCAAACCCGTCTGGCGTGGGCCGCCTTGCGTTTCTCCGAGGCCGGGATTGAGTTGGCACGCGCCGGTTATTGGCCAAAGATTGACGCGACGCTGAGTGCGCAGCGCAATCGGGCTTTGAATTTCTCGGGCCTTCCCTCCAACAGCCTAACCCGTTATGGCGCCAGCATCAGCTTGAGTTATCTGCTGTGGGATTTCGGCATCCGCAGCGGACAAGTGGATCAGGCCAGGTTCGAGATGGCTTCCGCGCAGCTCAGTCAAAATCAAACCATACAAAACGTGATCCTGCAGGTAGAGCAGGCCTATTATGGGGTGCTGGGTTTACAGGCCGTGGTGGAGGCAAACCAGCAGAGCCTGCGGGATGCAGAGACTCATTTCACGGCGGTGCAAGACCGTAAAGCGTCGGGGCTTGCGACCGTGGGGGACATCTACAATATTGAGGCTGCCCGCGCCGGCGTCAAACTTGCCTTGCAGCAGAGCGAGGGACAATTGGCCGTGGTGCGCGGCCAGTTGGCAACGGCGGTGGGTGACTCGCCCGATACCCTGTTGCCGCTGGCCGCGTGGGAGGAAGAGGTTACGCCGCTCATGCCATCGCAAAGTGTGGCAAGCCTGCTGGCCAGCGCCCGCGACGCCCGTCCAGAACTGCTTGCCGCCAAGGCCCGGGAACAGGCCGCTGCCGCCAACATCACGGTCATCCGCGGCCGTGGTTTGCCCAGCCTGAGTCTCGCTGCCACTACCGGGCGCACTCAGGTGGTAGATATTGGCAACAGTACGCAATACAACGCGCTGCTCAGCCTCAATATTCCGCTGTTCACCGGTTTCGGTGATCGGGCGGCCCTCAAGCAGGCCCAGGCGCAACTCGACACCGCCCACGCCACCCACGACGACCTGCGCGCGGGAGTTGAATTGCAAGTGTGGCAGGCCTGGCAAAACCTGCGCACCGCGAGCGTGACCGTGGACACCAGCGCCGCGCAATTGAAAAGCGCACAACAGGCGATGGAGGTCTCCAGCGCACGTTATAAAAGTGGCCTCAATACGATACTCGATTTATTGAATGCGCAAACCACACTGGCCAACGCGCGCGTACAACAGGTGCAGGCACGCCTCGATTGGGTGGCGGGACGCGCCGCGTTGGGACATGCAGTGGGCGGCCTTGCGCCGGTAACTACTATGGAATCGCCGTGACACGCAAAAAATTACTGATCTCCCTATTCGTCCTCATCATCGCGCTATTAATCGCCTTGGTCGCCTGGCGTATCATGGCGAATCATGGCGAAAACCCCGGTGCCGCCAAAGGCCCACGCCCTGACAAGCCGCTGGTCGTAGAGATGGCTACGGTGCGCATGCAGCCTATGCCCCTGTCGCTGCAAGCCCTCGGACAAGTGCAATCCGAACACAGCGTACAAATTCGGCCGCAGGTGAACGGCATGCTGGAACAGGTGTATTTCACCGAAGGCCAGGCTGTCAGCCGGGGCCAACGCCTGTTCCGTCTCGATCGTGCGCCCTATGAAACAGCCCTGGCTGGCGCGCGCAGCGCCTGGCAAGCCGCGCAGGCGCAAGTGAAGCGTCTTGAGCCGCTGGCTGACAAGGAATATGTCACTACGCAGGAATACGACAATGCCCGCGCCACGGCCGGTCAACTGCGGGCGCTGCTCAATCAGGCTGAGATCAATCTGGCCTATAGCGAAATCCGCGCGCCCATCGCCGGGCGCACGGGCACGCTCAGCGTCAAGGCCGGCAATCTGGTGACGACCAATGACGCCACACCGCTGGTGGTGATCAACCAGATGCAGCCGATTCTGGTGCAATACAGCCTGCCGCAACAACAACTCGCTGAGTTGCAACGTTATCAAAAGCAACGCAGCATCCGCGTCTTCGTCACCGAGGAAGACGGCACGGGTGAACGCGGCGAAGGTGAGTTGATATTCATCGACAACGCCGTGAATCCCGACACTGGCACCGTGACGCTGAAAGCGCGCCTGCGTAATGTCGGGGAACAACTCTGGCCCGGCCAGTATGTGGGCGTTCGCACGCAGCTCGCAATACAAAAAGATGCGCTGGTGGTACCGCAAACCGCGATACAGATCGGCCAGCAAGGCAACTTTGTGTACGTGGTCGAGCAGGGCAAGGCTGTTATTCGTCCCGTCACCGTGGCACGTCAGGTTCAGGATCTTGCAGTCATCGCCAGCGGCCTTAAAGCCGATGATAGAGTGGTGGTTCGCGCCCCGCGCAATCTGCGGCCGGGCTCGAAAGTAATGCTGCCGGAGGCCGCGATGGCGGCGCAAAAACGGGACGCGCCGTGAACATCTCGCAGCCCTTCATCGACCGGCCAGTGATGACCACGATATTCATGCTGGCGCTGGTCATCTTCGGCATCGCCGCTTATTTCACGCTGCCCGTGAGTGAACTGCCCAACGTCGACTTTCCCACGATTAATGTCTCGGCAAACCTGCCGGGCGCCGATCCCGAAACCATGGCGGCGGCGGTGGCCACGCCACTCGAACGCCAGTTCAGCGCTATCGCCGGCATTACCTCGATGAATTCCACGAGCACCACCGGCAGCACCAACATCACCCTGCAATTTGATCTGGCGCGCGACATCGACGCCGCCGCGCAGGACGTGCAGACCGCCATCGCGCAGAGCGTGCGCCGTTTGCCGCAGAACATGCCCACGCCACCGACCCTGCGCAAGGTCAATCCCGCGGATGCGCCCATCATTTTCATTGCGCTGTCCGCCAACCAGTTGCCGCTGACTGAACTCAACGAATACGCCGAGACGCGGGTTGCGCAACAGATCTCCACCATCCCCGGCGTAGCACAGGTAGTCGTGTTCGGCTCGAAAAAATACGCGGTACGCCTGCATATGAATCCGTATGCGCTGGCGGCACGCAATCTGTCCCTGGCGCAGGTGGAGCAGGCGATACGCGGCGGCAACACCAACCTGCCTACCGGAACGCTCAGCGGCAGCGTGCGCAGCTACACCGTGCAGGCCGAGGGCCAATTGCTGGATGCGGCGGCCTATAATCGCCTGGTAGTCGCCTATCGCAACGGCGCCCCGGTGCATCTTGCCGATGTAGGCGAGGCGTTCGACAGCGTAGAGCAGGACAAACAACTCACCACCTTCTTCGACAATACTGGCGATGCGCAGGATCTGCGCCCCGCGATTGTGCTGGCGGTGCGGCGTCAACCGGGCGCCAACTCCGTGCAAGTGTCAGAGGCGGTGCGCGCGCAACTCGACGCCCTCACCCGCCAGGCGCCGGGCGATGCCACCTTGCGATTGCAATACGACCGCGCTGATTTCATCAAGGGTTCCATACACGAAGTGAAGTTCACCCTCGCGCTCTCCATCGTGCTGGTGGTGGGCGTAATCTTCCTGTTCCTGCGTAACGCGCGCGCCACCCTCATCAGCGCTTTGGCCTTGCCCACGTCGCTGATCGGCACCTTCCTGGTGATGAAGGCTCTGGACTTCAGCCTCAACAATCTCTCGCTGATGGCCTTGACCCTCGCAGTGGGTTTTGTGGTGGATGACGCCATCGTGGTACTGGAAAACATCGTGCGCCACCGCGAGAAGGGCGCGAATCGTATGCAGGCGGCCTTGCTCGGCAGCAAGGAAATTGGTTTCACGGTGCTGTCGATGACCTTGTCGCTGGTAGCGGTGTTTATTCCCATCATGTTCATGGGTGGCATCGTCGGCCGACTGTTCAATGAATTCGCGCTCACCGTGGCCATCGCCATTCTCATTTCCGGCATGGTCTCGCTTACCCTCACGCCCATGTTGTGCAGCCGGTTTCTCAACCATGATGAACAGCATGGCCGGCTATATCACGCCTTCGAACGCGGTTTTGACCGCAGCCGCGACGCCTACGCCACCACGCTGGTGTGGGCGGTAGATCACTGGCGCAGCATGCTGGTAGTATCAGCCGTAGTGCTCGGCCTGACCTTTTATCTGTTCGGTGCCGTAAATAAAGGTTTCATACCTAATGTGGACGCCGGCCAGATTTTCGCTGATACCAAAGCACCCGAAGGCATCACCTTCGATCAACTCAAGATTCTCCAGGAACGCGTCGCGCGCATCGTCAAAAAAAATCCCAATGTTGCCGCCGCGATGTCGAGTGCCGGACAAGGATTCGGCGGTGCCACTGGCGGCAACATCGGCCGCCTGGTGATCCGCCTCAAACCGCTCAACGAACGTAAAGCCACTGCCGACGAGGTCTTGCAGCAATTGCGCAAAGCCGTGGCGGCGGTGCCTGAAATGCAGGTATTTTTTCAAAATCCACCAGCGATCCGCATCGGCAGTCTGGGCGGCAGCGGCGGCTATCAATACGTGCTGCAAGGTCCCGATGTGGGTGCGTTGGGACTTGCGGCCACCGCTTTCGAACCCAAACTCGCCGCCGTGTCGGGCGTGCAGGACGTGAGTAGCAGTCTCGAACTCCGTAATCCCCAGGTCAACGTGCGCATCCTGCGCGACACCGCCGCCGCCCTCGGTGTCAGCGCCGAACAAATACAAGCGACCCTGTACAGCGCCTATGGTGGCGGTCAGGTCAGCAGTATTTATGGCGCCACCGATCAATACCAGGTGATCATGGAACTGGCGCCGCGCTACCAGGAAAATCTCGATGCGCTGAAGGCGCTCTATGTGCAAGGCAGCGGCGACCGCTTGGTTCCCCTGAGCGCCGTCACCGAGATTCAACCGGGCGTCGGTCCGTTGTCGGTCAGCCATTTTGGCCAATTGCCCTCGGTGAGCTTCTCCTTCAATCTCGCACCCGGCACGGCGCTGGGCGATATCACCAGCCGTATCGACGACCTGGCAGGCGCTGAGTTACCGCCCGGTATCACTGGCGAATTCACTGGCAGCGCCCAGACTTTTCAAGAGTCGCTGGTGAATCTGCCCCTGTTACTGCTGCTCACCGTCCTGATAATCTACATGGTGCTGGCGGTGCTCTACGAACATTTTATCCATCCCCTCACCATTCTCACCGCGTTGCCGCTGGCCATGGTAGGCGCGTTGCTGACACTGATCCTGTTCGGCGCAGAACTCAATGTCTTCAGCTTCGTCGGCCTGATTTTGCTGGTGGGTCTGGTGAAGAAGAACGGTATCATCATGGTGGACTTTGCGTTGCAGCTTCGCCGCGAGCGCGAGATCTCGGCGCGTGACGCCATCATCGAGGCCTGCCTGGTACGTTTCCGGCCCATCATGATGACCACTCTCGCCGCCATCCTCGGCACCTTACCCATCGCCCTCGGCACTGGCATGGGCGCCGAATCACGGCAGCCCTTGGGTATCGCCGTGGTAGGTGGCCTATTTTTCTCGCAGATGCTGACGCTTTACATCACCCCGGCGTTTTATGTGGCGATGGAACATTTGAGCGAACGTTTCCAGCATCGTAAGATCCCGCGTGAAGCAGCCGCGAAAGAGCTGCCGAGCTAACGCTAAGATCCCAAAAAAAATTCCGATAACCGATCTTCTGCAAATTATCGAACAGCTTATCATGCGTCAACATGCCGTGGATGGCATGAAGCTGTTTGCGCATCACAGCGCAAACAGCTTGCAAGGGTTTCTTGCTCTTGTTCACGAACTGGCGGCTAATCCCGATTTTCCACCTGCAAATAATGCACGCTGAATAGACGTTTTTCATCGGTCCACACCGTATGCGGTTGGTAACCGGCGTCGCGCGCGAGCGCCTGAAATTCTTCGATGGTGTATTTGTAGGAATTTTCGGTATGCATGCGCTCATTTTTTTCAAAATGAAAGGCTTCATTGTCAATGCGGATCTGTTGTGTGCGCTGACTGACAAGATGCATTTCAATGCGTCCGTGAGCTTCGTTATAAAACGCTTCATGACGGAAGCCGCGAATATCGACCTGTGCGCCCAGTTCGCGCTGCATGCGCCGCAAAATGTTGAGATTAAATTCGGCGGTTACACCTTGCGCGTCATTGTAGGCAGCGTTCAAATGATGTGGATCTTTTTTCAGGTCCACGCCAATCACCAGCGCTCCCGTTGGTCCCAGCACCGATTGTAATTGCCGCATAAAAAGCACGGCGTGTTGCGGTTCGAAATTACCGATACTCGAGCCGGGAAAAAAAGCCACACGCTTGAACTGAGGAGGGCAGCAGGTTAAAGACAGCGGTTGGCAGAAGTCTGCGCATACGGCATGAACCTTAAGCCACGGGTAGGCGGCGGCGAGCCGGCGTGTTGATTGCAGTAAAAAATCTTTGGAAATATCTACGCCCACGTAGGCATAGGGGCGCAGCACGTCGAGCATCAGGCGTACTTTTTGGCTCGCGCCACTGCCCAGTTCAATCAGCACCGTGCGTGTGCCGGCAAGGCGTGCGAGTGCGGCAGCATTGTTCTGGAGAATGGCGGTTTCGGTGCGTGTAATATAGTACTCAGGAACGCGGCAAATGGCGTCAAATAATTCCGAGCCACGGCGGTCGTAGAAAAATTTTGGCGATAGGCGTCGGGGATGCGTACCCAAGCCTTGCAGGACTTCTGCGCGCAGGTCTGCGTTGTCCGGCAGTTCATCATAGAATTGTACAGTCGCTTCTTTCATGGATTATTTGCCAGGCGAATGCCGCTGAATTGCCAGCGGTCATGCGGATAAAAAAAGTTGCGGTAGGTTGCCCCGGCATGCCCGGCGGGAGTCACGCACGAACCACCACGTAACACCATCTGATTCGCCATGAACTTGCCATTGTATTCGCCCAGTGCTCCCGCAGGCGCACGATAGCCGGGGTAAGGCGTATAAGCGCTGCTGGTCCATTCCCAGACATCGCCGAACATCTGCGTCATCTCTGTCTGCTGTGTGGTGGGCTGCGGATGCAGAAAATCCGATTCGCGAAAATTCCCCATGGCCGATTGGACTGATTGTAGCGCCGCCGCTGCTTCCCATTCCTGTTCAGTCGGCAGACGGGCGTTACGAAAACGCGCATACGCATCGGCTTCGTAATAACTTACGTGACAGACTGGCGCAGTTTCGATGATCGGTTGCATGCCACCGAGTGTAAACTGCCACCAGGCACCTTCGATGCGTTGCCAGTAGAGGGGCGCTTGCCAATTCTGTTCACGCACGGTGTGCCAACCATCTGCAAGCCACAGTGCGGCATTTTGATAGCCCCCGGCCGCGATGAACTCCAGGTATTCACCATTGGTGACCAGGCGCGAGGCGAGCAAATGGGAGTCAAGATAAATGCGATGCCGCGGCCTTTCATTGTCAAAGGCAAAGCCCGTTTCTTTGGCGCCTATTTCGTAAATACCGCCAGGACGGGGAGTCCAATACAGCGGCGATGCTTCTTCAGGCGGAGCTTTGCGCAGATCGGCACGGTAAGTGGGGCGCAAGGGATTGAGTGAGAAATTATATTTAATGTCGGTGAGCATCAGCTCCTGATGCTGTTCCTCGTGATGACAACCCAGCGCGATGCGCGCGGCCACTTCCGCCCAGTCATTGCCGCGTACGTTGTCGAGCAGTTCCACCAGGGCGGCATCGACATGGGCGCGATAGGAATAAATTTCTTCGGTAGTCGGGCGCGACAGCGCGCCGCGCAAGGGTCGCGGAAACGGCGCGCCCAGTGTTTCGTAATAAGAATTAAAGAGTGATTCGAACTGCGGATGAAGCGCGGCGTAGCCGGGAAGGTAAGGCTTTAATAAAAAGGTTTCGAAGAACCAGGTGGTGTGTGCGAGATGCCAGCGCGGCGGGCTGGTATTCGCCATGCCCTGCACGCCATAGTCTTCGATCATTAGCGGGCGGCAAATTGCCTCGCTAACGTAGCGAACCTGCTTATATCGCATCCGCAGCACATTCCGTTGCCCGGCGTCTTCCTTTTCTGTAACCCCATGCGGCGCTCCCAGCGTCGAGGTCATGGCACTTCTCCCTTGCTCCTTTCCGAAGTCCATTGAACCACAGCATCAAGGGATTGCCAACCCCCTTAATGCTGTAATTAACAACATCAACCCGAAACCCCATTGATATTATTAATTATTATCCAGGTTCCACATCTTGCATGTTGGCAGGAGGGTTCAATTATCGTTTTCAGGAGTACGGCATAAACGTATAGCCCGGATGTCTCCCCGGGCGCTGGAAACGAGGGCTTACTGGATTTTGCCCATATATTCATCCAGACGCTCGGCGCCCATTGCCATTTTTTTTGAAAGCGCGGCTGCAGCCACTTTGGCGGCCTCAAGGTTGACGGGCTTGCCGACCTGGATTACCGCCACCATGCCGAGCATTTTATGCAGATCACATTCATATAAGTAAACCCCTTCTTTGGTCAGGGTGACGGTGAAACCCTGGCTCACGGTGCCCTTCCAGCTATCCGCGCCGGGTGGTACGTGACGCGAGATCACGTTATGACCAGGATCTTTGACCACAAAGGTCACGGTATCGCCGACCTTGGCATTGAGAAAACCCGGCTCGAAAATCATATTGCCTTCGGCGCCTTCGTCCACCATTTTAACTTGATGGTCTGCGGCAAATACGCTGGAGGTTGCCAGCAACCCCATGATTAATACCAGTCGTGCCGTGTTCATGTGCATGGTGTTTTAGTCCTCGGTTAAGGGGTAATGAAACAGGAATATTCTACTTTCATAAATGAGGCGTGGGTGGAATAAGCACAGCCGCCGCGTCTCATAGGGTATCGCCCGTTAAGGAGGTAACCTTAAATATCCGCAACACCCAACGGGTGGCTCCTTTCATGTAAAAGCTGAAGGGTCTGCCGGGATTTGCTACAATGAGACCGTAAGAGGCTCCCTAAAATTTTGGGTCTTATAGCCGCTATCTTAGCAGGCTCCGAACGTTGTGTGCCATACCAAGTGGGATGAGTAGTGATGAATAACAGTCCAGATCATGATGTAAAGGTGCAGGCGGAAGCTTTTTTCGTTGAAGAACAATCGCTACCTGAGCGTGGACAGTATGTCTTCGCTTACCGGATTACAATTCGCAACGACGGCAAACTACCCGCCAAACTGATCACCCGCCACTGGGTGATTACCGACGCTAACGGCAAAATTCAGGAAGTGCGCGGCGAAGGCGTGGTAGGCGAGCAGCCCTATTTGCGTCCCGGCGAGGAGTTTCAATACACCAGCGGCGCGATTCTCGAAACCCCGGTGGGCACCATGCAAGGCTCGTATCAAATGATCGCCGATAACGGCACCCACTTTGACGCTGAAATACCGGCGTTTACTTTGACCATACCGCGCACCCTGCATTAATGCAGTTAAGAAGTCTGCTTATTCAGATAATATGGTTGTGGTTGCCATCGAGCCACAGCTTTTCAAGCTGATCGCCATAATTACCATCAGTGATGACAGTATAATCAAAATGCGTTCTGGGATCATGTTGAACACCTCCAGGTTTCCACGAAGTTAGATCGTCTCATCCTTGCAAAGGTTCCCCTAACCGCATGCTGAGTCGTTGCATAAGTACTACCGGGTCTACAGCGTGCGTCTGCCCGGTACGCTGCGCTGTCGCCCATATGGGATCAGGAAAGTGGGCATCGTCGGCAAAACGTGGAATCACATGCCAGTGCAGATGCGGCACCTGATTGCCCAGTGACGCGAGGTTGATCTTGTCCGGCCGCAGGGTTTCACGCAACACCTCCTCCACGCCAAACACCACCGCCATGAAGTGCTGCCGTTGTTTCGCGCCCAGGTCCGACATTTCTTTTACATGCACCTTCCAGATCACCCGGCAAAATCCACCGTAATGCACATCAGGCACCAGTATAATGCGGCAGTTGGTGTCTTGCCACAGGATGGTTTCGTGTTCAGGGGTGCAGAGGGGGCAGGTGGGCATAATAGGCTGGATTTTACCTAAACTTAAGGATGGCAAATAGTTTACAATTTTGCCGCATCTCAGCAATAGGCTGTGCTCTGTTTATAAATCCCCATGGAGGAATTAGTGTGCGGGGCAAATGCTATTGCCGACATGACGTGCTTCGGCGTCCAAAGGAGCCAATCTCGTTTCTGCCTTATTTTGATAGAAGCTTAATTTATGAACCAATCGCAAATAGTATAGGAAGGGTTTTAAGAGAATCAGCAGCGCTAGGGAAGTGTGAATGACGTGTGAAATAATGATGAGGTGCATCTTAGAGCGCGCCTCCTTGACGGCTGTACGGCCAGGCTCCGGTAAATCATTTAATGCTTGGCTCATGTCCTCAAGGTAACGTTTTGCATCCCTGTCGTGGATTGACGTATGAAGCCAGAAACCAAGCAACAGACGGATGAAGGAAACTTCATGTGCAAAGCGTATCATGCCATTCAACGTCGTACGTGTCAGGCAATATGCTTTCGAATCAAATGGCAGAACCCCATCAGCTGCTTTTTGGAAGAGTTGGTCGCGAATTTTAAATAACTCTTGACGAGTCCGATCACAGCGATAGCGCTTATATTCCACAAAAAAAAGCCACCACAATACGAATAGCAACAGCCCATTAACAAAAATGTTTGCTAATATTTCCATTACTGATCCTCCGGCCGGGTATCACCCGTGGGTGTGAGAGTACTAGATGTGCGCTTCGGGTCGATGTGCTGCTCCCATTTGAGCTGGTAATAATGTAGACGCTCGACAGCGTCCCGCCGTAAGCGGGATTCGCGCCGCCCATAGAGGATTCCTCCGGTGCCAACCATCAGTCCGAGCACGCCCACCGTTATGCAGTTCTTAAGGGCTTCCCCCAGATTTTTGAGACCGAATGCGTCCACACTAGCGTTGATATCCGTTAATGTTACTTTACCCGCAAAGGGCTTAACAGCGTCAGCAACGAAGTAAACGATCCCAAGAATAGCAAACCACTTACATCCCTCCGAGATGATTTTCGCAACCGCAGGAACCACAACGTACCACCGCTTGAGTCGATATTCGTTCTCCTCGAGAGATTTCGGTTTTTTTCTTTCACTACGGTGTGCCATTATTAACTTCTTATATCGACATATTGTTCACGGATATTGAGTGTGAAATGAATTTATCATACCGACTAAACGCTTACTGATGCAACAAAATTGTTTATTGGACGACATTAAAGCAGGGAGTGCGTAGTGAATGGCCAAAGTTAAGCGCGGGAAAAGGTGGCGCCACCCTTTTTCAAGGATGCTGCTATTGTATTGACTCAAGTCCGATATTTCTTTTGCATGCGTCTGGTAGATCACCCGGATAATGCGGCAGTTGTTGTCTTGCCACAAGAGCGTTTCGTGTTCAGGGGTGCAGAGTGGGCAGGTGGGCATAAGAGGCACCTAAATAATGGTTTATAATAGGATGTTTGTTAATCCTATCATGAGTGACGCACCTGCGTGCCGATAACCAGTATCCGCAACAATTCCGCAAAAAGGTAAGCAGTATGCTCTTCGGGGCGAGAATTATTATTTTATGGTGGGCTCTATGGGTCAGCACGGCCTCAGTCGCCGCCCTTGCCGAAGACGGGGCTGATCTGGCACAACAGCGTCTGGACTTTGTAGCGGCCGAGCAGGCTTTGAAGCAAAACAACCCCCCCGAATTTCAGCGCCTGCTAAAAAAACTGGCAGACTATCCGCTGTATCCTTATCTGTTGTATCAGGAGTTGCATCCCCGTCTTGATACAGCACCCACAGATGAGGTGTATGGGTTTTTATGGGCCTACGCGGATTCGCCGCTGGCGTGGCGCTTGCACGATGCGTGGTTGCGCACGCTGGTGGAGCAAGATCGTTGGCAGGATTTTGTTGATGCTTACCAACCCGTGAATGGCATGGGTGGCGGGGGTGATAACAGCGCTGAAATGCAATGCCTGTATCGCCGCGCCCTCATAAATACCGATAATACCACTGACGCTTTTACCGATCTGGATGCCGTGTGGCTCACCGGGCAATCTTTATCGGCGGTGTGCGATAGCGTATTTGAGGCGTGGCGCAAAGACGGCGGCTTGAGTGATGAATTGGTGTGGCGGCGCCTGGGGTTGGCTATAGAGGCGGGACAACTCGATCTGGCGCGGGAGCTGAGCCACCTTTTGCCGCCTGCGGATCAGTTGTGGGCGGGTTGGTGGCTGGAGTTGCGGCAACGCCCGGAACGCGTTAAAACGCTTCCTGCATTTAACCTGCAACACCCCCAGCTCCCGAACATTCTTGCGTATGGGATCAAGCGTCTGGCCTTAAATGATGCGGCGGGTGCCGTTAATGTATGGCAAACCCTGCGCGCCACACAACCGTTCACGGCAGCGCACATCACCGCTGTGAATCGCAACCTCGCCCTGGCGCTTGCGACCCAGAATGAGCCGCAGGCCAGCGTCTGGCTGGGGGCTTTAGATCGTAGCGAAGAAGATCAGCGCGTGCGCGAACGGCGCGTGTTGCTGGCCATGAACAGCGGCGACTGGAGTGCGGTGCTCACCTGGATTTCGCAACTCAGCATCGAAGAACAGGCCTCATCACGCTGGCGTTACTGGCAGGCGCGCGCGCTTGAGCAACTGGATTTTCCTGAGGAGGCCGCCGCCCTCTACACCCGCCTGATAGGGCGTGATTATTACGGCTTTCTTGCCGCCGATCGGCTCGGCCAACCCTATACCCTTACGCATCGTCCGTTGCTGGTTACCGCCGAAGAAATGGCGGTGATAGAGCAACTGCCCGGCATTGCGCGCGCCCGTGAATTTTATATACTGGGGCGTTTGACGGACACCCGACGGGAATGGAATTACGCCATCCAGGATTTCGACGAAAACCTCAAGCTGCGCGCCGCCAAACTGGCGCATGACTGGGGTTGGCGCGACGGCGCCATCTTCACCATCGCCCAGGCGCCACGACAGGATGACCTGGAATTATTGTTCCCGCTCGATCACCGTGAGCATGTGGAGTTGCGCGCCAAAGACAGCGCCATTGATCCTGCCTGGGCTTTTGCGATTATGCGTCAGGAAAGCGCCTTCATGACCGACGCGCGTTCCCCGGTGGGCGCGCTGGGCTTGATGCAGCTCATGCCCGCCACCGCGCGCATGGTCGCCAAAGGGTTAAAAATGAAACTGAAGAATATCGACAACTTACTCTTGCCAGAAGTGAACGTGCGCTTAGGCTCCGCCTATTTGCGTACTGGGCTAGACCGTTTCGCCGCTAATTCGGTGCTGGCCACCGCCGCCTATAATGCCGGTGTCGGGCGTGTGCGGCAGTGGATGCCGACCACAGGTGATGCGATATCCGCAGAATTATGGGTGGAAAATATCCCCTTCAAAGAAACCCGCGACTACGTGCGCCGCGTCATGGCCTTTACCATCATCTATCAATATCGTCTAGGCGGCGAACCCGTGTCGCTCTCCAGGCTGATGCTGCCTATCGGCGAAGAGCCCGCCCCCGTTGTTGATCCCAAGCCGCGTTCAGAGCCCGTCCAAGCCCCACCCGTCCCCTAAAAATAATTTATTTTCAATAAGTTATCCGCGCCTTATGGCCGCCGATCATGGTCGTCCGGCGGCGCGCGCAGGCTATTGAAAAATAGAGGGTTTTAGCGGCATTTTTTGTCGATTACGATATTATTTAATGGGCAAATATGTGATATAGTTAAAACAAATCTTATTCTACCCCAGCGTATTCAAGCTCACATTTAAAGAGGCTTTTTCATGAAAATCACCCGCGGCATGGTAGTGTCCATGCACTACGAGCTTACTGACGAAAACAACGACACGCTTGACGCCACAGAAGATGGCGAGTTGTTTACCTATTTGCACGGCTATGGCAACATCATTCCCGGCCTGGAAAAAAGTCTGGAAGGTTTATCAGTAGGTGACAAACCTCATGTTATTGTTCATCCCGCGCAGGGCTATGGCGAACGTGACCCTGAAGCGCAAATCGAAGTGCCGCGCGCGCAGTTTCCCGACGATGCCGATCTGGCGCCCGGTGATCGTGTTTCCATCGACAGCCCTGAAGGCGAAAAAATCTTTACCATTACCCAGTTGAGTGACGTCAGCGTCATGCTCGATGGCAATCATCCTTTGTCTGGCATGATTTTACATTTTGACATTGAAGTGGCCGACGTGCGTCCCGCAACCGAAGAAGAGCTGGAGCATGGCCATGCGCATAGCGGCGACGATCACCACCATCACTAACACTAACGCCTATGAACCCTTTTAACTTCGATGAATGGGCAACGCTGGCAAAGACCGATCCCGCGGCCTTCGCCCAGCGACGTGCGGATCTCATCGAAGCTGTTATCGCCAGCGCGCCCCTTGAGCGGCAGCCGCAATTGCGCCGTTTGCAGTGGCGCATTGATATGGAGCGCCAGCGTTGCAGCAATCCCATGCACGCCTGCATTCACCTGTTCAATAAAATGTGGGATTCCGTGTATAGCGAGCGCGGCCTGTTGAATGCGCTGCTGATGATGCAGACCGCCCAGGCCCGCAACGTTGCGGTGGAAGACACTTTATCAAAATCAAAACAACCCGCCCTGCCCGTACGCCCCACCGCCTCCGCCACTATCTTGCCCTTCACTCGGTCAAAAGCTGTGATGTAAAGGAAACTCTGATGCGTGTCATTTCGAGCGTAGCGAGAAATCTTTAATGTTTGCCATTATAATAATGGACAAGATTTCTCGCTATGCTCGAAATGACATGCAGCAAAACTTAATAAAGGGGATGATATGCTTAAGTCGCGTTACACCATTTTATCCCTGTGCCTGCTATCCACCAGCGCTGCTTTTGCAAATCAACCCACGCCGTCACCTTACACAGGACAAGAACAGCGTGATATAAAAGCGCTGTCGCCGGACGAAATAAAAAGTTATCTGGCCGGCAAAGGCGCGGGCTTTGCAAAAGCAGCGGAGATGAACCATTACCCCGGCCCCGCGCACGTTCTTGAGTTATCGCAACAACTCCAGCTTTCCCCCGAACAACACGCCCGCACCCAGCGACAATTCAAGTCCATGCAAGCCGAAGCCATGCGTTTAGGTAAAGCACTGGTGGAACAGGAGCAGTTGCTCGATACATTATTTGCAAGCGGCAGCATCAGCAAAGATACGCTGCAATCCACATTGGAAAATCTCGCAACCTTGCAAGCGCAAATACGCCAGGTTCACCTCGAAGCGCACCTTGACCAAAAGGCTATTCTTACGCCGGATCAGGTGCGGCGTTATGATGCGTTGCGTGGCTATAACAAATCCGTGAACGCGAAGGCAGAAGGTGGCGCGCATCATCACGTACATTAATGTGTATCATGGCCCGTTTCAACGGCGTGGAGTGGAATAATAGTGATGAATCCTGCGGAGATGCTGATATTTCCTGTGGCGCGTGCAGCGCGCATTATGGCCTTGTCGCAATTGGATGCCGCTGTTGCGGCGTATCAGCGGGTTGATAAGCCAGACGATCTGGAAGCGCTGCATGACTTCCGTGTGGCATTGCGCCGCTTGCGTAGCTGTATGCAAGCCTACCAGTCTTCCCTGTCGGACACCGTTTCAGGAAAGAGCCAGAAACAGCTACGGCGTCTGGCGCGCACCACCAATGAGGCGCGCGACACCGAGGTGTGGATTGAGTGGCTGCGATCCCAGGAACAAAACCTGCAGCCACGCCAGCGGATCGGCTGGCTAGGGCTGCTGGAAAGGCTGGAGGCGCGCAAAAGCAAGGCCTATGAGGAAATCCGCGCAAGGGTGGATGCGGACTTTAGGCGCCTTGAGCAAAGGCTCCGCAAGCAGCTTCAAACATACTCCATTGTCTATGATCTGAATGGCCAGGCACGCGATATATCATTTGCCGAAGCGAGCGGGATACAGATCAAACAACTCTGCAAGGAAATGGGGAAAGGTCGGTGGCGTATTGATTCTTCCAGTGATGATGAAGCTATACACGCTAACCGGATCCGGGTGAAACGTTTGCGGTACTTGCTGGAGCCTCTACAAGAACAGATCGAAGATGGCAAGGCCATCATCAAGCAACTCAAGGATCTTCAGGATCTGCTCGGCCACCTGCACGATATCCATCTGTGTTCACAGGAAATCGTTGTCGCCGTGGAAACCGCCGCTGCCGCGCGGGCATGTCGCCTGATGGCTATAGCGCTTCAAGACGAACCCGACTTGACCAGGTTACATGCAGAACAGCGGCGCAATGAACATGCCGGACTGGTGCTGCTCGCCCGGCTTGCGAAAACGCACGCAGAGGCGCTATTCGCAGATCTTGCCGCCCGCTATCTTGACGATGGCGCACAGGTACTTGTGCGACGCATCGCGCTTGCAGGTCAGGCTTTGATTGAAAAGGCGCGCAACGTATAGATAGCATGGATGTGCGAACTTGTTGTTCAATCATCTTGATAACGGTCGCTATGCCCTAACGGTTTATCCGGTGCAATGCGATCCCGAACCTGTTGTTTAAGTTCTTTGGATTCCGGGAAGCGGTTCTGTTCTTTGCGCGAGAAAATAATTTCATTATCCAGCCGCACTTCAAAAATACCCCCCGTGCCGGGCACGAGTGTGACGCCACCCAGTTCAGCTTCGAAGGTAGTGAGCAGTTCCTGCGCCATCCACGCGGCGCGCAGCAGCCAGCGGCATTGAGTGCAATATTCAATTTCCAGGCGCGGTCTATTCATGGCGTTTCTTTTTTCCGTGCGATAATCTGCCGCAAAGTATCTTGATACGTTGTTAGCAGTGGGCCACCTAAGCTCACCGCGTGGCGCGCGGCTTGTTCAGCGGCGTCCAGATGGTTTTGATCGGCGAGCGTTTGCGCGAGATTGTTGTAGGCGGGCGCGAAATTCGGGTCTTGTTGTGTGACATGGCGATACGCGGTTTCCGCGCCGCGCACATCGTGTAACGCATACAGGCTATTGCCTAGCCCCATGTGCGCGGTGATGCTGTTTGGCCAGCGCGTCAGTGCGGCAGTGTAAGCAGTTTTTGCATCTTGCCAACGCTGCAGGCGTTCCAGCGGCGCCACGGCCTGCAGATAGGAAATCTCCTCGGCGCTAAGCGGCACATCGTCGGGTGTCGTCACAGTAATCGCCCAATAGTCGCTGCGCCGCCAGGTGCGCTCAAACAGTTTGATGGGCAGCACCTGCCGCTGCTCCCGTCCAGAGCGCAGAATAATTTGATCATCCTGTAAATCAAAGCCCACGACCACGGCGTAATGCCATTTTGGATACCAGTTAAACGCGAGATTTTGCAGCACCAGCACCGGATGTCCGGCGCGCACTTCGTTGATCAGTGTTTCCATCTCAGGCCGTAGCACATAGGGAATGCGCCCGTGTCGGCGCGTCGCCGCCAGCAACTCTAATTGCAAGCTGCCTTGGCGTCCTGGCAGATACACCTGGGGTGCAAGGCTTTCGGGGGTAAGTTGCGTGCCAGACCAATTCAGTACTGTGGCCAGCGCCGCGGGGCCGCATTGAAATTCTTCCTGAGGGAAAAAAGGTACGGCGGTGAGTTCTACCGGGGGTTGTTGCGCAGCAGGAGATTTGAGTAACTGGTCAGTCTGCAACGGATGCGTTGCACAGCCCGTAACAAGAAAAGCGCATAGAAAAATTACCCAGCCGAGGCTGGGTAATTGTATAGGTGTCATGAAGTAAGTTTAGCGATGCTTTTTGGTAAAGGGAAAGACGCTAGTCAAGCCGAGGATATCGGTAACCAGCAGCACCAGAAAGATCAGCACGATCACCCCCAGGATGCCGGCATCACCGCCCGCAGGCAGAGTGTTCAACTGGTTGGCCAGCGTATGTGTTTCGGCATCGCTCAGGCTGTCTACGCGTGCCTTGGCTTGCTCTGCAGTAACGCCATGGCTGACGAGTTGCTCTTGAATGTCTTTGCGATCGAGCAAGTTCATAATCTGGGTACGGTCTTGCTGGGCTTGTGCGTTACTGACAATAATTTCAGTGCCGACAATCCCGGCTTGTGCGGCAGGCAATTGCAGGCCTAGCCAGAGAAAAGCAAAAATTACAAAATGACTGATGGGTTTGGCAATGCGTCGTAGGTTTTCCATAGATATTTCCTTTCCTTAGGTTGAGAGTGATGTTAAATACTATAATAGCATACCATTATTTTAGATAGTGGAAGAGGCTGGCTAATCTGACCGAGGTTCACCACCCACGATAATAATGTATCATATTGAATTACAAAAGAAAGGATAACCATGTCTACCGTCAAACTGCCACGGCCGCTGGTCAATGAATTGCTGCATCAGGCGCAGTTGGGTGCTGATTGCGAAGTCTGCGGCTTGATCGGCGCACGTGAGGACGTGCCGCAGCATTGTTATCCCGTGCCTAATATTGCGCCTGAGCCACAGCAGCGTTTTATCATGGATCCTAAGGAGCAGATTGATGCGCTACGCCAGATGCGCGAGCGCGGTGAAGCACTGTTCGCCATTTATCATTCCCACCCCACGGCACCCGCCGCGCCGTCGATGATGGATCTCGATGAAGCGGGTTATCCTGATGCGCTGTACCTGATTATTTCCCTTAACACCAAAGGCGTGCTGGAAATGCGTGGGTTTTATATTCAGGCGTCGAGAGTGCTGGAAGTTGCGCTGGAGCTGGAATAAAGGCGATCCTGCCGACCCGCCTGGAAAATTTATTCCAGCCCAGATGGACTCCCGCATAGAATAAGATTGGCTGCGCAACAGGAGGACTGTTGAGTTTTTGGGCGATGTCCCGTCCGCCCGTCCGCCGCGCAAATGTGAATTTCCGCCTGCCGCATTTTCCCCGTTTGTAATCTCCCTGCAATTTTCCTGTCAACGCCCCGTCATCACATTGACTTCATTGCTTCGCCTCCCGGTTATTGACGCATGCGTTCCAAACCGTTTTCGCCGCGTGCCCCGCGCTGAGCCGGGCACTGCCCCGGACAGCCCATTTTGTCCGCCCACGCGCGCCATATTTCCTTCTGCGCGCCGCCCCAGCGCCGCAAATAATAACCTTGCAACAGGCCGTCCCACGCCTCGAACCAATGTTCGCTTTTGATCTTCGCGGCGAAAGGATTCGCGCCCGCCCAGGCTTCAGCGGGTGTCCCGCCATCCAGGTTCTGATGTGGCCGCACAAAATTGTAGAAGAAACGAAACTCAGCCAGCGAGCCATCCAACGCCGCAAAGCCCGTGACTTCCCACTGATCGAGCTTCTGTTTCAGCGTCCCGAACAGCCGCTCGATGCGCCCGTTCTGCCACGGGCAATGGGGATCGCTACGTTGATGACGAATACCGGATAGCGTCAGAACGGCACGAAACAATCGGCTGGTGAAGCAGGCCTCATTGTCGGTTCGTACTGTACGCGGCTTACCGTATTTCCCAATGGATAGAAACAAGTATCCGAGCAATGTCCACGACGCCTTGTTCGGCAACACCGCCAGCGTGGGCAGCGCGCGCGTGCCGTGATCGAGGAGGCCGAAGATCATGTGGATGTTCCCCGCCGCATCTCCCTTGCCCGTCAAGTCCAGACCCCACACGAGATTGTGCGGAGTCGGGCGGGGCACGCGATGTTTCAGCGTGCGCCGCATGACCTCGATCGCGTATCGATGCCGGCTTATCGTGTCCGCCACAAATGTTTTGCCCACCGTCATCTTGCGGCTGGCGGCATAACGCCGGTTGAACACGAGGGAAAGGGTGCGACACCCGGCATCGGGCATCAACGCCTTGAGGCGAATAATCTCCTGCGCCACCCAGGCCGGTTTTGCCTGCGTCCGGCAAGCGGCGGACAAGGCCAAACGACGCCGACCGCGACCGACCGGTTGACTGTGAAGTCTGTGCGCAAACCACGCCTTGATCTGAATCCAGAGCCATTCCAGCATCATCAACATCACGTCCGCTCCGCCCCCAAATAAAAAAGAAGCCTGACATGGGCGCATGACAGCCAACCTGTCACATACGGGCGCTAATCTTACCCGGTTGCCTTTGCGCTAAAACTGCCCCATGACCCGTCCCCGTTGATTCTGACGTGGATGGCTGCCCGGCCTTGCCCATGGCGCCTACGCTGGCGGTTTGACTTCATGAATGCCGCACTAACAGCTAAATTTTCAATGAGGGAGCCGTGGCTTTTACAGCAATCCCCGTTCCGCGAGTGACACCACATGTTCCCCGTCACCAATAATAATGTGGTCGAGCACGCGGATGTCCACCAGGGCCAGGGCGTTTTTGAGGTGTTGGGTGAGGGAGGTGTCCGCCGGGCTGGGTTCGGCCACGCCGGAGGGGTGGTTGTGGGCGAAAATCACGGCGGCGGCGTTGTGCGTCAAGGCGCGTTTCACCACTTCGCGGGGATGGACGCTGGCGCCGTCGAGAGTGCCGGTGAACAGCTCGTCAAAGGCGATGACGCGGTGGCGATTGTCGAGAAACAGGCAGGCGAAGACCTCATGGGCATAGCCGCGCAGCCGGGCGGTGAGGTAGCGGCGGGTATCTGCCGGGTTGCTCAGCGCGTCGCCGCGTTGCAGGGTTTCACGCAGGTGACGGCGGCTCATTTCCAGTACCGCCTGAAGCTGCACATATTTCGCCAGCCCCAGTCCATGGCCGCGACAAAATTGCTTTTGATCGGCTTCCAGCAGGGTGCGCAGGTTGCCATATTCGCTTAACAGGTCGCGCGCCAGATCCACGGCGGTTTTGCCGGGCACGCCAGTGCGTAGGAAAATCGCCAGTAATTCAGCGTCCGACAGGGCAGTTGGGCCGCGCAGCAGGAGCTTTTCGCGGGGGCGTTCGGCGGCGGGCCATTGGGTGATGGACATCTTTTATCCTGAGAAAATAAGCAAATATATAACGATAAGGGGCGATTCTGGAGTAAAATCCTAAATAATCAGCACCTATGGTTGAATAGTGTACATGAACTCGCTCGTAAATAAACATATTTTGCTCGGTGTTACCGGTGGCATCGCGGCCTATAAAAGCGCGGATCTGGTGCGGCGCCTGCGTGATGCAGGTGCGCAGGTGCGTGTAGTGATGACGCGTGGCGCCACCGAGTTTATTACGCCGTTGACGATGCAGGCGGTGTCGGGTAACCCGGTGCATCTGCATTTGCTGGATCCACAGGCAGAGGCTGGTATGGGTCATATTGAATTGGCGCGCTGGGCCGATGCGGTGCTGGTGGCGCCCGCCAGCGCGAATTTCATGGCGAAACTGGCGCACGGGCTGGCGGATGATCTGCTCAGTACGGTGTGTCTGGCCAGCGATGCGCCCATCGGCCTGGCGCCAGCGATGAACCGTCAGATGTGGGCTAATCCGGCCACGCAGGCGAATCGCCAGACGCTGGAAGGGCGCGGCGTGCGCCTGTTTGGGCCGGGCGCCGGTGAGCAGGCGTGTGGTGAGGTGGGTTTGGGGCGCATGATGGAGCCACAGCATTTGGTGGAGATGACGGCCGGGCTGTTTGGAACGGGCAGTTTGGTCGGATGGGATGTGCTGATCACCGCCGGGCCGACCCGCGAGGCGCTGGATGCGGTGCGCTATATCAGTAATCGCAGTTCCGGCAAGATGGGCTATGCGATTGCGGCGGCGGCCATAGAAGCGGGGGCGACTGTCACCCTGGTCAGCGGGCCCGTGGCGTTACCCACGCCCGCGCACGTCACCCGTATTGATGTTGAGAGCGCGGCGCAGATGTATGAAGCCGTCATGTCCCGGGCGCTGCGGTGTGATATTTTTATTGGCGCGGCGGCGGTGGCCGACTATCGGCCGCAGCACGTGGCGGCCAGCAAAATAAAAAAGACCCACGCGGATATTAATTTGGCGCTGGAGCGTACCGCCGATATTCTGGCCAGCGTGACGGCCTTGAGCTCTACAGAACTGGGCGCGCCTTTTACGGTGGGATTTGCCGCCGAGACCGATGATCTGGAGGCCCACGCACAGGCCAAGCGCGTCGCAAAATCGCTGGACATGATTGCCGCCAACTGGGTGGGCGCCAAAGCCTCATCCAGGGGCACGGGGTTTGACAGCGACGAAAATGCACTGACATTATTTTGGGACGGCGGCGGCACGCAACTGCCGCAGTCCAGCAAAGAGACATTGGCGCGACAGTTGATCGCAATTATTGCAGAGAGAATCCATGCCTACCCTTAACCATAAAAACGTAAAACTTAAAATTATTGACCCGCGCATCGGCGCGGAATTTCCGCTGCCGCACTACGCGACAGCAGGCGCGGCCGGCATGGATCTGCGCGCCTGTCTGGACGCGCCGCTGGATATTCGTCCTGGCGAAACGCATCTGATTCCCACCGGCCTGGCGATTCATGTGGAGGATCCGGCGTTGGCGGCGGTGCTGCTGCCACGTTCTGGTTTGGGGCATAAGCATGGCATTGTGCTGGGCAATCTGGTGGGCTTGATTGATTCGGATTATCAGGGGCAGGTATTTGTGTCGTGCTGGAATCGCGGTCAGCAGAGTTTTCGTGTCGAAGTGGGGGAGCGCATTGCGCAGATGGTATTTGTGCCAGTGGTGCAGGTGAGTTTTGAAGTGGTTGATACATTTGATACCAGCCATCGTGGCGAAGGTGGTTTTGGGCATTCGGGGCGCGTATAGGCCAGCATCGCTTTTGGGAATAATTATAGTACCGTGAACCATAAATATCGAAACATAAAACGGCGTCTTTTTCCGCCATGCGTCGTTGCAACCCCTTGCCGCACAATGAGTGCGGCGGCTGGTCTGTGCCTGGCCTGGCGAAAAAATCCATCCGTTTTATCCTGTTCCGATATTTATGGTTCACGGTACTAAGGGTATTTGCAGCGCATCATGAGCGCCACACAAAAAAACGGTTCGACCGGTGCCCGCGTCAGTCTTGCAGAGCTTACGCTGTTTCATTTTGTCGCCTATGGCATAGTGCTGTTTGTTGCCGCGTGGCTGGCATTTCATTTATTGGCGACACATCCCGCGCGTTATAACCAACTGCGCAGTGAAGCAGATCTGGCGCAGATTACCGCACAATTCGACAAGCTGTTGCAGGCGCAAGTCACTCTGGTGGAATCGCTGGCGCGCGACCCCGCTATCGCGCGTATATTGCTGACGGAGAATGCGCAGCGCCTTGATGAGCGTCAAGTGGAATTGGTTGCGCTTTTTCCGGCAGCGCAGAGTGTCAGGCTGCTGCGTCCGAACGAAGAGCCCGGTCTGATGAATCCTGATCCAACGCCATTGGCGGTACGTGATGCGCAGGCGATGGATGTTGTGCGGGCGGTCCGTGTAGGGCAAGACGCGGTGGGTTATATACGGGTGACTTTCGGCAGCACATTCTTGCAGCAGGTGCTGGATCAAGTGGTCGAAGGACAGGGGTATGCGCAGATACATCAGGGCGCGGATAAAGGGCACAGTGTGGTGCTGGCCACGCGGGGTGATGCCACTTTGCAGAAACTCAACACGCCATTGAGCGCGGTGGTGCCAGGCACGCAATGGCAAATGGTATTCTGGCCCGCGCTAGAAGGTGTAACGCAGGATAATGATGGCAGCGTAACCCCGACAACCCGTTTGTTCTGGTCGATATTTGCCAGTGCACTTTTGTTAATGGCATTGTTCGCCTTCATCTTCAGTAAAATGGTAACCCGCCTGGTAAGCAATGACCTCACTACCTTGATGGCAGTCGCCCGTCAGGGGAAAAAAAATGCTGAACAGTACGTGGTCCTGTATAATTTCAAAAGTGCGATGAATGCGCTGGCGAAGATTATGGCGCATGCGCCAGCATCGTCCATTCCTCCTGAGCGGTCTCTGGCAGTAAAGTCGGCGGAGTCAGGGATTGCCCCGTGGGATCTCGACGATGTCATGCAAATTTTTCAGAAAGAAAAGCCGTTAGCGGCACTTGGCAATGATAAGGCGCGGCAACGAAAAGCCGGGCAACAAAAGGGCGATACGATGATTCCTGCTTCAATATTCCGGGCATATGATATTCGTGGTGTAGTAGGCGATACACTCACTCCTGAGATTGTGTATGAACTGGGTCGTGCGATTGGCAGCGAAGCTTATGCACGGGGCCAGCAAACGGTGATTGTCGCGCGTGATGGGCGGCTGTCCGGCCCCGAGTTTGTGCAGGCGTTGAGTAATGGTTTGCGCGCTTCCGGGCGTGATGTGATTGATGTCGGCCGCGTGCCAACACCGGTACTGTATTTTGCCACACACTACCTGAGCAGCAGTTCAGGCGTGATGGTTACCGGAAGCCATAATCCACCGGACTACAATGGTTTCAAGATGGTGCTGCGCGGTGAAACATTGGCGGAAACTGCAATTCAGCGCCTGCGTTCGCGCATCGAAACCGGCGATCTGCTGAGTGGCAGCGGCACTTACCGTGCGGCGAATGTTGTGCCTGATTATATCGAGCGTATCACCAGCGACATCCGTCTGGCGCGCCCGCTCAAAGTGGTGGTGGATTGTGGCAACGGCGTGGCAGGCGAGATCGCGCCCCATCTGTTGCGCTTGCTGGGGTGCGATGTCACGGAATTGTATTGTGATATTGATGGCACCTTCCCCAATCACCACCCTGATCCCAGCCAGCCGGAAAATGTCGCGGATCTCATCAAGACTGTGAAAAAACTCAAGGCCGATGTCGGTCTGGCGTTTGACGGTGATGGCGATCGCCTCGGAGTCATCTCTTCCCAGGGTGAAATCATCTGGGCCGATCGGCAGATGATGCTGTATGCGAAAGACGTATTGTCGCGCAATCCGGGCGCGGAAATTATTTTTGACATCAAGTGTTCCACGCATCTGGCGCGGGTTATCCGCGAGGCGGGCGGCCAGCCTTTGATGTGGAAGACCGGCCATTCGCTGGTGAAAGCCAAAATGAAAGAAACCGGCGCGCCACTGGCCGGTGAAATGAGCGGCCATATCTTCTTTAAGGAACGCTGGTATGGTTTTGATGATGCCTTATATACCGCCGCACGTTTGCTGGAAATTCTGGCGCGCGATACGCGCAGTTCCAGCGAAGTGTTTGCGGAGTTGCCGAACGCCATCAGCACGCCCGAACTAAAAATTGAATTACAGGAAGGTGAGCAGTTGCCGTTTGTGGCGCGCCTGCTGGAGCATGCTAAATTTCCCGATGCGCAGATCACCACCATCGATGGATTGCGCGCCGACTTTAAAGACGGTTGGGGGCTGGTGCGCGCGTCCAATACTACGCCATCGTTAGTGTTGCGTTTTGAAGCTGACACGACCGCAGCATTGCAGCGCATACAAGACCAGTTCCGCGTTATCTTGCTGGAACTGAACCCTAAATTAAAATTGCCGTTTTAACAGCATCTATAAAGATGGATTGAAAAATGACGATTTCTTCCGCAACCGCCATGAACATCGCGCATGTGCTCACCGAAGCGCTGCCGTATATCCAGCGTTTCCAGGGTAAAACCATTGTCATCAAATACGGTGGCAACGCCATGGTTGACGAGGCGCTGAAAAATGGTTTTGCGCGTGACATTGTGCTCATGAAGCTGGTAGGCATCAACCCGGTGGTGGTGCATGGTGGCGGCCCACAAATCGGCAAGCTGCTGCAGCGGCTCGGCAAGCACAGCGAATTTGTCGATGGTATGCGCGTCACCGACAGCGAAACCATGGACGTTGTCGAAATGGTGCTGGGTGGGCTGGTCAACAAGGAAATTGTGAGCCTGATTAACCAGCAGGGCGGATGCGCGGTGGGCTTGACCGGCAAAGACGGCGGCATGATTCGCGCTAAGCAACTCGTCATTACCCGCGCCATGTCCAAACTTGAAACGCCTGAGCTTAACGTGCCGGAAATTATTGACATGGGTCATGTTGGCGAAGTGGCGAGCATCGACGCTTCCCTTATCAACATGCTGGTGAGCGGCAATTTTATTCCAGTCGTCGCGCCGATTGGCGTCGGCGCAGATGGGCGCTCGTACAACATCAATGCCGATCTGGTGGCCGGCAAGCTCGCCGAAGTGCTGCAAGCCGAAAAGCTGATGCTGCTGACCAATATCCCCGGTGTGCTCGACAAGCAAGGCAATGTATTGACCAACCTTGATCCGCGCCAGGTCGATGCCTTGATTGCAGATGGCACGCTTTACGGTGGCATGCTCCCCAAAATCCGTTGCGCCCTCGAAGCCGTGCAGGGCGGCGTCAAAGCCGCGCACATTATTGACGGGCGCGTGGAGCACGCCGTGTTGCTGGAGCTGTTTACCGATGAAGGTGTAGGAACATTGATTCGGCGCTGAATGGCGTTTATGTTTGCGCGCCGTACCGCTGCTGATAGTTTTTGATTTTTTGCAGTGGTTCGACCATCTCCGGCTGCAATGACAGATACATGATCAGGCTTTGCAGGTTCACAATACTGGCAACCCGAATGCCATAGGTTTTTTCCACTTCCTGAATCGCCGACGACATCCCTGTGCCCCGCTCCTGCCGATCCAGCGCAATGATCACGCCAGCGGGCAGTGCGCCAGCGGCTTTGATAATATCCACGGATTCGCGCACCGAGGTTCCAGCAGAAATAACATCATCGATGATCATCACGCGCCCGGTTAATGGCGCGCCTACCGTGGTGCCGCCCTCGCCGTGTTTTTTTGCTTCTTTGCGGTTGAACGCGTAGGGAATGTCGCGCTGATGATGATCCGCCAGCGCAATGCTGGTGGCGACCGCCAGCGGTATGCCTTTATACGCCGGCCCAAACAGCATGTCGTAGCTGATGTTGGAATCTTGCAACGCCGCCGCATAAAAGCGCCCCAGCCGCGCAATGCTGCCGCCACTGTCAAACAGGCCGCTGTTAAAAAAATACGGGCTGATACGCCCGGATTTCAGGGTGAATTCGCCAAAGCGCAACACGCCAGTAGCAATGGCAAAGTCGAGAAATTCACGTTGGTAATTTTGCATGTGGGTAGTGCCGCCAATATCAATCAGGTCAGTGCAGATTATTTCAGATTACAAGACATGAATGTTATCACAGCCCGGTTTCTGCGCGGTATAATCCTGTCCTCACTACCGATCACTGGTCACCAATGAAAATAATCTCGTTTAACGCCAACGGCATTCGTTCCGCCGCCTCCAAAGGATTTTTTGAGTGGATGCTGCAACAAAATGCTGATGTCGTCTGTTTGCAGGAAACCAAAGCCCAGGAACACCAATTGTCGCCCGAAATTTATCGCCCCGCCGGGTACCATGTTTATTTCCATGACGCGCAAAAGAAAGGCTACAGCGGTGTCGCCCTGTATTGCAAAACCAAACCGGATAAAGTGACCATGGGTCTAGGATGGCCGGATATTGATGCCGAAGGCCGTTACATTCAGGCCGACTTTGGCAGGCTGAGCGTGATTTCATTGTACATGCCGTCCGGCAGCAGTGGTGAAGTGCGCCAGGCCGTGAAGTTTGATCTCATGGCGCGCATTCATCCGTTGCTACAGCGTCTGCGTGCCGATGGCCGTGAATATATTGTCTGCGGAGACTGGAACATTGCCCACCGCGCCATTGATTTAAAAAATTGGCGCGGCAATCAAAAGAATTCCGGTTTTCTGCCCGAGGAACGCGCCTGGATGGACGAATTATTCGGCGTGTCGGGTTTTGTCGACACCTTTCGCATCGTCAATCAAGACGCCGAACAATACACCTGGTGGTCTAATCGTGGTCAAGCGTGGGTGAAGAACGTCGGATGGCGCATTGATTACCAAATCATCACGCCGGGCTTGAAAGACAAAGTAAAAAGCGCTGCCATCTATAAAGAACAGCGCTTTTCCGATCACGCCCCGCTCATCATTGAATACGCGGGGGATATAGGTGAGTGGATTATTTGATGCGTTGAAAACGGTACAGCGCGATTTCGCCGAGCAGATTAGGCAGCAGGCTCATGGCGAAATTGCTGTGATGCGCATAGTCCACCACCGTGCGTTGCAAAATACGAATGCCTTTTTTTGCGCACAACGCCTCAAAATCCCGTAGCGTGCATAAATGGATGTTCGGCGTGTTATACCATTCTTCAGGCAGGGTGCGTGACACCGGCATTCTGCCGCGCAACGCCACATGCATGCGACAACGCCAATGACCAAAGTTGGGAAAGGTAACAATGCCCTCGCGGCCGACACGCAGCATTTCATCCAGCAGGCGCGCCGGATAATACACTGCCTGCAAGGTTTGGGTCATCACCACATAATCAAACGATGCCTCGTCAAAATCCGACAGCCCCGCGTCCAGGTCAGTTTGAATCACGTTCACGCCTGCGCGAATGCACTTGGCGATATTCACACTATCAATTTCCAGCCCATAGCCGCTCACCTGCCGCGTATCCCACAGATGCGCCAGCAGCGTACCGTCACCACAGCCCAGATCCAGCACGCGGCTGCCCGGAGTAATCCACTCGCTGATAATGTCCAGGTCAGGACGCAGGGCAACCTGTGTTGATGGGTGTGTAGTAAGCGCCGTCATAATCCCACCTCGGCCGCTACACGCCGCATATACGCATCCAGCACTTCCATATAGCGGGGGATCGGCATCAGAAAAGCGTCATGGCCTTCATTCGCCTCAATCTCCGCATAACTCACATCCTTATCACCATCAAGCAGCGCCCGCACAATCTCGCGTGAGCGCGCCGGCGCAAAGCGCCAGTCGCCAGTGAACGCCACCACCAGAAAGCTTGCTGTAACCCGTTGTAATGCCGCAGACAAGTCATGATTGTAATCGCTCGCTGGATCAAAATAATCCAGCGCCTTGGTCATCAACAGATAAGTATTCGCATCAAAGCGTTCCACAAAGGCCCGCCCCTGATACCGCAAATAACTCTCCACCTGAAACTCCACATCAAAACCGAAATTGAGCTTGCCCTCGCGCAATTCACGGCCAAACTTGGCGCGCATCAGATCGTCCGACAAATAAGTGATATGCCCCAGCATCCGCGCCAGCATCAACCCCCGGCGTGGAATCATGTCATGAGCATAATAATGGCCTTCGTGGAAATCCGGATCAGACATGATCGCCTGGCGCGCCACCTCATTAAAGGCGATATTTTGCGCAGACAATTTGGGCGCCGCCGCAATCACCAGCGCATGGCGGATCCTGGCTGGGTAGTCAATAGACCACTGCAATACCTGCATACCCCCCAGACTGCCCCCGATTACCGCCGCCCACTGAGCAACGCCGAGCCGGTCAGCAAGCCGTACCTGGCTGCGCACCCAATCCTTGACCGTCACGATCGGAAAGTCCGGCCCATACGGCTGACCTGTCGTCGGGTTAATGGTAGTAGGCCCCGTCGAGCCTTTACAGCCGCCCAGATTATTCACGCTCACCACAAAAAAATGGCGGGTATCAAACGGCTTGCCCGGGCCTATGCAGCTATCCCACCAGCCTGGCTTGCGATCTTCCGCGTTGTGATAGCCCGCCGCATGATGGTCGCCCGACAATGCGTGACAAATCAGCACCGCATTGCTGCCCGCCGCATTCAGTTCGCCGTAGGTTTCATAAACAAGATCATAAGACGCCAGCGTCCTGCCACAGTCCAGCGGGAGCGCGTCATCAAAGTGTAGCGTTTGGGGGATCACCAGACCAACAGAATCGGCCGATAGCAGTTCAGTCAGCTCAATCATGGCGATGGGCTATTCCTTGCGTGGTATAAAGTTAAAGATCGCGCAAGTCTAATCAGAGTGCCCCGGCTACGCAATACACATTAACTGATTATATTACTGACTGGATTAAAGGCGCGGCATTTTGAAGAAGTCCTCGGCTATCTAGAGCCCGCTACGACTAGTGTTTACGCTGGTGTTTTGATCTATCGTTAACATGTTGACAAGCCTATAAAAAAGCAGGGGCAGTAGCCCCCTCATAGGCGCGCGCCCTGTCAATTCTTTCCCTGGCGCACCCAGATCTTTCTCGGCGAGATCGCAAAAAAGTTCAATATGTGTATTGACGCCAGTTGTGCAGCTATGGCAGGATCGGCTGTGGGGTGGATTTTTAACGCAAAGGATTGTCTGGGACGTATTGCTTTTTTATTTAATTGATGTTAATACTTGCAAATGACATTTCAGTATTGTCATATTGGTACAGGTGCCATACAAAAAAATTGTAATTGTGTACGGGAGGGAGAATTATGAAAACGAATAAACTGACAGTGGCTAAGACCTTGCCCATTGCCATCATCGCGGGCATAACCACGGGCATGGGTAATGGCAGTGTGTTTGGCGCTGCGGTAATGTGTGCAGTGGGTCGTGGCCCTTATGAAAGCTGGGGCGGATGGGGTATGGAAGCATATGATCCGGGAACCTTCTCGGGCTTCGTTGATGCCATGATGTTTTTGTTCGGGATAGCATTCGCCATTATTGTGGTAGCCGCCTGGATCAAGCATGGTACGCTGGAAGCTGCGGCAGCCAATAGCGCGAAATAAGTCCATCGCTATTTGTCAGACCGGCGAAATAGTAACAAGTTCCTTTAGGGATTGTTATTTTTAATATTAATGGTTCAGTAAATAAAGTAAGGGGGTTCATCATGATAGCAACGATTGCGGCTACATGTGGTATTGTGCTCGCATTTTCAAGCATGTGGATGTCTTGGTATTTGTTAAATAAAATAAACGAATAAGCTTTGCAAGTTTCATCTAAATCAAAGGTTAGTATATTACCTGGGAGGTGAGGGGTTATGTTATTAAAGTACTTAACAGGGAAAAATGAAGATATCCCGGCCGGTTCATCGGCTATTTTCTTCGGCTTTTCCTCAATTTTCTGGTTTGTTGTAGGAACAGGGCTTGGGTCATTCAATGCGGCGAAGCTGGCCTTCCCGGATTTTGTCACAGGAACTGAATTGTTTGCCTTTGGGCACATGCGTCAAGTGCATGTGCTTGCGGTAATCGTCGGCTGGATCTCCATGGCATTCGCCATGACCATGATGTACATGACGCCAGCATTGGGTAATACCAAGCTGTGGTCAGAAAAGTTGGGTCTTTGGACAGGTATGATGTGGAATATTGGTCTTTCCACTGCATTGCTCTCGCTCTGGATCGGCATTACCTCGGGTCGTGAGTACTCAGACTTTGCCTGGCCGCTGGATCTGGTTATCTTGTTGGGTGTTATCACCCCGTTGTGCGTAAACGTCATCATGACCATCGCGCATCGCCGTACCCAGGGAATTTATATTACCAACTGGTTCTTCGGTTCCTGTACCTTCATGGTCGGTATCGTATTGCTGGTGGGTAATTCCCCTGAGTACTTCCACTTAACCGGTTTGTCCGAAGCTTATTTGACCTGGTGGAATGCGCATAACCTGCTGGGTTTATGGATCACCCCAGTTGCTGCGGCTATCGCGTATTATACGATTCCAAAGCTGACCGGTAATCCGTTGTATTCTCACCGTATTGGTCATATGCACTTCTGGTCTATCATCGTGTTTTACTCTACCCCCGCATCACATCACATCATGTCTTCTCCGATTCCGGAGTGGCTGAAGTCTTTTGCTTCAGTAGAAGGTGTGTTGATTCTGATTCCTGCGGTAGCTTTTGTTGCCAACATCCTGTTGACCATGAAAGGCAAGTGGACCCTGTTTGTGGAGAATATTGAAACCAAGTTCTCCATGACCGGCGTACTGTTAGCTATTCCGCTGAACATGCAGGGCGGTTTCCAGCAAACACGTTCCATTAACTGGTATATCCATGGCACGGGCTGGATTGTCGCTCATGCTCACCTGGCTTTGTTGGGTATGTCTACCTTCCTTGAAATTGCCGCTGTGTACTTCGGTTTACAGCAGATGTTGAAGAGAAAGGTCTACTCCCTGGCGCTGGCTAATATCCATTACTGGTTCGTTCTCATCGGCTTCTGTATCTACTGGATTTCCATGACTATTGCTGGCCTGATTCAAGGTGCTGGCAAGATCTACGAAGTTCCATATATTGATGTCGTAATCGCAGAACATCCTTACATGATTGCACGCTGGGTAGGGGGCACCATGGTGTTCACCGGTAATCTGGTATGGCTCTTCAATATGTGGATGACAGCCCGTGCCGGTACCGTATTACCTGAGGGTCGTTACGCTCACGAGTTGGCATACGAACGTTAAGATTGTGTTTACGGTGTTGGTTTAAAAATTCAAGAAAACCCCTCGGCGCCCAGTATATTTTCAGGGTAGCTGGGGGGTAATACGAACCAAAAAATTGGGAGGGTCCACACAGTGGCTTTTAAAGAGTATCGATTAGGCTCAGCAATGGTGGGAGGCTCGTTAGGCCTCTCGATGATCATCACAATTTTCCTGCCCAGTTTTGACCTGCGGTCTGCTGTATCTACCAAGGTAGCTTTGGAGAAGCAGTTGTCTGCCGGTTTCGACGTCGGTTTCGGTTATGCCGATCCGCTGTTACTGGGCATCAACCGGCCGATTACCGTGGTTCTGGAGGCGGATCCCAAAACGGGCGCCAAATTTGACCCACCGGTAACTGCTTATGTTTATCAATCGGGCGTACCGATGCCCCCCAACGTTCGGCATCCGAATGATTTGGGTAAGGGTGTGCAGGATCTAAGTGAAGGCTTGGGACAGATTGGCGGCGTCAGTGGCTCAAACCATAGCGTTGGGCAAAAAGAGGGCGTTGTGTTTACCATCGGCCTCGGTGAGTTTGATGGCGAAGAGGTAAGTTATATTGAAAACGCGACGGCGACCCGTGGTTGGGTTCCAGAAGCTACCTTGGCGGCCGCAGGCGATAAAAATACCTTCAAAATCTCTCAGGGTAAAACCGAGTTCGTGGTTCAGGGTTGCTGGTGGTGTCACACCTTGTTACCGGAACAAACCCAGGACTGGCAGGTCTTTGGTGCGCCTCCTTACTTGGGTGACTTCAATGGTGAAAACCCGACTGCGTTTGGTTCAGATCGTAAAGCGCCCGATCTTCTTCATGTAGGGACAAGAAACTCCTCACGTGAATGGATGTTGCTGCACTTCTTCAATCCGCGTCTGGTACAGGTGAATTCCATCATGCCGCGTTTTGACTACCTGTGGGGTGAAAAAGACGCTCAGGGTAATGTCATTGATTACGATAAATGGCGTGCAGAGTACCTGGAATACGCGAGTGGTAAACGTGTTTATCCGCCAGAAGTGCCGGATTATGCACCTGATAGCGAAATCCGTGCATTGATTGATTGGGTTCTGAGCCTGAAATAACTAACCAATACAGAGGGGTATATATTATGGGATGGAAAATGGATAACCCGCTGTACTCGTTGTCTGACGAGCAAGAACAGCAGGACATTCTGAAAAAATGGGGTGAGGAAAGAATGGGTGGATTGATTCACCCAGGAAATAATCGATTGCCCTTTCCGCTTACGTTTCTCATTGCGTTGATTATCTTGACGGCATTTTTGATTACGATGCCGATTTGGGGTCAGCGACCTACAGCAGAACTGTACAAGGTTCATGTAGAGTTGATGAATACGCCGGAAGTTGAGCGCTTGGCGACACCTGAAGAAAAGATGAAATATCTTGACGCAGAAGCCATGAAACGTTCGGCAAGCCATCCAGATTCACGGAACAAGGGACAGTTGGAGCGTCATCCTATATATTGGGACGATCTGCTGAATCTGGCTCCCCAAATCATTGAGTTGCAGAAGCAAACCAAGTATCCATTGGATAATTTTACCGTCGTCGGTGACAAGATTGTGCTTGCCAACTTTGAAGGTAATATCCGTCCTGATGGTGTTAGAGAGCGTCTGCAGCCGTGGTGGGACAAGGGCTTTACCATTGACGTCTTCTATGTAGGCTATTACTGCTTGTGGATGGTAATAATGATCAAGAGGTTGCCGCACTTCAGCAAGAAGCCACAGGTTCCGGCTTATTAAGCCTTATTGATAAATACAGGAGATTAAAGCGTATGATTGATATTGATAATCTTACTTATGTTAGCGCTGCTATTATTGCCTTTGTGTTTATCATGCCAGCGTTGTATAGCACAATTGTTGACAAGTACTGGCGTGAACACAAAGAAGACAAAAAAATGGCAAAAGAGGCCGAAGTCTTCAAATAATAAAGACCGTTCAGTTTTCAGCGGTTACAGTAAAGCTGCATTATGATGCCGCTTCTCTTTCAGGGGAGTGGCATTTTTTTATGGACTCCCGTTTTTTAAATAAGTTTATGACGGGACGGTAAGAAAAATGACGCGGACGACTTTGATCTTGTTATTTATTTTAGAAAGATCAATAAACTATCAAGAATGACCTGCAGGCATAGAGGTTGGTTGCATGTTGAAAGCCTGAACTAATAGTAGGGCGTCTAGTCCAAATCGTGTAAGATATTGATAGTGGATAAGGTAAGGCGCAGAGCCTGAAGGGCATGGGTCTGATAATTCAAAGGGGTGGGTCATGCTCCCGGAAGCGATGGTTTAAATCGCCAATTTTAAAGGTATCGCATAGGTAGCGCGAACAATGTTGGATGGACTAAAGTCAAAATTATTAAGTCATCTATTTAATGTATGGGTTGAATATCCCGCCAAGATACTTATAAAGGTGCAAGAGAACGTAAATACTCCTTTTGGTCTGGACATGACCATTGAGGGATTAAACAAACAGGGTTACAGTGTATTTATTTTTGCGTTTTTAATAATGCAGGTCATACTGTTCTCTTTTATGATTTATGTTTATATGAAAAAAACTAAAGCTTCTTTAAAGACTGGAGAGAAGGTAATGTTCGGTGCGCTTATGATGGGCATTGTTATTGGCGTGATTATTGGCTGGACGCAGTTGATCGAAGGTTATTTGTTTTAGGAGAGTGCTATGACTGAATATCTACAATCTTTACCCGATGGATGGACTATTTATATTTGGCTGATTGCGGCGGCTTTTATTTTGATAGCCGCATGCTATTTTATATGGTGGGCTGCCAAGAACGAACAATTTGATGAAGACATTAAATACGTGGTATTTGATGAAAATGACAAAAGAAATATGTCGCCAGAAGAGTTTGCAAAAAGCGTTGAAGTAAACAAGCGGCAAGAAGCGCGTCGCGCAGAGTTGCAGAGCCAGAAGAAAGACTAGCATGCGCAAAGGTGAGAAGGGCATCCTTGCCGTTGCAGTACTGTCTGTTGTTATTCTGGTGGGGGTAAAGTTCTTGCGGGGTAGCGGTGACACGGAGTTCGATCGCGGGGTTCCGTTTTATACCACGGCATCCACTGAGTTGAAGGTTGCCGGGTCGGATATTTATCGTCAGCTTGGATGCAAAAGCTGCCACTCCTTGTGGTCGGTGCGGGATCTGACGGCCAATGTACCCGCGCCCAAATTGGATGGTATCGGTTCGTTGCGTGATGAGCAGTGGTTTTATGCTTATTTTTCTGCTGAATCACCCCAGGCGATGTTGCCCAGCCGTCTGAAGAAGAAATATCAAATGCCGTCTTATGCGCATTTGCCAGAACAGGAGCGTAAGCTTCTTGCGGCGTACATGAGCAGTTTGAAAGTAGAAGATTGGTATCTGGAAGAAACCAAAAAAGCAGAGTACGAGAAATTAACTGGCAAGCCGTACGTGCCCGTCGCCCAGGTTTCCAATGAACTTCCCCATGACTCCAAAAATCAAAAGCAGACTCCTTGATGTGATGATGGGATCCGTGGCAATCGCTGTGGGCGTTATTGTTAATGCCCTCGGTAACCACTGGACAGGTGCGCATCTCGAATTTTTCGGCGGTATTCAGTCGTTTGATTATGCCTGGGCTACTACGCTGTTTTTTGTGCCGTTTGTAGCGGGTATTCCGGTCGCCCTGTTGTATGGTTTTGGCGGCAAGCTGCTGGCGATGTTGCCGCCTCTCATCCTGGGAGGGTATAACTATCTGCAGGTCTATTCCGGGAATATCCCAGTTCCCGACGGCTATATTTTGTTGCCGTTTATTTACTGGGCGCTGGTGGTGGTGGTGGCGATGGAGTTTTGCGCGGCAGGGGGGCTGGTGGGGGAAGTTATCATCAAGCGCACTTACGGACGCAGTCCGAAAAATCAAGAGCATCTGATTCATAAGCACAGGCGTGATCGTGAAGAAGATGAAGTTGTTCCGATGGTGAATAAGTCTTCGGAGGTTGAAAGATGAAGCCCCTTCCTGTCCCTGTCCCTGGCGTAGGGCGGCGCGGTGGCGCGCTGGCACCTGAGCAGATAGCGTCGCGCAAGCGTTATATTGCCGCAACGCTGGTAACCTGTATTGTGGTGACCATGGTGGCGGCGACCATCCACGTGGTCGAGCTGGGTTCGAATCGCATGGAGGAAATGCGTAGTAAAGCGTCCTACGATTTGAAGGAGATGCACAGCAAGATACGCGCGGCGGGTGAAGATATTACACGCAGCAAGAATGCGAAAAAAAATGCGGCAGCCGTGGCTAATTACACGGCCGCAGAAGTGGAGGCGATGCTTACCCCGGAGCAATGGCGCGAACTGGATTCGCTGGTGACGGTGCCTGAGAAGGAATTTTTGATGGGTTCAGACCGTGAGCGTGACGATGCGTATAATCGTCCACAACGTAAAGTTTCTTTAAAAACCTACCTGATTGACAAGTACCCGGTAACGAATGCTCAGTACGCACGCTTTGTGGCGGCAGGGCACCGCCCCCCATTGCATTGGAAAGGGGGGCGTATTCCCGCCGGTACTGAATTGCATCCTGTGACCATGGTGTCGTGGTACGATGCGATGAGTTATGCCAAGTGGGCTGGCAAGCGCTTGCCAACAGAAGCTGAGTGGGAAAAGGCGGCGCGTGGTCCTGATGGCCGCCGTTGGCCGTGGGGTAATCAGATGGATCCCACGCGTTTGAATACCTATTATTCAGTGGGTTCAACCACGCCTGTGACGGCGTATCCAGCGGGTGCCAGCCCGTATGGGGTGTTTGATATGGCCGGGAATGTGAATCAGTGGACCGCCGATGATTTTAAGCCTTATCCGGGCACCAATGCGCCTACCGAAGTGTTCAAGGCTAAAGTTGCCCAGGTAAATTCTGCGGCTGATAGGGCGATGAAAGTGGTTGATCTGGTGGTAACCGACAAGCCTTATAAGGTGTTGCGTGGTGGATCCTGGAAGGGCGATCCATTTTCTACCTCGTCTTACCACCGAAATTTTTCATGGCCTCATTACGCTTCGGATTTTTTTGGATTTCGTTGCGCTAAAGATGTTGATGGCGCGTAATGCTGCGGCAGCACACGATAGTTAAGGGGGATTGCTATGTTGAAAACAAATGGCCTATTGGGTGGCGCAGCGGTGATGATGGCATTTTCGGATGCTGCGTTGGCGCTCGACAGTTATCGTTATCTACATGTTACGATTGATACGCCGTGGTTTATTTTTCTGTTTTTGGTGCCGCTCGTGTTAAGTCCGTTGATCATCATGGCAATACTGTATTGGTATTTTACCGTCCAAAAGAACAAGAAAAAGGGTAAGGATGAATTGGAAAAGGTGCCGGGGACATAGTTACGCATGGCGATAAAAAACGGTAGTATCGTAACAGTAAGTAGCAGTATTTTTGTATTATTTATTGCGCTGATGACCATGCTGGTTGCCGCGCCTGTCAAGGCGAATGAAAGCCAGCAAGTCATGCAAGGGTTCGTAAATAAAGAACATGTTGTCAGTGAGCATGTGCTGATTGAGACCAGGCAAAAACACCAGATCCTGTTTTTCATGGGCATTACCTTGCTGGTCTTGATTTTTGCCACGGCCGGGTTTGGCATTGCCATGGCGGTATTTGGCAAGCAGGTGTTTGTGCCGCATATGATTTGCGCGGGTGGCACTGTCTTTTTGGCAATGGCGCATGCAGTAACCGCTATTGTGTGGTTTTTTCCTTTCAATTAGGGGTGTTTGCGCAGGGCGCATATCCATCCCCTTTCAATCTCGTGTGCCATGTCTTTTAACTCGTCGCTCAACCCACCACTGAGCGTTACCCCCCTTCTGGACGCACCGACGCCGCCACATGGCGTCGGCCGCTGGACGTGGCTGTTGCTCGCCATTTATTTTATTTCGGGCATGACGGGTCTGGCCTATGAGGTGCTGTGGGCGCGCATGTTGAGCCTGCAATTTGGCGTCAGCATCTTTGGCGTGGTGATTGCGGTCGCCGCTTTCATGGCGGGTCTGGGTGGGGGGAGTCTGCTGGGCGGTCGCTGGGCGCGGCGGTCGCAGGCACCGCTGTTGATCTTTGCCGCGCTGGAGTGTGGCGTGGGACTGTATGCGCTGGGGATCCCCTGGTTGCAACAGACAGTGGATAGTGCGTTAGGCGGCGGTGCGCAGGCCAGTCTTACGGCCTGGTATACCCTGCAGGGGGGCGTGGCGCTGCTGTTGCTGTTTGTTCCTGCGCTGGCATTGGGCGCCAGTTTTCCGTTGATGCTGAAGACGCTGGAGAGCGCTACGCCGTGCATGGATGCACAAGTGTCGAGGGCGCAGGAAGCGCAGGAACGACCGCCGTCGCCGGTGTCCTCGCTGGCGCGCATGTATGGCCTGAATGCGCTGGGCGGCGCGCTGGGGGCGTTGCTGCCGTTGCTGCTGCTGCCGGTACTGGGATGGTCCAGGGCGATTTATGTGGTGGCGGGGATTAGCCTGTGCGTGGCGGCGACGGCGTTTTTGTTGTCGTTGCGGCTGGGTCGGACAATAAGCCTTGATACGGTTACTCCCGTAACTGAGCCTGTTGATGCTCCTCTCCCCTCCCCTCCGGCCCTGCCGGTTCCAGTGTTGTCGCTGTTGGCATATGGCGGCGTGGGGGCGGCGGCGTTGATGCTGCAGGTGGGATGGACGCGGCTATTCGGCATGATTTTATTGCGCACGGAATATGTGCTGGCGGTGTTGCTGGCGGTGTTTCTGGTGGGTATCGGCGTGGGTAGCCTGATGGCGCGTCCCGGCAAACGCGCGGCCACGGTTTGGTTTGCCGTTTTGCCAGTGCTGGCGGGGGGCATGAGCGTGTTGGGCTTGGCCTGCCTGCCGTGGCTGGCTGAATGGGTGGAGCAGGCGCGTTTTACCTCGCTGGCAGATGCGTTGTGGCGGCAAGGCTTGACGGTGGCGGTGTTGACGTTGCCCGTGACTCTGGTGCTGGGTGCGTGGTTGCCACTTTTAACGGCGCGTCTGGGTGGGCACCCGGCCGTCGCACCCTGGTTGTATGGTATTAACTCGCTGGGAGCCGCCTTGGGGGCGATGGTGGCGGGATTCGTCTTGATCCCCTGGTTGGGCACGCCCGCCACGCTGTGCCTTGCTGCGGCGCTGTTATTTGTCTGTGGAATGGTATGGGCGCCCAAGACCCTGGTGGCGCGCGCGTCGTCGTGGGGCGTGATGGTGTTGGTCGCGGCGCTGGCCTGGCAGGGGCGGCTCTATGAGCTACCGCCGGTGCGCACCTTGTTGCCCGTTGCGCAAGCCGGTAGCCAGGATATTTATCTGCACGAAGACGCCCTCTCGATTACCCATGTTGTCGAGCGGCCGGACGGCCAGCGCCTGCTGCTGGCCGATTTGCAGCGCATGGATGCCTCGTCTGATCCGACGGCGGTCGAGTCGCAGCAAAATCAGGCACGCTTGCCGCTGTTGCTGCACGCCGCGCCGCGTTCCGTATTGTTTCTCGGGCTGGGCACCGGTATCTCGGCGGCAGGGTCATTGCCTTTTTCGCCGCTGGCGCGCACTGGCGTAGAGCTTTCGCAAGGCGCCATCACTGCCGCCAGCGACTGGTTCGCACCGGTGAATCATAACGTCATGCAACAACTGCGCGTGGTGCGTGACGATGCCCGGCGTTTCCTGCGTAATGATACCTCGTATTATGATGTCATCATCGGTGACCTGTTTCATCCCGACCTGGTGGGGCATAGCGCCTTGTTGTCAGTGCAACAATTCCAGCGTGCGCGGGCGCGCCTGACTGGGCAGGGCGTGTTTGTGCAGTGGCTGGCGCTGAATCAGTTTGATGCCGGTTCGCTGGATATTATCCTGCGCAGCTTCCGCCGCGTCTTCCCTAATGCCGTGGTGTTTATGGACGGCTTTCGCCTCGCCCTGGTGGGGCCGCGTAATGTTCTGCAAGGCGCGCCTGCAGTGCTCGCTAACCTGAGCCGCTTCGCGCCCGCTGAGCAAATGGCGGCGACGGGCGGTGAAGGCGTCTGGACATGGCTGGGGCGTTACTGGGGCAATATTCCGCGCAGCACCGGGCCAGTGCAGGATGAGTGGGCGCCGCAGATCGAATACCGCCTGCCACGCGCCCGTTATGCCACTGCCGCACTTGATCCCATGGCTGCGCCTACGGCGGCAAAGGCCGGCGCGCGCGATACGCTTAATCTGGGGAGTTTGCTCGCCACCCTGCTGGAACGCCGCCCCAGCCTGCCGCAAGCCGCCGCCGCGTTGAATGTGCCCGCTGCGGCGCTGCCGGATTTTGAGCGCAGTTATGTCGCATCTTTTCTGGCGGTGCGGAGCTGGGTAATGGCGCTGAGTGGTGATGACAGCGGCCAGCCGCAGCGGCTCATGCGTCTGGCCTATGAAGCCAATCCGCGCGACCGCTGGATTGGTTTTGACCTCGCCGACAACATGCTCGCCACCTTGCCGCAGGCCGTAGAGCGCGGCATGGACAAGCGCAACGCCCTGCACACCATCCTGCAGATTCGCCCCGATCACGCCGAAGTGTTGCGTGCCTTATGGCAGATGGAGAAAGACGCTGGAAATCATCAGGCCGCTGCCGAATATCAGGCGCATTTGAAAGTGATCAGCCCGTTGGGGCGGTGATTCAGCATAAAAAAAGGGGGGCACGAACCGCGTGTCCCCCCTTTTTTATGTGCTAATAACTGTAACCCCTAACCGCGCTTCATCGAATCAAAAAACTCAGCGTTGGTCTTGGTGGCTTTGAGCTTGTCAAGCAGGAATTCCATGGCAGCCAAATCTTCCATGGGATGCAGCAGCTTGCGCAGGATCCACATCTTTTGCAGTTCATCGGCATCGGTGAGCAGTTCTTCGCGGCGTGTGCCGGAACGGTTGATGTTGATGGCCGGGTAGATGCGGCGTTCGGCGATCTTGCGCTCCAGATGCACTTCCATGTTGCCGGTGCCCTTGAACTCTTCATAGATAACGTCATCCATGCGTGAGCCAGTGTCGATCAGGGCGGTGGCGATGATGGTCAGGCTGCCGCCTTCTTCAATGTTACGCGCCGCGCCGAAAAAGCGTTTGGGGCGATGCAGCGCATTGGCGTCCACGCCGCCGGTCAATACCTTGCCGGATGACGGGATCACGGTGTTATAAGCGCGCGCCAGGCGCGTTACCGAGTCGAGCAGGATCACCACATCGCGTTTATGTTCGACCAGGCGCTTGGCTTTTTCGATGACCATTTCAGCCACTTGCACATGGCGGCTGGCGGGTTCGTCAAAGGTGCTGGAAACCACTTCGCCGCGCACCGAGCGCGCCATTTCGGTCACTTCTTCAGGGCGCTCGTCAATCAGCAGCACAATCAAATAGCATTCGGGATGATTGGCGGCGATCGACTGCGCGAGATGCTGCAGCATCATGGTTTTACCGGCTTTAGGCGGCGACACGATCATGCCGCGCTGGCCTTTACCGATGGGCGCCACCAGGTCAATGACGCGTGCCGTCAAATCTTCGGTGCTGCCATTGCCGATTTCCATGGTGAGACGCTGGTTGGCGAACAGCGGCGTCAGGTTTTCGAACAACACCTTGTTCTTGGCGTTTTCCGGTAATTCAAAATTGATTTCGCTGACCTTGAGCAGGGCAAAGTAACGCTCGCCTTCTTTGGGCGGGCGGATCTTGCCGGAAATCGTGTCGCCGGTGCGCAGGTTAAAGCGCCGGATCTGGCTCGGTGAAACATAAATATCGTCCGGGCCGGCCAGATACGAGCTGTCGGCGGAGCGCAGAAAGCCGAAGCCGTCTTGCAGGATTTCCAGCACGCCGTCGCCAGAAATGTCTTCACCCTTGTGGGCGTGTGCCTTGAGTACGGCGAAGATCACATCTTGTTTGCGGGAGCGGGCCATGCCCTCAATGCCCATGGACTGGGCAAGGTCGATAAGTTCAGAAGGTGGTTTTTGCTTAAGTTCAGTCAGATTCATAATGGATGATTGTCAACACATTGGATGGGTGGAGCGGATTAATAAAAGAAACCGGATGAGGCAAGGGCATGCCGTATTCAATACGGATTTATCCGTACATACAAGCCCGTATGTCTTTTCAGGCGATTCCGTGGAGATTCCGGGGAGATTCTGCGGCCGTTAAAACGGGCGTTATTTAAGATCTTGTTTAGACTGTTGGCAACATTAGCATACAATCAGGCGGCGCGTCTAGTCCCCCGCGCCGCTTTGTTTTACAACAAGACGCACCGTGATGTAACGGCTGCGGTGCGTCATTTCTAAAGGGCGCCATCAATAAAGGCGGTGAGCTGTGATTTGGAAACGGCGCCTACCTTGGTGGCGGCAACGCTGCCATTTTTGAACAGCATCAGCGTAGGAATGCCGCGTATGCCAAATTGTGGTGGCGTGCCGGGGTTGTCGTCGATGTTGAGTTTGGCGACTTTAATCTTGCCGTCATATTCTGCGGCGATCTCGTCCAGGATCGGCGCGATCATTTTGCAGGGGCCGCACCATTCCGCCCAAAAATCGACCAATACGGGCAGGTTTTCTTTGAGTATGTCGCTATCGAAGCTTGCATCGGTAACGTAGACAATATTCTTGCTCACGGCGGCGTTCTCCCTTGTGGAAACTGGTAAAGCGCGGGTGGGTGGATAACCCCCCGCTTTGGAATTAAGGTGTGTGTACAGGTAAATATAACATTCAAGTCTAAATTACGCCATATTTCTCCAGAATTTTCAGGGCAATCAGTGATAATTCTGTTATTCTTGGTTACTTATGAATGAATCCGCCAATGAAGTCCCGGAAATCCGGCAAATCCCGTTTTCGAGTTTTGATCTTCCCGACGTGCTGCGGCGCGGCGTTGCCGAAACCGGGTTTACGGCCTGCACGCCTATTCAGGCGGCTACTTTGCCTTTGATGCTGGCGGGTAAGGATGTTGCGGGTCAGGCGCAAACCGGCACGGGCAAAACCGCTGCCTTCCTGCTGGCGACCATGAACCGCCTGATTATGGCGCCTGCGTCGCCCAAGCGCCGTCTCAACCAGCCGCGCGCCATCATACTGGCGCCAACCCGTGAGCTGGCGATTCAGATTCACAAAGATGCCGTGAGTCTGGGCAAGTATGCCGATTTGAGCGTGGGCGTGGTGTATGGCGGCGCGGGGTATGAGTCACAGCGCGCGCTGTTTGAGACCGGTCTGGATATTTTGATCGGTACGCCGGGGCGTATCATTGATTATTTCAAGCAGAATGTATTCGACCTGAAGGCCGTGCAGGTAGTGGTGCTGGATGAGGCCGACCGCATGTTTGACCTGGGGTTCATCAAGGACATCCGCTATTTGTTGCGGCAAATGCCCAGCCCGGACCAGCGCCTCGGCCTGCTGTTTTCGGCCACCCTGTCGTTTCGTGTCACCGAGTTGGCTTACGAGCACATGAACAATCCGCAACTGGTGAAAATTGAAAGCGACAGGGTGACCGCCGACAATGTGTCGCAAATTGTTTATCATACTGCGAGTGATGAGAAAGTTGCTGCGCTGATCGGTCTGCTCAAGCACATGGATCCGACGCGCACCATTGTGTTTGTAAATACCAAGCGTGCGGCGGATCAGGTGTGGGGTGCGCTGGAAGCCAACGGCTTCGAAACGGCCGTGTTGTCGGGTGACGTGCCGCAGACCAAGCGCATGGCGTTGCTGGCGCGCTTTCAGGCCGGTGAATTACCGGTGCTGGTGGCCACCGACGTGGCGGCGCGCGGCTTGCATATTCCGGCGGTCAGTCACGTTTTCAATTTTGATCTGCCGCAAGATGCCGAAGATTATGTGCATCGTATTGGCCGCACCGCACGGGCGGGCGCGAGCGGCGACGCCATCAGTTTTGCCTGCGAAGAATATGCTTTTTCATTGCCTGACATTGAAAAATATATCGGCCATAAGATACCGGTGGGCCGTATCGACGACGACTGGTTGAGTGCGGTGTTGGTGCCCGCTGTAAAGCACGATTCGCGCCCGGCTAATCTCAAGGGTGATGCGCGGCGCGGTACGGATGGCTCTGGGGCAAGCAAGCGTCGCAGCAGTGGCGCACGGCCCTCCGGTGGCAGAAACGTAGGCCGAAGAAACGTATAACCTGATCCGCATTCCAACATTCTGAAACCTTAAGGAGTGAACCATGGCACGCATCATCTTTCCTGACCAAACTGATACGCGCGATTTGTCCGCCATTCAGAAAACACTTACACCCTTGGGTATCACCTTGCACAATTGGCCGGTGCCCGGCTCACAACGCACGCATGAATTGCTGGAAAAAGCCGTGCTGGACGATGGTGAAAAAGAGGCGTTGCTCAATGTTGTCGATGATCGTTTCGAAACCTTGAAGCGTGAAGCAGGCTACACCACCCGCGATATGATTGTGCTTCATGAAAATATTCCGGGGTTGGCCGAGATGCTCGCCAAGTTTGAGAAAATTCATTATCACACCGATGATGAAGTGCGTTATATCCTGGCGGGCAAGGGTTATTTTGGTTTTGTTGACGCGAACGAAAATCAATTCATGCTGGAAGTGGTTGCCGGGGATTATATTAACGTGCCTGCCAATACCGAGCATTGGTTTGTGATGCGCGGATCACCACGCATCAAGGCCGTGCGTTATTTTATAGATAGCAGCGGCTGGACGCCGGTATATACCGGCCGCGCCCTGCAATTCACTGCATAAATAATGAAAAAGCCTCTTGATCAACTGGCGCCATGCGCCGCGCTGGTGGATATTGCGCGGGACTTTCATGCGCGTGGCTGGATGCCGGGCACAGCGGGGAATCTGAGTATTCGCGTGCGTGATCCCGGCCCGGTAGCTGCCGACAAATCTCCAGAAGATACTTTCTGGATCACCGCCAGTGGCTTGCCTAAAGGGCGTCTCGAAGCGACGGATTTTGTGCGCGTAGGAGTGAGGGATGGCGCTGTTGTTGAGCGGTTTGATGTGAGCGCCCGACCTTCTGCTGAAAGCGCCATTCACCAGGTTATTTATCGCCACTTTGCCGAAGCCATGGCGTGCCTGCATGTGCATACCGTGGATGCATGCCTGGCGTGTGCTGATGTACCGCTGTCTGTGCTGGAAATGCCGTTGCCGGCGCTGGAAATGATCAAGGGATTGGGTGTGTGGCAACAGAATCCTCTGGTGACACTGCCCCTGTTTGAAAATACCCTGGATGTTGCGAGTATTGCGGCGGCCATTGACTGGCGATTTAAGGGCATGTTGCCGATGGTGCCCGCCCTGATGGTTCGCGGTCACGGCGTAACAGTGTGGGGCGCGACAGTGCAGGAAGCTTATAACCGCGTTGAGGCAGTGGAATTTTTAATGAGCTATCTTGCGCGCGCTCAGGCGCGCAAGTAAGTACTCCGGGTGGGTCAGGTGACGCGGCGTTAGAGGTGCTTACTTTCCACCTAACGCGACACGTGCACATCCGTGTGCGGCGCGCAGGGTTCTGTGGCGGACACGCCTAATTTTGCCAGAATTTGATCCATCAAACACCAGCGGGTAATGCCGCTCTGCAACAGATTTGCGCCGACAAAGACAGTAAACCACAACCAGTTCACGTTATGAAATACCGGGCTGGCTTCCACGCCTAATGCCAGCGATAACAGAATAAATGTTCCGGCAAGGGTGCGTACAATACGATTAATGGTCATGGGGTGCACCTTAAATTAGAAAATTAACATGTTCTAATGTATCATATGAGCCGGGATTTTTCTATCACCGTTTTCAGGATAATGCTCCGTCCGTGCATCTGCTGCATTTCCGCATCATTGCTGTGTCGCAACGGTATTTGCGTTACACTACAGGCAATGCTAACCCTATCTGAAAATGGTGACTGCGCCTGCGACTGACTAATATCTGATGACGCGAGAAAGCCGTACCCAATCCGTTTTTTGAAGGTAAAATCTCATCAGTCATGTATACACTTTGCTCGTCCTGCAAAACTCTATTCGGAATTAATGCCCAACAACTCGCCGCCGCCCAAGGGCGGGTGCGTTGCAGCGTGTGTCATGCGGTATTCAGCGCCCTGGATAATTTATCGGAACGCCCCGATGATCTGCTTTCGCCGGGCAGGGTGCCCAAGTGCGGTGATCCCAGGGATGCGCAAGAACCGCCCAGATACTTCGCCACGAGTGGGGTACTGAGCGATCCACCTGCCGCGAGCGCCGCGCCGATGGAAGCGGCTACCTTTATTTCTGTACAGAGTGCCGCCGCCGCGCCCGAAGAAATCATGGCCATGCCCGACCGCAACAGCGTGAGCGACGTTCGCATAGAGCGGGCAGGTGCCGTCACCGTCGATGAATTTGATCTTATCAATGCACCGCCCATTGTTGGCGGAGAGCGCCTGGAGCCTGACGCTGTAGTCGGGCCAAAACGTATCAGTCTGAGCGCCACGTTGATCTGGAGCGTGGTCAATCTTGCCTTGATGGCGGCATTGGTCACTCAGTTTGCTTACTTTAACCGTGGCGATCTGGCGCGCTATGCCCAGTGGCGACCAGCCCTCGAAGAAATGTGCCGCCATGCCGGATGCACCCTTCCGCTTCAATCGGACATAACAAAAATCACGTTGGTTAACCGTGAGTTACGCAGTCATCCCAGCGTTGCCAATGCCTTGTTAGTTACCGCAACGCTGGTCAATAACGCGGCCTTCCCTCAATCTTATCCGTTGTTACAGCTAAGTTTGTCTGACTTCAGCGGCCGCACCGTCGCAATGCGCCGCTTTCAGCCGGCAGAGTATATGGGCAACACGGCAGAGATTGATGGCGGCATGCGACCCGGCCGACCGATTGAGGTTTCATTAGAGCTTGCGGATCCTGGTAAAACGGCCGTCGGTTTTGAGTTTACATTTATTTGAACAACCAAATAACCAGCCTACCTATTTTGCACTCAGGTGAACATGCCTCGTTGTGCCAGAAGATCACCCCTGGAAAAATATTCATCCCCCATCTTTATCCTCGCGCTGTTACGGCGTATGATGTCGGCTTTGAATAAGTTTGTCTCCAATTGGTGACAAACTGCCCAAGAGTCGAAAACGCTTAATGCAAATTGGATCGTACAAGTTAATCAATAATTTAGTGCTGGCGCCGATGGCGGGAGTGACGGATCGTCCGTTCCGGCAACTCTGCAAAGAGCAGGGTGCTGGCATGGCCATATCTGAAATGGTATCGTCTAATTCCCTGTTGTGGGGCAGCGCTAAAACCTTGCGGCGCGCTAACCACCAAGGTGAAACCGAACCCACCTCCGTGCAGATCGCTGGTGCAGACCCGCTGATGATGGCTGAAGCGGCGCGTTATAATGTGGACAATGGCGCGCAAATCATCGACATTAATATGGGTTGCCCGGCCAAAAAAGTCTGCAATGTCATGGCAGGTTCTGCGCTATTGCAGCACGAAGATCTGGTGAAGCGCATATTGCATGGGGTAGTGAGCGCAGTAGATATACCGGTAACGCTCAAGATTCGCACCGGCTGGGATAAAGATCACCGTAACGGCATTGCGATTGCCAGAATCGCCGAAGATGCCGGTATTCAGGCGCTGGCGGTGCATGGCCGTACGCGAGCCTGTGGTTACACTGGCCATGCGGAATATGACACCATTTCCGCCATTAAACGCGCCGTAAAAATCCCGGTAATTGCCAATGGGGACATCTGTACACCCGAACACGCTAAATTCGTACTTGACTACACAGGTGCAGATGGGGTTATGATCGGCCGTGCAGCACAGGGAAGACCTTGGTTATTCCGCATTATTGATCATTATTTAAAAACGGGTGAGTTGCTGCCTGATCCGCCAGTCTCCGAGATACGCGAAATCATGCTCAGCCACCTATTCAGGCTCTATGAATTCTACGGTAGTGATACCGGGGTTTTTATGGCGCGCAAACATATCTCTTGGTACAGCAAGGGTCAGCCAGGTGGCGCTGCTTTTCGTCATGAGGTTAACAAGCTGGAAACAATAGACCGACAGCTCGCAGTAACGCGAGATTTCTTTGACCAACTGGAAACACAAATGGAGATGGCCGCATGAGTATGACCTCTACAGACGTTAAGAGTGAATTAGCTGCCGGGTTGGAACGGCGTAAAAAACCGCTTGCCGCTGCTGTTGAAGCCGCGTTGGAGCGTTATTTCGACGATTTGGATGGTGCCGCACCCGGCGATCTTTATCACCTGGTGCTTAGTGAAATGGAGCGTCCGCTGCTCACTGCGGTGATGCGTCATACCCGCGGCAACCAGAGCCAGGCATCTGTATTGCTGGGTATCAACCGTGGCACATTGCGCAAAAAACTCAAGATTTACGGACTCGATTAAAAACGGTGCGGCATAGCACCTGTTCATAACAGGCGCTATGTGGGGGGTCACCTTATCTACAACTATTAGAGTTCTTTGCGTCATGCCTAACAACACGCCTATTAAACGAGCGCTGATCAGCGTTTCAGATAAAACGGGCGTTGTGGAGTTTGCGCGTAGTCTGCAGTGCCATCAGGTAGAGATTCTCTCTACCGGTGGCACTGCTCAATTACTCGCAAGCCACGGCATAAAAGTAATCGAAGTATCCGACTATACTGGCTTTCCAGAAATGATGGACGGGCGGGTGAAAACGCTTCACCCCAAAATTCATGGTGGATTGCTGGGGCGGCGCGGCGTGGATGATGGTGTGATGGCGCAACACGGCATTGCTCCGATTGAGCTGGTGGTTGTTAATCTTTATCCGTTTGAAAAAACCGTTGCCAACCCTGCCTGCAGCCGTGAAGACGCTATCGAAAATATCGACATTGGCGGCCCTGCCATGTTGCGTTCCAGCGCAAAAAACCACGCCTCTGTAACCGTCGTCACCGATGCTACTGACTATGCTACGGTGCTGGCAGAAATGGACAAGTATCAAGGCGCAGTCAGTGCCGCTACGCGCTATTCGTTAGCCGTAAAAGTTTTTGAACACACGGCACGCTATGACGGTGCCATCGCAAATTATTTTGGCGCATTACATGAAAGCGGCGAGCGTGAATTGTTTCCCCGCACTTTCAATAGTCAATTCATCAAAGCGCAAGACCTGCGCTATGGCGAAAATCCGCATCAGCACGCCGCATTTTATGTGGAGCGCTCTGTCGTCGAACATGGCCGCGAAGCAAGTGTCGCCACCGCGCGTCAAGTGCAGGGCAAGGAACTGTCATTCAATAACATTGCCGACACCGACGCCGCGTTGGAATGCGTCAAGTCGTTTAATGAAGGGTCGGCCTGCGTGATCGTCAAGCACGCCAACCCGTGCGGTGTGGCGCTGGGCGCGTCATTGTTTGAGGCATATGACCGCGCCTACAAAACCGATCCCACTTCCGCGTTTGGCGGCATCATTGCCTTTAATCAGGCGCTGGACGCCATCACTGCCAAAGCCATTATCGAGCGTCAATTTGTCGAAGTGATTATTGCGCCTGGTGTGAATGATGACGCGCTACCGATATTGGCGACTAAACCCAATGTGCGCGTGCTGGTGTGTGGAGGCCACTTCCGGCATCCTGCCTCTGGTGGCACTGGCACATCCATGTGCGGCGCGTGGAGCAGTCAACGCACGGCTGATCTTGATTACAAGCGTGTCACTGGCGGCCTGCTGGTGCAGGATCGTGACATCGGCATGATTACCCAGGGCGATCTTAAAGTCGTGACCCAGCGCGCACCAACCGAACAGGAGATGCGGGATCTTCTATTTGCGTGGAAGACCGCAAAATTTGTAAAATCCAATGCGATTGTATATTGCAAAGATAGTATGACCATCGGCATTGGCGCAGGACAAATGAGCCGCGTTTACAGCGCACGCATCGCGGCTATCAAGGCCGCTGATGCGGGCCTGGTTGTCAAAGGTTCAGTGATGGCATCCGACGCCTTCTTCCCGTTCCGTGACGGCCTCGATAGCGCCGCAGACGTGGGCATCACCGCCGTCATTCAACCCGGCGGCTCGATGCGCGACCAGGAAGTCATCGACGCCGCAAACGAGCATGGTATTGCCATGGTGTTTACGGGTATGCGGCATTTCCGGCATTAATACCCAACATTAGTGAGTGGTGCCGAAGAAGCTTGGCGGTTGGTGTAAATTACTATGCCATTATATTAATAATCGGCAGCAATATTTTCCTGTCTTCGCCGTCGCCCACATAACGAATGAGTTGCTGCTCAAGCAGTCCTTTCATATCGCGCGCACGGGTTTTGGCCGTGAGTTTCTCGTAGAGACTGTTATACCAAAGCTGCGATTGCATGTCAGTAAGTGTGAGTGTTGTACCGACCTGCAATAAATTGTTGATAATATGATATTGGCGGTTATTGATCGCTTTTAGTTCGTACAGGTCACGTAGCCGAGATTTGTAAAGCAGGTAACCAAGGATCTCGTTAATCCGATCATGCAATTGATTGAAAACCGTTAATGTGCCCTCAAGAAAAAATGCTACAAATTCCTGGTTAGGGTTATCCTTGCCTTTTTCTTCAGCCTTGCGTGCTTGGTTAAAAAGGCTGAAATACTGGTCTATATGTTCAAGGTAATGGCGTGACAAAGCAAAAGGCACATATTTATAGCCTGCCGCCTTCAATATCATGGCTTCAATCACGCGACCGACGCGGCCATTACCATCCCAAAACGGGTGGATACGCTCAAAGTAATAATGAATCAACGGCGCGCGCAGTAACGGCGAAAGATTATAGATCGGGGCGGTGTTTGCCCATTTGACAAAGGTAGCCATCAACATTTGAATGTCATCGAGACATTTGGGCGGTGTATAAATGCCGCCGTGCGCCGCGTTACCCACTTGGGTGCGCCGATCTTTTGGATTGTCACGATAGCGTCCTGGGATGTTATCGGCGTGGCGTAATCCCTGTGTAATCTTTTCATGCAGGTCGGTAAATATTTCCTCTTCCAGGATTAGATGGGGATGGTTTTTACTTTTGATATTCGCGCGCCAATATTCCCCGTATCCTTCGGCTATGTCATAGGCCTTACGGATATTCACCACGCGCAATGCGCTTTCTTCTTTGGCCTTTTCAGGCGGAGCATCAAGCACTGCTGCTGTTTCTTCTTCAGTAAGACCGCCGTTTTCAATGGTATTGGTGCCATAGACGCTATCAACCAAGATCTCTCTTTCAAGCTTGATAGCTACATCCGGGAGTATTGGCATGCTTGAGAAGCGGCGATGCGCATCCTCAATTCTGTCGAGTAGCGGCTGCAAGGTGAGGCTATTTATGCCTGCCTGGAACTTAAATATCCCGGAACGATGGGTTTCAATCCTCAAGAGATCATCTTTGGGCGTAACCATGTAAAGGGTGTCCTTATTTATGTCCATTGGCTAATTGTTTTTTAATTTAATAAAAACATATATTTAATTACATTAATGTTGATTTTTTTAATATAAATGTCTTTTAAAATGTCCATGTTTATGGAGTGTATTCTCCGGCATCCTGAAAACTTAAGCAATATTGAAATCATGTGTTGTGTACGCTATCTTTGTGTTGTCAGGAACCCCCCCCCATAAAAATAAGGAGATTTGATGTTGCCATCCCCACCTGTTGTATCGAAACGCACTACCGCTTCCCGTACCCCTTTGTTTGCGGCGCTGCGTAAAATCATGCGGCTGGCTATCATGTCGAATCGGCCGGATGCGCCGCCCGTTGATGAGTTAATTGAGCATGATGCTTTTTCTAAAAATACCTGGACGCGCCGGGATTTCCTGAAAGTTTCTTCGGGCGCGGTGGCGGCGTTAAGTGTGGCGAATAGTCCGTTAATTCAGGCGGCGGCACGGCATTTTGATGGTCCGCGCGTGGCGGTTATCGGCGCGGGGATTGCAGGCCTTAATGCGGCGTATACGCTGAAAAAAGCTGGGATATATGCTGATATCTATGAGGCGAATACGCGCGCTGGTGGCCGCATCCATACCGCTAAAGATATTCTGGCGCCGGGCTTGACTACGGAGCTGGGCGGCGAGTTCATTGATAGCGGCCACGAAGATATGCTGCAGCTTGCGCAGGAGTTTGGCCTGGAACTTCTTGACCGCGAGTTGCCCAGTGAAACAGTGCTTAAGTCAGCCTATTTTTTTGGTGGGCAACACCATACAGAAGCGCAAGTAATCGACGCGTTTCGTCCGCTGGCAGAGCGTATCCAGGCGGATGCGGAAACATTGGGCGGGGTGGTGGATTTTGAAAATGAAGGTAACGCGACGCGCCTGGATAATATATCGATTGCCGAATATCTGGAAAGTATTGGCGCAACGGGCTGGATCCGTGATTTGTTGAGCGTAGCGTACGTTACTGAGTATGGCCTGGAGACGGATCAGCAATCGGCGTTGAATCTGATTTTTCTGATTTCCACGGATCTTTCGAACAATAAATTCGCGGTGTTTGGTGACAGTGATGAGCGTTACAAAATCAAGGGCGGTAACCAGCAAATCACTGCCGCGCTCACGCACCGTTTACGCGGCCAATTGCATTTACGCCATCGGCTTGAAGCGTTGACCAAAAAGAAAAGCGGTTTTGTACTTACATTCCACACGTCCAGCGGAACAGTGCGCGATGTGCGCGCTGATGTCGTGATCATGACGTTACCGTTTACGCTGTTGCGTGAAGTGGATATGCGCGTTGATTTGCCGGGGTACAAGAAAAAAGCCATTGCTGAGTTAGGTTACGGTACGAATGCCAAGGTACTGGTGGGCATGAAACAACGCGTGTGGCGTGCGCAAGGTTATCAGGGCGATATTTTCACGGATGAAGCATTTCAACTGGCGTGGGACAATTCCCAATTGCAGCCTGGCACCGCTGGAGGGTTAACACTTTATTCGGGTGGGCGTGCGGGTATCGGGGTGGGTAAGGCGACGCCGTTGCAACAGGCGAATCGTTTAATGGCAGGGTTTGAAAAGGCGTTTCCGGGCGCTAACGCTTTGCGCAATGGCAAAGTCGAACGCTTTCACTGGCCAAGCTTTCCCTACAGCAAAGCGAGTTACGCGTGCTATAAGCCTGGGCAGTGGACGACGATCGCGGGGGCTGAATTCAAGTCGGTGGGAAAGTTATTTTTTGCGGGCGAACATTGCAGCTACGATTTTCAGGGCTATATGAATGGCGGTGCAGAAACCGGGCGCCGTGCTGCGCAGGGCGTGCTGGATGTGCTGGGCGTGGACGCGCTTGCGTCAGCAGGGTTGTTAAGCATCGCTTGATGCAGTTTTTGCGCTATGTGGTGCCTCCGTCATTGGTTTTTGTGAACCATAGCGTTGCGCATATAGTTTGGTAAATTCTGCGCCAAGGAAAAATATTTGCGCCGAGTAATAAACCCACAGCAATCCGATGATCACCGATCCTGCGGTGCCGAATGCAGAGCCAATGTGACTCTTTGTCAAATATAAAGCAATCAGTGATTTGCCAAGTGAAAATAATACAGCGGTAATGGCCGCGCCCATCCATACATCTTTCCAGGCAATTTTTATGTCGGGTAATATTTTGTAGATGATGGCAAACAACATCGCAGTCATGCCCACGAAAATTATAAAATTCAGGGTGTCGATGAGATAGGCAATGTTCTGGTACATGGCGGCGCGGTCCGCTATCAGGGTGAGCGCCGTGCTGGCAACCAGCAGCAGTAATAACAGCACACCGATAATTATTACCATAACGACTGCCCGCACCCGTGTTTGAAAAAAATTGCGCAAGCTGCTGCTGTCGGGGTTGTTGACCCGCCAGATATAATCAAGGCTGTCTTTAAGTTCGGCGAATACTGTGCTTGCGGTAATAATCAAGGTCAGTATGCCGACTGTCATCGCCACGGTGCCAGAGGCAGGATTACGCGCGCTTTCAATGATGGATTGTATTGACGCGGCGCCTTCCTGGCCGATGAGCCCGCCAATCTGCGCTACAATTTCACCGCGCGCGGCTTCTTCGCCAAAAAAAACGCCGGCTATGGCAATGGCGATAATTAACAAGGGTGCTACGGAAAATAGCGCATAGAATGCCAGCGCCGCGCCCATGCTGGGCGCGCGATCATCTATCCACGCATTTGCGGTATCACGTAACAGCAGCCATAGTTCTCGTAAGGCCATGCCGCATTCTCCAAAAAACAGTAACGGAAGTAAAGGTGCCTGGTTACGTTCACAATAACATAGTGGCGAGAAATGATTTATTCATGGATGCCCTCTAAGCCTTTTACACGCTTCCTGATATAATGTTGCGCATCCCGTACACGTTTTCTGATCTCATAAGGTTTTTCATGAATATATTAATCGTTGGCGGCGGCGGGCGTGAGCATGCTCTGGCGTGGAAGGTGGCGCAATCCGCCCGGGTAAAAAAAGTATTTGTCGCGCCCGGCAATGCGGGTACGGCGCACGAGCCTAAAGTAGAAAATATCGCCATCGCGGTGGATGATATTGCTGCATTGGCGCTGTTCGCGCGTAATAATAGTGTGGCGCTGACCATCGTTGGCCCCGAAGTGCCGTTGGTGCTGGGGGTGGTTGATGCGTTTCAGGCGATCGGCCTGCGCTGTTTTGGTCCGGTGCGCAAGGCGGCGCAACTGGAAGGCTCCAAGGCCTTCGCCAAGGATTTCATGGCGCGTCACGGCATTCCCACGGCGGCCTATGGCAAATTCACGGATATTGACGAAGCGATTGCTTATATCCGCAAGCTTGGTGCGCCATTAGTGGTCAAGGCCGATGGCCTGGCGGCGGGTAAAGGCGTGATCATCGCCCACACCACGGCGCTGGCCGAAGACGCCGTGCGCGACATGCTCGCGGGTAATGCGTTTGGCGCGGCCGGGCATCGCGTCGTGGTCGAGGAATTTTTACAGGGCGAAGAGGCCAGCTTTATTGTCATGGCCGACGGTGAGCACGTGCTGCCGCTGGCAACATCCCAAGACCATAAGGCGCGTGACGATGGCGATCTCGGCCCCAACACCGGCGGCATGGGTGCCTACTCGTCCGCGCCCGTGGTCACGCCTGCCGTGCATGCGCGCATCATGCGCGAAGTCATTGAGCCAACACTGCGTGGCATGGCGCAAGAGGGCGTGCCTTACACTGGCTTTCTCTACGCTGGGGTGATGATCAGCCCTGACGGTATCCCAAAAGTGCTGGAATTCAACTGCCGCTTTGGTGACCCAGAAACCCAGCCAGTGCTGATGCGCCTGCGTTCTGATCTGGTGGATTTATGCGAAGCTGCGCTCGACAAACGCCTGCACCAGGTTCAGACCGACTGGGATCCGCGTCCGGCGCTGGGCGTGGTGCTGGCTGCGGGCGGCTATCCTGATGCGTACCGCAAGGGTGACATCATTAGCGGTTTGAATGGTTTGGCGATGGCCACGCCTGACGCTAAAGTCTTCCATGCCGCTACCATTGAAAAAGATAACGCTATCGCCACCGCAGGCGGACGGGTACTGTGCGCCTGCGCGCTGGGCAACACCGTCAGCGAGGCGCAGGCGCGTGCCTACGCGCTGGTAAAGCAGATCCACTGGGATGGCATGTATTACCGCGCTGACATTGGCTACCGCGCCATTCAGCGCGAACAATCAGCGAGATAACCGTGACGCCCTGGCATCTCAGGCAAGCCGCCCGGGCGCTGCGCCACGGTGGCATCATCGCTTATCCCACTGAGGCGGTGTATGGCTTGGGGTGCGACCCGCTCAATGCGACAGCGGTGCTGCGCCTGCTGGCTTTGAAAAAGCGTCCGGTGGAAAAAGGACTGATACTTATCGCTAATGACTTTCAGCAACTCGCGCCGTTTGTGCGCGCCCCCGATCCTGACATGATGCGCCGCATCAGCGCCACCTGGCCGGGGCCGATCACCTGGCTGCTGCCCGCCAAAGTGGAAACGCCCGCCTGGTTACGCGGCGCGCATGATACCTTGGCAGTGCGTGTCACCGCTCATCCGCAAGCCGCCGCGCTGTGTCGGGCGTTTGGTGGCGCACTGGTATCCACCAGCGCCAACCCGGCGGGGCGGCCGCCGGCGCGCCAGCCGCTGAGGGTGCGCCATTATTTCAACCATTATTCCAGCCATTATTCCAAAAGGCCCCTTGATTACATCCTGCATGGCGCGGTATATTCCCATACAAAACCTACTGAAATTCGTGACGCGCTGACTGGCAAGGTCATTCGCCCCGCATAACCCAAACGAGGAACCCATGAACGCTCCCAATATCGACGCCGTAAAAGCCTACTTACTGAATCTGCAAGACCGCATCTGCAAGGCCATAGAGCAGGAAGACGGCCAGGCGCGCTTCCTCGAAGACCGTTGGGAGCGTCCTGAAGGCGGCGGTGGCATCAGCCGGGTGCTGACAGACGGCGCTGTTTTTGAGCAGGGCGGGGTCAACTTTTCCCATGTGTTCGGCGACAAAATGCCGCCTTCCGCCTCCGCCCATCGCCCCGAACTGGCCGGGCGCCGCTGGCAGGCCGTGGGCGTGTCACTGGTCATCCACCCGCGCAATCCCTACGCACCCACCTCGCACGCCAACGTACGCTTTTTTGTCGCAGAAAAAGACGGCGCCGAACCCGTGTGGTGGTTTGGGGGCGGTTTTGACATGACGCCGTATTATGGCTTTGAAGAAGACGCCATCCACTGGCATCGCGTCGCACGCGAAGCCTGCCAGGCGTTTGGCGACGATGTCTATCCACGCTACAAAAAATGGTGCGACGACTACTTCTTCCTCAAGCACCGCAACGAACCACGCGGCATCGGCGGTCTGTTCTTTGACGACCTCAACGAAGGCGGCTTCGCCCGCTGCTTCGGTTTCATGACCAGCGTCGGCGATCACTTTATCAAAGCTTACCTGCCGATCGTCGCGCGCCGCAAAAATACCCCCTACGGCGAACGCGAACGCGACTTCCAGCTTTACCGGCGCGGCCGCTATGTGGAATTCAATCTGGTGTACGACCGTGGCACCCTGTTCGGCCTGCAATCCGGCGGCCGCACCGAATCCATCCTCATGTCCCTGCCGCCGCTGGTGAAGTGGCGCTACAATTGGCGGCCTGAACCCGGTACGCCGGAAGCAAAACTGTATGAAGTGTTTTTGAAGCCGCAGGACTGGCTGGCGGGTGAGAAGTAGTCATTCGCTACCCGGCTCACACGCCCCCGCGCAAGGAATGCTGATGCGCTCGCGCTGCTTGCCATCCAGCCGCAGCGCCGTCAATGCCCCACCCCACACGCAGCCGGTATCGAGGTGATGCACGCCGGGCGTGTCGCAGGCGTCCAATGTAGACCAATGGCCAAACACAATCTCCATGCCTGCGCTGGCGCGACCCGGCACGGCGAACCACGGCATATACCCGGCGGTTTGCGTGCCGGGCGCGCCTTTGTCCTTGAGCGCCAGCCGCCCCTGTGCATCACAATAGCGCAGGCGGGTAAAACAGTTGGTGATAAAGCGCCAGCGTTCGCTGCCCGTGAGTGTGTCTGACCATTGCGCTGGCCCGTTACCGTAAATGGCCGTAAGATAATCGTGATAATGCGTTCCGCGCAACGCGCTTTCTACTTCGGCGGCGCAGGCGCGCGCGGTGGCGAGATCCCATTGTGGCGGCAGACCGGCGTGGATCATCGTCACGCCCAAATCATTGTCATGATGCAGCAGCGGCTGGTGGCGCAGCCAGCCCAGCAATGCGTCGCGGTCGGGCGCATTAAGCACGTCATGAAAGGTATCATCACGGCGCGCAGCCGTATGCCCACCCGCGACCGCCAGCAGGTGAATATCATGGTTGCCCAGCACCGTCACCGCGTTGTCTCCTAGGCTGCGTACGTAGCGCAGCACCTCCAGCGATTGCGGGCCGCGATTCACCAGATCACCGGCGAACCACACCTGATCGCGCCCCGGCTCAAACTGGAGCCGCGCCAGCAGCGTCAGCAGCTCATCAAAACAGCCCTGGATGTCACCAATGGCGTAGACGGCCATGTATTTTCCTTGAATTAGTTTTAAATAATTGAATTTAATCAAGATTGATTGGGAGCAACAGCGAAGCAACCCATTTGTCAGCGTTGCGTCGCACTCTCCCGCCTCAGCGGACTAATTTTACCCCACAAAACCCGCCTGCGTAGTAAATCATCCGGTTTTTATTGACATACCCCCCTGTAAATGGGTATCCTGACGGGCTTTTATTAATGCAGTCACAACCCTTATTTGGATTAGCCTAGCCATGAAAAGAACATTTCAACCCAGCGTCATCAAGTGCAAGCGTACCCACGGATTTCGTGCCCGCATGAAAACCCCGGGTGGGCGCCTGGTAATCAAGCGCCGCCGTGCCAAAGGCCGGACACGTCTGTCCGCCTGAATCTGAGCTTGAGCCGCGCCTGATCCTGAACCTGGGTCAGCAGGCTCTCTACGATTTTGCGCTCCGCTCCGAATGTATTCCCCGCTGATCCGCGTGATCATGATCGGGACAGTGTTGCCGGGGACAGGGGTACGGGTGGTGCTGGCAAAGAAGTGGCTGGCGCGGCTCGTCCGGTGCTGTGTCGCTTTACCGTGCATCACCGTCTGCTCAAGCCTTATGAATATGAGCAGGTGTTTACTGCCACCGGGCAGCGCCGCGTGCCGGGTGCCGCGTCCGTACCCGCGCCGCCGCCGGGGAGTGGTTACCAGTCATCCAGTGGCGGCGTGATGTTGCGGGCCAGAAGAAATGGCGGTGATTTGCCGCGTCTCGGGTTGATCATATCCAAAAAAAGTATCAAGCGCGCCGTTGATCGTAATCGTGTCAAGCGCACGACCCGCGAAAGTTTCAGGCTGTGCCAGGGCCGCTTGAGCGGCCTGGATGTGGTAATCATGAGTCGCGCAGGCCTGGGGGAATTATCCGGCCCGGCGTTGCGCGCGATCCTCGATAAACATTGGGATGCGCTGGCGCGGTGGATGGAGCGATGGAAAAAGGCCTGACCCTGATGGAAAAAGCCCTGGCTTTGGCGATACGCCTCTATCGCGGTTTGATCAGCCCGTTTTTGGGCAATAACTGCCGGTTTTATCCCAGTTGTTCATGTTATGCCGAAACAGCAATAAAAAATCATGGTGTAATCACCGGTAGCTGGCTGGCCGCACGCCGACTCGCGCGCTGCCATCCCTGGCATCCCGGTGGCATCGACCTCGTACCTGACCCTGACTCTGAAAAGAAAGCGGATAAACTATCTGATGGATAATTACAGAATTCTTATTTTTGCGGCATTGTCCGTAGTGATCATTTTCCTCTGGCAGGCATGGCAACAGGAGCAGGTTGTGCCACCCGCGGCGGTGACCGCCCCTGCGGCAACCCAGGCACAAAGCGGTATAGCTCAAACGCCTGCGGAGCCTGGCGCCAGCGCACCGGCAACTAATGCGGCGCCCACCGCCGCGCCTGCTGGCGCCGCCACCAGCGCCACGCCTGCGATTGAGAAGCCCGGCCTGGTTTCAGGCCAGCGTGTCCATGTAAAAACCGACGTGCTGGATATCATTATCGACACCAACGGCGGTGATATGCGCCAGGCGGATCTCACTGCGTATCCCGTCAAGGTCACCGAACCAGGAAAACCCGTGCGCTTGCTGGATGAGACGCCCTCCACGTTGTTTATCGCGCAGTCGGGTCTGCTTGCCAACCGCCCCGCCCCCGATCACCATGCGCAATTTTCAGTGGAAAAAACCGAATATACCTTGACCAGTACAGATAAAGGCGCCGATGAAATCAAGGTGCCGCTGCTCTGGACCAGCCCCGATGGCGTGACGGTAACCAAGGTCTACACCTTCCGCCGGGGTAGTTACGTGGTAGACGTGGATCATACGGTAAATAACACTTCCCCCACAGAATGGAAGGGTCGCCAGTATCGCCAGTTGCAACGCCGTGATTCATCTGATGGCGGCCTGTCGCTGATTTACACCTACACCGGTGGTGTGATTTACAGCGAGGCCAAGAAATACGAAAAAATCACATTTGATGATATGAAAGAAGAAAACCTGAGCCGCGATTTTACTGGTGGCTGGGCGGCGATGATCCAGCATTATTTTGTCAGCGCGTGGATACCCAAGGCTGACGAAAATAATCATTATTACAGCAAGGCGCTGGATGACAAACATTACGTGCTGGGCATGGCTTCCCCAGAAGTTGCCATTGCCCCCGGCCAGAGCAGCACGTTCACCAGCCGCTTGTATGTCGGCCCCAAGCTGCAGGATATGCTGGAAAAAATCGCGCCCGGTTTAGAGTTGACTGTTGATTATGGCCCGTTGACGATTATCGCAAAGCCGTTGTTCTGGCTGCTGGAATGGTTTCATAAAGCAGTGAACAATTGGGGCTGGGCGATTGTGCTGCTGACGTTGACAATCAAGCTGGTGTTTTTCAAGCTCTCGGAAACCAGCTACCGTTCCATGGCGAACATGCGTCGTCTGCAACCAAAAATGGTGGCGCTGAAAGAACGCTATGGCGATGACCGCCAGAAGTTCAGCCAGGCAATGATGGAGTTATACAAGAAGGAAAAAGTTAATCCGGTGGGTGGCTGCTTGCCCGTGCTGGTGCAGATTCCGGTGTTCATTGCTTTATACTGGGTATTGCTGGAAAGCGTGGAGTTGCGTCAGGCGCCGTTCATCCTGTGGTTGCAGGATCTTTCAACCCGCGACCCCTATTACGTGCTGCCGCTGATCATGGGTATCACCATGGTTATTCAACAACGTCTCAACCCACCGCCGCCGGATCCGGTGATGGCTAAGGTAGTGAAGTACATGCCGTATATCTTCACGCCGTTTTTTGCCTTCTTCCCGTCGGGACTGGTATTGTACTGGGTGGTGAATAACACCCTGTCAATTGCGCAACAGTGGTTTATTACCCACCGCATTGACAAGCTGGCGGCAAAACAAACGAGTTAAAAAAACGGGCCACACGGCCCGTTTTTTTTGGGGAAGCCGCAAGGCCCGTGTCATTTCGACCAACCGGAGAAATCCTGCTCCTACAAAATCCATGTAAAGATTTCTCCCTGCGGTCGAAATGACAATACACTACGGTTTAATCGCCGTTTTCAGGTTAGAATATTCGCATGACCATCCCCACGCTTATTGACACCATCGTTGCCCAAGCCACTCCGCCGGGGCGAGGAGGGGTAGGCATCGTGCGTATTTCCGGGCCGCGTGCGGCCAGCATTGCTTCTGCGATACTGGGGCATCTGCCCAAGCCGCGTTACGCGGAGTATCTGCCGTTTTATGCTGCTGGTGAACGTCAGGTTATAGATCGGGGTATTGCACTGTACTTCCCTGAACCTCATTCTTTCACGGGTGAAGATGTGCTGGAGCTGCAAGGCCACGGTGGCCCGGTGGTGATGGACATGCTGGTCAGGCAGGCCATCGCGCTGGGTGCGCGGCTGGCGCGTCCTGGTGAATTTTCCGAGCGCGCGTTTCTTAACGACAAGCTCGACCTGGTGCAGGCGGAAGCGATTGCTGATCTCATCGACAGCGCTTCCGAGCATGCGGCACGCGCTGCAACACGTTCGCTGCAAGGTGAATTCTCCGCGCACATCAACGCGCTCATTGAGCAACTGGTACAGTTGCGGCTATATGTTGAATCCGCTATCGACTTCCCTGAAGAGGAAATTGATTTTCTTTCTGGCGGCCATGTTGGCGCGCGCCTGCGTGACATTACCCATGCGCTGCAACAGACGCAGGCATCAGCACATCAAGGCGCATTGCTGCGCGAAGGCATGACGGTGGTGATCGCCGGGCCGCCCAATGCGGGCAAATCCAGTTTGTTGAATCATCTTGCCTGCCGCGACGCCGCCATTGTTGCCAACATACCCGGCACCACCCGCGATGTATTGCGCGAACACATCACGCTGGATGGCCTGCCATTACACATTATAGATACCGCCGGTTTGCGTGACAGCAGTGATCCTGTCGAACAGCAAGGCATTCATCGCGCATGGCATGAAATTGCACACGCCGACCGGATACTGCTGATGGTAGATGATGCGCAGATCAATCATGATTTGCCAGGTGGCGGCGCGACCGATGATACGTTACAAGCCATCATCAGGAAATTACCTGAGCGCGTGCCAGTGACGCTGGTGCGCAACAAGATTGATGTGACAGGACGCCAGCCCGGTGATATAAAAGCGCGTGGGCCCGGCATGAATCACAGCGTGTTTGATGCGGAAGTGGGAATATCCATCAAGACTGGTGCGGGTCTGGATGCGCTGCGCGAACATCTGAAAGCATCCATGGGTTACGTCAATAGCGGCGAAGGCGGTTTCATGGCGCGTCGCCGTCATGTCGATGCGTTGCGTCGCGCGTGCGTCGGCCTGGAGCAGGCGGCGCAGCAATTTCAGGAGCACCGTGCGGGCGAGTTGCTGGCGGAAGATTTGCGCGTCGCGCAAGATACGTTAGCGGAAATTACCGGGGCGTTTACATCGGATGATTTGCTGGGTAGAATATTTTCCAGTTTTTGTATTGGAAAGTAAACTTAAGGGCGCCGTTCAGCGAGATCGTGAACAAGTTCTTAAAGATCATCCTCAATCAGTCCTCTCAACGCCTCCAGCCGGGCGCGTTCTTGGGGGGTGAGATATTTCATCTGATACACTTCCACCATGCCGGGCGTGGCAAGAATTTTGGCAAACTGCTGAATCCAGGCGTTCAGTGCAGCGTCCCGGTATTGATAGGCAGCAAAGGGGAATGGCCCCCAGCCTTCACCATCGCGTCCCGCAAATTCTTCGGCGCTCATTTCAATCGGAAAGATTTCTTTAGCGCGTGCTTCCATCTCTTCGGGCGCGAGTGGACGTTGTTGTGTGTTGTCGGCGGGGGTCATCATAGCGGGTGGCAATGTAAAGGCATGGCTTATTGTATGATAAATAATTGCGCTAAAACTATAATTTTGACAAAATTTAGTACAGACACATTAAAATTAAGATACACTCGGAAACACGTCTTGTATAAAAGTGGGCGCTTATGGGCTGTGCTGTACACGTCTTGTTAATTGACGATAACCCTGACGATGGGGCGCTGGTTCTGCGTGCGCTGGATCGGGAATTTCCCCATTTACACGTTCAACAGTTTTCTGATCAGGCCGCATTTGACGCTGCACTAGTGGCAGGAGGCTTTGATCTCGTCATTACCGACTATCATATTGGCTGGACCACCGGGCTGGAAATTCTGCGCGCCGTCAAGCATCTCCATCCGTATTGTCCCGTCATCATGTTCACTGGCACCGGCAGTGAAGAAATAGCGGTAGAAGCGATGAAGGCTAATCTTGACGATTACATTGTCAAGTCCGTCACGCATATTGCCCGTCTGGGCGCGGCTGCCCGCGCCGCAGTGACGCAGGTGCGGCAAAGCCAGGCGCTTGCGGAAGCCGAACTGCGCTACCGTGATTTATTTAATGGCGTGCCGATTGGGTTATATCAAACTACCCCTGACGGCCAGATTATAGATGCCAACCCCACCTTGCTGCACATTCTAGGGTATTCAGACCTGGAATTATTCTGCACGCTCAATGTGCGGGACTTGTGTGTGCATCCGGAAGGGTTTGAGCTTTTACAGCACGCGCTGGTAAACCATGGTGGTAAAACCCGGGATTTTGTTGCGCAGCTACGCCGTTATGACGGTAGTATTATCTGGACAGAATCGTGTACGCGTATTGTATATGATACGCACGGAAAGATTTTGTATCATGAAGGCGCGCTTCAGGATATTAGCGAGCGCCGCGGCGCGGAAGCCCGCATGAACTATCTGGCGCATCATGATGATCTCACTGGCTTGCCCAACCGCGTCATGTTCAAATTCCGCCTCGAGCAGGCGATTGCTGAAAGTGCGCGGCGCGGTACGCTGCTGGCATTATTGCTGCTCGACATGGACCGCTTCAAGGCCATTAACGATACCCTGGGGCATGCTGTGGGTGATGAGTTGCTCAAAATGCTGGGAGGGCGGTTGTCTGGTTGCGTCCGTGATTGTGATACGGTAGCGCGTTTGGCGGGTGATGAGTTTGCGTTGATTTTGCCTGATTTAACCCATGCGGAAGATGCGGCGCGGGTGGCGCAAAAAATTCTGGCTGCCTTTGCCCCCTCGTTTAATGTGGATGGCCATGAGCTTTTCATGAGCGCAAGCATTGGCATTGCAACCTGTCCGGCGGATGGGTGCAACCTCGATATACTGCTGCGTAATGTCGATATCGCCATGTATCACGCCAAGGAACACGGCCGCAACACGTTTCAGTTTTATGCCACAGAAATGAATACCAAGGCCTTTGAGCGCCTGTCCCTGGAGAACGCGCTACGTCATGCGCTGGAACGTAACGAGCTTTTCCTGCACTACCAGCCGCAATTTGATTTGCGCACCGGTAAAATTATCGCCGTAGAAGCGCTGCTGCGCTGGCGGCACCCCGAATTAGGCATGATCTCGCCGCCGCAATTCATCCCGATCGCCGAAGAAACCGGCATGATTACACCCATCGGCGAATGGGTGTTGCGCACTGCCTGCGCACAAAACAAAGCCTGGCAGGTCGGGGGGTTGCCCCACCTGCGCGTTGCGGTCAACCTGTCGCCCCGCCAGTTGCGCCAATCAAACTTTATCCACGTCATCGAGCAGACACTGCATGAAACAGGGCTGGCGCCGTGTTATCTGGAGCTGGAGCTTACCGAAAGCATGCTGATGCACAACACCGAAAATGCCATCGCCATGCTCACCACCCTGGACGCCATGGGCATCGACATCTCGGTTGATGATTTTGGCACCGGCTATTCCAGCCTGGCCTACTTAAAACGCTTGCCTATCAACGCATTGAAAATCGACAAATCTTTCGTCAGTGACATTCCCGGCGATCTTGACGATGCCGCCATTGCCTCCACCATTATCGTTATGGCGCACAATCTGGGCATTCGTGTGATCGCTGAAGGTGTCGAAACACCCGCGCAAAAAGACTTCCTCATGTCGCACGACTGTGATGCCATGCAAGGTTATCTGTTCAGCCGCCCCGTAGAGCCAGATAAAATCCCGCCACTTCTCGTTTCCTCCGCCACGCGGTAAAATAGATAACATCCGCATAAACCAGGCAGATGATCTACTTTAGGAAGTCCCCTTGAAACACCATATTGAGCACCTGCTTGCAAGCGCCCTGGCTGAGTTGCAGGGCAGCAACGATTTGACTGAGGCACCGCCGCGCATCGCGGTTGAGCGCACCCGTGACCGTAATCATGGCGAGTTTGCCAGTAATATAGCGATGACGCTGGCGAAGGCTGCGCGCTGCAAGCCACGTGACCTCGCTGAAAAAATTGTGGCGGCGCTGCCGGTGTCCGACAAAATCGCCAAGGTCGAAATCGCAGGTCCGGGGTTTATTAATTTCTATATGACGCCCGCAGCTTTTCAGAGTGTCATTACTGACATCCTCACGGCGGGGCCGCAGTATGGGCTTAGCACCGTGGGCGCGAATCGCAGCATCCATATGGAATTCGTGTCAGCGAATCCCACCGGGCCGCTGCATGTGGGGCATGGACGCGGCGCGGCGTATGGCGCGGTGGTTGCAGACTTGCTGGAAGCTGTAGGTTACACCGTACATCGTGAATATTATGTTAACGATGCTGGTCGTCAAATGGATATTCTCGGCACCAGTGTGTGGCTGCGTTATCTGGAACTGTGCGGCGAGAGTTTAGTGTTTCCTGCCAACGGTTACAAAGGCGAATACGTGCGTGACATCGCCGCAAAACTGCATCAACAGCAGGGCGATAGCCTGCGTCATGTGGGTGCCGCAGTGATGCAAGACTTGCCGCTTGATGAGCCCGCCGGTGGCGACAAGGAAGATCACATCGACGCCCTGATCGCGCGCGCCAAACACCTGCTCGGTGCCGCCGCCTATCGCCAGATGTTTGATCTGGGGTTGAATGACATCCTCAACGATATTCGTGAAGACTTGCGCGAGTTCGGCGTCAACTACGACACCTGGTATTCGGAGCGTTCGCTGTATGAAAGCGGCGCGGTAGATCGCGCCGTAGATCGCCTCAAAGCCAGTGGCCACATGTATGAGCAGGACGGCGCGCTATGGTTTCGTTCCACGGATTATGGCGACGAAAAAGACCGCGTAGTCGTGCGTGACAATGGCCAGAAAACCTATTTCGCCGCCGACATCGCTTATCACATGGATAAGCTCGAACGTGGCTTTGAGCGCGTCATTGATGTGTGGGGCGCCGACCATCACGGCTATGTGCCGCGCGTCAAAGCGGCGCTCACTGCCATGGGTTATGACGCGTCGCGGCTCGACGTGCTGCTGGTGCAATTCGCCATTCTTTACCGTGGTGGTGAAAGAATGCAGATGTCGACGCGGTCCGGTGAGTTTGTGACATTGCGCTCACTGCGCCATGAAGTCGGGAATGACGCCGCACGTTTTTTCTATGTGTTGCGCAAGTGCGAACAGCATCTGGACTTTGATCTGGATCTTGCCAAATCACAGTCCAGTGACAACCCCGTCTACTACATACAATATGCGCACGCACGCATTTGCAGCGTCATTCGTCAGTTGCAGGACAAAGCATTGCACTGGAGCGAAACGCAAGGCCGCTCCAGCCTGCATCGCCTGCAAGAAAGCCACGAACAGGCATTGATGCTGGCGTTGTCACGTTATCCTGAAGTGCTGGAAAGCGCCGCGCTGAATCACGAGCCGCACCAGCTCGCGCATTTTCTGCGTGATCTTGCCAACGACTTTCACACCTACTACAACGCGCATATGTTTATTGTTGACGATGCCGCGTTGCGCAATGCACGGCTCAATTTGATTGTCGCTACGCGCCAGGTGCTGCATAACGGATTAACGCTGCTGGGCGTATCTGCCCCCGAAACCATGTGATGTTTTCACTGCAACGATTTTCCGGCGCGGCCTGAGCCATGGCCCGCGACTATAAAGGTACCTGGAAAAAAAAATCCCCCGCACGTGCTCCCGTGCCGGGTTGGGTGTGGCTGATCAGCGGTCTGGCGATCGGGCTGTTCATTGCCTTTTTAATCTGGCTGGACAAGCGGCCTGCGGTTTCGTCTGGTAATGTTGAGACGTCCCAGGCCGCAGAAACAGCCACACCAAAAAAACCTGACGACGCGCAGGGAAGAGCGCAAGCGAAGGGTTCCGCTAGTGTCGCGGGAGAGCGAAGCGAGGGGTCCAGGATGCCGGGAGCGACCAAAAATAAAGCTGATCCAAAGTCCAGCGCCACACCTGGATCGGCCACCGCACAGAAGCCGCGTTTTGAGTTCTACACCATCCTTCCTGAAATGGAAGTGATCGTCCCTGCCAAAGAGGCCAAAAACGCCGCCCGCGCCATGGCGCCTGGCGCTTACTTTCTGCAAGCCGGATCATTCAAAAATATGGCCGATGCCGACACCCTGAAAGCCCGGCTCGCCCTGCTTGGCATGGAAGCCAAAATCGAGCCTGTCACTGTCGAGGATGACACCTGGTACCGGGTGCGCCTCGGCCCTTTCAAAGACATGGATCAACTCAACAAAATGCTCGGCGACTTGCGCCAAAATAACATTAACGCTTTGCCAGTGCGGGTAAAAAGCTGATATTTTCTTCGGTTTTGATTTTATCGCCAAAACCAAGGATAATAGCGTCAGAACTTAACCTTTGGCTCCAAGGAAATATTATGCAAATCGGTACTACCGTTAACCAGTTTCTTATCGAAGAACAGCGTCGCCTCGGCGGCACAGACAACGACCTGCCAGCGTTGGTCAATGACGTTGTAGTGGCCTGCAAGAGCCTGTCACATGCCATCAGCCAGGGCGCGCTGGCGGGGATGCTGGGCAGCGCGGGCGTTGAAAACGTGCAGGGCGAAACGCAGAAAAAGCTCGACATCATCTCCAACGACATCATGATCGCCGCCACCGAGCGCGGCGGTTACCTGGGCGCCATGGCCTCGGAAGAAATGGACGAGATCTACCCGATTCCGGCGCAGTACCCGAAGGGCAAATACCTGTTGTTGTTTGATCCGCTGGACGGCTCATCGAATATCGACGTAAACATTTCAGTTGGCACTATCTTCTCGATTCTGCGTTGCCCGGCCGGTGTCACCAACCCGACCGCCAAAGACTTCATGCAGCCTGGCACCCAGCAAGTGTGCGCCGGTTACGCTTTATATGGCCCGTCCACCTTGTTGGTGTTGACCACCGGTCATGGCGTCAACTGCTTTACGCTGGATAAAAGCATCGGTGAATTTGTGTTGACGCAGGCCAATCTGCGCGTGCCGGTGGATACCCGTGAATTCGCCATCAACTCATCCAATTCACGTTTCTGGGAAAAGCCGGTGAAGCGTTACATCGACGAGTGCCTGGCCGGTAAAGACGGTCCGCGCAAGGAAAATTTCAATATGCGTTGGGTGGCGTCGATGGTGGCCGAAGTGCATCGCATTTTGAATCGCGGCGGCATTTTCATGTACCCGCGCGACACCAAGGATCCGACCAAAGCCGGCCGTTTGCGCCTGATGTATGAAGCCAACCCCATGTCATTCATCATCGAGCAAGCCGGGGGCGTGTGCTCCACTGGCCGCGAACGCATTATGGGTGTGCAGCCTACAGAATTGCATCAGCGCATTGCGGTGATCCTGGGTTCAAAGAATGAAGTCGATCGTGTAGTGGCTTATCACACTGAAGGCTAAGCTTCGTTAGGCCGGGTTTCTCACTGCGCGCAGTAATTGTCCCCGTTCATCCCTGCGTGGCGTTTATTGCCATTCTTGATGTCATCCCGAACGTAGTGAGGGATCTTGCTTAAGAGTCCTCGGCAACTGTCCCCAGCGTTGTCCTGCATCCATGCAGTCGTCGCTACACTCGGAGTGACAGGGGTGGAATGGGGTACTCTACAGCCAATAGGCAGTACGCGTCATCACCTGTGATGTAAGCTGCATCAAATGCTTGATGGGGGTAGGCAGTGGCGCGCCGCCTGCTTCCAGCGCCGTGGTGGCGTGGTGGCTTTCGTCGCGCCGCATCTGTTCGAGTATCGCGTGGCTTTTAACGTCTTGCGGCGGCAACTGCCGCAAGTGTTCTTCCAGATGCTTCACCACCTGATGTTCGGTTTCCGCCACAAACCCCAGGCTCCACTTATCCCCCGCCAGACCGGCCAGCGCGCCAATCGCGAAAGAGCCAATATACCATGCCGGATTCAATGCGCTGGTGTGGCTGTCCAGTTCTTTAATGCGCGTTTCGCACCAGGCCAGATGGTCATTTTCTTCCTGCGCGGCACGCTGCATTTTTTCGCGCACCTCGGTTAAGTGCGCGGTGAGCGCCTGCCCCTGATACAGCGCCTGTGCCGCCACTTCACCGGCATGATTGACGCGCATCAAGCGTGCTACCGTTTGTTTCTGCGCGGCGCTCAGTTCGCTTTCGGCATGGGCGTCTGCCGGATTGGCGCGCTCCGTCACCGATGGTTTTCCCGCCACGGTACGCAATGCCTGGTCGAGGTTAATCAGCAGATGGTCGATGGGGGAGTAATGGCGCATAGGAGTCACGATACGTGGCGCGTGCGTATCGGTCAAGCCTGTGTGTCTGAAAATCTGGGTTGAAGTTGCCGCGCCAGCAAGGTCACTGGATGGATCACCTCAATTTCCTGTCCGGCCTCGCGCAGCCCGGCGGCAATATGCAGGGCGCAGCCTATATTGGACGTGACCAGGAGTTGCGCGGTGCTGCTTTCCAGTGCCGCCAGCTTATCCTTGCGCAACGCATCCGCCATCACCGGCTGAGTGATCATGTAAGTGCCTGCCGCGCCGCAGCACTGCGCATTGCCGGGCAGCGCCACCACATCTATGCCGGGAATCCTGCGTAACAAAGTGTAAGGGTGGGCATGTTGATGCAGCACATGGCGCAGGCTGCACGACTCATGCACCGCAACGCGTTGCTCCAGCGGCGCAAAAGTGACGTTTTCCGGCCAGGGGATGCTGGCGAGAAATTCGCTGATGTCGCGCACCTTTTCTGAAAATTTTTTCAATCCCCCATCACTTTCGTCCATTTTATGGTATTCCGTCAGCGGCGCGCCGCAACCGCTGGCGGTGGAGATGATGGCGTCGATCTTTAATCCGTTAAAAGCTTCAAGGTTCCGCATCGCCAGCGCATGCGCCTGTTGTGGTGCGCCGCTGTGCATGTGTAGCGCCCCGCAACAGCCTTGCGTGCGCGGCACATACACGCCATAGCCGCACGCCGTCAGCAGGCCTATCGCCGCGTTGAGCGTCTGCGTGTCGATGACGCTGGCGACACAGCCAGTAAACAACGCCACATCGCCGCGCTTGTCAACGCCAAGGGGCGAGTAGTATTCCTGCAAGGTGCGCACAGGCAGGATGGGCGGTAGCAGCGCATCAAGCCGTGTCATGCCGGTCAACTTCAGCAGTCCGCTGCCACGCACCAGGCGATGCAGGCTCGAGTGTTGATAAAAACATAACAACCGCGCACCCAGTCGCAGCAGTGGTTTACGGGTAATCAACCTATTCAGCACTTTTTCGTGTGTGCGCGGCGGACGATGGGCAGCCACCAGCGCGCGCCCGGCGTCGATAATCGTGCCGTATTGCACCTCAGAGGGGCACACGTTTTCGCAGGCGCGACACGTCAGGCAACTGTCCAGATGCGCTTCCAGGCGCGGCGTGAGCGCGAGCCGCCCATTCGCCAGCCCTTCGATCAGCGCGATGCGTCCGCGTGGCGATTCGCCTTCATTCTGCGTTTTGCCGTAGGTAGGGCAATGCGGCAAGCACAGGCCGCATTTTACGCAACGGTCGGTGTGCTTTAGCAAATCAGTTACAGGTAGATTCATGGCAACACAAGGATAAAGTAATTCCATGTAGGCAGGAAGACGGTTTTTCTTTAGGTGCCTTTAGATGCGCGGTGTGCTGTCATTTCGACCGTAGGGAGAAATGACACGCTTCAGGGTTTCCTTTATAATTCACGCACCCATTTTAACTCGCCGCGTGCCATCCCATGTCTTATTATCGCCATCACGTTTTCTTTTGCACCAATCAACGCACCGATGGCCGCGCCTGCTGCCAGAGCCACGACGCCCAGGCGATGCGTGACTACGCCAAGCAGCGCACCAAAGAGTTGGGCCTGAGCGGCAAGGGCGAAGTGCGCATCAATAATGCCGGTTGCCTGGATCGCTGCGACGAAGGCCCGGTGCTGGTCGTCTATCCCGAAGGTGTATGGTACACCTATGTCGACCAGACCGACATCGACGAAATCATCGAAGAACACCTCGGCCACGGGCGGGTGGTAGAGCGCTTGAAGTTGTGAATACACCACCATCCGAAAATGCGCCACGATCCAAAAATGTTGCCCGATCTGCCTGATCTCGTAGTCGAAGCGCGCGGCCTCACCAAGCGTTACGGCACGCAAACCGTCGTCGATAACCTGGATTTGTCGGTGCGGCGCGGCGAATGCTTTGGCCTGCTCGGGCCGAACGGCGCGGGCAAAACCACCACCTTGCGCATGTTGATGGGCGCCACCCTGCCCAGCGCCGGAGAGCTTAACGTACTCGGCTATCCCATTCCGCAACAGGCGCGTCAGATGCATCTGCGCCTTGGCGTGGTGCCGCAGCAAGACAATCTTGACCCTGATTTTACCGTCTTGGAAAACCTCTCCACCTATGCCAGCTATTTTGGTTTGCGCGGTGCCGCACTGGACGCCCGCATCACCGAGCTGCTGGCCTTCGCCAACCTTGAGGCCAAAGCGCACGCTGGCATCGGCACCCTCTCGGGCGGCATGAAACGCCGCCTGACGCTGGCGCGCGCGCTGATCAACGACCCTGATTTGCTGATTCTCGACGAGCCCACCACCGGCCTCGACCCGCAGGCGCGCCAGCTCATCTGGCAGCGGCTGCGCACCCTGCTGGCGCAAGGTAAATCGCTGATCCTCACCACTCATTATATGGAGGAGGCCGAGCGCCTGTGTGACCGGCTGGTGATTATCGACAGCGGCCGCATCCTCGTCAGCGGCAGCCCGGCCGAGCTGGTGCAGCAGCACATCGAACCGCATGTCGTCGAAATCCACGGGCGTGGCATGGACGAATGGTTTAACAGCATCGGCCAGCAATTTATACAGCGCAGTGAACATTCCGGCGAAACCCTGTTTTGCTACCTTGCCGACGAACGCCCGCTGCTCGACGCCCTGCGCCACTGCCCCGAATTGCACTTCATGCACCGCCGCGCCAACCTTGAAGATGTGTTCATCAAGCTCACCGGTAAGGAGCTGCGCGAATGAGCCGCGCCTTTCCTTCCATCACCCTGCGCTGGCTGCCGGTATGGCGGCGCAACCTGCGCGTATGGCGCAAACTCTCCGGCCCGGCGCTGATCGGCAATTTCGGCGAACCGCTGCTGTATTTACTGGCGCTGGGCTACGGCTTGGGCGGGTTTATCGGCGAAGTGAACGGCCTGCCCTACATCGTGTTCCTTGCCTCCGGCATCGTCTGCGCCAGCGCCATGAACACCGCCAGCTTCGAAGGCCTGTATTCCGCCTACACCCGCATGGCTGTGCAAAACACCTGGGGCGGCATGCTCGCCACGCCGCTCAGCATCGACGACATCGTGCTGGGTGAAATCCTCTGGGCAGGCACCAAAAGCCTCATCAGCGCCATCCCCATCCTGCTCGTCGCCGCCTTGCTGGGCGTAGTACATGACGCTTCTGCGCTGGGCGTATTACCGGTGGTATTCATCATCGGCGTGTGTTTCGGCGCCATGGCGCTGGTCGTCACCGCCCTCGCCAAGAGTTACGACTTCTTCATCTACTACTTCACTCTGGTCATCACCCCCCTGTTTCTGGTCAGCGGCGTATTCTTCCCGCTGGACGGTATGCCAGACGCGGTGCGGATTGGCGCGCAACTGCTGCCCCTGGCGCACGCCGTCGACGTAGTGCGCCCCCTCATGACCGGCCAACCCCTGCCCAGCCTCACCCTGCTCTACTTGATGGTACCCCTGCTGTACGCCGTAGGCGCTTTCTGGCTGGCAACGGTATTGTTGCGCCGCAGGCTAATATCATGATTCGCAATGAAATTCGGATGGTTGTCATTTCGAGCGAAGCGAGAAATCCTGGCGCGAAGCGCCATAAAATAAAGATCTCTCCCGATGGTCGAAATGACAGCGCACGAACTTTATGTCGGCGCGGTCATGTAAATAGCTTGAATATTATCCCCGCCTCATGTAACATTTTGCCTCTTTATCTATCTTGACCTTGCAGTTTTGGAGCGAACACCATGAAAACCTACAGCGCAAATCCCGAAACCGTCCGCCGTGACTGGTACGTGGTAGATGCCGCCGGCAAGACCTTGGGTCGCCTGGCCACTGAAATCGCGCGCCGTCTGCGCGGCAAGCACAAAGCCGAATACACCCCGCACGTTGATACCGGTGATTACATCGTCGTGGTCAACGCCGCCAAGTTGCATGTCACCGGCAACAAGCTGCAAGACAAGCTGTACCATCATCACACCGGCTACATCGGCAACCTTAAAACCATCGCGCTGGGCAAGCTGCTGGACAAAGCGCCAGAGCGCGTCATCGAAATCGCCGTCAAAGGCATGTTGCCGAAAAATCCGCTGGGCCGCGCCATGTACCGCAAGCTCAAGGTATTTGGCGGCGCTGAACATTGCCACGCCGCACAACAGCCCAAGCCTTTGGACATCTGATCCAATAAGTGTTGTCATTTCGAGCGTAGCGAGAAATCTTTTACGTATCACGTTATTTTTAGCAGGAACTGAACAATGGCACAAGCACAAACACAAAATTACGGCACTGGCCGCCGCAAAAGCTCCGCAGCGCGGGTTCGCCTTAAGCCTGGCACTGGCGTCATCACCATTAACGACCGCGCCATTGATAACTACTTTGGCCGCGAAACCTCACGCATGATGGTGCGCCAGCCGCTCGAAGCCGTTAAAATGGTTGATTCAGTGGACATCACCGTGCGCGTTGCCGGCGGCGGTAACACTGGCCAGGCCGGCGCCATCAGCCACGGCATTGCCCGCGCGCTGGTGGTCTACAATGAAGAATTGCGCGCTGAGTTACGCAAGGGCGGCTTCCTCACCCGTGATGCCCGCGAAGTCGAGCGTAAGAAAGTCGGTCTGCGCAAAGCACGCAAACGCCCACAGTTCTCCAAGCGTTAATATTTACATTAGTGGAGCCTGCCCCGTTGGGGCAGGCTCCACTAATGCTTCTCCTTTCCCCATTCCCTGTCCAATTGGGGGATCGTCTAGTGGTAGGACGGCGGACTCTGACTCCGTCAACCTAGGTTCGAATCCTAGTCCCCCAGCCATTTCACGTTTACTTCAGATCCCTCGCTTGCAGGGTGCGCCATGCGCATCACCCATGCTGATGGTGAAACAATTCACAACGCTTTTTTTGACCGGAGTTTTGCGCCATGAAACACAGTATTTCCAGGACACGGATACCCTGTATATTGAGTTTCGCCCCGCAGAGGTTGCCGAAACCAGAGATCTTGATGAGAATACGCTGCTTGATATTGACAGCAAAGGTAACATTTGCGCGATAACAATCGAGCACGCACAAGAGCGCGCGGATATCCCCCATTTCTCTTTTGAGCAGATTGCGGCCTAATCTCTTTTCAGATTACGGTAAAAGTTCTCATGTGATCCGAAAGATAGAAGCTTGATAGCGTCCTGGTCTTCCGCTACACGGTAGGCCAGCAAAAGAAGTTGTGTGTTGTGGCGATATTTGAAGACACGCACACCCGCCAGGCCACCCTTTTTCATTTCCCCGCTGTTTTCCTGATGGGTCGGGTGCGCGGCAATGGTTCGCACCGCATCGTCTAAAGCCTGTTTTTCGTCCGAATGGAGCTTTTTCGTCGCGCGCTCGAACCGGGGAGTGGCGATCAGTTTCATCCGAATTTGTATTCCTTGCCCATTCCGGCCCGGTCTTCTTCTATGCCGATCAGGGTGTCGGTGATGAATCCAACGGGCAGGTCCGGATTGTCCTCCGCCGCTTTTCCTATGCGCGCCCAATATTCAATCTGCTTGGGTATGGAGCGGTGCATTGCAGTGGCATAGGGCCTGGCAGCCTCCACCAGTTCATCCGATAGCTTCATTGCAGTTGCCATGGTGCGGTTCTCCATTGTTTGTACGTAGTGAGTGTGGTTATATTATGTGGTACTTTACACCAAAATGCAACCAAAGTTGCTCGTGGTCGGGTGAGGGAGCCTTACGCTTCCCCTTATGACTGTTGTTGCCATTGACAAAACAGCAAATTCAGACCAGTCTATAGCCTGGTCTGAAGGAGTTCCGCGTATGAAAACGGTCGGTGCGTATCAAGCAAAAACTCATTTGCCAGCATTGCTGGATGAAGTGGCGCAAGGTGAAAAGATCATGATTACCAGGCATGGGGCACCCGTAGCCATCCTGTCGCCTGTCCCTCCCGCGTCTGGCGTGTCCGATCCGAAGGCGGTGGTCGAAGGCTTGAGGAGGATACGTGAGGGTATGACCCAAACAGATATGTCCATAATAGAAATGTCCCCGTCCATAAAGGAAATGATCGAAGAAGGGCGCCGGTTTTGATACGTTTCGTTCTGGATGCATCGGTAGCGCTGAGCTGGTGTTTCCCGGACGAGGCGGGTGGTTACGCCGATAAGGTGCTGGAGTGGCTGGCGGCTTCACATGAACCGAGTGAACCGGTTGTGGCAATGGTACCGGTGATGTGGTCTTTGGAGGTTAGTAACGCGCTGTTGGTGGGCGAGCGGCGCGGGCGATTGAAAGAAGCGCAAAGCATACAGGTAATCGGCTATCTGCAAGCATTGAATATCATTACAGATGATGCGGGTCAAGAGCGTACTTTCGGTATTACGCTGTCCCTGGCACGCGAACATAACCTGTCCACGTATGATGCGGCTTACCTGGAGCTGGCCATGCGATTGGCCGTGCCTTTGGCGACTCAGGACAAAAAATTACTGGCCGCCGCCCAGAATAGCGGAGTTGTTTTACTGGTCATCTGAATGTATGTAGTTACCTTGCCGGGCACCCTGTCTCATATTTGCCACACTTTGGTGCCATTTGCCGTCTCCCCTGAAAAAAATGTTGCATCCTGGTGCAGTGCCCCGGTAAGGTGGCGCCAGTGTCACCCAAGTTGTGACCCTTTATTATATCTAACATACACTTTAAGGGAGTAAACGAAAATGCAAAAGAAGTTGATTGCTTTAGCAGTAGCAAGTGTTCTGGCTGCGCCGTTAGCCGTGCAGGCTGGCGTTGAGGCTTATGGTCAGGCACGCATGTCTCTGGATTTCAACAACAACAATGATTCTGGCGTGGGCCAGGAAGACAGCGCCATCTCTCTGTCCAGCAACCGCTCGCGTCTCGGCTTCCGTGGCGATGAAGATCTGGGTGGCGGCTTGAAGGCCTTGTGGCAGTTTGAACAGGGCGTTGACTTTGATACCGGTAACTGGAATGGCCAACGTCGTGATTCTTACCTCGGCTTGGGCGGCAACTTTGGTACGGTTCTGGCGGGTAATTTGAGCACACCTTACCGCGCTTCTACCAGGGTACTGGATCCCTTTAGCAACACCCGTGGCGACCACAATGCCATTATCGGTTCGCTGAATGGCAGCACCGGCTGGAATGACGAGAATCGTGCAAGCAACGCTATTGCTTATATGTCGCCGAATATGACTGGCTTCAGTGCGAGCGTGGCTTATATCATGTCAAGTGCGGCGACGGGTGACGATCTGCCTATGACAACGGCCGAGAATGACGAGGATGCTTACAGCTTGAGCGCCAATTACGCCCAGGGACCCCTTTTTCTTACTGCGGGTTATGAGGCATGGAATGCCTTGGGCGCGGTCGTAGGCACGACCCGTGAAGATGTTTCGGCCTGGAAGATCGGCGGCAGCTTTACTCTTATGGACGCCACCACCATCGGCGCCATTTGGGAAAGTCTTGATATGGGTGGCACCACAGGTACAAATGGCGATCGTGATGCCTGGACCTTAAGCGTGAAGCACAAGATGGGTGACATGGCTCTGATGGCCGCCTATGCCATGGCGGACGAAACCGGTGGCGTGGCAGATACCGGGGCTAACCAGCTTTCCTTGGGTGGATCGTATGCCTTGTCCAAGACCACTGAGGCATATGCCCTGTACTCGATGGTGGGCAATGACTCTGCTGGTCGTTACAGCCTTGATGGGGTAACCGGTGTATTGGGTGAAGACGTTTCATCTTTTTCGGTGGGCATTAACCACACCTTCTCCTCCAAGTAATAGAAGATACAGGGCGGGGGCAATCCCCGCTTTTGTCTCTGCCCCCGTGTAGCGGGGGTATATTCGGGCACCCTGTTTCTTAAAGGGGTGCCCGTTTTTTGTCGTATGTATCATTTGCGCTACACTTTTGCGCCTCCTGTAACCTCCCCTGAAAAAAATGTTGCATCCTGGTGCGGTGCCCCGGTAAGGTGGCGCCTGTCACTCAAGCTGTGACCCTTTTTATATCTAACATACACTTTAAGGGAGTAAACGAAAATGCAAAAGAAGTTAATTGCTTTGGCAGTAGCAAGTGTTTTGGCTGCGCCGTTAGCCGCGCAGGCTGGCGTTGAAGTTTACGGCCAGGCACGCATGTCTCTGGATTTCAGCAATAATGATGACACCACGGTCGGCAATGAAGACAGCGCCCTTGCTGTTTCCAGCAACAAGTCACGCCTCGGCTTCAAGGGCGATGAAGACCTGGGTGGTGACCTGAAGGCGCTGTGGCAGTTTGAGCAGCGGGTGGATTTGGATACCGGCAACTGGAGTGGAGGAGGCCGTGATACTTTCGTCGGCTTGGGCGGTGGTTTCGGTACGGTGCTGGTGGGTCGCATCAATACCCCTTATAAGAATGCAACCCAGGGGATGGATATTTTTATCAGTACCCGTGGTGACTACAATGCAATTATGGGTATGGTCAACACTGCAGTTGGAGCATCGGGCACTACCCATTTTAACAACCGGTTTGACAACTCCATCCAGTACCGGACACCGGACATGAGCGGGTTTAAGGGTGCTCTGGCCTATAGCGTAAACCGTGGTTCTGATAATCTGCCTATGACCACCACCGCCAGTGAGACTGATGGCTTTAGCTTGAGCGGTTCTTACATGCAAGGCCCGTTGTTTTTGACCGCTGCCTATGAATCCTTGAATTCAGCGACTCCCGTGACTGGTGGATTCGACGATGCTGCTGCATGGAAAGTTGGTGGTACCTTCGGCTTGGGCGGCATGACCACCCTCGGCGCCATTTGGGAAAGCGCTGATTTGGGTGGCACAAATAATGACCGCGATGCCTGGTATTTGAATGTGGCGCACAAGATGGATGCCATCACCTTGAAGGCAGCATTCACCATGGCTGACGAAGTCGGCGGTGTAGCCGATACTGGCGCTACCCAGTTTGCGGTTGGTGCGGCGTATGCCTTGTCCAAGACCACAGAGGCGTATGCTCTGTACTCCCTGGTGAGCAATGACTCTGCTGCTAAATACACTGTTGAGCAGGTGGGTGGTGTAACCGGCAAGGATGTTTCGTCCTTATCCGTCGGTATTAACCACACCTTCTCCTCCAAGTAAGGTGTAGGGCGGATATACTATCCGCTTATACCCTTATAAATTAAGCAAAGCAGTAGTTATACACGGGCGCCCCCACTCTCAAAGGGGGTGCCCGTTTTTTATTTATCATCCCGAGTTTATTGTACTGTCATAACCCCCTGTTATCCCGGTCACTCCCAGTGTTATCTCGAACAACGTGAGAGATCTGTGGCGATCTTAAAAAGGATTTCTCGGGAATGGCTCCCGAGCGGCTCTTGCGCACCCTGCAGCCGAAATGACAGTAGGGCGTTAGGCGGCGTGTGGGCTAATTAAGAATACCCCGCCTCCTGTATTTTCCGCTCCATTTTCCTGCACTTTCATTGACAGGGCAAAACCCCTTGTGTTAGAAAGCTAAAGACTAGGGGTGGGATGATGACAATAAAATACGGCGGGCACGCGGCCTCCGGAAAAAATCTGATTATTGCTATGCTGCTATTATTGGCGGCAGGAGGCGTGCTGCTTTTTACCGCCAACGGTGCGCGCGCCGGCATTTTCAATACCAAGCATAATCTGGGCAGCACCGGCATTAACGCCGCCAGCCAGTTCAGCGGTACGCGTGAAATCTGCGTGTTTTGCCATACTCCACATGGCGCCAATGAAGCCGCCGCTGTGCCGCTGTGGAACCGCAATCTCGACCCCAATGGCTTCCAGACCTATGACCAAATGGGCACCACCACGCTGGACGCTCATGTAGAGCAGATTGGCTCGGTGTCGCTGGCCTGCCTGTCGTGCCATGACGGCACGCAGGCGATGGATTCGCTGCTCAACGAGCCGGGATCGGGGCGGATTGTGCAGGGCTTTAACACCGGCCGCTGGAGCGGTCAGGCGTCTACGGTGGGTGGTCGCATCGCTCCGCCGCATGTCATCACTAATCTCAGCAAAGACTTGACCAATGACCACCCGGTGGGCATTCAGTATGCGGGTGGTGGCTATTCATCGGTAAACCCCTCTGGCCCGGGCGCGGACAAAGACTTCAATCAGGCGAGTACTGCGATTGTCGGCACCGAGCGGGTGTGGTGGGTGAATACGCCCGTAGAAGGATCGCTGGCCTTTGAAAAAACTGATATGAAGCTGTATACCCGCGTCGGTACGCGTGGCCGGTTTGCCGGGGAGCCGCAGCCTTATGTGGAATGCGCCTCGTGCCATGATCCGCATGTGGATTATAATCCTACGTTTTTGCGTGTGGATCCCAAGGGCAGTGTGGTGTGTTTGACTTGCCATGCCAAATAGGGGGGAGGCAAGATTTCTCCCCCCGCTTTCGCGGGGGTCGAAATGACAATCAAGAGGATTGGCGGCGGGCGGGGGGCGTTTGCGGTAATGCTCACAGTAATGATGGCGACGTTAACGGCGGGGGCGGAAGCCGTTGCGGAGATTGGTGCAGTGGTCGAAGCGACCACGCCGTTACCATCTGCTGCGCCAGCCCAGGCGGTGCCATTTGCTGTAATAGGCGCAGACAGCATTTCGCGCGACGAATTTCAGGCGGCGCTGCATGAAGGCATGCGCCGCAGGTTTTTTCATGGCGCGCCGGAACCGGAGCAGTTGGCGGCTTACCGCCGTGAAGTCACGCAACGCCTGGTTGACCGGGTGTTGTTGCGGCAGGAAATCAAGCGCCGCCGCATAGTGGCTGATGTTGAGGCGGTGGATGCCAAGCTCGCGCAGATTGAGCAGCGTCTGGCGGGAACACCAGAATGGCGGGCTGACCGGGAACGCGCCTTGCCGGTGCTGCGCGCCCGCCTGGAAGAGGAGAACGCGCTGGCGCAGTTGGAGGGGCAGGTGCGGCAGGTGGTTGAGCCGGGTTTGGCGGCGATCCGCAAATATTATCAGGATCACCCTGAGCAATTCACTACGCCCGAGCGGGTGCGCGTGTCATTGATTCTGCTGAGAGTGGAGCCTTCGGCCTCCGCGCAGACATGGAAAGCGGCGGAGCAGGAGGCTACCCAGTTAGTGGGTAAACTGCGTGGCGGCGCAGATTTTGCCGCGCTGGCGCGCCTGCATTCTGCCGATACGTCAGCGGCCAAAGGGGGCGATTTGGGGTATATACATCACGGCATGCTGGCGGCTGAGGCGCAGCAGGCGCTGGATAAAATGGTTGCGATAGGTGAAGTTTCGCCGCCAGTGATGTTGCTGCAGGGCGTGGCCGTGTTGCGGCTGGATGAGCGCGTTGCGCCAGTGCTGAATGCGCTGAGCGCCGCCGAGCCGCGCGCCCGTGAATTATTGATGCGTGAACAGGCCGATGCGGCGTGGAAGGGCTTGCTTGAGGGGTTGCGTGCACGTACCCCGATTTTAATCAATGATAATAACTAAAAGGTTTGTCCGCAATGAAACACGTAGGGTGGGCGCGCAGTGCCCACGTGGGGTCTTAAGTATATGAGCCATGAGCCTATGAGCCTCCGATTTGAGGCCGCGATAGCCCTGTTGGTGCTACTGACGTTGGGTAGCTGGCCAGTGCGGGTAATGGCCGTGTCGCTGGGACCCGCCGAGCTATCCGGCAGCGTTGGCTACAGCTACCGCTTGTTAAGCGGCGTCAATAATGCTGACACCACCAGCCATCAGTGGCTGGCCACGGTGCGCGCCAGTTCGTATGTGTGGCAACCGTGGTTTGCGACCACAGAAGGTGGCGTGACATTTGCCCAGGACAGCACCGAATTTGGCGATACATCGGATCCCAGTGCGGCTGACGCTGGCCTTAAAGATAATGAGACAACCATTGTGACGGGCGAGTTTAACCTCAACGTATTGCCGCAAAGCAAGACGCCGTTTGGTTTGCGCTATCTGGTGAGTAACAGCCGCATTGATTCTACGCGTATCGTCAGCGCCCCGGTGCTATTTACCGACATTGAGTTTGAAACCACGCGTCTTGAACTCAGGCAATCTTATCTGAATGATAAAAACGACCGATTTATGCTGCGCTATGACGCATCGAACTGGAGTTCGGCGCGGGATGGCAGTTATGATGATGCATTGATGGGCGCGGAGGCGGATATCCGGCGTGGCAAGCAAAACGTGCTGATGAAACTTAGCCAGGGTACTACCGAGCACTCATTGACCAAGCTGCGCAATGAAAATCTTATTTTTGACCTGAGCCATTTTTATCTGCCCTCACCATCGTTTCGGGTCGACAACAAAGCCAGTTATTACACATTTGATCGCTCATTTCGGGTCACCAGCGCCAGCGCCACCTCGGGCAGCAGCACAACGGATATAGCCCAGGCCTCCAGCTTCTTTTTCTGGCGCCCGGATGCCCGACCGTGGTCGATGAGTGGCGGACTGCGTGTCTACGATCTGCAAGGCGAAGCTCCCGCCGCGTCGAGTGATTCGCTCTCCATCAGCGCTTCCGGTGGATTTTTTTATCAATTAAGCAGAAAATGGCGTTTCGATGCCAGCGCGGCGTTTACCAATACCCAGGGCAACGGCTCCGAGACGCAATTGACGCGGCAGCAGGGCGGGGTATTGTACCAGTCCGATTTATATGAAAAATCTGGCTTTACTTATCGCTGGTTTGCAACTGGCGCGCTGGATAACCAGTCAGGGGGAGATGGGGCGCGCCAGACCGTGTCATCCACGTGGTCGCATAACGGGCAGAAAACCTGGTTTTTAGGCGAGATTTCTTCGTTGAATGTCAGTGTAGGGCAGTCGCTTAACGGCGCTTACCGGATTAACCAGGAATCCGTGACGCTCTATCAGGATCACCAGGGCTCGCTGGCGGCGAGCCAATTTGGTGGCATTGGCGCGGCCAATGCGCGCCTCGATCATACGGGAACTGTGTCCTGGAACCAGGTGGCGGGCGGCGGGGGTAATTCTACCGTGCAATTGACTGTGTCGGACTCCCGCGCCGTGACCGATACAGAAGATGAGCAACAGTTGGTGAATTTTCAGGTATTGCGTGTCCAACCGCTGAACCGTTCGAGTTTTCTGTCGGGTAACCTGACAGTGCAATACGTGCGCCAGGAGTTCCCGCAATTAGGCATAGGCTCGGATGTGGCGACGGCGACGGGACGGGTCGATTATCAGCATTCCAATATATTTGGCTTGACAAACCTGCGTTTTCTGTCAAATCTGTTTGTCTCACGTGCGGCGGTAGAGCAGGGTATCGACCGTTCCGAGTGGGATAATCGACTGGATTATACAATTGGCTTGGTGGATACTAGTTTAAGCTTGCGTTTAATACAGATTGATGGGCAAAATTCAAGTTTGGTGATGGCGCGTATTGCGCGGCGTTTTTAATGTTGTGATTTGGATAATATTGTCAGGAGGCCTGTCCTACGCGATCTGTGTCATTCCGAGTGCAGCGAGGAATCTTAAGATTTCTCCCAAGGTCGAAATGACAACGTGGGGGTTGATGGGGTTAAGGTTTGGTATTAAAGGTTTTGTGGATGCTTTATAGATTTAAGGGTGATTTTAAAACAAGGGGAGAGTGCTGTATGTTACCTAAAATGAAAGGTCGTATTACGTGGAGGGCGCTGGCGTTGGGTGCCGCTGCCTGGGCAGCCATGCTGATAGCCCCCGTGCCAGCGCAAGCTGAATACGGAGATGTGGTTATCAATAACTATGCGGATGCGGCAGGGATGCGTCCGGCCGTATTTTCGCACTGGTTTCACCGTGTGCGTTTCCGCTGTAAAGTGTGCCATGCGGACCTGGGCTTCCAGTTCAAAGCGGGCGGCAACAAGATTACCATGGCGAAAATCATTGACGGCAAATTCTGCGGCGCCTGTCATAACGGTGAAATTGCCTGGTCGGTGGAAAACTGCGGTATGTGCCATTCTGGCGTACCGGGAACTCCCACCCATATCCACGGCAGCACGGCACAGACCCTGGTGGCTCCGCCGCATCAGCCATTGTTAGCGCCTGCGGCGGCTCCCGCCCCTGCGCCGAAAAAATAATGGAAAAATAAATGAATACGAGGAAAACATATGAATTGGCATAAAAAAACGCTCTATATGAGTTGCGCCCTGGCACTGTTTCTGGCCGGGTCTGCATGCAGTGCACAGCCGCAGGTGACGGCACGTCCCGATGGTTCGATCCCGGTCATGGATTTATCCTACGCGCCGGATTACAAAGCCGTTGATGAAATGGCCCAGTCGGATGTGCAGGTGATCCATATTGCACAAGTGGATGACATCAACAGCTTCAACCGCAACTTGAAGAAGCCCAAGGGTGTCCATTTGCCGCCGGCCGAAGATGGTTTGCGTGACCCGCAAAATGAAGCCACGCACATTCTCGCCGCGCCCAAGCCTGCATTTGAGGGTTTGCCGCCTACCGAGTTTGGTAACCGTGTGGATTGGGTGAAAACCCTGGATGATAAAAAAGTGCGTCCACGCTGGGAAAAGGAAGATCCTGATGCCGAGCCGTTTGTGATGGATCTGGATATCGTGCGCCCGGTAAAAGCATCGGTACCGGATGTGGTGTTCCCGCATCGCCAGCATACTGAATGGCTGTTTTGCTCAAACTGCCACCCGGCCATTTTTATTCCACAAAAAGGCGCAAACCAGATCAACATGTCCGCCATTTTGCTGGGGCAAAAATGTGGTGTGTGTCATGGCAAGGTAGCGTTTCCGATTACCACCAAGTCATGCCGCAAGTGTCACTCCAAGCCGAAGGCGGATGACTGGAAGCCGCCATTGAGCGAAGTAACACTCAAAAATCCATGGAAGTAAAATGATCATGCATCCCCTTTTCGCCGCATGCGGCAGAGGAGGGGGTGCATTAATAATCAGGGGCAAGCCATTTCGAATAAGCCCCGGAATTGTGGAGAGCGGGACTAAAGCAGTTTGATGTTTGCGTAACGCTACTTTTTATTAGGGAATGATTATGAAGCTCACAGGCCGATACGTTTATTTTTTACTGCAGATAGCTTCTGTAGGTTTTGCCGGAATTCATGGTGCAGCACTCGCCGCGACGGCTACAGACAAAGGCGCAGACAAGCGGATGTTCGCGATAACCTCTGCAACCAAAGACAAAACCCATCCATTTTTTGGCCAGGGCCATAAAATCGGTCTGGTGGTGGATGGCGTGCAAGGCAAGCCGTTGGTGTTGACGCGCGGGGTAGACTATACTTTTAATGTTGATACTGGCCCGCAGCACGATTTTTATTTTTCTACCAGCGCCGTAGGTCAGGGCGGGAGCACGGTGACGGAAGGCGTGGATGGCCAGTTTACCTTTCGCGGCGCAGTGACATTTACGCCTTCAGCGACCACGCCAGATCTGGTGTATTACCAGTGCCGTAATCACAGAAGCATGGGTGGTATGCTCAAAGTGGTAGACAAGGGCAAGGCGGCGGCGCTGGACGAAGCGCCTGCTGTCGCGCCGGGTGCAGCAGCGGCAGAAGGCCATCCTGCAGTGGAGCATCCCCCGGTAGCGGAAGCGCAGGTCAAGCAGAAAATTGACTATGCCAACATGCTCATGAACTCATCCAAAGGCGCGCAGCGTATAGCGGCCAGCAGCAATGCGCAGGCCAAAGAAATGCTGACCAATGCGCGCACACGCCTGGAGTCAGCGCGCAGTGTGTTGGGTGGGGGTAATGTTGCCAAAGCGCAGGATGAAGTCGACGAGTCCATTCGTCTGGTAACAGCGGCAGCGCGTCTGGTGCCCAGCGATGCGCCGGAGTCGGGTCTTGACCCCAAGTTTCGCTATACGGAATTGCTGGATGCGACCAAGACATTTGAATCATCTTACAAGCAGCATAGCGAGCGTCTGACGGATAAGAAAAAATCTGCTGCGGCACTGGATGAGAAAAAATTCCAGGATTTAATAAGCCAGGCGAAAGGGCATGCCGATGCCGGACGTTACGAAGAGGCCAACAAATTGTTGGCCAATGCGCAGCGCATGGTGACTCGTGCCCTGGGCGCATTGCTGGATAATGAGACGGTGGTGTACGACAAAAACTTTGCTACCCCGGCGGCTGAATATGAATATGAAGTGGCGCACTATAAAAGCTATGAAGAGTTGATCCCCCTGGCGCTGGAGCAGAAAAAGCCGCCGGCCATGACCGTTGATAAAATGGCGGAATTAGAGCAAAAGAGTAAAGGGCTAGTTACTGAAGCGGCGCAGCTTGCAGGTAAAGGTGACCACGCGGCAGCGATCAGCGCCTTGCAGGAAGCGACCTCGTATTTGCAGCGTGCGTTAATGATTGCGGGCGTGAATTAAATCCCCCTAAATCCCCCCGCGCTATGCGCGACCCCCTTTTTCAAAGGGGGTGAACAGGGGGACGGGGTGGCGGTCTAATCGTATTTACACAATGAACCCCCCTTTTGAAAAAGGGGGGTTCAGGGGGGATTTGATGAAACGCTCAAGCTGTTTATGCACGACGCCCCCCCCTTTGAAAAAGGGGGGCAGGGGGGATTTGTGGTTGATGGCCGTGCTATGCTGGATAGTAGGCGCGGCGATCACCAGCGACGTGATGGCCGCCGAGCCGATCTGGTCGAAGGGCCGGCATTTTCAGACGCAGGGTGAGATCGTGCCGCTGGCCGAAGATGGTATTCGTGATCCCACCAATCCGGCGATCAGTGTGTTCCAGGAGCCCGCGGAAGCCTTAGCGAGTTTTCCGCGCGATGCCAAGGGGTTGACCGATTGGGTGCAGGCCCTGGATCAAGGGTTGATCGACCCGCGCAAGGGGTTGAATGGCGAAGAACAGATGTTCCCTGTCGATTTTGACATCATTTTCAAAAATACCGGCTCGATGCCTAATGTGCGTTTTCCGCACCGTCAGCATACGGAATGGTTGACGTGCGCCAATTGCCACCCGCTGATTTTCCTGCCGCAGCAAGGCGCGAATCCGGTGAATATGGCAGCTATTATCCAGGGTAATTATTGTGGCGTGTGCCACGGCAAAGTCGCTTTTGCGCCAACCATGAATTGTGGCCGATGTCATTCAGTCCCTCGGCAAACTGCCGGTTTCCGTTAATTGTTCTGGCGATCACCCTCCTGTTGGGGGGGTGTTCCCTGCTGGGTAAAAATCCTCCCCTGCCTGTGCCGCAAGATACCCCTCTGGCAGCGCCTGCTGATTCTGCGCCACGTCCCGTTAATGATTCCGCCGCACAGGGAAGAGCGGAAGCGACTTCAACCCTTGTGGGGCAGGACGCGTCTTCCGACTTGCTGCTGCCGCTGGAAATCGTTCGTGGTGGCCCACAGGGCAATGCACTCACTGGCGTTCGGTATGCGCAGTTCATTCGTCCGGTGGCGGTGGCGGCGCGCGGCAATGACCTATTTGTGATTGATGCCGGCCAGGAGTTGTTGTTTAAATATAATCGCACCATGCGCAGTCTTGATGTGGTGATGAGTTTGCGCGGTGTGCTGGCGGGTGAGGCCTCCGATATTTATGTGGCGCGTGATTTATCATTCTATATCGCGGATCCCATGGGCAGCCGCGTTTTGCAGTTTGATCGGCGTGGCCGTTTGATCAGAACCTATAGCAATGCCATGAATCTGGCCCGGCCGGTGGCAGTGAGCGTGGAAGAATCCAGCGGCCGCGTGCTGGTGGCGGACGGGGTGTATGACCATATTCTGGTGTTTGACAGCTTTGGCAATCTGGTGGCGTCTGGCGGGGGCCGTGGTAGTGACCCTGGTCAGTTCCTGAATATTACCGCGATGGCGTCCGGGGTGGATGGCTTTTATGTCACGGCACGCTTTGGCCAGCGTATTCAGGTGCTGGCGGATGATGGCAGATACCGTTATTCCATGCCGCAGGGGGATGTGACGTTTCCTACCGCCATTGCGGTGGATGGCGAGGGTCGGGTGTACGTCAGTGATTTTATTGATAACACCGTCAAAATTTACGGCGAAGGCCGCCTCCTGGGGCGTATCGGGAAGACAGGCTCAGGCTTGGGCGAGTTTCGCTATATCACCGATTTATGGGTTGATGAGGGCTTCCTGTATGTGGCGGACAGTCTGAATGGGCGGGTACAGGTGTTGCGTGTCATGTCCGGGGCTGCTGGCGGCAAGAATTAGAATGGTGTTTGTGAGCGCGCGTTATGATGGGGCTGTGATGGGGCTGGCCATTGCCCTGTTGGCCGTCCTGTTGCTGGGCGGGCTGTCCGGTTGTGCCCAGACGAAGACGACCCTGCGTTACGAAGCAGCCTCCATAACGCCGGGCGCGCAACCAGTAGTGTGGCCTGCGGCGCCCGAAATTCCGCGTTACCGTTATGTAGGTGAGCTGACCGGGGAACAGAATATTCATCGTGACAGCGGTGGCGTTGCCGAGGCGGGTATCAAGGCGCTGAAGTGGCTGGCGGGGCTGCTCTCGGAAAAAAGCCCGGCAGTTATCCTGCAGCGACCGCAGGCTGGCGCAGTGGATGGCGACGGCAGGATTTATATCACCGATGTCAGTCGTCAAGCGGTGTATGTGTTTGACGAAAAAGCCGGCAAGCTCCTGGTGTGGGAGATGGCCGCAGAAAATACCCGCTTTGAAATACCGATTGGTATTGCAGTGGGGGCGAACGGTGAAGTGCTGGTTGTAGACGCAGGGTTGGGCGCGGTGTTTCGCCTCAATAGCGCGGGAGTGCCGGTCGGGAGCTTTGGCAAGGGCGTGCTCAAACACCCCACCGGTCTGGCGCGGGATGCCGTAAATGGCCGTGTTTACGTGGCTGACACCCATCTGCATCAGATTAATGTATTTGATGATGCCGGTAATGTGCTGGCCACCTTTGGCAGCGGCCAGCGCAGCGAAGCGCCCGGCGAATTCAATTCACCGACACATCTTGCGTTTGCCGATGGTAAACTGTACGTTGCAGATACCCTCAATGCACGCATTCAGGTGCTGGGGGTGGTTGAGCAGGTTCCAGGGTCTGCTGCTCCTGCTACTGCCCGGCCCGCCGGGCTGGAAGCCAAGGTATTGCAGGTGTTTGGTCGGCGCGGGCTGTTTCTGGGTGATTTGGTGCGACCGAAAGGAGTTGCGGTAGATGCCGCCGGAAACATCTATGTAGTAGAATCTTACTACGATCATTTGCTAGTATTCAATTCGCAGGGTGAACTCTTGTTGCCGATGGGTGGCGGGGGTAGCGGCATCGGCCAGTTTTTTTTACCGGCTGGCGTGTGGAGCGATCAGCGTGGTCGCATTTACGTGGCTGATATGTTTAATGGACGTGTTGTAGTGTTTGAGTATCTGGGAGAGGGGATATGAAGGTGCGGGGGTTATTAAAGGAAGCTCTGATTAGTTGTCATTTCGAGCGAAGCGAGAAATCCTGGGTCTCGGATATTGAAGCCGTTCAACAACATAAAGATTTCTCCCTGCGGTCGAAATGACAGCACGCTCATTAATCAGAGGTTCCTTAAAGCCACGTTGGGTGGTTACCCTGCTGCTGCTCGTCGCTGCCGTCTTGGCGGTAAGTGTTCCCGTGGGCGTGCAGGCCGAGCGCATTTCAGATATCCGCAATACCAAACATAATTTTTCTGCTGCTATCGTGCCGATCTTGCCCGATGGCACCAAGCGCGATGCCAGCGCCGTAAGCGAATCGCAAGTGTGCGCGTTCTGCCATACCCCGCACGGCGCGACCCTGGCTCCGCAGACTCCACTGTGGAACCGCAAGCTGTCGGGCGCAACCTATATTCCCTATACCTCCGGGTCGCTTGATGCGACTGATCTGGGCCAGCCCGGTGGTAAATCACGACTATGCCTGTCATGCCATGACGGTACGCTGGCGTTGGGCTCGGTGAACGTGTTGAATCGTGTTGAAAACCCCAAGATTGATTTTACCGGCCCCGGCATTGGCGTGAATGACACGATTCCCGAAGGGCGCGGTCAGCACACTGGCTTTACGCGCCGTCTGGGTACTGATTTAAGCAATGATCACCCGATTTCTTTTACCTATGACAGTGCGCAGGCCATGCGTGACGGCGAATTGTATGACCCGATGACGGTGTCGCATCTGGGTACCCGTACACCCGGTGTCAAACCTACCCTGCCGCTGGAAGATAACAAAGTGGAGTGTGTCACATGTCATGATCCGCACCTGCGCGATACCTCGGGCGAAAGCATCAAGTTCCTGCGCGTCAACCGCTTTCAGCAGCAGCCGCCAACGGACAAGGTATTTAATGAAAAAGATGATCTGATCTGCCTCGGTTGTCACGACAAAGCGGGCTGGGTAGGTTCGGCGCATGCGCACCCGGCTGTAGGCAATGAACGTTATTCTGATACGGCTGCCAAATTACGTGAATTCCCCAAAGATATGCCGGTGTGGCAGGCGGCGTGTTTGAATTGCCATGATCCGCATACCGTACAAGGCTCGCGGCGTCTGTTGCGTGAAGGTAGCGATGGCCCTACGTTGGTTGGCGCAGATGGTGCGCGCTTCAAGCAAGGGGGTAATCCTGCTGTTGAAGAAACCTGCTATGCCTGCCACTCGACAGACGGCGGTACGCTGCAAGGGCAAGGGGTGAAGCCGGGTTTTGAAGTGCCGGACATCAAAACCGACTTTACCACCATGGCGCGGCACATGCCGATGGCCAGCCGTGACCAGCCCGCCGGGCGTGAGCGGCACGATATTGGCTCAGCGGGCGAGCCACAGGCCGGTAAAGACTTCCTGGAGTCGCCTGCCAATCTGGGCAAGGCCAGTCGCGTCAATAAACACGGTGAAGGCGGTGGCCTGCAGAATCGCCATGCCGAGTGTACGGATTGCCATAACCCGCATCGTGTGACGAAGAACCGCCGCTTTAATGCAGATACCAGCATTCCTGATTCCGAGGGAACCCACAACCACACCGCAGCGCAGATTGCGGCAACGCCAGAGCGCCATCACACCAACCTCGCGTCCGGTGTGTTACGTGGCATTACCGGAGTGGAGCCGAGCGGCTGGCCGAGTACCGAATTTGGCAGTGAGCCGCAGGTGTTTACCGTGAAGCGCGGCGATCCGGGCGTGGGCGGCAGCACCGATGTCAGCGCGCCCTATGTGACGCGTGAATATCAGGTGTGCATGAAGTGCCATTCTAATTATGGGTTTGATCAGCCTGCAATGTTGGGGTCATTTGCCGGCGGTACGCCGCCGGGCACCAACGCGATGATTCAATACACTAATCAGGGCATGGAATATCAGTCGCCCGATGAGCACAAAGGTGAGGGTACTTCGCCGACACGTAGTGGCGCTTTTGTCGGAACGCCGCCGGGTCAGGCGTATACTGTTGACTTCCAGAATGATAATCACCGTTCCTGGCATCCCGCGTTAAAGGACACGGGGCGCACCATTGACATCCGCAAGGTCGATAGCCCGAATATCTGGCGCGAACCCTTCAATGCCGGCGTGGGTATCCAGACCATGTACTGTACCGATTGTCATGGATCGACCACCGCGCCGGGTACGGTGGTGCCAGACGGCGGCGAGCAAGGGAATGCGTGGGGTCCGCATGGCTCCAACAATGACTTTTTGCTGAAAGGCCCGTGGGATGACCAGACCGGTGAGAACAAGCAGGATCATCTATGCTTCAAGTGTCATAACTATGATTCTTATGGCAAGAAGTTTGGGCCAGGCTTTATCAGTGCCAGTCAGACCTTGAAGAGCGGTTTCGCGCGCAACCCGACAGACGGGTCGGGCGTCGGTTGCTTGAATGTGCAGCAAACCAATCTCCATACCGGCCATGCGCAGGTGGTGCAGAATTTCCGTTGCACCTATTGCCACATTGCCGTGCCACATGGCTGGAAGAACAAAAATTTTCTCGTCAATCTCAATGACGTAGGCCTGGAGGGCGGGTTGCCTTCGGGTACCCAGGTGCGTAATAACACGACCGCGCGTTATTACAATGGCCCTTACTACCTTGGCGCTACGCTCAAGGTCGTGAATTTCAGGCGTAGCGGGGAATGGACCCCGCAAAACTGTGGGTCAGCCGGAATGCCAGGCAATGGCAATCGGGGCATTAGCTGGATGAACGGTTTTGGCGGTGAGACGTGCAGTAACCTCCCATGATCCGCGCGCTGGGTTCCATACGGTTGGCTCTGGTGGGAATGCTCCTGCTGGCCATCGGCGCGGCGCTTAGCTATGATAATCCGGTCGATACTCCGGTATGGGTGCTGGTGGCTCCCCTTGCTTTTCTGGCGGTTAATCTGTTGGCCGCCATTGCGACCAATCCCCGCATCAATCGCCGGGGTGGGCTGCTGGTGTTCCACCTCGGTCTGCTCGCCATCATTGTCCTCGCCGGTATCGGCCGCTTGACCCACCTTGACGCGCAACTGGAAATCACTGAAGGCACTGCTTTTTCGCCCTCTGATCTGACGCATATGGCGAAAGGCCCGTGGCATTCCGGGGCGCTGGAGCAACTGGCTTTTGTGCAGGGATCGTTTACGGTGGACTACTCGCCTGGCATGGTGCGCGGCCTGACCCATAGCACGGTGCTCCTGCCCGACGACAGGCAAGGCTGGCAGACTAAAGTGGTCGGCGATGATCGCCCGCTGATACTGGAAGGTTATCGCTTTTACACTACCTTTAACAAAGGCTTCGCCCCGGTGCTGACCTGGACCCCTGATGGGGGTGGCGAAGCGCTGAGTGGTACAATCCACATGCCGTCTTATCCACTGTTTGAGTATAAGCAGGACAGCAGTTGGACGCCACCCAATGAAAAAGGGGGCGGCAAGGAAATTAAATTCTGGTTGCGGTTAAAGACCGGCTTGCGCGAAGATGCGGCGTGGGTGCTGGACGGCAAAACCGCTACCGGGGTGCTGGTGGTGAATGTAGACGATCGGCGAGTTGAACTCGAACCGGGTCAAAGCGTGCATGTGCCCGGTGGTGTGTTACGTTATGAACGGTTGACGACGTGGATGGGATATAAAGTATTTTATGACCCTACCTTACATTGGTTATTTGGTGCAGCAATCATGGCAGTATTGGGTTTGGGGACACATTTCTGGCGTAAGTCCGGGGCGAGTTTGCAGATTGCCCCGGCGCGGGTGAAAGATGCGCCGGAAGTGCCACGGGCATCATCCCCAGACACGGCTGCCGGGAGGTCGGTATGAATGAAGCGACAAGTGTGTTGAGTGTGATGGGCTATGCCACAGAGTTGCCCTGGCTGTGGGCGGGGTTGACCGCCTACGTGCTGGCCACGCTGATTGCGGTGATGGGGATGATGCGCATCCGCATTGGCGCCACTACCGTTGGCACCATGACGCAGGCGTCGCCACGCGCCCATGAAAAATTTGTATTGCTCATGGTGGTGCTGGGTGTGGCGTTGCTTACCGTGGCGATTGCCGAACGCTGGATGCGCCTCGGCCATGGCCCGTTCGTCAATTTATTTGAATTGCTGATGAGCCAGTTGTGGAGCCTGGGCCTGGTGTTCGCCGTGGTGTATTGGCGCGTGCCGTTGTTGCGCCCCAGCGCCGTAGTGGCGTTGCCCATGATGTGGGTGCTGGGGGGTTGGGTATTGGCATTACAGCCGGTTGATACCGCACTGCCGCCTACTTATCACAATGACTGGTTATGGGCACACGTTGGTTTGGGAAAATTTTTCCTGGCATTCTGCCTGGTGGGCACCGGATTGGCAGGGGTGATTTTACTGCGTAATACGCAACGATTTGCAGCGTGGTTTCGCCATGTGCCCGCCGATGCCGTGCTGGACGCGCTGGCGTGGCGTTTCATGTTGCTGGCATTTATTTTTCATAGCTTGATGCTCACTGCAGGCGCGGTGTGGGCGCAGGATGCCTGGGGACGTTACTGGGCATGGGATGCGCTGGAGACGTCTTCTTTTCTTAACTGGCTGATGTTGGGCGCCAGCATCCATGCGCGGCTCACCTATCGCATTCCGATTCGTGTCGGAGCGATTGCCATTATCGGTGTGTTTGTGTTTGCTTTCATCACCTATTTTGGCACGCCGTTTTATAGCACAGCCGCACATAAGGGTGTGATATGAGCACAGTACTCACGCCGTCAGACACATCATCCACCGCCACCTCATTTATTTCACTTCTGTTAGTGCTGGGCATGGTGGCGATGCTGGTGGGTGTAACGCGCAATCCAGTCTTTGTGCCACCGCCGCCCGCGCCGCAGGTCGAGATTGATCCCGCCAAAGATCCCAAAGGCCATTCACAGCAAGCGCGCATGGCGCAAATAGCAACCCGCTTTGAGCAAGCGGTGGTGATGCTGCATGCCAAGGAATATGAACATGCCATTACCGCATTGCAGCGTGTCTTGCAACTTTCGCCCAACCTGGTGGATGCGCATGTCAACATGGGTTACGCGTTGCTGGGGCTTGAACGGTATCAGGAAGCCGTGAGCTTTTTTGATAAAGCAACCACGTTGCGGCCTTATCAGGCCAATGCTTATTGGGGCTTGGGAATTTCTCTGGAACAGCAAGGTGATTTGCAGGGTGCATTAGGCGCCATGCGCACTTATGTGCATTTGTCGCCACCGGAAGATCCGTATGTACGCAAAGCCCGTGCTGCGATGTGGGAGTGGGAAGGCAGTATGGCGCGCGGCCCATTGCCTAAACACGAAGCCGAATTTATGGCGCGTAAAGGTAAGGAATGGACGGATCGTAATAGTCCGGATGTTGATATGCCCAATCCAAAACAGCCCGCGCCCATTCGCGTGACGCCGACACAAGATCCATAGCCTTAATTGGGCGTCGAAATTCTCAACGCTCTTTATCTGGTCAGCTATTACCGGGGCAGTTATAATAAAAAAATGAAACAAATACACATATTCGAATCGGAAAACGCATCAACGCGTGAGGCGCGGCGGGTCTCGCCCCCCTCGCTACGCTCTCCCCTACAGAAAACAACGATGCTGGCAACTGGCTCGCGTCATTCTTTCCTGGAGTTCTTCGCTGGCAGCGGTCTGGTGGCACAGGGTTTGAAGGATCACTTCCGCGTCGCTTGGGCCAACGATATTTGCGACAAGAAAGCCGCTGTCTATACGGCTAACCACGGAGCCAAGCATTTTCATCTAGGCTCGATTGCCGATGTTGAAGGTGCGGCGCTTCCAAATGCTTCGCTTGCCTGGGCTTCCTTCCCTTGCCAAGACCTTTCGCTTGCTGGCCTGACCGAGGGCATACACGGAACCAGAAGCCGCCTTGTGTGGGAGTGGCTGCGCATCATTGATGAAATGCCATCGCGCCCGCCCGTCCTTGTTGCTGAAAATGTTGTCGGCTTGGTTTCTGCGGCTAACGGAAGTCACTATCGCACGCTGCATCAAGCGTTGACGCAGCGTGGTTATTAGCATTCTTACATGAAAAAATTATCACCCCGTGAAAAACCAATCCTTGCCGGGCTATATCTATCCAAGTTTGATGCGATGGGTTTGTACCAGCTCGGTTTTAGAAGCTTTATGGAGGCTTTCAATGCTATCGGATTTGCATTGGGAGTCCAGCCAGCGTCAGTAAAAAATTATAGGGACGAATTCGATCCGCTATTTCCGAACGACAGAAAAGGTTGGCACAAACGACCCATGCGGGTTTACTGTAAAGCGATATACGATAACTTTTCTGGTTTAGGAATAGATGAATTTTCAACCTTACTAAAACAATTGATCTATAAACGGAATGACCTCGATATTCTGATGGAAGAGGTTGAAAATGATGAAGTCGACAAAAAAAGTTCATTTGCACAAAGATTGATAACTGGTCAAGCGGCAGAGCAATACTTCATATCAAAATACAAAGAGATAACCCTGTTTAAGGAGTTTGAAATTGAAGACACCACGAAACTCGGTTGCGGTTTTGATTTTAAGTTAACATCACAAGATGTTTTTTATGGTGTAGAGGTTAAGGGCATGAATGAGGCCAAGGGCAGCATTGCCTTAACAAATAAAGAACATTTAGTAGCATCCATCATGGGCGAACGATATTTTTTGTTCGTGGTAAAAAACTTTAAGGAAAATCCATTTTATGAACTGTATCCAAACCCATTGGATGGCGGATTATCTTTCAATAGAATTGAACAAAAGGTAATTCAGATAAGCTGGACAGCCAAACTTTAATCGTGCCGATTCGAAACGTACTGACCATGTGCGAAGGCGCGCGCCTGATGGGTGTGCAGGGAACTTACAAAATGCCGGAAAGTTACAGCGATGGTTACAAAGCCATGGGTGATGCAGTTACCCTCCCTGTCGCGGCATGGTTTGCTAAAAATTTTGCTCTTACCCCTTGTGAGGGCCACACATGACAAGCACTGGGATTGCATGGAAATTATCGTGGTGGGTTGAGCGCGTCAAAGAGTTTTTCTTAGTTAAGCCCTTTCGACTGCGCTTTGACGCAGCTAAAGGATTTCAAGCTATCATCCAAGACCTCTTGGCGCAGGCGAAGAAACGACAGCAGGAAGAAACAGGCACCATGTACCAAGGAGCCGTCCTTCAACATCTTGTGGGTGCCAAACTGGAATTGGCTATGCCTGAACTCACCATCGGCCACAATGGCTTTTCCGTTGCCCATGCAGTCAGCGAACGTTCCGGTGATTTTGTAATTAATGACACCATCATTCACGTCACCACATCGCCGGGTGAAGCGGTCATCCGGAAGTGCCAGCGCAATCTTGAAGCTGGAGCCAAGCCAATCATTTTGACGCTGGACGAAGGCGTCACGGTTGCTAAAGTCCTTGCAGGCAATGCCGGATTGGCCGGGCGCATCGACATCATGGACGCCGAACAATTCCTGGCCGCCAACCTCCATGAGTTGAGCTTGTTCAAAACTTCGGCTCACCTCATGACCCTTGAAAAGCTCATTGAGACATACAACCGAATCGTTGCTGACAACGAAACAGACCCCAGCTTGCGCATTGAGATAGGCTGAGCCATTGGCCGACAACTGAGCTCAAACGTTAAAAAACAGGATACTAAAATGGTTCAGAGCAAAGCGGATGATCTTGCCAATGATCTCGATTGGTCTTTAGTATGTTACGCCGGAACCGAAGAAATCGGTGAGGTTGCAGTTATTCACCATGAAGCCAGAAGCGGCAAGACCACGGTCAAGACGCTTGATGTCGAATCGCAGGATGGCACGACCACGCCGGTTTTTTTGAATCTGACCAATGACCATCAAGCGGCCTTGCTTGATCCGGCGACGAAAAAAATAACTCTACAGAAAAAATTCCCGGCGTATGCGCGCCCTGACCATATGTACCGTTATCCTGATCAGGCGCAATTGTGGCTGGGAAATGATGGTGATAAATCCACAGGCGCTGACCCGGAAAATTGCGGCACGGGTGGGTCATCCGTCACCATTATTCAAAATGACACTGAAGGTGCATCGATGAAAGTGTTGCGTACACTGTGCGTGGGACGTGGTCATCATGTGGTTGCGTTTACCTATCCCACGCCCGCCGCGCCGAAAATACCGCGCCGCGCGTTTGTCAGTAATTTGATGAGCGGTGATATTTCAGTGGTAGGCAATGACCCTGAAGATGCCGCGGCTTATCTTAAGGTGCTGGCCACGATTGACTTGCAGGATACCGCCCGCGAGAAAAAAGTAGATGCCGGTTTTGCCAATGGCGCCGCGCCGCATGGCATGGCGTATTCTGAATTGACCGGCAAAGTCTATAACCTCAATAACGGTTATGGCACTGTGGTGGTGATGGATCCGCTGACCAATGCCATTGAAGATTCGATTTATGTTGGCCTTAGCAGCAATGCGCTGCTCAGCCCGAACGGCCGCTTCATTATCTGCAAAGGCGCTGACCGTGCTGCGCAACCCGAGCATGTCATCGGCAAGCTGACCGTGCTGGATGTGGTCAGCAAAACCGTGTTTGAAACGATTGATTTGCCCGACATCTATCCCAGCGTATACCGCTTCAGCCGCGATGGCAGTAAATTATATTTGACTACAGCGGCCACGGGTAAAGGCAGCCAGCGCAATAATCTTAAAAAAGATATTTTACTGGTGTTCGACGCGTCGGCACTGCCGGCGTTATCGCTGATTAAGGAAGTGAAAGTGGGTGTTGCTGAGTGTGGCCGTCGCCCGATTGGATTTGTTGAGCAGGGCGGAAAGTTTGCGCGCATTTTTATTTCCAATCCCACTGATGGTACGGTTACCGTGCTGGACGGCGAGAAAGAGCGCGTACTGGAAACAGTTAAGCTCACAGATAAACCTGTGCCCGCATTGCATTTCTATACGGAAGAATGGCGGTTGTTCGGCGCATAGCAGGCGGTATGTTTCGCAAATTACGCATCGCATTTCTTTTGTTGTTGCTGGCTTTTGTCGCTGCGAACACCTGGTTAAGCAAGCTGCGTTCGACGGATTGGGACCGTTCCTTGTGGGTGGTGGTGTATCCGATTAATGGCGATGGCAGTGCGGTATCGGCAGCGTATGTTGGCGCTTTACGTGCGCCGCCGATGCGGGAAACCTTCGTTGATATAGAAGACTTCATGACGCGTGAAGCCGGGCGCCATCAGTTAAAGCTTGATCAGCCCGTCACCATCAAGCTTGGCCCGGTTGTTAATGACCTTCCGCCAAAACCACCGCGCAATGGCGATATTCTCGCCGTGATGTGGTGGAGTCTGCAAATGCGCTATTGGGCGTTCAAGTCGGACACCTATGATGGCCCATCCCCTGATATCCGCATGTTTGTTGTATATCACGATCCTGCAACACATGATCGCCTGAGCCACTCATTTGGCCTTGAGAAAGGATTGATAGGGGTGGTGAATGCGTTTGCCAGTGAGAAGATGGCAGGGCCCAATAATGTGGTGATTGCGCATGAGTTGCTGCATACCGTGGGCGCTACTGACAAATACGATTTGAGTACCAATTTTCCGCTTTATCCCGATGGCTATGCAGAGCCACAGCAGCAGCCACGGTTCCCGCAGAGTAAGGCTGAGATCATGGGCGGCAGAGTGCCACTATCAGAGCAGGAATTGGCGATGCCGCGCAGCCTTACCCAGGTTGTCATTGGCGAAAAAACGGCGCATGAGATTAATTGGCGGTCTAATTAATAACGCGGTGTGAACGACTCGGGGCGCCAAGTGTTATCAGGAGAAGAGGGTAATGGCTTCTGAGCGGCGCGGATTTTTGTTACCGCCGCATGCACTGCCTGCTTTAGATGCGCATCATTTGTTTTTTCTTTTCCGTAATATAAGCGTTGTACTTCCCGCACGGTTTGGCGTAATTCCTGATCGATCCCGTATCTGGTTTCCCACTCATGCAAACCTTGATCAAGCGATTGGCTGCCGAACGCTTCCAGCAACAATGTTTGCAGTGGTCGCAGGGCAAGAGCCCCTGGTTGTTCGTTGAAATTTTCATTCGCTACATATTTTTCTTGTGGGGTTGCCGAAGCGCGCGCACGTTTCAACAGTATTAATGTCGCCAGCCACAGTACAGCGAAAATGAATGTTGAGACTTTCCACGGCCATAATGTGGTAGGGGATGTGGTTTGTGATTTTGCTTGCGCGAGCGGGTTCGGTGTTGGTGTCATCACAGTAGGCGGTGGGCCAGATTTTACGGTAAGCGTTTGCCCCGGCAGTTCGATCTTGTCGACGCTGCCGCGCAGGGTGTCGAAGTAGGGAATGATAATGGTGGGCATGCGAAATTCGCCAGCGGCCAATGGTGTGACAGAAACGGTGTAATTTGCGATGCTGACAATGCCATCGGCATGTTCTTCGATTTGCCGTTGTGCCTTGTCGAGATAGAGTTTGATGTTTGCCGGAGCGGTTAATCCGGGCAAGCTGGCGGGTAGCGTGTGATCCATTACCGGGGCGCGTAAGGTGATATTCCACGAGGTGAGACTGTTGATGTCGGGTAAAGCGGTGAGTGGGCTTTGGTTAATTTCAGGTTTGCCTACCAACAGGTCAGCAGCTATACCCGCAGGCAATGCCTTAACCTGAATCGGATGTTGTTTTCCAGGCAAACGCAAACGGCGCCCTTTCTCCGTAATGGCCCAAATGTCAGGTAAGCGCACGGTAAGGTTACCGCTTTGGGTGGGGAATAATGCCCAGGCCATACGTTGCACATTGTAAGTGATGCCATCAATCTGTTCTTTACGTTCGGTTTGGGGCAGTTTGCGAGAATCGAGTAATTCAATACGCGTGGGTGATGTTTGAATATCCCCACCCAGGCTGGCAGTGCTTAGGTTGACGCGATGCAGCAACTCCAGATAAACAAGGGTTTGTTCGCGCGCCCAGGCAGTATTTTTGTTAACGCTACTGCGTATAAAAACTTCTGGCGTATCTGTAGCGATAGCGGCGTTGACGTTAATCACAACAGGATTGCTGCGTTGTCCATCTACCTGAAAAGCGGGGATGGTATAACGCCCGGTACGTTTTGGAAATAATTCCACGGTAATGCTGGAGATGGCGCGGTTACCCTGGTCACCCTCATGGCGTGATAAATTAAAACGATTGGCCGCGCGCGGAATGCCTGTATCAAAATCAGGGGATAGTACGCTCAGATCCACGTTGGGTGACAGGCCTTCAGCGCGTAAGCGCGTGTCGCTATTAATCAGTGAGAGCGTGAATACAACATGCTCATCCATTTTAATAGTCGTGCGGTCAACACTGGCGGTGAGCGTGGTGGCAGCCTGCGCAGCCATTATAATAAACGGGGTGGCCGTCCATAATATGCATGCGGTAATGAGCGCGACTATTTTTTTTACCATGGCTTTTCATCCTCTACCACCAGCACGCCAGAGAATTTGTCAGCAGTAGAAAAGCGATTGCTCAATAATTCCTGGGAATTTTCACGCAGGGCTTGCATTTTTTCTCGGGTTTTTGATGTTTTATATGTTTTCCCTGAATCCTGAGAAGGATCGCCAGTGGTTGTTTTTTCCTGTTGAAGCCCAGTGTCATTTTTTGCCGCTCCCGGCATCCTGCCTCCCACGGCACTAGCGCGTCCCTGCGCGTCGTCAGATTGGGTGGCTGTGTTCAGGGCTGGTGTTTTTTTCTGGTCACCTGTTTCCCCGGCTCCTGATTTAATGTGGGCACGAAATTCTTTTTCTTTATTGATCAGGGTTAGATTAAGCGCGGCACGTGGATAATTTTTTTGCCAGCGGAGCGCGGTTTCATAAGTGCGGGCCGCTTCGTCGAGGCGGTTCATTTTCACCAGGGTATTGCCGGTATTATAACTGGCCTGGGCGCGCTCGGTGTCGCTGCTGGCATTACGCGATGCCTGCTGAAAGGCGCTCAGCGCCACTTCCCATTGTTGTTGACGATAAGCGCTGGCGCCCAGGCCCATCAGGCCATTAAATGATTTTATGCCGCGATATAGCGTTGTGGCTTTTTCGTAGTTATTTTCATTGAGCGCGTCCAGTGCGCGTTGTTCTGCCCAGGGCGTTGCATGAGCTTTTCCAGGCAATCCCATCAAAGGCATCACCATGGCCCAGGCAAGTAATGCGAGCGTACCTTGTCGCGCACCTGCCCACAGGAACAGTAACAGACTGATTCCAAGCAGCCAGGGAAAGAGTTGGTAATGTTGCTCCGGTGTGTCGTGAGAATATTGGGCAGGTTTAAGTTTACGCAACTGGGTAAATAATTTCTGCCACTCGCTGTCATCGCTGCTGATGTCAAGGTAAAGCCCGCCAGTTTTCTGCGCCAACGATGTCAGTGTGGCGCGCTCCAGTCGTGAAACAACCAGCTCATCTTTTATTTTCATAAAGTGTCCCTTGCCATCGGGCACAGGGCCACCTGCGTCAGTGCCGACACCGACAATGAACAGTGGAATGCCCAGGGCGCGCAATGTATTTGCTTCTGCCAGGGCGGCTGCGCTGTTGTGGGATTCGCCGTCAGTGATTAAGATAATGGCGCGGCTTTGTTGTTCAGCACCTTCCAGCGTTTGACGTGCCATCAATAATGCGCGCGCAATATTGGAGCCGTGCTTGATCACCAGGCCAGGGTCGAGGAGATCAGAAAAGTTTAGAAAAGTTGCTGTGTCGGGTGTTAATGGTAGTGTCACGTAAGCATTGGCAGAAAATGCAATCAGTGCCACACGATCGCCATTTAAGCGGCTAACGAAATCGCGCAATTCCAGTTTGGCGCGTTCCAGGCGGTTGGGGGTAATATCCTGCACTGACATGGAGGGCGAGATGTCGATCGCCACCGCGATGTCAATGCCGCTGGCTTGCGCCGTGGTATCAGGTAGTTGTGTTTGCATGGATGGGCCGCTGGCTGCCAGTGCTGCCAATGTCCATGCGGCTATCCATGCAAGCCGGTTTTTTTCATGGAAGGTGGGGTTTGATTTGCCTTGCCCTAAAATAAGGTATTGCCATAGATGTGAGTCGGCAAAGGCGTTACGACGTTCCTGCTGCGCTGAGGTTTTTTTATTGCGCCCCCATCCCATCCGGGCCAAGCCCAGCCATGGGATGATGGCTAACAACAACCATAATGGTTCGCGCCACTCCAGCTGTGGAATCACGGCAATACCTCGTTGCGCGCGCGGCGTTGCGACACCAGGAGTAACGTCAATCCAGCACTGAGTGGTAACCAGTACCATTCAGTGTGTTTTAATAATGCGTTATCTGTAATATCTATTTTTTCAAGTTTTTCTATATCGCCAATAATGCGCTGGACTTCAGTAGTATTCGCGGCGGCATAGTAACGGCCTTGGGTGCGTTCGGCAATGCGGCGTAGCAAGTGTTCATCGAGTGGCATTTCAGTGTAGGCAGGTTTTTCATTCGGGCCGCGCGGAAAGGGTACGGTTTGATGCGAACCGATGCCCACTGTGTAAATGCGGATGCCTTCTTCAGCAGCGAGTGCCGCTGCTGCGTCGGGATGGATTTCTCCGGCAGTATTACTGCCATCGGTGAGCAGGATCAATACACGGGCTTTGGCATCACGGTCTTGCAGGCGCTTTACGGCAAGTGCCATCGCCGTGCCCAGCGCAGTTTTTTCGCCCGCCATGCCATGACGCACTTCTTGCAACAGGCTGCGTACTATATTCATGTCGCTGGTGAGTGGTGATAACGTGTAGGCATCGTCAGCGAACACAATCAAGCCGATGCGGTCGCCGTGGCGTTCACTGAGAAACTGGTTGACGATTTTTTTCAGCATGTCGAGACGGCTTAGGGTGGCGCCATTTGTCTCGGCCGCTCCCGGCATCCTGCCTCCCTCGGCACTTGCAGAACCCTTCGCTTGCGCTCTTCCCTGTGCGTCGAAGTCTTGCGCGCGCATTGAGCCAGATACATCCAGCGCCAGCAGGAAATCGCGTCCCTTATAAGTGTTGGGCGCTGACTCACTCCATTGTGGACGTGCCAGCGCAAGCACGAGACAGACGCAGCCGATGATCCATAGCCAAGGGGTACGGTTAATGTGTGGGCGGGTGTTACCAACGAGGTTGAACAGTACATCTGCTTGCGCATGCCGTATGGCTGGGACGGTAGCGAGTGTGAACCTCTCGGACTTAAGCCGCACGCTCCACCACCACGCCAGCCACGGTAACGGCACGGCAAGCAACCACCACGGTGCGGCAAGCTCTAACATGATTTACACGCCATGCACACGCACGCCTTGGTCATGCGCACTGGTTTTTAGCAGCCATTGTTCGGCACGCTGAAAGGTTGCCAGAGACAGGCCTGTTACGGGCGCTGGTTGATAGCGCAGGTGAGTGCAGAGCGCTACAGTTTCTTGCCAGGCCTGTTGGTCAGCCGCGATGTGTGGCGGGCAGGTGTGAGTGAGCTGTGGCAGACCGAGGCCAAGCCGCAGCAGAGTAACTAGCCGATAAGCGGCTTCACGGTCATTTATGACGTGTGATTGCCAGTCATGAATAAGTTGTTGCAGTTGCAAATGCGCGGCCAGCGCAGGATCCAGATGCGCACCAGCATCAGTAGATGATTTTTTTCTGTGACGGATATACAGGCGTGTTAATACGATTAACACCAATGCAATAATGATTGCGCCACTTGCTATTAGTAGGGGTTGCCAGTCGGGAGGCGCAGGTAATTCAATATCTGCCAAACGACTTAAAATTTCAGAATTTTTGTCGGCATCATTCATGGCTGGATAATTGTTCGAAAGTATCTTTGTGGGTATACAGGTGTTGCAGGGAAATGCCGGTACGCGCAAATAATTGGGCAAGATCAGCGTGCTGTTTCGCCATGGCGTGTGCGTAGCGGGTGCGTAATCCGGCATCCGCCGTGTCTACCACAAACAACTCTCCGTTGGGGGATGTCATGCGCAGCTTGCCAGCGTCTGATAATGTTTCTTCGGCGGGGTCGATAACCTGTAGTGCCAATACTTCATGGCTTGCGGTGAGCTGCAACAATGCAGGAACGTGTTCAGCACGCAAGTCTTTGAAGTCGCTGATCAGGCATATTGATGTGCCACGGCCTGCGGCGCGGTCTATTTGTGCCAGCAGTGTGCTCATGGTTGTGGTGTGCTGGTCAGTCATGGGCAACGGTGTCAGCGGTGCGCTGGCGGCGCGCAGCAGTTGCAACGCATTATTAATATCCCGCGCACCAGGAAAAAATTTCTCATCACTTTCGACGACCATGCCAGCTACCGAATCACGCGCTGCCAGGGCAGAAAATGCCAATATCGCGGCGCTGCGTGCGGCGGTGACGGCTTTTAGCTCACCGCGCGTGCCAAAGTGCATGCTGGCTCGGCGGTCAATCATGAAAAACAGGCCTTGGCTGCGTTCCTCACGGAATACTTTCATGATGGGTTTGCCGCTGCGGGCAGTGGCGCGCCAATCCATGTAACGCACATCATCGCCTGCCTGATAGGCGCGCATGTCCTCAAGCTCCATGCCGTGTCCGCGAAATATTGAGGGGTGCTGGCCGATGATGGGTGAGGTGACGCGGTGCCTGGGGCGCATGGTGCGTTCCAGGATTTTGAGCTGCAACTGTTCTAAATCGACAGTACTTAATAACCGATGCTCCGTAGTGGTTTCGTGCGCATGGCGCACGCTACGAGGGGTGTTATTGTTCAAGGTGTGTATCACGGCGCAGGCACTTTCTCGATCAAACGCGCAATCACTTGTTGGCGCGTAACGCCATCGGCGCGTGCGGCAAAACTTAACGCGATGCGGTGATTCAGCACATGGTATGCCAGATCCATAATATCACCCGGTTCGACAAAATCACGTTCGCACAAATACGCGCGCGCACGCGCGGCATGCGCCAGCGCCAGCGTAGCGCGCGGTGATGCGCCGCGCGCCAGCCATCGCGCGGCCTGGTCGTCCCAACGTGTTGCGTTACGCGTAGCGCCCACCAGTGTGACAATGTAGCGTTCCAGCATTTGATCCATATAAATGTGATTTACTGCGGCGCGCGCATCCATGATGTGTTGCGCTGTTAATGGCGCTTGCGGTGCTGTGATGGTGCCTTTGCTCGCACCTTGCAGCCGCGCACTATCGCGGCGCAGGATTTCCAGTTCTTCGGCAGAGGTAGGATAGTCCAGATCTACCTTCATCAGAAAACGATCGAGCTGTGCTTCAGGCAGCGGATACGTGCCTTCCTGCTCAATCGGATTCTGCGTCGCCATCACCAGAAACACCGGTGACAGTTTGCGCGTCACGCCCCCTGTTGTCACCTGGTGTTCCTGCATGGCTTCGAGCAAGGCAGTTTGAACTTTGGGCGGCGCACGATTGATTTCATCGGCGAGAATAATGTCGTTAAAAATCGGCCCTTCGACAAAACGAAAACGGCCTTCGTTAGGTATAAATATATCTGTGCCAGTGATGTCGCCCGGAATCAGGTCGGGAGTGAATTGAATGCGCTGAAAACGTGCCGCAATACCCTCCGCCAGGGCGCGCACCGCTGTGGTCTTGGCCAGCCCTGGCACGCCTTCTACCAGCAGATGGCCATTGGTCAGCACGCTGATCAACAGGCGTTCCACCAGCACGGCTTGGCCAACCAGCGTCGTTTCGATATGTGTTTTAAGCGCCGTGAGTGCGTTTTGCATGAATGATGTTCCGGGTGCCGCTGTTCGATTGAATGTCCAAGTATACCGCTGTCCGGCGTGTCAGCACAGACCGGTAATAAATCACTGGTACGTTGGGTAATATTACCTTTCATTGCCTCCTTCCTGGGGTTATTTTTAAGCCATCAACAGATAAATGCTTTTTCGGGATGGGGGTGCTGCTATGGAACACACATTTTCTTTGATTAATTTTACTAAACGAATTATGCCACGCTACCATGGCAATCATAAGCCAGCTTCTGCCAGCAGTATTGCCGGGCAGATTACGACCATGGAAGCGGTTGCTTCCGGCATCCTGCCTCACTCAGCACTTACAGAACCCTTCGCTGGCGCTCTTCCCTGTGTGGCGGATTTGGTGCCCGTGGTCGATTGGCAGACCGTTGCCCAGGTAGTGTGTCATCAAGCCGCTGGCCTGGCCGCACAGGGGCGCCTGCAGACGCTGGAAGGCAGATTGCGGCGTTTACCGCGCAAGGTACTGGAAACCAATCCCTGGTTGCTCTACTGGAGTGGCGTATGCTGCATGCCGCTGAGCCCCGAGCAGGGGCGCGCCGATTTTGAGCAGGCGTACCGCGTATTCCATGATCAAAATACGCGTGGCACGACTCATCAAACTATATCAGGCATGTTGCATGCGTGGGTTGGCATCGTAGACAGCATTCTACTCAGCCGTACCGACTTTAGCCCGCTGGAGGGGTGGATAGCGGCGCTGGGTGACATTCTGCGCGACCACCCCACGTTTCCGTCGCTGGAGCTGGAAGCCCGCGTCACACAGGCCATGCTAGGCGCATTGACGCAGCATCAACCGCAGCATCCTGACGTATCGTTCTGGGAACAGCGCGCCCGGCAATTGCTGCAATGCGGTTTGGAGATTAACCAGCAATTTATACTGGGCAACCGGCTGTTTTTGCATTATCTGCACAAGGGTGACACGGCGGCTACCGCCTGGGTGCTGCACACTCTTAAAGCTCAGGCGGATAACCCCAGCGCGGCAATTCAAGTGGAATGGCAGATCAGCCAGGCGCTTTACAGTTTGATGCGCGTCTCTGCGGACGCCTGCCTGGAAGCTGTGACTGAGGGTCTGGAAATTGCGCGTAATTCGGGCGCGCACAGTGGCGATTTTCAATTATATGCGCTCGGTGTACAAGCCGCGCTGGTAAAAGGAAACCGTGAGGCCGCGCAGGGGTTTTTAGGCAACCTCGGCACCTTGCTCATCGCCACCCGCCATCTTGATGCCAGCCATTACCATTACCTGTTGGCGTGGAACAGTGCCAGCCAGCATGACCTGCCGCGCGCCATCGAGCATGCCCGGCTCGCGTTAACGCTCGCTGAGGCTGCCGCTGCGCCTTATGCCCAAGCCTTGTGCCATGCACTATTGGCGCAAGTATTATTTGAATATGGTGGCCGTCGTGAAGCCCTGCGGCATCTCGCATATACCCGCACTTACGCTATTGTCACGCAGAGCAAATATGTTGAATATCTTACCCTCCTGCATGAAGCGCAATTCCGCTTCATGCGTTCATTCGCTGTGCATGGATGCACAAGTGTCACTAGAGGCAGGATGCCGGGAGTGGCCGAGGAACGTGGTGCGCTTACCTTGAGCAAAGCTTTTGCGTTGGCCAGAAAGCATGGCTATGCCAGCATGCCAACGCTACGGCCCTGCGCCATCGCACTGTTGTGCAAAAAAGCACTGGAAAATGGCATAGAAGTAGAATACGTACGCCATTATATAAAAAAACATGGCCTGCAACCGCCGACATCCTCAGTAGAGTGCCAGAATTGGCCGTGGCCGATAAAAATTTATACATTGGGACATTTTCGTATTGTCAAAGCCGGTGAGCCGCTGAATTTTGAGGGCCAGGATCCCAGCAAAAATCAAAGTAAAGCCCAAGGCAAACCGCTGTTGCTGCTCAAGGCGCTGATCGCTCTGGGCGCGCGCGATGTCAACGAAACCCAGATCATTGATGCCCTATGGCCTGATGCCGAAGGCGATGCCGGTCATCAAGTGTTTCGCGTCACCCTGCATCGTCTGCGCCACATGCTGGGTCATGAAAAAGCCATTATTATGCGTGATAATAGCCTTACCCTGGATACCTCCTGTTGCTGGGTAGATGTGTGGGCGTTAGAGCAATTTTTCAGCCAGCCGCCAGCCACATATACTGCATCACTGGTGGAAAAAGCGCTGGAGATTTATCAGGGACATTTTTTAGGTGACGACAATGACTACGCCTGGGCGCTGGCATTACGTGAACGCCTGCGCAGCAAGTTTCTGCGTTATCTGGAACAAACCGGCAAGCACAACGAAGATATTGGCCAATGGGAAAAAGCCATTAACAGTTATCGCAAAGGTTTGGAAATTGATCCGCTTGCCGAGATTCTTTATCAGCGTCTCATGCTCTGTTATCAACGGCAGGGGCGTTGTGCTGAAGCGTTGAGTGTTTACCAGCGTTGCCACACCGTATTTTCCACGGTATTGGGCATTACACCATCATCGCATATTGAGGCTGCGCGCCGTGCGGTAATAAGCAGGTAATTCTTTTTGGCGGCACAGGAAGAGTGCGGCGAAGGGTTCTACCGCCATTTTCAACTCACTGTCAGGGGGTGTCGCCATGGAAATGATCAAACACATTCACAACCTGGATGTCTCCAGGCCGATGTTGAAATTTTTCATTGGATTCGTTGCGGGTGTGTGCGCAGTCATTGCTCCCCGCATGCTTGCCGCGCTGACGGTGCCGGTCAAAGGCGATAAAATCATATTTTTCAGTCTCGATTATATAGCGGTTTCACTGTTATTCGCCATCATGATCGGCGCAGTAATCATGATCATTGAATGGCGGCAGCCAAAAAGACCGGGCGATACATTTGTAAAAGCGTTGGGTATTCCTGCATTGCTGGCGAGCGCACTGAATACAACGGCGGGCATCAGCACGGTCAATGCTTATGTTGAGAAGAATGACCAAATAACAAAAGAGCTGGATCGAAAATCGGATATACCGACGCGTCCTTTTTCGCCAATCATAGGGGAAAATGTCACCCCTGTAATGGAAGATTCATCATCGCCTAATATCCCAGGCACCAGTGCCTTTGGCATCCTCGGCATCAGCGCAGCTCATGCCAGTGAGGTGGCCGCGCCATTGGTGGTGGCGGAACTTAATATGGGCATACAAATAAATCAGCCCAAATATCTGGTTGTGCTTGACGAAGCCGCAACCGAAAATGAAGCTATCGCTAAGAGCCGAATCTTGAGCAGAACCATCCCCCAGGTAAGAATCGTCCAAACAAAAGACGCCTTTTTGATTGTTCAAGACGCAGAACCGCGCAGCAAGTCTGAAGCGTTGGTGGACGCGATACGTTTCAAGGAAAGAAACAACTTGCAGCCATCGTTGCTGGAGGTGAGGTAGTTTTTTCACCCGCTCTGGATATATCATAACAAACACCACCTACCTCAAGAGGACTATACCATGCCACTCATGCTGATCAAGGGAAATTACCGCATACTCAATGCCGCCCCTGATGGGGACTCAATTAAATTCTATCCGGACAATCCAGACTTATGGCGTCCTCTGGGTGTGCGCACCAATAGCAGCGGCGGAGGGCAATTACGCCTGGAGGGCATCGACACACTCGAAACGCACTATCAACCCACCCCCGCCACCTTGGGCATGTTGCACCAGCCGGCCCAGTTCGCGCAGGGCGCCGCAGAAGAATTATTGAAGTTTTTTGGTTTCAGGAATGTAGTTCGTGGAAACCGGGAAACCGTAGTTTCAGCCCAGCCACAGCAAACGGCCGGATTTATATTGACACGTTTTTCGGATGTGTATGGGCGTTGTGTCGCGTTCGCATTCAAAGGTGGTTATCCTCAAGCTGATGGCGCGTATATTTATGTCGATAAAAATCTGCTGCGTAAAAGCGCGAATCATCACATGCTTGGTCAAGGGTTGGCTTATCCCACCTATTATTCCAAACTGTATCCCGACCTGCGTCAGGAAATGACCCGTGCGGTAACATCTGCACGCCGCAAAGGGCTGTGGTTGCAGGATAAAACTACCGCAGGATTTCTGGTGAAAGATCTTGCCGCGCTCACAGAGCGTAATGTTATTTTGCCAAAGCTGTTTCGCCGCGTGGTGGATTACCTGGCAATGAATGATGGTGATTTGTCCCTCGCTGGATTCAAGGATTATCTCGAATCACGGCAAGACCGGATGATAATCCTGCCCCAGGGACATGTCACGGGGTTTGATTATGTGATCAAGGTGACGGGCCAGCGAATTAAGATGACCGTGCCTCCGGAGCAGTTGGTGTTCATGGAGAAATAGGGCGGGGGGTGCATGGAAACATCCTCGCGCGTTGTACCTGATTTGTAACATGCCCGCCTTTATTATAGTGACACATCGGCGCAACATGTTTGCTGCGGATGGAACGCTTCGGGTTGATTCTCGGAAGCGTATCTATTAATTGAAACAAAGGAGATTAGTCATGGCGCACAACGAAGTCGAAGGAAACGTGATCAGTGAAGTGTGGCGAGCACAAGAAGCGGCTAAGGAAATCACCTATTTCATAATCCAGGGTCAAGCGAATTGGTTCAGGATTGAATACACAGGAGACCTGATGCTGGAGCGTGCAAATTATATGGCTACCAAGCTGAAGGCGGCCGCCGCTGGTGGCGGTGGCGTTGAAGTAGGTGTGGATTACGATACGCTTACTGTGGGTGAACCGCCGGGTCTTCCTCTGAGAACTTTCAATCTGGTGAAGTACATCCAGATCAGGGCGTAGATTTTCTCAAAAAACAGGCGCAGCGGTCAGGTGACGCGGCGCCTGACAAAACGCTTCACCTGCCGCTATTCAGTTGCGTTCCATAGCGGCAGGTGAATTTTTTTGCCTCGCTTGACCGGAATAAGGCGCCTATTTTTGGCGCACTGCATTTCTTGATCGGGATCTGGAACAGGTTCTAACACCACAATTAATCCTTGACGCTTCACCTTCCCGTGCTGCTGAATTCAGATGCATAAAATCGTAGCGGAGCGATACGGAAATTTGAATCTTCACGCATGGATACACGCCGTTTCTGTGTAATATTACCCTCGCTGACCCCCGCTGTTTCTTCCAGGTTGTATCTGATCTGTAACGCCTTGGAGTCTATTATCGTGACGCATCGGCGCAAAATGTTTGTTGTCGATGGGTGCTGAATACCAGTCAATTTTAGAAATAAGGAGTAAACAATCATGGCTACAATCACTAATGCAAACCTTGTTTTAACGCATGACCACACCAAGAAAACAGTACGAGCCGTTGTAAAGTGCAATGTAAATTTTACGGCACTGGAGTTATGCCAAATGAAGATGTGTCAAGGTGCGCGATTTTTTAAATTGCAGTGCCAGCTCTGGGGCGCAGATTCAGGGCTCACCGGAGATGACGATTTTCTCTTCACTTATTCCGATGTTTTCTTCTTTCCTGATCCAACACCTGCCGCCACTGAGAGCCGGACATTCACTGTTTTGCTGGGGGAGGGAGTTTTAGATGAAGACTGGGGACAAGATGAGGTCTATGGGCTTCTCAAGCTCACCAATCTCAGCACCCTCGTGCAGGTGAAGAAAAAAACCAACACGGTTTCGCACAGTTTCTAGAGCCGTTAACCCCATTGATAACCAACGGGGGATAATCCAGCGGGGGCGCGGCAAAAAGCGCCGCATCCGCTGGATTACTTTTGTTCCCTATCTTTGCCATCGACAGTTATGAGCTGTGGCAGGGTTGAGAAACGAAACCTGACATTTAGTTTTACGGTCAATTGCTGGGATCCTTTCGTCATTCCAATCCATGTTATAGGCTAAACATCCCGATCTACAGTGATGGTACGGCTCTGGGGTAAATCCATAGAGAAATATTGCTGCGCCATGCCTAACACTACCACCAGTCCTTTGCGGCGTTCCGTGCCCGTGCTGCTGAACTCAAATTCATAAGAGCGCAGCAGCGCGATACGGCCACTGCGTTTGCGTCCAAACCAGATTTTTTTCAGCGCAACCGTATGGTCAAGCAATTGCACCTGCGCGCCCTGGCAGGCCTGCCAGGCTAACTTAATGGCCTGTTCCCGCACCTTTAAACTATCCCACCAGAACCAGCCCAAGCCAAGAAACAAGAGTGTGGCGCTGGCGTCGATGAAGTCCATGGCCGGGGTTATGCGGGAACTCTTAAGGCTGTGTATTGGGTGGCGGCAACACCTTGAAGCCAGGGTCGTTGTCGCGGCCCATGACCATGATCATGGTGTAAATCATCGCCGGTAATGCCGTGGCTTTGCGGTTGTTGATCACCACCAGCGGCGTGCCTTCAAGTTTATGCTGTATCGCATAGTCAATGTCTTCGCGCAGGGTTTTTGCAGTCTGCGGGGATTTAATGCAGCTTTCGAGTTTTTTGCGTTGCTTGGTATCGGTGGTGGTGATTTGCCAGATTCTGTCACGCGTGAGGGTACGCTGTTCCTTGAACATGGTGCCGCGCACGCGGTTGAATTCTTTCGCATCGCCCGCCAGGCAGATTTGCAGTTTTGCCGCAAGGCAACTGACGCCGCTGCCATCTGAGCGTTGCGCGTGGGGGTTGCATTCGGAATCGAGTGGGAAATGGCGCGCTTCTTCGCTCCACGAGCCGACAGGTGCGACACGGCGCATTTCACTCAGTGCGTCTTCGAGATGCTTGCAGTGGGGGCAACGAATGTCAGTCCACTCTATCAAATGCAGAGGCGTGGTGGGTTCGCCAAAGATCAGCCGTTTTTTGTCAACGGCTTTGGTGATGCGCGGCGCATTGCGGTAGATGAGCAGCGAATCGCTCATGGCCTGTTGCAGGCGTGGTTCAAGCGAACGTAAAAAATCTGCGAGAGGGTCGCTTTGTGGCGTAGGTGCGCCAGGCGCTACGGGTGCGTTGGCCACTCCCGGCATCCTGCCTCCCGCAGCACTAGCGCTTCCCTGCGCGTCGTCTGCGGCTGATACGGCTGGTGAGAATCCACAAAAAGCCAATAACAGCGCAATGGCAGGCAGAATCTGCCTGGTTAAAAGACGATGGGCAGAGCGGAATGAAGCCGATGCTGAAGGTGTTTGCATAGGGTAGCCTTTAGGGTGAGCGTTACAGAGATTGACTGTAGCAACAATGGCAGTAATAGACAATAACCAGTTAAGCGCAGGTGTTGTCAGTGAGTGCTGCGTTGCGACCGCGCTGTTCGTTGATGCCGGTGAGCAGTACCAGGCCGGCAATAAAGAAAAACACCGTGGAAAGAATCGCCAGGCGATGGTCGCCGTCGGTCAGGTAGGTGATGAGGCCATAACTGAGGGGGCCGATGATGGCCGATAATTTCACGGCCAGGCCCCACAGGCCAAAGAATTCGGCGGTACGGACGGGTGGGGAAAACTGGCCGATCAGGGCGCGTCCAGCGGATTGGCTGGCGCCCATGGCGAGGCCGACCAGATTGGCGACCACCCAGAATTCGGCGCGGCTGGTGGTGAAGTAGGCCAGCGCCGTGGCGCCGATCCAGACCAGCAAGGTGATGGCGAGGGTGGGCACCGAGCCGATGCGATCCTGCACGTGGCCAAATACAAAGGCGCCCACGGCGGCGGTAATGTTCACCACCAGAATCAACAGGATGGTGTCCTGGGTATTAAAGCCCATAACCTGCTGTGCGTAGATGGCGGCCAGCACGATCACGGTATTGATGCCGCAGGTATACACCGTCAGCGCCAGCAGAAAACGAAATAAATCCGTGTAATGCCGTGCGTGGATTAGGGTATGGCGCAGGCGCTGAAAGCCGATGCCTAAATAGTTATGGGTTTGCCCTGGGGACTTTGGCAGGGGCACGGCACGTTCCCGCAACCATAAAAACGTGGGGGTGGCTGCCAGGGCAAAGATAATGGCGACAGTGAGCAGTGTGAGAGGCACGGTATGCTGCGCCGAATATCCTCGTGCCTCGCCGCCCATAATAATGGCCAGACACAGGCCGAGTACCAGCAATCCCCCCAGATAACCTACCGTCCACCCCCACGCCGAGAGGCGCCCCATATTTTCCTGTGTGGTGAGTTCCGGCAGAAAGGCGGCGATCAGGTTTTCGCCGGTGGCAAACATCACCGTGGCAATAATCAGCAGCGCCATGGCCAGCGCCACGTCCCCTGCGCCAGCCAGGCTAAGCAGGGCGGTGGCAATCACACATCCCAGCGATGATGCCAGCAATAAGCGTTTTTTGGCGGCAAGATGATCCGCAATCGCGCCCAGAACGGGTGCAGATAATAAGACCAGCCCGTTCGCAATCGCTATGGCCACCGTCCATAACAGGGTGGCTTCGGCCTGTAGTGATTTGTCTGCTCCGCCCGCGATGATGTTGACAAAGTAAACATTGAAAATAGCAGTAAGAACAACGGTAGTATAGCCCGAGTTGGCGAAATCATACATCATCCAGGCGAAGAGTTCCCGCCGTGCGGGAGGGGATGGTTGAGTGGGAGATGTCATCAATAAACCAGGCCTTAGCTTAGGGAGCGGAGTCTGGCTATTTTAACCCGAATGTATAAAACATTTGGATTATTATCGTCTGTTACAGACGCCCTTAAGGCGGAGATGCAGGGAAATGCTTTAAATTTTCTTTAGTGTCTTGCGTGCTTGTCGTAATAGATACGTAACAACGATATGCTAAAAATATTACCTGCAAGGTGCAGGTACGAACACGTATCTAAGGATCAGATCCTGAAATAATGAACGCCTTACTTGGGTGCGCCAGATCCCAGTGTGGTTTCAGGTGGCGTGACCGCGATTTTTTTAGGCGTAACCAGCTTCAGTGAAATAATTCCACCGATAAGACCGCCCATCGTAAAAGAAATTATGACTGTTTCCACTAGAAATTCCATCATGGTTGCATCCCTGTATTATATTCGCCATCCTTGGCGCGCCGATAAAAAGTCCGTTGCTAAACTTGAAGTGGCCAATCCAAACGATTAACAAGCCACAGATGGGAATTAAAAATAATTACCACTTTTTTCTGGAGTACCGGAGAGCATCCAGTCAAGTCTTTCATCCTATAATCCTTTACTTATTAATGAGCCATCCTGTCTCACAGCGTAATCCGTTACGTAACGAGACTCCTGTCCCGCAGCCTCAGCAATAATCAGCAATTTAATTTAATTATTGAGTGAGCTTGAGTCTAGTGTAGATGGAAAGCACAATAAAGTCGGTGCGTCGCCGCACATATGAGAAAAATTTTCTCGCCACCATTTCCTTTAAGCATGGAATCTTTAGATGATGAGCGGTGGGCTGAGGGAATCCGGTCACAACTCCGTGAAACAGGCGCTGGAAGTTGGTTTGTATTGATGATTTGCAATAAATTTATGGGTTTCGCTGGCGCTTTTTAAAAGCCTGCTTAATGCGATATTTTTGGCGGGGGTGATAGGAGGTAGCTACGCAGTAAAAGTTTTGCCAGGGCTGGACGCTATTATTAATGACAGGTCATAATATACTTGGGTGGCATAACTAAATGGGTCAAAAGACCATGAAGTACGATGTGAGTCAACAAGCAGGCTACTATGAGGCCAATTTTGAGCGGTTGGCCTGGCTGGCGCCAACGCTTGCGTCAGCGCCTGAATCGATCAGGGGGGTATTATTGTCTCATGGGGCGGACGGCATGAGCCTGCAGTTGACTATTCTGGAACACAGCAAATACACCACCACGATTGCATTGACGCATCATCTTCGCATGGATGATACAATGATCAGGGATCCGTTTATGAAGATCCGCATTTATCATGATGCGCGGGTCGCCGAGGTTTTGAGTTATCAATGCCAGTCACAGTTACAAATATTTCATCCTGATGCTACTTTGAATGTACCCAATCTCAGAGAAAAATGCCGTATTAACCGGTTTCTGAGTGAGTGGCTGGATTATTGTATTATGTATGGTTACAGGTTTACACCACAGTCACACTGTTCGAGCGTCTAATGCCCGTAAGCGCCCGTAGACGCGCTTACGGCTGCAGATATTATATTTTATATTCAATGGTTTGAGTTTTTACTCGCGTACAACCATCGTTTTTAAATCACATCTTCCGCAGAAGTAATACATGACATTCCGTCATATTTGTCATATAGAATAGCCCCATTTTTAACGCTCGTTGAGCAGCGCCACGCTGAGGTTTTCATGGATAGTATGTTGTTATTGAAGGCCGTATTGTTAGGTTTTTTAGAGGGATTAACTGAATTTTTGCCGGTATCCTCCACGGGACATCTGATCATTGCCCAAGATCTGATGAATTTTACCGGGGAACGGGCAAAAACCTTTGCGATTTTTATTCAACTGGGTGCGGTGCTGGGCATCGCCTGGCTATACCGGGCCAAAATATTCAGCGTGCTGGGTAGCTTGAATACCCCTGCGTCCCAGCGTTTTGTGCTGAATTTGCTGATCGCTTTCATGCCAGCCGCGGTGGTGGGCCTGTTGCTGCATAAAACCATCAAGGCCTATCTGTTTAACCCCGTCACTGTCGCCTGCGCCTTGATAGTGGGGGGCATTGCGATTTTGATTATTGAGCGCAAACTGTATAAGCCGCGCATCATGAGCGTAGAGGAGTTGCGCCCCATGGATGCTTTTAAGGTGGGTCTGGCGCAGATGTTGGCGCTGTTTCCTGGTGTATCGCGATCCGGCGCGACGATTATGGGCGGACTGGTCAGCGGTTTGTCGCGCACCACCGCCACCGAGTTTTCTTTCTTTCTGGCCATGCCCACCATGTTTGCGGCCACATTGTATGAACTTTACAAAAGCCGCGATATATTGCAGGTAGAGGATAGCGGATTGTTTGCCGCCGGATTTTTGTCTGCTTTTGTGACTGCACTGGTAGTGGTGAAATTGTTTCTGGGGTATGTCGGTCGTCACGATTTCACGATTTTCGCCTATTACCGCATCGCATTGGGTGCGCTTGTGTTGTTTTATTTTTGGTGATGCGCCATGATTGAAAAAATCATTACTGTTCTGGCGGGTTTCGTCATCGCCACTATATCCAATCTGGGTTACGGCGGTATTGTGTTGCTGATGGCGATAGAAAGCGCCTGCATTCCCTTGCCTTCCGAAATTATCATGCCCTTTGCCGGCTATCTGGTATTCAAAGGTGAAATGCAACTCTGGGCAGTTGCCTTGGCGGGCGCGGTGGGCTGTGTCCTGGGTTCGTTTGTGGCCTATTATGCCGGGGCGTGGGGCGGTCGGCCTTTTGTCGAGAAATATGGCAAGTACATACTTGTTTCCCATCATGACCTAGCGATGGCCGACCGCTGGTTCCAGCGCCATGGGGATATCACCATCTTTGTCGGGCGCCTGCTGCCAGTGATCCGCACCTTTATTGCTTTTCCGGCGGGGATCAGCCGCATGGCGATGGGGCGTTTTGTAATTTATACTTTCGTCGGCTCCTATATCTGGTGCTGGGGCTTGGCCTGGGTGGGCCTGACGCTCGGCCAGAACTGGAATACCCTGGGTGTCTATTTCCACCGTTTTGACGCCGCGATTGGTGTTGTTTTATTGCTTGGCCTGATCTGGTATGTAAGGCGTCATTTAAATCACATGAAGCGTCCGTAGCGGATATGCTGGTGCGCCCGTCAATGCACGCCTGAAACGGATAGTTTTCGCCAGACTTTCAACCTTTTGCCCTCTTATTCTGCCCCTAACTGCCCACGTTGTCATTTCGACCGAAGGCGACCGCCATGGATGGCGGAAGGTAGAGCAACGCAGGAGCAGTTGCCGGGAGAAATCCTAACTTAAGATTCCTCGCTGTGCCCGGAATGACACCGTGCGCGGTTTATGTAAGGCCTGTTCCAGGTTTATTAAGCGATACAGTATTTCCAACACTTCAATTCCCCATTAAAGTTTTAGCGCCTTTTGCCGCTGATTAGCACGGGGGTGCTTGCCTGCCGTATCGTCTATTTGCCGAGAAAAGGACATTTCATTATGCTATCACTGATTAACCGTATTCCCGTGCTGAACCGTTTGCCGGTTCTGGCGAAGGTCAATTTGACCGTGGCCCTGGTGTTTATTGTAGTGGTGGGGTCAGTCACATTTTATTCGGGTGTGAGAGAGAAAGAGAATATTCTCGCGCTTGCCACCAATCAAACCAAAGATATGACCCATTCCTATTTTGACGCCCTTAACACCTTGATGTTAACCGGCACAATGAATCAGCGTGATATTTTGCGCAAAAAAGCATTGCAGCGGCACGGTGTGCTGGATGCGCGCGTGGTGCGCGGCGAGCCGGTAAATAAACAGTTTGGGCCGGGCTTTGCGAATGAGCAGCCGGTGGATGAGCTTGATTTCAGGGCATTGCGCGGTGAAGAAATTGTACAGGTAGAGCGTCGTTCGACCGGGCGCGCGCTGACTGTAATCACTCCCTTCAAGGCCACGGAGAATACCGGCGATGTAAATTGCCTGGCGTGCCACAATGTGCCGACGGGCACGGTCAATGGCGCAGTGCGCGTGAGTTATTCATTAGCGGATCTGGACAATAGAGTAGAGGAGGATATATGGATAGGCGCAACCGCCAACGTGATATTGATGACGCTGGGTTTGATTGTGGCGAGTATGGTGCTGCGTGGCTGGATTACGCGCCCCCTGGAAAGACTCATGGATGTGATATCGAAACGTGGCAAGGGCGATCTTGGTATGCGGTATTCTGTCACAAGTTCAGATGAGATTGGCCGTCTGGGGAAAGCGTTTAATGACATGGCTGATATGGCTGATGCCAATGAGGCGCGTGAACGTGCCGCGACGCAGGAACTGCGCAACAAAGTAGATGTATTGCTGGATGTTGTAAGCAAGGCCGCCAAAGGCGACTTGACAGGAAAAATTACGTTTTCCGGTAACGATGCGGTCGGTGAATTGGGTGCTGGGTTACAGGTAATGATTGATAGCTTGCGCCTTTCGATTGAAGAAAAGCGTATCGCCATGGAAGATCTCAGGCACAAGGTAGACAGCATTCTTGGTGTAGTGAGCAAGGCCGCCGAAGGTGACCTTACGGGTAAGGTCACAGTGGGTGGGGAAGATGCCATCGGTCAACTGGCGATGGCAGTAGACCGCATGATGGATAATTTGAATGTGCTGGTATCGCAGGTACAGCGCTCGGGCATTCAGGTGACTTCATCCTCCACAGAAATTGCGGCCACGTCACGCCAGCAGGAGGCGACCATGACCGAGCAGGCTGTCACCGTCAATGAAGTGGTTGCCACCGCCACGGAAATTTCTGCGACGACCAAGGAATTGGTGAATACCATGGATGCGGTGTCCCGCGTATCAGAAAGCACCGCAAATTCAGCCGCTGAGGGTCAGTCATCCCTGGAAAAGATGGAAGATACCATGCGTCATATGGTGGAGGCTTCGTCCTCTATCGCTGCCAAGCTTGAAGTCTTGAGCGAAAAGGCAAATAACATCAATACGGTGGTGACCACTATCTCCAAAGTGGCCGATCAGACCAATCTGTTATCGCTTAACGCAGCTATAGAAGCCGAAAAAGCCGGTGAATATGGTTTGGGCTTCTCTGTGGTGGCAACAGAGATCCGTCGTCTCGCCGATCAAACCGCCGTGGCCACATGGGATATTGAACAAATGATCAAGGAAATGCAGTCTGCGGTTACGGCGGGCGTAATGAGCGTCGACAAATTTTCAGAAGAGGTGCGGCACAGTGTCAATGATGTACGGCAGGTCAGCACGCAATTGAATCATATTATAGCGCAGGTGCGGGAGCTCACCCCACGCTTTGAAAACGTCAACGAAGGCATGCATTTTCAGGCTCAGGGCGCGGATCAGATCAAGCAGGCAATTATGCAGCTCAGTGAATCGGCACAACAAACTGTCGATTCGTTAAGGCAGTCCAATATTGTCATAGAACGATTAAATGAAGCCGCTCATGGGTTGCAGAATGGCGTATCGCGCTTCAAAGTACTGAGTTAATGGCAACGTAGCGGAAAGCATAGGTGTGGTAAACCATAACATGATGATTTTGCTGTTTAGCGTGGGTGGCGATAATTATGGAATTAATGTGCGCGATGTAACAGAAGTGTTGCCCAATGTCGCGCTAAAGCATTTTCCTAATGGCCCGGAATATGTGGCCGGCTTGCTTAATTATCGTGGTCAGGCGGTTCCTGTGGTTGACTTAACCTTGCTGATGACCGCGCAGGCATCCCGCAACCGGATAAGTTCACGTATAGTTCTCGTAGATTATCATCATGCCTTTGCAGATGCCTTTACAGATGAAGGTGAAGCCCATCATTTATTGGGATTGCTGGTTGAAAAAATTACGGAAACCATGAGGGTTCCTGATCATGCCTTTACGCATTCCGGGGTGATCACACCTGACACCCCTTTTCTGGGTGATATCGCCATCCATAACGAGGTTATGATCCAGATTATTGATATCAAGCGGGTATTGCCTGAATCTGTAAAAACGCTGTTATTTTATGATGGCAGAAATAAAAGTGCCGTTGGAAATGGCATGGAAAAGTAAACCATGGCGACCCAAATAATAGAGGGACTACTAAAAGAAATTATAGGGTTAGACAGTACTTCCATAGGGTCTGCCACAATAAATCGCTCTGTGCGCAGGCGTATGCTGGCATGTAAGTTATCTGATGAGCAGGCCTATTTTGAATTATTAACAACATCACGCATAGAGCTGCAGGCGCTTATTGACGAGGTTACGGTTCCGGAGACATGGTTTTTCCGTGGGGTTGAACCGTTTCGCCTGCTGGCTGAATATGTATCAATGGAGTGGCAGAAGTCCCATCCGGGCAAGATTTTTCGTGTGTTGAGCATCCCCTGTTCCAGTGGCGAAGAACCTTATTCCATTGCGATGGTGCTTATGGATGTAGGTCTTAAAAAAGAGCAATTTCATATTGATGCTGTAGATATCAATACCAGGATTATTGATCGCGCCAAGCTGGGTGTGTATGGGGGAAACTCCTTCCGTGGTGATGAAGGAGATGCTGTGAGCCGTTATTTTCATGAGGTCACGAATGGATACGAGATTAATGATTCTGTTCGTGGGTCTGTGAATTTCATACATGAAAATTTGATGGATGAAAATTTTTTATGTGGCAGGGAGATATACGATGCAATATTTTGCAGGAATTTACTGATCTATTTTGATCGCCAGACGCAAGCGATGGCTTTGCTGAAGTTGTATGGTTTATTGACTGTTCAGGGTATGCTTTTTGTTGGGCATGCAGAGTCAGGCTGTGTTGATAATGCGTTATTTTCCATAGTACGGCGGGAAGGGACATTTGCTTACAGGAAGGGCAAGGAAGTCGTCAATGCGATATCTTCAGGTGGCAAAGTTGCCGATGGGCCGAATGTTGTCAATGAGCCAAATGTTGTCAATCGGCCGAATTCTAAAGATGGGTTAAGTCATAAAAATAATATCAAGCTTTCAGTTCGTGCCGAAGCCAGCTCCAGTGCCATCTCGGGGTCACCCGTCAAAAAAGTTATTAACAAGACTTTGGCAGAGGTAATTCCGAATAGAAATTATGAGGGGTTATTGATAAAGGCGACCCAGTTTGCTAACCGTGGTGAATTAGATGAGGCAGGTTGGCTTTGCGAGAAACAACTGGGATTGGATGCATTTTCCGCTGATGCCTACTATTTACTGGCGGTAATACGTGAAGCGCAAGGGCATATTCTATTTTCCCAGGAATTGCTTCATCGGGCGTTATATCTTGACCCAAAACACTATCAGGTATTAATCCATCTTGCTGGACATGCCGAGCGTCAAGGTGATCTGGCTGCTGCGGCGACTTATCGGACGCGCGCCAAACGCTTGATTGAAAATTGATGGATAAATTAATGGATAAAGATATGGCGGATATAAATATAAAAATTGATGATTGCTGGAATAAGATTGGCGTGTGGGGCCATGTCAGGCCCGGCTGTCCTGAACTGGAAAAAATAATCCATTGCGCTAATTGCAAGATTTATTCTGCTGCCGCACGTCAATTGCTGGACAGGGATATTTCTCCTGGGTATATGCAGGAGGGCGCCGCAACATTGGCGCAAATAAAAACAAACACAAACACTAAGAAGCATAACACCACATCCATTGTGATATTCAGGATTGGCGAGGAATGGCTGGGATTGCCGACCCACTTATTCCAGGAAGTGGTTCAGTTTCGCAATGTCCACAGTATTCCGCACCGGCGCGGGAAAATATTGCGCGGTCTGGTAAATATACGGGGTGAGCTGCAATTATGTGTCTCTCTCGGCCAATTGCTGGATATTAAAAAGGGCGAAATACAGGGAATCAATATCGCAAGGGGCATATATGAACGGATGATCGTCATAGCCAAAGACGGCATGCGGTATGTCTTTCCTGTGGGCGAAGTACGGGGTATTCGTCGTTATTCTGATAATGATTTGTTGGCGCCCCCGGCTACCGTAACCCATGGCGCCAAGGATTATCTGTCTGGATTGGTGTCCTGGAAAGAGGGTGGCGAAGAACGTCATATTGGCTGTCTGGATGAAGCATTGTTATTTCCCGCATTGGAGCGAGGCATTACCTAATGGGTACCTCTATAAATTCGCTGAAGCCGCGATGGCGGCGTTGCCCTGTATATATAAAGGGCGCTCAAAATGCGGGGTCGGGAAGCGGCAGACTACGTGTAAACTCTGCCGTGCAAGGATGCACAAATGCCGTGGGCGCAGGATGCGCAGGAACGGCCGCTTTTTCGCGCACCCTTATATATCATGGCGCCTTGCCCTCGCGCCTTGATCGAATTTATAGAGGTTACCCATGATGGATGCGGGCGATTTCTCCATGCTTGATTTGTTCCGTGTCGAGGTGGAGCAGCAAACCGCCGTCTTGTCTGATAATTTATTGGGATTGGAAAAAGATGCTACGGAGCATGGGCGGCTGGATGATTTGATGCGGGCTGCCCATTCCATAAAAGGCGCTGCCAGGCTCGTGAATGTGCCGCCCGCAGCCAAGGTTGCGCATGTTATGGAAGATGTCTTTGTCGCAGCACAGCAGGGTAAGCTGTTGCTGAATACAGATAATGTTGAAGTGTTGCTCCAGGGTACTGACATGCTTGCGCAGATTGGCACTTTACAAGACTCGCCAGAGTCATGGATGGCGCAGCATCAACAGGCGTTCGATGCAGTATTGAATGCATTAAACGGCGTTTTGCTTGCCGCGTCTGCTGTTGAAAAAGAAAGCTTCAAACCCAGTCAAAAAACGCAATTCATAGGCGAAAATACTCCCCAGGCAAATGACCTGAAAGATGCTGCCCCGATTGACCCCTCAATGTTAGCCTTATTTCGCACTGAGGTTGAGCAGCAGGCGGCTGTTTTAACCGAGGGATTGTTATCTCTTGAGCAGGACCCCTCGCTCACCAGGCATCTTGAATCCATGATGCGCGCAGCTCACTCTATTAAAGGCGCCGCACGTCTTGTCGGCATACCCCCTATAGTGAATGTAGCGCATTTAATGGAAGACAGTTTTGTTGCGGCACAGGCCGGGAAATTGGTCTTTCAATCAAGTCATGTCGATGCCTTGCTGAAAGGTGTGGATATGATGTCGCGCATTGCTGTGCTGGATGAGTCAGTGCGCGCGTGGGTTGCCCAGCATCAATCAGTTTACGATAGTTTGCTGGCAGCATTGCAAGCGATTCTTTCTGGCGAAGTAATGCCCCCGGAAAAACTGGCTTCCACGCCCATTGGTAACCCAGGGGTAGCGCCAAAAAATCCTGTTAAAGAGAATGAGAGCCCTCCTAAAGACCGGGTGTTGAGAATAAGCGCAGAACAGCTCAATCGCCTGATGGGTTTGGCGGGCGAGGCCATGATTGAATCAAGCTGGTTGCGGCCTTATACCCAATCAATGCTGCGGCTTAAGCGTAAGCAGGTAGAGCTGGTAGGATTAATTGATAAGTTATCGGAAAGCCTGGAGCTTAATACGCATGGTAAGAAAGCACATGCCTCCTTGCGTGAAATTCAGCATAAAGTATCATCTTGCCGTGAATTTTTGGCGGAACGCCTGTCGGAAATCGAGGCTTTTGATAATCGTTTAAGTAATCTTTCATGGCGTTTACGGCGTGAAGTAGTCACCAGCCGTATGCGTCCGTTTGGTGATGGGGTGCACGGCTTCGCCCGCATGGTGCGGGATGTGGCGCGTTCCCTGGGTAAAGATGTGACCCTGGATATCAAGGGCCAGGAAACCATGGTAGACAGGGAAATTCTTGAAAAAATGGAGGCCCCGCTTAATCATTTATTACGTAATGCGGTTGACCATGGCATTGAGTCTCCTGAAGAGCGTGCAGCCGCAGAAAAGCCTGCTAAAGGTACGCTACGTTTATCCGCGTATCATCAGGCCGGTATGTTATCTATTGTCATTGAGGATGATGGCCGCGGTGTAAATATAGAAAAATTACGAATCAAGGTATTGGGTCGCGGTTTGGTATCGCCTGAGATGGGGGTTAATCTTACCGAAGAAGAGTTGCTTGCATTTCTTTTTTTGCCGGGGTTCACAACGCGGGATGCAGTGACGGAAATATCCGGGCGAGGGGTGGGCCTGGATGTAGTGCATGATACGGTACAGAAAATGCGTGGCATGGTGCGCGTGACATCACGGTTTGGCAATGGTACGCGTTTTCAAATGCAGTTACCGTTGACCTTGTCAGTTATTCCGGCATTATTGGTTGATATTTCAGGCGAGCCTTATGCTTTCCCCCTGGTGCGTATACAGCGTATTTTGCGCCTGGAAAAATCGCACATTGAGTCCATTGAAGGGCATCAGTATGCGAGTATTGAAGGGCAGCGTGTGGGGCTGGTGTCCGCCGCCCAGATCCTGGATATGAAGAGCAGTATGGATACGCAGGGAAGTCTTTCTGTAGTGGTTATAGGCGACCGGGATAATTGCTATGGTTTAGTGGTAGAACACTTTATTGGTGAGCGTGATCTGGTGATTCATGTTTTACCGGAAAAGCTGGGTAAGGTTAATGATATTAGCGCCGCAGCGCTCATGGAAGATGGTTCGCCTATTTTGATTATTGATGTCGATGACATGTTGCGTTCGATAGAAATGGTTATTAAGGAGGGGCGCCTCAGCCGAATTGATGATGAGGAGATAACTGGCCATAAACGTTCCAAAAAGAATATTCTGGTGGTTGATGATTCCATTACAGCGCGTGAAGTGGAGCGCAAGCTTCTGGAAAATAATGGTTATAAGGTTGATGTCGCGGTAGATGGCATGGATGGCTGGAATGCCGCACGTACTGGTGCATATGATCTGGTGATTACCGATATAGACATGCCACGTATGGATGGTATCGAGCTGGTGCACATGATCAAGAAGGATATGAAGCTGAAAAATACTCCGGTAATGATCGTATCGTATAAAGCCAGGGCAGAAGACCGGCATCGCGGCTTGAATGCGGGCGCCAATTATTACCTGACCAAAGGAAGTTTTCATGATGACACATTGCTGCAGGCAGTGCGTGATCTGATTGGAGAAGCTGTGTAATGAGAATAGCGATTGTTAATGATATGTTACTGGCGATAGAAAGCCTGCGCCGTGGGGTTCTGGCGATGGGGATTCACCAGGTGGCGTGGATAGCCCATGATGGTGTTGAGGCGATCCAACGCTGCGCTGAAGACAAGCCAGACTTGATTTTGATGGACTTGCTCATGCCCGGAATGGACGGTGTAGAAGCCACGCGCCAGATCATGGCGAAAACACCCTGTCCGATTTTGATTGTGACTACGTCCATAGATAGCCAATCTGCGCGTGTATTTGAAGCAATGGGGGCGGGCGCGTTGGATGCGGTAAATACACCAATACTTGATCCGCAGTCTGAGATCTATGTCTGTGATGGCTGCGAAACATTCCAGGCCAAGCTGAAAACCATTGAGAAGCTGACGCGAGTTACTCTTCCGGGCCGCTCGGTGTATATGAATCAGCCCAATGATATTAATGCGCGGGGAGGGGGTAAGTTAGTGGTTATCGGTTCTTCGACAGGAGGGCCGCAAACCCTGGCGCAAATATTATCCCGGTTACCCGCCGATTATCCTGCACCCGTAATCATTGTTCAGCATGTGGATGCGCAATTTGCAGGGGAGATGGCTACGTGGTTGAATAAACAATGTCTCTTGAATGTGCGTCTCGCCAGAGAAGGTGATTGTCCCGAAGTGGGCACAGTATTGCTGGCCGGCACCAATAATCATCTGGTGATGCACTCTAATCAATATTTAGGTTATACACATTCCCCGGCGGAGCTTGCGTACCGGCCTTCGGTCGATGTTTTTTTTGAGAGCGTGGCCAAGCACTGGAAAGGCCAGGTGGCAGCCGCGTTATTGACGGGGATGGGGCGGGATGGCGCGCAGGGACTACTGCGGCTACGCGAGCATGGCGCGCACACGATTGCCCAGGACGAGGCAAGTTGCATAGTGTATGGCATGCCCAAAGCGGCTGCCGACCTCAAGGCGGCGATTGAGATACTCCCCCTTGGCAATATCGCACCCACGCTGATCAAGCATTTTAAGTGTATTGCCGATATTAATGTTGGTACTAAAGACGCGAGGTTGCATGCGCTATGAGTAATGAGAGAAGATCGCCCATGCAAATTACAGCGCAAGCCACAGCGCCTGAGCCTATCGACGTGGCGCGGGTGTTGCTCATTGATGACCAGGCCATTGTAGGTGAGGCGCTAAAGCGCATGGTGGAAGGTGAACCTGACATCGAATTGCGTTTTTGTATGGATCCTACCCGCGCCATGAATGAAGCCATTGAATTTCGGCCCACGGTTATTTTGCAGGATCTGGTAATGCCTGATGTGGATGGTTTGGTGCTGTTGCGTTTCTTCCGCGTGAACCCGATAACCAAGACCACGCCGATAGTGGTGCTGTCGAGCAAGGAAGATGCCAGGACCAAACAGGAAGCTTTTAAATTAGGCGCCACGGATTATCTGGTCAAGTTTCCTGACCAGCTTGAAGTGGTGGCGCGCATTCGTGCGCATTCCCGCAGTTATCTGGCGCAGCAGCAGCGTGATGAGGCTTATCGCGAATTGCGCGATTTGCAGGTCGAGCTTGAAAAAAAGAATAGTGATCTGCAACGTCTGTCCAGTCTGGATGGCCTTACTGGCATTGCCAATCGGCGCCGTTTCGATGAGTATCTGGAGCAGGAATGGTTGCGTGCCGCCCGCGATGGTAAAAGACTGGCATTGATCCTGATTGATATTGATCATTTCAAAGCGTATAACGACAGCTATGGTCATCAAGGGGGTGACGCCTGCCTCAAACAGGTGGCGCGCACGCTGGATGGCGAGCTTAAGCGCGCGGCGGATGTGGCGGCGCGTTACGGCGGTGAAGAATTTGTGGTCGTGTTGCCCGATACTGATTTACAAGGTGCGGGTATTATTGCCGGAAAGTTGCGTAACGCCGTGGAAGCATTGCATATAGAACATGCCAACTCCCAAACCGCGCCGCATGTCACCATCAGCCTCGGCGTAGCCAGCACCTTGCCCCGCGAAGGCGGCATTCCTGCCGCGCTCATTGAAATGGCGGATGAAGCCTTGTATAAAGCCAAGGAAAACGGGCGTAACCAGTTGTGTCTATCCGAAAACACTACCGTGAAAGGTGTGATTTAAGGCGAGCTTTTAACGGTGCAGCACCAACTCCAGCACCAGTTTGCTGCCAAAATAAGCCAACATCAGTGCCACGGCTCCACTTAATGTCCAGCGGATAGCCGTACGCCCACGCCAGCCAAAGTGCCAGCGTCCCCATAACAGCACCGCGAACACCAGCCAGGCAATAATCGACAGCACCGTTTTGTGTACCAGGTGTTGGGCAAACATATTTTCCAGAAAGATCACGCCACTGATCAGCGATAAGCTTTGCAGGATAAAACCCGCGCCAATCAACTGAAACAGCAGCGTCTCCATGGTCTGTAACGGCGGCAGGGCACGGATAAAACCGCCGGGCCGTTTGCTGCGCAATTGCCGGTCCTGCACCCATAATAAAATGGCTTGCGCTGCTGCAATACTCAGCAGACTATACGCCAGCACGGAAATCAGGATATGCGCCTGTAAACCTGGCGGAGCCTTTTCCAGCAGTAGATGTTGCGAAGGAAACAGCATCTCCAGGGCAATAGATACCGCCGCCATGGGGAACACCATAATACCCAGATTCTCAATCGGTTTGTTGAGCGCGGCCACCAGCACCAACAGCGCCATAAGCCATGAAAACAGCGAAAAGGCATTGAAAAACCCCAGATTCAACCCCTGACTGGTAAACAGATCCTCTTGCAACGCAAAGGCGTGCAGCAGCGCCGCCGTCATGCCCAGCGCAATGAGTTGCCCCCGGCTTACCGGCGAGTGGCCCCTTTTATACAGCGAAAAGGCCAGCAGAAAGCCGGTTGCGCAATAAAGAGCGATGGCGATAAAACCAATAATGATCGTGTTCATAAGTCCTGAGTCGTGGTGAGCAAGCGGAATCATCGCACATCTGTGCCTTTGAGTGAAAGGGTGATTGAACCTAAAGACGCCGGTGAACCCTGCGGTGAATAGCTAAGATGCCTGAAAAGGCTCATGTTCGCGTTACAACCGGTCGATGTAGTGATACTTGGGGATTTCCAGAGCCGTCAGGTATAGTAAGCGCCGGGGCGCTGGGAATTATTTGGGGATCTATTCGGAATAGAGCACATGAATTTGCGCGTGTTAGGAGCAAGCGGCGGGGTGGGGCAAGGGCTACGAACCACTTCGCTGCTGATTGATCACGACATCCTGATTGATGCCGGCAGCGGTGTTGGTGAGTTGAGCCTGGATGAAATGCTCGAAATTCGCCATGTTTTCATCACCCATTCCCATCTGGATCACATCGCCTTTTTACCGCTGTTGCTCGACAGCATCTTTGAGCGCATTCAGCAACCGCTGGTGGTGCATGGCCAGGCCGTCACACTGCGCGCCTTGCAGGAACATATCTTCAACTGGATCATCTGGCCCGACTTCGCCCGCTTGCCGCATCCTGACCACCCCGTGCTGCGCTATGAAATCATGGCTCCCGGCGACATCTACACTCTGGGTGAGCGCGCCCTGGAGATGATCCCTGTCAACCATGCCGTGCCCGGCGTGGGGTATCGCATAGAATGCCCGACAGGCGCTATCGCCATCAGCGGTGACACCACCAGCAACGACAGCTTCTGGGACGTGCTTAACGCGCGCGCCGGGCTGGACGCACTGGTCGTCGAAGCCGCGTTTCCCAACGAAAGTATCGCGTTAAGCCAGATGGCGCGCCACTACTGCCCATCCTTATTGGCGCAGGACATGGCAAAATTACGCCACGACCCCCTGATTTACATCACCCACAACAAACCCGGCAGCGAAGACCTGATCTTTGCCGAATGCCAGGCCGCCATGCCGGGGCGACGCTTGCATCCCTTGCGGGGCGGTGAGGTTATTCGGCTATAATCCTAAAAACCGCAGTTAAACCTACTGCGAATGACTAAGATACCGAATCTGCACGCGAAATCCACGAAATCTGTCCTCGCCGTAGCGGTGCTACGACTGCGGAATATTTTCGTGACTTTCGCGCACATCTTCAGTATCTTAGCCCTTCTCGCTACGGTTTAACTGCGGTTTTTAGGATAATAAGCCTGTCTCTTTGCTATAAGAAGTACACATCATGTTCAATAATCTTACCGAGCGGCTCAATGGCGTCATCCAGCGCCTGCGTGGACAGGGCCGGCTTTCTGAAGACAATATCAAAGACACCCTGCGCGAGGTGCGCATGGCGCTGCTGGAGGCCGATGTCGCGCTGCCCGTAGTGCGCGACTTCATCGAGCGGGTGCGTGAGCGCGCCGTTGGCCAGGATGTCCTGCAAAGCCTCACGCCCGGCCAGGCGCTGGTCAAAGTGGTGCATGATGAACTGATCGCCATCATGGGCGGTGTCACCGACCTTGACCTGAATGTACCGCCGCCCGCCATCATTCTCATGGCCGGGCTGCAAGGCTCCGGTAAAACCACCACCGTCGCCAAGCTGGCGCGGTTGCTCAAAGAACGCCGCAAAAAGAGCGTGCTGGTTGCCAGTTGCGACATCTACCGCCCCGCCGCTATCGACCAGCTCGAAACCCTCTCCAAAGAAGTCGGCGCAGTATTTTATCCCAGCGACATTGCGCAAGACCCGGTCGCCATCGCCCTGGGCGCGGTAGACCAGGCCCGCAAACGCATGATCGATGTAGTGATTATCGACACCGCTGGCCGTCTGCACATCGACGAACAGATGATGGACGAAATCAAGCGCCTGCATGTTGCGCTGCAACCCACTGAAACCCTGTTCGTGGTCGACAGTATGACCGGCCAGGACGCCATCAACACCGCCAAAGTGTTTAACGACGCCCTGCCGCTCACCGGCGTGGTGCTCACCAAAGCGGACGGCGACGCACGCGGCGGCGCGGCACTGTCGATTCGCCACATCACCGGCAAACCCATCAAATTCATCGGCATGGGCGAAAAAACCGCCGCCCTCGAACCCTTCCATCCCGACCGCATCGCCTCGCGCATTCTCGGCATGGGCGATGTATTGAGCCTGGTCGAGCAGGTAGAACGCAACATCGACCGCGCCGAAGCCGAAAAATTTGCCGGCAAGATGAAAAAAGGCAAAGGCTTCGACCTCGACGACTTCCGCAGCCAGATCCAGCAAATGCGCAAAATGGGTGGCATGGCCAGCATCATGGACAAAATGCCCGGCATGGCCAACGTCCCGCAAAAGGTCAAAGACCAGGTGGGCGACAAGGATTTTGGCCGCATCGAAGCCATTATCAACTCCATGACTCCCCAGGAACGGCATTTTCCGGATGTCATCAAAGGCTCACGCAAGCGCCGTATCGCCACCGGCTCCGGCACCCAGGTGCAAGATGTCAACCGCCTGCTCAAACAGTTTGACCAGATGCAACGCGTCATGAAACAGGTCAGCAAAGGCGGCGGCATGGCCAAAATGCTGCGCGGCATGAAAGGAAAGCTGCCTTTTTAGGCTAAAGCTCCACATTTTAGGTTAAAGCTCCAATTGAAACCTTCCATTTTCCGCCAATTCGCGTAAAATACCCTGTTTTATTCCGCCCTTCCCTGCACGGCGTGGGAGGCAGGATGCCGTGAACGACCGTTGCCGTCCGCAACACAGGGCGGGTGGCGCCTCATTATTAGCATTGACTCAAAGGAAACAGGTATAAATGGTAACCATTCGTTTGTCCCGTGGCGGCGCAAAAAGACGCCCGTTTTATCATATTGTTGTCACCGACTCGCGTAACCCGCGCGATGGTCGCTATATCGAGCGCATCGGGTTTTTTAACCCGATTGCCACCGGTGGCGAAGTCAAGCTGAATGTAGACCGTGAACGCGTCAAATACTGGGTTGGCAAAGGTGCGCAAACCTCTGATCGCGTTGCGATGTTGCTTGGTCAACAGGCAGCCGCGTAAGCATTGCTGCAAGTGAGGAGGTGCGGTGTATCGCGCCTGCCCGCTCAATAGCACATCATGGACACGGCAGAAAGTTCCGACTTGATTGTTTTAGGGCAGATTTCTGGCATCTACGGGGTGCGCGGCTGGGTGAAAATCCACTCTTATACTGCGCCACGTGAAAATATTTTGGGCTACGCCCCCTGGCAAATACGACCGCCAGGGAGGGCGGAAGTGCTGGAAATGCAGGAGCAACTTTCCGGTCGACCGCCAGAGGGGACGTGGCGCGCCGTCACTGTGTTAGATGGGCGCGCCCAGGGCAAAGGCATTGTCGCCCGCCTTGAGGGCTGGGATACCCCGGAAGCGGCGCGATCCCTGGTGGGCGCAGAAATTGCCATTCCACGCACGCAACTGCCCGTGCCTTCCAAGGGTGAGTATTACTGGAACGACCTGATCGGTTTGCAGGTACAGGGCGTGGATAACACCCCGCTGGGTACGGTAGAGTCTCTTATGGAGACGGGCGCGAATGATGTGTTGGTGGTGCAAGAGAGCGGCGCCTCTGGAAAAAAACATCTGATCCCCTTTATTGATGGTGTGATCGTCAGTGTTGATCTGGATGCCAAAGTGCTGCGGGTTGACTGGGACATAGATTATTGATTTTTGTTTTTACCGAAAAGCTGCTCCTGGCTGCTCATGTGGAACCCTTCGCTGGCGCTCTTCCCTGCACTCGCAGCACTTGGGCTTCCTGCCCGGCGCGTTTTCGGCACTTCCGCCGTGCAGGGACGCACAAGTGTCGCCAGAGGCAGGATGCCGGAAGCGACCGCCATCCTTGGCGGTCGGGTGCATGTGATGCGCGTTGATGTCGTCACACTGTTTCCAGCGATGTTTGATGCGCTGATCAGGGAAGGTGTTACAGGCCGCGCGATACAGCGCGGCGTGTTGCAACTGGGGCTGTGGAATGTGCGTGATTACGCGCATGACCGGCACCGCACCGTCGATGACCGCCCCTACGGTGGCGGTCCCGGCATGGTCATGCAAGTGCAGCCACTGCGCGAAGCAATAAGTGCGGCGACCGCCGCAGACGCAACGCCAGCGCGGGTGATCTATCTGTCACCGCAAGGGCGGCGCCTTGATCAGGCGGGCGTACGTGAACTGGCGGCTGTGCCGCGCATGATATTAGTGGCCGGCCGTTATGAAGGCGTTGATGAGCGCGTATTGCAGGCTGATATCGACGAAGAATGGTCGATCGGCGATTATGTGCTGAGCGGTGGCGAGTTGGCGGCGATGGTGATGATCGACGCGGTAGCGCGGTTGTTGCCCGGCGTATTGGGGCACGAAGATTCCGCGCAGCAGGATTCATTTGCGGACGGCCTTGGACTGCTTGATTATCCGCATTACACGCGTCCCGAAGAAGTTGATGGGGCGCGGGTGCCGGAGGTGTTGCTCAGCGGTGACCATCAGGCAATTGCCTGCTGGCGGCAAAAGCAGGCATTAGGGCGAACCTGGCTGCGGCGGCCAGATTTGCTGGAAGCGGGGATATTAAATCCCGCGCAGAAAAAATTACTGGATGAATTTATCCGGGAGTATTACGGCAGTTCTTCGCAGGAATAAGGGCTGCCAGCCAATCGTTAATGAGGAGTAATAATATGAACATTATTCAAAAAATCGAAGCTGAACAGATGACGCGTGAGCTGGCGCCTTTTGCGCCCGGTGATACCGTTGTCGTGCAGGTGAAGGTTAAAGAAGGCACCCGCGAGCGTTTGCAGGCTTTTGAAGGCGTTGTCATCGCCAAAAGTAACCGTGGCCTGAACTCGTCGTTCACGGTGCGCAAGGTGTCGCACGGCGAAGGCGTGGAGCGCGTGTTCCAGACCTACAGCCCGAGCCTGGAGTCACTGGCAGTAAAACGCCGTGGTGATGTGCGCCGCGCCAAGCTGTATTATCTGCGTGACCTGACCGGCAAAGCCGCGCGTATCAAGGAAAAACTCTAGGTTTTTCGGTATACCAAGGCAAAATTGTAATCGTGTCCTGGTGATCTCGTGATTAATGAGCGTGTTGTCATTTCGACCGTAGGGAGAAATCTTTGTGTTGGTTGGTTCTAAATTTGAACGTCCAGGATTTCTCCCTACGGTCGAAATGACACGCATCAGAAATTCCGCAACATAGTGAGGATGTGATGTTGTGGCGAGACACCGCGTTACAGATAAACACCTTTAGTTTTTTTACCCCCCACTTTTTATCGCTGCTGACCCGCATGCGGCGATATCTCATCTGTGTTTGTGCGGCGTTAGGATTATTTGCCGCCGCCGCCCATGCCGACGCTGTGCAGGCGACCGCCAGGACGGCGGAAGGTAGAGCAATGCAGGAGCAATTGCCGGGATGCACAAGTGCCGTGAGCGCAGGATGCGCAGGAACGGCTCCCTTCCAGGACGTTATCTCCCTTGCCGAACAAGGCGCCCCCGAGCTTGCTCTTCATATAATAGATCAGCAACAAACATCTATTGACCCGCTTGCGGTTGAGTGGGCCGCATGGGAAAAAGCGCGTATTTTAATTTATCAGCAGCGCCGTGACTGGGCGTCGGTAGTGCGTCGCACGCAGGCGTTACCCGATAATTTACCCCTTGCATTTACCCGCTGGGTTTTAACTCAAGGCGTTGCCGCGCAACTCGAATCAAGCCAGGGCACTGCCGCGCGTGCAGGGCTGTTGCGTTTGATTTGGCACCCTGCCGGTGTGGACAGTCGGTTATTCTCGGAATGGCGCCGCATGGTGATTCACAGCTATATTGTGGATGGACGAGTGGATGACGCCTACATTGCTCTGCTGCGCTACCAGCAGGATTATGGCGAGGATGTGCAAACGCAGTTGCTCCAGGCGCATGTCTTGTTGTTGATGGAGCGTGCTGCGGAAGCGGCGGCGCTATTGGCGGGGGAGCAGGAACCCGCTGCGGTTGCATTGCATTTGCTGGCGCGGTTGCGCAGTGGTGGCCGCCCTGAAAATATTTTGCAGGAAGCGCGCCAGTTATTGGCACCGCAGCCTGTCACCGCATCACAGGGGCTGGCGGCCGTGGCGCAGGCTGAGGCGGCGAAGGTGATTGGGGATCATGAGCGTCGTGTAGAAGCAATGGAGTATGTGTTGGCGCTCTATGAAGGCGTGACGCCCTCTGCCTTTGCAGGTTTGTTTAATATCACTGACGACAGTGTGTGGGATGCGTATGTGACGTACGCGCAGGTGTTGAGTAATCAGCAGCAATTATTGATGGGTGATTTTGCGCCGTGGTTTGCGGTGGCGCAGTCGCTGGCGGAAGAGCATCCGATACGCGCACGCGCCTTGTTTGCATTTTTAGCGATGCGCGCTGATACTGTGGAAATCCGGCTGCGCGCGCATCAGCGGTTGATTACGCTGTTAGGCCAGTTGCCGCAGGGTACGGCGTTGACACGTGCCTTGTATATCAAGCTGGATCGTTTTCACTAACCCAAATCATGCAACATTATCACGCCATATTGACCGCCCCTTTTGCCTCGGCCAAGCTGGGTATACGCATGCAGGGCGCGGCGTTGTGCTCGCTGGATTTTGTCGCACCTGAGGTTGATGACCTGCCTGCTGAAAACCCGGATGCTGCGAATGTGGTGCAACAATTGATGCGTTATTTTTCTGATCCTGCTTACGTATTTTCAATGCCGTTAGCCTGTGCAGGCACGCCCTTTCAGCGGCGGGTGTGGCAGGCGTTGCGTGAGGTGCCGGTGGGTCAGCCGTGTCGTTATGGCGATCTGGCGCGGCGTTTATCCAGTGGGCCGCGCGCCGTGGGAGGCGCGTGCCGCGCTAATCCGGTGCCGATCGTGGTGCCGTGCCATCGCGTGGTGAGCGCAACAGGTCTGGGGGGTTATTCGGGCGTGACGCAGGGGCTGAGTACGGAACTTGAGATCAAGCGTTGGCTATTAGACCATGAGCGCAGTTGAGGGCGCCCTGTTCCCCTGTGAGCAGGATCAGGCAACCATTGAGGCATTTCTGGACGCGGTTTGGATGGAGTCCGGCCTGAGCGCCAATACCTTATCAGCCTACCGTTCAGATCTTACTGGTATCGCCGCATGGCTGGTGGAGCGTCACCAGACGTTATTAACCGTGCAGCATAGTGATGTGCTGGATTATTTATCCGCGCGTGCTAAAACCCATGTGCGCGCGCGGTCGGTGGCGCGCCTGATGTCGTGCCTGCGCCGCTTTTATCAATATCAGGTGCGTGAAGGGCGCATGCCGATTGATCCGACAGCGCGTATTGATTCGCCGAAGCTGGGCCGACCCTTGCCTAAGTCGTTGACTGAAACGCAGGTTGAGGCGTTGCTGGCTGCGCCGGTGACGGATGAAGTATTGGGATTGCGTGACCGTGCCATGCTGGAGTTGCTGTATGCCAGTGGCTTGCGTGTTTCGGAGCTGGTGTTGCTACAGGTGGCACAGTTAAACCTTAGTCAGGGTGTGGTGCGCATTACCGGCAAGGGCGGTAAGGAACGCCTGGTGCCGGTGGGTGAAGAATCCTTGCTGTGGCTGGAGCGCTATTTGCGCGAGTCGCGGCCGCAGATGTTGCTAATCCAGAAGTGTGACACACTGTTTATAACCCAGCGCGGTGCGGGCATGACGCGCCAGGCATTCTGGCACATCATCAAACGCTATGGTGTCATCGCGGGTATCGACAGCCGCCAGCTTTCACCGCATACTTTACGGCATTGCTTTGCCACGCATTTACTCAACCACGGTGCTGATTTACGCGTGCTGCAAATGCTGCTGGGTCACAGTGATCTGTCCACAACGCAAATTTATACCCATGTGGCGAAAGAACGGCTGAAGAGCTTGCACGCCAAACATCATCCACGCGGTTAATAAAGCATCCTGTCGAACTTAGGTCGAATCTACTGCAAAAACTGGGGCGCTCCCCCGCTTTTTCGTTACGATCCCCTAAGTCCGACAGGCTGCTATAGGAGTTGTAAACGATATGCCATCCTTTGATGTAGTATCCGAAGTTGATATGCATGAACTGGTTAATGCGGTAGATCAATCCAACCGCGAGATCACCAATCGCTTTGACTTTAAAGGCAGTGATGCGCGCGTGGAACAGGCCGAAAATGTGCTGACCCTGCATGCCAGCAGCGAATTTCAGATTAATCAAATGCTGGATATTTTATACGCCAAGCTCGCCAAGCGCGGCGTGGATATTGCCTGCATGGACAAAGGCAAGGTGGAGGTGGCGGGAAATAAAGCGCGTCAGGCATTGACGGTGCGCCAGGGTATTGATGCTGATATTGCGCGTAAAATTGTAAAACTGATAAAAGACTCAAAAGTTAAGGTGCAGGCGTCGATACAGGGAGAGCAGGTGCGCATTACCGGTAAAAAGCGCGATGATTTGCAGGAAGCGATCGCCATGTTACGCAAGGCAGATGTCGGTTTGCCGTTGCAATATAACAATTTCCGGGATTAAGGATGGATATGCGCAAATTAATTATAGGATTGATGTGTGTACTGGTCAGCATGCAGGTGGCGCTTGCCGATGATGCAGACATCGTTCAGGTGAAAAAAGCGCTGGAATCAGTGGCGCCCGGCGCCAAGGCAGATAGCATTACCGCGACATCGCTGCCAGGACTGTATGAAGTGACGGTGGGTGCCGATATAGTATATATCAGCAAAGATGGGCGCTATATGCTGCAAGGCGATCTGGTGGACGTGCAGGCCCAAAAAAATCTTACCGAGGCCAAGCGCGGTGTCGGGCGTCTTAAGTTGGTGAATGCGGTCAGCGAAAATGCCATGATTGTATTTGCGCCAAAAAAGCAGCAGGTGAAGCATACCATTACCGTGTTTACTGATATTGATTGTTCTTACTGCCGCAAGATGCACGGTGAAATGGCGGAGCTGAACCGCCAGGGCATCAAGGTACGTTACTTGATGTTTCCGCGTGCCGGCAGAAACTCGCCATCGTATGACAAGGCCGTGTCGGTGTTCTGCTCCAAAGATCGCAACGCGGCGCTGACGCGCGCCAAGGCGACGGGTAATATTGAAAAGAAAACCTGCGTAAACCCAGTGGATCAGCACATGAAACTGGTTGAGCGTCTGGGTCTTACGGGCACGCCGACGTTAATGCTGGAAGATGGCCGCTTGCTGCCTGGTTATATTCCCGCGCAAAGCCTTGGTAAATTATTGGATGAGGGGCAATCGTAATAGTTATGTAGCACAGTGAACGTAGCCTGGATGGAGCGTCACGGAGTCCGGGGAGAAAGGATTGTTTCTGCAAACACAAGCACGCAAAATCAGTTTGATCGGGGGCGCCATTCTGGTTGCCATTACCCTGATCGCGGGCGTTTGCGTGTTCCTGATCATGCAGCGCCAGACAGAAGATATTCTGGACAAAAGCCTTAAGCTCTCCCTGCAAAACAATGTGCATGAATTCGACCATCTGATAGCCGATGGTATTTCAGATATTGCCATTATTGTTACCCGCCCTTCCCTGGTTCGGCAATTAGAGAATTTTAACGCTCATCCCGAAAGTCTGATCGCCCAGCAGTCTCTGCAAGGTGTCGCCCAATCCTTTTTGCCCATTGGTTTTTCCGCTGTTGCCCTGCATGACCAGCATGGCAGGGAGGTGGTTCGTGCTGGCCACTTCGCGCCACGACCGCAAATAACAATGTCGCTGAAAGCCTCCCATGAGGCAGAGTTACTGTGGAGCAATGGCATAGTGCTGCGTATGCGCACCGATGTTATGCAAGAGGGCAAGCGTATTGGCGAGGTGACAACGGAAAGGATATTGCCAGCATTGACCGCGATGTTTGCAAGGGCGCGAGAGCTGGGCGAAAGCGGGGAGATGGTGGTATGCGCGCCGCTGGGGGAGGGCATGCAGTGTTTTCCGAGCATACTGAGTGCGGCGGTGATTAAGGTTAAGTCGGTCGGCGCAGACGGCAAGCCCTTGCCCATGAGTTATGCATTACGTGGCAAAAGTGGCATTATCTACGCGCGTGATTATCGCAGGCAAGATGTGGTGGCGGCCTATAGCCCGATCGGATCTTTGGGGCTGGGGATGGTATTGAAGCTGGATACCGATGAATTGTATCAGCCGGTACGTGAGCAATTCTATTATGTCTTGCCACTGTTGATGCTGACCGTGTTACTGGGTGGTTTGCTGCTGCGCTGGCAAGTGATGCCCCTGGTGCAGAAATTAGTGCAATCTGAGCATGACGCGCATGTGGCTAATCTTCGCTTGCAGGAAAGTGAGTCGCGGGTGCGTGCCGTGGTTGACAGTGTGGATGAAGGTATTATTGCAATCAATGAGGCGGGCATGATCGAATCATTTAATCCTGCGGCAGAGCGCATTTTTGGGCACTCAGTGCTTGAGATTATCGGCAAAAACGTTGCGTTACTGATGCCGCAACCACACAGCAATGAACACGACAGCTATGTTAATAATTATCTAAATGCTGGGCATGCCACTGTTATTGGCGGGGGGCGTGAAGTCACTGGATTGCGTAAGGATGGTAGGTGTTTCCCTCTTGAGTTGCAGGTGAGCGAAATGCATATTGGTGAGCGGCGTATGTTCATTGGTACGTTACGCGACATCACGGAACGCAAGGCAGCGGAACAACGCATCGCGCATCTGGCAACCCACGACGCCTTAACCAATCTGCCCAACCGCATCCTGTTGCAGGACCGTATCTGCCAGGCCATTGCGCAGGCACATCGTGATGGCTGTTATGTTGCCGTAATATTTATCGACCTGGATAAGTTCAAGGTGGTCAATGATTCGCTTGGGCATGATACCGGTGATTTTTTATTGCAAGCCGTTGCCGAAAAACTTTCCATGGGTTTGCGTGATGTGGACACGGCGGCACGTCAGGGGGGTGATGAATTTATTATAGTGTTACCCGGTCTCAAGCGCAGGGAAGATGCTGCAATAGTTGCGCAGAAATTGCTGTCTTCATTGTCGGAACCATTTATGGTGAAAACCTATGAATTGCATACCGGTGCGAGTATCGGCATCAGCATCTACCCTGACGACGGGCACGATGCCGCAACATTAATGAAGAACAGCGATACAGCGATGTATCACGCCAAAGAAAGCGGGCGTAATAATTACCAGTTCTTTGCCGCCCATATGAACGCCATGGCAGCCGAGCGGCACTCATTGGAGACCAAGTTGCGCCACGCGTTAGAGCGCGATGAATTCCTGCTTTATTACCAACCTATTGTGCGCTGTGAAAGCGGTGCAGTGATTGGCACCGAGGCGCTGTTGCGCTGGCAGCAGCCCGAGTTAGGCTGGGTATCCCCCGCGAAATTTATTCCTGTGGCCGAGGACACCGGTTTGATAGGCCCTTTGGGAGAATGGGTGTTCAAAACGGCTTGTTTGCAAGTCAGGTCATGGCTGGACGCAGGGTATGCCGCGCCGCGCGTCGCCATCAATTTATCTACCCGGCAATTTCGTCAGGGTGATCTGGTTCAGGTAGTTGCAAAAATCATTTCTGAGACGGGAATTGAGGCACGGCATATTGAGTTTGAAATCACCGAGAGCTTACTCATGGAGCGTGCCGATGAGGCGGTCGGCAAGTTAAAGGCATTAAGCGATATGGGCATCCGCATTTCTATTGACGACTTTGGTACGGGCTATTCCAGCCTGAGTTATCTGAAGCGGTTTCCGATTGATAAATTAAAGATCGACCAGTCCTTTGTGCGGGATGTGGCTACCGATCCGGACGACGCTGCCATTGTAGTGGCTATTATCGCCATGGCGCATAGCCTGGATATGAAGGTGGTGGCAGAGGGTGTCGAAACAGCGGAACAACTTGCTTTTCTCAGGCAGCATGGCTGTGATGAATGTCAGGGCTATTATTTCAGCAGACCGTTACCGGCACAAGATGTGGCTAAGCAGTTGCCAAAGCATATATAGTAAGCGGCTTGTATTGTTTGGTGCATAACATCGAGAAGTTGAAGAACTACGGGGCATTAGCCGCATACGCAAGGCGTTTAAAACAAGCTATTCTTGCGATCGCTCATGGAGTAGAACTACTCCTTAAGGAGCGATTGCGTCGTGTCCATCCAGCTCTTATCTGGGAAAACGTTGATAAATTTCCAAGCCTAAGTGCACGAACAGTCACTGTAGACGCGGCGCTTAACCGACTAGTACGTATAGGTGGCCTGGAATCCCTAGCCAGGGATTCCGATCTAATCACGTCTCTAAGAGATACACGAAACGCCATAGAGCATTACACCTGGACGACGACGAAAGCTGAAGCTGAGCTAATCATCGGACAGGCATTAGGTTTTGCTCTTCATTTTGCGCGCGATGAGTTGGGTTATGACTTCTTTGGTTATGAAACACGAAAGGATGACACCTTTCAGCTTCTTCTGGAATCCAATCCACACTTCGCCAAAGCATTTACTGAACGGTACGAGAAAACCACAAAAGCTAGATCGGAGTCCAATCTACTCTGTGAGTACTGCCACACCCTGGCGGTGAACCCGTCAACTGGTGCTTGCAGACTTTGTGGTCATTGGAATCGTGAGTACACAGGCGATGTTTCATTTTAAAACGCCCAACAAGGTATTCGAGAGGGGGTTGTCCAAAAGCAAGCTTCCGGCGATACTTCTGAAAATTGTTTTACTGGCGTAGCCATTTCAGCGGACAGTCAGTCGAATTTCACGACCCTTGCCGAGTTTGCTTCATCATCAAAGAGCGCGATCGCCCAGCTATTTGGACAAGTGCTCTTGATCTGCGATGCGGAAGGATGTGTGGAAAGGAAATGTTTGCCATCGATGGCTGCAAATTGCCGAGCAACGCCTCCAAAGAATGGAGTGGTACCCACGACGAGTTGAAAAATAAAAAAACCAAGATCGGCAAGGCGATCCATTATAGCACCGCCAAGACGACACCCAGACGCGTGACGAAGATGTCGTTACGCGTGAACTCAAACAAAAAGAAAAGCTCGACCGTGCCAGCCACAAGATCGATCCGTTTCTTAAAACCCATGAAGACCCAAAAGGCGTAAGTGGAAAAGTAGTCAAAAGCAACATCACCGACAACGACAGCGCCAAGATAAAAATCAGTCGCAGCGTGATTTAAGGCTATACTGACGGAGTCGCTGTGGATGCCAAACATCAGGTCATTGTTCAGGCGCAGACCTATGGACAAGGCCAGGTGTACGTGCCCGTAGCAGAGCGCCGAGAAATTATCGAAAAGCACCCTCATCCGGTGCATGCCTTTAATCTGTTGAGCGACACTATGACTCATACAAGTAGCCAGACCCCTTTGAGTAATTAAAGGGCCTGCTCGATATTCTGCCTGATCCCTATTTCAGGTAGAGTGATCTATCACCTCTAGAGAGATCAGCCATGATCGGATATCTCAATAAATTTCCCTATTCGGATGCTAAAGCCTTTCTCGACCAAACAGAGGACGCGCGAGCATTGCCGTTTTTAATCGAAATCGCGCCCTTTATGGACGAGCACGAGTGGCTAGCGCTGCTCGATTCGACATGGCCGCGTATCAAGAACGCGGACGAATATCGAGACGCGCTACTTCAAACGCCTTACGCAGGTATAATTAAAGGGCCCAGCGCGAAGTAATATCTGGAAATAAAACAGCTGCTCCGCGAACGGCTGAACGCAGATTCACTTACGGCCGGATCGCCGGCCACACTGCGCCGCCGCCTACCGGCCAGACACGCGCGTCGCGCGTCGCCACGGGCGTGGCACCGCCGGTGAATTCGCCGAACGCGGGCAGGATCAGCATTCGGGATTGCCACCAGTAACACGGCAGCCGCAGGCGTTGGTGGCCGGCGCCGCGCAACGTGATTGCGGGGTGTACGTGACCCGCGAGCACGGTCATGCCGGGAACACGTTGCGGATGGTGACATGCGGCGAACGGCCCGCTGGCGAAAGGCTCGTCGACAACCGGGATTGCCAGCTTCGCGGGTGGGTCGCCGGCGCGCGCGTCGTGGTTGCCGCGCACCAACAGCATATCGACCGCCGCGTGGCGGCAGCGCCATGCGAACACGGCGTCGAGCACGACGGGCTGTTGCGCCTCGCGCGCGTGTAGCAGATCGCCGAGCCAGATCACCCGGCGCACGTCGAGGTCGCCGAACAACGCGCTCAACGTGGCAAGCGTGCTGGCCGTCGTCGATTCGGGCACCGGCACGCCGTGCGCGCGATACGTGGCGGCTTTGCCCAAATGCACATCGGCGACGAACAGCGTGGCGGTTCCCGGCCACCAGACGGCGCGGTCGGGCAACAAAGCCAGACGCTCGCCGTCGAGTTCGAGCCACGCGGCGCCTAATGTCGCGCTGCGCCGCAACCCGTCATCCATCTTGGCCGTCTCCCGGCGCATCTTCGCCGTCTCCGGGCGCATCGATCTCGACGTGCGTTGCGGGACGTTCGCGCGGCCGACGCGCAAGCCTCGGCTTCGGAACGCGCCGTTTCGGCGCCATGCGGGTCGCCGTGACGCCGTCTGCAATTCCGAGGTCAACACCGTCGATGGGCTCGACGCGGGAATCGTCCCGGCTCGCCCGCGGGCGACCATTTTTGCGCGGCGCGCGCCGGGATTCGGCTTTGCGGGGTCCGAAAGCACCCTCACCCGCGCCACTCAGTTGCAGGGTCGCTGCAACGTCGTAGTCGGCCTCGACCAGCGTCGCGACCGGCGCATGGTCGGTGCCGACGAGTTCGCCGCCGGCGTCAAGTTCGAGCTCCGTGACCATGCGCGCGATGCGGTTCGCCAGCGATTCGGTCGACAAGGTTTCGCGAAAGCGCTCGACCATCAGCGGAAACGCCAGCGGCGACGGCTTTTCCAGCGGCTGCAGGCTAAGCCGCCGCGCGTTCACCGCGGCTAGCGTCGTGGCGAGACGCTCGATGTCGAGTTCCTGTTGCAGCAGTTCCTGTTGTGCCTGATGGAGCAGACGATTTGCCGGGTCGTGTTTCAAAAACACCTCGTAGTACAGCGACGCCGACGCCTGTAGCTGACGCGCCGAGCGCTGCTCGCCGGGATAGCTTTGAAAAATCAGTCCGGCGATGCGCGCGATTTCACGGAAGCGCCGCCGCGCCAGTTCACCCGCGTTGAGGCTCGCAAGCACCTCGGCGAGTAGCCGGGGCCGCAAGCCTGCCGCGCAATCGTCGGCATGTTCGGTCGGCGCGGCGATGAGCATCGGCAGCAGCGTTGCATAATCGACCGGCGTCGCCGACAGCATCTCGAGCCCGTAATCGTTGACCGCGAGCGAAAACGTCGCCGGCACGTGCTGCCCGGCGCGCCACGCGAGCAGACTTGACAAACCGAGATGCACCTGACGGCCGGCGAACGGATACAGAAACAGGTGCCAGCCCTGGCGGTTTTTCAGCGTTTCGGCGAGCAGGATCTCGGGCGTCGGCAGCGCCGAGCGGCGTTTCTGAATCTCGAGCAGCGACGCCACCGCCTGCATTTCGGGGCCGCGCGGCCCGCCTGCGTCGAACGCGGCAAATTCTTCGACGATCGCATCGGCGAGCGTGCTCGTCAACGGCATGCGGCCGCCGTTCCACCGCGGCAGCGCCGCAGTGCCCGACGCGGCGCGCCGCACGTACGCGGTCATCTGTTCGACGCGCACCAGCGTCAGCAATCGCCCACCGAACGTGAACACTTCGCCTGGCCGCAGCCGCGCGATAAAGGATTCTTCGACGCTGCCGATGCGGCTGCCGCGCAGATATTGCACCGTCACCATTGCGTCGCTGACGATGGTGCCGATGTTGGCCCGGTGCCTGCGCGCAAGCCGCGCGTCATCGACTCGCCACACCCCGTCGGCGTCGGGCACTACGCGGCGGAAGTCGGGATATTCGGTCAGCGTCGGTCCGCCGAAGCGCACAAAATCCAGACACCAGGCCCAATCGCCGGGCGTGAGCGCGCGGTAGGAAGCGGCATGACGAATCTCGTCGTACAGCGCGTCGGGCGTGAAGCCGCCGCCGAGCGCGACGGTGACAAGATGCTGCACCAGCGTGTCGAGCGACGCGCGCGGCACCTGCCGTGCTTCGATGCGGCCCGCCGCGACTGCGCGCTGCGCGGCCGCGGCCTCGACGAGTTCGAGACTGTGCGTGGGCACCAGCGAGATGCGCGACGCGCGACCGGGTGCATGGCCGCTGCGCCCCGCGCGCTGGATCAGCCGTGCGACGCCTTTGCACGATCCGATCTGCAGCACGCGCTCGACCGGCAGGAAGTCGACGCCGAGATCGAGGCTGCTGGTCGCGACGACGGCTTTCAACTTGCCGGCCTTGAGGTTGGTTTCGACCCAGTCGCGCACACTCTTGTCGAGCGAGCCATGGTGTATGGCGAGCTGACCCGCAAACTCCGGCCGTGCGTCGAGCAGCGCCCGGTACCAGCGTTCGGCTTGCGAGCGGGTGTTGGTGAACACTAGTGTCGACGCGTGCTCGTCAATCGCCGCGGCGACCTGCGGCAGCATTTGCAGGCCCATGTGGCCGGCCCACGCGAAACGTTCCGCGCGCGCGGGCAGTAGCGTGTCGATAATCAGCGCCTTGTCGATCTGGCCGCGCACGATCCACGGCGCGCACGCGTCCCCAGGGCCTTCGCCCGTTGAGACCACGGCGTCTTCGTCCGATGCGGCCACCGTCGGCCAGTAAACCGCGGCACGCGTAGGCGCGATCGGCGCGCGCGGTAACAGTGCGTCGATGGCGTCGTCGAGGTTGCCGAGTGTCGCCGACAGCCCCCACACCATCAATTGCGGATTCCACTGCGCGAGCCGGGCGAGCGCGAGCTGCGTTTGCACGCCGCGCTTGTTGCCCATCAGCTCGTGCCATTCGTCGACGACGACCAGACGCACGCTGGACAGCGCCGCGCGCGCATCGGCTCGCGACAGCAGCAACGACAGGCTTTCCGGCGTCGTGATCAGCGCGGTCGGTAAACGCCGCGTTTGCGCTGCGCGCTCGCTGGGCGACGTGTCGCCGGTACGTGTGGCGCAGCGCCAGTGCGGCGCCAGCGTCGCGAGCGGTTCGTTCAGCGCGCGCAGCGTATCGGCGGCAAGCGCGCGCATCGGCGTCAGCCACAACACCGTCAGCGGCGCCGCGACCGCGCGTTTGGCCTTGCCGCGAACGGGGGCGGGTGGCGGCGGTACTGGGTCTGCGGCCAGCACCTGCAGCGCACCGAGCCACACCGCATAGGTCTTGCCCGCGCCGGTCGTCGCGTGCAGCAGCCCGCTACGGGACTCGGCCATCGCCTGCCACACCGCGCGCTGAAAATCGAAGGGTTCGTGGCCACGCGATTTCAGCCAGGCTGCGCCGGGGGAGTCGGGCGAGCGTTTTGCACGGGGCTTCTTCGTCGGCCCCGCGGGTGCAGAGACAACGCTCGCGCTGTCGACCTCGCTGCGTTTCGCGCGCGGCATCAGGTGTTGGCCTCGGGCAGCAGAGTCAATAAGGTATCGAGCGTGTCGGCCTCGGCGACCGGCTTGTCGGTGCGCCAGCGCAAGATGCGCGGAAAACGCACCGCGATGCCGCTTTTGTGCCTCGGGCTGCGGGCGATGCCTTCGAAGCCGAGTTCGAACACCATCGTCGGCTCGACGCTGCGCACCGGCCCGAAACTCTCGCGGATGGTTTTGCGTACGATGCCATCAACTTGCCGCATCTCGTCGTCGGTCAGCCCGGAATACGCCTTCGCGAATGGCACCAGCGTGCGACCGGCATCGTCGGGCGGACCGCTCCATACTGCGAAGGTATAGTCGCTGTACAGCGTCGCGCGTCGACCGTGGCCGCGCTGCGCGTAAATCAACGCGGCGTCGACGCTCAACGGGTCGATTTTCCATTTCCACCACAGACCCTCGGCCTTGGTTCGGCCGACGCCGTACGTTGCATCGCGCCGCTTTAGCATGAAGCCTTCAGTGCCCATACGCCGCGCCGCTTCGCGCGTGCGGGCCAGCGCGATCCAGTCGTCGCCCCGGACCAGCGGACTCAGATGCAACGCGGGATGCGGATGCGCGGCGACCAGCGCCTCGAGGCGTTCGCGCCGACGCTGCTGCGATTCGTTCCGCACGTCGATGCCGTCGGCTTCCAGCACGTCGTACGCCATCATCACCACCGGCTGTTCGCGCAGGATTTTCGGTCCCAGCGTTTTGCGACTGATGCGTTTTTGCAACGCCGCGAACGGCTGCACGCCTTCGAGCACTGCCAATGCCGCGTCGCCAGCGAGCGATCTGTCGGCTGCATTCAACGCGCTGGTTGCATCGAGCATTGTCGCGCCGTTGTGGGCCACCTCGTTGTTCGCTGTATCTTTATTGGCCGTGACTTGGTTCGCAGAGCCGGACGCGATCCAGACCAGAATCTCGCCGTCGAGCACGGTGCCCGCGGGCAGCGACTGTCCCATTGCTTCGAGCTCGGGAAAGCGCTCGGTCGCCAGTTCTTCGCCGCGGGTCCAAATCCATACGCCGTCGTCGCGACGCACCAGTTGCGCGCGGATGCCGTCCCATTTCCACTCGATCTGCCAGTCGTTGGGCGCGCCGAGCAACGCATCGAAATGCGCGAGCGGCGCGTTGAACGGATGTGCGAGGAAAAACGGATACGGCTGGCCGCCGCGCGCGTCGCGCAGCAGGCCGCCCGTCGCCAACGGCGAAATCAGCGCCGCGTAATCGGCGGCGCTCGGCCGCGCGCTGATCTGCGTATACCCCATCAGGCGCTGCGCCACTTCCTTGGCGTCGACGTCGGCGACCGCGGCAAGCGCCTGCGTGACCTGGAGTTTCGACACGCCGACGCGCAGCGATCCGGTCATCAGTTTCAAATACGGCAGCCGTTCGTCGGGAGCAAGTTCGCGCCATTGCCGCAGTAGCCGTTCGCGGATGATGTCGGGCGGCTGGCCGCGCAGCGGCAGCAGCTCGTCGCTCATCCACACTGCCAGGCTGCGCTCGACCGCCGCATCGGTGTCGGGCAGCAACAAACTGATCGTCTCGGCGAGGTCGCCGACGGCGTGATAGCACTCGTCGAACAGCCACTCGGGTAAGTCCGCGACCTCGCGCGTCAGCTCGCGCAGCGTTCTCGTGGGAACGAGCTGGCGGGGTTTTCCGCCAGCGAGGAAGTACACCGCCCACGCCGCGTCTTCCGGCGCCGCTGCGCGAAGATAAGCCTGCATCGCGTCGAGCTTGGCGCGGTTCGACGTGCTGGAATCGAGCGCGCGATACAGCGCGGCGAAAGTCTTCATTGGCGCTCGCCGTCGGCGGATGTCGACGCGTTGTCGTCGAGCGCGTCCTGCGGCACGATTGCGTCGGAAGCGTTCGTGTTGTCTTGTTTCTGATCCGCAAGATCGGCCTCGGCTGCCGCTGCGTCGACCCCTTCTTCATCTCCGTATTCGGTGCTGAAACTTTGCCCGTTCCAGCCGTGTTCGTTGAGCCAGCGAACCATCACCGGCACGCTGCCGTGTGTGACGATGATGCGCTCGGCGCCGGACGCGGTGATCGCGGCTTGCAGACCCGGCCAGTCAGCGTGATCGCTGACGACGAAGCCGCGGTCGACACCGCGCCGACGCCGCGAGCCGCGCACCTGCATCCAGCCACTGGCGAAGCCATCACGATAGTCGCCAAAACGCCGCATCCACAGCGAACCCGCAGCCGACGGCGGCGCGACGATCAGCGCGCGTTTCAACGTGTCTTTCGTGACCGCCGCATCCGTGACCCGCAACGTCGGCGGCAACGTGATACCTTCGGCGCGGTAGGCCTCATTCAACGGCTCGACCGCACCGTGGCATATGATCGGCCCGATGCTGGCGTCGACGCCGTGCAACAGTCGCTGCGCTTTGCCGAACGCGTAGGCGAACAACACGCTGGTCTGCCCCGCTTCAGCGTTGCGGCTCCACCACGCGTTGATGTCGGCGAACAATTCGTGCTGCGTCGGCCACCGATAAATCGGCAATGCAAATGTCGACTCGGTGATGAAAACGTCGCAACGCACTGGCTCGAACGGCGTACACGTCCCGTCGTGCTGCAGTTTGTAATCGCCCGACGCAACCCACACCTGCCCGCCGTATTCGATGCGCACCTGCGCCGAGCCGAGCACGTGCCCAGCAGGATGCAGCGACACGCGCACACCGTTAAGCATTACCGTTTCGCCGTACGCCAGCGTCTGCAGGTCGATGTCGGCGCCAAGCCGCGTGCGCAACACACGCGCACTTTGGACATGCGCGAGATAAGCACCATGCCCTCGCCGCGCATGATCGCCGTGGCCATGCGTAATGACCGCGCGATCCACCGGGCGCCACGGATCGATGAAAAAATTGCCCGGCGGACAGTAGAGCCCAGATGGGTGTGCGACCACCAGATCGCCAGAATATTTCATATGCACGTCTCGTTACTTACGTAGATTCGCGGCGACGTGACCTGCTTTCGCCTAAAAAAGTGGCTGAAAGTTTGCCCTCGGATGCGGCTGAACACCACCTATAATTAGTTGCGGCGCGTTTGCCGATTTTCAAGCTCTGGCATTGCGTTCGTTGATAGTTAATCTGGGCAAAGACCCGGGCGATGTCGTTAGTAAGGGTCGAGACAAACCGGCTAAATCGTGGTGAAGTGCGGCTGGGTGTCGCCGGACGGGCGATGAAGTTAACGTGGTCGCGGCAGACGGCTGCGATGCCCCGGCGGGAAAGATGCTCTCGCTGTAAGTAAACAGAACAACCTTGAAAAGTCCCGTTAATAATGTAAACAATAAAAAACCCAACAGACAAATAGCCTGCTGGGTTAATGTTTACATATCTATTCCAGGTAATCCCTAAAACGGAATGTCGTCGTCAAAGTCCTCAAACTTATTGTCCTGCACTGCCGGGCTGCTCCGGTTTTCGCTGGAGCGTTGCTGGGAGCCGCCGCTGGGTGCTGCTGAACTTCCTTGTGCGGCTGCGTAATCGGCGCTACCGCCTTTGCCATCCAGCATTTGCATTTCATTGGCGATAATCTTGGTGCTGTAGCGGTCTGCGCCGGTGGCTTTGTCCTGATACTTTTCAGTTTTCAGCGAGCCTTCAATATAGACTTTGGAGCCTTTCTTCAAGTACTCGCCAGCAATTTCCGCGAGGCGATTAAAGAACACCACGCTGTGCCACTCGGTGGTTTCTTTTTTTTCACCGGTTTGTTTGTCTTTCCACGAGTCAGTGGTGGCGACAGTGATGTTGGCGACGGCGCCGCCGCTGGGCATGTAACGCACCTCGGGGTCTTTGCCGAGATTGCCGATCAGAATAACTTTGTTTACGCCTCTTGCCATAATGAGCCTCTATATGAATGTTGATCTAAAATAACGGGAGACTTTAATCTCTTCGGGTTTGGACCCCTCGCTACGCTCTCCTCTCAGCTTACTGCGTTTATTGTCATCCCGAACGTAAAGAATAACTGTCATCCCGAACGCTAGTGAGGGATCTTTATAAGATCTCTCAAAGTTCTCTCACCTTTGTTCGAGATTCGAGACAAGGATTCCTCGCTGTGCTCGGAATGACATAGAAATACCCCGCAGCTTGCCGCAGGGATTTCTATTTATCTTACGCCTTTACGACTGAAAATTCACTCAGCGCGTCATTGTCCAGCGCCTCGGTATCCACCTTGAGGTAGGCGATGCCATCTTCCGCAATCACCGTGGCTTCGGCTACGCCGCGCACCTGGCGCAGGCGTTGGGCGAGTGTTTGGGCTTGTTCCGGGCTAAGCTGGGCATCGGCCGGGCTGACTTTGAGCAGGTGATTGCTCAGATAGCGCGGCTCGCGCATGCTGGCGGCGATCACCGCCCACACGGCGGCTACGCCGGCGCACAGGGCAAACACGGCGCCTACGCCGACGGCGCCATACAGCCAGCCACCCATAATGCCGCCGGTGAAAGCGCCGAGGAATTGGGTGGTGGAATAAATGCCCATCGCCGTGCCTTTTTTCTCGGAGGGCGCGGTTTTGGCGATCAGCGATGGCAGGGTGGCTTCCAATACGTTAAAGGCGATGAAAAACAGCAATAATGACAATGAGATAGCCACGGTTGAGGCGTGTGCGAAACCGAGCCCGGCCTGCGCCACGGCAATGGCAACCACGCAACCAAAGAATACCTGCTTCATGTGGCGGTGCTTTTCGGCGTAGATGATGAACGGAATCATCACCGCCATCGAGATCAGTTGCACGCCCAGATATACTATCCAGTGCTGGCTACCTATCAGACCCGCGTGGTCGCGCAGCGCTACAGGCACCACCACGAAGCTGGCGGTGAGGATCATGTGCAGGGCAAAGATGCCGAAGTTAAGGCGCAGCAACTGCGTGTCTTTGAGGATGTCTGTGAGCTGCGAAGGCACGGCTTCGGCGTCGCGGTGAAAAGTGCTGGCGACGGGCTGTGGCACCCATAAATGCAGCACGCCGATGCCTGCCAGCGCCAGCACGGCGGTGAGCCAGAAGATGCCGGACACGCCGATCCAGCCATTCAGCAGCGGCCCCAGCACCAGCGAGCTGGAAAACGACAGGCCGATAGTCATGCCGATCATGGCCATGATTTTCAGGCGGTGTTCCTCGCGGGTCAGGTCGGCGGCCAGCGCCATCACGGCGGCGGCAATCGCGCCGCTGCCTTGAATGGCGCGGCCAATAATCACGCCAGTGATGGTGTCCGACAGCGCCGCCACCACGCTGCCGACGGCAAACAGCAACAGGCCAAAGGCGATAATCGGTTTGCGGCCAAAGCGGTCGGACAGCATGCCAAACGGGATCTGGAATACGGCATTGGCCAGCCCATAAATGCCAATCGCCAGTCCGATCAGCAATGGCGTGGCACCCGCCAGATGATCGTGGGCGTAGAGCGAAAACACCGGCAGAATCATGAACAGTCCCATCATGCGCAGCGCGTAAATGCTGGAAAGTGACAGTGCGGCGGTGCGTTCGCCTGAATTCATGCCGGAGTGGGGGGTGGATGAGCTGGCTGATTTACGCACGAGGTGTCCTGAATGGAGTTTGGAGTTTTGGCTAAAGAGGCTGAAAAGGCGTATATTAGCAGGTTACTCAAGCCCTAGGAAATCAGCATGGATATGATCCGCATTCGCGGCGCACGCACCCACAATCTGAAAAACATTGATGTTGACCTGCCGCGTGGCAAATTGATTGTGATTACCGGCCTGTCGGGTTCCGGCAAGTCTTCGCTGGCCTTTGATACTATTTATGCGGAAGGCCAGCGGCGCTACGTGGAGTCGCTGTCGAGCTATGCGCGGCAGTTTTTGTCGGTGATGGAAAAGCCCGATGTTGATCATATTGAGGGGCTATCTCCGGCGATCTCCATCGAACAAAAGTCAACGTCGCACAACCCGCGCTCCACCGTTGGCACCGTAACGGAAATTTATGATTATCTGCGCCTGCTGTTTGCGCGCGCGGGTGAACCGCGCTGTCCGGATCATGACGTGGTGCTGGACGCCCAGACGGTCAGCCAGATGGTTGACCATGTGCTGGCGATGCCTGAGGACACACGCCTCATGCTGCTGGCGCCGGTAGTGGACGGACGCAAGGGTGAGCATGTTGATGTGCTGGAAGGATTGCGTGCGCAGGGTTATGTGCGGGCGCGCATCAATGGCGCGGTGGTGGAGCTGGATCAGGCGCCCAAACTGGACCTGCGCAAGAAGCACACCATTGAGGTGGTGATTGACCGCTTCAAGGTGCGGCCTGAGATGCAGCAGCGTTTGGCCGAATCGTTCGAAACCGCGTTGCGCCTGTCGGAGGGACTGGCGCGGGTGGCGTTTATGGATGCCACTATGGATAATGGCTCGCCCGACGTGGTGTTTTCCGCCAAGTTTGCCTGCCCGCAATGCGGTTACAGCATCACTGAGCTTGAGCCGCGCATGTTTTCATTCAACAATCCTGCCGGGGCGTGCCAGACCTGCGATGGTTTGGGCGTCAAACAATTTTTCGATCCGGCGCGGGTGGTGGCGCATCCCGAGTTAAGTCTGGCGGGTGGTGCGGTGCGCGGCTGGGATCGCAGAAATGCCTATTATTTTCAGTTGATCAACGCGCTTGCCGGGCATTATCAATTTGATATTGATACAGCGTTTCAGGAACTGCCGAAAAAACTGCAAGACCTGGTGCTGTTTGGCAGCGGCGAAGAAGAGATTGAATTTTCCTACCTCAATGAACGTGGCGTGGCCGCCAGGCGCCGTCATGCGTTTGAAGGCGTCATCAATAATATGCAGCGCCGTTACCGCGAAACCGAATCGGGCGCGGTGCGTGAAGAACTGGCTAAATATTTAAGCACCCAGCCTTGCCCCGACTGCAAAGGTACACGTTTGCGCCGCGAGGCGCGCCATGTGTTTGTGGCGGGCAAGACCTTGCCGGAGACGGTGAAGATGCCAGTGGGTCGGGCGTATGAATTTTTCACGCATCTGGTGTTGCCCGGCTGGCGCGGTGAAATCGCGGCCAAGATCGTCAAAGAGGTGGGCCAACGGCTCGATTTCCTGATTAATGTCGGCCTGGATTATTTAACGCTGGAGCGCAGCGCCGACACTCTTTCCGGCGGTGAAGCGCAGCGCATTCGGCTTGCCAGCCAAATCGGCGCGGGACTGGTGGGCGTCATGTATGTGCTCGACGAACCGTCGATAGGCCTGCATCAGCGCGACAACGAACGCCTGCTCAAAACTTTGTTGTATCTGCGCGACCTCGGGAACACTGTGATCGTCGTCGAGCATGATGAAGATGCAATTCGTCTCGCCGATTATGTGGTGGATATCGGCCCCGGCGCGGGCGTGCATGGCGGCCACATCGTCGCGCAGGGTACACCGCATGAAATCATCGCCAATCCCGCATCGCTCACCGGGCAATACCTGGCAGGCTATCGTGAAATCGACGTGCCTGCGGTGCGCGTACCCTCCAACCCGGCGCGTCAGTTACGTCTGCGCGGCGCCAGTGGCCACAATTTAAAGGGCGTGAATGTCGATATTCCAGTGGGACTCATGACCTGTGTGACGGGCGTGTCCGGCTCCGGTAAATCCACCTTGATTAACGACACGCTGTATCGTCAAGCCGCGCGTACGCTGTACGGTAGCAGTGACGAGCCTGCACCGTGCGCCGAGATCATCGGTCTTGAGCAATTCGAAAAAGTAGTGAACATCGACCAAAGCCCGATCGGCCGTACACCGCGTTCCAATCCGGCCACTTACACTGGCTTGTTCACACCAATCCGCGAATTATTTTCCGGCACGCAAGAGGCGCGCACGCGCGGCTATAACCCCGGCCGTTTCAGCTTTAACGTCAAGGGTGGGCGTTGTGAAGCGTGTCAGGGCGATGGCGTGATTAAAGTCGAAATGCATTTTTTGCCGGATATTTATGTGCCGTGCGACATCTGCAAAGGCAAGCGTTACAACCGTGAAACTTTGGAGGTGCGCTACAAGGGTAAAAATATTCATGAAGTGCTGGATATGACCATTGAAGACGCGCTGGCGTTTTTCAATGCCGTGCCGGTCATCGCGCGCAAACTGCAAACCTTGATGGATGTTGGTTTGTCGTACGTACGCTTGGGGCAAAATGCCACCACCTTATCCGGCGGCGAAGCGCAGCGTGTCAAGCTGTCACGTGAACTTTCCAAGCGTGAATCCGGCACTACGTTGTATATTCTCGACGAGCCCACCACCGGCCTGCATTTCCACGACATCAAACAACTGCTGGTAGTGTTGCATCAATTGCGTGATCACGGTAATACTATTGTTGTCATCGAACATAATCTCGATGTCATCAAGACCGCCGACTGGGTGATTGACATGGGGCCAGAAGGTGGTGACAAGGGTGGCGAAGTTCTGGTGGTAGGTACGCCTGAAGATATCGCCGCTTATTCTGATTCGCATACCGGACGGTTTTTAAGGCCGGTGCTGGAGAGGCCTGTGGTTCATGAAAAGCCACGGCGTGCGGGGTAAGGAGCTGTTAATTAATGTGTCATTTCGAGCGTAGCGAGAAATCTGTACCGAAGAGTTTAAGTATGCCATGGTAAAACCGTACTCCGAATCCTGCGACCAGAACAAAGCACCTATTCTTGAAGTGCTGAGCAAAGAATTTTCACACGCGCAGCACGTACTGGAAATCGGCAGCGGCACTGGTCAGCACGCTATTTATTTTGGCAAACATTTACCGCATCTCACATGGCAGGCCAGCGATATCGTCATTTATCATGCCGGGATTCGCGCCTGGCTGGACGAAGCGGCACTACCCAATGTATTGCCGCCGCTGGCACTGGATGTCGAGCATGATCCGTGGCCGACCAGGAAAATGGACGCGGTATTCAGCGCCAACACCGTGCATATCATGGGATGGCCGCAAGTACAGTGCATGTTTGCAGGCATCGGTAATATTCTGGCGCAAGGCGGGGTGTTTTGCCTGTATGGCCCCTTCAACTACAACGGCGCTTTCACCAGCCCCAGCAACGCACGCTTCGATGTATGGCTGAAAGCGCGCGACCCGGCCAGTGGCGTGCGTGATTTTGAAGCGCTTGATGTATTGGCGCGCAATGCCGGCATGGCGTTAACGCAGGATTACGAAATGCCGGCGAATAACCGCACGCTGGTGTGGCGCAAAGTTTAAGCTCAGGAACCTATCCATGCACAGAGCTGCATTACTTGAAAAACTCGACGCCTATACTGGCTTTGATCAGGCCGAGATGCGCATGTGTACTGTTCTCGAACGCTTTGTACAGGTCAATCCGCGTTGTTTCGAGCGCTCGCTGGACATCGGCCACATCACCGGCTCAGCCTGGATTGTTGATCTGGACAAAACCCACGTTTTGCTCACGCACCATCGTAAACTGGATCGCTGGTTGCAACTGGGCGGTCATGCCGACGGCGACCCAAATATTTTAAATGTCGCATGGCGTGAAGCGCGTGAAGAATCGGGGCTGGAGCATGTAAAGCCGGTGTCAGAAAATATTTATGACCTCGACGTCCACGCTATTCCGGCCTCATCAAAAGAACCCGCGCACTTTCACTATGATGTGCGTTTTTTATTTACGGCAGACCGCCATACACCGCTGGTCATCAGCAGCGAATCAAAAGATCTCGCCTGGGTGCCGGTTGCGGATATTGAAAAATATAGCGCGGATGATTCGATAATGCGCATGGTGCATAAAATGCGGCGTTAGAAATTAGTTTGTATCAGGATTAATTAGTCCTGATGCAAACTAATTGTGATGCTACGCCGCTACCTGCGATTTCCCTTTCTTGAATACCATACGCTCAGCCTCTACGTCTGCGCGAATCACATCGCCGGGCGCAAAGCGGCCCGCGAGAATTTCCTGTGCCAGTGGATTTTCCAGCATCTGTTGTATGGCGCGCTTCAGTGGCCGCGCGCCGTATACCGGATCAAAACCGGCTTCACCGAGTTTATCAAGCGCCGCTGGCGACAGTTCGATATCCATGTCGCGTTCACGCAGGCGTTTGCGCAGATACCCGGTTTGGATGAGGGTGATAGCGTGAATCTGTTCGCGGCCCAGCGCATGGAACACCACCACGTCATCAATACGATTGATAAATTCCGGGCGGAAATGTTGGGCCACCACGCCCATAACGGCGTCTTTCATGGCGCCGTAACTTTCTTCCATTCCGCCTAGCTCCTGAATCAGTTGCGAGCCCAGGTTCGAAGTCATCACGATCACGGTATTGCGAAAGTCTACGGTGCGTCCCTGGCCGTCGGTCAATCGACCGTCATCCAATACTTGTAGCAACACATTAAATACATCGGGATGTGCTTTTTCCACTTCATCGAGCAGAATCACGGAATAGGGCCGACGCCGCACCGCCTCCGTCAGGTAGCCGCCTTCTTCATAGCCCACATAACCGGGTGGCGCGCCGATTAAGCGTGCCACGGAATGTTTTTCCATAAACTCGGACATATCAATGCGCACCATAGCATCATCGGTGTCAAACATGAATCCCGCCAGGGCTTTAGTAAGTTCGGTTTTGCCGACGCCGGTAGGGCCAAGAAACAGGAATGAACCGTTGGGGCGATTCGGGTCAGACAGCCCTGCGCGCGAGCGACGTATCGCATCCGACACCGCTTTTACCGCTTCGGCCTGGCCGACCACGCGCGTACCCAATGCTTCTTCCATACGTAACAGTTTCTCGCGCTCACCTTCCAGCATTTTTGATACTGGAATACCGGTCCATTTGGAAACAACTTCGGCGATTTCTTCTTCAGTGACTTTGTTGCGCAGCAATTTCATCTCGTGCATTTCAGCCTGCGAGGCCATGTCGAGCTGTTTTTCCAACTCAGGAATACGCCCGTATTGCAGTTCTGACATGCGGCTTAAATCACCCGCGCGCCGCGCTGTTTCAAGTTCGCCGCGCGCACGTTCGAGCGCTTCCTTGATATGCTGCGTACCTTGCAGTGCGGCTTTTTCCGCTTTCCAGATTTCATTCAGGTCAGAGAATTCGTGTTCCGCCTTGCTGATCTCGGTTTTCAAATTTTCGAGGCGTTTTTTCGACGCGTCATCAGTTTCTTTTTTCAGTGCCTCACGTTCGATTTTAAGCTGGATCATGCGGCGTTCGAGGCGATCCATTACTTCGGGCTTGGAATCAATTTCCATGCGAATGCGGCTGGCTGATTCATCAATCAGGTCGATGGCTTTGTCTGGCAGATTGCGGTCAGTGATATAGCGGTGTGACAGCATTGCGGCGGCAACAATCGCCGGGTCTGTTATCTCCACGCCATGATGAATTTCGTATTTTTCCTTGAGGCCGCGCAGAATGGCGATAGTGTCCTCCACTGAAGGTTCATTGACTAATACTTTCTGAAAGCGGCGCTCCAGCGCCGCATCTTTTTCGATGTATTGGCGATATTCATTGAGGGTTGTCGCGCCCACGCAATGCAAATCACCACGCGCCAGGGCGGGTTTCAGCATATTGCCTGCGTCCATCGCGCCATCGGCTTTGCCGGCGCCGACCATGGTATGCAGTTCATCAATGAATAAAATCACCTGGCCTTCCTGCTTGGCGAGATCATTCAATACTGCTTTGAGGCGTTCTTCAAACTCGCCGCGAAATTTTGCGCCTGCAATCAATGCGCCCATGTCGAGCGACAATACGCGCCGATTTTTCAGCCCCTCCGGCACTTCGCCATTAATGATGCGCTGTGCCAAGCCTTCCACAATCGCAGTTTTTCCTACGCCAGGTTCACCAATCAACACCGGATTATTTTTAGTGCGGCGCTGCAATACCTGAATCGTGCGGCGAATCTCATCATCGCGCCCAATGACGGGGTCGAGCTTGCCCTGTTCGGCGCGTTCGGTGAGGTCGATGGTGTATTTCTCCAATGCCTGGCGTTGTTCTTCGGCATTGGCGTCATTAATTTTTTGGCCGCCGCGCATTTTTTCAATCGCCTGTTCGATGGAGCCTTTGGCCGCGCCTGCTTTACGCAGTAAATCGCCCAATCCGCCTTTATCTTCCAGTGCTGCGAGTATAAACAGTTCGCTTGAAATAAACTGATCTTTACGCTGCTGCGCCAATTTGTCAGTGAGATTAAATAAGCGCGTCAAATCATTGGAAACATGCACTTCGCCCGCGCTGCCTTCCACGGTCGGCAGGCGATCCAGCGCTTCGCCCAGTTGCGAACGCAAGCGACTGACATTAACGTCAGACTGCCCCAGCAGCGAACGTACCGTGCCGCCTTGCTGATCGAGCAGCGCTGCCATGACATGAACCGGCTCAATGAATTGATGATCGCGCCCCACCGCCAGGCTTTGCGCGTCCGCCAGCGCCATCTGGAATTTGCTGGTCAATTTATCCATCCGCATCGGGGTGCCCTCGTGATTAAAAGTTAGCTTTCTACGTAGATGGGGATAGTATGGGGCAGATTCAAGCGCGATGTCGTGGTGTTTTTATACTTGGGAAAGCTCTTGGTATGTGACAGGCCGTCATTTCGGCTGTTTATTGTCATTCCCTTTATCGTTTCAGGTGCCGTGAGGGCCTTGCTTAAGATTCCTCGCGATGCTCGGAATGACAGGGGAATGCCTTGGTGGCAGCGTCTTCCGGACTAATGACCGAATTTAACCGGGTACGGAAACAGCGCATCCAGCGGCACGCTACGTCCGGCGGTTTGCACGATGCGCGCATGCTCGCGGCGGAATTCGCGGGCGTTGGCGAGGCCGCAGGAATGCGCTAATTTGTCCACTTCCAGGTTAATCCAATATGCATAGTTTGCGACACGCGTGGTTTTGTCTTCCATAACCAGGCCGCGTTGCAGTTTTCTGTTGTGCGTGGTGATGCCGGTGGGGCAGGTGTTCTGGTGGCATTGCAACGATTGTATGCAGCCCAGCGCAAACATGAAACCGCGCGCAGTTACGGTGAAGTCGGCGCCCACGCACAGCGCCCATGCAACCCGTGCCGAGGTGACCAGTTTGCCCGACGCAATCACGCGCACGCGGTCACGCAGGCCGCTGGCAATGAGCGCATCTACCAGCATTGGCAACGATTCATTAAGTGGCAGGCCGACATGATCAGCGAGTACTTGTGGCGCCGCGCCTGAGCCGCCGTCGCCGCCGTCCAGGCTGATAAAATCCGGTGCGCTGTCCACGCCACGGCGTAAAATGGTTTCACATAAGTTGAGAATCGCGGCCTCTGATCCCAGCACGGTTTTAATACCTACGGGCAAGCCCGTGACATCGCGGATGCGCACGATCATGTCCAGTAGCTCATCGTCATTCTTGATGTCGTAATGACGATTGGGGCTGTCGGAGGGTTGGCCCAAGGGTATGCCGCGAATGCGCGCGACTTCTTCCGTGACTTTGATGGCAGGCAGCACGCCACCGCGTCCCGGCTTGGCGCCTTGCGCCAATTTTATTTCGAACGCACGCACATGTTGTGCGATGTCGCGTAAGTGCGTGTCACTGAGATGCCCTTCCAGGTCGCGTACACCGTATTTGGCGGTGCCAAGCTGAAAAATTACATCGCAGCCGCCTTCGATATGGTAAGGCGCCAGGCCACCTTCGCCAGTATTTAGCCATACCCCGGCTTTTGCGGCGCCATGCGACAGCGCACGTACCGCCGGGGCGGATATTGCGCCATAACTCATGCCGGAGATGTTCACGATATTCGATGCTGTAAAAGGTTTATTGCATCGCGGACCAATCACCAGTGGTGGGGTGGTTTGACGCTCTTCTTCCAGCACCGCGTACGGTGCATTAACGAAAATCAGCGAGCCGGGTTCGCGTAAATCATTGGTGGAGCCAAAACCGATGATGCCGCCCAGATTCTTTGCGGTGCGATATACCCAGGTGCGCGTTGCGCGGTTGAATGGCAGTTCCTGACGGTCGTGGGCGAAAAAATATTGACGGAAATATTCGCCTTGCCGCTCCAGAAAATAACGCAACCGGCCAATGACCGGAAAATTGCGCCGCACCGCGTGTTCTGTTTGTGTGACATCCTGAATAAACATCAACACCAGAGCCAGCATCACCAGGCCTGCCGTCCAGCCCATAATGACGATGATCCACGATGCGATGTCGGTAATGCTCATGAAGGTAGATGGTTTGTCCGCTGCAACGGGGAGATATTGCCCACAATATATAGCGGCAGGAGGGGCGACTTTACTTAAGAGGCCGCTGGTGTGTGTCATTTCGAGTGTAGCGAGAAATCCTTGTCTCGAACGATGTGGGAGATCTTCCAGGATTTCTCCCGTTGGTCGAAATGACATGCTTGAGTTATTAGAGGTGCCTTTAAGTTTCCTTAGGGCGCTATGTGCAGATAATGATACTACTCCCACATCGCGCACAAGCCGCGCAGTACCATATCGGTGAGGCTGACAATGCCAATCACCTCGCCGTTTTCAACCACGGGTGCACGCGACAGGTGAAAGCGTTCAAACAAGCGTGCGCAGTAGCGGATATCCATATCAGCATGCACGGTGATCAATGGTTTTGACATGATCTCATAAATATTGATGCGTTCTGGTGCGCGGTCGGTGGCGAGCACTTGCCGTGAAATATCAGACAGCAATACCATGCCATACTCGTCATCGGCATGGCGTTTCTTGACGATCAGCGCCTTGGTCTCGATGTATTTCATTTTCAGCAGCGCCTCTTTGACCGTGGTCATGCCGTCCACCAGGTCAAACTCGCGCTTCATTACATCCCGCACCCGGATCAGTTTGCGTTCGCTCATAGTTCATCCTCCACCGCTTCGGTTAATTGGCGCACTTGCTGGGTAACACCCACGGCGTCTTCCACATCAATCTGAAAAGCAATGCCTGCGCCGTGTTTGCGGTCAAACTCACCCACCACAGCAATGTGTTCGAGAATTTTCCGGCTCAAATGCTCTTCCACCAGAAACAACAGCATGTCGCGCTGGGTTTCCAGCGTCAGCCCCAAAAAAGTCTTGGTTTTTTTCAAGCCTTCGCCACGGGCATGATTGATAACGGTCGCACCCGTGGCGCCTGCCGCACGCGCCGCGTTCATCACCGCATCGGTTTTGTCATCTTCTACAAATGCAATTAATAATTTGAAGTGCATGCTTTAGTTCCTCCCTCTTGCTTAAATAGTCTTGTCATTCCGAACGCAGGCGTTTACTGTCATCCCGAACGCAAAGAATAACTGTCATCCCGAACGCAGTGAGGGATCTTTTAATAGATCTCTCAAAGTTCTCTCACCTTCGTTCGAGACTCGAGACAAGGATTTCTCCCTACGCTCGAAATGACACGCTAAGCGCGCCGCTTCGCCCGCCAATGGCTCAATTGCGCATACTCCATCACTGTCACCAGCGGACACAATACCGTCAGTGCGATCAAGCCAAACCCATCCAGCAGCGGACTGCGTCCCGGCACCACGCTTGCCAAACCTAACCCCAGGGCCGTGACCAGCGGCACGGTCACGGTGGATGTCGTCACGCCGCCAGAATCATATGCCAGCGGAATAATCATGCGCGGTGCAAACGCGGTCTGGATCATTACAATGATATAACCGATGATGATGTAATAGTGCAGCGGCGTGCCGGTGACAATGCGAAACACGCCCAGCGTAATGCCGGTCGCCGCGCCGATCGCCACTGCAATGCGCAGCCCCCACACGCCTACTGTGCCGCCTGACACTTGGTGCGCCTTCATCGCCACCGCAATCAGAGCGGGTTCAGCCAGCGAACAGGAAAAGCCAATCATCGCGGCAAACAGATATACCCATCGATAATCCCACCAGTGCGCCTGTTGCGCTGTGTGCCCCGTCGCTTGAAGCGCGCCATAGATAAACGCCGGATCAGTCAACTGCTGCGCCATCAGTTTGCCCAGCGGAAACAGCGCCTGATTCAGCCCTTCCAGAAACAGCGCCAGACCCACCAGCACATAAATAAAACCAATCAGCACCTTTTTCAGATTGGGCATCGGCTTGCGGATCACCAGCCACTGGAAGCCGAACAGAATCGCCGCAATCGGCAATACATCACGCACGGTATGCGCAATCGCGCTTAACAGCGAGAGCAGCCACGCCGTCATAGCACCAGCGTCCCGTAGATCATCACAAAAATCATCGGCGTCAGCGAAGCAAATGCAATCAGGCCAAAACCGTCCACCAGCGGATTACGCCCCTTGATCGACGACGCCAGCCCCACGCCCAGCGCCGTTACCAGCGGCACCGTAATGGTAGATGTCGTTACTCCGCCCGAGTCATAAGCGATACCGATAATCGACGGCGGCGCAAACAGCGTCATCACCATCACCCCTGCATAGCCGCCCATGATAAAGTATTGCACCGGCCAACCCTTCAGAATGCGAAACATCCCCAGTACCAGCGCCACGCCCACCGCTAGCGCCACCGTAATGCGCAAGCCCAGCGCATAATCATGGCGCGCCGCATCGCCCGCCGCAATCAGCCTGCTGTCTGACGCCACCCGGGCCGCCTCGTTCGCCACCGCAATCAGCGCCGGTTCCGCCACCGTCGTGCCAAAACCCAGCGCAAAGGCAAATACCAGTAGCCACATCAGGCTACCCTTGCGCGCAAAAGCATAGGCCATCGCCTCACCGATCGGAAACAGCCCCATTTCCAACCCACGCACAAATAACGTTAGTCCCACCACCACCAGCGCCGTCCCGGCCAGCAGCCCGCCCAGATCGGGAATCGGCTGCTGCACCACCGCCAACTGAAAAAAGGCAATCACCAGAATCACTGGCGCCAGGTCACGCAGGCTACCCAGCAGCCCATGAAATAATATATTTATTTGATTTTTCAATGGTTTTATCGATATATAAAGGCGCTAAAAAGATCAAGTTTTGTACAATTGCAGCCGCTACTAATATATAGGCCACATTTAAAAACCCTGTTAGCACCGTCTTGCTGTCACACAACTGAATCTATGCTGGGTTTATCATTAGGCCTATCTGTATTGGATGACTTGCAATCACCCCCGATTATAAGGGATGATTAGCGTATTCGGCGCTTTAATCAAGCACCTTGACCGTCAGGAAAGTGCTTGCGCGTTGTTGTTACGAACAAAGTGACGCATTGTCATTTCGAGCGTAGCCAGGCGTTGTCATTTCGAACGTAGTGAGAAATCCTTGTCTCGAGTCTCGAACGAATGTGAGAGATCTTTGAGAGATCTTTTAAGATCCCTCACTACATTCGGCATGACAGAAATATCCATAAAAACACCGTCCTGACAGGGATATCGGGTAATGCGGCCTGCATAAGCACGTCCGTCGTGAGGAGAGCAAGCAATGTTTAATTACAAATTATTACGTGGTTATCATACCGCATTCATGTTACCGGTATTGTTCACAGGGTTATTGCTGACTGCTCCGGCGCAGGCCGTGACCTTTAGTGTAAATTCTCAGATCGATGCCCCGGACACCAATCTTGCCGATGGCTTGTGTGAGGGTCAGGGTGCGGGGGGTGCATGCACCCTGCGCGCCGCCATTCAGCAGGCCAACGACTTGATGAATCGCACTGATGCGACCCGCGATACCAATATCGTCATTGGTTTGCTCGCCACCACGTACACCCTGAGTATTCCGGGCACGAATGAAGACAATGCCGCACAAGGTGACCTGGATATTCGCGGCACGTGCCCCAGTGTCAGCATTAATACTCCGTGCCTTACTATTAATGGTAATGCCACTATTATTGATGGTGGCGGGCTTGACCGTGTTTTCCATATTGTGGGCAGGAATACTGTCAATATTAACAATGTGACCATTCGGAATGGGGTAGTACGGGCAGACGGTGGCGCGATTAATAATGCTAACGGCTGGTTGACGCTGGGAAATTGCACCATCACCAACAACACGATTGGCCACGCTACTATTAGTGGCAGTTATAGCGGCGGCGGGCTTTATAATGGCAGCAACGCGCAAATGGTGGTGAATAATTGCATCATCAGTAATAACTCAATATTGAATGTTACTGCTAATGCGGTGGGCGCGTTTATTGGCGGCGGCGGCATTTTCAATAGCGGCATTATGACGCTTAACAAAACCACAGTTAAGAACAATAGCGGGCGTCCTTTCGGTGGCGGTATTCAAAACAGTAATGGTGCGGCCACTGGTACGGGCAAGCTCACCATTAATGAAAGTATCGTGCTCAGCAACACCAATGCCGGGAATAACGCGGGTGGCGGTATCAGTAATCATGGCGGCGCCGTCACGCTCACGCGTACCATTGTTCGCCTCAACACGGCGCTTGAGGGCGGTGGTGTGTCTAATCTGGATGGGGCGGGCCAGAGCTCTGTGACCGGCAGTTTGCGCGTGATCTCCAGCGTCGTGGATAGCAATACCGGCGGCGGTATTCTCAACCAGGGCGGTGCGGAGATCATCTACAGCACCATCAGCGGAAATAAAGCAAATGGTAATGGCGCCAGTGCAGACGGCGGTGGTATCTATAACCGTGCGCCTGGTGATGTCACAGTGACCAATAGCACGATCACCGGGAACAACGCCTTCAGAGCGGGGGGTGGAATTTTCAATGGCCGCACCTTGACGTTGACCAATGTCACGCTTAGCGGAAATACGGCGGAGGGCAGCGGCGAAGAAATGTTTGTGAGCGTGGATCCTAATCCAGCAAATGCAGCGAAATTGAATAACGCCATTCATAATACTATTATTGGAGGCAATACTGCGCCAGTGTCTGGCCAGCTCAATTGTATGAGTGGCTATAATGAGGTCGGTACTGCTATTACTGCTGCGGCCAAGATGATGTCGGGGGGTAATAACCTGGAAAATGGTAATAGCTGTGGCTTGACTGCGACCGATATAATTAACGCCTCTCCTAATTTGGGAACGCTGGGTGAAAATGGCAATAATTCACCAGATACCCTGTTATTAGTTACTTCAGATAATGCTACTGCCCATCCCGCTGTTTTTGTGCCGCAGGCGCCTAGTGCGGCAATCGGTGCGGGAACCTGTATCAATAAATTTGATCAACGCCTCTATGGTCGGCCGGGCAATAATACCGTGTGTGACATCGGCGCAGTGGAAACGGATGGTGTTGAGGCAGTGGGAAGGGTGGACTTAGAAGTGGCCGTGACCGGTAATACGCCTAATGTATCACTGGACAACCCGGTGACATACACATTGGTGGTGACCAATAAAGGCCCCGGCGCTGCCCAAGGAGTGACGCTAACGGCGCAGATACCGTTGGGGACTTCTGCCTTGGTAGTTCCTGATGCTACTAACCTGGTGTCGGTGGTGTGCGTTACCACCGCCAATCCGGTTAATTGCAGCACGCCTAATTTGGCAGTGGGCGCAAGTTTTACGGTTTTTATTACTGTGACACCCACTGACCCACTTCTGAACAATAGAACTATAGAAATGCGCGCCAGGGCGGATGTGACTTCACCCAGCGATTATTTGCCGGGTAATAATGGTTCACTAGATAGCTGCGTAAGCGGTGCATGCGTGGTGACAGCGGTTGCGCCCGGTACTAACTTTGGCACCAGTGACGGTGGCGGCGGTGCCTTTGGTTTTCTTGATCTCCTGTTGCTAGGCGCGCCCGGCGCACTGCTGCTGCGCCGCCGCAAAATCCGGGCGTAGGGTCTGCCGTGCGCACCCTGGCCTGATAAATAGGGGCCAGGTGCCAATGCGCTAATACAACCCCGTTCGCCCTGAGCCTGTCGAAGGGCTGGATGTGTGGCGGGTGGTTCGACAGGCTCACCACGAACGGTTAAGTAACAGGATTGGGTCAGGTGTAGGGTGACACCACACCGTTCCTGCGAGTGTGCGATTTATTTATTGAGGCCTGAACATGGCGCAGCGCACCCGTTTATTACTGCTGAGCGTAGACGAATATCTTGAAGGTGAATTGCATAGCCCGGTGCGCCATGAATATGTGGCCGGTCGTGTGTTCGCCATGACGGGCACCAGCCGGGCGCATAATACCATCGCTATCAATATCGCTCTTGCCCTGCGCACTCATTTACGTGGTGGCCCTTGCAGGGTATTCATGTCTGACCTCAAAGTGCGCGTACAAAAAACCAATGCCTTTTACTACCCGGATATTGCAGTGACCTGTCATGCTGCCGATACCCAAACCCATTATCTGACGCACCCCTGCCTGGTTATTGAAGTGCTATCCCCCACCACGGAAGGCATAGATCGGCGTGAAAAGCTGCTGGCGTACCAGACGCTGGACAGCCTCAAGGAATATGTGCTGGTAGCCCAGGAGACTATGCAGGTCGAGGTATATCGCCGTGAGTCTGACGGCGGGGCGGGTGGCTGGTGGGTGGATACTTATAATGCAGGCAACGAATCCGTGCATTTGGCGTCAGTGGGATTGACGGTGCCAATGGCTGCGGTGTATGAAGAAGTTGTTATGCCATTCTCGGCGTAGCTTTACGCCATTCGAGGTGCAACACCCTGTCATGTCGAACGCAGTGAGACATCTTAAGATTCCTCACTACGCTCGGAATGACAAAATAATCATCCTCCGTTTATCCCGCCAACCGCTTCGCTGTTTCCGCTAATCGCTTGCCCAATGCGCGGCACAGGCGTTTTTCTTCTTCACTCAACGGTGTTTTGCTATCCAGACCGGCCAGGTGGCTGGCGCCGTAAGGCGTGCCGCCAGTGGTGGTGTTCAACAGGTCAGTTTCGCTGTACGGCAGTCCCATCATCAGCATGCCGTGGTGCATCAAGGGCAGCATCATGGAGAGCAGGGTGCTTTCCTGTCCGCCATGCAGCGTTGATGTGGATGTGAATACGGCGGCGGGTTTGCCGATAAGCGCGCCGGACAGCCACAGCGGGCTGGTGCTGTCGAGAAAGTATTTGAGCGCGGCGGCCATGTTGCCAAAGCGGGTGGGACTCCCCAGCGCCAGTCCGGCGCAGTTGCGCAGGTCGTCGAGCGTGACATAGGGCGCGCCGTGCGGGGGAATGCTGTCTTGCACGGTTTCGCACACCGTGGAAACTTCGGGTACGGTGCGTAACCGTGCCTGCATGCCGGGCACTTCTTCCACGCCACGGGCGATCAGTTGCGCCATGTTGGCCACGGCGCCGTAACGGCTGTAATAAAGGATCAGTATATCTGTCATGGTTGTTTAGGCTACAGGTTGGTTATACAGGTAGCAATCTTCTGTGTTGAGGAATATGCCCCAAATTATAATCCTAAAATCAGGGGGCTGGGAAAACTCTCTATCGCCAGTGTGATAGTTTGCAATTCAATGATATGATTTGTAAGATAATGAAAATACGCTACGGTTGTCGCCCATTGTATAACGTCACTTCCTGGTTTGCGCAATGAACCGCCCATGGATTTTTCAGTGGATGGGATGTGTGTGTGTGGCAGCAAGCCTGTTGTTGCAGGGCTGTGCTACTTCGGGGCCGCCCACTCAGGAAATGAGTGATGCCCGCCAGGCGCTGGATGCGGCACATCAGGTAGATGCCGCCAGCCACGCGCCGGAAACCTTGCAGGATGCGCAAAGCCTGTTATCCAAAGCCGAAGAAAAATTAAGTGAAGGTGCGTTCGAGCAGGCGCAGCATGATGCCTTGGCCGCCAAGGTAGAGGCGACCAAGGCGCGCACTATGGCCTTGGCGATTAGCGAGGCGAAAGCCGCGTTGCAAGAGGCTGACGCTATGGATGCGTTGTCAGGTGGCGCGGTGGATCTGTTGCAGAAGGCTGAGGCAGCGGCGTTGATTGATGATGACGAGGCGGCAGTGTGGTTAGCGCGTGAAGCCAGGCAGCATGCCGAGCGCGATGTTAATCAGGCCTTGCTGGATCGAACGCGAATTTTACTGGACGAAGCCCATGCTTTGATGGATGAGGCGCGTAGCCTGCGGCCAGGGAAGGAGGTGAAGGGCAATCCACAACACGCACAACAGGCAGAAATGGATGCCATTGAAGCGGCGCATCGGCGCGAAGAGGGGAAAGCCGCTTATGCTGCGGCGCAGCATCTTGTAGATGCGTTGCGTGAGGCGAAACGGCGGTCGCAGCCCGTGGTTGTAGTGCCTTCTCCTTCTGTTCCTCCTGTTGTGACTTCATCTGAGTCTACCCCTGATTCTATCGGCGCGGCGCATTACAAGGTGCAACGTGGCGATAGTTTGTGGAAGATTGCGGCGCGGCATGAGTTTTACGCTAATCCCCACCGCTGGCCGATAATTTATAAAGCCAACCGGCGGCATATCAAGGACGCCAATATTATTTATCCTGGACAAGTGTTGATGATTCCTGGCAGTCAGACACAGCGCCATGAAAAATAAACTCGAAAGTGCTTTTGAAGGGGCGTTGTGGAACAGCCGCCTGATTGTGCTGGCGGCGGTGATTACCAGCCTGGTGGCAAGTTTCGCCATGTTTTTTATCGCTACGATTGATGCCTATTTCATGGTTATCCATCTGGGTGAGTATGCTTCGCCCGATCTGGTGGGGGAAGCGCGCAGTCAGTTGCGTGGCACCATGATTACCCATGTGGTGGAAATTGTGGATGGCTATTTGCTGGCGACGGTATTGTTGATTTTTGCGCTGGGTTTGTACGAGCTGTTTATCAGCAACATTGATCAGGCCGAGAGTTCGGAAACAAAATCAAATGTATTATTGATCCACAGTCTCGATGATCTGAAGGCGAGTCTTGCCAAAGTGATCCTGATGATTTTGATTGTGAAGTATTTTGAGCACGCCATCGACATGAAGTTTGAAAGCCCGGTTGATTTGCTGTATCTCGCCGGGGGTATTGCGTTGATCGGTCTGGCGCTGTATTTGTCGCATGCGGGGGAGCATCCATCCCCGTTGAAAAAACTGCCCGATAAATCCGAGCCGCATTGAGGGGGAATGTGTTGTCGGCAGGGAATGCTGGCGCGCACGCCGTGCTACGCGAACCGTGTCATTTCGACCGAAGGCGACCGCCATGGATGGCGGTCGCCTTCGGTCGAAATGACAGTATGGGGGGTGCTGCCGGAGAAAGTCCGGCAGGTTGCCAGGCCAGGTTGTCACAGGTTACCCTGGCAATGCGCTATCCTTCGCGCCCTTCCTTGGCCGCCCGCAACACCAGGGCATCAAATTCCGCCGCTGTCATCAGATTTTTTTCCGCAACAATATCACGCACTGGCCGCCCGGATTTTTCGGAAGCTTTGGCGATTTCAGCGGCGGCGGCGTAGCCGATGCGGGTGTTGAGCAAGGTTGCCAGCGCCACACTGGTATGCAGAAATTCCTTGCAGCGCGCGCGGTCTACCTGCAAGCCTTTGAGGTTGAATTCGGTGGTGGCGTTAAGGGCATTGGTGAGCCAGTCCATGGCATCAAACAGCGCGGAACCAAGCCCCGGCATCATCACGTTTAATTCCAGTTGCCCCGCTTGTGTCATGGCGGCAATCGCCGCGTCTTGTCCCAGCACTTGATAACACACCTGGTTAAGCATTTCGAACATCACCGGATTAACCTTGCCGGGCATGATGCTGGAGCCGGGCTGCACGGCAGGTAATAAAATTTCACCGAGGCCGGTGCGTGGGCCAGAGGCCAGCAGGCGCATGTCGTTGGCGATGCGGATAACTTCAAGCGTGAGGTCGCGGATCGCTGATGACAACGCCTGAATGTCGTGCATGGATTGCATTTGCGCGGCAAGGTCGGTCGCAGGGCGGATCGGTTCGCCAATGAGTCGCGCCAGTTCTGCGGCGGCGTTTTGCGCATAATCAGGCGCGGTGTTGAGACCGGTGCCCGCAGCGCTGCCGCCCAAGCCGATCTCGCACAGTGCGTCGCGGCGGTTTTGCAGATGGGTGGCGCAGCGGCGCAGCGTCCACGCATAGGCGTTAAATTCGCGGCCAAGCGTGGTGGGCACGGCGTCTTGCAGATGAGTGCGGCCACTTTTCACGGTATCGATTTCGGCGGCGCCGATGCGCGCGTATTCATCGGCCATACTGCGCACGGCGGTCAGCAGGCGCGGCAGTTTGGCGAGCGCGGTGAGGCGTATCGCGGTGGGAATGGTGTCGTTGGTGCTCTGCCCCATGTTGACGTGGTCATTGGGGTTGATGGGTTTATACGCGCCACGCGCGCCGCCCAGCGCTACGTTGGCAAGGTTGGCGATGACTTCGTTGCTGTTCATGTTATGGCTGGTGCCTGCACCTGCCTGAAAGCGATCCACTACGAATTGATCGAGATGGTGTCCTTGCAAGATCGTGTCGCAGGCATTGATGATGGCGGTGGTTTGCGTGTCATCCAGCCAGCCGACTTTGTGGTTAGCGGTGGCGGCGGCGCGTTTGACACGTACGTGCGCCATGACAAAATCACGATCCGGGCCACGCCCACTGATCGGAAAGTTAATCACGGCACGCGCGGTCTGAATGCCATACCAGGCGTCGGCGGGTACATTGAGTGAGCCGAGGCTGTCTTTTTCGCTGCGATAGTTAGTATTGGTTGTCATCTCTTGTCCGGTTTTATTAAATCATCAATAACGCGGTGGCCACATTTCGCCCTTCATACACCAGGATGTTATAGGTGCGGCAGGCGGCGGCGGTGTCCATGACTTCAAAGCCGATGCGTTGTCTGGCGAATGCCGAGAGTATTGCCGATGACGGCCACCACAGGTGTGGGCCGGTGCCGAACAGCACGACTTCGGGTTGCATGGCGATCACGGTGTCAAAATGTTCAGTGGTGAGATCACCACGCGCTTGCGGCGGCCAGTCTTTCACAATCTGTTCTGGCATAATGATGACGCTGCGGTTGAGTGTTTCATGGCGGATGCGGCCACGCAATTCGCCGTCGTTGTCCAGCAGCAGCGGGGTGTTGTCTTCGGCCGTCCAGGGAATGGTCACGACCACTTGCCCCGGCGCATAGGAAATAATGGTATGGGTGCGCGGGTCGCGCTCCAGGTTGAATTGCATGATCAGGTGTCCGACGGAAGCTTGCGCTTATTATGCCGTCAGTAGCTTCTGAATTTCCAGCATTTCCTGTTGAGCGTCACTCAAGGCGGCCAGGTATTGTTTGGGATTGAACCCCAGTTTGGCGTAAGCGGGAACCGTTGGCCACTCTGCAAACCCCACATACCCCGCTTCGCCCAGGTGCCCGTGCATGTTTGCTATCACTACGATGTCGGTGTAATCCACCTCAGGGCCGGAGTTACGTTGCAGATTTTCGTGCTCTGCGGCCACCGTGATCATCTCGGGTGGGAATTGCCAGACTTCAAGAATCACCTTGCCGATTTGCGGATGGAGCAACTGCAGCAGCCGGTCGACGGTTTCGCTGTCTTCCAGTAATTCAGGGAAATGTTCCAGCTGGCTGAGGATGGGTAACTTGCCAATGTCATGTATCAGGCCCGCCAGCATGGCTTGTTCAGGCGCCAGGCGGGTAAATTTTTGCGCCAGTACGTGGCTGATGGCTGCGGTTTTAATGGTGTGCTCCCACGTGGCCTTTAAGTGGCTTTTCAGTAATGGGGATGTACGGGTCTGGAATAGTTGGGTCACTACCACGCTCGCAATAATATTGCGCACCAAAGTGTGCCCCAGCCGCGCAACTGCGGTTTGGATATTGGAAAGTTTGCTGTTGCCACGGTACAGAGGACTGTTGGCAACTTGCAGTAAACGCGCAGACAAGGCAGGATCAAGGGCGATAAGTTGTGCAAGCTGCGCCGAGGTGGTGTTGGGTGACGCGGCGGCATTGCGCACTTTAATGGCGACTTCGGGCAGGGTGGGCAAGGTAATGCGTTTGTTGCGGATGCCATCCAGCAACATGGCAATGAACTTGCCTTCGGGATCCTGTTTTCTAGTGTTGCTGATTACCATGCGTGGCTCTTGGCGGTGATAATGTCCGTGTATGGTTTTCGGCAGGATTCAGGAATACTTGAGAGTACCTCTAAAAATTCAAGTTTCTGTCATTCCCGCGCAGGCGGGAATCCAGCGTTCGGACGCAGGTGACACTATATAGTTTCTGGATTCCCGCCTGCGCGGGAATGGCGAGTTATTCAGGCGTATAAGGCAGGGGAATAAAAGTGAGCGCGGTGCCCGTCACTGTGTACAGGTGGATCTGACCCGTTGCTGCGCTTTTAATATCCACTACCGCCAATGCTGCATATTCCCCGCGTGACACGCGCTGTGCTGTGACGACAGTGCCGATGCTTTGCACGTTGGCCGCTCCCGGCATCCTGCCTCCTGCGACACTAACACATCCCTGTGCGTCGTCTGTGCCCGAGGCATATAACGCATCGCCAGGCTGGGGCGCCACGTCCGCTATAACTTTCGCCAGGAACATGCGGCGTTTGAGCGTGCCCAGGTAATGCATGCGCGCTACAATTTCCTGGCCGGTGTAACAGCCCTTTTTGAAACTGATGCCGCCGATCGTATCGAGATTCGCCATTTGTGGCACAAACGCATCGCGGGTGGCGGCGTAGACGGTGGGGATGCCGGCGCGGATATCGAGCAAATCCCACACGTTCGCGCCTACTGGTTGGGCGCTGACACGTAGCGTGTTCCACAGGGTTTGTATTGCTGCAACTTCGCCGATGATGCCAAAGCGCGGCACTGAGCCAGGCAGGCGCAGCACTGTCAGTCCGTTGCCCTGGGTGACATCGTTGACGTTTGCGGGGATGGCGCCCAGAGCCACCTCCAGTGTCGCCGCAGCGCGCTCACCGGCATACCCGATATACACCAGGGTATCGCTGGCATCGCTGAGCGTGACCTTGGCGCGCAGCACAAACATGCGCAAACGCTGCAAGGTGGCATCGAGGATATCGCGCGGCAGGCCCAGGTAATACGTGTCATCACGCATAAAGATGCGCATGCAGGCCAACATGCGCCCCTTGGGGCTGCAATAGGCGCTGATCTGGCTGTGTGTTGCAGATACTTCGCGGATGTCATTGGTAAGCTGGCCTTGCAGGAAGGTTGCAGCATCTGCGCCCTGCACTGCAATCAAACCCATGTGTGATACGTCAGCGAGGATATTGCCGTTATTCGGCGCCTGTAGCTCGTCGACGGGCTGGCCAAAGTCACGAACGCGGCCTGCCACGACCCCATCTATAATGGCAGCGCCCGCCTGTTGCAAAAAAGTGTTCCAGTCAGCGTTCATGGTCGTGGTATAACCTGTTAGTGTTGCACGGGAAATGTTAGTGTTGGCACGGTTGTTCATTATAACATTAGCAGGACTACGGGCTGGCTCCATTAAAAGCCAGATAAATCAGGCGTCGATGAATAGCTCAATGAATAAAAAAAATCGTCCTATCTTTATGAATCTGCTGCAAATCCGCATGCCGGTGGTGGCGGTGCTGTCGTTCGCGCACCGTGTCAGTGGCGTGATGATGTGCGTGCTGATCCCATTTTTAATTTATCTGCTTGATTTATCTTTGCGCAATGAGCAGGGTTATGCGCAGGCGCTGGAGATTTTGCGGCATCCTTTCGTCAAGTTTATGGCGGTGCTGATGGTGTGGGGGCTGGCGCATCACATGCTGGCGGGTATCCGTTTTCTGCTGATTGATGCCGACATCGGCGTTGGGCGTGACAGCGCGCGGCGCAGCGCATGGATCATTAACGTGGGTGGATTGATCGTGCCTATCATCGCCTTGCTGGTGCTGCTATGAGCTGGCGCGCCCACGGTTCGCGCGCCTGGTTGATGCAACGTGTCAGCGCGGTATATTTGGCCGTTTATATTGTAATGTTCGGCCTGTATCTGCTGCTGGATGCGCCGACGTCGTACCCGGCATGGCGGGAGTGGATGGGCTTGCCGTTTATCGCCGTCGCCACCAGCGTATTTTTTGCCGCGCTGCTGATGCACGCCTGGGTGGGGTTGCGCGATGTGATTATGGATTATGCGCGCCCACCAGTGATCCGTTTTATATTGCTGACGTCTGTTGCACTGGGGCTGTTTGCCATGGGGTTGTGGGTATTGCGTGTTCTCATGCTGATACCGACCCCGCTATCTATCGTAACGGTCGCTTCCGGCATCCTGCCTCTCGCAACACTTGTGCATCCATGCACGGCGTAAACAATATGACAATCCCGATGCGTAAATTTGACACGCTTGTCATCGGTGCCGGTGGCGGTGGTTTGCGCGCTGCGTTGCAACTGGCGCAAGCCGATGCCAATGTCGCCGTGGTATCAAAAGTATTTCCGACCCGTTCGCACACCGTGGCCGCACAAGGCGGCATGAATGCCGCGCTCGCCAACGTATTGCCTGACAACTGGCATTGGCACATGTACGACACCGTGAAAGGCGGAGATTTTCTCGGTGATCAAGATGCCATTGAATACATGTGCCATGCTGCGCCGCGCCTGGTGGTTGAACTGGAACATATCGGCGTGCCGTTTTCACGCCTGGATAACGGCAAAATTTATCAGCGCCCGTTTGGCGGGCAAAGCCAGAATTTCGGTGGCGCGCAAGCGGCGCGCACCTGCGCGGCGGCAGATCGCACGGGCCACGCCATTCTGCACGCGCTGTATCAACAAAACATCCGCGCCAAAACCCATTTTTTTGATGAATATTTTGCGATAGACCTGATCAAGGATGATGAAGGCTACATCCTCGGTGCACTGGTGCTGGAAATTGAAACCGGCGAACCGCTGATAATTCAGGCCAAGACCACCCTCATCGCCACCGGTGGTGCCGGGCAATTATTCCGCACCAACACCAATGCGCGCATCAATACCGGTGACGGCATGGCGATGGCGCTACGGGCGGGCATTCCGCTGCAAGACATGGAATTTTTCCAGTTCCACCCGACGGGTATCGCAGGCAAAGGCATGTTGATTTCCGAAGCGGTGCGCGGCGAAGGCGGTTATCTTATCAATGGTAATGGCGAACGCTTCATGGAACGCTACGCGCCCAACGCCAAAGATTTAGCCAGCCGTGACGTAGTGAGCCGCGCGGTCGCCACTGAAATTCACGAAGGGCGCGGCTGCGGTGCCAACAAAGATCACATTCTGCTGAAGGTCGATCATCTGGGTGCAGACGTGATACGCAAACGTCTGCCCGGCATACGCGATATGGTGATGACGTTTCTGCACATCGACCCGATTGATGCGCCGATCCCGATCTTTCCCACCGCGCATTACACCATGGGCGGCATACCCACCAATCGTTTTGGGCAAGTGGTCGTGCCTCAGCAGCAAGGCGCGGAAGAGCCGGTGCCGGGTTTGTATGCCGTGGGCGAATGCGCGTGCGTGTCAGTGCATGGCGCGAATCGTCTGGGCGGTAATTCATTGCTCGATATCGTAGTGTTTGGCCGTGCGGCGGGTAATCACATCATCGACTACCTCAAGGAAAACCGCTATAGCCGTATCGCTTCACAACACAGCATCGACGCCGCATTGACGCATCTTGCGCGTTGGGAGCGGCGCGGTGAAGGCGAAACGGTGGATGGTTTACGCAACGAATTAAAAGCCGTCATGGATCACTATTGCGGTGTGTTTCGCACCGAAGATGTGTTGCGCGTGGGGTTGGAAAAAGTGCTGCAAATAGAGCAGCGTTTGCAGAATGTTTATCTTAAGGATCATAGCAAAATATTCAACACCGCGCGTATCGAAGCATTTGAACTGGAAAATCTGGTGGATCTTGCGCTGGCCACCGTGGCCTCTGCGCTGGCGCGCAAAGAGAGTCGTGGTGCGCACATGCGCATTGATTATCCGCAGCGTGACGACGTGAAATGGCTGAAGCACAGCTTATTTTTTAAAGGCGGCGCACTGGACTACAAACCCGTGCGCATGAAGCCGCTAACCGTAGAAGGATTCTCTCCCAAGCCCAGGGTATATTGATATGCGTTTTTCCATTTACCGCTATAATCCAGAAACGGACGCCGCGCCCACCATGCAAACCATGGAGCTGGCAGGCGCTGATGTAACGCCCGACATGATGTTGCTGGAAGCGTTGCGCCTGCTTAAAGCGCAGGATGAAAGTCTGACGTTTCGCCACTCCTGTGGCGAGGGTGTGTGTGGCTCCGATGCCATGAATATTAATGGCCGCAATGGACTGGCATGCACCACGCCGTTGGTTGATCTCAAGCAGCCCATTACAATTCGCCCGCTGCCCGGCATGCCGGTGATCCGCGATCTGGTGGTGGATCTTAGCCAGTTTTATCATCAATACCGTTCCATCAAACCCTACCTGGTAGTGCATGACCCCGAGCCGGAAATGGAATACCTGCAAACCCCGCAGGAACGCGACAAACTGGACGGCCTGTACGAATGTATCCTGTGCGGCTGCTGCTCCACCGCGTGTCCGTCATTCTGGTGGAACCCCGATAAATTTCGCGGCCCGGCGGCGTTATTGCAAGCCTATCGCTTTATCGCCGATAGCCGTGATCAAGCCACAGCCGAGCGCCTCGACGCGCTGGAAGGCCCGTATCGCCTGTTCCGCTGCCACACCGTCATGAACTGCGTCGATGTCTGCCCCAAAGGATTAAACCCCACCAAAGCTATTGGACAGATCAAGAAAATAATGCTCAAGCATTTGATTTAACGAAACTTTAACATGTGTCATTTCGACCGAAGGGAGAAATCCTGAAGATCCCTCACTACGTTCGGGATGACAGTTATTCTTTACGTTCGAGACAAGGATTTCTCCCGGCAACTGCTCCTGCGTTGCTCTACCTTCCGCCATCCATGGCGGTCGCCTGCGGTCGAAATGACAGGCTAATAAATCACAGGTTCCTTAAGGTAACATCCATGCTAAACCGCCCCCGTCTCTACTGGCAATGCCGACGCGGCATGCTGGAGCTGGATATCCTGCTCCAAGGCTTTCTCGACACAAAATTTGATGCGCTTGCCGTTGCAGAGCAGCACGCCTTCGTCGAGTTATTGGATTATCCCGACGCAGTTTTGCTAGAATACATGCTCGGACGCATGATCCCCACAGACCAGAGTATTGCCAATGTCGTCACCAAAATCCGCGCCCCCCTTGAAAGTTGAACTGCGCCCGTCGCGGTGGTTAGCCAGTTTAATCCTGTTTGCCCATGGCGGTGCGCTCGCCGTATTAGTACCGCTCGCCCTGCCGATATGGGCGCTCGCGCCCTTGGTGGGATTAATTACCGGCAGCCTGGTCTACACCCTCAAAACCCACGCCATGTTACGCGGCCCGCTCACCATTCGCCGCGTGGTCTGGGACAGCGACAACGACTGGTCGCTGCACGCCGCCAGCGGCGAACAACTGGCGGTGCGCTTATTGCCCGGCAGCTACGTACACCCCTTACTGGTTATTCTCAACTTTGAACTCGAAGCGCCGCCTCAGCGCGGCGCCCGGCGCCGTTCCATTGTGCTCGCTAAAGACAGCGCCGACGCCACTACGCTCCGTCAATTGCGCGCACGCCTGAATTTTTTCCGGCCGCAGAAGTGAGAGATTTATGTATTTACAATGTTTTTAACCAAGGAACTTAACTGATGAAAAAATATTTAGTGATGGCCTCCGTTGTTTCCTTTGCAAGCCTCTGGACAGTTCAGGCGCTGGCGCTTGATCTTGATACCGACAAAAAACGCTTCAGCTATATCGTCGGCATGCAGGTCGGCCAGCAAATCAAGGGCGACAATATTGATCTGGACGAGGCAGCGTTCATGGCGGCTATCAAAGACACTGTGGCCGGTACCAAGTTGCAACTCAGTCCAGAAGTTATTCAAGCGACATTGACCCGTGTTCAAAAGCAACGCGAGGTCGAGATCGCTAAACTTGCCGAGACCAACCAGGCTGCGGGGCAGAAATTTCTTGCCGCTAACAAGGACAAGGCCGGAGTAAAAACCTTGCCCAGTGGCGTGCAATATAAAATCATCAAGCCGGGTACCGGCGCGTCGCCTAAAGCGAGTGATACGGTTGAGGTGAATTATCGTGGCACGTTGATTGATGGCACGGAGTTCGACAGCTCATACAGCCGCGGGCAATCCGCCAGCTTCCCGGTGAATGGGGTAATTAAGGGCTGGCAGGAAGCGCTGCAAGCCATGAAAGAAGGCGCGAAGTGGCAGATCGTTGTCCCGTCAGAACTCGCCTACGGCGAACGCGGCGCAGGAGGCGCCATCGGCCCTAACGCCACGTTGATCTTCGAAGTCGAGTTGTTGAAGATTACGGCGCAATAGTTCGTTTACCTAAATCCAGCAGGTGGCAGGTGCGCTCAACCCTTCGACACGCCCGCTGCGCGGGCTGCCCAGGGTGAACGGGCTACCTCCCCCATTGGGTGCGCCCCACAAAAAACCGTTCGTGCTGAGTCCTTCGATAAACTCAGGAGAGCCCTGTCGAAACATGAGCGGTTCAATCTCTTCGGGTTTGGCCTCCTCGCTACGCTCTCCCCGCAGCTTGCTACGGGGATTTTTATTTGTGCCTTACAGCGCTGACGCCTGTTTGAGCTGCCGTTGTAACACACCAGGATAGAGTATCTATGTTAAGTAAAATTTCATTGCTGGGAGCCATTATTTTTGTGGTCCTGCTTTTCTGGGGAGGAAATCAACCAGAAGCGGCAGGTTTGTTTCAACCACCCTGGGACAAGGTGGCTCATTTCACGACGTTTGGTGTGTTGGCTTTGATGCTATGGGTAGGTTTTCAGGGAAGATGGCCGTTATTGATAATTCTTCTGGTGGGTTGCGTCGGCGCCCTGGATGAGTGGCGCCAGACCTTTCTTCCTGGCCGGACAATGAGCCTGGGGGATTTCGCGATGGATATGACTGCTGTAGTGGTGGTTGTGGGGGCTATGGGCATACGAGCAAAACTTATCAAATGAAGAAGATAAGCCGACCAGGGCGACGGGTCGGGATCGCCTCTCAATACTGTTCGTTTGGGATGGTGAATGTTATTCATATCAACCGCTGTCATTTCGATCGCAGGAGAAATCTTTAAGATTTTCCTCCGCTTTGGGGCAGGCCTTGCTTTTTGTCTTTTTGCGTTCATAGCCACCTGCCTTGCGCACCAAAAACATCTCCAGCCCTCGCCCCACGCACCATTCTAGTGCCCAGTGTATTCCAGCTACGGTAGCATTTGGGGTAGTGTTGTGTAATGCAATAATTTATATGTTATAACTAAACTATTGGTGATTCCTGGAGGCCGTGGCTCTGAATAATAAATCGGAAAAAATATGCCCCACGCCGCATTAGTTGCGATAATCCCGGAGTCTGCGCACGCGGCGGGGTGGCGTGCGGAACTCGCGCTGGGTTTTAGCGAGAGCGGCGGGCGCACTACCTTGTCACGGCGTAGGCATAGTGGCCCGTTGCGTGTGCAGCGCCCGTTTTATCCTGAGCTGCAGGTGTGTCATGTTTATATATTGCATCCGCCGGGTGGGATTGTCGGTGGCGATACGTTGCAGATACAGGTGCAGGCAGGTGAACGTGCGCAGGTCTTGCTGACAACCCCCGCCGCAAATAAATTTTATCGCAGTAAAAACGGCACGTCGGCGCGACTGCATCAATCTCTTACTGTAGAAGGAGGCGCGTCGCTGGAATGGTTTCCACAAGAGTCCATTGTTTTTGATGGTGCGTGGGTAGACAGCGTCACGCGCGTAGAGCTTACGCGTGACGCGCATTTCATGGGCTGGGAAATTACCTGCCTGGGGCGCCGTGCCGCGCAGGAAGTGTATACGCAGGGTGAGTATCGCCAGCATTTTGAGATTTGGCGTGATGGACGGCCACTGTGGATAGAGCGTGCCTGTGTGACGGGCGGCAGTGCTTTGCTTGGCGCGGCATGGGGATTGGCGGGGTTTAGCGTAACGGGCAGTTTTGTGTGTATCACAAAAAATCCGGGCGCAGTACAGTGTGTACGTGACGCGGTGGCGAAGATTACCCCATCTCAAAATGGTGATGATTTATTCAGCGCCACGCAACGCGATGAAGTATTGATATGCCGTTATCTGGGGCATAGCGCCGAACAGGCGCGGCACTATTTTATTCGCGCCTGGGGAGTGCTGCGTCCCCTGGTATTGGAAAGAACCGCCTGCGCACCGCGTATTTGGGCCACATAACTACTGTAGAGAATCATCATGGATTTAACGCCACGAGAAAAAGACAAGTTGCTGATTTTTACCGCCGCCCTGCTAGCAGAACGGCGCAAGGCGCGCGGTGTGAAATTAAATTATCCCGAAGCGATCGCCTATATTTGCGCGGCGATTATGGAAGGCGCGCGTGACGGGCGTAGCGCGGCTGATTTGATGAGCTATGGCACGACACTGCTGACGCGTGACGATGTGATGGAAGGCATTGCGGAAATGATTCCTGATGTGCAGGTTGAAGCAACTTTTCCTGACGGCACCAAGCTCGTTACAGTGCATAATCCGATTTCATAATGAATCGCTGATTAATGTGTCATTTTGACCAACGGGAGAAATCTTGAAGATCTCTCACAGTCGTTCGAGACAAGGATTTCTCCCGTTGGTCGAAATGACATATTTTGATTTAATCAGCGATTCCCTAGCGAGGTGATAGCCATGATTCCAGGTGAGATTATAGTGGCATCAGGTGATATTGAACTGAATGCAGGGCGCAGGCCATTACGCATCAGCGTTGCCAATACCGGGGATCGTCCTGTTCAGGTGGGTTCGCACTATCACTTTTATGAAACCAACAGTGCCTTGAGCTTTGAGCGTGAAAAAACCTATGGCTGCCGCCTTAATATTGCAGCCGGAACCGCCGTGCGTTTTGAACCCGGCCAAACCCGTGAAATAGACTTGGTGGAATATGTGGGAGAGCGTCGCGTCTATGGCTTTAATGCCAGGGTGATGGGGCCGCTGGAGAAGAAATGATGAAAACAATTGACCGCCGCGCTTACATGGAAATGTATGGTCCCACCGTGGGTGACCGGGTGCGTTTAGGTGATACCGAATTATGGATTGAAGTAGAGGTTGATCACACCGTCTACGGTGAAGAAGTTAAATTTGGTGGTGGCAAAGTTATTCGTGACGGAATGGGCCAGGGCCAGCGTTGCGCGCATGAAGTGGCCGATACGGTTATCACCAATGCGCTGATCATGGATTATTGGGGCATTGTCAAAGCCGATATTGGCCTGAAAAATGGCCGTATTTCTGGCATAGGTAAAGCCGGCAACCCGGACATTCAGCCCAACGTCACGATTGTGATTGGGCCAGGCACAGAAATTATTGCCGGTGAAGGGCTCATTGCCACGCCCGGCGCGATAGATGCGCATATTCATTTCATCTGCCCACAACAAATTGAAGGCGCCCTGATGTCGGGTGTGACCACCATGATCGGTGGCGGCACCGGCCCTGCAGCAGGCACCAATGCCACCACCTGCACGCCCGGGCCGTGGTATATGCAGCGCATGCTGCAAGCGGCTGAAGCATTGCCAATGAATATTGGTTTTCTCGGTAAAGGCAACGCCAGTCTGCCGGAACCACTGGAAGAGCAAATTGAAGCAGGCGCGATGGGTTTGAAGCTGCACGAAGATTGGGGCACGACGCCAGCAGCGATTGATAATTGCTTAAATGTCGCTGAAAAATACGATGTGCAGATTGCCATCCACACCGATACCTTGAATGAGTCGGGATTTGTCGAAGACACACTCGCCGCTTTCAAAGGGCGCACCATTCATACCTACCATACTGAAGGAGCGGGCGGTGGTCATGCGCCGGATATTATCAAGGCGTGCGGCGAAGCGAATGTGCTGCCATCGTCAACTAACCCCACGCGCCCCTATACTGTCAATACTGTTGACGAGCATCTTGATATGTTGATGGTATGTCATCACCTTGACCCTGCGATTGCTGAAGATGTGGCGTTTGCTGAATCGCGGATACGCCGCGAAACCATTGCCGCTGAAGATATCCTGCATGACCTGGGTGCGTTCAGCATGATTTCGTCGGACTCACAGGCGATGGGCCGCGTCGGTGAAGTGATTACCCGCACCTGGCAAACTGCGCACAAGATGAAAGTGCAACGCGGCGCGCTGGCCGAAGACAATTCACGCCACGATAATTTCCGCATCAAACGCTATATCGCAAAATACACTATCAATCCCGCCATTACCCACGGCATCAGCCATGAAGTCGGTTCGATAGAAGCAGGTAAATTAGCGGACATCGTATTATGGCGTCCGGCATTTTTTGGCGCCAAGCCCTCCATGATTATCAAGGGCGGCATGATCGCCGCCGTGCCGATGGGCGACCCTAACGCGTCGATTCCAACGCCACAGCCAGTGCATTACCGCACCATGTTTGGCGCTCTGGGTGGAGCACGCACGGCGACCAGCGTGCATTTTGTTTCGCAGGCGGCGTTGGATACAGGAATAGACAAAACGTATGGTTTGACAAAAAAACTGGTAAGCGTAAAGAACGTCCGCACGATTCGTAAATCTGATCTGATTCACAACAGTTATCAGCCTCACATGGAGGTTGACTCGCAGACTTATGAAGTGCGCGCCGACGGGGTATTGCTGACTTGTGAACCACTTGCGGTGCTGCCTTTGGCGCAACGCTATTTTCTGTTTTAGCGATGGAGGTCTGTTTATGATGCAGTTTTTTGAGCGTATTCATCATAGTGTTAAGTTTGACGCCACATTGACTTTACCTTTTGAACTACGTCAGCGCAGCCGTTTGTCGACACATTTAGACAACGGCGAAGAAGCCGTTTTATTCCTGCCGCGCGGATCAGTATTGCGTCATGGTGATTTATTGCGTGCCGATGCGGGAAACGTGGTGATGATTCATGCGGCGCACGAGGCGGTATCAACTGCCAGCACAGCGTCTCCATTATTACTGGCCAAGGCCTGCTATCATTTGGGTAACCGGCATGTGGCGCTGCACATCGGCACGACCTGCGTCAGGTATTTGCGTGATCATGTGCTGGATGACCTGGTGAGCCAGTTGGGGTTAACCGTTTCACACGAAATGCTGCCGTTTGAACCTGAGGCCGGGGCGTATGCGCATGCCGCGCACCACACCCCATGATTCTTTTGCAGGATGGCTTCCATCAAGTAACGGATACTCCTTTGTTGCGCCTCATGCAGTTGGTAAGCCCCTCTTTGCCAGTGGGCGCTTATGCCTATTCTCAAGGGTTGGAATATGCAGTTTCTACAGAAACAGTGCGCGATGAGGCCACCGCCCAGCATTGGATTTGCGGTGTGATGGAGCATGCTGTGTGTCGCTTGGATGTGCCGGTGCTGATGCGCTTGCATCACGCCTGGCACGCCGCAGACAATGAAGCTGTAGAACATTGGAGTGCTTTTTTACATGCCTGCCGGGAGTCCGCTGAATTGCAGGCGGAAGACCGGCACTTGGGCGCGGCGCTTTCCCGATTATTGGTGAGTCTGGATATGGTGGACGCGAAAACGTGGATTTCTCATCCTCACACCAGCTTTGCCACCACATTTTCTTTGGCCGCAGTACGCTGGAATATCCCAATCCGCGCGCTGGCGATGGGTTATGTATGGACTTGGCTCGAAAATCAGGTGGCTGCCGCACTTAAGTTAATTTCGCTGGGGCAAACTGCCGGGCAGCGTATTTTATCTCATGTAATTGGGCAGATGCCTGCATGGGTCGAGCAAGGAATGGTGAGCCGTGACGAGGAGATAGGTGTATTTGTGCCCATGGCAGGAATTTTTAGTGCCTTGCATGAGACACAGTATTCACGCTTGTTTCGTTCTTAAATAATTAGACAGAGGACATCACCATGTTGCAAAAGCCCACGTTGCGTGTCGGCATTGGCGGGCCGGTAGGTTCAGGCAAGACCGCATTGGTTGACGCCTTGTGCAAAAAAATGCGCGATAGATTTCATATGGCGGTAGTGACGAATGATATCTATACCAAAGAAGACGCACAATTTTTAGTGCGCAGCCAGGCCTTGTCTGAAGACCGCATTATTGGCGTTGAAACGGGGGGATGTCCTCATACCGCGATCCGCGAAGATGCGTCGATGAATCTGGCGGCCGTTGAACAATTATGTGAGCGATTTAAGAATCTTGACGTGGTGATTATTGAAAGCGGCGGTGACAATCTGGCCGCCACGTTTAGCCCAGAGTTGTCAGACCTGACCTTATACGTGATTGATGTTTCCGCAGGCGATAAAATTCCGCGCAAGGGTGGCCCAGGCATTACCCGTTCTGATTTACTGGTGATAAATAAAATTGATCTGGCGCCTTATGTTGGCGCATCACTGGAAGTGATGGATCGGGATGCCAGGAAAATGCGCGGCGACAAGCCCTTTATTTTTTCTAACCTTAAGTCGGGACAGGGGCTGGATGCTATTGTTACATTTATTATTGATAAAGGGATGTTGTCAGAAAGGCTGAATCACAAGATGGCACTTTAACTGAAATGTTTTATAAATTTGCGTGATGAATGATGAAAAGGCCAGTTCGGCACAGGCCTTTTCATTCAAGCCATCAGGTCATCTTATCCAATTCTCGTTAGAAGTGTCTATATCTTTCGCAGATATCATTTTATTGTCATTTCGAGCGTAGCGAGAAATCTTTAAGATTCCTCACGTGCGTTCGGAATGACAGGTGTTGTTTTTAACAATAATTGGAATTAACCTTAATGCCCCTCATCATGTCCATTATGGTCTCCCAGCAATTTCTCCAGCCTTAATAACCGGGTTTCACCGTTTGAGTCCTTTACGCCATCATTGTCATTGACGACCAGTACATCACCATTATGCAACACAGTGAGCCCTTCGATTTTCTCCAGCACCTGTCCGCCGGTGGCCTTTAAGTCCGGCATCAGGTCATGCACCAGGTGTTTACTGACCACCGGGAAGCCAGGAATACCGCCCTCATCTACCATCGGGTTCAAGTTCGCAACGGAGAATTTATAAATGCGTTTGATGACCGCGTCGGCTCCACTCTGGTCGTCACGTTCGACTACGATGAATTCGTCATCGCCGACAGCGGTGAGTTCGGAGAGACCGACCCAACCGCCATTGGCGGAAGCCGGCAGGTCCAAGGGGTAATAGTAAAAATTCCAGGCACCGGTCGCGGTGGTATAGCGACCTATACGAACCTTGCCTTTCGGATCACCGGCCCACTCGCGCTGAAACGCGACATAGATCACTTCGTTCTGGCCTGTGCCGACCGATGTCACGCCTTCAAACCCAAAACGCACCTGACGGGCATTGACTGCTGCCGGCAAGGTCACGACCCGTTCGATCACACCGTCCTTGCCGATCTTCAATAACAGATTGAGCGTTTCGAACGGGCGCTGTGCATCGCCTACCGTGCCGCCTCCCTCGGAGACGATCCAGAACCCGCCGTCATCGCTGACGGCGATGCCTTCCGGATCCAGGTGTACCGTGCCATCGCCGTTGACCATACTGGCCTGTACCGCAGCCAGTTTACCCATCGCATCATGCAATACGATTTCTTTTCTGATGACCGCTGGTTCGTTATGCGCATCCATCACAAAAATGCGGCTCTTGTCATAGAAGCTGTCATGGATGGCGTAGACCGTCCTTTTCTTCTGTGGATCGGCCGCCAAACCGGATAACGCGCCCCAGGGTATCGGCGTACCGCCGGCACGGTTTTTAGAAATCACTGTGGGGTAGGTGGCTTGCGCGCCCTGCCGGTAAATGGTCAACGCCGCGCGTATCTTATCGTCGCGGGCATCTTCCTCGCTGGCGACGACGAGCAACTTGCGCTGCGGAATGGTCAGCAGTCCCTCAGGTTTGACGGCAGAGGGCAAGACCTGGAGCAGTTTGGGTTTAAGCGGGTTCATCATCTGGTAAACCAGCACGACGCTGGCGCGCTCGGAGCCGACGAACAGCAAGTTGTCTTTGCCATAGCGTGCGGCGGCTACATTTTCCGGTTCGTTGCCCTTGTTTTCCGAGCGGTCTTCGGGGTAATGACCATGACGGACGATGGTGTGTTCAACGCTGTTACCCGCAGCATAACGGACTGTGCCCGATGTGTCGTAAATGGTAAAGCCGCGACTGCCGCCGTTGAGATCACCTTCATCGGCCGTGGCGAACTCGCTGTTTGAGATCCAGGTAACGCCATCCGGTTCACGCGGGACGCTGGTCAGGCTGCTGTTGAGTTCGATTAAATCATTTTCGTTGGTGTCAATCCGATCCAGGTTGACGGTGCCGGCGCTGAAATGATCTACCACCTTGCCCGTCGCCAGATTCACCAGTGCAATATGATTATTCTCCTGCAAGGTCACCACAGCAACGTTGTTGTGGTTGATAGCCACGTATTCGGGTTCCGGATCAGCGGCGTAAAGCATGCCAGGCAAACCCGTCAGGTTGACTTTGCGCGTAGTCCAGCCACCGGGGCCACCGACCAGATCGACGATCGTCAAGTAGCCAGCGGGCGTCTGCGGTGGCGCGCCATCGCCCAGTTCTTCATCGCGCTGGTTTTCGATGACAACGGCGGCATAGCGCCGATCCGGACTGATGGCAACGGCATCAGGCTGACCGCCGAGATCAATGGTCGACACGATGGAATGCGTGGCGATATTCACGACAAGCAGCTTACCACTCGGTGCAACAAAGCTGGGTGAGGTATTCACCGCGACCAAGGCATAATTACCTACGATGGCCACCGAGGTCGGTTCACCGCCAACGGCGACGGTGCCCAAAGGTTGGGGATGGGCCGGATCGGCAATATCCACAAAACCAATGTTCCCGCCCTTGGAATCGGTATAGACGAGGATATTACCGTCTTCACTGGCGGCGACGATTTCAGCCACGGTTGGCTGATCTATAGCGGTATTGAGAAAAACCGGAAAGGTTGCAATTCGGGAAAAGACATCACCATGCCCATCTTCGGCAAGGGCTGGCGAAATGTTCAGTGCGCTGGCAATGGCAAGCGCCGTAAGGCTTTTGGAAAACGGTGAATGAAACATCGTGGGCTCCTTATGTCTTGTTATTTGTTAGATTGATTCGGGTGCTGAATCACCAGAATATGAAAACGATAACAAAGACACATGACGATTTTATTAAGGCGTCACTGTCGCCGGAACTTCATTGGCTGAGAAAATGCACTTTAGATATTTATTATCCTGGCTCCATGGTACCGCACCAAAAATGGGCGATCAGATGACTACGCACCATAGTGGTGCGCATGGCATACCAAAAAGAATAAATTATATATTACCAATCAAACAGTTATTTTTATGGCGCGGATTTTGCTCATGTGACATCGTTGCATATGTGAGGTGCTGGTCAATCGTTTAACTAAATTTATATAGAGATTTATTAAGGATGGATAAAAGGGTTTCTTTGAAAAATACTATCGCTTCAGAGGGGGTAACAACAGGGCACGTACTGAAAGTGGATGATACATGGTCATGATGTCCTGTTACGTTGACATTTGCTAACAAAGATCCAGGCATGCTGACGTCGAGCAGTGTCAATAGCATACATGTTGGTTTGCAATTCCAGAATTTAATAAACATACTGCATTAGGAGAGAGTCTCATGAATAGAGCAAGCATAGAGAAAATGCGAAATGATAATCTGATCAAAAGATTCAGCAAGGCTGTTATCGGTAGCGTCGTGGGCGTCGGGCTATTGTTTTCTGGCGCGGCGTGGTCTGCTGATACCATCAAGGTCGGTATTCTTCATTCCTTGTCTGGCACCATGGCCATTAGCGAAACATCATTACGTGATGTTGCCCTGATGACCATTGAAGAAATTAACGCTAAAGGGGGTGTATTAGGCAAGAAACTGGAAGCTGTTGTGGTTGATCCAGCCTCAAACTGGCCGTTATTTGCAGAAAAGGCGCGGGGATTATTGCAGAAAGATAAAGTGGCGGCGGTATTCGGCTGCTGGACATCGGTGTCGCGTAAATCTGTGTTGCCGGTCTTTGAAGAGTTGAATGGCCTGCTGTATTACCCGGTGCAATATGAAGGCGAAGAGCTTTCACAGAATGTGTATTATACCGGCGCCGCGCCCAATCAGCAGGCGATTCCTGCCGTAGAGTATTTGATGAGCGCGGATGGTGGCGGCGCCAAGCGCTTCTTTCTGCTGGGGACTGACTACGTTTATCCGCGTACCACCAATAAAATCCTGCGGGCTTTCCTGAAATCCAAAGGCATTGCTGAAAAAGATATTGAAGAAGTGTATACGCCGTTTGGTCATAATGATTATCAGACGATTGTAGCCAACGTCAAGAAATTTTCAGCCGGGGGCAAGACGGCAGTAATTTCTACCATCAACGGTGATTCCAATGTTCCCTTTTATAAGGAATTAGGAAACCAGGGGTTGAAAGCAACTGATGTTCCGGTGGTGGCATTCTCCGTAGGCGAGGAAGAATTGCGTGGTATTGATACCAAGCCTTTAGTGGGTCACTTGGCAGCCTGGAATTACTTTATGTCGGTAAAAGCCCCAGAGAATGATGCGTTCAAAAAGACATGGGCCGCTTATGTGAAGAAGCATAATCTTTCTGGCGGTACGGATCGCGTAACCAATGATCCGATGGAAGCGACTTATGTTGGCATGCACATGTGGGCGCAAGCCGTTACCAAGGCGGGCACCACCAATGTCGATGCGGTGCGCAAGGCGATGGCCGGGCAAACATTCAAGGCGCCTTCTGGGTTTACCTTGAAGATGGATGAGACCAATCATCACCTGTGGAAGCCGGTGATGATCGCTGAAATCCAGGCTGATGGCCAGTTTGATATCGTATGGAAGACTGATAAAACCATCCGCGCCCAGCCCTGGAGTCCCTTCATTCCCGGTAACGAAAAGAAATCAAAAATGTAAGAATGCGCTGAGTTTCCCAGGGTTTCTTTCAATCCCTTCGGGTTTCTTGCTGCGTGTATTGTCATCCCGACCGTAAAGAATAACTGTCATCCCGAACGCAGTGAGGGATCTTTTAAGATTCCTCGCGATGCTCGGAATGACATGGAAATACCCCGCAGCTTGCTGCGGGGTATTTATTGAATGAAAAGGCTAAAGCGTAGCCGGGAATACTTCATCCTGGCTACGCTTTGTATATCGTTTTTGACAGGCCTCTCTCATCATGAAATTTTTTTATTTCCCACTATTGCGCGCCTTTCTGTTTTTTCTCCTGTTCACCGGGGGAGCATGGAGCCATGTCGCTTATGCGGTAACCCCGGAAATATTGAAAACCTTAAGCACAGGGGATAATAGTGAAAGAATCGCTGCCATTGATGCCTTGGTGTCTACCGGAGATGTAGATGCGTTGCCAATATTGCAAGCCCTTTTGGATGGCACGCTGCATGTGGCACCCCGAGGTGAAAAGGTAATCATTTTAGATAAAGAGGTGGCGCATAATGCCTTAACCAAACAGATTATTGATCCTGTACCCGCCGGTCTTGAGAAAATAACCATTAACAATCGTGTCCGCCGCATTCTGGATTCTGCGTTGGCGGCGTTGAAATTATCTTCCTCTGATTCGCAAGTGCGCCTCGCAGCGGCTGAGCAATTGCAGGATCAGGCCAACGAAGATTTTCTGCCCTTAATAGAAACAGTATTGAAGAAAGAGCAGGATAGTGATGTAAAAATTGCATTATCGCTGGCTAAGGCGAAAATGCAACTGAAAAATGCTGATGCCACATTACGGCTTGAAGCGGTGCGTGTATTGGCGCAGAGCTCAAAAGAATCCACCAAGGCGGCTTTACTGGCGATGATAGAGAAAGATGCCTCGGGAAATTATCAGGAAGTTGATGTTGCCGTGCGCAGCGAAATCAAACGGTCATTGGCAGAAATTGATAGCCGGTTGTTGACGGCTGAATACATCGGTCGGGTGTTTAGCGGCATTAGTCTCGGCAGTATATTATTATTGGCGGCGCTCGGTTTGGCGATCACCTATGGACTGATGGGCGTTATTAATATGGCGCATGGCGAGTTGCTCATGATAGGTGCGTATACAACCTATATGGTGCAGGTATTATTCAAGAGCTATTGGCCTGAAGCGTTTGATCTTTATCTGCTGGTTGCATTACCCGCAGCCTTTATTGTATCGGCATTGGTGGGCATGGCGATGGAACGTAGCGTGATTCGCTATTTATATGGGCGTCCGCTTGAAACGTTGCTGGCCACCTGGGGTATTAGTTTGATTCTTATTCAAACGGTAAGGACAATATTTGGTGCGCAGAATGTCGAAGTGGTCAATCCTGCGTGGATGTCCGGTGGTTTCGCGCTGGTGAGTAATTTGGTATTGCCGTACAACCGCATCGCCATCATTGTGTTTTCAATGATTGTTCTGGTGTTGATCTGGGTGTTATTAAACCGCACGCGCCTGGGTTTGTTTGTGCGTGCCGTTACGCAAAATCGCACCATGGCGGATTGTGCCGGTGTGCCCACCCGTAAAGTGGATATGTGGGCCTTTGGCCTGGGCTCGGGAGTCGCTGGGTTGGGTGGCTGTGCGCTGTCGCAAATCGGCAATGTTGGCCCTGATCTTGGCCAGAGCTACATTGTGGATTCATTCATGGTGGTGGTGCTGGGCGGTGTAGGACAAATTGCGGGTACGGTGTTTGCCGCATTGGGACTGGGGGTGGTAAATAAATTTCTTGAGCCTTATGCAGGCGCGGTGCTGGCAAAGATTTTCATCTTAGTATTTATTATCATTGTTATTCAAAAGCGTCCACAAGGCCTGTTTGCTTTAAAAGGGCGCACGGTAGAGAATTAAAGGGCGAACGCATGGCGCAGTATTTTTCAAATTTGTATGGTATCAAAGGATGGGCGGCATTAGGCCTGTTCGGCCTGTTGTTTGTGATTGTGATCCCCGCGTTAAATCTTTTTTTGCCAGAAAGCAGCGCGTTGCGAGTGCCTGATTATGCCCTGTCCCTGATCGGGAAAATCATGTGCTATGCCATTGTTGCCATGGCCATGGATTTGATCTGGGGTTATGCGGGCATATTAAGTCTCGGGCATGGATTATTTTTTGCTTTGGGGGGTTATGCCTGTGGCATGTATTTGATGCGCATGATCGGTACCGAAGGACAATATGGCAGTACCTTGCCGGATTTCATGGTATTTCTGGACTGGAAGGAATTGCCGTGGTATTGGCAGGGCACGGATATGTTTTGGTATGCCTTATTGTTGGTAGTGCTTGCGCCGGGGCTGCTGGCTTTTATTTTCGGTTATTTCGCATTTCGTTCGCGCATTAAAGGCGTGTATTTTTCCATTATCACCCAGGCATTGACCTTTGCCTTCATGCTGTTATTTTTCCGCAACGAAACAGGATTTGGCGGCAATAACGGCTTTACGGATTTCAAGCGCATTGTCGGCTATTCATTAACGGATCCGGCCACCCGTGCTGGCCTGTTTATCGCCACGGCGATTTTTTTGATGATGGCGCTGCTGATGTGCCGCTTCATTGTAGTATCAAAGTTGGGACGGGTATTAACCGCCATCCGTGATGCGGAAAGCCGCTTGATGTTCTGTGGCTACAACCCCCTGCATTATAAATTATTTGCCTGGACGTTCTCGGCGGTGTTGTGCGGCATTGCCGGCGCGCTGTACGTGCCCCAGGTCGGCATTATTAACCCCAGTGAAATGTCCCCCGCCAATTCCATTGAAATCGCTATTTGGGCTGCTGTAGGCGGGCGCGGCACACTGGTCGGGCCATTGCTGGGTGCAGGATTGGTGAATGGCGCCAAAAGCTGGTTTACAGCGGCTTTTCCCGAGTATTGGTTATTTTTCCTGGGCTTCATATTTATTATCGTCACCTTATTTTTACCGCAAGGGGTGATTGGTTTATTGCGACGGTTTAAGAAGACATGAGTGGCATTCAGCAGCGCGAGGATAAGGTAGGACAGGGGTGGGCGGCTCATACCACGACGCTGGATGTAACGCATGGCGTTATATTGTATCTGGAAGATGTGACCGTGAGTTTTGATGGGTTCAAGGCGCTTAACAAATTGACGTTAAGCATTGATGTGGGTGAATTGCGCTGTATTATTGGCCCGAACGGTGCGGGCAAGACCACGCTTATGGATGTGATTACTGGAAAAACGCGTGCTGATTCTGGCACGGCTTTTTTTGGGCAGACCATAGATCTGCAAGAGTTATCTGAATATCAGATCGCGCATGCGGGCATTGGCCGAAAATTCCAGAAGCCTACGGTATTTCACAACCATAGCGTATTTGATAATCTGGAACTGGCATTGAAGACTGACAAGGGTTTATGGCGTAGTTTGTTTGCACGCTTAAGCGCGAGCCAGCAGGCCAGGATTGATGAGATCCTGTCGCTCATTAACTTGTCGGATCATGCTAAAACATTGGCCGGGTTACTTTCGCATGGGCAAAAGCAATGGCTTGAAATTGGTATGTTGCTTATTCAGGAGCCAAAACTATTGCTGCTGGATGAGCCTGTGGCGGGCATGACAGACCAGGAAATAGAACGTACCGCCGAATTATTCAAGGCGCTTGCAGGCAAACATTCATTGATTGTAGTAGAGCATGACATGAATTTTATCAGCACCATTGCGCGTAAAGTCACGGTATTGCATGAAGGTAGCGTGCTTGCGGAAGGCAATATGGAGCAGATTAAAAACGACCCACGCGTGATTGAAGTTTACCTGGGTTGATGTCTATGCTTTCTGTCAACGGAATTAATCAATATTATGGTGGCAGCCACACCTTGCGTGATGTTACTTTCGAGGTGCCAGAAGGTTCATGCACGGTGGTGCTGGGACGTAACGGTGTGGGTAAAACTACCTTGCTGAAATGCCTGATGGGTGTGCTGCCCGTGACGTCAGGATCCATTACTTTTGCGGAAAAAAATATTACCGGGGTGCCGCCGCACCAGCGCGCATGGTCAGGCATTGCTTATGTTCCACAAGGACGTGAAATATTTTCGCAATTGAGTGTAGAGGAAAATCTGCGGGTAGGTCTCGCCGGACGTCAGGACGGTGTGCGTGATATACCCGGCAGCGTCTTTGAAATGTTTCCGGTATTAAAGAAAATGCTGGCACGTCGGGGTGGCGATTTGTCAGGTGGCCAACAGCAACAATTGGCTATCGGCCGCGCGCTGTGTGCCGCCCCCCGATTGTTGATTCTGGATGAACCTACCGAAGGCATACAACCGAATATCGTGCATGATATCGGTGATGCGATTATTCGGCTGAATCGTGAGCAGAATGTTACTGTCTTGCTGATCGAACAGAAATTGGCGTTTGCGCAACGTGCGGGCGACTATTTCCGTATTATGGAGAAGGGGCGCATCGTCGCTTCGGGTGCGATGACCAGCCTGGATGAAAAAATAATTAACCAACATTTGGCAGTGTAAGTAGTTTCCTTATCAGGGTTTACCCTAAAAGATTGCCCCCCTCAACAAGAGTATCATTACTATACAGGACGACATAAGTACGTGCGCACAGCATGCTATGATTTGCGTTGTTGTATATTAAGATGCTGAAAGGATCCCCCCGCCTGATTCAGCGCGCGTCCACTAAGGAGCCGTGATGGACCTGCCTCGCATATTGGAAAAACGGCGCTCAACATGGTTGATCCGTCTGGTGCTCAATGGCCTGGCGCAGGCCGGAGCGGCAGTGATTATCGCTTTGCTGATCAAGTTCGTTTTTGATCATATCATCACCGCTAATGGATCTCAGGCAACGGAGTCCCTGGCATGGGTTGCCGTTGGCCTTGCGCTGGCGGCCCTGTTCGTTGCCTGGCTACGTATGACGGAATACACCGATGCTGAACGCATGGGCCAGGATTATGTGGAGCAGGTGCGCATGCTGCTGTTCGACAGCCTGAGAAATTCGGCAGTGCGCACCACGCAAAAACGCAGTCGTGGTGGGGTGATGCTGCGCTTCATCGGTGACTTGACAGTATTCAGGCGCTGGGTAAGTTTGGGTGTGGCGCGGCTCATCGTGGGCGGAGTGAGCATCGCGGGCGCGACCTTCGCTTTATCTTTCGTGAACGGCATATTGGCGCTCGCGGCAGGCTCAATGCTGTTAGTGGGTGGCGTGGTAGTGCTCGCCCAAGGCAAGCGCATGCAGGCGGCGGTGCGTGAGGCGCGCCGCCGCCGTGCGCAGCTTGCCGCGAATATCAATGAGAAAGTTTCTGCGCTCGCTGTCATGCAGGTGTTCGGCCGCTCAGACCGGGAGCGCCAGCGCGTTGCGAACCAGAGCCGACACCTCAAAGAGGCTATGGTGGATCAGGCCCGCGTCACGGGCCAGTTGCGCGGCATTACCGAGGCCACTGCCGCCCTCACCGCCAGCGCCGTGCTGATTCTGGGAGCGCTGGAAGTTATCACCGGCCAGGTCACGCCCGGCACCGTGGTGGCGGCGATGAGTATCGTGGGGTTGTTGACGCCGCCGTTGCGCGACCTGGGGCGGGTGTATGAGTATTGGCAGGGGACAATCGTGGCGCGCGAAAAACTACTCGACTTTATCAACACGCCTGCGCCACCCCCGGAGATCCCCGGCGCGCAGGATTTGCAGCCCGGGCCCGGTCGGCTCGAGTTCAAGGAGTTGAGCCTGGAGGGGCTGCATGCCTTTTCTGCGGTTGCGGAGCCGCACCAGACGATCGCCATCGTGGGACCGAACGGCGCCGGCAAGTCCACGCTGCTGCTGGCGGTGACACGCCTGATCCAGCCGCAGAGCGGCGCCATCCTGCTGGATGGACAAGACCTGATGGCCTGCAGCCTGGCGTCAGTGCGTCGCGCTATCAGCATGGCAAGCCCCGACCTGCCGTTGACGCGCGGTACGGTGGAGGATAACTTGCGCTATCGCTGGCAGCAGGCGCCAGATGAAGAAGTTACCAAAGTCAGCGCATTTTGCGCGCTTGATGAAATTATCAAGACCCTGCCCAACGGCATGAAAACCCGCATCAACGATGCCGGTGTCAACCTCTCACTCGGTCAGCGGCAACGCATCGCCCTGGCGCGGGCGTTGCTCGGTGAACCAACTGTGTTATTGCTGGACGAGGCGGACGCCAACCTCGACCCGCAGGCGGGCGCGGTGCTGCGGCGCATCCTCGAAGAATATCACGGCACCATTTTGCTGGTGACACACCGCCTGGAATATGCCGCCAGGGCGGATGTCATCTGGCATCTGCAAGATGGGCGGCTCATAGAAAGTGGTCCAGCGCGGGAACTACTGAATCGCGAGGGCCCAACATCGCGGCTGTTCCTGATGGGCGCAGATACGCGTTCCAGAAAAGCCGGTTGATCTATTTTCCCAGTGGTCAACACAGGAATGCCCATGCGCCACGACAATGCCACCGCCGCCCTCACCGAAACTGCGGCAATGTCAGCTCACAAACCCGACATTCAGCTTCGTACCCTGCGCGACGACCCGCGCCAGCATTATTTCCTGTATCTGCCGTCGTGCATGGACGGCGCACAAGAGCGACCGCCATGCGCCGCCGGGGTGGTCGCTCACGGCATCCTGCCTCCCGCGACACTTGTGCGTCCATGCACGGCGCGGGTGTTCGTCACCGTTCACGGTATTTCCCGCAATGCCGAGGAACACGCCCGCCTGTTCGCGCCCTTCGCGGAACGCTATGGCGTAGTGCTGATTGCGCCCTTGTTTCCTGAAGATCGTTTTGCCAAATACCAGCAGATGGGGAGAGCGGGCCGGGGAGAACGCGCCGATCGGGCATTGCACCAGATTCTTGCCGAAGTGCGCATGCTCACTGGCGGCGCCGTGCATGGATGCGCAGGAGCGGCCACCCTTGATGCACATTGGGACAAGCTGTACCTGTTTGGCTTCTCCGGCGGCGGACAATTCGTGCATCGCTATGCCATGGCCTATCCCGAGTGCGTGGCGAAATTCATTGTCGGTGCAGCAGGATGGTATACCTTTCCCGACGCCACTCTGCGCTATCCACGCGGTATCAAACTGCGGCGCGACCTTCCGGATGTGCGCTTCGAACCCGAGCGCTTTCTGCGCGTGCCGGGCAGCGTAGTGGTGGGCGAGCGCGACATCAAACCAGGCACAGCGCTCAACAAGGCCGCGCGCGTGATCGAACAGCAAGGGCATGATCGGCTGACGCGCGGCCAGCGCTGGACAGAGGCCATGAACGCCGCCGCACATGATCGGGGCCTGGACACCCGTTATGCTGTGCATACGCTTCCACGCTGCGGCCATTCCTTCCGCCGCAGTATGCGCCGTGGCATGGGGAAGCATGTGTTTGAATATTTGTTCGGCGCACCTGAGAATGAGTGATAAGCGTTCTTTCACGGCGTGGAAACCAGGCATCCCGATGGTTCGATGTGCATGGATGCACAGGAGCGACGAAATGACTGGGAGTTGTCATCCCGAACGAAGTGAGGGATCCTGGAAGATCTCTCAAAGTTCCCTCACCTCGTTCGAGACTCGAGACAAGGATTTCTCCCCCCGCTTTCGCGAGGGTCGAAATGACATGGAAATATCCCGCAGCTTGCTGTGAAGATCCCTGAAGTTTTGTGCGCACACTAATGACAATGCCAAATTTTACTCAGGTCTGGAATAAACCTGTGGGATCGTAATAATGACTATCAGGCTCAAAATGTTCATCATGTTAACCATGATCGCCGCGCTAACGGTGGTGACGCTGGTGGTATTGTATATAGGCATCAAACGGGAAGAGCGTCTGATCACAAGCAATGCGCTATCCCAGGACGTACTGGAACATAGCCTTCTCCTTTCCGGCGGGCTGTACCGCTACTTCATGAAAGCTTACGATTACATGGCTGTCCCGCACTCTCTATCCGCTGCTGAGGGTGATAACGGAAGAACCCCTACCCATCTCCAAAGCATAGAGGAAAATAATTCATTAATTCTGGATCACCTGGAGCGCGGCATCCGCGAAGAAATCGCTCATCTGGAAGGAGCAGAAAAGATCGAGGAAGAAAGCGAGTTGCGGTTATTGCAGGAAATCCGCGTGGCCTATAGCGAGAGTGTTGATGATATTCGTCAGGCGCTGCGACTGTATAACGCGGGGGATCAGAAACAGGCGCTGCAATTCTTGCAAAATACCACGGAGGTCCAGTTCAAAGAGCAATTGCGAGGCCTGCTCCATACATTGGTGGAAGGCGAAAGACGCGAGGTTGCGGAGATCGACGCTATGCTCATTACGAGTGGGGAACGCTTGACGATACTGGTGATAGCAACATCGCTCTTCACCCTGGCCTTGAGCATATTCATCGTCGGGATCATGATGCGCGCCATCACCCAACCCGTCCAGAAACTCATGCAGGGCACCCTGGCGATCAGCGCGGGCGACCTCAGCTACCGTATCGCCCATGACGGCACTGAAACAATGACTGGCGAATTTTCAGAGCTGGCAAAATGCTTCAATAAGATGGCTGCCGACCTGATGTCGCAACGCGATGCCTTACTTATAACGCAGTCATCACTGGAGCGCAAAAACACAGAACTCTCCATCGAAATCAGCGAACGCATCCAGGCCGAAGACAAGGCGCGCCAGCATCAGGCGCAACTCGCGCACGTTTTGCGCCTCAGTACAGTCAGCGAGATCGCCACCAGTATTGCGCATGAAATCAATAATCCGCTCTCCGTCATTATCAATTACACGCGGGGATGCGAACGACGCCTGGTAGCAGCGGGGGACATCGACAAATCCGCATTGAAAGATGTGCTGGAACAGATCGGCGCGCAGGCGGAAAGAGCGGCAAAAATTGTGCGCCGCATCCGCAATTTTTCGCGTGGAGTAGAATCGGAGCGGGTCCTTACCAATATCAACCATATCATTCACGATGTAACGCTGATAGCCGATTTTGAAGCAAGACAACACAATATCATGCTCAGGTCGGCGCTCTCCAGCGCAACCTTGCCAGTCGTTGTCGACAGAATCCAGATCAATCAGGTGCTATGGAATCTCATTATCAACGCCATCGAAGCCATTGCCGGTAGCAACTCCACCCGCCGCGAGATCGAGATTTCCCAATCGCGTATCGACGAACATTATGCCGAAATCGCTGTGCGTGACACCGGCCCTGGCCTTTCTGAAGAGGATCTGCAACGCATCTTCGACGCTTTCTTCACCACCAAGCCGGAAGGGATGGGCATGGGGCTGGCCATTTCCAGATCGATCATTGAATCTCACGGTGGCCATCTTTGGGCCACACATAATCAGGGCCCCAATCAGGGCGGTGGCCTGACATTCCGTATAAAACTCCCCCTGGCACAGGGAGCACAGGAGGGCATACCTCATGCATCATAAACCCACCGTCTTTATCGTCGACGATGATCCGGCCATGCGCAGCTCATTGCGCTGGCTGGTCGAATCGATAGGATTGCACGTCGAGACCTACTCATCAGCAGCAGAATTTCTCGCCAATTACGACGCCGCCAGGCCGGGTTGTCTGGTGGTGGATGTGCGCATGCCGGGCATGAGCGGCCTGGAGTTGCAAGAAAAACTCGCCATTAACCATGCCCCTATCCCGATTATCGTCATTACCGGCCATGGGGATGTTGCAATGGCGGTGCGGGCGATGAAAACCGGAGCCGTTGATTTCATCGAAAAGCCCTTCAGCGATCAGGTATTGCTCGACCGCATCCAGCAAGCGCTCGATATCGATGCCGAAATGCGCCTCAGCAACACCGAACACGAAATCATCGCCGCCCGCATTGCTTTGCTCACGCCCAGGGAACACGAGGTGATGGAGCATGTCGTGGCAGGCCAACTCAACAAGCAGATTGCCGCCAACCTCAACATCAGCATCAAAACCGTTGAAGTGCACCGCGCCAAAATCATGGAAAAAATGCAGGCCAGCACCTTGTCAAAGCTGGTGGAGATGGTACTGCGCTATAAAGGTAAACCCTGATGCTGCTGCGGATACGTCCCAATTACCCTCGTGGCGAAAAGTATCTACAGTACATTCCATGCTTAGCCGGTCAGTTCCAGATGTGGTTACTTATCATGCTGGCAGGTCGGAAGACAACCGGATAAGCATGGCACGGATTCTACCTTTGAACCCATAGGAGTTACAGACATGAAAGCAAAAGCATTTCCAAGAGCATTTCTGATCGGCGTCCTCGCCACCGGCGCAACGCTGTTTGCCACCCCGACCCTGGCCGAGGAGTTCCGCTGCACAGGCGTGGTGGGCCCGGTTTCGCTGGACAATGTGTTCGTGCCTGACGGCGCGAGTTGCGTGCTTGATCGCACGCGCATGAATGGCAGCGTGGTCGTCGGCAATGGCGCCAGCCTGCAGGCTACCAGCGTCTCGATCAACGGCAATCTACAGGCCGAGGGCGCCGCCTCCGTCCGCGTGGGTGGTTTCTCCACCGTGGGCGGTTCGGTGCAGCTCGTGCAGGGAGGTACGGCCAGCATCGACCGCGCCCGCATCAAGGGCGACTTGCAGTTTGAGTCCAACACTGCTGCCATTTCCGCTACTGGCAACGTCATCGGCGGCAACCTGCAGGCTTTCCAGAACACGGGCGGCGCGAGCTTTATCAACAACCGCATGAACGGCAATATGCAGTGCAAGGAAAACATCCCCGCACCTACTGGCAGCGGCAACCAGTCGCCGAGCAAGGAAGATCAGTGCGCGGGGCTGTAATGTGACATGACACGGGGCGGTGCAGCGCCCGTTCGTTGAAGTACTTTGCGGTGGCCCCGCCTGCATGCGGGGCGCCTTCAGCAGTAATCTGAAATAAACACAGTCATCAACATAGCGCCGCTGGCGCGCTAACATGGAGGAAGCAAACATGGAACACAATGACATTACACGGTTATTCCCTAAAGACAACACCTCAATCAAAAGCGCCTACAGCACACGCCGCGTGCCCCGTGAGGCAATGATGACCCTACGCTCCGATAGCGTTCCCCGCTCCGGTGATCTGGTGCTGGCGCGGGTCGACACGGTGGGTCAGCACAAATGCTTGGAACTTATTGATGGTCGCCGTTCCCAGCTTTTTGCCGGAGATCTCATTGTCGTCGTCTACGGCAATCGTTATGCCCCCGATCAGTACGAGGCGATGGTGCCTGATCATCTCGGCCCGTGCCATCTGGCCGCTTCCGGCGGCATCGCTGCCCAGGTTGTGCATCGTTACGGCAAGACTGGCAACCCCACTGCCATTACTCCCCTGGGTTTGATCGCTGACCGCAATCGTCAGGTGCTCAACCTGTCTGACTGGACCTTACCCCGAGGCGTCTACCACGCTAACTCTCCGCTTACCATCGTGGTCGCCGGCACGGCCATGAACGCTGGCAAGACCACTACGGCCGCCTATCTCATCAAGGGACTGGTTCGCGCCGGTCTTAAAGTAGGGGCCGCCAAGGTCACTGGCACCGGTTCTGGCAGAGATACCTGGTTGATGCGTGATGCCGGCGCCACGCGGGTACTCGATTTCCTTGACGCAGGCGTTCCCTCTACTTATCTGCAGCCCAACGATAAAGTGGAACGGATTGCCAGCCAGCTCATTCACGAACTCGGGCATCACGGCATGGACGCCATTGTTCTGGAAATTGCCGATGGCCTGTTTCAGCAGGAAACCAGCCAATTGATGCGCTCCCACAGTTTCCTGGCGAACATCGACGGCGTGCTTTTCGCTGCCAGCGATGCAATGGGCGGAGCGGCCGGAGTGGAGTGGCTGCGGCAACACCAGGCGCCGGTGATCGGTGTCAGTGGTTTGTTGACACTGTCTCCCCTGGCGGTACGCGAGACCCATGCTGCGACAGGATTGCCCGTATTGACGCTGGCGCAACTGGAAAGTGCGGAAATCGCGCAAACGATAAAGCATCTGATCCCATCATCTCCGGTATTGAAAGTGGGTTAATTTCATTTCGCGGTATTGTCTATTCCGCAGGTATTGTCATTTCGACCGAAGGGAGAAATCCTACGCAAAAGATTTCTCCCGGCAACTGCTCCTGCGTTGCTCTACCTTCCGCCATCCATGGCGGTCGCCTTCGGTCGAAATGACACACATCGTAAAGATCCCGTAACACGGCCTCTCCCCCGCATTTTTCATGCAGGAGCGCAAGCTTTCATAGCAAGTTACGAAGCGAGCCGTGCTGCATATGCCGCAGGATTTCCTTTGTCCTGCTGCCCGCAAGCACCGGAAGAAAGGTGCTCAGCCGCGCTCCCTTCTTCAGCTTTTCCAATTCCGCATTATAAATCTGTTCCACTTCTTCATCCGGCACGCCACTGGCTTCCGCAATCATGTGGATAAAGCTCAGATGTCTCTGGGATTCTTTGTTGTCGACGACGGCTGCATTCATGCGTTTATTCCTCCGTTTCACGCCAATCTCTCGGCCTCTGCCCATGATCTCGCGGAAATGCGGGGGCGAGTACAGGCATTACCGATTTTACACCATTGCCCGCTGGCCCACCACCACAGCACCGCGCGGCAAAAATGCCTGTGGCAATCGCGGTGCGGACTCCAGGCGCGCACCTATCAGAACCATGCGCATGACATATTCCGCCGTTTCCTCAAGGAGACGTGGGGCATTTTCAATGGCCTCGGCAAGGGTGCAGGGACCCTCCACTATGCTCGTATAGGCATCAATACCGCACTCCAGATTGACACAGGCATTTTTGCCGATAGTCCCCGCCAGGGTAATTACCGGCAATCCGTATTTCTTGGCGCGACGCGCGACCTCGGCGGGAATTTTTCCACGCGGGGTTTGAAAATCAATCGCTCCCTCTGCGGTGAATACCACATCGGCCTGGGCCAGCAGGCTATCCAGTTCCAGGTATTGCATCACAATCTCATAACGTGAGTGCAACCGCGCGCCGAGCAAAGCACATAATCCCGCCCCCAGACCTCCGGAAGCGCCGCCACCCGGCATACCGCGCACATCAATCCCTGTCGCGTCCTTGAGCACCCCGGCATAACGGTCAAGCGCCGCAGCGAGCCGTTCGACGGTCTGCGGCGAGGCGCCTTTTTGCGGGCCGAATACGCGCGCCACTCCATTCGGACCACACAACACGTTGTGCCAGTTACACGCTACGTCGATGTGTACGTGAGCAATACGCGGATCACGACCCGAGAGATCAATCCGCGCCAGTCTGTCCAGCGCCCCGCCGCCCCGGCCAATCTCCTTGCCGGCATTGTCCAGCAGGCGTATGCCTAGCGCCTGCGCCATGCCTGCGCCGCCGTCGTTGGTGCCGGAGTCCCCGCAGCCGATCAGCACGCGTTCCGCGCCGGCATCAAGCGCGGCCTTGATCAACTCGCCCACACCAAAGGTGGTGGTGATCAAAGGATCGCGGCACTCGCGCGGCACCAGGCGTAACCCAGCGGCGGCGGCCATTTCCAGCACGGCGGTTTTAGGCCCCTTCCCGCCGAGAAAACCAAAGTGCGATTGCACAGGCTCGCCGACCGGCCCCGTGACTACGATATCGTGCAATGTCCCGCCCGTAGCCGCGACCAACGCCTTGGTAAAACCCTCGCCGCCATCCACCAGCGGGGCTTTCATGATCCTGGCTTCGGGCAACACCCGCAGCACGCCAGCGGCGATGCAGTCCGTCACCTCATCGGCGCCCAGGCTCTCTTTAAATCCAGATGGTGCTATCAATACATTTAATTTCATAAATACATTCTCCTTGATCAATCTCTTTGGGTTTGGGTTCCTCGCTACGCTTTCCCCGTAGCTTGGTTTATTGTCATCGCCCTTATCATTTCAGGCGCAGTGAGGGATCTTGCTTAAGATTCCTCGCGGTGCTCGGAATGACAGAGAAATACCCCGCAGCTTGCTTGCTACGGGTTTTATTTACCCTGCATAGCAACAGCGACCGTCGACGTCTGTGCGGGTGAAGGTTGCCATTCCGTCCACGTCGGTGTCTGATGAACTGCAGTCGGGTCAGGCAGAAACTCCAACCCCAGATAAGGCCAGACAAAAAAGGCGAATACCACGAGCAATACAAAATGTATCGGCAACAGCACAGCGCTCAAACGCAACAGATCCTGCGCGGTATAGGTGGACGCCTCGATCTGGCCAAACATGGCGACGGGTTTGGCGCTGACCATCAACGTCAGACAAAAACCGGCTGCCGCAGTGGAGAGGAACGCCAGCCCCGCCGGTTGAAACCCCAGCGACAGGCCCAGCAAAATCACCAGCGGAACCAGCACTGAGGAACGCGCAGTGCGCGAATTAATGAGCAAATGCGAGAGCAACGAAACCGCCGCGACAACAGAAACCACAAGCCATGCAGAGGTTGCGGCTCCACCCTGCAACATCTCGAACAAGTGATCCGCCAACCACTTGGCGCCACCTGACTCAATCAAGGACTCGCCTATCTCCATGGTCGCCGCCAGGAAAATCAGCAAGCTCCACTCAACTTTCTTGACGGCCTCCATGAACGAAAACACGCCAAATTTTGGCGCCGTCGCCAGCAAGGCTCCGACGATGGCGACCATGGTATTGTTGACGCCGTGTAATGGTTCCGTGGCCCACAAGGTGACCAGGGCCACCACCAGTATTAACATGTAGCGCTCTTGCCTGGAAAACGCCTTGGGATCAGAACTATCGTCGCCCTTTTCAATTTGCGCCACGCTGAATTGCACGGGCTTATGCTGTTCTTCCTTGTTCAGGAACAGGCGCAGGATTAACCACGTCGAAACAAAACAACTCACCAGCGCAAACGGTAGCCCCCATACCATCCATTCCCAAAAGCCAATACGCTGTCCCGTCATGTGCAGCAGCAGATCGGCGGTCACCAGATGCGCGCCCGCACCAATCAGTGACGCAACCGCCGACAACAAGATCACTGTGGGGAAAAGCAGCGCCAACGCTTTGGTGATGCGCGCATCATTGATGGTGGTGCTCAGCGCAATGAAAATCGGCAACATCAGCGCCGCGCGGCCGGATGTGGAAGGAATGACAAAAGCTGTGGCGATAATCGCGGCGGTCAACGCATAAAACAATTGATTTACAGAGTGCGCCCGACTGACCACCGCCATCGTCAAACGGCGCGAGAGGCCGGACGCACTTACCGCTGCGGCGATGATGAATGCCGCGAACAGCAACCAGATCATGGAGTCACCCAATGCCTCGAAAAATTCGTTGGGCGCGCCAGTACCTATTACGCTGGGAATTATCGCCGCCACCAATGCGATGTAGGTGTCATTGATCGTGGTGAAACACCATCCAATAAGCGCCAGGCTGAAAGTAATGAAAGCCAGGCGTGCCTGCGTATTGAGTTCCGGCAACCCGAACCAGATGGCGAGCGTGACCACCACCGCTGCTACACTCACGGCTATGAGCCGGTAATGTTGCTTAAAGGGCCAGCCGGGGTGCCCCGTGGCTGGCAAGGTGCTCACTCCTTGAGGCATGATCATGTTGATTACCTCTCCATGGCGCTTTATGACACTTATGTTTCACACATCACGCTGCTGAAGTTCATTGACCAGAGTTTAATGAATGAATGTCCATCAAAACATCTGGGTTTTGCTGCTTAAACCACTTCAATATTACGGCTTCGTGACATATGTGACACAATTGTTACAAATTATTTACGCCGCGCCTATTGGGTATTTCATCCCATATGTCAGGGATTGTGGGGAGGGAGATCAGGGTTTTCCTGTAGAAAACTCATTGCTGATGTCATGTTTTCCATTAGAAACGGCAGAGCGGATGTCACTTCGGCGAGTAATGGCGCACCGGGTTGCGCCTCAATACTGTTCGCTTAATAAACTTGGGACAGGTTACATAAACCATGTCATTCCGAGCGCAGCGAGGAATCTTAAGATTTCTCCCGGCAACTGCTCCGGGCGGTTCTTGCGCATCCCTGCGCCCACCGCACTTGGGCATCCTGCCCGGCGCGTTGCTCTACCTTCCGCCATCCATGGCGGTCGCCTTCGGTCGAAATGACAACATTGATGGGGTTGCGCCTTATTTTGTGACCGGTTTAACCGCTTTTGCGGGCTTTGGTGGGGACGCTGCCAATCGCAGTTCGATCTCGCCAAAGACCACCCGACGGGTGTCGTCAAACGCGGCTCCGGGCTGGAACACCCCGACCGTCCCATGGATACGGAAATATTTGCCCACGCGCGCACCGAAGATAAGATCGATCTCTGCGCCCAGTCGTCGCTGTTCTCCATTGGGATCCTGGATTACTTCCGAACGGAACCGGTCGTTCTCGACGATCTGTTCGTAGGCGTGATACACCAGATCGATGGAATACTGCCGATTTGGGTTCAGCCCGATGCCGGCCGTGGCGATGCGGAGATTGCTTAGTTCGGGATCGGTGACGACACCGTAATATTTGAATCTCGTTACACCGTTGAACCGCGCCTCATTGTCGTGCAGGTTCGTCTGGCGAAAAGTTTTGTCGAGGTTATCGTCCCGGTTGCCATCCCCCGAGCCCACGGCATGGGCCAGGGTAACAGCCCATTGCCGATCAGCACCGAAGCGCAATGTTATGCCTGCGTCAGCGCCGAAGCTTTGGCGCTGACGCGCGCCATTATCGCCAGAGAGTAAGGCCGCATCGAGCCAGAGTTTGTGCCCGGATACCCGCGCCGCGCCGTTCACTCCCAGATAGGTACGATCATTGTTTTCGCTGAGCGGGTCTTTGCGATGAAACGCGTACACGCCGAGACGATCCTGGGGGGTAAAGTGAAAATCGGCGCGCAACAGGTAATTCTCCATCTCTTGGCTGTCGCTTTTTGGGTTCAGATAGGTGCTGCCGGAAATTTCACCCACCAGACGGCCGAACTTCCCCTGCACGCGCACGCCGTCGAGATTTTCGTCGAACAACCACTGACGCTCGTCGGCGAAACGCTGGCGTCCCAACTGCAGGGTGAACGGAGATGAGAACATCCGGTTCCAAAGCAGGTAGGCGACCGTGATCTCAGCATTTGTGTCCAGCGACCGCCCCGTTCTCTTGTCACGTACCAGCTCGGCCGCAGTAAAGATCCCTAGGTTCGGCGCCAGGGAAACGCTGGCCGCCGTGGTTAACACCGCTTCGGATGACCGCTGGCGGGGCGGCGCTGAACCCGCGATACTGACGTTCTCGCCGCTTGCCAGAGTGAGTTTGACCATCGCGCCCATGGATAACCATGGTGCGGGATGAAAAGGCAGCGGCGGCAGGACAGCGGTATCGACGTCCGTGACCTGGGTTTCAGGCGCGCCTTCCGGGATCGTCGGCCCTGGGGGCGCTTCGGCCCGAGCCCCCAGCGGCGCCAAGGCGAGGATTCCGGAAAGCATGAAGCTGATGGCTGTATGACGGCTCATCGCCGGGTGCGCGCATCAGATTCCTGATGCACATACAGATCGTAATAATGACCCTTCATCGCCATCAGTTCCCGCGCCTTCCCTTGTTCCGCGATAATGCCCTGCTTGAGCACGAGAACATGATCGGTATGCTTGATATAGCGAAAGTGGTGCGCGATCAGGATTGTGGTCTTGCCTTGCTGCAGACGCTCAATCACCTCCTGGATCAGCGCCTCGGAACTGGCATCGAGAGCCGAGGTGGGCTCGTCGAGGATCAGGATTGACGGGCGCTTGATCAGGGCGCGCGCCAGCCCGATGCGCTGGCGCTGCCCACCGGAAAGAGTCGCGCCGCGTTCCCCCACGAGGGTGTCGTAACCTTCAGGCAGGGCCGCGATAAACTCGTGCGCATGGGCGGCGCGCGCCGCCGCCTCGACTTCTTCCGGCGTGGCGTGGAGCTTGCCGTAAGCGATGTTCTCGCGGACGCTGGCGCCGAACAGCACGTTGTCCTGCAACACGATTCCGATCTCGCGCCGGAGGGATTCGCGCCGATAGTCGCGGATGTCGTGGCCGTCCACGAAAATAGCACCGCTGGTGGGCTCATACAGGCGCAGCAGTAGATTGACGAGGGTTGATTTGCCAGCGCCGGAGGCGCCGACCAGCACCAGCCGTTGCCCTGGGGCGATGCTGAAACTGATGTCATTTAATGTCTTGTCCCCTTCACCATAACCGAACGAGATGCCATCGAAGCGGATCTCGCCCTTGAGGTCGTGCGCCTCGATTGCATCCGGCCGGTCGGGTATCTCGGGCTCTTCGTTGAGGATCTCGCGCAGGCGTTCCGCACTGACCGCCGCCTTGTTAAATTTGAGCAACAGCTTGGCGACTTGACGTATCGGGCTATACATGCGCGAGACATAGGCCGAGAACACCAGCAGATCGCCGGGTGTCATGCGCTCCGCGAGCACCTGCAATGCGCCATAGAACACGGTCGCGCCGAGGCCAAAGGCGCTGATGATTTCGGTAGCGCGTATCGCCGCCGCTTCGAGCCGCAGCGCGCGAATGCCTTCCTCCAGATGCTTGGTGCTTTGCGTCTCGAACTGCGCGATTTCATAGCGCTCGCGCCCGAAGGCGCGCACCAGTGGCACAGTGGCGAACACCTCGCCGAGGCGCGCGGCGATCTTGCCTTCCCGTCGCCGCTGTTTTTTCATCGTGGCCTTGACGCGCGCATAGAACAATATCAGCACCACGAGCAGCAGGGGAAACGTCACGGCCGCGATCAGCGCCAGCCGCCAATTGAGCGCGAACATCACCACGAGCATGCCCACGATGGTGAGCAGGTGGGTGCCGAAGGCGAGTGCGGATTCGGTGAAAGTGTCCCGCAGGTTGTGGGTGTCGCTGGTGATGCGGTTAAGCAGGTCCCCGGCGCGGGCGCGGTTGTGATACGACAGCGATAGGCCCTGCAAGTGCTGAAACAGTTCCCGGCGCAACTCGAACACCAACTGATAGCCTATGCGCGAAGTCTGAAAGACCTGGAAATACAGGAACGCGGCCTTGCCGAGCGCGATCAGCACGATCATTGCCGCGAGCGTGGCGAGCGCGACGAGCGGCCCGCGCGCCAGCACGCCATCAAGAAACGAGAGTGCGGAACCCAGGGGTTTCTCGAGCAGGATGTGATCGAACAGTATTTTTAGGGGCCAGGGAGCGAGCAGATCAAGAGCCACGACACCCAGCGTGCACACCGCCGCGAGCGCCAGACCGCCTTTCATGCGTCCAAGGTGCGAAAGTACTATGCGAGTCAACCGGTCCCGTTTTTTCATGTTCAGGGTCTTCCGCAGAGCCACGGGCTCAGTCGCTGCTCGCACAGTTCAAGCAGCTTGCCGGTCAACACGCGCCTTTCAGGAAACAATGTGCTTAAGTAAATATGCCGCACCAGCGTCAGGGTGGTATATACAGCCACCGCGTGCCGCGACGCCGGGCCAGCCAGTTCCACAAAGCGCTCGACCAGGGCTTGTTCGCATTCCGCGAGGGCTAAGGAGTCTCCCGACAGGCGTAGGCGCTGCTCAATGATATGGCCAGCGAAGTTACCGATATCGAGTGCTGGATCACCGGCGCAATAGAGATCAAAATCGAGGAGATACAGCCGCTCGCCGTCAACGATAACCTGGTCGGCGTAAAAATCGCGATGGATACCGTGCTCTACAGGCGGTGGCAAGTCGGCGCCGAGTCGGTCGCAGGCCGCCAGCAGGTGCTCGAGGCGTTGGCTCCAGCCGGGGTGCTCCTGCGCCACCCGGGGCAGACGTTCGTGCAGGATTCGCAACTCATCCGCCAGCGTATGACGCCGTTCGGTCGGAACGCCCGCAATATGCAGCTTGTGAACGGCGTCGACAACACGCCGCGCCAGCGCTGTACCCTCGGAACCTGAAAGCAGATCCCCCAGTGGACGCCCTGGAACTTTATGCTGCAACCACAGATTGAACCGGCTGATCACCCCCGCAGGCTCGGGTACCGAAATGCCGTCGTTGCTGTTCGCGTCAAAACCCGTGTTCCACAGAGTATCGAGCAGGCGGCAGGGGACTCGGGCATGGTGCCGCGCGCGCATCTTGCCGATGAGCGTAAGTTCCCGTGCGCCAGTGGCCGTCGGCACCGCCACGTCGTATTCGAGCATGCAACGCCGCCCCGGCTTGTAGCGGATCACGCGGATGGCCAGCAACCGCACGCGCCCGCCTTTTCCTGCTAAGCGCGAAAGCCGCTCAAGTTGCGGCTCGACCTCGGTCGGATCGAGCGCGAGGCGCGCCTGCGGCAGCTTCACATCTGCCGCAATGCCGAATGGATCGACAACCGTAATGGAAGGATGCTGCATCGTTATCATCCGCCCGCGCGGTGTGCGATCAACGTGCGCGCCAGTTCGACGATGCGCGTGGCATTCCGCGTCCAGGTGTAGTTGGAGTGAACCTCTGCCGCCGCCGTTTCTCCCAGGCGCTGGCGGAGCGCAGGGTCGGCGAGGAGTCGCGCGCATGCGGCGGCGAGCGCATCAAGATCGCCGGGCGGGTGGAGCAGGCCAGTATCGCCATCGCGCACCACCTCGGCAATCTGGCCCACGGCCGCCGCGACCACTGGCACGCCGCAGGCCATGTACTCAAACAGTTTGAGGGGCGAGAAATAGAACACATGATCAAGTACGGGATAAGGCGCGAGCGCCACATCAAATTGGCGAATCAGTTCACTCACCTCGTCGTGCGGGAGTGAACCGGTGAAGATCACATGCTCCTGGATGCGGCGCGCCCGGAAGGCGGCATCCAATTCGGCCCGCATCGGCCCTTCGCCCACGATAACCAGGCGCAAGTGTGGATAGCGTGGCGCCAATCGCTCCACCAGCAGCGGCAAGGCCTGAACGCCGTGCCACGGCCGCAGCCCGCCGACGAAGCCGAGCACCGGTCCATCGCCAAGATTGAGCCGCGCGCGCAGTTCGGGGTTGCGGGGGGCGGGATAAAACAGCGCCGTATCAACGCCGTTCGGCAGCACGTGTACGCGTTCGGACGCGACCCCGAGGGACAGCACATAATCGCGCAACGGATCCGAAACAGCGAATACCGCATCGGCGTGTGTCAGCGCCCAACACTCGGCCTGGGCGGCCAGCTCGCCCAGGCCCGTGGTGCGATAGGCGGATTGCTCGAGCGCCAGCGGCGTGTTGAGTTCGACAATCAAGGGAATATTAAGCGCACGTGCGACGCGCACACCTGCCGTGGCGTACAGCGACGCGCGTTCAAGGATGAAATCCGGCGCGTGGTTGCGGAAGCGGCGTTCGAGCTGTGCCGCCAGTTGCTGGTTGTAAAGAATGCGCCGCAACTCGCCAGGCAGCGAGTTTTCAACCTCGAGCGATTCGTTGAATTCCGTTAACCCGAGTACGGCCTGCGCCACTTCGGGTGACGGCGGCAGATGCATCAGCGCAGCATTTATCTGCTGCGGAATTTCCCACGGGTCTTTGTTCAACGATGGCGCCGCGAGCACCACCGTATGCCCGGCGCGCTGTAACGCCTCACTCAGGACGCGCACATGCACCGCAGCGCCCTTACGTCCGAGCACAGGAATACCCAGATCGCTGCACAGATACAGGATCTTCATATCTTGACGTGAATGCTGATTATTACTGTTCATGGCGCACGGCTACTCGCGGTTGTCAAAGATTGACCTGATCGAAAACAGGCAGCAGGGCAAGGTCGCGTTGCAGCAGGTGAGCCAGATAATGAAGCTCATTGACCAGACAATACCATACCATAACAAACATACCCGGTCGACCGTGGTTAGTGTCTGCTCCCCTGCGGAAAAGGGCGGAATAAAATATTCCGGAAACGCGAGCATGCGCATAGGGTGAGCCCAAAATTCCTATAGAACCTATTTAGAATCTCGCTGAAGGGCGCATCGCGGCGTTAAAAGTAACCTCAAAATGCTCACATACTTCGTGTATGCTCCGCTTTTTCGGTTACTTTTGCCTTGCGCTGCATCCCTTGATCGAGATTCTAAACAGGTTCTAACTTCCACTGCTCACGATAAAATGCTCTCTGAGCTGTTTTACGTTTTCGGCCGTGTTGAACTGGCGCGCAACTTTCTCCCGTGCCCGGGCGCCGAGTTGTCGCCGTAGCGTTGGTGCCTGGAGTAATTCGGCAAGCGCCGCAGCCAGTCCCGTAGCGTCCCTTTCCTCTACCAGCAGGCCGGTTTGCCCATGATCAACGATTTCCGGGATGCCAGTAACGCGGGTGGAAACCACAGGCACTTCGAGGGTCATCGCCTCAAGCAGTACAGTCGGCAGGCCGTCGCGGTTGCCGTCCCGTCCCACGACGCATGGCAGAACGAACACCGTTGCGCGTTTGAGCAAGGCGATCACTTCGGTCTGGCTCATGGCGCCGGCAAGCGTGATCTCGTTATCCAGTCCGTGTTCGCTGATACGCGCCGCGAGCGCGGCGCGTTGTTCGCCGTCGCCGGCGATGACGCAGCGGAACTGCCGACCTTCCTGCTTCAACAGACGGCAGGCATCAATGAGATAGTCGAAACCCTTTTTTTCCACGAGACGTCCGATGCCGACAATTAACCCCGGCTCCGGGTGGCGTGCCTGCCGTGCGAACAAATCGAGATCGATGCCGTTATACAGGCGCTCGATCCGGCCGGTTTTGCCGGAGACGGCGAGCAGATCATTGAGGTAGGCCTTGTTGAAATCGCTCACGGTAATAACGAGTTTCGCCCGCGCCATCCTCCATGCCAACTGCTGTTTGTTAACATCGTTGTGAAAGATGTCCTTGGCGTGCGCGGTAAAGCTGAAAGGGATGCCGGTAAGCGCACTGACGTGGCAGGCCATCTCGCTCGCCCAGGTGGCGAAGTGTGCGTGCAGATGATCGATACCAAGCCGCTCGACCAGCGGCGCGAGTAGGGCGGCCTCGAGCATGGTGCGCCCGCTGCTCTCGTCGCTATTGGCGCCGCCACTCTCGAGGGTAGTCGCAGGGCTGACCCCGTCCTTGTGATAGCGAAACGGCCATTCCTGGCTGGAAACGCGCGGCAGGTAATAGATCGGCGCATCGAGTTGGCGCGTCTTTTCATGCACCAGCGTTTCGCCTGCATCTCTCTGTGCCAGGATCGTAACCGTCACGCCGAGGCGCCGCAATTCAAGCATCTCGGTGACAATGAAGGTTTCCGAGAGACGCGGATAGCGCTTGAGGACATAACCGACGTGGAATGGCTTACCCATTGGATGTGTCCCGAACAGTTCGGTCCTTGCGCCGTTGGCTATGGTTTTTGCGCCGCTCCCCGGCGGGTGCTGCGGAAGAATTTTGGCTGGAGCACATTGCCTCAGCGCGGACAGGTGGTGTGACCTTTGTCGTGTGGGTCATCGTGTGGGCATGGGTGTCCAGTAGCGCGGCGAGAATGCGACTCGCCTTCTCCGCACCGTCCATGCGCAGGCCCATCCCGGCAGGATCGACGCGATCACTGTGTTCCAGGGCGGCGTCCATTTCGGCCAGGAGGCGTGCGGGTGTCAACTCGTCAGGGTGGATCATGCGAACCAGATTCCGTGCCGCCAGGCGTTCAGCACGGATCAGTTGCTCGCGGCGGGGGCTTACGCGCGGCACGATAATCGAGCATCGACCGTGTCCCAAAATCTCCATCACGGTGTTGTAGCCGCCCATGGTGATTACCAGATCGGCGATGCGCAGGTAGTTCGACAAATGGGGGGTGAAGAGTTTCAGTGTGAGCGGAGAGGCAACCGCTGCGGCACATTGTTCCAGCACCTTGTATTCCGCAGCCGCCATCTGCGGGCCGGCAACGATCAGGGAATGAAAAGGGGCGGGTGTCGGCCGGCTCGCCAGCATCTCAAGGTAAGTCTTGATGACCTGAAATCCATCGGCGCCGCCACCGGCTGTCACCAACACCAGGCGCTCCGTCTGTAGCCCGAGTTTCTCGCGAAGGCACTCCGTCGCCACCACACGCTCACCGGCACCGAAGACATAGCCGCACGGGTGCATCTTGTCGGCGATTGTCGGCGAGAGATGGTATTCGGTCACGGGATCGAAAAGCTCGCGCGCGCCGTAGAGCAGAATGGCGTCGTAAATGTTCTCCAGCAATGGATATATGTTACCGCGTGTCCAATCCCGGCGCGTGGTCTGGGAGTCATCCTCAATGTCGCGCATGCCCAGAACCAGCAACGTCTGGGGGCGTTCCTGTTTGAGACGATGCAGGGCGCGCATCATTTCGCCGTTCAGGCCCGCCGGGGCCTTGTCCACAAGCACAAGGTCTGGATTGAAATAGTTAATCGTGCTCAGAATGATGCTCTCGCGCAGGGTGGAAACGGCTTCCAGCGACCCATGTAAATAGGGTGAGTGATATTCGCCGTTGGTTTTTTTACGAAGGGTCGGCAGCTTCACGCAATCCACGTGCGGCGGCCATTCGTAGGCGCCAAACTGCATTGATCCGGTAAGCACCAGTTGCCCGATGCCCGGCAGGTCATGCGCGAGCTGGCGAACGATGGCAAGTGTACGCCGGATGTGTCCCAGCCCCAGGCTGTCATGAGAATAATGCAGGATCTTCATGATAGTATCCTCCGTGATGAAAGCCAGGCGTGCCTGCGTATTGAGTTCAGGCAACCCCAACCAGATGGTGAGCGTGATCACCCCCGCTGCTATGCCCCGGCTATAAGCCGGTAAGGTGGTTGACCCTGTTCAATCCTTGTTATATGGGAATTTAATCCCAATTATTGATAATGTCAACAGTTCCCATTATTTTTTTCAGGCTATACACTATGTTTCACACATCACGCTGCTGAAGTTCATTAACCAGAGTTTAATGAATAAATAGCCATCAAAATATCTGGGCTTCGCTGCTTAAACCACTTCAACATTACGGCTTCGTGACATATGTGACAAAATTGTTACAAATTATTTACATCGCGGCTATTGGGTATTTCATCCCATACATCAGGGATTATGTGAGGAGGAATCAGGGTTTTCCCGTAGAGAAACGCATTCCTGACATCAGTGAAAGTTCGTTCAAAAACCAAGATCCCTCTCTTCGTTCGGGATGACAGCCTCACTGTCATTTCGACCGAAGGCGACCGCCATGGATGGCGGAAGGTAGAGCAACGCAGGAGCAGTTGCCGGGAGAAATCTGGCTTCGTTTCTGCGCTGACTCGGCGTGGGATTTTTTGGGTTTATATTTCCGGCGCTGGTGCTGGTGGAGCAGGCGGGAGGGTATGGGGAATCGTAATGGCGTGTTGCTTGAACGCTTTCCAGATCGCAAGATACAGATCGGAGCGTACGTTGGTGATTCCGGCTTCGGGATCATTGATCCACACGGTCATTTCTAGCGTAATCCCAGCCTCACCAAATTCTTTCAAAATGCAGCTTGGCGCAGGATCACTGAGCACGCGAGCATGCTTGCGGGCAATATCGAGCATGATCTGTATGGCGCGCTCCGGGTCATCCTGATAGCTGATGCGCAGGGCCAATGAAATGCTCATGTTGGGATTTGCATAGCTCCAGTTAATCACATCCGAGGTGATTAATTTCTCATTGGGGATGAGGGTGTCAGAGCCATCACGCGTATGCACGACGACGTAGCGGGCGCGCATTTCCTGTACCCAGCCATAAGTGTTGCCGGTGGTAATAACATCACCCGGCCGAATCGAACGGTCCATCACCAGAATAAAACCGCTGATAAAATTACTGGCGATGCGCTGCAAGCCAAAGCCTAGCCCCACGCCTAAAGCTCCGCCGAAAACGGCAAGTGCCGTTAAGTCGATACCGGCGCTATACAGCGAGAGCAGCAGGGCAAAGGTCAGCAGCAGGAAGCGGCTGAACTTGGCAATGCCGATGCGCATACCTGCGTCCATATCACTGGCGCCCGCCAGGCGTTTCTCGATAAAATTAGACAGCCACAGCGCCAATATCAACAGACTGGCGACCGCCAGCACTAATTTGGTGACAGCAAGTAGCGAAATGTGGACTTTGCCGGCGTGGAATGCAATTTCATCCATCGCATTCAAAATATCCGGCAACCATCCCAATAAATGCAATGCGACAGCCACCCACAGCGTGGTGCTGATAATGCCTTCCCATGCTTTAAGTGTGCGGGTGGGATTAAAGCTGGTGCGTAAAATAAATACCGCGAGACGGATTGCCGCCCAGGAGAGCGCCAGGGGCATCACGCTATCCAGTAGTTCGACATCCATGCGCGCTTTGCGCAGGATAACGCGGCCCACCGCCATGAACAGGAACATGCCAAAGGGGAAAATAATCCGCGATAACCCGCGTAAAAAGAAATCACGCAACCAGTGATCGGGAGAGGTTGCCGAGAGCGTGGCGAGTCGTTGCGTCCAATAACGGTACAACCATGCGCCAAACAAACCCGCGCACGTGATAACACCCAGTTGCACTTGCACAGCAGGCGTGCCCAGAGCATCCATCCAGTCGCGCAATAGTGTGGTTAAATCATCCATATCAATGTATCTAGAGTTATTTAATGAAAAACAAACATGGCAAGAATACCCCTTAAGCCAATATAATGACACTTATGGACAATCAAGTGCTAGTTCGCGTTGAACACCTCTACCGTTATTATGGGGAAACCTGTGCGCTGAATGACGTCAGCTTTGAAGTCAGCCGGGGGGAGGTGTTGGGTTTTCTCGGCCCTAACGGCGCGGGAAAATCCACTACCATGCAGATTTTGAGCGGCAATCTGGCGCCCAGCGCCGGGCGGGTGTGGATTAACGGTGTAGATATCCTTAAGCAGCCCAAGCAGGCCAAGGCGGCGCTGGGTTACCTGCCAGACCAGCCGCCGCTCTATCGTGAGTTGACGGTTAACGAATACCTGCAATATTGCGCGCGCCTGCACCGTATTCCGCGTGGCGAGCAACGCATTGCCATTGAGCGCGCCAAGCAGCGTTGTGGACTCACCGAAGTCGGCAAGCGTCTGATTGGTAATCTTTCCAAGGGGTATCAGCAGCGCGTGGGTATTGCCCAGGCGATCGTGCATATGCCTGCGCTGGTGATCCTGGATGAGCCGACGGTGGGGTTGGATCCCATCCAGATGCGCGAGATTCGCGCCCTGATCCGCGAATTAAGCGGAGAGCATGGCGTGATCCTGTCTACACATATTCTGCCGGAGATACAGGCCACCTGTGACCGCGTGCAGATCATCAATAAAGGCCAGTTGATGTTGAGTGACACCCTGGCCGGCCTGCAGGCGCGCATGCATTCATCGAGCATGGTGGTAGGGTTGCATAATATGCCGCCGCTGGCCGAGCTTGCCGCACTGCCCGGCATTGGCTCGGTGGAGCTTTTGGCGGATGGCCGCGTGCGTCTGCATCATGCTTCCCATCATGTATCCCATAATATATTAGAGCACAACCCCGCCGAAGCACTGGTAGCGCGTGCCGTACAGCAGGGTTGGCGGCTCTATGAATTAATTCCTGAGCGGGTATCGCTGGAGCAGATTTTCGTTGACATCACCCGCACCGAACAGCACGAAGCAGATGATGTTGCCAGGGACGAGGCCGCATGATCATCTTTTCGATTGCCGCACGCGAGCTGCGCAGCCTGTTTCTCTCGCCGCTGGCCTGGACTATCCTGGCAGTAGTGCAATTTATTCTGGCGTACATCTTTCTTGCCCAAGTGGATGTTTTCCTGCAGGTGCAACCGCGCCTCGCCGCGCTGGAAGGCGCGCCCGGCATGACTGAGCTGGTGATTGTGCCGTTGTTTGGTAACGCCGCTATTTTGCTGTTGCTGGTAGTACCTTTAGTGACGATGCGCCTGATCAGCGAAGAGCGCAAAGCGCAAACTATCAGCCTGTTATTTTCTTCCCCAGTCTCCATGACGGAAATCATTCTGGGAAAATATCTTGGCATCATGGGCTTTCTGCTGATCATGCTGGCATTGATTACGCTAATGCCATTAGCCTTGCTGTTGGGGGGCGCGCTGGATGGCGGCATGCTGCTGTCAGGATTGCTGGGGCTTGGTTTGTTGCTGGCCAGTTTTGCGGCGGTGGGATTGTTTATGTCAACCTTGACGGCGCAGCCTGTAGTCGCGGCAGTCAGTACGTTCGGTGTGCTCCTGCTATTATGGCTCCTCGACTGGGCGGGCAATAACAGCGCTGGAAATGATCCCTCTGATATAACAGGCATAGCAGGCGGCGTGTTTGGTTATTTATCCATGTTACGTCATTATGAAACGCTGCTCAAAGGCATGTTTGACAGCAGTGATGTCATTTATTATCTGCTGTTGATCATCCTGTTTCTTGGCCTGAGCGTGCATCGCCTTAATGCCGATCGGATGCAGCCCTGAGCCATGCCCTTATTTATGAAGGCCACACCTAAAACACGCCGTTTTCTGCAATTGAAAAATGCCTTGTGGGTAGTGTTGCTCATCAGCATTATCGGTGTGCTGGCGTGGCTAAGCACGCGCTACGACTACCAAGCGGACTGGACGGCCAGCGGTCGTCACACCCTTTCTGCAGCCAGCGTCGCATTGCTGAATCAGGCCAAAGGCCCTGTCACGGTAAGCGCTTTTGTGCATGCAGTAGACAGTAATCGCAAATCCATCGCAGAAATGATCGCGCGCTATCAGCGTCACAAAGCCGATATTCAGTTAACATTTATAGACCCCGCTACAGCGCCCAATCAAGTGCGTGACGAAGGCGTCAGCGCCGAAGGTGAACTGGTGCTGCGCTATGCAGGCCGCAAAGAAATAATCCGCGACATCAGCGAGCAGAGCATTACTAATGCGCTGCAACGCCTGCTACGCAGTGGTGAGCGCTGGATAGTGTTTCTGGAAGGCCATGGCGAACGTAATCCGCAGGGCCGCGCCAACCATGATCTGGGTGACTGGGTGCGCCAGATTGAGGCCAAAGGATTCAAGGCGCAAACCTTGAATCTGGCAACCCACGGCCAAATTCCTGACAACACCACAATTCTCGTCATTGCCAGCCCGCAACTTGATTTGTTGCCTGGCGAAATCACGCTGATTCAGCGTTATCTCGCGCAGGGAGGCAGCCTGTTGTGGTTGAGTGACCCCGGTTCGTTACATGGCCTGGCGCCCATTGCGCGGTTTTTGGGAGTGGAATTTTTGCCCGGCGTGATTGTTGATCCCAGCGTGCAGGTATATTCCATTAACAATCCGGCCTTTGCCCTTGCGGCGGATTATGGCAATCACGCCATCACGCGTGGCTTTAATGTCATTACACTTTTTCCTATCGCGAGTGGCTTGAAAATCACTGCGCCCGAAGGTTGGCAAAGCCAGCCATTCATCATCACGGGCGAACGTAGCTGGGCAGAAACCGGCCCGCTCGCCGGTGAGATACGTTATACTGAAAAGGAAGATATTGCAGGGCCATTGACCTTGGGCGCAAGCATCAGCCGCGACGCCTTAAATGGGACGGGGCGCGATGACAAAACGCGCATTCAGCAGCGCGTAGTCGTACTGGGCGATGGTGATTTTCTCTCGAATGCGTATTTGGGCAACGGTGGCAATCTCAACCTGGGAATGAATATCATGAACTGGCTGAGCCGTGACGAAACCTTGATCGCCATCCCCATCAAAACCGCCCCCGATCTTAATCTGACATTGTCTCCCGTGGCATCGGGGATTATTGCCGTGACATTCCTGTTTGGCATTCCCTTGTTATTGGCAGGCGCTGGTTTGTTGATTTGGGTACGGCGCCGCAGACAATAAAACATGCCCGAGCTACCCGAAGTTGAAACCACCCGCCGTGGCATTGCTCCCCACGCGCTAGGCCAGCGCGTAACGCAGGTCATCGTGCGCAACCCCCGCTTGCGTCAGCCCGTGTCTCCCCAGTTGGCGACCGCTCTGGCCGGGCAGACCATTCATGCCATAGACCGGCGCGGCAAATATTTATTACTGCGCAGCAGCGCCGGTACGGTGATTATCCATTTGGGCATGTCAGGAAATTTACGGTTATTGCCCGCAAACATTCCTGCAGAAAAACACGACCATGTCGATATGGTATTAGCCAGCGGCCAGTGCTTGCGGCTGCGTGATCCACGACGTTTTGGTACAGTGGTCTGGACAGAGGATGACCCGCTCCAGCATGCGCTGCTACGGAATTTAGGCCCGGAACCACTGGATAATAACTTTACTGAGGCGCATCTTTACCAAAGCTCGCGTGGCCGCACGCTCAGCGTAAAGCAATTTATTATGGATAGTCATATTGTCACAGGCGTAGGTAATATTTATGCGAGTGAAAGCCTGTTCCTGGCAGGCATTCATCCCGGATGCAGCGCCGGGCGCATCGCGCTGAAACGCTACGGGCGACTCACCACCGCCATTAAACAAGTGTTAAGCGCGGCCATCGCCCAGGGCGGGACCACTTTGCGTGATTTTTATAATGGCGAAGGAAGGCCGGGGTATTTTCAGCAACAACTTAACGTGTATGGCCGCGCCAGTGAGCCGTGCCATTCCTGTCAGCGACCGATCGCGCAACTGCGGCAGGGGCAGCGCTCAACCTTTTATTGTATGGGCTGTCAAACCTGATTTAACTAAACAGAGTCTAATAGGCGGAAATAGATGGGCAATATAGATTTAATGAAACTGTTTAACAGGGTAGTTGGTATTGTGTTCGGCTTCATGTTGCTGTTCATTACCTTGGGCATCATCATCGGTGTGATACGTCTTTTTATGTATACCGGTGATTTGATCATGGAAAAAGAGCTTACCCTGCAATACTCCAAGATCATCTCGGATGTGCTCACGCTGTTTATTCTGATCGAGCTGTCGCGTTCGCTGGTGGAGTATTTTCATACCAAGCGTTTACGCATGACATTTATTGTCGACGCCGCGATTGTTTTTGTGTTGCGTGAAATCATGATTAAGCTTTTCGAGCACAAGGTGACGCCGGATGAGCTCTACGCGCTCAGTGCCTTGCTGTTGGTGTTGACAGTATTGCGGATTGGTTCAGTGCTGATGTATCAGCGCGAAAAAGTACTGGCTAAAGGGGGATCTGCCGCCACAGATGAAGGTTAAGACTAAAAATGGCGCCTTTCAGGGGCGCTAGCCCCTCTTTATTCAGGCGGCGCCCAGCCCATTTTATTTTGTTGGTATTTCTGGCGGAGTAGCAGTGGCGGGCGGCTGTAAAACCGCTCCTGCGTTTTCAGCAACCCCCCTCGCTTCGCTCTCCCCATCCTTGGCGGGCGGTCGGAAAGTTGCTCCTGCATTTCCGACACTTCCGCCATCCTTGGCGGGCGCATGCGCCGCCGGTGGCGTTGCTGCCGCCGCCACTTCACGTATTTTGACGATCACCCCGCCCTGCTGTAGCGCCAGTGTTTGCGTCGCCCCACCCAATTGGGCAATGGTGCGCCCCAACTCGCGGTAGGTGGGCTGGTAAGGGTTAAACATCAGATGAGTAATGCCCTTGATTGTTTTCAGGAAATCCTCACCCTCTTTGGCGGGTGGCGGTAGTGGCAGCACGTCACGTTTACAGGCAATCATGGTGCGCCCCGGCCATTGGCTGGCGGCACGAAAAGGTTGCTTGGTATCTGCCGCCTCCAGGCTGAGCAGTTGAATCAATTTATCCTCAGGGCTTAAAATATCGTCCTGTATCACTTGCCGATAATCCTTGAGATTCAGCATAAATACCGTAGCCGCGATCATCATCACCACCATCACCAACCCGCGCTGACCCATCAGGCTGTTTTTATTGAACGCCTGATTCACCGCAATCAGGCGCGGTATGCCATAGTATAGAATCAATACCAGCGCCACCAGCGCCCAGGCCGCATCCGCCGCCGTGAGTCCAATCAGCACCCCCAGCAGCAGCATATTACCCATTAAGCTACCGAGCAGCGCTCGCCTTTCTGTCACCACAATAACCAACAGCAGCGCGGCGAAAATAATTCCTCCCGCCAAGCCTGGTTCTTCAGAAGGATCAACGGCAACAATCATGCTCAACGCAGTAAAGGGATTGCTCCACCAATGCATCAGGCCCCAGCCTTCGCGTATCACCAGCAACACCAGCGCCGCAATCGGCACACCGACCAGAATATGCTTTCTATGGTTGATGCTGACCGTCTCCTGCGATGAATCCTTGTACCAGCGCCATAATAAAGCCAGGGGATACGCCAGCCCCATGGGGTGCAGCGTCACACAAATACCCACCAGCAATAACTGCATGAACAGCCAGCCGCCGGATGAGCGCGGCGAGGCGCGATAGGTCTTGTCCAGCCATACCCCCAAGCCGAAAACCAACAAGAGATAAGGCCCGACGCCAATGGCATCGGCCTGCGTCAGCATAATGGGCGAGATCGCCAGCAAGGCGCTCGAAATCAATGCGGCTTCATTGCTGATAGTTTGGCGGCTCCAGTTATACAAGAGCAAAATCGCTGAAAAGGCCATGATTAACGTATAAACCTTCGCCGCCACGATACTGCCAGACCAATACAGGCCCAGCGGCACAAAAAATAACGCCCGGAAATCCGGAAGCCCGAAAATAACAATCGGGTTAGCCACAGCATCGACAATAGACCAGTTTAATAATAGCCCACGTGCCGCGCCTTCATCCATTCCATAGGGAGTGAACCGTACCAGGCCTAAGGCTAAAATTGCCGCGCCCCATAGAAGCATGGCCAGGATACCCCAAGAGTAGCCCGGAATTCTGGATATCATTGATTTCCCTTTATAATTGATCATTGTTAATGATAAGTTTAGCGTATCTGACGGACTTTTCCGAGAACATCTTATACTATGATACGACCGCTCTAGGGAAGGGGTAGTTTGGCTCGTCGCCTGACTGACATAGGGGCGCCCCCAGTCTTACCCAGGTGCTCTTGCAGAATTATGGGGCTAGTGCTTGCATTACTAAAATGGTCATGATATATATCTGCAAGCTCGGTTCAAACCAGCTTAAGAATAATATCAATTATGGGGCCTGTGGTATTGGGTGGCTACAAACAAAGTGGAGGTGGTTCGCATGATGTACACAGCTGATGTTTTTACGATTTACGCAATTTGGTTTCCGGCCGCCTTTGGCTTCGCCGCACTTCTAGTCAAGCTCAATTCCTGATGTGTTGTACCTGATCTTGTTGTTACGGGAGGTCAGGTGTGCTATTGGGTGAGGGTGCGGGGGAGTTATTTGGCCACCGTTAGAATTGTCTGTATAAGAAAGTTTAGTTTCACAAGTTAAGGCTTGTTGGTAGGTGACAATATAATAAACCACCAGCAAGATAGAATGGTTAAAAACTGGGAGGGTGTCTTCAAATGAGACGTATAATAATTTCGGCTGCAGCAGTACTTATGGCGGGGTTTGTGACGGCAATGGTGCCGACGGTTGTCATGGCGGCGGCGGCGGCATGGCCCAAGGGCGATGGTGATTTGAACAATGGTAAAAAGATCTTTACCGAGGGTAAAGGTACTGTTCCGGCCTGTAACTCATGCCATGGCCCAGAAGGTCTGGGTGATGACAATATGGGTACGCCGCGCATTGCAGGGCAGTTTTATACCTTCTTGCATAAACAGTTGGAAGATTACGCTTCTGACAAACGCACAGACACCACCATGTTCATCATGAACGCCAACGCCAAGGGTCTGACTGAGCAGGATCGCAAAGATGTGGCCACCTATTTGGCCAGTCTGCGCAAGAAAGGCGACATCAAAACTGCAAGTGGCAAGATTGGCCCCTCAGATCTTGAAGAGTTGAAGGCCGCAGGTATCGCCGTGGGACTGCCGCACAAGGGCAAGTCCCTGGTTTACTGGGGCGGTAATGATAAAGGCATTCCTGCCTGTTACTCCTGTCATGGCTTTAACGGCATGGGCGCACCACCTATTTTCCCCATGATCGGTCAACAGCGCTATGTCTATCTGGTCAACCAGTTGAAGAAATGGCGTGATGGTAGCCGTGCAAACGATACAAAGGGTGCGATGCAGGCTGTGGCAAGAAAAATGTCTGATGAAGACATCAACAATGCCGCCGCTTACCTGGCAACAACCTCATTCTACTCCGATGGCAATCTTCACACTGCGTATGATCCTGCGCACTAAACCGACGCTCGTTGGTTTAAAAATATAACAATCAAGTCCTTGGGCGGGGGAACTTTCCCCCGCCTTGTTTTTTAGGGCAGATTAGTGAGAAGACCCTATAAATTCGCTGAACTTCCCCCTTTGTGTATTGTCTAATAATCGTAAGGTTTATACTGCCTTAACCCTGCATTTATGCTGATTCACGACAAGGGGTTATCTAGACCGCTTCGCATCAATAATTTTATTATATAAGGCGCTATTTTCATGGGGAAGCAACGACTCAAATCTGGTGAAAAAATACTTTTTAGTATTTTCGGCGCGTTTTTTGTGTTGGGTGTCATCGCATTTATTGGCATGGAGGTAGTGCGTTCTCGTGCCCCCACCCCCATGTTTGTCAGTACCACACATTTTAATTTTTCGCCGGTGGGGCTGGAAGGTTCCAAGATTTATCGTGAGGCGCGCTGTAACTCCTGCCATCGCGCCTTGCGCATGGGTACCAATATGGGGCTAAACCTGGATGGCATTGGTTCACGCCGCTCTTTACAGTGGATTGAGGGTTTTTTAAATGATCCTGAAAGAGTTTATGGTGCGTCGACCATTGATCATGGCAGCGCATTAGCTGGCCCTAAAGAGGCAAACTATGTCGCTAAACTGCCCAAAGAAGATTTGCGTAAAATTGCCGTATTTTTATCGGAGCTAACCGCAGATTCCGGCTCGGCTGTAGCCAGGGCGCCGCCGCAGGAACGTTCCGGATTTATCGACCAGATGGTGGGCACTTTTGCGCCGGAGAGCTGGAAAGAGAAATACAAGGATGTGCGTACCAATCCCCGGCCGGAAGCCCCGCCTGAGGGTGGTATTGACGCAAAGGACAATGAGCAAAAGTGAATAGTAATGAGCCATGGATCCATGCTAATGAAATGGATTATAAGCGTTATACCCTGTGGTTTTTCTATGCGTGCGTTATCTATAGTCTGATTGGATTTTCCTGGGGTGTGATCGTCGGTATGATGCCTGACTTGCGGGAATTCATTAATCACCGGCCGCATGGCAACCTCATCATGCTGGGGCATGGACACATCAACTTGCTGGGTTGGGTGGAAATGGCTATTTTTGGTTCGGTGTATTACATTATTCCCCGCATTGTGAAGCGTCCCATCTATAGCTTGGGATTGGTGAAAGTGCATTTCTGGACGCATAATTTTGGCCTGCTGGGCATGGTGATTGCGTTTGTCGCGGCCGGAACTTTGGGCGGCATGGCCAGCATGAGCATGGCTCCCGACGAAGTAAAAGCCGTGGTGCGTCCGTTTATGATCATGGTGGGTCTGTTTGGCTCGCTGGTGTTGGCCGCAAACTGTATTTGGGCTTATAACATTTTCCGCACCTGTGCGGGCTGGAAGGAGCGCCAATGACTATGATCGCCCAGGCTGATAACAGTGCCTCCAAGGGTAAGTTGTGGTCTATAGTAGTCGCCATAGGCATCGTCCTGTTTGTAGGTTTGATAGTGCTGGGATATAACCCCGGCAACAATAAAGACACATTGTTAGTGGGCCAGAAAGCCCCGGCATTGCGCACCAAAACCCTGGCCGATGTGGGCGGTGATTTCAGCAGGATCACCAGCTACCGTTATCCCGATGAGCGCATGTATCAATATTCACTGGATGAGGCGCTGAAAACCGGCAAGCCGATACTGCTGGAGTTTGCCACCCCCGGGCATTGCACCGTGTGTGACGTGCAATTACAGCAGTTGAAATCGCTGGCCACCAAATACGAGCCCAGGGTGATTTTCATGCATATGGATCAATATCAAAATCCCGAGGCTTTTATGGCTTACAAGGTCAAGGGCGATCCATGGACGTTCATGATTGATGGGGAAGGTATCGTGCGCGCCAAGCAGCCCGGCCGTATGCTCTATGGCGAATTCGAGTTGATGATTGGCCGCGCGTTGGGGGAAAGAAGTTAAGCGTATGGCAGAATCAGACAAGCGTTACAGGCTGGTGCAAGACCGTAAAGGCATGATATGGGACTTATGGTTGTATGTGCCCACTGTCGCATTTTTGATATTGATCTCCATCAAGCTATGGTACGGCCCATATAAGGACTGGACGTATATACTGGTGTTCATGGCGACAATTTTCGCGTTTGCCGGCGCTAACCGCATTCTCAAAACGCGCTTGATGTTATTGCCTGGCGCGCCCACGGCAATTGAGATTGACAAGCAACGTGTGCGCTTTGAGCTGCGCAATGGTGCGCAAGTGGATCTGGTGAAGGGCGTGCGGTTTTTTGGTGACTTTGTTGGCAAGACATTTGCTGTGACCGGCATGGATATGTCGGGCAAGAAACAGCAATATGTTTTTCATCGTGGCCAGTTTGCGGATGAAGGTCAATTTAAAGACGTAAAATCTTTCTTGCAGGTTTACAAATAGTCGTTTTTTAAAAACGAGCCTTATGGCCGGATCGCCAGAAAGGCTCAGTTGCCGTAAAGAATTATTGCAAAGGTAAATCAGGGAGATAAGCCTTGCGAATATTAAAAAGGACAGCCGTTGGCGTTGTCGCACTCATCGTCATTCCCGCTATTTTTCTTGCGGTGTTTGACTGGAATTTGCTGCGCGGTTATATCGGCGAAAAGGTCACGGAAAAGACCGGGCGCGAGTTTACGATTAACGGTGATCTCGATGTGGACTTTTTGCCTTTCCCGCCGCGTATTCATGTAGAAAAGCTGCGCCTTGCCAATGCTGAGTGGGGAACGGGCAAAACCATGCTCGACATTCAGCAACTCGATTTCAGCATCAGCATACTCAGCCTTTTAAAAGGCGACATCGTGCTCCCCGAGGTGTCGCTCGCCGACTCACAGATTCTGCTTGAGAAAAGCGCGGATGGAAAACGCAACTGGATACTCGACCGGGAGCAGAGCAAAAGTGAAGTTCCGCGCATTGAGCGACTGATTGTCGACAAGGGCACGCTTATTTTCCGCGATCCCGCAATTAAAACGGATGTCACCGTGGCCGTTTCTCCCGCTTCAACGATGCCAGATGCCCGGCAGGCCGAAATTAAATTCAGCGCCCAAGGCCAATTCAAAGGGCTACCCTCGAAGGCTGAAGGACAAGGCGGCAAGATTTTATCACTGTTCGATGAGCAGACCCCTTATCCACTCAAGGCTGACATTCAGGTCGGCGCGACCCGTGCATCGGTGGACGGCACAATCACGGGTCTTGGCACATTTTCCGCAGTGAATACACAGCTTGATTTACGCGGCGATGATTTATCGGCGCTGTTCCCGCTCATTGGCATTCCGTTGCCCCCTTCACCGCCTTATCAGATTGCGGGGCGCCTGATTCGCCAGGATGATACCTGGCAGTTTAATAAATTTTCAGGGAAAGTGGGCGACAGTGATCTTGGCGGTGATTTCAATGTCGATGTGGGTGGCGAAAAGCCTTTTGTGCGCGCTGACCTGAAGTCGCGCAAGCTCGATCTTGATGATTTAGGGGGGGTTATCGGGGCGCCCCCGCAAACGGGTGCTGGCGAAACGGCATCAGCAACCCAGAAAAAAACGGCTGAGAAACTGGCGAGCCGTTCACGCGTGCTGCCCGATACGGAGTTTAAGCTCGAGCGCTTACGCGCCATCAACGCAGATGTGAAATTAACCGCCAAAAGCATTACAGGACGTAAACTGCCGCTGGATGATCTGCAGGCACATATGAAACTTGATAATGGCAAAGTGACGTTGCAGCCACTCAATTTTGGCGTGGCCGATGGCAACGTCGTCTCCAATATTGTATTGAATACTGATAGCGAACCGGCCACAGCGCAGGCGGATATCACGTTCAAAAAGCTGTCGCTTAATAAATTATTTCCAACGGTAAAGCTGACTGAAACAAGCATCGGACTTATCGGTGGGAAGGCGAAATTTACCGGTACCGGAAATTCATTTGCCAAATTGCTGGCTACTGCCGATGGCCAGGCGGGATTTTCCATGTCGGGCGGACAAATCAGTAATTTACTCCTGGAAATCGTTGGTATCGATGGCGCCGAGATTATAAAATTTCTGTTTGGCGGTGATAAGACCGTTGCGGTGCGCTGTATGGTTGCAGACTTCAAGGTCACTGACGGGCTCATGAGCACAGAGGCATTCGTGCTGGACACCACCGATACGAATATTTCTGGGGACGGCAGCATTAATCTTAAAAATGAGTCCATCGATCTAACGTTAAGACCGCTTCCAAAAGATGCCAGCTTTCTGAGCGCGCGCTCGCCACTCTTTGCGCGCGGTACATTTAAAAATCCCACATTCGCGCCTGACATGCAAAGAATCGCCGCCCGCACCGGGGCTGCGGTTGTATTAGGCGCCCTGTTAACACCTCTTGCCGCGCTCATCCCGCTAATCGAAACCGGGCCGGGCAAGGACAGCGATTGCGGCGAACTCATCGCCAGCATCGGCAAAAATTCCCAGCCTGCAAACTAGCCAGGCCACCCAAAGAGAAGGCTGCCGTCCCAGCCCCGCATTTATCTGGCAATGAACCCCCGACCAAATACCGTAAATTAAGAGCTATGGCGTCAGCCAGGGAAGTCACGCGATTTTTTATTGCCTTATGTGATAGGCTATTGCCAATATCTTTTGAGGTTGCCTGTTTGATGCCTGTCGCGCCTTTTATTGCCTGTCGCGAATGCGACTTACTGCATCGCGAGGTGCCGCTTACTGTCGACGGGATCGCTCGTTGCCAACGCTGTCAGGCGGTATTATTTCGGCGTGGTCACGCCGGTCTTGACCGCTCGCTGGCGCTTACATTGAGCGCAATCGTGTTGTTTCTGATTGCGAATCTGCTGCCGCTGGCGAGTCTTGATATGCAAGGCCAGGAACAGCAGGCGACGCTATTTGGTACTATTCAGGCGCTCTATGAACAGGACATGGCGGCAGTCGCCATCCTGGTATTTATAACGACGATGGTCGCCCCGGCCATCGAGCTTGTGGCCATGCTCTACCTGCTTTTACCGCTACGCTTCGGTTGGTCCCACCATGATTTTTCGCCGGCATTTCGTCTGCTGGAAGCGGTGAGGCCGTGGGTTTTGATGGATGTGTTCATACTTGGTGCATTGGTGTCGCTGATCAAGCTTGGTAGTATCGCAACGGTGGTGCCGGGCATCGCGCTGTGGTCAATGGGCGGTTTGATTTTGCTGCTTGCCGCGATTGCAAATTCTTTCGATTTTCGCGAGCTTTGGCCGCAAGCGAGAATAACCACGAGAATAACCAAATGACTGCGCCTGCCACTGCCGTGGCCCACGGCTTATTGTCATGCCACGCCTGTAGTCTGGTTTCGCGCGCTGTCAAGAACGCGCAGGCAATGTCCTGTCCACGTTGCGGCGCACATCTGCATTTTCGCAAGCCACACAGTATTAGCCGCACCTGGGCTTTTCTCATCGCCGCCTATATCCTCTACATTCCAGCAAATATGCTGCCCATCATGGACACCAACTCGCTCTTTGATACGCAACAGGATACCATCCTGAGTGGCGTCATTTTTTTGTGGGAGTCTGGCTCGTGGCCGACGGCTTTATTGGTCTTTTTTGCGAGCATCGTGGTGCCCTTATTAAAGATAATCGCGCTCACCATCCTCGTGGTTTCTGTGCAACGGCGCTCGATTTGGCGGCCACTCGCGCGCGCTCGATTGTATCGTGTAGTGGGGTTTTTTGGCCGTTGGTCCATGCTTGATATATATGTAGTGGCGATCCTGGTTGCATTGGTGCAAATCCAATCGCTCGCGGTGGTTCATGCAGGCCCGGGTGCAATGGCATTTGGTGCGGTGGTAATTTTGACCATGTTCGCCGCATTCAACTTCGATCCGCGTTTGATTTGGGATCCGCTAACCACTGATCATGAGTGATACGCCGCGCATGCCCGATGATTTGCAAATTCCTGAAGCGGTTGCCACACCCCCACGTCGCTGGTCGGTCTCGCTGGTGTGGCTCATTCCCGCCATCGCGGCGCTGATTGGAGGCTGGCTTGCACTCAATACTTTGCTTGAACGTGGCCCGACCATCACCATCAGTTTTAAAACGGCTGAAGGGATAGAGGCGGGCAAGACACGGATCAAATATAGAAGTGTCGATGTGGGCGAAGTTAGAAGTATCCAGTTGAGCGAAGATCGCCAAGGTGTAGAGGTCACCGCGCAGCTTACTAAGCAAGCGGAAAGTTTACTTGCCAAAGATACCCACTTTTGGGTAGTGCGCCCCCGTATATCGGGTAGCAGTGTAACCGGTATCAGTACGCTGCTGACGGGCTCTCATATCGGTATGGACGTGGGTAAGTCTACTGAAACCAGCCGTGAGTTTATCGGGCTGGAGCAACCGTCAATTGTCACTGCGGGCATGTCAGGTCGACAGTTCATATTGCACAGCGAAGATGTTGGTTCGCTCGATCTCGGTTCCCCGGTATATTTTCGCGGCATACAAGCGGGCCAATTGGTTGCGTTCGATCTCGATAAAGATGGCAAAGGTGTCACCATGAAAGTTTTTATTAATACGCCGTATGACCAATTCGTTAACATCAATACGCGTTTTTGGAACGCGAACGGTATCGATTTCAAGGTGGACGCAAACGGTTTCAAAGTTAATACGGAGTCCGTGGTTTCAATTTTGCTAGGCGGCCTTGCTTTTCAGACACTGGACGGCGCTAAGTCGATACCCGCGCCCGCAAACACAACATTCAATGTGTTTGCCGATCGCACGGAAGCATTGAAACTTCCCGACACGGTAGTTGAAGCCGGAGTAATGGTATTCAAGGAATCAGTGCGTGGATTACTGCCTGGGGCAGCCATAGACTTCCGCGGCATTGTGATAGGCGAAGTGGTGGCGATTAGTGTTGATTATGATCCGGTTAAAAAGGACGTCAACGTGCCGGTTTATGTGCAACTTTATCCTGATCGTTTGCGTTCAAAATATCGAAAACTGCCATCCACTGCCAATCCTATCGCCTCCAGAGAACTGCTCGGAAAGTTGATTGAGCGTGGCCTGCGCGCGCAATTACGTACGGGAAATCTGCTCACCGGGCAGCTTTATATTGCGCTTGATTTTTTCCCGAAAACGGCCAAGGTAAACTTTGATATTAATAAAAATCCATTGGAGCTGCCGACCATTCCCGGCAGTCTGCAAGAATTGCAAGCGACCCTCGCATCAATTGCGGCCAAGCTGGAAAAAGTGCCATTTGATGCCATAGGCGAAGACCTGCGTCAGACTTTGCAAAACGCGAATAAACTGCTTACACAGCTCGATACAGAAATAGTCCCGGAGGCACGTGGCGCTTTGACAGATGTGCGGCGCACGCTGTCTTCCATTGAGCGCGCCGTTGCGGTTGATTCGCCTCTGCATCAGGATGCCCATGAGACCTTGCGGGAAGTTGCGCGCGCTGCCGCATCTTTCCGGGTGCTCGCGGATTATCTGGAGCGCCACCCGGAATCCTTGCTTCGGGGAAAGAAGGAGGATGGCAAATGATGCGTGTACCTGGCATTATCGCCGCATTACTTTGTGCAGCCCTGGCTGGCTGTGCCAGCGCGCCCAAGGAAAAATTTTATGTATTAAGCGCCAGCGCACCGCTTGAGCCCACGCAAATGGTTGCCAGCATGCCGAACATCCGCATCGTGGTAGGGCCGGTGACACTCACTGAAATAGTCGATCGCCCGCAATTAGTGACACGCGTTGCGCCCAATCAAGTCGCCATTCTGGAACAGCAACGGTGGGCAGAATCGCTTAAAATCCAAATTCCCCGCGTGGTTGCTGAAAATCTCTCCGCGTTACTCGGCACTCATCACGTGTCCACTTATGCGCAAAGTGGTGCCAGCGACGCAGATTATCGAGTGGCTTTGGAAGTGCAACGCTTTGAATCCAGGCTCAATGAAGCGATCACCATTGAAGCACTATGGGCGATACACCGCGGTACCGGGGAGAAACCAATAAGCGGCCATTCTTTGGTGCGCGAACCGGCCGCATCACCGGATTATGATGGCTTGGTCACGGCACACAGCCGCGCTCTTGGCGGCATAAGCCACGACATCGCCGAGGCTATCCGGGCCGCATCTGCTGTCCCACGGTAAATTGTGAATCCGAATAACACAATCATTAAGTTGCGACTCGCTCCCCCCAAAGATCGTGTTCTTCGGCAGCAATAATCTTTACTTCCACGAACTCCCCGACTTTTAATCCACTGGCGCCGTGCATGGATGCACTAGTGTCGCCAAAGGCAGGATGCCGGAAGCGACCATCTTCAATAAACACCTGGCCGTCGATGTCTGGCGCATCGGCTGCTGAGCGTGTCACGGCGCCGTCAGCATCTATTTCATCAATCAGCACTGTCATGGTCCTGCCGATTTTGCGTTGCAGTTTTGCGGTGCTGATCTCTTGCTGCACGGCCATAAAGCGCGACAGGCGTTCTTCCTTGATTTCTTCGGGCACGGGGTTAGGCAGGGCGTTGGCGGTGGCGCCGCTGACGGGTGAATACATGAAACAGCCGACGCGATCCAGTTGTGCTTCCTGCAAGAAATCCAGCAGGTATGCGAAGTCATCATCAGTTTCGCCGGGGAAGCCGACGATGAATGTGCTGCGCACGGTAATGTCAGGGCACAGGCTGCGCCAGTGATGCAGGCGCGCCAAAGTATTTTCACTGTTGGCGGGGCGCTTCATGGCTTTCAGGATGCGTGGTTGCGCGTGCTGTAACGGTACATCCAGATACGGCAGGATTTTTCCTTCGGCCATCAGCGGAATCAGTTCATCGACATGCGGATAAGGATACACATAGTGCATGCGTACCCACGCGCCCAGTTCACCCAGCGCCTGCGCAAGTTCGGTGAGACGGGTTTTAACCGGTCGGCCTTGCCAGAAGCCCGTGCGGTATTTGACATCGACGCCATAGGCGCTGGTGTCTTGCGAGATCACCAGCAATTCACGCACGCCTGCGTTTACCAGATTTTCGGCTTCCTGCATGACGTCGCCGATCGGACGGCTCACCAGATCACCGCGCATCGAAGGGATGATGCAAAAACTGCAACGGTGGTTACAGCCTTCTGAAATTTTTAAATAAGCGTAATGCCTGGGCGTTAATTTGATGCCTTGTGGCGGTATTAAGCTGGTATAAGGGTCATGTGCGGGTGGCAGGTGATGATGCACGGCATGCATGACTTCCTGCAATGCGTGCGGGCCAGTCACGGCCAGCACCTGAGGATGCGCGGCGCGAATCACCTCTTCACGCGCGCCCAGGCAACCCGTCACAATCACCTTGCCATTTTCAGCGAGGGCTTCGCCGATGGTGTCCAATGATTCTTCCACCGCGCTATCAATGAAGCCACAGGTATTCACGATGACGAGATCAGCATCCTGATAAGTGGATGACGTTTCGTATCCTTCAGCGCGTAGTTGCGTGAGAATTTGTTCGGAGTCAACCAATGCTTTGGGACAGCCGAGGCTGATGAAGCCAACTTTAGGTGCGGGTGATGTCATGGATTATTCAGTGTTATGAAACCCCGGATTGTCATTTCGACCGTAGGGAGAAATCTTGGAAGATCTCTCACATTCGTTCGAGACAAGGATTTCTCGCTACGCTCGAAATGACAGCGCGCCCGTTTTCAGGTTTAATCAGAGGTTTCTTATGGTTAATGGAGCGCTATTGTAGCGTAATTTTTCGGGCCGGGCTTGATTAACCACTGATGTTTTGGGTGTTGTCCGCACTATCTATTTCAAAGCGGTTGCGCCCCAGGTTTTTTGCGCGGTACAGTGCAGTATCGGCACGTTCAATCAGGGATGTAAATGTTTCGCCCGCGCGGTACAAAGCCACGCCAGCCGAAAACGTGGGCATGGGTGTCGCAATGTTGTTGTATAAGTAATGGCTTTCGGCGGTGCGCTTTTGTACTTTTTTCAAGGCGTGCATGACTCCTTCGGCATCGGTGTTGGGCAATAAAATAGCAAACTCTTCACCGCCGTAACGCGCCACCATGTCATGGTGGCGGAAGGTGGAAAGAATGTTTACGGCAAAACACCGCAGCACTTCATCACCTGTGGTATGGCCATATTTATCGTTAACCGCCTTGAACTCATCCAGGTCTAATATTGCCAGGGCTAAAGGGTTGCCATAGCGCTGTACGCGACCCACTTCATCTTCGAGGCGGCGCATGAAGGCGCGTCGATTGGGCAGGCCGGTCAGGTCATCCGTGAGGCTGAGCAGGTGTACGCGCGTTAGCTCTTCATTCAATTGCTGGGTATCGGTTTTAACAGTCTGCAAGTGGCTATGCGTGCTGTCAAGCCGTGTACTCAGCGCACGATTAGCCTCAAGCAACCCGCGGGCTGCTTTGACCAGCGCGAGTCTGGCGGCATCAAGATTTTTCATTTTTTCTGCGCGATAGAGCCTGCTCAGCTCAATTTCCAGATGCATCCTGAATTCTTCGCTTTGGCGTATGGCTTGAGTTATCTCTTCATCAAGCATCTCCTGGATGCTTTGCATGTTTTTGCGTTTTTCATCGAGATGCTGGCGGTAGGCAAGATCGACGCGGTGTTCAACGTGCGGTGTAGTGGCTTCCTGATCTGTGCTGGTTGGTGTGTTGATCTCGGAGTGAGCCGGGGCGGGTGCGCCAAAAGTTTCCAGCAAGGGCGTCAGCGTGTCTTTGGGAATCGTGCTTTTACCAGTACCTGTCTGGCGAGAGCCATAATCCTGAATTTCGATGGAGCGGCGCAAACCACTGATCTCGGCAGCTGACAGTGGCGGCGTAAGGCGCAACTGAATGAGCTTGATATGCGTGTGCAGTGGAGAATGCGGGGGCAACTGCCGTTCGTACGCGCGCAGTGTTGCGTCCAGTAAATTTATATAGGCTTGTTCGGTGTCGCTGTGAAGGGTATCGCCATCGGCGAGGATGTGAGTGACATGCTGATGAATGATCGCGCCAGTTTCGGTCTGCTTGAGGCTTTCCAACAGGCGGAGCACTTTTAGAGAAGCGCTGCCTTCGGGTAATGCTTGTTTAAGTTCGACTGCCATAATTACGCCATTAGTGCATCGGGTAGCTTGGGTGTCTTTGCTACGTCCGTTGCTTATACCCGCACTCCTTAGCTATGGGTATTTTATTAAAAATTGTAGAAAATTATAGCACATACGGGGGTTTTTGCTGTATAAAACCGCTTTGTTTGCGTGGGTGTGTGTGAAGAGAAGGCAAGATAATGATAACATGATAGTTTTTCATGGTTTTTCCTGATTAGCCACGATGTTCAGCCGTGCGAATAAAGTGCTCTGGATGTGGCGCAGTGAGAACCGAAGCGCGAAGCAGCCTGACCAGAATGACCGACAG
>LNFF01000039.1 GCA_001464585.1 Gammaproteobacteria bacterium Ga0077554 | reverse complement strand
CGCGCATCTCCCTTTGTCGGTATGCACATATTATCCACGCCTACTGTCTCAAAAAGTGAGCCTGTGCCACACAAGCTGAACATTGTGGCTAATCAGGTTGCGTTATGAGTTGCGAAAATGAATTGGCGTGCTATTTTTGCTGACCTTAATTCCGTCACGATGCGATCGGCAATAAAGGCGTTATCCAGATTGTCTTCCGGCTGATCCATAAGCAATGGATCAGGATTCTGCAGGAGCAGCAAATGCAAAATCGCTGTGCATTGCTGACCGGTGGATAATTTGCCCAGCGCCCTAAAAGTTTCTGCTCCCTCATGAGCAGTGTTCAACTCAATACTGATCAAGTCAGGCAATTCAATCTCTTCAAGTTGAAGAACCTGTTCTGTTGTGAGGCGTGGCAGTGCATCGGCTACAGTAGGCGTAATCCCCCAACTGGCATTGCGCAACGCATCTGCGCCTTGCCGCACCATCTCGGCTAATTTAACAGGCGAAAAATCGTCTGCCTCCCGCACCCAGGAAAGCCTACCCTCGCCAACGCTCTCCAGTTTACAGCCCAACAGGAATTGAACTACTGGGGCACGATCAGCTTCAGGCTTAACGGTCAATTTCAGTTTTCCTGAAAGTTGTTTATTCAATTTCTTCAGTGATCGTTCAAACTGTGCGGATCGATCCGCACGGATGGATGACAAATCATCAAGGATGGCTTTGCGTTGTCTGGATAGCTCGGTTACTACCTTGGTGCGGTGATCAATCATCGTTTTCTTTGGCCGAATCCGCTCAATTTCTTTTAACAACCGCTGGTACTCAAGACCAATTTCCTTACCCGTTTTTCCTTCAGAGGCTGGCAACTCCTTGAAAGTTGTTTCCAGCGCCAACTCTTCCTGTTGTATTTCCGCATCCAGTGCCTGAGCGTGTGATGCCATCGTGGCTTTAGCAGTGGCATATTTTTGTTGCCACTGACTCAGCAGTGCTTCGGCATCCCCACGGAGCGTATCCAATGCAGCACGTATCTTGCGCAGGCTTTCGGCATGGGGAAGGTGGCCAATGGCTGAGTCACTCAGGAATACGGTATCGGGCAGGCTATCGCGCACGGCCTGGAAAGCATTATTAAGATTCAGGCATTCTTCCGCTATTGCCCTTTTCTGTATGCGCTTTTCCGTCTCCAGTAGCGGTATTATTTTAAGCTTATCTTCCAGCCCAAGCACTTTGAATTGGCCTACCTGTTCTTCCAGTTTCGGAAGAAGCGCGACCTCATCTTCAATTGATGCCACAGTAGCTTGTGCCTCGATCAACTTCTTCCTGTTCTCTGCCAGCTTACTTAGCGATTCCAGAATGCGCGCTTCACCGTCCTGTTGCCCAGCGTCCAGAAATCGGGTCAACAATTGCCGCTGACTGGTTTTGTCTTGGGCAATTTCATATATCTCGTTTTGCCCGTATATTTCAATTCCTGGCAACAGGTCAATCGGCGTAAATGTCGATAGGTTACCGTTCTCATCCTTCACACTGGCACTTTCACCATAACGCCGGGCAACCGTAAAACTTTTGCCATTCATTCGAGATGAGCGGATCACCAGTTCTATTCGGCCCTTGGATGGTTTTCCCAGATTTTCTTTGATGATTTCATCATGTTTTTTTTGTGCATCTTTGCCTATGGGTTTTAGTTGCAAAGCATAACGAATACACTCAAGCAGCGTCGATTTTCCAGTGCCACGACCACCGATAACGGCATTAAGGTGCTCGGAAAATTCAATTTGAACCCCGTCTAAATAACCGCCAGTGACTTTCAGACTTTCAATGCGAGAATAGTATTTTTCAGGGATGTCAGCGTTCAAACGCACGCGTGATTCCGGATCCTGGAACGCCAGCTTGAAAGACTCAAAACAGGGTCGGGTCATTTTGATCAAGCAGGATGCTTTTGGGTTTGCTAGCGTTTCTGGCTGCTCTACATCTTTGGCATTGGTAACAGCAACCGGCTGCTCGCGCTTGTATTCCGGCGTCTTGTTCAGGAGAATTTGTCGATAACCGTTACCCTCCTCATTTTTTAGGTCGTCAATTACTCCGGGAATCCTGTGCCGCTTTGAGCAAAGGGTTTTTCCAGACATGATTCAGCTTGCGATTCAGTATTCCATTATCATCTGTGCAGTGAGCGGCGTATGTGAATCCGCCCAATTCCTCTACCTTTGCAAGCAGATCATTGCCACCAAGATTTGACGGTCGAACACCATCCGCAGGGTTCGTGAGGCCTAGTGCGCCCAGATAACTTTTGAGCTGATCTGTGGAGGTGTTTTCCGGGAAGAGGCACACGAAATGTGCTTTTTCGGTAGAACAAATCTCAAAGCCTGGAAACACCAGGATGTCATTCTCATTCATGGCCGTGCGGATAGCATTCACCCCATCGACATTCCCGTGATCCGCCAGTCCGATGACCTTGATCTCGTTTTCCTTGGCGATGCGCACCAACTCTTGGTTGTACTGGTCTTCTGTCATTCCGTGATCTGTGCCGCGAAGGGCAATATAACCTGCCGGGTTGACTTGTAACGCGCACTTCCAGAATTTGGCTTTGGTGTATTTTTCAATCATGAAGAGCATCCATGTTTTTATGTTTTCTTACATCACATATATGGCTACATTTTACAAGTCTCGGCAAGGAGACTAACTTTAATCATCACAGCCCCGCCAACACCCGCTCTGCCGCATCCAGTGTCGCATCAATATCCGCCTTGCTGTGCGCCGCTGAAACGAAGCCTGCTTCAAAGGCGGACGGCGCGAGATATACGCCTTGTTCCAGCATGCCGTGGAAGAACAGCTTGAAGCGATCGACGTTGCAGTTCATCACTTGGGCATAGGATTGCACCTCAGGGATATCGGTGAAGAACACGCCGAACATGCCGCCCACTTGCGCGGTACAGAGCGGGATGCGCGCGGCTTTGGCGCGCGCATCCAGGCCATCGGTGAGGCGTTGCGTCATGGTAGACAATGCTTCAAAGAAACCGGGCTTCATGATTTGTTTAAGTGTTGCGAGGCCTGCGGCCATCGCCACCGGGTTGCCGGACAAGGTGCCTGCCTGATACACCGGGCCGAGCGGTGCGATGTGTTGCATGATGGTTTTTTTGCCGCCGAAGGCACCCACTGGCAAACCACCGCCAACCACCTTGCCGAGCGTGGTGAGGTCGGGCGTGACGCCATAAAATTGCTGCGCGCCGCCCAAGGCGACACGAAAGCCGGTCATCACTTCGTCAAAAATCAGCACCGCGCCGTAATCGTCACAGATCGTGCGCAAGCCTTCGAGAAACCCCGGCAAGGGCGGTATGCAATTCATGTTACCGGCGACTGGCTCGACAATGATGCAGGCGATCTGCTGGCCGACATGGGCGAAGGCTTCTTCGACTTGCGCCAGATCATTGTAATTAAGCGTGATGGTGTGTTCGGCCAATGCCAATGGCACCCCCGCTGAGGACGGCACGCCCAAGGTCAGCGCGCCTGAGCCAGCCTTTATCAATAGCGAATCAGAATGACCGTGATAACACCCTTCGAATTTAACGATCTTGTCGCGCCCGGTGAAGCCGCGCGCCAGACGAATCGCGCTCATGGTCGCTTCGGTGCCGGAACTTACCATGCGCACCATTTCCATTGATGGCACCAGTTCACACAGCAAATCGGCCATGGTGGTTTCAATTGCAGTGGGCGCGCCAAAGCCCAGGCTATTGGCAGCGGTGTCGACCACGGCTTTAGTCACGTCAGGATGGGCATGACCCAAAATCATCGGCCCCCATGAGCCGACATAATCAATGTAACGCCGATCATCTTCGTCATACACATATGGCCCGGCGCCGCGCTTGAGAAACAACGGCTCGCCACCCACGCCGCGAAATGCGCGTACCGGTGAATTTACGCCACCGGGAATGTGCCGCTGGGCCTTAACAAATAAGTCGTGTGATCGTGTCATGGATGATTCCTCAAATGCCCGAAAAGTTGTGTATAGCGCCGCGCCGCCTGCTCAGGATCGGCCTGGCCAAAAATGCCGTGTACCACCGCCAGCATATCCACGCCAGCATCAATCAGCGGCGCGGCGTTATCCGGCGTGATGCCGCCTATCGCCACCACGGGAATGGATAATTGCGCCTTGGCCTGACGAATTAGATTGAGGCTCGCTGGTGCGGCATCCGGCTTGGTATGTGAAGCAAAAAAACGCCCGAACGCAACATAGCTGACCCCCGCCTGCTGCGCCGCTACCGCCCGGTCAAAATCATTGTAGCAGGACACGCCGATAATCGCCGCGTCACCCAGCATCCGCCGCGCCTCGTGCACTACCGCATCGTCGCGCCCCAGATGCACGCCATCGGCGCCTATGGTGGCGGCCAGCGCCACATCGTCATTAATAATCAGCGGTACGCGGTACGCCCGGCACAGCGCCAGTAAATCACGCGCTTCGCATTCGCGATGCGGGGTGCCAGAAGCGGCCTTATAGCGGTATTGCACCACCGCTGCGCCACCCGCGATCGCCGCTGCAACGCGCTCCAGCAAGTTCGTGGCATTATTCCCATTGGTAATCGCATACAAACCGCGCAAGCGCATACTTATCCCAATACGGTTGGTTGGTTTAGCCGTTCGTGGTGAGCCCTTCGATAAGCTCAGGAGAGCCCTGTTGAACCACCCGCCCCGCATCCAGAGCCCTTCGACAGGCTCAGGGCGAACGGGAAGTGTATTAAAGCGAACAGTATTGATACTTATCCGGGATTATTTGTCTTTTTCGTCAGCTCCGCGCGCCCAGAACAAGCGGTTCGGCAGGTATTGCCCCATGCCCAGGCGATAGCCGTGCTTGAGTGTTTCCCAGGTATATTCCTGCGCCTCATGAATCGCCGTGAATGGCTCCATGCCATGCGCCAGCAGCCCGGCAATCGCCGATGCCAGCGTACATCCCGAGCCATGATAACTGGCGGGCAGCCGCTCCCAGGAAAACGCTTCCAGTTGGCGGCGGTTGCCATACAGCGTATTGATGACCGTGGGGGTATTTTCATGGGTGCCGGTGATCAACACAAATTCACAGCCACACTCCAGAATCTCCTGCGCGCACGCGTCCAGCGTATCCGCCTCCGGCGCAAAGGCGCGTGCCTCCAGGCTGTTCGGCGTCAGCACAGTGGTCAAGGAAAACAGCAGCGTCACCATCGCCTCCATCACCTCAACATCGGCAAGCTCGCCACCGCCGCCCGCCGTCACCACCGGATCAAGCACCACCGGAATATCAGGATAATCCTGCAATAGCGTATGCACCGCCTCAACATTGGCGACACTGCCCAACATGCCGATTTTAAAGGCAGACACCGGCATATCTTCCAATACCGCGCGCGCCTGGGCAATCACCTGCATGGAATCAATAGGTAAATAACCCTGCACGCCCTGGGTGTCCTGCACCGTGGTGGCCGTTATAACGGGCGCCGCATGGCACCCCATGCTCGCCAGGGTTTCAATATCCGCCTGAATCCCCGCCCCGCCCGTCGCATCACACCCGGCAAACACCATCACCACTGGAACAAGTTGATCATCCGTCATGTGCTAGGCTCCTTCCCTTATAAATAAACGCAAAATAACCCGCAGGGTGGATAGATGCGGATCCTGCCCCTACCGAATTTATAACCCTTCGGGCAAAGTTTTGGTAAAATGAGATTTTACCACTGCGTTAATGCATTAACCCACTTTTTTAGAGCATACCCGTCTGACGGGTCACTGGAACACAACCATGAAAACCTACATGTGCGTTATTTGTGGCTTTATTTATGATGAAGCCAAGGGCTTGCCTGAAGAAGGCTTGGCTCCCGGTACCCTTTGGAAAGACATACCCCTCACCTGGCGCTGTCCGGATTGCGGCGCAGGCAAAGAAGATTTTGAGATGATGGAGTTGTAAGTTGGGCTGGCGCAATGCGCTGCGCTTATAGACACCCTATATTACAATTACGCTAGTTAAATTAACCCGCAGAAAACCGGCGCGTCTATCCAAAATCTCAGCTATGTGTACGACCTGGCAGGTAACGGCGGATTCAAGAATCAACCGCAACAGTTAATGTTTAATTAAATTAAAGGGCTCTGACACAAAATCCCTGGTGGGTGGTTATATTTTTGGCTAACAACATTAAGCAGTAGGGCGGAGGAAATTGAGCTGAGTCATAACGGCAACTTGCGCACCTGAGCTAACAGCCACTGCGTTTCGGGATCGCGCTCATAAAGAGGGTGCCAAATGAGATTTAGGCGAAAACCTGGGAAACCCTGGGGCGGGTCAAGCAGATGCAATGGCCCGTGTTTGGCAAATCTCTCTGCTATGCGCCGCGGTATGCTCACTATGTAATCACTCTTGCTGATAATTTGTGCTGCCGCACCATAACCTCGTGTTGTCACAGCGATGGCTCTTTGCAGCCCCTGTTCGCTGAGCCAAGTTTCCACAATGTTGGTTCGGAATCCTAGCGGGGAAGGGTATACATGTTTTAATGCCATGAACTGTTTAAGGCTTAAACGCTGTCGACTTGCCAGAGGGTGACCCTTACGCACTGCACAGACAAGTTGCTCTTTGAGCCAACTCTCCGTACGTAATTGTTGGGTCTGCTTAATATACTGTTCCACTCCAATGACAAGGTTGAGTTCACCACTTTCTAAAAGAGGCTCTAGATTTTCTGTTGTTAGCGTGTGGGCAACAAGTTTAGCATTCGGTGCTGATTGATGCAGGCTAATGGCCAATTCGGGTAATACAATATTTTCACTGTAATCGTTCATGCCAATGACAAACCGCGTCTGTGACGTGCGTGGGTCAAACGGTTCGGCAGGCTGTACGGTATGTGCTACTTGGCGCAGAATGGATCTTATTGGCGCCGCCAAAGCGCGGGCGCGTGGAGTGGCTTGCATTCCCTTTGCGCTGCGTATCAGCAGGGGATCATCAAACATCTCGCGTAAACGATTAAGCGCATTACTCATAGCGGACTGGCTAAGAAAAACACGTTCAGCGGCGCGTGACACGTTGTGCTCTTGCATTAGTGTATCAAAAATCAATAGCAAATTAAGATCAAGCCGACGTAGCCTTGAATTAATATTGATTTCATGAATGCTGTCATCATTATTATTCATTTCACAAATCATACCAGAGTCGCTAAGCTTTCACTAACGAAGGCTCGATCAACCAACCAAAAGGAAACATCACATGAAGACAAGTAATTTATCCGGCGTTAAAAAAAGAATGCACCTGATTGCCGCTGTTGCATTTCTCGGTGCTGTTACCCTTGGCTCGCCCGCCTATGCTGATAAACGGAACAAACCATCGGCAATACCCCAATTGTCTTTGGAGATGGCTACAAAAGCGGCGGGGGAGGCCTTGCAACAATGTGGTCATGACGGCTATGCGGTCAGTGTCGCCGTGGTGGACCGTAGCGGCACACTTATTATCCAAGTGCGCAATCCTGCCGCTGGCCCTCATACTATCGGCAGCAGTAAAGGCAAGGCCTTTACCTCCGCCAGTATGGGTCAAGCTACCATGCCTTTGGCTAACGCTATTGCAGAAAACCCTGCCCTTAATGGTCTGCGCGACATGGATCCCCGAATGGTTATTCTTGCTGGCGGTTTACCCATTGTTATTAATGGTCAACGTGTGGGTGGTATTGGCGTCGGTGGCGCGCCCGGTGGACATCTCGACGAAGCGTGCGCCCGGTATGGTCTACAGCAGATAGGCGCAGAATAATGGCCAAGTATCAACCGAAGCAGCGAGTGCTACCCCACAAGGGCTGGCAATACTACTTATTGCTTGTCGTTGCCTTGACGTGTGGCTCCGCTGCCAACGTAAGCGCAACACCCGCAAGGTTCGCATCCGATGTGTTATTGGTGACTCAGTTCAAAGCTCATCATTTAGTCTATGTGGATCCCGAAAAAGGTATTATTGCCCGAGTAAAGGTCGGTCGTGCCCCCTACAGTGTTGCCGTTAGTAATGATCAAGCCTATGTTGCCACCGCTGAAGGGCTTGCGATTGTTGATCTTCATGCACGCGAACGCAGTGCACTGATTCCGTACCAAGCCGAATTGTCTGGCGCACGATGGGGCGAGTATCGACAAGGAGGCATGGGCGTCGCTGTTTCTCTAGATGGAAAAACAGTCGCCGTGGGCATTAATCGGGGGCGTGGGGCCGGGCAATTGGAGGTCATATCGACAGAGTCCCACACCGTTACCGCCAGTGTTGCTATTGGGGTTCGACCATTCCAGGTGTTATTTAGCCAGGAGGGTGATGAGATTTACAGTATTGACCACGACTCCTATTCCGTGACAGCGTTTAATTTGAAAACACGTTCTTTGCGAGTTTTTGACGTGGCGCCCCTCGGCTATGGTGGTTTTGCTAAACCGCACTATGCCGCTATCAGTTTACACGGTGATATTTTATTACCAATACAGGGACGTATATTGGTACAACTAAACCCAAAAACCGGAGAGCAAAAACATATACCTTTATCTGCACGAACCCATCAGCACGGTGTGGCCTTGAATAAAAATGATTCCACCTTGTTTGTGGTTGGTACAGGTCCTGCAGGCGACGTTACAGGGGCTCCGGTACTCAGTCGAATTAACTTGCGTGATGGGCAGGAAGCCCATATTCCATTGCAACGAGAGCATGAACAAATTGCCCTAAGTGGTGATGGAAAAATGGCGTACCTGACAGGTGGACATAGTTTCACCGAGGGCTGGAATGGTATTAGCGTGGTAAATTTTTCGGGGAACGAAGTTCACACCATGAAAATTGATGGCCAGCCACTAGGGATTGCATTGTGGAGTATTGGGGACAATAAGTTCAATTGATTTTTGTTGGTCGAAGATCTTGTCGCCCAGCTCGACGGCAAAGCGATGATGTTGTAATGCAAGACCTGACACCAGACCTATCACCAGACCTAGAATGACACCAGACCTAGGAAGGACATACCCCTCACTTGGCGCTGCCCGGATTGCGGTGCGGGCAAAGAAGATTTTGAGATGATGAAGTTGTAGTGGTGAAGGTAATGCGCCGTATCAATCATGATTGATACGGCGCATTAATTAATCCGGCCCGAACATACTCCGGCGTAATCCATCACACCGCCAGCCGCCCTGCTTACTGTCTGGCTGCTTTTGCTGGCAACTGCGCCATGCCTTCTACGCCTTGGCTACGCAGATACTCGTCATAGCTACCACTGAAATCAATCACGCCCTCTGGCGTTAGCTCAATGATGCGTGTCGCAAGGGATGAAACAAATTCGCGGTCGTGGCTGACGAAAATCAAGGTGCCGGGATAATTTTCCAGCGCCAGATTGAGCGCTTCGATGGATTCCATATCCAGGTGGTTGGTCGGTTCATCCATGATCATGATATTGGTGCGCTGCAACATGAGCTTGCCAAACAGCATGCGGCCCTGCTCGCCGCCGGAGATGACTTTGACGGATTTGTAAATTTCGTCATTGGAAAATAACAGCCGCCCCAAGATGCCCCGCGTCACCTGCTCGTCGTCGCTGGGTTTACCCCATTGGCGCATCCAGTCAAACAACTGCATGTCCTCGGCAAAATCCGTGGCATGATCCTGGGCGAAATAACCTATCGTCGAATTTTCTGACCATTTGAGCTTGCCGCTATCCGGCGCCGTTTCACCCACCAGGGTGCGCAACAGCGTGGTTTTACCGATACCGTTTTGCCCAATCACTGCAACACGCTCACCTACTTCGATAACAAGATTCAGGTTTTTAAGCAGCGGTTTTCCGACAAAACCCTTGCTCAAACCTTCCAGCTCCAGCGCCAGACGATAAAGTTTTTTATCCTGGTCAAAGCGAATAAACGGACTCACGCGGCTGGAAGGCTTGACGTCTTCAAGAATGATTTTGTCGATCTGCTTGGCGCGTGATGTCGCCTGCTTGGCTTTGGAAGCGTTCGCGGAAAACCGGCTGACGAAGGTTTTCAGCTCGGCGATTTGGGCTTTTTTGCGCTCATTATTATTTAACATCTGCTCGCGTATTTGCGTCGATGCTGTCATGTAAGCGTCATAGTTGCCGGGATAAAGGCGTATTTCGCCATAATCAAGATCGGCCATGTGGGTGCAGACGCTATTAAGAAAGTGGCGATCATGCGAGATGATAATCATGGTGCTATCACGCGTATTCAGCACGCCTTCGAGCCAGCGGATGGTGTTGATGTCGAGGTTGTTGGTGGGCTCATCGAGCAGCAATATTTCAGGATCGGCGAACAAGGCCTGCGCCAGCAACACGCGCAATTTCCAGCCCGGCGCAACGGCGCTCATCGGCCCGTTGTGCAGCTCCAGCGGAATGCCCACACCCAGCAACAACTCACCCGCGCGCGACTCGGCGGTATAACCATCGAGCTCGGCAAACTCAACTTCGAGTTCGGCCACTTTCATGCCGTCTTCTTCACTCATGTGCGGCATTGAATAGATGCGGTCGCGCTCGCTCTTGATGCGCCACAGATCCGCATGCCCGATAATCACCGCATCCAGCACGGTGAAATCTTCAAAGGCAAATTGATCCTGGCGCAACTTACCCAAGCGCTCGTTGGGATCAATCGAAACTGAACCCGACGTGGCCGCCAGATCGCCGCCAAGAATTTTCATAAAGGTTGACTTGCCCGAACCGTTAGCGCCGATCAGGCCGTAACGGTTGCCATTGCCAAATTTAACCGAGACGTTTTCGAAAAGGGGCTTGGCGCCGAATTGTATGGTGATGTTGGCTGTTGAGATCACGTTATTATTCCAGAATAAAGTTTAGGTCTTATTTCCGTAACGTGCCTGTCCCTGCAAAACAGGGGCAGGCACAGGGCGCATTATCCTAAAAATGGCGATTGAACCGTAGCGAGAAGGGCTAAGATGCTGAAGATGTGCGAGAAGGTCACGAAAATATTCCGCAGCCGTAGCACCGCTACGGTGAGGACAGATTTAGTGTGTTTCTCACGCAGATTCAGTATATTAGACATTCGCAGTAGGTTCCAATCGCCGTTTTAGGATTACCTACGCTTGAGCAAAGCGGGCTGTTCACGCTCGCCACGCGGACGTGCAGGCGCGGGACGCTGCGGGCTGCTCTTCGCACTACGATTACCATTACCATCATTGGCAACAGCACCTGGGGCGCGCCTAGGCTTGTTATCTTGCGATTGAGGCCGGGCGGCGCTGTTATTCGGGTTACGCCGCGCAGCATTATTAGCAGGGCGCGGAGCGCTGCCACGCTGACTGCCGCGTCCATTAGGAATAGGCTGCGCCTTTAACGAGGGGTTCGGTTCATAACCTGGAATAACCACTTTAGGTATTTCGCGCTTCATCAAACGTTCAATATCTTTAAGATAAGCATGCTCATCCACACACACTAACGACAGCGCTTCGCCCTCATTACCGGCACGCCCGGTGCGGCCAATACGGTGCACATAGTCTTCGGGAATGTTAGGCAATTCGTAATTAACAACATGCGGTAACTGGTCGATGTCGAGCCCACGCGCGGCGATGTCCGTCGCCACCAAGACACGCACCGTGCCCTGTTTAAACTCGGCCAATGCGCGGGTGCGTGCGCCCTGGCTTTTATTGCCGTGAATGGCGGCGGCGCTGATGCCGTCCTGCTCAAGCTGTTCACACAACCGGTTCGCGCCATGCTTGGTGCGCATGAATACCAGCACTTGCTGCCAGTCATGCGAACTGATCAGGAATGACAACAGCGCGCGCTTACGTTCACGGTCAACTGGGTGAACGACTTGCGACACCAGCTCAGTAGCGGTGTTGCGACGCGCCACTTCAACCAACGTGGGCGCATTTAACAGGCCATCGGCAAGGGTCTTTATTTCGTCGGAGAAGGTGGCGGAGAACAACAGGTTCTGGCGCTTTTTGGGCAACAAGGCCAGCACCTTGCGGATGTCACGAATGAAGCCCATGTCGAGCATACGATCCGCTTCATCGAGCACCAGAATTTCAACCTTGGACAAATCCACGGTTTTTTGTCCGGCATGATCGAGCAAACGCCCCGGTGTCGCCACCAGAATATCCACGCCACTGCGCAGGGCGCTGATCTGCGGATTGATGTTGACACCACCGAAAACCACCAGCGACTTTAACGGCACATATTTGCCGTAAGTGGTAACACTTTCTTCAACCTGCGCCGCCAGCTCACGCGTGGGCACGAGGATCAACGCGCGGATCACGCGGCGACCCTCGCCGGGTGGCCGGGCATTCAGGCGTTGCAATAACGGCAAGGTGAAACCCGCCGTTTTGCCCGTGCCGGTCTGTGCCGCGCCCAGCACATCGCGGCCTTCGAGAATCACGGGGATGGCCTGAAGCTGAATCGGGGTTGGCTCGCTATAGCCTTTTTCGGCCACAGCACGGAGTAATTCGGCCGACAGGCCGAGGGTAGTAAATGACATACGATGTTTGCTCCTGGACTGGCCTACCCAACTGGTCTAACGCAGGTTTGGGCCGGTCTAGGCGCTATCTGTAAGTGTGTGTTCGAGGCTAAAGAGAGGATGACCGCGAATAAGGAGTGCGCTGACCGGAATGCGCATAAAAAAGGATTATACCAGAGAAACCGCCCGCTGGTCACTATTCATCGCACTTCTTTGAAGTCTATCATTTTATGTAAGTTAATGCGTGGGCTTAACTGTCCAAATTTACTTGACCATTACAGTTCTGCTACCCTGTCTGGAGTCAGATGAAAAACCCTCATGGAACGGAGTTCAGTTTAGCCATGGCAATCACAATCAAAGAACTTGCGGCGATGTGCGGCGCGGACATCCTGGGCAGCAACCCCGAACAAACCATCAATTCAGCCGCTAATCTTGACGAAGCGGGAGCGCGTCAGTTGACCTTTCTCGGTAGTCCAAAATATGCGGGCAAACTCAAAACCACCCAAGCCAGCGCGGTGCTGGTGGCAAAGGGCACGCCGGGTGATGGCGTGAATGTCGGCACCTGTCTGCTGGTCGTGGACGATCCGGAGATGGCTTTTATTGCCTGCCTGAACCAGCTTTATCCACAGAAGGTCAGCAGTGGCGCGCTGAGCGCCAAGGCACACATCGACCCGACAGCAACCTTGGGCGCAGGCACGTGTGTGGAGGCATTCGCGTCCATCGGCGCACGTACCACGCTCGGCCACCACTGCTGGGTGATGGCCGGATGCCGTATTGGTGAGGGCGTGACGCTGGGCGATAACTGCGTGCTGCATCCAAATGTCGTGCTTTACGACGGCGTGCGGCTGGGCGATAACGTCATTCTCCACGCTGGCACGATCATTGGGGCGGACGGTTTTGGTTACAAATTCCGCAATGGCGAGCACGTGAAGTTTCCGCAGGTGGGCACGGTGGTGATCGAGTCGAATGTGGAGATCGGCGCCAACACCTGCATTGACCGGGCTGCGCTAGGCGAAACGCGCGTGGGTATGGGCACCAAGATCGATAATCAGGTGCAGGTCGCGCACAACGTGCAGATCGGCGCGCACACACTGTTATGCGGCCAGGTCGGCATCGGTGGCTCCACGGTGATCAAGGACTACGTGACGCTGGCCGCACAGTGCGGTGTGGCGGATCATGTCACCGTTGGCGCGCAGGCCATGGTATTTGCGCAGTCTGGCGTGACCAAGGATATCGCGGACAAAGACCAGGTGATGGGTTTTCCGGCCATCAACCGTAAAGAATGGTTGCACGAGATGGCGGCGCAACGCCGACTGGCCGGAAATCAAAAGGCGGTTGATGAGTTGGTGCGTCTGTTGCCAAAACTGCGGGAGGTGGTTTCTGACGAGTAGGGGAGATCGCTACGGCTCCTTCCAGATCCGGCAGGCTGCTGGATTGATCCTTGAGCTTGCTGCGTTTATTGTCATTCCCCTGTTATTCCGGGCGAAGTGAGAAATCTTGCTTAAGATTCCTCGCTGCCCTTTTTTCGTCCCGGGCGCTACGACACGATGGCGCGGCTGATCGCCCAGGCGACTTCGGGGACGAACACCCAGCCATGGGCGTCACCGCCGCTGGGATCCTTGATGAACCTGCTGCTCTCGAGGTTGTGAAACTTGCCTGGCTGCCACTGGTAGGGCTGGGCGATCGGGAGCAGCTCCTTGGTGTCAGGGAATACTTCGCCTTCTTCCATCTGTTGCGCGCCGTTGCTACCGAGGCCACCGAATTCGTCATCAGCATCGCCAAAGCGGGCAGCATTGTCGCGACTAATACGTGACGCCGCCGGGTAGGCCAGCCCGACAGCCGTGTCGTTCCTGGTATGTGTGACCAGGATCGGACCGGCGAGGCGTTTGCTCTTGACGACACTTCGGAAAAACCCGTTACGCTTTTGTGAGAAGCCGTTATGCGAAAAAGCGGCCTGCAAGAGCGACATGCTGTGCAGTTTGTGCGTCGTGGAGTTGGCGGCCGCAGCCGTCACCACGCGCGCACCGAAACTGTGTCCGACCAGATGAATGCGCTCGACCTGGCCTGCCAAGTGGTCTATAAGCGGAGCCAGGCCGTTTTTGCCGACGGCTCCGGCGCGCTGCTTCATCTCAAAATAGGTGGTGAGATTGAGGAGATTGGTCACCGCATTGGCGACGCCTGAAAAGAAGCTGCCGATCCCCGCCGCACCGCCAATGCCTTCTGCGGGGTTGTCGCTATCGGCTGTCGGCGTGGACGAAAGAGTGGGCGCCTGGGTAGCATTTTTAAAGACAACATCCGCAGCCCCACGAAAGAAAATCGCGGCGGCGTCCTCTTTGGGCTCCTCGCTCGCTTTCGAGCCGTCTGGGTCCAGCAACGCGCGCAGCGTTTTAACAAATATCTGCTGGGCCTCCGTGTCATCCGCAAGTTTCGGGATCAGCTTGCGCAGCGTTGCGACGCGCGCGTCGTCGCCGGCATCGTCAAAGAGCGGCGCAACGCGGTCGATGGCGGCGCGCATTGCCGCTTCCAAAGCTGCTTTGTCTACGACTTCGCCGGCTGACGCGGCTCCACCTGCGACCTTGCTATCCGTTGGCGGTTGCGTCATCAACTCGTTGAATTTTTTGGATGGCCAGATGACGCCGATGATGGCAATTTTGCGCTGCTTGATCGCGGCATCATTGGCAGTGACATCGACAAAGTTCACAAAAAGTTTCTGGTAGAGTTCCTCGGCTTCATTACGATCGTTGTTCCAACCATGGGAGATGACGATGAGATCGGTGGTGCCCGCCGGAACCCTCGCGGGAGTGAGGAGCTTGCCGTCCTTGTCAAATTCAGCAGTGCTGTAGGGAATGCCTTTGATGTTATCGTTCATGGGATGCCTCCATTTTTTTGTTTTGAAAAATTAAACAGACTGAATCGCGCGCATGAGATCCACCAGCCCTGCGCCCTGGAAATAGCGGTCACGGCCGAGGTCAGTCGCCGTTGATGTGAATATCTGTTTGACCTTCTCAGCCTCTCCTATGAATTCTCTGCGGATTGAGAGGAACGCCGCAATCGCCCCGCTGACGTGCGGTGCGGCCATGCTCGTGCCGCTGTTTTCAAAATAGGAGCATTCGCTGTTGTCGGTTTCGCGCTGGACCAGCGTACTGTTCGGCGCGGCGCAGGAAATGATTTTTTCCCCGGGGGCGATCAGGTCGGGCTTGAAGCGACCGTCGCCTGTCGGGCCTTTGGAAGAGAAGTAGGAGACACCATAGCGGTGCGGCATGTCGCGGTGGGTAGAGCCGACGGTGATCGCGTATTCGGCATTGCCGGGGTCGTTGATGGTCAGGTCGAGGCAGGTGTCGCTCACGCCCTCTTTTGTTTGCAGGCTTCCGTAGCCGGTATTGCCTGCGGCGACCACCACCACGACGCCTGATTTGACGAGGCGGTTGACCTCGACGCACAACGGGCTGTGGCCGCAGGCGAACCATTTCGGATCGAACGAATGACCCAGGCTGAGATTGACCCCATGGATTTTGAGGTGGCGCCCGTGGCCGTTGAGCAACTGCACATGCGAAATTGCCGCCATAACGCTGCTCGCTTTGCCGATACCGAATTCATCAAGCACCTTGAGGCTCACGAGTTTGCACTTGGGCGCCATACCACTGACTAACTCCAGCGATTTTTTGTAGGTCACTTTCTTTCCGTTTTCGTCGAGCTCGTTCAAGATGACCAGCATCCTGGTCGGGTCGGAGCCTTCTTTCAACGACTGCTCGCCCGCGATGATCCCGGCGACATGAGTGCCATGCCCAAAATCATCCTGAAGTGGTTTCGCGCCCCCGGGTGCGTCGGTGAAGTCTGCGTGGAACGGCGAAGCGGCGTCGATGTTGGCGTGGAGCTTAAAATGGGGATGCAGGGCGTCGATCCCGGTGTCCATGACCGCCCAGGTGATTCCGTCGCCCGAGGCGGTGAAGGAGCGCTGTGCGGCATCGACTTTCACTGTGCAGATGGAGCGCGTGATGCAACTCCGAAGCTCGAAGTCGGGCCAGATATGGTGGATCGTCCGGAACCGCGAAACCTCGATTCTTGGCGTTGCTTCGACTGCGCCCGCGATAGCGCTGTCAGTATTGGCGCTGCCTTTGCCTCCCCCGGCGTCTCCAAGGGCGTCCTCGACAACGCGCGGCGTTGCTTGAGTTGCCTTCTTGACCAGCTTGCGTGCCTCGCGCTGGTCAATCTCGACGAGCGCCTTGATCACGCTTCCCTCAAGCCTGGCAAAGACATATTGATTGCTCACCTCGGTTTTGTATTCGTCTACACCTTGGTCGGAATCGGTTACCCGGGCGGCTTTCTTTGCCTTCTGGATGTATTTCTTGATCAACGCCTTGGCCACGCGGCGCGGATCAGGGTGCTTGAATTCGGAGACGTCCGTGCCCGAAGTGCTGCTGCCACTCTCCTGGGGTTTGAAGGCGAGATTGATGTCAATGATCACCTCGAATCGCGTCGGCCAGATGCGCTCGATGGCGGGCGACGCATTCGCGGCATCCATTCGGATGAGCTGACGAATGACCGCGCCATCAAGCGAGGCAGGTGCGATGCAATCACCAATCTTCGGGTCGGGCTCATCAATGAGTGGGCGCCCCTTCGCTCCAACTTTTCTGGCGGCTTCGGCAAGGCGCTTGCGAACGGCCTTCAATGCAGCGGTCGGCCCGCCGGGAAAACTCGGGCGCAGGAAGATTGCGGCATTGTGCGTGTCGCGAATGTGGGGGTGTTCCTTTTCGATTTTCGTTGTGACAGCCAACTCCTGATCGATCTGCTCCAGCAACGGAAAAGCGATGATCGAACGTGCCAGGATCGCGGGATTGAGGGGGTGCGGCTTGCGCTCGAATTGGGGAGTCATGGTCGTTTGAGTGAGCACATTGAGACATACCGCAGCACCAGCCCACGGCGTAGCCGTTCACTTGCGCGCGGGGTTAGAACGCGGCAGTGCGGCGAACGATGAACATAAAAAGAACCCGGCACCTGGCACCTCCGCTGTTTTTCAAACCTTGGATAGGGCTACTGTACCCGAACCTTTTACCGTTGAACAGTGCCCGTGAACGGGCCGTTAGCCCCAAGTAGTAATGTCCGTTTTTGAATAAACTCTCCCCTGTCAAAAAAGCGGGGGACGTTACACAATGGGTGGTTAATGAGTCGAAAAGAAGGGCGACGGGCAAGGCGTTATCAATGGGAGGGGCTGGCCGCGGGTTGGCCCGCCAGCCGCGCGGCAGATCATGGTCCAGGCGGGTTGTCGGCAGGCCAAAAAAGGCGGGGTAGCGCGCCCCCACCCGCTACGCGCGCGGCGCGGGGAGAGCGAAGCGAGGGTTGGGGCAGCGAATGTATCCACGTCCCCACCAGCCCGCCGGGCCCAGGGGCGTTGCCCCGCGCGCCAACCAGACGTTGCAGGATCGGCGGGTCAAGGCCATGTGGCTCGCCAGGATCAAGAACCAAGACGCCGCCCACCGGGTCTACGCGCACACGCGGGAGTACCGGTTTGTAGAAAAACGGACATTTCTATTTGGGGTTGACATGGCCGCACCCGTCATTAAATCGATGCATGGGGACGCCCATTGAAATTAGACTGGCGCCCGCAATGTTGGTTAGTCCTGCCCAAAATTACCGGCGCTGGCCTGGAGCACGGCGCCGCAGGTGGTCGTGTTACCCGCGTAAGCAACCGCGATGCCGTCGATGAGGTG
>LNFF01000038.1 GCA_001464585.1 Gammaproteobacteria bacterium Ga0077554 | reverse complement strand
TGTCGTTGCCGATGTCCTCCTGCCTGCATGGAATTACACGGTTCTACCAAATTTGAACTGGCAAAAAGGGGAAGTTATTTCGTAGGCGTTCCTTAGCGACCGCAGATCCAGTATGCTCGCTGTAAAAATCCAAGGCGTTGGCAACATCACGTTCCGCCTCGGGGTGGAGCGAGTAGGTCATTGCGGTAGTCTTGCTCGAAGCCGGGCAATGGCTTCTTGTCCTGGAACTGTCGCGATCACACCGGATTCCAGTTCGGCTTCCCTTCGATCCGCTTCTCGTTCCCAAGCCTCCTCGACTTCGGGGTCTGGATCAAGGCTGGCGATCAGCCGCTCAAGCAGGTGTGATCGTTCGACAGGAGCTAACTGCAGGACTTCGGCTTCCAGAAGTTCCAGGTTCGCGCTCACGTTGACCTCCGGTACGATAGATGTTTGATAAGCCATAGTTTACCTACAACGAGCGGGGATCACCGTGGCACGACCTCTGCGCGGGTTCCGCTACGCCTGTCCCGTTTTTGGGGCGAACCCCTCCCTACGCTCCCCCGCAGTGCGTCATCATTAACCACAGCGGTTTATCATTTGTCACAACATTTGCTTCCGCGCTTGTCCGCGTGGGCGCAGAAGGCGTGCCTGTAATGGTCAAGTAAATTTGGACAGTCGCTTAGGTTGCCAACTCCCGCTAAGCGGCTTTCAAAAACTGTTGTTCATCTTGAGTGGGTGACATTGCGCCAATAGCGGAAGGTATCCGCTCGGTATTGTAGAAATGGACCCGGGGGCGCCCCACGGCCAGGCCGTCGGCCTTCAAGGCCTCTGACCTGCGGCGGCCATCGGTCTGGCTGACCTGGGCATGGAGAGCCGTGACGCGCACCTGCAGGTGCTGGCGCGCGACCGGGGGTTACCGGGTAGGCCTTCTTTAACGTCTCGACGAGCGGATACCTCATCTCATTTCCCGGGCAAAGAAGGCACTGGCTTTTTTTAGGATATCTTTCCCCGTCTCCCGTTGTTTAATACGTGGTTTTAACTGCTGGATTTCCTGGTTGTCCGGGGTGCGCGCCCGCCTCTGGGGTAACGGCGTACTGGCCTGCTCGGCCAGCGTCTGCTGCCGCCAGCGCTTCACGGCGGTGGAGCCTGCCCCGGCGACCGCGCAGGCTTGCGCAAGGGTGCCATTCTGTTCAACCATGAGCTTGGCTATTTCCAGCTTGAAGGCGGGGATGTACGGTTTGCGTTGTGGCATGGTGATTCCTTCTGGGTCGTCTGTCGTAGTATAAATGACTCTTCAGACCGTCCAAAATTATTAGGCCATTACAATGCACTGGTGCGCACGGCGCGCCCTGCATTTGATTGGTTATATTAACAGTAAGTGTCGTTCTCTAACCTGGAAAAGCAGTTGGGTTACATACGTAGGTGCGAATTTATTCGCACTAATAACAAGTCATGTGCGAATAAATTCGCACCTACGCCGGGCTTTCGGCATCCTGCCTCTGGCGGCACTACGGCGGATACAAGTGCGGTGAGCGCAGGCGACCGCCATGGATGGCGGAAGGTAGAGCAATGCAGGAGCACACCGCTGCGCTGTCGAGATGCGCAAGAACCGCCAACTGCTTTTCCCAGGTTTATTTATCAAGCTGGCACACAGCCTTCCTGAGATTACCACTCATAGCAACCCAATTTTTTTGCTTTGTTCTTGCAGTTTTTCCAGTGCCGAGCGCATTTCGTTAATGCGTTGGCGTTCTTTTTCAACGATGTCTGCCGGGGCGCGTTCGACGTAGTTGGCGTTGGCAAGTTTGATGTCGCCACGTTCGATGTCTTTATTGAGTTTTTCAATCTCTTTGGTGAGGCGTGCCAGTTCGGCGTTTTTGTCGATGAGGCCTGCCATGGGGATGAGCAGTTTGAGTTCGCCAACCAAGCCAGTGGCTGATTCAGGTGCGACGCTGTCGGGTGGTAGCAGGGCGATAGATTCTAGCCTGGCCAGGCTGGTGAAGTAGTGGCGGTTGCGTTCGAGACGAGCCGTGTCTTCAAGCGTGTAATTATCCAGTAATACCGGCAGTGGTTTACCAGGGGCGATGTTCATGCCGCTGCGAATTTGGCGTACAGCAATAATAAAGTCCATTACCCAGGTCATTTCGGTGATTGCATGTTGGTCTATCTTGTCAGATTGGGGGACAGGGTAGGGTTGCAACATGATGGTGCCGCCCTGTTTGCCCGCCAACGGCGCAACGCGTTGCCAGATCTCTTCAGTGATGAAGGGCATGAAAGGGTGAGCAAGCCGCAGCACGGTTTCCAGCGTGCGCACCAGCGTGCGGCGCGTGCCGCGTTGTGCGGCAGCCGTGCTATGTACTGACAACAGCACTGGCTTAGACAATTCAAGATACCAGTCACAGTATTCATTCCAGGTGAATTCATAAATGGCTTGCGCGGCGAGGTCAAAACGATAACCGGCAATCGCGTCATTGACAGTTTGTTCCGTGCTTTGCAGGCGCGAGATGATCCAGCGGTCTGCAAGGCTTAATTCTATAGGCGCGTCGCCGTTACCGGTGTCATGAGTTTCAGTATTCATCAGCACATAGCGTGCGGCGTTCCACAGTTTGTTGCAGAAATTGCGATAACCCTCGATACGTCCCATGTCAAATTTTATGTCACGTCCGGTGGAGGCCAGGCTGGCCAACGTAAAGCGTAGAGCATCGGTACCATGGGCTGGAATACCATTGGGAAACTGCTTCTGTATGGTTTTTGTAATACGGCCACTAATTGCGGGTTGCATAAGACCCGAGACGCTTTTCGCTACCAGATCGGCCTGAGTGATGCCATCAATAAGGTCAATTGGGTCGAGTACATTACCCTTGGATTTTGACATTTTATGGCCTTCAGCATCACGCACTAAGCCGGTAACATACACTTCGCGGAACGGTACTTCGCCAGTGAATTTAAGACCCATCATGATCATGCGCGCCACCCAGAAGAAGATGATGTCGAAACCCGTTACAAGCACGTTGGTGGGATAAAATGTTTTAAGCTCGGGTGTTTGTTGTGGCCAGCCGAGTGTTGAAAACGGCCACAGCGCGGATGAGAACCAGGTGTCGAGTACGTCTTCATCCTGCTTGAGCGCAAGGTTGTCGTCGAGATGATGTTTGATGCGCACTTCCTGTTCGTTGCGGCCAACATAGATGTTACCGGCGTCGTCATACCACGCGGGTATGCGATGTCCCCACCAGATCTGGCGGCTGATGCACCAGTCTTCGATTTTATTCATCCAGTCGAAATAGGTGCGGCTCCAGTTGTCGGGAATAAAACGGATATCGCCATTTTCCACGGCCTTGATGGCGGGAGCCGCTAATGGCGCGACTTTTACGTACCATTGATCGGTAAGGAACGGTTCAATCACCGCGCCGCTGCGGTCACCGCGTGGCACCGTGAGTTTGTGGTTGTCGATTTTTTCCAGCAAGCCTTGCGCTTCAAGATCAGCGACGATGCGTTTGCGCGCTTCAAAGCGATCCAGACCGTGGTACTGTTTTGGTATCAGTTCATCTGGATGTTGGCCAGAAGGGGCATCCTCAACCAAGACTTTGATTCCATTTTCCGGGGTGGCTTTATGCCTAATAGAAAATTCAAAGTCGGATAATGGACTAATAATTTTAGCATCGGTGGTGAATATGTTAATCAGCGGCAGACTGTGGCGCTGTCCCACGGCATAGTCATTGAAGTCATGCGCAGGTGTGATCTTGACGCAGCCAGTGCCAAATGCCGGGTCAACATAATCATCCGCAATAATCGGTATGCGGCGCCCGGTGAGTGGCAATTCAACTTCTTTTCCCACCAGTAACCAGTAACGTTCATCCTTTGGGTTTACGGCCACTGCCGCATCGCCGAGCATGGTTTCCGGGCGGGTGGTGGCGACGATGAGATAGCCGCTGCCATCGGCGAGCGGATAGTGGATGTGCCACATGAAACCGTCTTCTTCTTCGGCGATAACTTCCAGGTCAGAGACGGCGGTGTGCAGCACCGGATCCCAGTTCACCAGACGTTTGCCGCGATAGATCAAACCTTCTTCGTGGAGGCGCACAAACACTTCACGTACTGCTTCAGATAACTGCGGATCCATGGTGAAGCGTTCGCGTGACCAGTCGAGCGATGTACCGAGACGGCGTAATTGACGTGTAATCTTGCCGCCGGATTCACTCTTCCACTTCCATACTTGCTCGATAAAGACATCGCGGCCCAGATCATGGCGGGTTTTACCCTGGGCAGCGAGTTGGCGTTCCACCACCATTTGCGTGGCAATGCCGGCGTGATCAGTGCCCACTTGCCACAGCGTGTTGTTGCCACGCATGCGGTGATAACGGATGAGCACGTCCATCAAGGTGTCCTGGAAGGCGTGCCCCATGTGCAGTGTGCCTGTGACATTGGGTGGTGGGATCATGATGCAATAGGGCGTTGCTGTGCTGGCGTTATCGGGCTTGAAATAGCCGTGCTGCTCCCAGATGTCATACCAGCGTTGTTCCATCGTGTTCGGATTATAGGTTTTTTCCATGGTATCTTTTTCGTGAGTGTTTATGGTGAAGTTCGCAGGTTCTACGCGATGATCCGTGCCAGGAATAGATAGCAAAGGTGGTTTACTATTTTTATCGAGTCCTTTTTCAATCAGGATATTTTGTACGATTTCCCGTATCTGGGCATTGATCTCCGTGCGCATATCATTTTTTAATGTGGCAGTCATCTGCTGTAACGAGGCATGAATGGCGCTGCTGACTGAGGTTTCTATCTGCTGCGCAATAGTGTGCTGTAGCTCGGTATTTGAGTTACTTTGCGTTTTCGCGCTTGCTATAGATGAGGGCGGTGTATGATGGGCAACATTTGGCCCCAGCATTATCACGTCGTCCAGCACTGGCAGGTCATCTTCAGGGAGTGTGTCAGTGGGTATCATACGGTTGCTTCAGAAGATGCGGCAATATTGTGGGACTGCAATTCGTAACCGCGATCACGATAAAACCGGTAACGCTCGCGGCCAATCTGTTTTTGTTCCGGGCTTTGGTCAATGATTTCGGCGACACGTTCGAAGTGGCTGAAAAAAAGCGGTACATCGCTTGCCATGTTAATCAGCACAGTGGTGTTTGTCTGAATGCCTGTGGGCAGTTCATTGCTGTATCCAATTACAATCGGCGGTGTATTTGCGGCGATTACCTGATGTGACAGCGCATGCGGCAGGAAACTGCCTTGGTTGAATGTCCATAATAAATCATCCATGTGTGCGGCGTGTTGTTCTGATGCGGTGTGGATGTAGATTGGGTGTTTCATGCGATAGGCCTTGTCTGCCAAACGGCACGCGAATAACGCCCTGCTGCGTGGGGCAGCGTCCGCAAGTATGTAAAAGTCGATTCGGGTCATTTTTTAACTGCCCTCTCTCCCTAACCCTCCCCCCGTATGTGGGGGGAGGAGACAATATTGTTTGCTTGGTAAAGTGTGTCATTCCGAGCGTAGCGAGGAATCTTAAAGATCCCTCACTACGTTCGGGATGACAGTATGAAGAGGGTTGATCTGGATAACATTACCCACCTTCAAATGATTCCCTAATCCCCAGTTTTTTCCGCGCATTTATCAATTAAATACTGTGTCAGCAAGGGCACGGGGCGGCCAGTTGCGCCTTTTTTATCACCGGACAGCCAGGCGGTGCCCGCAATATCCAGGTGCGCCCAATGGAATTTTTTGGTGAAGCGTGACAGAAAGCACGCGGCAGTAATCGTGCCGCCTTCGCGGCCACCAATGTTAGCCATGTCGGCGAAATTACTTTTAAGCTGCTCTTGATATTCATCCCACAGTGGTAATTCCCAGGCACGATCTCCACTGACTTTGCCGGCATTCAACAAGTCATGGGCGAGTGGGCTGTGGTTGCTGAGCAGGCCAATCGCATGCTTGCCCAGGGCCACCACGCAGGCGCCCGTGAGCGTGGCGATATCGATGACCGCTACCGGATCGTAACGCTCGCAGTAAGTGAGCGCATCACACAGAATCAGACGGCCTTCAGCATCGGTATTAAGAATTTCTATCGTTTGCCCTGACATGCTGGTGATGACATCACCGGGTTTGGTGGCGGTGCCGCTGGGCATGTTTTCCGTGGCGGGAATCACGCCCACCACATTAATCGGCAAACGCATTTCCGCAATGGCGGTGAGCGTGCCAAGCACACTGGCGGCACCACACATGTCATATTTCATCTCATCCATTTTGTCGGAAGGCTTGATCGAGATGCCGCCTGAATCAAACGTCACGCCCTTGCCCACCAATACCACCGGTTTGCCCTGTTTTTTGTCGCCGTTGTATTCCAGCGTGATCAATTTTGGCGGTTGCGCACTGCCGCGCGCGACGGAGAGAAATGAACCCATACCCAGTTCTTCGATGTCGGCGGTTTCGAACACTTCTACCTTGATGGATTTGTATTGCTTCGCCAACTCTTTGGCCTGATCGGCAAGGTAAGCGGGTGTGCAGATATTGGCAGGCATGTTGCCCAGGTTTTTGGTAAGCTCTACGCCTTGTGCAATCGCTAAACCAACCTCCAACGCCTGTTCGCCATCGGTTAATTCACGGCGGCTCGACACGCTGAACACCAGTTTGCGCAATGGGCGGCGCTCAGTATCTTTTTTACTTTTCATTTGATCGAAGCGATACAGCGTACCCTGTGCCGTCTCAACTGCTTGACGCACTTTCCAGGCAATATCGTGATGCTTTACATTTAATTCAGTGAGGTAACACACCGCTTCCATCGCGCCTTTTTCATTCAGCGTGTTCACAGCGGTGGCAACGATTTTGCGATATTGGCTGTCACCCAGATCACGTTCGCGTCCGCAGCCTACCAGCAGCACACGATCACACAAAGTGTTGGGCACATCATGCAGCAACAGGGTTTGTCCTATGCGGCCTTCCAGGTCGCCACGGCGAATCAGTTTGGATATGTAGCCGCCGCTGATTTCATCCAGCCGCTCCGCGCCAGGCGAAAGACGCCGTGGCTCAAAAACCCCCATGACGATACAGGCCGTGCGTTGTTTTTCTGAATCGCCACTTTTTACTGTAAACTCCATGCTGACTCCTAAGTGATGCCGATAACGGATGGTGGAACGCTGTTACTGAAGTAATAATTATTCTGTATTTCCAATCAATTTCTGTTAAAAAGCCGATTTTTTTAACATTCTGACCAAATTAAAAAAATTTATTAAATTTAAGTAATTGATAAATATGTATAAGTTTTTATTATATGGTTTGGATGAAATCACAAGTTTGCGAGATTTCTTATAATTTATCAAGTTTACCCTAAACCCGGTAATTTGCCACTGGCAAGGTTCTTTTTCCAGGAGGGGAGCAGGGGGCTAATGCTGTTTACTTAACACCATTCCGTTCGCCCTGAGCAGCCCGCGTAGCGGGCGTGTCGAAGGGTTCTGGATGAGTGGCGGGTGGTTCGACAGGGTTCTCCTGAGTTTATCGAAGGGTTCACCACGAACGGTTAAGTGAACAGTATTGGGTCAGGCGCGAGGACTTTTGATCCCCCGCCAAACTCGTTCCGCAATGGTCACGCCGAGCAGGATCACCGCACCTGCCAGAATACCTGCCAGCGCATCCAGCAGGGTGGGGAGGGTAATGTGCAGGATACCGCCGATACCCGGTATCGCGCTGGCACTGTTTGCCAGTTGCAAGATCAACTCGCGTGCCCAGTGTATGCCGTGCGTTAAAATGCCCCCACCTACCAAAAACATGGCAGCGGTGCCGACAATCGACAAACCTTTCATCAGGACGGGAGCCGCCCTCACTATGAAAGCGCCGAGGCTACGCTGCATTTTATGCGACACGCTGACACCCTTCTTCTCGCTGAGATAAAGCCCCGCGTCATCCAACTTGATGATGCCTGCTACAAGGCCATACACGCCAATGGTCAATGCGAGGGCGATGGTTGACAACACCGTCACTTGCATAGCGAACGATGCTGTGGCGACGGTTCCCAGGCTAATAACAATGATTTCAGCAGACAGAATAAAGTCAGTACGAATCGCGCCGCGTATTTTATCTTTCTCAAAAGCAACCATATCGACTGTAGCGTCAACCCGCGCCTCGACTAATTGGGTATGATGTGCTTTATCGTCAGCCTTGCTGCGCAGGAATTTGTGCGCCAATTTTTCGAAACCTTCATAACACAGAAAAGCGCCACCCAGCATCAAGAGCGGTGTCACCGCCCAAGGCGCAAACGCGCTGATGGCTAAGGCTGAAGGCACCAGGATCAACTTATTTTTTAACGAACCTTTCGCTACCGCCCAGACCACCGGCAACTCACGATCAGCCTTGAGACCCGCCACCTGTTGCGCATTAAGCGCAAGATCATCCGCCAGGACGCCCGCCGTTTTCTTTGCGGCGACTTTGGTCATGACGGCTACATCGTCGAGAATGGTTGCAATGTCATCGAGCAGAATTAATAAGCCGGTTCCGGCCATGGGTGAGTTTCCTTTGTGGATTCGTAGCAAGTAGGTTGGGTTGAGCTTGCGAAGCCCAACATTTTAAATCGAGATTAACCATGCAAGTTTAAACAATATCATCTCTGTCACGATCGTTGGGCTTCATTTCATTCAGCACCAACTACGGCGCTATTTTTTCGTGTTTTTCGTGGATGGCATCGTCCTATTAAACGTGCGTATTATCCGTTACTCAATCTCAATCTCAAACGCAATGCCCTGCGCCAGCATCGGCTTACTTCCCCAGTTAATAGTATTAGTCTGGCGTCGCATATAAACTTGCCACGCATCTGAGCCAGCTTCGCGTCCACCGCCGGTTTCTTTTTCACCGCCGAAGGCGCCGCCGACTTCTGCGCCGGAGGTGCCGATGTTGATGTTGGCGATGCCGCAGTCGCTGCCGACGGCTGATAAAAACTGCTCGGCATGCTGTAGTTGCGTGGTGAATAGCGCGGAAGAAAGGCCTTGGGGGACGGCGTTTTGCAGTGCGATGGCTTCTTCGAGAGTGTGATAGCGCATCACATACAGGATGGGCGCGAAGGTTTCGCGCTGCACGACCGGCCAATGATTTTCGGCACGTACCAGGGTGGGTTCAACGAAGTGGCCGGAGCCTTGCAGTACGGTGCCGCCATAAAGAATTTCACCGCCTGCGGTGATGGCGTCTGCCAATGCGCGGCGGTAGCCCGCTACGGCGTTTTCATCAATTAATGGCCCCATCAATATGCCGGGCGTGAGTGGGCTGCCAATGCGCACTTGTTTGTAGGCATGGATCAGGCGCGTGACAAGTTCTTTATAACGGGATTCATGGATAATCAGGCGGCGCGTGGTGGTGCAGCGTTGCCCCGCGGTGCCGACGGCGCCGAAGACAATGGCGGGTACGGCAAGCGTAAGGTCAGCGCTTTCGTCCACGATGATGGCGTTGTTGCCACCCAATTCCAACAGGCTTTTGCCCAGGCGCCGCGCGACAATTTCTGCGACATGACGCCCTACGGCGGTGGAGCCAGTGAATGAAATCAGTGGTACGCGTGAGTCCGCGACGAAGCGTTCTGCAAGTGTGTTATGGTCGGTAATAAACAGTGAAAAAATGCCGCGATAACCGTGTGCTGTCATGACATCGCCACAGATTTTCTGGAGGGCGATAGCGCACAACGGTGTTTTGGGTGACGGCTTCCACACTACGGTATTACCCGTGATGGCGGCGATGAAGGCATTCCACGCCCACACCGCCATGGGGAAATTAAATGCGGTGATAACGCCGACCACGCCGAGCGGATGCCATTGTTCATACATGCGGTGCTGGGGGCGTTCGGAGTGCATGGTTTTGCCGTAGAGCATGCGTGACTGGCCGACGGCGAAATCGGCGATGTCAATCATCTCTTGCACTTCACCGTCACCTTCGCTTTTGATCTTGCCCATTTCCAGCGATACCAGACTACCCAGTGCGTCTTTGTTGGCGCGTAAACGTTCGGCGATTAAACGCACCAGCTCGCCGCGTTTGGGTGCGGGCACGTTGCGCCATTCCTGAAAGGCCTGAATGCTGCGGGTGATGATGGCGTCGTAGTCGTTATCTGAACACAGGCTGACCCGGCCAATCAGATCGCCCGTGGCGGGGTTGAAAGAGTCGAGGCCATTTTCGCCTTCGGTGCTGTTATTGACGCCGCCGATGCCCAGGGTGTTCAAAAGATCCGTGGTTTGCTGGTTACTCATGAATGCCTCTGCGTGCTCTTGCGTTGTGTTGTTGATAATTTACCACTAAAATGAGGTGTGTTGCTATGCGTCGTGCATGGATGCCCAAGTGCCGCGAGAGGCAGGATGCCGGAAGCGGCCAACGCTTGGTGGGTTTTGCAACCCACCCTACATTGATCTTGATAGTTTAATTAGCAGCATTTGGTTTATATGAGGAATAATATACCGTGCCGCATAACGAACCTTACATTACTTTTGCCCGCCAACAGGTGGCTGACATTTTGCAGCGTGAGCAGGGCTGGCGGCCATGCCCTGCTGATCCATGCAAGTTGCTGGTGACCAATGAGAACGGCGAAGAAGTGAGCCTTGACCTTACGCCAGCACATGCGGCGCCACAGATGCCGACAGCCTATGCTTGCTTTGACACGGTGCGCACCGCCGCGCAATTACTGGATGCTTATACGCAGATACGTTGCGCCTACCGCTTTGAGGATGACCTTGAAGCGCAGGTGCCGGTTCATCCCTTTGAGCATGATTTTGTTGCCGCTATTCTGCAACGTGCGCGTGCCAGTTTGAGCGATGATGATGCGATCAGCATTGCCCAATGGGTGAAGCATTTTGATGCCTATGTAGCGGTTAAGGCTGTGGAGGCACTGCTCAACAGCAATGCTGATCTGGCGTTGTTGAAGGTTGCGGCGGCGCGCGGTTGGACAGTGCATTTTGATCATGTGGCGATTCGTTGTGGGTCGTCGCGCGAGCGAGCTGCGGAGCGTGTTGTTGAGTTGCTGGTTGCAGAACATGGCTACGTTCCTTCACAGGTGAGTGGCGAAGAGTTTTATAGTTTTCCTGATGGCTGGAACGCTTATCCTTTGTATAAAATGCTTATCAATGGACAGATGTTGCGTTTGTTCATCGACCAGTCGGACGCCACGCATCCGACGCAGATTATTCAGCATTGGCATCATGTTTATGGCTACACTGCGCATCACATGGCGCTGCGTGCAACACGCCAAATTAACGGCGAACGTGTGGCCGTGCCGCTCGCCGAGGTCATGGCGGCGCTGGCTGAACACGGCGTCGAGAGCATGACGCCTACCGGCGAATACACGCAAGGTTTGTTGTTGCAAGTGTTCACGCGCCCGGAGCGTAACCCGCAGGTGCCAGATGATATCAAAGAGGCGTTGGCGCAGATTGACGCCAAACTGCCACGCGCCATCGAGAACGGAAAATTACTGGAAATTGTATCGCGCCGCGAGATGGACGCGATACATGCGCGCCAGTGGTTCGCGTTGTATGGGCTGGAATATCAGCCGCAGAATCCGCTGTATTCAGCACCCGTCTATGGTTATTTCTTGCCGGCGCAGGCCGCGCATGTGATCAAGACATCGGTGTAGGGTGCGCACGGCGCACCCTACATTAAGAGCGCGAAGGGGGCCGCTGCCGATCCAAGCGCCGATACGAAATAGCTTCTGCAAGATGGGCGGTAATGATCTCTTCGCTGTTTGCCAGGTCGGCAATGGTGCGCGCTACTTTTAAAATCCGGTGATACGCACGCGCCGACAGCCCGAGCCGTTCAATGGACTGTTCCAGTAACTGCGCGTCAGGTTTGCTCAAGCGGCAGGTGCGCTCGATTTGACGATTGCTCAACACGCAATTAGGTTTGCCCGCACGCTGCATTTGCCGTGCGCGTGCAGCTTCAACCCGGGCGCGTACCGTGTCACTAGTTTCTTCGGTACGGCCCTCAGCGGCGGCATTGAGTACCTCACGCGGTAGCCGTGGCACTTCGATGTGCATATCAATGCGGTCCAGCAACGGGCCAGAGATACGCCCCCGGTAACGCTGCACCTGATCTTCACTGCAATGACAGCGGCCATTAGGGTCACCCAGATAACCGCATGGGCACGGGTTCATGGCGGCGATGAGCTGAAAACGCGAGGGAAAAGTGGCCTGCCGCGCGGCGCGTGAAATCGTAATGTGCCCCGACTCCAGCGGCTCGCGCAACACTTCCAGTACGCGCCGGTCAAACTCCGGCAATTCATCCAGAAACAACACGCCGTGATGCGCCAGTGAAATTTCACCGGGACGCGGCTGCGAACCACCGCCGACTAACGCTACGCCGGATGCGGTGTGGTGCGGCGCCCTGAATGGGCGCTTGCCCCAGAGCGCGGGAGTGAAACCGGCGTCACTGATAGACATGATGGTCGCCGCTTCGAGTGCTTCTGCTTCGCTCATGCTTGGCAAAATGCTGGGCAGGCGACTGGCTAACATCGACTTGCCGGTGCCGGGCGGGCCGATCATCAGCAGGCTGTGGCCGCCCGCAGCGGCAATCTCCAGGGCGCGCCGGGCGTGTTGCTGGCCGCGCACGTCACACAAATCCGGGGTTTCTGTATCATGCGGGATGGTATTTTCTGGTGGTGGTGTGGGCGGAATCGAGTAGGGCGCCAAAGGCTGCGCTCCAGTAAGATGCGCGCACACCTGAGTAATATGACGCGCAGCGAACAACACGCCATCATTCACCAGCGCGGCCTCGGCGGCGTTATCCATGGGCACCAGCAAACAGCGTTGCGCATCGCGCGCGCGTACCGCCGCCGACAACACACCACGTATCGGGCGCAATTCGCCGCTCAGCGCTACCTCGCCGACAAATTCATATTGTTGCAGCACTTGAACCGGAATCTGCCCTGACGCCGCCAGAATACCCAGCGCAATCGGTAAATCAAAACGTCCGCCTTCCTTGGGCAGATCGGCAGGGGCAAGATTGACAGTGATACGTCGTGCCGGAAATTCAAACTGCGCATTCAGCAATGCGCCACGCACGCGGTCTTTACTTTCTTTCACCGCCATTTCCGGCAAGCCGACAATCGACAGGCTGGGCAAGCCATTGGAAAGATGCACTTCCACCGTCACCAGTGGTGCATCAATACCGTTTTGCGCACGACTATATACAATTGCAAGCGACATAAACTATGCCGGGGCTACGCAAGTGTAGCGAGTCACTTCGCAGTGTTCTTCAGTAGACTTTCCATATCAGCAACTTGTTTTTCCAGCGCATCTACCTTGGCGCGGGTACGGGTAAGCACCGCTGTTTGCACCTCGAATTCTTCGCGGGTCACCAGATCCAGTTTGTTAAAGCCCGCTTGCAGCGCCGCGCGGAAATTTTTTTCCACATCACGCTGCAAATCACGAATACCCGAAGGCAGCGCATCGGCGAGGCGTTTTGCCAGGTCATCCAGTATTTTAGGGTCAATCATGGGGTAAAGCCTCCTGTTTCCTGTGTCATAGCCGTGTGGCGGGTGCATTTGGGTTTGGTGCGCTGGGAACCCTGCGCTTCACTGAACCTTTCGTTGGCGCTCTTCCCTTGGTCGAGATCATGAACAGGTTCTTGGTGGTACAGAACTATACCATTTCTGAAAACTTTTGCGCCTTGACTGCCGCATCAATCGCTTTAAGAATACCCAACAATTCTTCCATGCGACCCAACGGCCAGGCATTGGGGCCATCACTCAAGGCTGTGTCAGGCGTAGGGTGGGTTTCCATAAATAAACCGGCCACACCCGCCGCCACAGCGGCACGCGCCAGCACCGGCACGAACTCCCGCTGCCCACCGGAACTTGCGCCCTGCCCACCCGGCAATTGCACCGAATGGGTGGCGTCAAACACCACCGGGCAACCGGTATCACGCATCACTGCAAGCGAGCGCATGTCTGACACCAGATTGTTGTAGCCAAAAGAGACTCCACGTTCGCAGACCATCATCTGGTTGTTACCCGTTTCGCGGGCTTTTTCCACTACGTTTTTCATGTCCCACGGCGCAAGAAACTGGCCTTTTTTAATGTTTACCGGTTTGCCGAGACACGCAACACTTTGAATAAAATTAGTCTGGCGACACAAAAATGCCGGTGTTTGCAGCACATCCACCACGTCGGCCACTTCGGCCAGGGGTGTGTCTTCATGCACATCGGTAAGCACCGGCACGCCCAGGGTTTGCCGCACTTCCTGCAAGATGCGCAAGCCTTCTTCGATGCCGGGGCCGCGATAACTTTTGCTGGAAGTGCGGTTAGCTTTATCAAAAGATGATTTATAAATAAAGGGGATATTTAACCGTACGGCAATCTCTTTAAGCTGCCCGGCTGTTTCCAGCGCCATGGCGCGGCTTTCAATCACGCACGGCCCGGCAATTAAAAAAAATGGCTGATCCAGTCCAACATCAAAACCGCATAGTTTCATGGTGCAAACCTCTTTGTTATTTAGCCGGATCAATCGGGCGTGGGCGCGCCGCGTGTATAAACCCATTAAACAGCGGATGGCCATCCCGGGGTGTAGATGTAAATTCAGGATGAAACTGACACGCCACAAACCAGGGATGTGCCGGCAGTTCTATCATTTCCATCAGACTGCCATTGATCGACATACCTGAAAATACCAGCCCGGCATTTTCCAGAACTTCACGGTACTGATTATTAAATTCATAGCGATGGCGATGGCGTTCGGTAATGATTTCATTGGCGTATAAATCACGCACGCGCGTGCCCGGCAACAAGCGGCATTTTTGCCCACCCAAACGCATGCTGCCACCCAGGTCGGAATGACAATCGCGCCGCTCCACCGTGCCTTGCTCAGTCATCCATTCAGTGATTAATGCAATGACCGGATACGGTGTATTGGGATTAAATTCGGTGCTGTGCGCTTCGGCCAGGTGCGCAGCATTACGCGCGAATTCGATCACCGCCACCTGCATGCCCAGGCAAATGCCCAGGTAAGGAATGTTATTGCGGCGCGCATATTCCACAGCTTGAATTTTACCTTCAATGCCACGCTCGCCGAATCCACCGGGCACCAGAATCGCATCCATGCCGCGCAAACACTGCGTGCCGGATTTTTCAATATCTTCGGAATCAACGTAAACGATTTTGACGCGCGTGCGGGTATGCATACCGGCGTGAATCAGTGATTCGGAAAGTGATTTATAGGATTCTGTCAGGTTGACATACTTGCCCACCATCGCCACCGTGACCTGGGCAGTGGGATGCTCCAAACCATCCAGCACCTTGTACCATACCGCAAGATCAGCTTTGGGTACGTTCAGGCGCAGCCGCTCGGTAACAAAGTTATCCAGCCCCTGTTCATGCAGCAACAGCGGGATTTTATAAATGCTGTCCACATCCACCACAGAAATCACGGCTTTTTCCGGCACATTGGTAAACAGGGAAATTTTGCGACGCTCGTCCGCAGGCACAGGACGATCAGAGCGGCACAGCAGGATATCCGGCTGGATACCAATGCTGCGCAGTTCTTTTACAGAATGTTGTGTCGGCTTGGTTTTGATTTCGCCTGCAGACGCAATATAGGGCACCAGCGTCAAGTGTATGAACAGTGTATTGTCACGCCCCAGATCCACACCCATTTGGCGGATCGCTTCTAAAAATGGCAGGGATTCAATGTCACCCACAGTGCCGCCAATTTCAACCATCGCCACATCCGCCGGGCCAGAATCGGGAATGACTGCGCCTTCCATAATGCAACGCTTGATTTCATCAGTGATGTGCGGAATCACCTGCACCGTCGCGCCCAGATAGTCGCCACGGCGCTCTTTGCGGATCACATTTTCATAAATGCGGCCGGTAGTGAAGTTGTTGCGTTTACTCATTTTGGTGCTGATAAAGCGCTCATAATGGCCGAGATCAAGATCAGTTTCGGCACCGTCTTCGGTTACAAACACTTCACCGTGCTGAAACGGACTCATCGTGCCGGGATCCACGTTAATATAAGGATCCAGCTTGAGCATGGTCACTTTCAGGCCACGCGCCTCCAGAATGGCGCCCAGCGAAGCGGAGGCAATGCCCTTCCCCAGGGAAGACACAACACCGCCAGTAACAAATATAAATTTAGTCATGAGTGCCCAAAAAGATAGAGATCCAGGGTAAGCCCTGAGTAAATCAAAGCCAAGCCCTGATAAATCAAAGCAAAGCCCGGGGAGATTCGGCAAAATCCGGCCAGTATGTTCGGCGCACGCCAAAGCTAGTACAAAAAGCCAGATTTAATCATGTAGACGGGGAGATAGACTACCAGAAAGCGGGGTTTTACTCAAATCTAAAAGTTGCAGAAAATGGAGGATTACGCGATAAAGCCGCGCCCGTTCCCGTTACCCGCAGGGGTAAAAATTGGCGGAGAGGGTGGGATTCGAACCCACGTGGGGTTTTCACCCCCATCCGATTTCGAGTCGGCGCCGTTATGACCGCTTCGGTACCTCTCCAGATATTCTCTTATTCGTCACGCACGGCTTTGCGTCGCCCTTGCGTCGACTGGCGAAGAAGCCGCTGAGTATATCACCACATGGCGCCGCAAGCAGCCCCTTTTCGCAGATTACCCGATGATTCAATTGATCACCGGGTAAAACAGTGAAGACGCTGCCTGCCGCACCGCCTTTCGGATCGTGTGCGCCGAACACCAGCCGGGCGACGCGCGCGTGAATGATGGCGCCTGCGCACATGGCACAGGGTTCCAGCGTAACATACAACGTCGTGTCGCCCAGGCGGTAATTCTGTAATTGCGCAGCGCCCGCACGCAACGTCATGATCTCGGCATGGGCTGTGGGGTCATGGCTGGCGATCGGTCGATTCCAGCCTTCGGCAATCATCTGATTGTCTTTTACCAGCACCGCGCCCACTGGCACCTCACCTTCATCGGCAGCGCGTTGCGCCAGCGTCAGGGCGTGTTGCATCCACTTTAAATCGGTTTCGCGTTGCGGGGTTTGGGGTTCCGGTTCCATTCAGTTAAAGATTTCTCGCTAACGCTCGAAATGACAACATCATATACACGCGGCTCACTCCCACTCAATCGTCGCAGGCGGCTTGCCCGAAATGTCATAAGTGATACGTGAAATTCCCGGCACTTCGTTAATGATGCGGTTTGAAATGGTGCCCAGCACATCATAAGGCAAGTGCGACCAATGCGCCGTCATGAAATCAACCGTTTCCACGGCACGCAACGCAATCACATAATCATAACGCCGCCCGTCACCCATCACGCCCACGGATTTCACCGGCAAAAACACCGCAAATGCCTGACTTACCTTGTCGTATAAATTATTTTTGCGCAGCTCTTCAATAAAAATCGCGTCAGCGCAACGCAATATATCCGCGTATTCTTTTTTTACTTCACCAAGAATGCGCACACCCAGACCCGGCCCAGGGAATGGATGTCGATACACCATGTCAGACGGCAGACCCAGCTCCACGCCCAGCCTGCGCACTTCATCTTTAAATAATTCACGCAGTGGCTCAATCAATTTCAGACGCATGTTCGCTGGCAAGCCACCTACATTATGGTGGGTTTTAATCACGTGCGCCTTGCCAGCCCCCGAGCCAATCAGCGAACCGGCGGATTCGATAACATCGGGATATATCGTACCCTGTGCCAGCCACTTTACATTGGCGAGCTTAGTGGCTTCTTCTTCGAAGATTTCAACAAATAAATTGCCGATGATTTTGCGTTTTTTTTCTGGATCAGCCACACCGCTCAACGCATCCATAAAACGCTGCTGGGCATTCACGCGCAACACGCGCACGCCCATGTGCTGCGCGAAGGTCGCCATGACCTGATCACCTTCATTCAAACGCAGCAAGCCGTTGTCGACAAATACACAGGTGAGCTGTTTATCAATAGCCTTGTGCAGCAGCGCCGCGACTACTGATGAATCTACGCCGCCGGACAGCGCCAGCAGCACATCATCATCACCCACTTTTTCACGGAGCTGGCGAATGCTTTCGTCCATCACGTTACTCATGGTCCAGAGTGCTGCGCAACCACAAATATCAAGCACAAAACGCTGCAAAATGCGCGCGCCCTGGTGGGTATGGGTGACTTCAGGATGAAACTGCAAACCATAGAAACCACGCGCTTCATCGGCCATGCCCGCGATTGGCGCAGCGGGGGTGCTGGCAATGGTTTTAAAGCTCTGGGGCAGTTGTGTCACATGGTCGCCGTGGCTCATCCACACATCGAGCATGCCATAGCCTTCCGGCGTGGTGTGATCTTCGATGTCGCGCAATAATTGCGAATGACCGCGCGCGCGCACTTGTGCGTAACCAAACTCACGGTGCGCCGCAGACTCAACCGCACCGCCTAATTGCGCCGCCATGGTTTGCATGCCGTAGCAGATACCCAGCACCGGCACGCCCAGTTCAAACACCGCCTGCGGTGCACGCGGCGTAGAGGCCAGAGTCACGGATTCGGGGCCACCCGAAAGAATAATACCGCGCGGATTAAACGCACGCAGCGCGGCATCGGTCATGTCGTAAGGATGCAGCTCGCAATACACACCCGCTTCACGCACACGGCGTGCGATAAGCTGGGTGTATTGGGAGCCGAAATCAAGAATCAGAATGCGATGATCGTGAATAGTAGTCAATGTGTCGCTCTTTTAACTCAAATAATCCATTGGCCGGGCTGTCAGCGAGGAATCTTCAAGATCCCTCGCTGCGCTCGGGATGACAGTTATTCTCTGCGGTCGAGATGACAAGAAGAGGGTTATCCTCTTCCCTGTCACTCCATGCGGTAATTAGGTGCTTCGCGTGTAATCGTCACATCATGCACATGACTTTCGCGCATGCCAGCGCTGGTAACGCGCACAAACTTTGGTTTGGTGCGCATTTCTTCAATATCAGCGCAGCCGGTGTAGCCCATGCTGGCCCGCACGCCGCCCATCAGTTGATGCACAATCGCCACCAGGCTGCCTTTATAAGGCACGCGCCCTTCAATGCCTTCTGGTACCAGCTTTTCAGCTTCGGCGGTCATTTCCTGAAAATAGCGGTCACTGGAACCTTGCTGCATGGCGCCAATTGAACCCATGCCACGGTACGATTTATACGAGCGCCCCTGAAACAGTTCAACATCACCCGGTGATTCTTCGGTGCCTGCAAACATGCTGCCGATCATCACCGATGATGCGCCAGCGGCAATCGCTTTGGCGAGGTCGCCCGAGTAACGGATGCCGCCATCCGCAATCACGGGCACACCCGTACCTGCCAGTGCATTGGCGACATTGGATATGGCGGTAATTTGCGGCACGCCCACGCCGGTAACAATACGCGTAGTGCAAATAGAACCGGGACCAATGCCCACCTTGACTGCATCTGCACCCGCTTCAACCAATGCCAGCGCGGCTGCGGCGGTGGCGATGTTGCCACCGATCACTTGCATATTGGGAAAGTTACGTTTCACCCAGCGCACGCGATCCAGCACGCCTTGCGAATGGCCATGCGCAGTATCGACCACCAGCACATCCACGCCGGCGGCAACCAGTGCTGCAACGCGGTCATCGGTGCCTTCGCCAGTACCCACCGCTGCGCCCACGCGTAGCCGCGCCAAATGGTCTTTGCAGGCGTTAGGTTTTTCCTTGGCTTTCTGAATGTCTTTAACGGTGATCAAGCCACGTAATTGAAACTTGTCATTCACCATCAGAACTTTTTCAATGCGATACTTGTGCAGCAAGGCAACGACTTCATCACGCCCGGCACCCTCGCGCACTGTGATGAGCCGCTCTTTGGGCGTCATGATGCTCGACACCGGGTTGTCGTAGCTGGTTTCAAAGCGTAGATCACGATTGGTGACAATACCCACCAGATCCTCGCCGTCTACCACTGGCACGCCGGAGATATTGTGTGCACGCGTCAAGGCGCGCACTTCACGAATGCTGGTGCGCGGTGATACCGTGATCGGGTCTTTAATAACACCGCTCTCGAACTTTTTGACAACGCGCACCTGCTCGGCTTGCTCATCAATGGTCATACTTTTATGAATGACGCCGATACCGCCTTCCTGCGCCACGGTAATCGCCAGACGCGCCTCGGTCACGGTATCCATTGCGGCTGAAACCAGCGGGATATTCAGTGCGATTTCGCGCGTCAGCCAACTTGCCAGATTCACCTGCTTGGGCAACACCGTAGAGTGATCTGGCACCAGCAGTACATCATCAAACGTCAGGGCTTCCTGTAAGACTCGCATGAGAGACTTCCCTAGTGAAAAATCTGTTGATTATAAGTTTTATTTACCATCAGGTAAACCGGGTGAAGCATGATCAAAAATAAAACGTCTCTTCATGGAAACATGAAAAATCATTAACAATCATAATGATGGATAATAAAACTTAACACGGGACAAAAATGGCGACACGCGGTTTTTTTATGTAGCTAATTGTTTTTTAAGATAAATTATAGATATTGCAGTCCTTGAAGCTGTTTTTAATCCGCTGAAGGGCAATGATAGCGCACACTTCCCGGCTATTGCATGAATTCGGTGCGGAAAAGGGTGTAGCGCCGCGCCTCTACGGAACAAATAAAAAAATTAAAATACAATAAAATCAAATATATATAATATATAATTATATTATGGCATAGGGTTTGCAATGTTCATGGTGTGGCATAGCGAGTTTTTCATTACACGACATAGTAGTGTCATCGTAATGACCTAATCCTGTCACATTGACCACGTAAATTGTCTCTTGCGGCTACCCACACACTCTTCATGGCTGCACAGGACGTGGGACACATTTGTAATACAGGAGTACTGATCATGAACCACTTTGATATCACTGAAAATATCAGCACCACAGACCAAATACTGAGAACGTTTGCGGGTACATTATTATTACTGGCGGCTCTTACCGCTACCGTACCTGATGTTCACCCCAGTGTTTTTCCGATAATTGCAGCCTATCTTGTATTAACGGCGATTATGAAATGGGATCCGATAGGTTATGTTATTGAAGTGGTGTTGCGCATATTCGGTCACACCGATGCACCCGCCCGCGCACTAACATCAAACCAATCTTACGTACGTCGTTAAAGAGGCACTTGAATATCAGCGATTAACCAGTTTTGCAGGAGCGGCAACACCCCACCTCGCTTCTTCGTAATGCGATACCCTCCCACCCTCTCTCAGGTACGAGAAGGCGAGCGCCGCTCCTGCTTTTTTATTATGCTTGCTTGAAGCATTAGGCTTACAACGCAAGCTGCGGTATGATCATGGCATGCAAAATATTATGCCCTATGATCAAGGCTCCACCCCAATAGACCGTGTTGCCACTCCAGCATACCCTGTTGAACGTGAAGTTTACAGCGTCTCGCAACTTAATCGTGCGGCGCGTTCGCTTCTGGAAGGCAATTTCCCTTTAATCTGGATTGAAGGCGAAATCTCCAATCTCGCCAAACCGTCTTCAGGTCATGTATATTTCACCCTCAAGGATGAAGTCGCTTCAGTACGCTGTGCGATGTTTCGTCAACGCAATCGTCTCCTCAGCTTTACACCCGAAAATGGCACGCAGGTATTAATCCGTGCGCAGGTTAGCCTGTACGAAGGGCGCGGCGAATTTCAGTTGATCGCTGAACATATGGAAGCCGCTGGTGATGGCGCGTTGCGCCGCGCTTTTGAGGTGCTGAAACAGCGCCTGGCGGCAGAAGGACTGTTTGATGCTGCGCACAAAAAAAACTTGCCCACGCTACCGCGCTGTATCGGTGTCGCCACATCACCTACGGGTGCCGCCATTCATGACATCCTCAGTATTTTGCAGCGGCGCTTTCCCGCGCTACCGGTAATTATTTACCCGGTACAGGTGCAGGGTAATGGCGCCCCCGCGCAAATTGCGCGGGCGATTCATCTGGCATCGCAACGCAACGAATGCGATGTATTAATCGTGGCGCGGGGCGGTGGTTCGCTGGAAGATTTATGGGCATTTAATGATGAAGCCGTGGCACGCGCTATTTATGCCTGTGAAATACCCGTAGTCTCCGGCATCGGCCATGAAGTTGATTTCACCATTGCGGATTTTGTGGCAGACCAACGTGCTGCCACGCCGTCGGCAGCGGCCGAACTGGTAAGCCCGGATCAAACAGAATGGCTGCAACAGTTTGCACGTCAGCGCAGCCGACTTGTAACACTCATGCGAGATCGCGTTACGGGCAAACAGCATCTGCTGCACTGGCTGACACAACGCTTGCAGCAACAGCATCCCGGCCAGCGTTTACGCAGCCAGGCGCAACGCCTTGATGAACTGGAGCAACGCCTGCACCAGGCTTTACGTTTGACCCTGCAAAGACACCAGCAACGACTGGTCTCTGCCAGCCGCGCACTTGACACTGTAAGCCCCCTCGCTACACTGGCGCGCGGCTATGCTATCGTCCGTACTGTGCCGCTACATATTGTGTTACGTTCTGCCCACGATGTCATACCGGGCGATAAAATTGAAGTGCGCCTGGCGCAAGGCTGTTTGTCATGCCACGTCGATGAAGTACACGTCGTCGCACAGGGATCTGCAAGAGGTGAGGAAGGAAAAATGCCGGGAGCAACCGATGAATAAAATCATGCGAAGTGCCTGCATGTTAATAGCCCTGCTCTGGCAGGCCGCGTTGGGCGCCAGCACCGACTTTGGTCAGCTACCACGCGCTGAGCCGGTGCCCGGCGGCATTGCCATGATCCCGCTGGTCACCAGCCCGGTTTTGGACAGCGATTGGTGGACAAAAGTAGCCCAGGACAAAAAATCTGCGGTGCCCGCGCCCATCGCTCATTACAATGGACAACGCGTGCTGATAACGCCTGCGCCACAGGGGTGGCTGGCGATCGTCGGCTTACCGCTGGACACCGTACCGGGTGAACAGACACTGCATGTACAACCCGCCTCAGGGCCACCCCGCAGCATTACATTCAAGGTGCGCAACAAGGAATATGCAGTGCAACGCCTCACCATTAAAGATCAACGCAAGGTTGAACCTGCCCCTGACGATGTGAAACGCATTAAACGTGAAGCCAAGCAAATCAATGCCGCCCATACACAATGGAGCGATCAACTGCCGGTGGCGCTGGATTTTCTTAAACCGACTGAGGGTGAATATTCCAGCCCATTCGGCTTGCGACGTTTTTTTAATGGCCAGCCGCGCAATCCCCACAGCGGCCTGGATATCGCCGCACCCAAAGGCGCGCCGGTGCATGCACCCACCGATGCGACGGTGATCAGCGTGGGAGATTTCTTTTTTAACGGCAACACGGTGTTTCTCGATCATGGTCAAGGGCTGGTGACGATGTATTGCCATCTTGATGACATCACCGTGCAACCCGGCACACGCATCACGCGCGGCACGGTGATCGGTCATGTCGGCATGACGGGGCGCGCCACTGGCCCACACCTGCACTGGGGGGTTAGCCTGAATAACGCCCGGGTTAATCCTGCTTTGTTCCTGCCAAACGTTACCGCACCGCATTAAGAACCTGTTTACGATCTCGATCAGGGAGGCAGTGCAAGGCAAAATTGGACGAAAAAGCGAAGTTTACATGGGGTAAATGAGCATTTTGAGTCCGATTTTAACGCCGCAATGCGCCCTTCAGCGAGATCGTGAACAGGTTCTAAAAATAACTCCCTCAACATACCCGCATAGGGTCAGCATGTGTCGGCGCTGGCATTCATCGTGTTCAGGATTATCAAAGCTCCACGCCCAAACGCCGCGCAACTTCTTCATAGCCTTCAATCACGTCACCCAAGTCCTGGCGAAAGCGGTCTTTGTCGAGTTTTTTGCGGGTGGTGGCGTCCCACAGGCGGCAGCCGTCGGGGCTGAATTCGTCGCCTAGTATTATTGTGCCATTAAAGCGGCCAAATTCCAGTTTGTAATCCACCAGCAAAATACCGGCGTTGGCGAATAATGTTTTGAGTACATTGTTGGCGCGGAAGGTGAGGTCTTTCATGATGGCGACTTCCGCGTCGCTGGCCCAGCCGAAGGAGCGGATGTGATATTCGTTGATCATGGGGTCGTGCAGCGCATCGTTTTTCAGGAAAAATTCCAGTGTCGGCGGATTGAGTTCCTGGCCTTCGCTGATGCCGAGGCGTTTGCATAAACTGCCAGCGGCGATGTTGCGCACGACGCATTCCACCGGGATCATTTGCAGTTTTTTCACCAGCACTTCATTGTCGGATAACAAACGCTCGAAATGGGTGGGCACCCCGGCGGCGCTGAGCTTCTCCATGATGAAGGCGTTGAACTTATTGTTGACCTTGCCTTTACGCGCCAGTTGTACGATCTTGAGGCCGTCGAAGGCGGAGGTGTCATCACGAAATTCCATGATGACGCGATCTGCGTCGTCGGTGGCATAAACAGATTTGGCTTTGCCGGAATAGAGTTCAGTGAGTTTTTTCATGAGGGTGTCCCGATGGTATTTTTAGGGTAATCTGGCATTCCGGCCAAAAGGAGAAATCCTGGAAGATCTCTCACTTTCGTTCGAGACTCGAGACAAGGATTTCTCCCTTCGGTCGAAATGACAGGGGGACTGTCGAAATGACAGGGGGACTGTCATCCCGAACGAAGAGAGGGATCTTGGTTTTGAGCGGCAATTCACGATAAAACGCCTGTTGGATTTTCCGGGTTGAAAAGACATGGTTCTCTCTGCTTGCCGTGTGGTTCCAGGAATCGTTTATAAAATCTCGCGCCATGCCAACCCGGTGTTCTGGTCTGCGATAGCGATCCAGTCAGGTGCGCAGCCTAGCACCTTGGCGAATCCACCGCGCGCCAAATCCGGCGTATTGTTTTTGGCGCTCAGGTGCATCGCCACCAGGTGTTGCAGGCGCGAGCAATCCAGGTTGGCGAGCAACCCGGCGGCTTGATGGTTGCTGAGGTGGCCATACGTGCCGCCGACGCGCTTTTTTAGTTTGCGTGAATACTCGCCGTTAGCGAGCATTTCTGTGTCATGGTTAGATTCTAGCATGAGCGCATCGCAGGCGGTGAGGCAGCGTTCGATATGCGGTGTGCTGGCGCCGACATCGGTTAAAATGCCGAGACGTTTTGCGCCATCGCTGAAGACAAAGTGTGTGGGTTCGCGGGCATCGTGCGGTACCGGAAAAGGGTGCACTTCCATATCGCCGATACTGAACGGTTGATGGCTGTTGAACAGGCGCAATGTCGGTAATTTGCGCAGATAGTGGTGCAGCGCCGTGCCGGGTGTTGCCCACACCGGTATGTTATATTTTTTGGTCAATGGCCCGATGCCGCTGATGTGATCGCCATGTTCGTGGGTGATGACAATGGCAGTCAGATCTTCAGCGCGACGGCCGAGACGCGCCAGGCGTTGCTCGGTTTCTGCGACAGTAAAGCCGCAGTCGAGCAGCAGGCAGGTTTGACCATATTCTATAAGCGTTCCGTTACCCTGACTGCCGCTGCCCAGCGATGCAAAGCGCATAGGCTATTTTAACTGCTCATGCAGCAACGTAAGTAAACGCTGCGCCGCAGGCGAGTTATCACGCGTGCCTGCCTGATCAAATACCGTGATGTGGGTTTCCTTGTCCTGATCAAGCAGGCGCAGTTCAAAATACTGGGTTTTATCTTTATCGCCCGAAAACAGTTTGCTCAACCAGCCTTTGGGTGGTTCGCTGGCGCGGGAGGGATCTTTGAGACGGAATTGATAGCTGCCTCTTTTGGCGTCCAGCGTGCGGTTTTGATCTTCTATTTTTGCGCCGAGGTGATCCAGCGCAATGCCGGTGCGACGCCAGGTGCTGGCGTAATCTTCTGCTACCACGAGCAGCGACAAGCCTTGCGCGTCTTGGGTGATGTTGGCGCGCGCGGGTGCGGCGCGTGTGAGATCATCTTTGATTGCGTTGGCGTTGTCTTCATTGGCGCCCAGATAAAGCGCCAGGCGCTTGAGCATTTCAGCTTCTAATGTGCGGTCTGCGGGGCGGGGTTGCCACAGCGGTGATTCTTTATTGATGACTTGTTCCATGCCCCGGTGCGTGAGATAAATTTCAGTGGTGCGGGCGTCGGTGCCGGGCTCAAGCCGCACGCGGAATTGATCACGGGTAGACGCTGAATAAAGCACATCGAAGGCCTTTCTGAAGAAGGTGCTAATGCCGCCTTTGGTGGTGATGCCACGATTTTCTTCCCAAGTGGTATCCATAATGTTCAGGCGCGCATCCTGTTCCTGAACTTCAAAGCCACGGCTTTGCCAGAAGCTGCGTATACGTTGTTGCAGTTGTGGCATGTCGCTCTTGATGACCAGCCAGCGCAGGGCGCCGTCGCGTTCTACACGAATCTCTGTCTCGGGTGTGACTTTATTAATGGGCGAGATATCGGGAGTCGGCCTCGGGAGGGTAGGGATCTGCGCCGCTTCATCGTTAGCTGGGGTAATGAGATCCGGCGGTATTTCCAGCGCAGGTAGCGAGCGGCTTTTTTTGTATTCGATTTCGCTTTGTGGGATGCTGCTGCATGCAACCAGCAGGGTAATGCAGGACAGTACGGCGCCGGTTTTAAAGAAGCGATGAAACATGATATTAATACCTTTAATAGTAACGTCAGGCGCGGAGGCGTTATAGTACCTGTTATAGAACATGGGCTTCGCGCAAGGCCTGCCTCACAGCATCATGATACTGTGCCGAGAGTGGCGTGAGTGGTAAACGGATACCCGGCGGGATCAGCCCCATTTCGTGTAATGCCCATTTCACCGGGATAGGATTGGATTCAATGAACAGATTTTTGTGCAACGCGATGAGTCGCTGGTTGATGGCTTCCGCCTGCGTCCTGTCGCCGCGCAACGCCGCTGCGCACATCTCGTGCATGGCCTTGGGTGCGACATTGGCGGTGACGGAAATATTGCCCTTGGCGCCCAGTAATATCAACTCCATGGCGGTGGCATCATCGCCGGAGTAGAGGTCAATTTTGCTGCCGCAGCGTTCCAGAATTTCACGGCCACGCGCCAGGTTGCCGGTCGCTTCCTTAACGCCGATGATGTTGGAAATACCGGACAGGCGTTCCACCGTCTCTGGCAACATGTCACAGGCAGTGCGCCCCGGCACATTGTAGAGTATTTGCGGCACCGGCACGGCCTCGGCAATCGCCTTGTAGTGCCGGTACAGCCCTTCCTGGGTGGGCTTGTTGTAATACGGGGTGACGAGCAGGCAGGCATCGGCGCCCACCTGCATCGCGGCGCGTGTCAGCTCGATGGCCTCGGTGGTGGAGTTGGCGCCCGTTCCGGCAATCACCGGCACACGGCCATGCACCCGGTTGACCACCTCGCGCAATACGCTGCAATGCTCTTTCATGTCGAGCGTGGCCGACTCGCCGGTGGTGCCCATCGCAACAATCGCGTCGGTGCCATTTTCTATATGAAATTCAACCAGCCTGGCCAGGCTTTCAAAGTCCAGCACCCCATCTTCATGCATGGGGGTGACCAAGGCAACCATACTACCGTGAAACATTCGAAAGATCCCCGTACCACAACTTGAACTTGTCTTAAACTCGTGTCGCAACGGGCTTCATATTACTTGGGTGGGGGCGTGATGACAAGGAGGGGTTGTTTTTTCCAGGCCACCTCATCGCGCAGATACACTGGCAACGCCTGCTCCGCGCTCACCGCCAGGCCGCGTTGAAAGGCATCCGCCGCGTGTGTGCAGAGATGCTGCGCCTGCGGATAGCGCTGCCCATCCCAGGCTGTCACCGCTTCGCCCAGCCGCGCTTTGAGCGGTTGCGCATAGGTATGCCAGCCATTACCGGCGCCAAACCAGTCACCACTCACATCATCCGCCAGCGGCAGCGGTACATCCTGTGGCGGGCAGACGATTTCCTGATCTACCAGCGTTACCAGGCCATTTTCAGCGGTGAGATAGGCACCCCAATACACCTCGCCAATGCGCGCATCAATCGCTGCCAGCACTCGGGGCGTGCCCATTTCAGCGTAAGCACCTTGGGCAAGCGCGGCGAGTGACGATATCGGCACCACTGGCAAGTTAGCGCCAAACGCCAGGCCCTGGATGACGCTGTTGGCAATCCGCACGCCAGTGAAACCGCCCGGCCCCCGTCCAAACGCCAGCGTGTCCAATTGTGTCAGGGCTAATCCAGCCTCGGCCAACAACGATTCGATCATGGGTAGGATTAATTGACCGTGCTCACGCGGAGCAACCTGGTAGCGTTGGCGCACCTCACCGTCCAACCACAGCGCAGCAGAGCAGGCATCAGTTGAAGTGTCGATGGCGAGTAATTTCAATGTATATCCTGGCTTGGCATTATTTCTGCATATTGTCGCATACGCGATAAGTTATGGCGACAATGCCATTATTTTGTCGTCTTTGGTTCTATTTGGGGAATATTTTATGCAACAAGGAATTGCCACAATGCAGATAGCCGCCTTTCAGCGCTCAGGGCGTTTTTTCCACGCGACCTCAGTCCATCAGAATCTGGGTGGTTGGTATTTCAGTACCCGTGAAGGTGTCGATTATGGCCCCTATCTTAGTGTGGATGAGGCGCAACAGCACTGTGAGGCATATGTGCAGCAGTGTATTACCAGTAACATCCATGGCAGACGAGGTCTTAAGGCCGATGTAGTCCCGGCGCAATATCAAAAATCAGCCTGACTGGCGCGCTGGTTTGTAGTAAAATAGGTTCCGTTTCCAGAACCACCGCTGTACGCGCAAAGGCCCCGTGAATTACCGCCACAGCTACCATGCTGGCAATTTTGCCGACGTATTCAAACACGTGCAGTTGACCTTGTTGTTGCAGGCATTGCGCACTAAAGAGTCGCCGTTTTGCTACCTCGATACCCACGCCGGAACAGGTCGCTATGATCTGCAAGGGGCAACTGCGCAAAAAACCGGGGAATACCTGCAAGGCGTCATGCGCTTTTGGTTGCGCGATGACGTGATTGATGACGTGGCTCTCGCAGATTACCTTGCCGCCGTGCGCGTACTGAACCCCGACGGTGAATTACGCTACTATCCCGGCTCCCCCCGCATCGCCCGCCATTTCCTGCGCCCGCAAGACCGCATGGTCTTAATGGAGCTGCATGTACAAGATGCCGTATTTCTGAAGCGCGAATTTCGCGGTGACAAGCAGGTGCATGTGCATTGCGCTGATGGCTACACCGGCCTTAAAGCCTTTCTGCCGCCCCCGGAGAAACGCGGACTGGTATTGATCGACCCGCCCTTTGAAGACGGTAACGAGTTTGAACGCCTCACCGACAGCCTGCGCATCGCTTATCAGCGCTGGCCTACCGGCATTTTCGCACTATGGTATCCGCTTAAAGATAATTATCGCGTGCAGCATTTTCATCGGCAATTAGTGGTCAGCGGTATGCGTAAACTGTTGCTGGCTGAAATGCATCTGCACACCCATCCGCCCGTGAATACGCTATACGGTTGCGGCATGGTCATTGTAAATCCGCCGTGGCAGATGGATGAAAAACTGCGCGCGTTGTTGCCGTGTGTGCTGGCGGGCTTGCAGCCTGGCGGCGAAGGCAAAACGCGGGTGGAATGGTTGGTGCCCGAGTAGTCTGCCTGTTCGTCCTGAGCAGCCCGCGAGCGGGCGTGTCGAAGGGTTGAGTCCTGCCCTGCCGGATTTAGGGTTAGCGCATAGGAACGCTTTGCTTCGTGCTTCCCTGGCTGACGACGCCGTCAGTGTTATAATGCTTAATATAACTCCATCGGTCTGAAACGGTAATGAAAAAAGATATGCCGTTATGGCGCCAGCAGCGGCATATCCCACGCGGTTTGATACCGCTGTCGATAGCGCCGTGGTTGTTTGATGTGGCCTCATTGACGCAACGCTTGCGCCAAGTGTGCCAGGGGCGTTTTCAGGTGCGGGTGGTGAGCCAGCAGCGCGTGCGGCCGCTACGTGATGAGCGCGTCGCGTTGCGTATGCGTGACCATGAACACGCGCTGGTGCGCATGGTTTATTTGTTATGTGACGGCCAGCCGTGGGTGTTTGCGCGCACCGTGATCCCGTTGCGCACTTTGAGCGGGGCGCAGCGCCGTTTGGCGCGTCTGGGTAATAAACCGTTGGGTGAAATGCTGTTCGCCGACCGCTCGATGCGCCGCAGCGAAGTAGAAGTAGCCCGGCTAGTGCCGGGAGGCAAGCTGTTTGGTTTGATTGCAACAGCGGATTTAACGCAACAGCCGCCGCCGATCTGGGGCAGGCGTTCAGTATTTTATTTGCAAGACAAACCCTTGCTGGTGAGCGAGATTTTTTTGCCAGTCTTTAAGCCTAAAAACGGCGATTGAATAAATGAAGCCTGATATACAAGAACGATTACACCAATATTATTTATTAACACGCCTGAATCGGCCCATCGGTATTTTTCTGCTGTTGTGGCCGGCGCTGTGGGCGCTGTGGATCGCCGGGAATGGCAGGCCTGATTTTTTGGTGTTGATGGTTTTTGTTTTGGGCGTAGTGTTGATGCGCTCCGCCGGCTGCGTGATTAACGACTATGCCGACCGCGATATTGACCCGCATGTGGTGCGCACCCGCGAGCGGCCTATGGCGGCGGGGCGGGTGTCGTCCAAAGAAGCGCTGGCGCTGTTTGGGGTGCTGTGTTTGGTGGCGTTTGGGCTGGTGCTGTTGATGAATAATTTGACCATCATGTTATCCGTGGTGGGCGTTGTGCTTGCCATCATTTACCCGTTCATGAAACGCTACACCCATCTGCCACAGGTATTTCTGGGCATGGCGTTTGGCTGGGCCGTGCCGATGGTGTTTGCCGCGCAGACGGGCGCAGTGCCGCAGGTGGCGTGGTTGCTGTTTGTGGCGACGGTGCTGTGGGCCACGGCATATGACACGATGTACGCGATGGTCGACCGACCGGATGATATACGCATCGGCGTCAAGTCCACGGCGATTTTATTTGGCGAAGCTGACCGGCCGCTGATCGGTGTGATTCAACTGCTGTTTCTGGTGGCGATGCTGCTGGTAGGCAGGCAGTTGGAGATGGGATCATTTTATTATGGTGGGTTGTTAGTGGCCGCCGGTTTTGGCGCTTATCAGCAATACCTGATTCGAGACCGCGAGGCAACGACGTGCTTCAAGGCCTTTCTTAACAATAACTGGTTTGGCGCCGCGATTTTTTGTGGCATAGTACTAAATTATATATATCGGAACCCCTGATGTGTTGTCATTTCGAGCGCCAGCGAGAAATCTTTAAGATCCCTCGCTACGTTCGGGACAAGGATTTCTCCCGTTGGTCGAAATGACAACATAAGAATTAATCAGACCTTCCTATTTCTCAGATAAACTGGTAATGACCTGCAAATGACGCAAAAATATTCAACACCGCAATTGCTTTCGTCTGCGACGGTCGCTTCCGGCGTCCTGCCTCCCGCGACACTTGTACATCCCTGTACGGCGCAAAAACTCCAGCAGCTTGGCTTGGCGGTTATCGACATCGAAGCCAAAGCGGTAGCCGCCCTGGCAGATCGCATCGACGCGAATTTTGTGCAGGCCTGCCAATACATGCTGGCTTGCGAGGGGCGCATCGTGGTGCTGGGCATGGGCAAGTCTGGCCACATCGGCGGCAAAATCGCCGCTACGCTGGCGTCTACCGGCAGCCCGGCATTTTTTGTGCATCCTGGTGAAGCCAGCCACGGTGATCTGGGCATGATTACCGAAAAAGACGTGGTGCTTGCTCTCTCCAATTCTGGCGAGACCGATGAAATTCTCACGATTTTGCCGCTGATCAAACGCCTCGGCGTGCCACTGATTGCGCTCACGGGCAATCCGCCATCCACCCTGGCGCGCGCCGCCAATGTGCATGTGAACGTCAGCGTGGCGCAAGAGGCGTGTCCGCTGGGATTAGCGCCCACCTCCAGCACCACCGCCACCTTGGCGATGGGCGATGCCTTGGCCGTGGCGATGCTCGAAGCGCGCGGTTTCACCGCCGAAGACTTTGCGCTCTCTCATCCCGGTGGACGCTTGGGGCGGCGTTTGCTGCTGTTGATAAAGGACATCATGCACACCGGCACGGCGATTCCTAAAGTGCCGGAAAACGCCTTGCTCAAAGAGGCGCTGATGGAAATGTCGCGCAAAGGCCTGGGCATGACGGCAGTAGTAGACGCGCAACAGGCGCTGTTGGGCGTATTTACCGATGGTGATCTGCGCCGCCATCTGGATGAACAAGTGAATGTCCACACCACATCTATTGCCCAGCTTATGACGCGCCAGTGCAAAACCATACACCCCGATAAACTCGCCGCTGAAGCGTTACAGATTATGGAAACGCACAAAATCAATGCGCTACTGGTAGTGGATAATCAGGGGGTGTTGGTAGGCGCTCTAAACATGCACGATTTGCTGCGCGCTGGGGTGGTGTAGATTTAAAGTTTAGGGTGCCTCTATAAATCCGCTGAAGCCACGAGGGCAAGGCAAAAGGTGGCGAAAAAGCGGAGTTTACACGTAGTCTGTCGCTTCCCGACCCCGCATTTTGAGCCACTTTTTAACGCCGCCATCGTGGCTTCAGCGGATTTATAGAGGTACCCTTTAATGGATCGCAAAACCAAGGAGTAGTGCGCCTGTGTCAGGTATTACGGATTTTCCAGAGGATTTCTGAAGGCTTGCCAGTCCACATTGGTAAGGTCAACGCCGCCATTGCTATAAGCATAGCCACCTTGGTTATACTGCCACACATTATCTTCCGGAACAAGCACAGGAGGCGCGCCGTTCAGGCCAGGAGTGAAGTAAGATAAGCGAACAGTCCTGTCGACCCATCCCGTTCCTGCCGTAAAGGTGTAGCGTCCACCCGTTACGTTAGCAGATTGCGAACTGGTGCCAACATCAAAGAAATTTGAGCCAGCGGGCAGGCTGGGATCATTCAGTGTGAGCGTGTTCACCAAGGTGCCGGTGCCAATCGTGCTGTAATTAAGGGCGCTCATATCCAGGACAAACTGGCTGGACAGTCCATTAATGCCGCTCACGTTAATGGACTGTGTAATTTTCGGTTTTAGCAGGAAATCTGCTTTCAGGAACTCCTGATTCATCTCGGAAGATAACATCACTTGCCGGATAATGGTGCGCGTAGGATCGCCAGTGCCGATGCCCGTGGCGTGCTGGTTTCCAACCAAAGGTGTGCCCAAGGCGCCGTTACTTACAACTTGCCCATTACCCGATGTCCAGACGCTGGCGCCACCGCCGCACCGCAGATTGTCTGCATCACAGCCCGGCCTGCCTCCCGAGTTTGAGTAAAGCTGCCCCGTGTTCGTGAGCCTGGTGTAGGTTTCCTGGACGAACGTCTCTCCAGCGCTGTTGGGCGTCAGGGAACCCACAATCATGTGTATATATTGTACGCCGTCAATGGTTACGTATTCGCGCAAAAATGGAGTTTTATCTGGATCGGGAGTTGAATCGGCGCGTTGGCAGAAGGCATCGGTGGACGGTGCGCCCATATTGCAACTGGCGTAGCGCCTTACATCGCCAGCGTTGTCGGGTCCTTGGGAGGCTGGCAGGAAATTAAGCTCAAAAGCGGCGCGCGCATCCTGGCTGGTGTTCGCAAAAAGCCCCGCCACCCCAGCTAAAACCAGCAAATATTTTCTTGTTATACTCATAAGAGTATTATTTAACATAAAAGAAATGGCAGCACAAGTGCTTAGGAGGGGCTTTTTTTGAGTGGTCAATTATTTGACTGGCGGGGTATGGGCTGTGATAGTGTTGTGTCGTAGCTGAGGCGTTGTTTTCCATAAAAGTTTTAACGGGTGATTTATGCTAAGGGTGACCCGAACAATAGTCGGGATGATAAAATAAATGTTTACCCGAGGGTGTCATTTTTAAATTTTTGTGGTGTGTCTTTAATTTATAACGCGAATTTTATAGCACGGTGCAGGAGAGCAGTATGGCAGAAGTAACCAGATTACAGGTGGAAGCCGCGCTGAAGGCGTTTGTGGATCCTTATATGGATCGGGATCTGGTGACGGCGAATGCCGTCAGGCAGATTGTTGTTGAAAAGGGTCGGGTACAGGTGGAGATCGTGCTGGGGTATCCAGCGCAGGGGTATCATGCTGAGTTGGCGGCGACCTTGCAGGCGCAACTGGAAGCGCTGGATGGGGTGCAAAGCGCGCAGGTGCAGGTGTCGTCCCAGATTGTGGCGCATGCCGTGCAGCGTGGCGTGAAGCCTTTGAAGGGGATAAAGAATATTATTGCTGTGGCGTCGGGCAAGGGCGGCGTGGGCAAGTCGACCACGGCGGTTAATCTGGCGCTGGCATTGGCGGCGGAAGGTGCGACGGTAGGCATTCTGGATGCGGATATTTATGGCCCCAGCCAACCCCTGATGCTGGGGGTGCGCGAGCGCCCGGAATCGCGCGATGGTAAGTCCATGGAGCCGCTGATGGGGCATGGCTTGCAGTCGATGTCGATTGGTTATCTGGTGGATGAAGAAACGCCGATGATCTGGCGTGGGCCGATGGTGACGCAGGCCCTGGAGCAGTTGCTCAAGGATACCAATTGGCGTGACCTGGATTATCTGGTTGTGGATCTGCCGCCGGGTACCGGGGACACCCAATTAACGCTCACCCAGAAAATTCCAGTGAGCGGCGCGGTGATCGTGACCACGCCCCAGGATATTGCGCTGCTGGATGCGCGCAAGGGTCTCAAGATGTTTGAGAAGGTGGAGGTGCCGGTGCTGGGCGTGGTGGAAAACATGAGCACGCATATTTGCAGCCAGTGCGGACATGAAGAACACATTTTCGGCGCGGGTGGCGGTAGCCGCATGGCGCAGCAGTACAGCGTGGATTTTCTCGGGTCGTTGCCGCTGGATATTCGCATCCGTGAAGATGCCGACGGGGGGCGCCCGACGGTGGTAGCGGATCCGAATGGCAAAATTGCCGGAATTTATCGTGATATTGCGCGCCGCGTTACGGCGAAACTGTCATTGCGCGCCAAGGATTACGCATCGAAATTTCCGAATATTGTTATTCAAAATACCTGAAAATAGTTGGGGCTGAGCATGAGTATTAAATCCGATAAATGGATTCGGCGCATGGCCGAAAATCATGGCATGATTGAGCCGTTCGAGCCGCGCCAGGTGCGCGAAAATAATGGCGGGCGGGTGATTTCGTATGGTACGTCGAGTTATGGTTATGATATTCGCTGTGCCGATGAATTCAAGATTTTCACCAATATTAACTCGGCCATTGTTGATCCGAAAAATTTTGATGAAAACAGTTTTGTCGATATTCGCTCAGACGTATGCATTATTCCGCCCAACTCGTTTGCCTTGGCGCGCACCGTGGAATACTTACGCATCCCGCGCAATGTACTGACCATCTGTCTGGGTAAATCGACGTATGCGCGTTGCGGCATTATTGTGAATGTGACGCCACTGGAGCCCGAGTGGGAAGGGCATGTAACGCTGGAGTTTTCTAACACCACGACATTGCCGGCAAAAATTTATGCCAATGAGGGTGTCGCGCAAGTGCTGTTTCTGGAATCAGATGAAGTGTGCGAGACGTCTTATCGGGACCGCGGCGGCAAATATCAGGGGCAGCGTGGCGTGACTTTGCCTAAGGCGTGATGCCGACTGAGAAACTGTTCACGATCTCGCTGAAGGGCGCATCGCGGCGTTGGAAACGTGCTCAAAATGCTCATGTACTACGTGTACACTCCGCTCTACGCCAAGCCTTTTATATACAGGGCGCCTTGCGCTGCATCCCTTGATCAAGATCGTGAGCAGTTTCTTACAACCCTTGGGCCGAGGCGATTTTCAATTCAAGGTGGCCGTCATCATCGCTGTGTTGTTCCAGTTTGACGGGTAAGTAATGCCGGTCTATGGCGCACCACACGGTAGTATTGCGTTCGTCGCCAATCCGGCGGATTTTTAAAGTGCGCAGTGTGCCAATCGCGGTGATAAGGATTTCTTCTCCAAGAATTGCAAAACGATAGATATTGTTCCTATCGCTTTCTGCAATGATGTATTCGAGATGCTTCATGCCTTTTTTTAAATCATGCATGAGCAGAATCTGATAGCTCAATTTGTCCTGGGTATTGGGGGATAAGGGGAGTTGTGAGGAACTGCCGTTGTTGGTGTTGGTGGTGACACGTTTTTCCCAATCAAATACCTGCCGGGTGGTGCGTTCTTTTCTGCCGCCATGGCGTTGTGTAAGAAAACTCAGGGGGCGGATGCCGTCATTCTGGTAAACCCAGCGGCTGCGCTCTACGATTTCGTCTTTTAGAAAACGCGCTAACAGTCCGGTGGCATGTGCGACAGATTGGTAGATGAATTCGCCGTTCGGGGTGGGACTCAGTGTGCGGGTGGTTTCGCCCACGATGATGCCACTGCGGCTCAAGGTGTAGCGTGCAGTGAACGAGGGTACGGTCTCGGCAACCAGCGCGGAATGAAATAGCAGCCCGGTCAATAGCAGGATCCAGCGAACGCTGTGTTTCGCTGTAATTGATAATGGTCGGCCACTATGGTGCGGAAAGTTCATGCTGATAATTTACAGGCGTAGGTAAGAATAGTCCATCCAGCATTACTTTGCCTTGTGTTAACCGCAGACGACCTTCCGCAAACCAGCGGATCGCCAATGGATAAATGCAATGCTCGGCGTTTAACACGCGTTGTGCAAGTATTTTGATGGTGTCATTATCCAGTATCGGCACGCGCGCCTGAATTATTACTGGACCACCATCCAGTTCGCGGGTGACGAAATGAACGCTGGCGCCGTGTTCCGTGATCCTCGCTTCCAGCGCGCGTTGATGGGTGTTGAGTCCGGTAAAGGCGGGTAATAAAGAGGGGTGGATGTTGAGCATGCGCCCTTCATAGTGGGCGGTAAAGGCGGATCCCAGAATACGCATAAACCCAGCCAGGACGACGAGTTGCGGGGTAAGGAGGTCGATGGCGTTTTGCAGCGCCGCATCAAATGCCGCACGATCAGGAAATATTTTATGATCAATAACCTGAGTTGGAATACCAGCGGCGCGCGCATGTTCCAAACCAGGTGCGTTAGGATTATTACTGATCACGGCGCAGATCCTCGCCGGTAACGCCTGTTGCTGGATAGCTTCGATAATGGCCTGCAGATTACTGCCGTTGCCAGAGATGAGCACTACGATGCGTAATGGTTCACTCATTATATTTGACCTTTCACGACGTGCATGGATGGCGGTTCTTGCGGAACCCTTCGCTTACGCTCTTCCCTGCGCTCACCGTACTTGGGCATCCTGCCCGGCGCACGGCCGGGAGCGACCAACACGGTCATGCGCGGATAATGACGCGCTCGTCGGCAGGGGCGGCAGGGTGAATGGCGCCTATCTGCCACGCGGTTTCACCCTGTTCACGCAGGATGTTAAGGGTGGTGTCGACATCGGCGGCGGCGACGCAGACTACCATGCCGATGCCGCAGTTGAAGGTGCGGTACATTTCCTGTGACGTGACATTGCCGTGGTGTTGCAGCCAGTCAAAAATGGCGGGGCGCTGCCAGGTGTGGGCGTCGATAATGGCCTGAGTACCGTCGGGCATGACGCGCGGCAGATTTTCCAGCAGGCCGCCGCCAGTGATATGCGCCAGCGCATGCACCTGTACCTGTTCAAATACCGCCAGCAGGGGTTTTACATAAATGCGGGTGGGTGCCAGCAGGGTTTCGCCCAGGGTGCGCTGACTATCAAAGGCCTGTGCCAACTCAGCGCCGCTGACGGCGAGGATTTTGCGGATCAGTGAATAGCCGTTGGAATGTGGGCCACTGGATGCGATGCCGATCAGGGCATCGCCTGCGGCAACCTTGCTGCCGTCGATGATGCGTGCTTTTTCCACCACACCGACGCTGAAGCCTGCCAGATCATAATCTTCTGCAGCATACATGCCGGGCATTTCTGCCGTTTCACCGCCCACCAGCGCCGCGCCAGCCATGATACAGCCCTCGCCAATGCCTTTGATGACATCTGTCGCCTGATCCACGCTCAAGCGCCCTGTGGCATAATAGTCGAGAAAAAACAGCGGCTCCGCGCCTTGTACCACGAGGTCGTTGACGCACATGGCTACCAGGTCGATGCCGATGGTGTGGTGCTTGTTCATTTCTATGGCCAGCTTCAGCTTGGTGCCCACACCGTCGGTGGTGGATACCAGAATCGGCTGGCGGTAGCGGTCCAGCGGCAGTTCAAACAGCGCGCCAAATCCGCCCAGACCGCCGAGTACGCCGGGGCGGCGGGTGCGTGCGGCGATGGGTTTAATGCGTTGCACCAGACTGTTACCGGCATCAATATCCACGCCAGCATCACGGTAGCTTAAATTGGGTTTGGAGGGGGCGTCTTTATTGGTCATGGAGTGGGTCGCATTAACGGGCAAAGTGGGTGTATGATGGCGCCATTATACTATAAGGTTGGTATAAACATGTTCTTATAGAGGCGACAGGATTTTTGGTAATGACAGGATATTGATGTGAGAATGATCGCCTTGGAATGGCAGGTTGTGCTGGTGATGGTTCTTTGCGCCTGGGTGGGGGCGTCCGGTGTGGTGCGTGCCGCCGATATGGAAGGCCTTTACGAGACGGAAGTGCGGGTGTTTAGCCAAAGCGCCACAGAAAGGCAGGAAGCGTTGCGCACCGCGCTGGGCGAGGTTTTGGTGAAGGTCACGGGGCAGCGTACTGCGCCTGCGACACCCGGTCTGGCGGGGGCTTTCAAGCGCGTTGACCAGATGGTGCAACAATATCGCTACCGGCCTTTAGCGGAAAGCAGATTAATGCCGTTGCCTGCGGCGCCGGTAGTGGTAGCTCCGGCTCGGCCTGCGGTGCGCAAGCCGGGCGGGGCATCCCAGCCGCCGCCCCCGGTCGTGTCCTCTCCCGCCGCCCGGGAGCAGGCACTGTGGGTGAGTTTTGATAGCGCGGCGGTGAATAAAGTGCTGCGTCAGGCCGGATTGCCGCTGTGGGGGCGGGCGCGCCCTGCCATGCTGGTGGTGTTGGCGGTGGAAGAGCCATCCAACCGTTATATCCTGCTGGCAGACAGCGGCACGCAATCGCAAACCATTTTCGAAACGCGCGCCTGGTGGCGCGGTGTGCCGATCGTATTGCCGCAGCGTGCGGAAGCCGAGGGCGGTTTACGCTTTCTGGAAGCCTGGAACAATTCGCAGGAAGCGGTGCTGCGAGCGGCAGCGCATGAGCGTGCTGATGCCGCACTGGTGGGGCGCGCCACACATCAGCGGACGGGTTGGCAGGTGCGCTGGACACTTTTTCAGGCGAATGAAGAACCCATGCAATGGGAAAGCGCCGGAGATGCGAATTCAATGCGTAGCGTGCTGGAGGCTGGAATTGATGGCGCCGCCGATGTGCTCGGCAAGCGCTTTGCGCAGTTACTCAGTGATAAGGCGAGTAACATTGTGCTGATAACCGTCACTGATATTGTCACACTTGATCATTATGCGAAGGTGATGAATTATTTTCAATCGCTGGATGAAGTCGCGGACGTGGATGTGCGCCAGATGCAGGCCAACAGTGTGACTTTCCGGATCGCAGCGCGTAGCACCACTGACACTCTGGTTCGCACCATCGCATTAAGCAAAAAATTGTCGCCTGTGGTGTCGACTGTTATTGCAGATCCCCTCGCGGCAGACGCTCCGCAAGGGGGAACAGAAACTGAAGCGCCCGCGCCCACCGATGTTGCGCCACCGTCCACCGAACTGAAGTATCAGTTGTTACAATGAACCCTGCATGGTAATGAACCGCTCCATTATTCGCCGCACATGGATGTGCAAGTGCCGCCAGAGGCAGGTCGAAAAAATGCTCCTGCATTTTCGACACTTCCGCCATCCATGGCGGTCGGATGCCGGAAGCGGCCTCTTCCACGTTATTTTCAGGATACTGCATGACTGATTCGCAAAAATGGCTGGTCTTGTCAGGACTGCTCGCCACTGGTGGATTATTGTATTTACTTGCCCCCGTGCTTACGCCTTTTCTCATTGCGGCTTTGCTGGCGTATGTTGCCGATCCCTTGGTAGACCGTCTGGAAGCGCGGAAAGTGTCACGGACTCTGGGCACCGTCATTGTTTTCATCTGGATGTTTATAGTGTTGCTGGTGCTGCTGTTAATTGGTGTTCCGTTGCTCGAACAACAGATCACTACACTGATTGAAAAATTGCCCAAATATATTGACTGGATACAGGATACCGCTGCGCCATGGGTGCAAAACAAGCTACAGCTTGATGAGCAGGCGTTAGACATGGCGAGCCTGAAACAGGCGCTAGCTGAGCATTGGCAAAGTGCCGGCGGCGTTATGATGAGCATCATGGCCTCTGTCACAAAGTCGGGTATGACCGTGTTGGGTTGGCTAATGAACTTGATATTGATCCCAGTGGTAGCTTTTTATTTGCTGCGGGACTGGGACGTGCTGGTGGCGCGCATCCGCGCCTTATTACCACGCGCCACAGAACCCATTGTCACGCGGCTGGCGCGTAACTGTGATGAAGTGCTTGGGGCGTTTTTACGCGGTCAGCTCATGGCGATGCTCGCGTTGGGCGCGATATATTCCCTAGGCTTGTGGCTGATAGGTTTGGATCTTGCCCTGCTGATCGGCATGGTGTCAGGCCTGCTCAGCTTTGTCCCTTACCTTGGGTTTAGTATCGGCTTACTGGCCGCCAGTATTGCCGCCATCGTTCAATATCAGGATCTGTATCACTTGTTACTGGTGGTTGCCGTATTTGGTGTTGGGCAGGTTTTGGAAGGCATGGTATTGATCCCCCTGCTGGTAGGCGACCGCATCGGCTTGCACCCGGTGGTAGTCATCTTTGCCATCATGGCTGGTGGGCAATTATTTGGTTTTTTCGGCATGCTGCTGGCCTTGCCGGTCGCCGCCGTGATGATGGTATTGCTGCATTATGCTCATGAGCGTTATTTGAATAGCCGTCTGTATGCTTTCAAGGATGAACCGTGAGCTTGGCTGGCCTATCAATGCCAAGCTATGAGCATGGCCGTTATATCAAGGACGAGCCATGAGCTTTGTCATCCATATAAAACGCCAGCCATGACCGCTACCATCACATCTCCATCGGCCATTGCCCAATTACCGCTAACCATTGGACTGCGGGATGACTGCCGGTTTGATAATTATTTCGTTGCGGATAATCGTGAAGCAGTGGCCGCGTTACAGCAGCATGCGCCGGAACCGCCAAGCGCAAGCACGCAGAGTGATACGGCCCTGTATTTGTGGGGCAGCGCAGGCACCGGTAAAACCCATCTTTTACAAGCGGCCTGTCATCACGCCGCCATGCTTGGCAGTGGGCTTGACAGCAGCCGCGCCACGGCAGTGGCCTATCTTCCATTAGCCCAGGCGTCCATGCAGGCTGATCAACTTGATCCCGCCATGCTCGAAGGTCTGGAATACCTTGCGCTGATCTGCATTGATGACATTCAGGCGATTGCCGGGCAGCCGGAGTGGGAGACCGCGCTATTTCATTTATACAACCGTATTCGTTTAACTGGCACGCGCTGTATTATTGCCGGAAACAGCAGCCCCCACGGCGTGGGATTGCATATGCCTGACCTGGTGTCGCGGCTGTGCTGGGGGCAAGTCCTGCATCTCAATGCGCTGGATGATGAAGCGGTGATTGCCGCGCTGCAATTACGCGCGCGTCATCGTGGTCTGGAATTATCCGAAGAAGTCGCGCGTTTTTTATGGCGACATTATCCGCGTGACATGACCTCGTTGTTTGCCTTGCTGGAACGACTGGATCGGGATTCGCTGGCCGCGCAGCGCAAGCTGACGATTCCCTTTGTGAAAACTTTTATGCAGGCCGACCGGCAGGCATTGACCCAAGGCGCATAGCGTGTGACGTTGCCGGACGATATACAGGAAACCGTGCGTCGCGCACTGGCAGAAGACATCGGCAACGGTGACATCACCGCCGCGCTGATTCCTGAAACGGCACAGTGCGATGCTACGGTGATCAGCCGTGAAAACTCCATCATCTGCGGTGTGGCGTGGTTTGATGCGGTTTTTCAGCAACTGGACACGGGCATAGAAGTGACATGGCGCGTTAAAGATGGCGATGCCGTCGGTGTCAATCAAATCTTGTGCTCCCTGCATGGCTCCGCCCGGCCACTGTTGAGCGGCGAACGCGCCGCGTTGAATTTTCTGCAAACCCTGTCGGGCACCGCCACCACCGCGCGGCGTTATGCCGATGCGGTACTCGGCCTCCCGGTAAAAATTCTCGACACCCGCAAAACCATTCCCGGCTTGCGCACCGCGCAAAAATATGCTGTGCGTTGCGGAGGTTGCCACAATCACCGGCATGGTCTTTACGATGGTATTTTAATTAAGGAAAATCACATTCTTTCTGCGGGCTCCATAACAAGTGCGGTGAGCGCCGCGCGAAGTCACCTGCGTGATTTACCGCGCAACTTGCCAGTAGAAGTTGAGGTTGAAACCCTGGACGAGGTGCGTGAAGCATTGCAGGCTGGCGCAGACATTTTATTGCTCGATAATTTTAATCTGGAACAGATGCGCGCAGCGGTTGTCTTAAATGAGGGTCAGGCCAAGCTGGAAGCGTCTGGCGGCATGAGCCTGGATAATCTGCGTGCCGTGGCTGAAACGGGGGTGGATTTTATTTCTGTTGGCGCGATCACAAAAAATATCCAAGCCATTGATCTTTCGATGCGTTTTTCAGGAATCCGGGCATTTTCCTGACGTTAATAGATAAAAAATATGTCATACTTAAAACACAGCGATTAAATTTATCAATTACCGGAGGCATTGTGAAATTATCTTATTTGGCTATTGTTTTCTCAATGACGCTTGCTTCGCTAAGCTCATTGCATGCCGTTGCCGCAGAAAAGACCGCGCCCGCAGCTCCCCCTCAGTCAGCCGCAATGTCACCCACTGAAGGCAAGGTGGTCTCTTCGGTGAACGCATCCATCTATACTTATATGGAGCTGGAGTCCGGCAACAAACGCTTCTGGATCGCCGCGCCTACCACCAAAGTCAAAGTGGGCGATCGCGTGCGTTTTGTGGACAGCATGATTATGGAAAACTTCAATAGCAAATCATTGAATCGTACGTTTGACCGGATTATTTTTGTATCGTCTGCGACGGTGTTGAAATAGTTGTTCGGTTACAAATAAAAAAGGGGCGCCCAGGCGCCCCTTTTTTATTTGTAAGGCTGTCGAGTTACTCGTTAATCACGCTCATATTCGGTGTGCCCGGCAAGCGTGGCAGGGTCTGTTTGGGGAATTCACCGGTTAAGCTGTTAAGAAATTCGACGATGTCATCGACCTGTTGTCCCGCCAAATCTTTGTCGAGCTGAGTCTTGGCCATGACCCGCACCGCTTCATGCAGGGTTTTCACCGAGCCATTGTGAAAATAGGGCGCGGTTAACGCTACATTCCGCCAGGTGGGTACACGGAACATGTGTTGGTCGGCATCATTTTTGGTGACCATCGAACGTCCCACATCTTCATCCAGCTTATATTTTTTTACGTAATCGTTATCCGTGAAAGTGGGGAATTTCTGATAAAATCCTTCGCCCATCGGCAAGGCGGGCCCGGCAAAATTCACGCCGTTGTGGCAGCCGGTGCAGCCTATCGCCTGAACTTCTTTCATGCCGCGCAGGGCTGCGGCTGACAGGGCTTTTTTATCGCCTTTGATATAACGGTCAAATGGGCTATTGGGGGTAATCAAGGTGCGTTCATACGCGGCAATCGCCTTGGCAAGATTGTCATAAGTGAGTGAGTTGGGGCCACCAAATACTTTGGCAAACTGTTCTTTATACCCGGGAATAGACGACAGGCGATCAATCACTGCCTGCTCGTCAGGCATGGTCATTTCGATGGCGTTAAGAATCGGCCCCTTGGCCTGGGCTTCCAGCGTGGCGGCGCGCCCATCCCAAAACTGTGCTGTCATAAATGCCGCATTCCACACGGTAGGCGCGTTGCGCCCTCCGGCCTTGGCGCCCACACCGAGCGACACTGCGCGGTTGTCAGTACCGCTGCCGCTGACATCATGGCAGGAGTTACATGAAAGGGTACCATTGCTGGATAAGCGGGGATCAAAAAACAACTGTTTACCCAGTTCTACCTTGGCGGGGCTCATGGGGTTATCTTTGGGAATGGGGGGCTGCTGGGGCAGCGCTTCAAAGGCGCCTACCGAGGACATCGCGCCAAAGGCAAGAACGCTTGCGGTTATAAATAACCTGCTACGGATATTTTTTCTCATGGGATTTTCTCCTGTTGTGTAGTCACGTGGTGCAATTTTAATACAACCATACTATTTTAGACTAAGTCTAAATTAAAATGCAACCTGAGTTTTAGGGTTATGGATGCTAACAGGCCATGTTGCAGAAATATATGATTATTTAATAACCAGAGCTATACATAAAGCTCCGTATCTGCCGATATATAGGTTATGGCTAATGAAACGGCAGTTTCTGCTTCCCCTGACCGCCCAAAGATAGCCTTGATCATGTCTGGCGGTGGTGCGCGTGCTGCTTATCAGGTCGGGGTGCTGAAGGCGATAGCGGAAATGTTGCCCGAAGATGTGCCTAATCCCTTTCCTATTATTTGTGGCACGTCCGCAGGCGCCATCAATGGCGCGGCATTGGCTATCTACGCCACGCGCTTCCAGGAGGGCGTGCGGCGCCTCGGTATGATATGGTCAAACTTCCAGGTGCAACAGGTTTTCAGGGCAGATGTCTGGGGGATTATTGGCAGTGGTGCGCGTTGGTTGACGGCGTTACTGCTGGGTGGATTAGGCAAGCATAATCCGCGCTCGTTGCTGGATCGTACGCCGCTGTATGCGTTGCTAAGCAAATATCTTCCCTGTGAAAAAATTCAGCAATCCATTGATGCGGGCGCGCTGCATGCGTTCAGTGTTACGGCATCCGGGTACACGTCTACGCAATCGGTGACATTTTTTCAGGGAGCAGCCTCCATCCCCCCGTGGAAGCGGGCGCGACGCATTGGCTGCGCGGCGCCCATCACCGTGGAGCATTTGATGGCGTCATCGGCAATCCCCTTTATTTTTTCGGCAGTGAAAATTAATCGTGAATATTTTGGCGATGGCTCAATGCGTCAGGTTGCGCCACTCAGCGCCGCGCTGCACCTGGGTGCGGATCGTATCCTGGTGATTGGTGTGCGCCAGGATGAAGAGGAACAACCGCCGCGCGTCAAGGTAGATGATCATCCTTCGCTGGCGCAGATTGCCGGACACGTATTAAACAGTATTTTTCTCGACAGCCTGGAAGTGGATATGGAACGCTTGCAGCGCATCAATAACACGCTTAAAACTATCCCTGCCCACTATTTGAAAGAAGGTGGCATGATGTTACGGCCTGTCGAAGTTCTGGCAATTTCACCCAGCGCAGACATTGCCAAGATTGCGGAACGCCACGCATTTTTATTGCCGCGTCCTGTGCGTTATCTGTTGCGCGGCATTGGTGCGTATAACCGTAACGGTGCTAATCTGGTGAGCTATCTGCTATTTGAAAAGAGTTATTGCCGTGAATTGATGGCGCTGGGGTATGCCGATGCCATGCGCCACAAAGAGCAGGTGAGGGATTTTCTTGATGTGAGTTTTAACGTGCAGACGGTGCAGAAGGTGGGGTAGATGGGGTCGGGATTACTGCTGCTGCATTTATTGTCATCCCGAACGCAGTGAGGGATCTTGTTTAATAGTTCTCGTTACACTCGAAATGACAAGAGAATAGGTTCAAACGCAACTCAACGGTTTTCGCGTGCCCGGTTGCTTGTCCGTCAAGCGTACACGGCCACCTATCGACAATACTACCGCACGAGCTTTGCTGGCTCCGCGTGTATCACAAAAAGTGATCGTGGCAGTAGAGCCACCTGCGGTGCCTTCCGGCTGAAATTCGATCGGGTTACGTGATACGGTTCTGATAGTAAGAGATGGATGCTGTTGATCTTGCATCCGTAAAATTTCCTCACTGCTTTCATGCACTTCGCTACCATGGCTGTTCACAATACTGTTAACAAAGACGATCCACCCGTGTTGCCATTGCGGTGCTTTAGCGCAGGTAGTTTGATCACTGCTGGGGCATAGCGCAATACGCTGCTGCCGATGCACCGCCTCGCTGCGCGCCAGATGCAGGTGTGACACAAACTCGTTAATGCGCGTGGTCATGCGCATATCCATTAAAAGATTTTGCAGCGCAGGGGTGCCAACTGCGGCAAGAATCGCAACAATGCTCAGTACGGTCAGCAACTCTATGAGGGTAAATCCGGCAGGGTGTGGTCGGGTGCGGATGATTGCAGGGTGCATGAAGATTTTTCTTATTAGACCTCTTTCGAAACTTAAATTTCAAGCTCAACGTTGTATATCCCTGCGATCAAGTTAAATCGCAACCCAAAACGTTTTCGCCTGTTGCGATAACG
>LNFF01000037.1 GCA_001464585.1 Gammaproteobacteria bacterium Ga0077554 | reverse complement strand
CCAATCACTCTCCATTCGTCATCCTTCAAGCTTTCGGCTAGTGTAAATGGCATACCACTCAATTTGTTAAAATCGGGAAGTTATTTCGTAGGCGTTCCATAGCGCATCCAGAAGTGATAACGCTGAACGTAGGGGTCGGAAAGATAAGGGCGGCAGATGCGCTCTACCTTGTCCAGCAACGACCGATCCCGGAGAGCCGCACGACGTAGATCAGCCCAATCCTGCCAGCGGCCACGGGATATCACGTCGTCGATGGCGGCGAGGGTGAAACGCTGATGGCTGAGATGACGATGCAGCATGGCGACCCATAAACTGTTAGGTTCAATGTTTTAATCTTAGCGGATGCCGTTACCCGCTGCAACAGCCGTTCATGAGCGCCCCCTTGTGTGTGCCAACTACTCCACCACCACAATATTCACCAACTTTCCCGGCACTACAACGATCTTTTTGATCTGTTTGCCGCTGACAAAGCGTTGCACATTTTCATCGGCCAGCGCGGCGGTTTCGGCTTGGGCGCGGTCGGCGGAGGTGGGCACGGCGACGCGGGCGCGTAGTTTGCCGTTGACTTGCACGACCAGCTCGACGCTGTCTTTAATAAGCGCCGTGGCATCTACCTGTGGCCAGCGTGCGCTGACTACGGCTTCTGCATGACCGAGCTCATGCCACAGGGCATGGCTAATGTGGGGTACGATGGGCGATAGCATCAACACTATCGCTTCCAGTGCCTCCTGCATGACGGCACGGCCTTGTGCGGTGTTGCCTTCAAAACGGTACAGGGCGTTGATCAGCTCCATGCAGGCGGCAATGGCGGTGTTGAAGGTGTGGCGGCGCCCGACATCATCGCTGATCTTGGTGATGGCTTCGTGTACCTGGCAACGCAGGGCGCGTTGCACTCCATTCAATTCATGCGTATTCAAAATAGGTGTAACGCCACTACTCACATGATCAGCCACGCGCTTCCACAGCCGTTTGAGAAAGCGTGATGCGCCTTCCACACCGGTATCAGACCACTCCAGCGACTGCTCCGGCGGCGCGGCGAACATGATGAACAGGCGCACGGTATCGGCGCCGTATTGCTCGACCAAAGCTTGCGGGTCGACGGTGTTACCTTTGGATTTGGACATCTTTGAGCCGTCTTTAAGCACCATGCCTTGCGTGAGCAGATGGGTGAACGGTTCACTGCTCTTCACCAAGCCCACGTCGCGCATCAGCTTGTGAAAGAAACGCGCGTAGAGCAAGTGCAGAATGGCGTGTTCAATACCGCCGATGTATTGATCTACCGGCAACCAGTAATTGGCGCGTTCATCGAGCATGGCCTGGGTGTTGTTGTTACACGCAAAGCGCGCGTAATACCATGATGACTCCATGAAAGTATCGAAGGTATCGGTTTCACGTTCAGCCGCGCCGCCACAGCAGGGACAACGCGTATTGTAAAATTCCGGCATACGCTTGATGGGCGAGCCGATGCTTTCGAAGCTGACATTTTCCGGCAGCACCACGGGCAAATCTTTATCTGGCACGGGCACTGCGCCGCAGGTGGCGCAATTGATAATGGGAATCGGCGCGCCCCAGTAACGCTGCCGCGACACGCCCCAATCACGCAGGCGATAATTGACACGCACCCGTCCCCGGCCCTGCTGCACCAGCGCATCGGCAATGGCAGTGAAGGCATGTTGTGAGGTCATGCCATCAAATGCGCCGCTGCGCATCAACACACCCTTCTCAACGAAGGCAGCACGCTCGATATCAACCACTGATCCATCCATAGGGCTAATCACCTGCTTGATATCCAAGCCGTATTTCCGGGCAAATTCATGATCGCGTTCATCGTGCGCGGGCACGGCCATCACTGCGCCGGTGCCGTAGTTCATTAACACAAAGTTGGCGACCCACACTGGCACTTCTTCGCCGGTGATGGGATGAATGGCCATCAACCCAGTGGCCATGCCGCGTTTTTCCATGGTTTCCAGCACCGCTTCAGCAGTCTGGGCATGGCTGCGGCATTCTTCAATGAATGCAGCGAGCGCGGGACGTGTTTGCGCGGCCTTTAATGCCAGCGGATGTTCGGTAGCGACAGCCACATAAGTGACGCCCATAAGCGTGTCGGGGCGGGTAGTGAATACAGTGAGCGGTTCCGTTACATCGGGCACCGCAAACTCCAGCTCCACACCCTCAGAGCGGCCGATCCAGTTACGCTGCATGGTACGCACTTGCTCGGGCCAACCGGTGAGTGTGTCCAGATCCGCAAGCAATTCGTCGGCATAGGCGGTGATTTTCATGAACCACTGCGGAATTTCTTTCATCTCGACCGTGGTGTCACAGCGCCAGCAACGGCCATCAATCACTTGTTCATTGGCAAGCACGGTGAGATCTTTGGGACACCAGTTCACTGGCGCGGTTTTTTTGTAGACCAGGCCTTTTTGAAACAGCCGCGTGAACAGCCATTGTTCCCAGCGGTAATAATCCGGTTTGCAGGTGGCGATCTCACGATTCCAGTCATACGCGAAGCCCAGCCGCTTGAACTGGTTGCGCATATAGCTAATGTTGTCATAGGTCCATTTGGCGGGTGGCACGTTGTTTTGCATCGCAGCATTTTCGGCAGGTAAACCGAAGGCGTCCCAACCAATGGGTTGCAGCACATTTTTGCCCAGCATCCGTTGATGACGCGCCATGACATCGCCAAGGGTATAGTTGCGCACATGCCCCATGTGCAAACGCCCACTTGGATAAGGAAACATCGCCAGGCAATAATATTTTTCACGCGCGGGGTCTTCTACCGCCTTGAATGTTTGGTGTTCTGTCCAATAATTCTGTGCCTGGGTTTCAATGTCTGCGGGATTGTAATGTTCTTGCATAATTCTGTGCCATTGGTTTTTGTGGGTAATTTTTTGGAATGGTAAGTAAGGTCTAATGCGGCAAAATGGGTGAAAATTTTAAGTGCGAGCCATTTTCACTTGACTCCACTTAGTGGTTTTATCACTTCATTCCTTCAATCAACGCAATATCCTTGCGCAGTAAATCGTTGACTATATCATTAACCGCCACACCCTTGACTTTGGCCTTGGCTGCGAGATAATCGAGAACATCGGCATCGAGATAAACGGGCAGATTGAGTGTGGTGCCGGGGCGATGGAATTTACCGCGCACACCTTTGGAAAAATCGTATTCTCTTTTCATCGTCAGCTTTCCTCGTATTGCCGTTGCTCGTGTTGGGTAGCCTCGCGTGCCGAGATGAGGCGTACCGTGGCGCTGTGATCTTCATGTTCCGTGAAGGTGTGCGCCACAACCAGCAGCTTCACGTTTCTGGCCTTCCCGATCGTCACCCAACGCTCTTCAGTCTCGCTGTGCCCGCCATCGAAGATCGCAATATGCAGCGCATCCAGAAACACCTCGGCGGCCTGTTCGAAACTGATGCCGTGTTTCGTGATATTGGCTTTAGCCTTGCGTGGATCCCACTCGAAATTATATTGCATTCCTAGCCCTTAGCCGCCAGGCACTCATAAATAATATGCTGTGTTGCTACGCAACGCGTGGCGGGCTACGCAAAAAGCGCTAACCTGCCCCCTTTAACTTTTCATTCTAACCCAAGAAGGCGATCCACAGAGCATACAACGCCCTTACCCGCAAAAAAAGCTGCCGGTTTTTCCGAATCGCCGATGTGTGGTACTCTATTATTACCTGATGGCTTCCAAGGATATTACCATGAACCCGCGCAACGAAAAACATTTGCACGCCTATAACCGCATGATGGAACAGGTTAAAACCCTGGCTGATCACCTTGGCTATCAAAACCTCAAGCATGCCATTCAACTTGCCAAGGACAAAGCGGTGGATGCGGGCGAACTGACCCGCGAAGAGGCCGAGAAAATTGGTGATTATCTGGTGCGTGACCTGGAAGACGCCGGACACTATCTGGCGGATAACGGCGGTGAACTGAAAGACTGGTTGCGTTTCGATTTGGAGCTGATTGAGGAACGCTTGCTGGAGATGTTTGCGCTGGCAGCAGACAAAACCAAACTGGAATTCATGCAACTCGCCGAACGTGCGCGCCGCGCAGGCGAATACCACACCGGCAACATTACCAGCATTGGCACTTTAGAATGCACCAACTGCGGTGAGCTGCTGCACTTTCATGCCACCAGCCACATTCCGCCCTGCCCAAAATGCCACGGCAGTATTTTCAGGCGGACAACGGCATAACTACGGGAAGATGCCTGTTTCGTCGTGCGGTGTCGCAGGCTCACCACGCGCCACATAGGTTGCGGCCACCAGATCACCCGTTACGTTCAGCGTGGTACGGCACATATCGAGAAAGCGGTCGATACCCAGAATCAATGCCAGCCCTTCGACAGGAATGCCGAAGGTCACCAGAATCATGGCGATCACTGGCAGCGAACCAGCGGGTATGCCCGCCGTGCCAATGCCACCCAGCACACAAATCAGCATGATCAGGAATTGCTGACCCAGACCCAGCTCCACACCAAACAACTGCGCCAGAAATAATACCGTGACGCCTTCAAACAACGCCGTGCCATTCTGGTTCATGGCAGAACCGGCGGTGAGCACAAAGCGGCTGACGTGGCGCGGCAGACCCAGATTTTCTTCAGCAACCTTGAGCGCCGTCGGCAAGGTCGCACTGGAAGATGCAGTAGCAAATGCGGTGACCATTGCGACGCGCACACTGCGAAAAAACGCCAGGGGTGATCGCCCACCGAGGAAGCGGATCGCCAATGGATACACCACAAACATTTGCAGCCCTAAGCCCAGCAGCACGACGCTCACATATGACAACAGATACGGCAACAGCTCGGTGCCCAGGCGCGCCGTCATGGTAAAAATCAATGCGGCAACACCGTACGGCGCAAGTTTTAAAACGCCATTAATCAGCGTCATACTCACATCATAAAGGCCTTCAATGACTTCGCGCAGGCGCAACGCGCCGGAGGTTTGCGTGAATGACAAACCCACGCCGAAAATCAGCGAGAATAAAATCACGCCGATCATCTCGCCATTCGCGGCGGCCTTGACCGGATTATCGGGAAACATCGCCACCAGCAGCGCAACGCCCGTGGTGTCGGGCGGCTTGGGCACAGTGAGCGTCGCGCTGTTCGCGGTTGCCATGCTGCGCAACTCATCGGGCAAGCCAGCGCCGGGGCGTATCAGATTAGTGAGCGTCATGCCGATCAATACGGCAATCAATGACGCCACCACCGTATAACCCAGCGTACGTGCGCCCATACGCCCCAGATGTTTTACGTCCAGCCCGCAGATGCCAATCACCAGCGCCGAGAACAACATCGGGATCACCAGCATGAACAACAGGCGCAGAAAAATCTGCCCCGCAGGCAAGGTGATGTTGTCCACCACCCACGGCAACCACGCCGCATCATGAGCCAGCGTTTTGGCCGCCAGGCCCAATCCACCGCCGATTAACAGACCAATGAGAATTTTCGCGCTTAAGCTGGCCTTATGCATCAATTCTCCGCCAGCACCATTTCCAATGCCACCCTCCAATCAGGCAGCGTGATGCCAAAAGTCCGCGCCAGTTGTTCGTTGCTCAACACCGAATATGCAGGGCGTGCGGCAGGTGTCGGGTATTCGCTGCTGGGGATAGGTTGTAACTGGGCACTGACATTAGCGTGCGTGCTGGCATTAGCACCCGCCAAAATCGCGCTGGCAAAGCCGTGCCATGAAGTTTGACCTGCACAGCTCATGTGATACACGCCGCTGTGCTGACGGATATAACTGGTCACAGTTTCCTGATCGCGGCTCAAGCTTTGTGCGACAATTTGCGCGGTCGCCTCTGCCAGCAAGCGTGACCAGGTGGGCGCACCGATCTGGTCATCAACCACTTTCAACAGCGGCTTTTCACGCCCCAGACGCTGCATGGTCAACAGAAAATTTTTGCCCCGCGCGCCATACACCCACGCGGTGCGCAGAATAAGATACGGCACATCGACTGCCTGAATGGCACGTTCGCCTGCCAGTTTGGAGCTGCCATAAATGTTCTGCGGATTCGGCATATCCTGCTCGGTATAGGGCGTATTTTTGCTGCCATCAAATACATAATCTGTAGAATAGTGTATCAATGCCGCGCCAAGGCGTTGTGCTTCTTGCGCCAGAATTCCCGGTGCAGTGCCGTTAATCGCCAGCGCCAGTGTCGGCTCGGTTTCAGCTTTATCCACCGCAGTATACGCCGCCGGATTGACAATTAAATTCGGCTTCACATCACGGCAGATTTTTCTTATCGTGTCAGGATTTGCCAGATCCATGTCGGCCTGCCCCAGCGCAATGACTTCACCCAAGGTGGACAAAGTGCGTTGCAGCTCCCAGCCTACCTGACCGTTTTTCCCGGTGAGTAAAATTCTCACGGAAACGCCTCGGCGTCCTTAAACGGAATACCCACCGCATCTTTGGCAGACAGCGCGGGCGCGCCAGACAACGGCCAGTCTATGGCAAGATCAGCATCATTCCATAACAAAGAGCGCTCATACTGCGGCGCATAAAAATCAGTGGTTTTATAGAGAAATTCGGCATGTTCAGACAATACCAGAAAGCCGTGGGCAAAACCTTTGGGCACCCACAACATGCGCTTGTTTGCGGCAGACAGGTGCATACCGACCCACTGGCCGAACGTGGCAGATGTACGGCGCATATCCACCGCTACATCATATACTTCACCCACCACCACTCTCACCAGCTTGCCCTGTGGCTGCTGGATCTGGTAATGCAATCCGCGTAACACATTTTTTGCCGAGCGCGAATGATTGTCCTGCACGAAGTGCTCAGTGATGCCAGCCACCTCCGCCAGTTTTTTCTGGTTATAGCTTTCATAGAAAAAACCACGATCATCACCGAACACCTGCGGTTCGATAATCAACAAACCTGGAATTGCTGTTTCTTGTATTTGCATAAATAATTTCGCATCCACTACAAAGGAATTTTGATTCGGCTGTCATTTCGAACGATTACGTTGTCATTTCGAACGTAGTGAGAAATCCTGCAATATCTCTCAAAGTTCTCTCAAAGTTCTCTCCCCTTCGTTCGAGACTCGGGACTCGAAACAAGGATTTCTCACTACGTTCGAAATGACATGCCCAGAGTTAATCAATGACATACCCGGAGTTAATCATACCTTCCAGGTAATAATCAAAAAATCCGTTCCTTCAGTATTCCCAGCAAATAAGCACCATAGCCATTTTTTGCCAGGGGCTGCGCCAACGCTTCCAACTGGCTGGCGCTGATGTAGCCTTTGCGGTAAGCGATTTCTTCGGGGCAGGCGATCTTGAGCCCCTGGCGTTTTTCAATGGTCTGGATAAACAGCGACGCTTCCAGCAACGATTCGTGGGTGCCGGTATCCAGCCACGCCATGCCGCGCCCCATCACTTGCACATCAAGCGCACCTTGAGCCAGGTAGTGACGGTTAACATCAGTGATTTCAAGTTCGCCGCGCGGTGAGGGGCGGATGGCGCGGGCGATGTCGACGACGTGATTGTCGTAGAAATACAGACCCGTCACGGCATAACGCGATTTCGGTGCCGTGGGCTTTTCGACGATGCTAAGGGCTTTGCCAGTGTCATCAAACTCAACGACGCCATAGCGCTCGGGGTCTTGCACCGGGTAGGCAAATACCGTGGCGCCGGTTTTCTTTTTGGTGGCCTCCAACAGTTGTGGCGATAAATCATGGCCGTAGAAAATATTGTCGCCCAACACCAGCGCGCATGAACTGTCACCAATAAAATCACTGCCAATAATAAATGCCTGGGCCAGGCCGTCGGGCGAGGCTTGTACTGCATAGGTGATGTTGAGGCCCCACTGCCGGCCATCCCCCAGCAATTGCTCAAAACGTGGCGTGTCCTGGGGAGTGGAGATGATGAGAATGTCGCGGATGCCGGCCAGCATGAGGGTGGTCAGTGGATAATAGATCATCGGCTTGTCATAGACCGGCAGGAGTTGCTTGGACACTGCCTGGGTCACCGGATATAAACGGGTGCCGGAGCCACCGGCGAGGATAATGCCTTTCATGATGCCGCACCACCTGCTCTACCACCCGCTCTATTAGAGTAATTCTGTGTCATCCAGTTTTGATAATCGCCGCTCGCCACATTCTCGACCCAAGCCTTATTGTCCAGATACCAGCGTACGGTTTTGCGCAGGCCGGTCTCGAAAGTTTCCTGGGGTTTCCAGCCCAGGTCGCGCTCTATTTTACGGGCATCAATCGCGTAGCGTCGATCATGGCCGGGGCGATCTTTAACATAGGTGATAAGCGATGCGTGGGGGACGTGCGCCGTATCAGGGCTATATTCATCAAGAAGGGCGCACACGGTATGCACAACGTCGAGGTTGGTTTTTTCATTCCAGCCGCCGATGTTATACACCTCGCCGGTTTTACCCTGAGCCAGCACTACTCGGATCGCCGCGCAATGATCTCCCACATACAGCCAGTCGCGCACATTTTTGCCATCGCCATAAACTGGCAGCGACCGGCCCTGGGTGGCATTGAGTATCATCAGGGCAATAAGCTTTTCGGGGAATTGATACGGCCCATAATTGTTTGAGCAATTGGTAGTTAAGGTGGGCAGACCATAGGTATGGTGATAGGCGCGCACCAGATGATCCGAGGCCGCTTTGGAGGCCGAGTACGGGCTGTTCGGCGCATAGGGCGTGGTTTCGCTGAAGGGCGCGTCTTGCGCGTTTAAGGAACCGTAGACCTCATCTGTGGACACATGCAGGAAACGAAATGCGGATTTTTCATCGCCCGCCAAGGTGTTCCAGTAGGCGCGCACTTCTTCCAGAAGGTTAAAGGTGCCGACGACGTTGGTTTGAATAAAGTCACCGGGGGCGTGGATAGAACGATCGACATGGCTTTCTGCGGCAAAATTCACCACCGCCCGGGGGCGGTGGGTGGCAAGCAACTGCTGCACCAATGCCCGGTCACCAATATCGCCCTGCACAAAGCTATGCCGGGCATTACCTTGCAGACTGGCCAGGTTGTTCATATTCCCGGCATAGGTCAGTTTATCCAGATTCACCACGGAATCTGCCTCGCCAACAATCCAGTCCAGCACAAAGTTCGATCCAATAAAGCCTGCGCCACCCGTTACTAAAATCACACGCTATTCCTCGCAATCTTGTATGGTCATGTTTTGAAAAGTTTTTGGACCTTATAATAATGCCTAAATCATGACAATTTGTCGATTTTAACTGTTGGCGTGTGTCTACGGCAAAAAAGATATGGCAAGGAATTTGGTCGGGGCGAGGGGTAAGTTGCACTGCGGCGATGGATGGCACCATGTAGTGGTCAAGTATTTTCGGACACATCAATAAGTTTTTATGCTGCCAATTCCATTTCGTAAATCATCGGTGATAAATTGCCCAGTGTGGAATGCAG
>LNFF01000036.1 GCA_001464585.1 Gammaproteobacteria bacterium Ga0077554 | reverse complement strand
TCCCTTTACCCGAATCCATTTCGTCATTGCCGTGCCTTTTTTTGAAAACGGAAGACCATAGAATGACAAAAAATTATCGGTTTCGAAAGAGGTCTAATATACGCACCCACTCACTATCGCTTATTTTGGTTCTGTCCATGCCCACCTGAAACGGCGGATTCTACCAAAACCGCGAAACGTCAACAGAACCTAAATAAAAAAGCCACCTCATCGGTAAATACAACCGCCAAGACATCCTGATTTGTGGTCAGGGGCTGAATTGATCAGCAGTTATCGTGCTGCTCTTCATGAACCCGTAGGCGATTCGCCCGCACGAATCCCAGGATATAGGCAAACGCCGCCGGATTACTTGCAGGCGCAGGGCCACGTCTTGAATCCTGACATTTCCCTGCCGCCTCCAACCTCGCCTACACCTATGGCGCGATGGGTAACCCCATCGACAACGATCCCTGCACCTACCAGCCAAATTTGCCTCGCTAATCTATAAGTCGCCGACTATAATAATAAAATTATCTTACGGTGTACGCTTATTACTGCTAGATGCTCAAGACCACCTACCTTCCTGCCGACACACTCTTAGAGCCTGTTATCAGAGCAGCACCGTGATAGTTTCTGCATGAAAACATACGGAAATTACCCTAACTCAAAACAGCGAATTTTATCGAGGTGTATCATGACCACGCGTTTTTATGCACGCATTTTTTTGTCTGCCCTGCTGGTGGCTTTGGCCGCTGGTTGCGCGCAGACGGAAACAAGATCAGGGCCCATTGATACGCTCGTCAAGAACTCCAAAAAAGCGGGCACCACTATCAAGGAAGGCGCAGCAACTGCCGTGGAACGCATTAAAGAAGGTGCGGCGTCAGCCTCGGAAAGTATTTCAAAAACATTGAAAAAATAGCCCCACATTTCCAGGCATTTCCCCACTTCGCCGCCGCCCTCCAGTGGATGAGGTAAATTTCACAACAGAACCTGGCATGGAACAACCCACTACCACTAACCCAGCGCGATCGCAATAAACAGCACATACAGGCCGCCGTTGACAAGCACATGCCACACCCGTAATTGCCCATAGGAGATCATGAAGCGCAGCCATAATGCGCCAACTAAAGCGATGACAATGCCTGCCAGTACTTCCGGGCGCGGTGTCCAGGGGGTGAGGGTGATGCCTATGGCGGGCAGCAGCGTGCCTTGGAATACCATGGCGCCGGTGATGTTGCCGAAGGCCATGGTGTCTTTATGGCGCCGTATCCACAGGATGCTGTTGAATTTTTCGGGCAGTTCGGTGGCGATGGGGATGATCATCAGTGACAGCATCAGTGCGGAGATGCCGAGTATGGTGGAGGCTTCCTGAACGCCGCCGATGAAGCCCTTGGCGCCAAAGATCAATAAGCCTAAGCCCAATGCAAGCTGGAGGACGATGGTGATCATGTTGGTGGGCAGGCCAATGCGATTTAGCATCATCGGTGAGTGGGCTTCAGTAGCATGGCCTTCTTCGACGAGTTGTTTGGATGCGCGCAATGTCATCATGACGTAGACGAAGTAGGTAAGTACCAGCGATGCGCCGATGAAGATGCGCAGGTAGGGCATGTCGTGGGGGATGAACATGGCGACAGCGGCCAGTGTGAAGGCGAACAGAAAAAAGTTGAGGTCGCGTGTAAAGCCGGTTTTTTCCGGTGTGAAGTGGCCGGAGAACGTGCGTTTGCGAAACGTGGCGAATGCCAGTAGTGACACCGATAATGTAATCAGCATCAGCGGCGCACCGAGAATCGCGCCGACACCGATTTCTTCATTGAGGTGTTTGTCATCGGTTCCGGCGAAAATCGCCAGCAGCGGCACCATGGTTTCTGGCAATGCCGTGCCCACGGCGGCGAACAGTGAGCCGGTGACGCCTTCGGAAATTTTCAGTTTTTCGCCGAGATGTTCCAGCGCATTGGTGAAGACCTCAGCGGCAACCAAGATGATGATGAGCATTAGAAACAGGGTGGCAAAAACTGACATTATGAAAATATCCTACGGCTAAAGATAAAACAACGAAGGTAAAGCGGCACTAAATCGCCAGCTTCCGGTATTTGATGCGGTGTGGCTGGTCAGCATCGGTGCCGAGGCGACGGTGTTTATCGGCTTCGTAATCGGCATAGTTACCTTCAAACCAGGTGACCTGGCTGTCGCCTTCAAAGGCCAGCATGTGCGTGGCGACACGGTCGAGGAACCAGCGATCATGCGAGATCACCACGGCACAGCCGGGGAAGGCCAGTAACGCATCTTCCAGGGCGCGGAGGGTTTCAACGTCGAGGTCGTTGGTTGGTTCGTCGAGCAGCAGTACGTTGCCGCCGCTTTTCAGCAGCTTGGCGAGATGCACGCGATTGCGCTCGCCGCCAGAAAGATCTTTGATAAGCTTTTGCTGGTCAGTGCCTTTGAAGTTAAAGCGCCCCACATAGGCCCGTGAGGGCATTTCAAATTTGCCGACGGTGATGATGTCCAGCCCGCCTGAGATTTCTTCCCATACGCTGTGGTTGCCGTTGAGGCTGTCGCGTGACTGGTCTACGTAGGCGAGATGTACGGTGTCGCCAATGCGTAGCTCACCTGCGTCAGGTTTGTCCTGGCCGGTGATCATGCGGAACAGGGTGGTTTTACCGGCGCCGTTGGGGCCGATGATGCCGACGATGCCGCCGCGTGGTAGGTTGAAGTTCAAGTTATCAATCAACAGGCGCTCACCGAAACCTTTGCGCACCCCTACCGCTTCGACGACCAGATCCCCCAGGCGCGGGCCGGGCGGGATGTACAGTTCTTTGGTTTCGTTGCGCTTCTGAAATTCCTGCGAGGCCATTTCTTCAAAACGCGCCAGGCGTGCCTTGCTCTTGGCGTGGCGTCCCTTGGCATTGCTGCGCACCCATTCCAGTTCTTCTTTCATGGCGCGCTGACGGGCGGATTCCTGCTTTTCCTCGATCCCCAGACGTTTTTCTTTCTGCTCCAGCCAGGAGGAATAATTACCCTCCCACGGTATGCCGTGACCGCGATCGAGTTCCAGAATCCAGCCCGCGACATTGTCGAGGAAGTAACGGTCGTGGGTGATGGCGACGACGGTGCCGGCGTATTCCTGCAGAAAACGCTCCAGCCACGCGACGGATTCGGCGTCGAGATGGTTAGTCGGTTCGTCGAGCAACAGCATGTCGGGGTTAGACAGCAGCAGTGTACACAAGGCCACGCGGCGCTTCTCACCGCCGGAGAGTTTGGTGACGTCGGCGTCCCACGGCGGCAGGCGCAGCGCATCGGCGGCGATTTCCAGCTTGCGCTCCAGATCCCACGCGCCTGCGGCTTCGATTTTATCTTGCAGCTCGGCTTGTTCGGTGAGTAATTTGTCAAAGTCAGCATCGGGATCGGCAAACGCGTCGCTGATGGCGTTAAAGCGGGTGAGTAGGGCCTTCGTTTCTTTAACGCTTTCTTCGACATTGCCGCGCACGTCTTTGCTGTTATCGAGCTGCGGCTCCTGCGACAGATAGCCAATGCGGATGCCGGGCTGCGGGCGTGCTTCGCCCAGATGTTCTTTGTCCACGCCCGCCATGATGCGCAGCAGTGTCGATTTACCCGAGCCATTCAGCCCGAGTACGCCAATTTTTGCGCCGGGGAAAAACGACAGCGAGATGTCTTTGAGAATTTCGCGCTTGGGCGGGACTACCTTGCCCACGCGATTCATGGTGTAAATGTATTGAGCCATGGTTTTTGTGAATTTCCGTGGGTTAGGGTTCAGGCGAGGCGGCTATTATAGCAAGTAAAGTCAAAACAAAAAAGCACGTGGGGTCACGTCTTGATTTTTGACATTTTTTCTTCGGTGGCCTGGATAACCCGGCTGACGGTGGAATAATGTAACGTCAACGTCGCAGCAATCTCGGCTTGTGTATAACCGTGATTCACATGCGCTTCCAGCATGGCGTGGTTGCGGTCGGATTTATTTTTCACGGTAGAGAATAGCTGATGTAGCGTGGGGCGATGCATCAGGCGCTGTTGTTTCGGCACCTCATGTGTGGACGCTTTTTCTTGCAGATGAGGCGCTATCTGCTTGATGAATGCGTCACTGCCCAGCAGGGTTTGTCCTTGCAGCGCAGGCCAAGGCGAGGCTTTGCCAATGCCTTCGGCAACAAACGCGGCATAGCGTTTGCGCGCCACGGAACGGGTTTTGGCAAATTGGGAGAGCACCCAATCAATCGTCAGCCCCGCTGGTGCAGGCGCCATGCCGAGCGTTGCCAGATAACTGCTCCATAGGTACTGATCAGCCGAGGCAGTCATGCGCGCACGTATCGGGTTGAGCACAATGTAGCGGCACAGTTCCAGCAGGTAGCTGTCTTTCTCAATCAGGATTGCTTTGAATCGCCCTTGAAACAAGTGGCCGACGCGTTGATGGCGGTGATTGAAGCGTTGTGTGTACACGCCGTTTAGTTGGCGCATTCCAGCCGACAGATTGGCTTGCGGGGTTTCGATCAACAGGTGAAAGTGATTGTCCATCAGGCAGTAGGCATGGCAAATCCAGCCAAAGCGTGCCACTACCCAATTCAGCGTAGCGAGGAAGGCTTGTCTGTCATTGTCGCTCAGGAAAATGTCATTACGGGCATTGCCGCGTGCAGTGACGTGGTAAACAGCTCCGGGAAATTCGATGCGCAGGGGGCGGGACATGGGGTGACATTAGCGGATAAAATGTCAAGAATCAAGACGTGACCCCAATTTTTTGGTTTAAAGCTTTGCGAAAATATCCGTGAGCATGGCGGGGCCGTCTGTGGCGTTGATAGGTTTCAGGACGTAGCCGGTAATGCCTTGTTTGCTGCACTCAATGATGGAATCTTTGTCGGCAACAGAGGTGAGCATGATGGCGGGAAGGGTTTTATTGGTTTCCCGGATTTTTTTCAGGGCTGCTTTGCCGTCCATGATGGGCATGACAATGTCTAAAAATATCAGGTCGATTTTTTTGCCGGAGGTCTCGAGTACTTTTATTGCCTCCCGGCCATTCTCGGCTTGAACAACGTGTTCGTATCCCATGGCTAACAGGATACGCCGCAATGATTCACGCATGATAAGCGTGTCATCGACAATCAGTATGGTTGCGTTTTTATCTAACATCATTCACTCCAATATTTAACTGAGAAGATAGCTGCAATAAAAGCGGCCGACTTTGGTTATGTCAATGGGGACGGTGTAAATATTCTTTACGCCTGCCAATAAAAATTCGCTATCCTGTTTGTTTGAAATATAGAGCGGTGTGCCGAAGCTGATTTTGTGTTGGGTGTTGTTAATGTGACGTGTCGCCAGTCCGATAATGGTATTTGAAAATTCGGCGAGCGCTTCCCTGACGTCATCGTTTAATACGGATGATTTTTCAATGGTGCCGAGCATTTTACCGCGTACCCGATTGCCAATGGCGATAGCGGTGCTCAGGTCGTAATTCATGATTATTTTCCCACCGCTGCCGCCGGTAGTTTTTGCGGAAATACACACTGCAAATTCCTTGAAGACAAACACATCCAATGGGTCGCTATACCCTAGCAAGTCGCTTGCGCCATGTAAGTCAGCCATGCTTTTCAGGGCAGTAATTGTTTCGTTAATGAGCGGTAGCAATATCGAGTTGCGGACGGTATCGGGGAGCGCGCCTTGTAGTTCCATGGTGTTTGGATACTCTGAAGTGATGGGTTTACAGGTATATGGTCGGCATGTATGAGGATATACTTGAGGGTGATCTGTCCTGGCGGAGGCATAAACCCTGAGGATTGCCCATTGTTGCCGGATAATTATTCACTGATTGTTCTTAAAAACATTTTACAGTGCTTGAAAAAGGAGTTTTTATGTCCCTTGCCATAGTCTGGTTTCGCCAGGATCTCAGGCTACATGATAACCCGGCGCTGTGCGCTGCTATGGAATCAGGCATGAAGGTGTTGCCCATTTATATTCTGGATGATGGTAATGCGGGTGCGTGGAAGATGGGCGGTGCAAGCCGGGTGTGGCTTCATCATTCATTGCATGCGCTCAATGAATCGCTTGAGGGTGCGCTGGCTATATTCACAGGCGATGCTGAAACCATCCTCTTGAAGTTAGTGCAGGACACCGGTGCCAGCGTGATTTTTTGGAACCGCTGTTATGAACCATGGCGTATCGCGCGCGATAAAAAAATCAAAAGTAGTATTGGTCTTCATGTTGCAACTTTTCAGGCTTCGTTGTTATGGGAACCGTGGAAAATTCTAAAAGCGGATCAAACGCCTTATAAAGTATTTACGCCATTTTATCGTAAAGGTTGCCTGTTGCGCGATGAGCCGCGTGCGCCGCTGGATCGGCCGAAAAAAATTAATCTGACCCGTATCACAAGTCAGTCCATCAATGATCTGGATCTTCTTCCCAACATCCGCTGGGATAAAAACATGGTAGCGCATTGGCAGATTGGTGAGCAAGGCGCGCGCCAGCGGCTGGGGGATTTTCTGGAGGATGGCTTCGCCGGATATAAAGAGGGGCGAAATTATCCGCAGCGGAATAATGTTTCGCGTTTGTCGCCGCATCTTCATTTTGGAGAAATATCTCCGCATGAAGCATGGCATACAGCCAAACGCTACGCGCTTGCACATCGTAAAGAACAAGATCTTGATAACTTTCACAGTGAATTGGCGTGGCGTGAATTCTCGCACCATCTTCTCTACCATTTTCCGCATCTACCCGAAAAACCGTTTCAGGAAAAGTTCGCTGATTTCCCGTGGCGCGAATACGACGGAGAGAGCCTGAATCGCTGGCGTAAAGGGCTGACGGGATTTCCGATCGTTGATGCAGGTATGCGCGAGTTATGGGCGACGGGGTACATGCACAACCGCGTGCGAATGATCGCGGCATCGTTTCTCGTCAAGGATTTGCTGCTGCCGTGGCAATACGGCGAGGAGTGGTTCTGGGATTGCCTGTTCGACGCAGATCTGGCAAACAATGCTGCAGGCTGGCAATGGGTGGCGGGTTGCGGCGCTGATGCCGCGCCCTATTTCAGGATTTTCAATCCTGTCACACAAGGTGAAAAATTTGATCCGACCGGTGCGTATATACGCCGCTGGGTACCAGAGTTGGCGCATCTTGATAACGCTGATGTGCATGCACCATGGAATGCCGTGACGCCACCTGCACACTACCCACACAGAATGGTCGATCATGCTGCTGCACGTCAGGCGGCGCTTGAGGCGTTGAAGAAAATTAAAAACAGCGCATGAAAAAAGGTTGCTAGATCACGCGCTCATTCCCACCATCCACCGGCACTTGCGCGGCAGTGGTTTTGGCGAACAGGGGGCCGCACATTTCGGCGGCGAGTTCGGCGACATCGCGGCTGGTGACGTCTACACCCAGCACATTGTTACGCTTGTATTGTTCAACGCTCAAACCGTAGTGCGCGGCGCGGGCTTGCAGGATGTCATCGCTCCACAGGGCGGTGTCGAACACCGCATTGGGGTGCAGTGAGTTGATGCGTATATTATCTTTGCCCCATTCCAGAGCCGCGACACGTGCCAACTGGTTGAGCGCGGCTTTGGAGGTGGAATAGGCAGCCGCGCCGGGGCCGGGGGCGGGTACATTTTTGGAGCCGATGATGACCACACGTCCACCTTTGGGGGCACACTTGAGCAGGGGATGTGCTTCACGTAGCAGCGCCATATTGGCATCGAGATTAATACTCATCACCTTGCGCCATTCCGTGCTGGACAATGCTTCAATGCGGCGGCTGGCGGGGAAAATACCGGCGTTGAGAATCAGCATATCCAGACCGCCAAACGCGCGTGCGCCGTTTTCCAGTGCGGCGCACAGTTGTGTTTCATCAGTGACATCACACACCTGGCCGAGGAAATCCTGGCGCTTGTAGAGCGTGGTGATGGCGGGATTGATGTCTAGCCCGATTACCGCCGCACCGCGTTCCAGCAGGGCGTCCACGCAGGCCTTGCCGATACCTGACGCCGCACCTGTCACCAGGGCGATTTCGCCTGTGAACTGGGGTGGTTTGCTGCCTTTGCGCAGTTTGGCTTGTTCCAGATCCCAATATTCCATATCGAAAATATCTTTGGCGGGCAACGCTTGCCAGCCGCCCAGCGCTGTGGCGCGCAATATAATTTCGATGGTGTGTTGATAGATGTCTTTGGCGATGGCGGCGTCTTTGGCGGTACGGCCCACTGTACATAGTCCCAATTCTGCATCAAGCACCACGCGCGGTGCGGCGTCGAGCATGGTTTTGGGTTCTTTGGCCAGCGGCGCGTGCGCGTTAAAGTAATCTTTGTAAGCCGCCGAGTAAGCATCCACATCGCGCCCCAACATCGGCAAGCGTTTGGTGCGGATCACATGGTCGGGTGTAACCGGGCCTTGTTGTGAGAGGGTGGCGATGTCAGCGCGGCGCGCGAAATCCACGCTGCGTTGATCTGCGTCGACGCACATAATCATCGGCGCGCCTGCGACTCTGGAGATGTCGCGCCGCAACTGGGCGATGTCCTGTCGTTGTGACGTGCTGATAGTTGCCGTTACAGGTGTGGGCAGGCTCCAGGCAGCCTTGCGCTCCAGATATTGTTCGGCGCGCGTCACCAGGCTGATCATGCGTTCATATGATTCCTGGGCTGTTTTGCCAAACGAGAAGATGCCGTGATTCATCAGAATCATGCCCAGGGTATCTTTGTGCGCCTGTGCAGTGAACTCCTGGGCGCACAATCGCGCCAGATCAAAGCCCGGCATGATGTACGGGATGATCACCACCGCCTGGCCGTAAATCTTTTTCACGCGGTTCAGCCCGGCCTCGGTGTTGGTGAGCGTGACAATCGCATCGGCGTGGGTGTGATCCACATATTTGTAGGGCAGGGTAGCGTGCAAAATGGTTTCTACTGATGGCGTCGGCGCTGAAGCACGCGTCATGTGCGTGACCATTTCATTGACCATTTGCGGGTCGCTTAGATTTGCAAGTTTGGCCAATGCCAGCATGTGGTTGAGCCGCACTGGCGAAAAGCCATCCGCTTCGATGGTTTCCAGATCCCAACCGCTGCCTTTTACATACAGCAGATCTTCATCTTTGCCGAGAATATTTTTTTCAGTGATTTTTACCGAGGTATTGCCACCACCGTGCAACACCAGCGTGGTGTCGCGCCCCAGCAGGCGTGACGTATATACACGCAACGCCAGATCACCCGCATAGTGGCGGGCTTCATCATCATTCCACAGGCTTTTCATGGGCGCGCTCGCAATATATAAAAACAGATGGGCGTTATTGTACGGTAAAATTTAGAGGGGCGTGATATGTGGGGAGTAACCAATTGTTTTTATTTGTTATTATAAATAATCCATTGTGTGACGGGTGATTCTGGTTTACAATTATAAGTCTTGCCTGAATGAGGTGAGATTGGCGCGATTAATTAAAACGCCCGTGGAGAGGTGTCCGAGCGGTTTAAGGAGCACGCCTGGAAAGTGTGTATACGTTAATAGCGTATCGAGGGTTCGAATCCCTCCCTCTCCGCCACTGTTGGCTGATGTTCCAGCCCCCTGTCTTTTTATCAATAAAGTCTTTTGTAGCAACGTGTTATGGTGGCCTGTACCGGTCTCCCCGCAACGATACATTGTTAACCCCGCCAGGCCCGGAAGGGAGCAACGGTCGCAGTGGATTCGTGTGCCGGGGTTCGGCGGGTGCAGGCTGCCGCCTTACGGTTATCCTCGACAACATCCATCCTGTCATTTCCAGCACAGCGAGAAATCCCCAAGATCCCTCACTGCGTTCGGGATGACAACGCATAAGCGCCTCGAATCATCCCCCCGTTTGTGTTATTTTGTGTCTCTATGAGCTATCAAGTTTTGGCCCGCAAATGGCGCCCGCGTACTTTTCGTGAAATGGTTGGGCAAGCGCATGTATTGCGCGCCCTGATCAACGCACTCGACAATAATCGCCTGCACCACGCTTACCTGTTTACGGGTACGCGCGGCGTGGGCAAGACCACCATTGCGCGGATTCTGGCACGTTCGCTGAATTGTGAGACGGGGGTAACGGCCACGCCGTGCGGGGTGTGTGGTGCCTGCTGTGAAATCAACGAAGGGCGCTTTGTTGATCTGATTGAAGTCGATGCCGCGTCGCGCACCAAGGTGGAAGACACGCGCGATTTGCTGGAAAACGTACAGTACGCGCCGACCCGGGGCCGTTACAAGGTGTACCTCATTGACGAAGTACACATGCTCTCCACGCACAGTTTTAATGCGCTGCTAAAAACCCTCGAAGAGCCGCCGCCACACGTCAAATTTTTATTGGCGACCACCGATCCGCAACGCCTGCCCGCAACCATTTTGTCACGTTGCCTGCAATTCAGCCTGAAGCGCTTGCCGGTGGAGTTGATCATCCAGCAAATGACGTTCATTCTGGGTGAAGAGGGCATTGCCAGTGAACCGGCTGCCCTGGCGCAGATTGCCCGCGCCGCCGATGGCAGCATGCGTGACGCGCTGAGCCTGCTTGATCAGGCAATTGCTTATGGTGGTGGCACGGTGCATGAAGCCGATGTGCGCGCCATGCTCGGCACGCTTGACCAGGGTCAGGTAATTGCATTAGCCGAGGCGTTAGCAGCGGGCGATGCGCAGGCGGTATTGCAGCAAGTCAACAGTGTGGCAGAGCAGTCACCGGATTTTGCGGATGTGCTGGCAGAGCTGGTGTCGCTGCTGCATCGCGTTGCGTTGGCTCAGGTGGTGCCCTCTGCGGTGGATAGCAGCTTGAGTGGCAGTGATGCAGTAATGCGGCTGGCAGCGCAGATGACTGCTGAAGATGTGCAGTTGTTTTATCAGATTGGCTTGATTGGCCGGCGTGATCTCGCCTTGGCGCCTGATCCGCGCAGTGGCCTGGAAATGGTGTTGCTGCGCATGCTGGCATTCCGTCCGGTCGATGTGGGCAGTACGGTGATGGCAACGCGCCCATCCCCTGCCGTCGCGCCTAAAGCACCGCTACGTGCGCCTGCAGGCGCCGCTGCTATGCTAGCAGATGTGGCCGCAGCAGCAGGCGCGCGTACTATTGCGCCACCCGCGTCCACCGCGATCAAGAGTATGCCGCCGCCATCCACAGCAAATCCTGCCCCGCTTGCAGAAATTCCTGCGCCCCGTGGCGCCATGGGATGGAATAATATTGTTGAAGCGCTCAAGCTGGAAGGTATGGTCCGCCAACTGGCAACGCATTGCGCCCTCAAAAAACACGATGAAGACAGTGTACATTTGACATTGGCGCCCGCGCATCTTTCGCTGCGCAATAAAAAAATTGAAGAACGCTTGCAGCAGGCGCTCAGTCAGCATTATGGAAAGCCGATGCGACTGATCATTGAGGTTGGCACGCCCCACGCCGAAACGCCTGCCGTGATACAAGGGCAACGCGAGACGGATCGGCGTCAGGCGGCGGTACAGACGATTACCGATGACGTGAACATCAAAGCCATGCAGGAAGCTTTTAATGCGCGCGTAGTGCCAGAGTCAATTCAGCCTGTGTAATGGCTGTAGAGGTCTCTTTAACTTCTAACAACCCTATAGTGAGGTAACGACAATGATGAAAGGTGGTATTGGCAACCTGATGAAACAGGCGCAAAAGATGCAGGAAGACATGCAAAAAGCTCAGGAAGAGCTGGCGAATCTGGAGGTCACCGGCCAGGCCGGGGGCGGAATGGTGAGTGTAGTGATGACTGGGCGGCATGATGTCAAGCGTGTGAGCATTGACCCCAGCCTGATGAAAGATGACAAGGACATGCTCGAAGATTTGTTCGCGGCTGCCGTGAATGATGCAGTGCGCCAGGTCGAAAAGCGTTCGCAGGAAAGAATGGCAGGCATGACCGCCGGCATGAGTTTGCCGCCGGGTTTCAAGATGCCCTTTTAAGTATTATTTATCGTGATTGATGACTCCCTGATTGGCCAGTTGATTACTGCGCTGCGCTGTTTGCCGGGTGTAGGCCCTAAATCAGCGCAACGCATGGCATTTCATTTGCTGGAGCGTGACCGTACTGGTGCGCGGCGTTTGGCGCAAACTTTGTCGCTGGCGGCAGATAACGTCGGCCATTGCGTTTCATGCCGCACCTTGACTGAGCTGGAAACATGCCGCCTGTGCGCCAACAATGGCCGTGACCGCACCTGTGTATGCGTAGTGGAAATGCCGGGTGACGTGCAGGCCATCGAGCGTTCGGGTACCTATAAAGGTTTGTATTTTGTGTTGATGGGTCATTTATCGCCGTTGGATGGCATTGGCCCGCGCGAAATTGGGCTGGATCAATTAATAGTGAATCTCGACACCGGTATCATTAAAGAAGTCATACTGGCAACCAATTCAACTGTCGAAGGCGAAGCCACTGCACATTACATTGCCGAAATGGTGCGCAAGCGTGGCATCAAGCCCACGCGCATCGCGCATGGCATGCCGCTGGGGGGCGAGCTTGAATATGTGGATGGCGGGACGTTGCAGTATGCGTTTGCTGGACGTAAAGAGGTTTAATCTTTTCGGGTTGGACCCCTCGCTACGCTCTCCCCGCAGGTTGCTGCGTTTATTGTCATCCCGAACGAAGTGAGGGATCTTGCTTAAGATTCCTCGCTGTGCTCGGAATGACATAGAAGTACCCCGCAGCTTGCTGCAGGGATTTTTAATTCTTGGAAAAGTCGGTTTTAGATTCAGAAGCCGTCACAACAACTCATTTTGAAAGGATGTATTTTTTATGTTGAAAGCCATCCGCCAGTTTTTTGATGCACATCTTCAGCCTGCAAGCGCGGGAAATAATAGTGCTGATGCGGAACATGCCTTGCGTTTGGCGACCGCCGCGCTGCTGATTGAAACCAGCCGGGCGGATTTTGATGTGAATGACAATGAACGCACAAGCGTGGTCGAAGCCGTGCAACGTATTTTTGGGCTGACGGCGCAAGAAACGACTGAGTTGGTGCGCCTCGCCGAAAAAGAAGCGGATGACGCCACGTCATTGTATCAATTCACCAGTCTTATCGACCGGCATTTTTCCGTTGAACAGAAGCGCCACGTGCTGGAAATGATGTGGCGTATTGCTTTTGCTGATACGCACAAAGATAAACATGAGGAACATCTGGTGCGTAAAGTGACGGATTTGTTGCATCTCACCGACGTTGATTTTGCGCGCGCCCGGCATAAGGTGGAAATCGAAACCCGGCAAGCGGCCCGCCAATGATATTCGGCGATGTTCAGCGTTTGTCTGCCGCCATCACATACGCTTGCAGTTGTTTAAGGCGCGCTTCAATCCGTGAGGTGCGGTAGAAGTCCTTGTTTTGCGTGAGGCGCAAAGCGATTTTGAGTTGCTCAATGGCAGAGTGAGTTTCACCGCTCAAATAATAATATTCGGCGAGTGATTGGTGTGAGTCCGCCTTGTATCCAGCGTCCAGCTCAGCACGGGCCAGTAATGCGTACAGTGCCGGATCATTGGAAATGCGGCGCACATGTTCTTTCAAGAGTATCCGGGCCGCGCCGGCTTGCCCACTTTCCAGGAGTGCATTGGCATACACAACCGTTAACGGATGGTTATGCGGATATAGATCAAGCGCCGCGCTTAAATTTTGCAGCGCTTCGGGGAGATGCTTGTCAGCCATATCCAATTTTGCCAGGGCAATAATATACGGGATTTTTTCCGGTTCTTTTGCCAGAAGCTTTTCTATTTGCGTGCGTGCATCGCTGTAACGATTGGCGGCAAGCAACGCCAGTGCGTAACCATAATACTCATGATCTGTAGCTTGATCCTTGGCTTTTTTCAGGACGGTATTTTCAAAATCCTTAATATAGATAGCGGGATTTTCACTGCTGAGTACACGCAATTTTGCCTGTACTAAACGGTAGGCGTCATTGCCCATGAATTTCTTTTTTACTGGATATTGTTCGGCGCGGTTACGTGAGTCGGCGATCCGTGACAGCGTCACCGGATGTGTTTTTAATAATTCCGGCAGGCGGTTGTCATAAAAACGGCTGGCTTGCTGCAACTTTTCAAAAAACGTCGGCATGCTCTGCGGGTTGAAACCGGCATCGGCCAGAATTTCCATGCCCAGACGATCGGCCTCTTGTTCATGCGCGCGCGTAAAATTCAACTGGTTTTGCGTATTACCTGCCATGGTGGTCATGAGAGCCGCCTGGCCGACCTGAGTGTTTTTCCCCGCAAGAATTATGGCGGCGATCAGCGCAGCAGTGGCAGGCAGATTCATCTTGTTAGCTTTTTCGATAGCGCGCGCCAAGTGGCGTTGTGTTACGTGCACAATTTCATGCGCCATCACCGACGCCAGTTCGCTCTCGGATTCGGTAGTGAGGATCAGGCCACTATTAATGCCAATGAATCCTCCCGGCGCCGCAAAAGCGTTAATTGAATTATCGTTAATGACAAAAAAAGTAAAATCCTGGGTGGGCGTGTCGCTGTTGGCGACAAGTTGATAGCCCAGTGCTTGTATATATTCAGTGACTTCAGGATCTTCGACCAGCAGCAGTGACTGGCGAATGCGGCGCATGAGTTCTTCGCCCAGATAGCGTTCTTCGTCTGGGGATACAATAGCGCCCGAGGTATCGCCCATATTCGGCAGATCCAGGGCGAAACTCGGCAGCGGCAGGCTGATACCGCATGTGAGAATACATGCCAGAAGAGAATTTTGTATGTTCACATCACCCGGAACGATCTTATGGAAGCAGGAAACATTGAGACAGAATAATCTGCTTAAGGTTCATAAAGCTATTATTTTCAGACGGCTGTAATACACGGGTATAAATTGGTGTGTATCCTGTGTATTCTTTCGCCGTAAGTGGAAGTGAGTGAGCGAGTTTATAAAAGCCGCTTTTTTTCAATAACCTATGATAATACACCGGTTATCTTATATAATTTGGTGCTGTTATCATCACCAGTTACAGTCAGTGATTCGTTGAGGGAAAATAATATGTATATTCAACCACTTGTTTTGTCTGGCGGCTCCGGTACGCGCCTCTGGCCGATGTCGCGCGAGTACTATCCCAAGCAATTATTGGCTTTGGCAGGGGATCATACCATGCTGCAGTCGACGCTTCTGCGTTTGCAGGGTTTGCAGGCGCATCTCGCCGCAACGGATGTGATTCTGGCGCCTTTAATCGTATGTAATGAAGAACACCGGTTCCTGGTCGCTGAGCAGTTGCGGCAAATTGGCGCAAAGCCGGCGGCGATCATCCTCGAACCAGCGGGTCGTAACACGGCTCCGGCGTTGACGTTGGGTGCATTGGCCGCCGTCCATGCGGAACCCCCAGCACAACCCAGCGCAACCGGGCGCGATCCTGTTTTGTTAGTCATGCCCGCCGATCATATTATTCAAGACGCAGTGGCTTTCCAGCATGCGGTGGTGGAAGGCGCGATATTGGCGGAGCAGGGCCGTCTTGTAACATTCGGCATTGTGCCCAGCCGTGCGGAAACGGGTTATGGGTATATCAGGCAAGGCGCTCCTATCAAGTTACACGGTAAATCCGGCGCCTGCCAGATTGCCACCTTTGTTGAAAAACCCGATGCGCTAAGGGCGGAAAGTTATGTGGCCTCAGGCGAATATTTATGGAACAGCGGTATTTTCATGGTGAAGGCGTCGGTATGGATGCAGGAGTTGCTGCAGTTTCAGCCCGCCATGGTAGAAGCTTGCCAAGTGGCTTATCAGCGCGGTAAAAACGATCATGATTTTTATCGCGTAGATAAAGCGGCATTTCTGACGTGTCCTTCTGACTCGATTGATTATGCCGTAATGGAAAAGCTCACCATGGATAGCGCAACCTCCCAGGCAGAAAAAACCGCCGTTGTGCCATTGGATGCAAAATGGTCTGATGTGGGTGCGTGGGCAGCATTATGGGATGTGAGCGAAAAAGATACGCACGGTAATGTCACGCGCGGTGATGTATTTACCCATCAATCACGCAACACGCTGTTAGTTGCGGAGCACCGTTTTCTGGCATGTGTTGGCGTGGATAATCTGGTGGTGATTGAAACATCAGATGCAGTATTGGTGGTGCATAAAGACCAGGCGCAAGACGTAAAACAAATTGTTGCTCATCTGAAAAATACCCAGCGTTCAGAGCATTTGCTGCATCGTAAAGTGTCGCGTCCGTGGGGGAGTTATGATGGCATAGACAGTGGAGAGCGCTTTCAGGTGAAGCGCATTATCGTGAATCCCGGCGCCACGCTTTCCCTGCAGATGCACCATCACCGCGCAGAGCATTGGATTGTAGTACGTGGCACGGCGCGTGTAACACGTGGTGAAGAAGTATTTTTGTTGGCTGAAAATCAGTCCACATACATTCCAATTGGTGAAAAGCATCGCCTCGAAAATCCCGGCGCGATTCCTCTTGAATTGATTGAAGTGCAATCCGGCGCCTACCTCGGCGAGGATGATATTGTGCGATTCCAGGATACCTATGGCAGAAATTAGCTTGATGAGTCTGTGGCAGCATAGCGTGGGTACCTGTGCCCACGCGGGTATCATCCTATGAAATCCATTGAAATGAGCCTGGTCAATCTGATGGTTAGTCCAGAGCAGGCCGAAGAGTTGAAGCGTGCTTCGGTTGGGTTTCCTTCCATTGACCTTGATCATCGGCAAACCTGTGATCTGGAACTGTTGTTGAATGGCGGTTATTCGCCACTGCGCGGTTTCATGGGCCGTGCCGATTACGAAAGCGTGTTGAAAGACATGCGCCTGGCCAATGGCACATTCTGGCCCATGCCGATCATGCTTGATATCGACGCGAAAACTGCGGCGTCATTAAGCCCCGGCGCTCGTGTTGCGCTGCGTGACCTGGAAGGATTTATGTTGGCAGTGCTGACAGTGGGTGATATTTGGGAAGCGGATAAACCAGCCGAAACCCGCGCAAATGTAGCAGGCTTAACGCAGTCTGCGCGCACGCATTATCTGGGCGGTGGATTGCAGGGCGTCGCCCAGCCGGTGCGCCATGATTATGCGTCTTCATGGATGACACCGCAGGCGCTACGTGATTTTTTTATACGGCATGGCTGGCAACGTGTAGCGGCCTTCAAGACACAGCGTGCGCTGCATCGCGCCGAGCATGACTTTACCCAGCAGACTACCGCAGAACATCAAGCCAGCTTGCTGATCAGCCCAATTATGAGTACGATCCGCTCGGATACGCTCGACTATCATAACCAGATGCGCTGTTATCAGGCCATCATGCCGCATTATCCTGCGTCCACTACTACCTTGGCGTTGTTGCCGCTTACACTGCGTGCGGCAGGTGTGCGTGAGCTGTTGTGGCATGCCATGGTCTATCGTAATCATGGCTGTACACATTTGATTATCGACCAACGTGATATATTGAATGGGACGAATCTGGGCGAGTTGAAAAGCAGTTTTTCAGCGCACCAGAAAGAGATCGGTGTAGAGCTTATAGTGATGCCGCCATTGGTCTATGTTGAAGATCGCGCCCAGCATATGCCCAAGGACAAAGTGCCAGATGGCGCGCGTGTTATTGATTTTTCAGAGGCGGAATTACAGCGCCGTCTTGCCGAAGGGCTGGAAATACCCCCGTGGTTTTCTTATGCGGGCGTATTGCAGGCGTTGCGTAAAGCGCAGCCCGCGCGTAGCCAGCGGGGCTTGACGGTATTTTTTACCGGACTGTCAGGTGCGGGTAAATCAACAATTGCCAAAGCGTTGATGATCAAGCTTCTCGAAATGGGTGGGCGCAACGTCACGTTGCTGGACGGTGATCTGGTGCGCAAACATCTATCCAGCGAATTGGGTTTTTCCAAGGAGCATCGTGATATTAATGTGCGGCGCATCGGTTATGTCGCCAGTGAAATTACCAAGCACGGCGGCATTGCGATTTGCGCACCGATTGCGCCCTACACTGCAATGCGGCGCGCGGTGCGTGAAATGATTGAACCATTGGGTGGGTTTTTCGAAACCTATATATGCACCTCTATCGAAGTATGCGAAGGGCGTGACCGCAAAGGCCTGTACGCCAAGGCGCGTGCCGGGCTGGTGAAAGAGTTTACCGGTATCAGTGATCCCTATGAAGCGCCGGAGCATCCCGAAGTCATGCTGGATACGTCCGTGCTCAGTGTGGATGAGGCAGTGCAGAAAATTCTGTTACGCCTGGAGCGTGATGGTTATATCCACGGGGCGTAAATCTAATGAGCATACTCGTTAATAAAAACACCAAGGTCATTTGCCAGGGATTTACCGGCAAACAAGGCACCTTCCATTCCGAGCAGGCGTTGGCCTATGGCACGCGTCTGGTGGGTGGAGTAACGCCAGGCAAAGGCGGACAAACGCACCTGGGCAAACCCGTATTCAACACTGTGCATCAGGCTGTTGCAGAAACGGGCGCGGAAGCCACCATGATTTACGTGCCTGCTGCCTTTGCGGCGGATGCAATACTGGAAGCCGCCGATGCCGGCATTAAAGTCATTGCCTGCATCACCGAAGGCATTCCGGTGCAGGACATGCTCAAGGTCAAGGCCGCATTACGCGGCCATAATATCACGGCCGCGTCGCGTGGCTATGAAACGCGCCTGATTGGCCCGAATTGTCCGGGGCTGATTACGCCCGGTGAATGCAAAATTGGCATCATGCCGGGCAGTATTCACATGCCGGGCAATATCGGCATTGTGTCACGTTCGGGCACACTCACTTATGAAGCCGTGCATCAGACCACGCTGAGTGGTTTGGGACAAAGCACCTGCGTGGGAATTGGCGGCGACCCGATTCAGGGCATGAATTTTATTGATTGTCTGATGCTGTTTGAGCAAGACCCGCAGACGCGCGGCATTATCATGGTCGGTGAGATTGGTGGCAGCGCCGAAGAAGCGGCGGCTGACTTTATCAAGCACCATGTGACGAAACCCGTGGTCGCTTATATTGCAGGTGTCACTGCTCCACCGGGCAAGCGTATGGGTCATGCTGGCGCGATTATTTCCGGTGGTAAAGGCACGGCAGACGAGAAATTTGCGGCGCTCGAAGCAGCAGGGGTGAGTGTGGTGCGTTCGCCTGCGGACATGGGTGCGCGCATGTTGCAATGCCTGGCTCAGGTGTGAGTATGCCAGGACTGGCGCAGCCATTATCTCTGCGTGTGGTTATGGCTCAACTTGATTTTCACGTCGGCGATGTTGTGGGTAATGTCGAAAAAATCATTGCCGCCTTGCGCCGCGCACGCGACGGATTACATGCCCACGCCATTGTTTTTCCTGAGTTGACACTCACTGGCTATCCTCCAGAAGATCTGTTATTACGCCCCGATCTACACCAACAGGTTTTGCGTGGCCTGGAGGAGCTCAAACGCCATGTCACGGGCATTGATGTGGTGGTGGGCTATCCCAGCATGGAAACGAATGGTTTGCACAATTCCGCCTCGTTAATTCGTGATGGAAAAATTGTAGCTACGTATCATAAGCAGCATCTTCCCAATTACAGTGTGTTTGATGAGAAGCGTTATTTTCAGCCGGGCGTGGCGCCGTGCGTGGTTAACATCAAGGGTGTGCCGGTAGCCATCACCATTTGCGAAGATATGTGGCATACCGGCCCGATGGCGCAGGCGCATGCGGCGGGTGCGCGTTTAATGCTTAACCTTAACGCCTCACCGTTTCATATCAGCAAAGGGAGTGAACGCGAAGACGTACTGCGTCAGCGTATTGCGGAAGGCAACATGCCGATAGTGTATGTCAACCTGGTGGGTGGGCAGGATGAGCTGGTGTTTGACGGCGAATCACTGGTGATGGATGCCAGCGGCACAGTGGTGATGCGCGCCGCGCCATTTGTTGAAGAGTTATATGCGGTGGACTTCAACACCGATGGCGCTATTACGCCGTTGGCGAGTGTCTGCCATGTACCGCTGAGTGTTGAGGCCAGCGTCTATGGTGCGCTGGTGCTGGGTGTGCGTGACTATATTGAAAAAAATGGCTTTCGTGGTGTTGTCATCGGTTCATCCGGAGGCATAGATTCAGCGCTCACGCTGGCGATCGCCGTGGATGCGATTGGCAAAGAACGTGTCGAGGCGGTAATGATGCCATCGCGCTATACCGCACAGATGAGTGTTGATGATGCGCAGGCGTTGAGCGCGGCGCTGGGTGTGGAGCATCACGTGATTTCCATTGAGCCTGCATTCCAGACATTTTTAAGCAGCCTGCAGCAAGAATTTGCGGGTACTAAAGCCGATACTACAGAAGAAAATATTCAGGCGCGTTGCCGGGGTGTGCTGTTAATGGCGATTTCCAATAAAAAACGCAAGATGGTGTTAACCACCGGCAACAAAAGCGAAATGTCTGTCGGCTATGCCACCTTATATGGCGATATGGCGGGAGGTTTTGCAGTCATCAAAGATGTGCCAAAAACTCTGGTATATCGCCTTGCCGCTTACCGTAACGCCATCACTCCTGTGATACCACAACGAGTTATTGAGCGCCCGCCCAGCGCCGAATTGGCGCCTGACCAGAAAGACGAAGATTCCTTGCCGCCGTATGTGGTGCTTGATCCGATTCTGGAAATGTATATTGAGCAGGACAAGTCATTACAGGATATTATGGCGGCAGGGTATGACGAAGCCACCGTGCGGCGCGTCATGGGCATGGTCAACCGCAATGAATACAAGCGTCGCCAGGCACCGCCCGGCGTACGCATCACGCGCCGCGCATTTGGCCGCGACCGGCGTTACCCGATTACCGCATTTTACGACACCAAACAATAAATTTAATATGCTAATCAATCCCATAGTGGGTTGGCTGTAGTATTGATGCCAGAGTTTGGTATGATATTAAGAACTTATCCATAAATAGCCCATTGGATCACAAAGGACACCATGAAAAAAATCGAAGCAGTGATCAAGCCCTTTAAACTTGATGATGTGCGTGAAGCGTTGTCAGACATCGGCATCACCGGCATGACAGTCACCGAAGTGAAAGGCTTTGGCCGACAGAAAGGCCACACCGAATTGTATCGTGGCGCGGAATACGTAGTGGATTTTTTACCTAAAGTTAAAATCGAAATTGTCGTCGCCGCCGATCAGGCCGATCGCTGTGTAGAAACCATAGCAACCGCCGCACGCACCGGCAAAATTGGAGATGGCAAGATTTTTGTCACCTCGGTGGAACGAGTAGTACGCATTAGAACCGGTGAAGAAAATCTGGATGCTATCTAATGTATTAGTGTGGTTGGGCTGTATGCAATGAGGCCCAGCATTGGCTTGATGTGTTGGCCTTCTCCAGGTCAGTCCAAGGCTCAGCCTAACAGTACTTGGATGACCGCGCCGCCATCACCCCACTTTCCGGATGGCAATGGATTGATAGATAGTATCTTTTTGAAAGCGACTTAGAATTTAGAATAAGCTGGCTCCTTAATGATTTTCAACCACAGTGAGGATAAAATGCTGTGCAAGGTAATGTGGGGATTGATAGTGGCGGCAATGCTGGGATTTCTTGGCGGCTGCGCGGGACATAATGTCAAGCCCTTGGCTGGCTCATATGGCGAGCATGTCGTGCGAGGTCAAAACGGCCAAGGCACACCAGAGTTGTACTTATGGCTGAAAAACTCGGGTGATAAATGGGTGTTTGATGATAAGTTGGACACGCAACCTAAATTACCCTCGAAGGAGGGGGTGGCTGTGGCGCTAAGCAGCCTAGTGTCATGTCACGTATAATATGTCGTATATATTATGTTAGACTTTCGCCATCTTTTTCAAAACGGCGAGGGTTTTCCAATGAAACTTTACAAAGTGACGCTGCTGGCGGGCGAGAGGGAAGAATTGGAGGCCATTACGCATAAAGGCTCCCACCCATCCCAGAAGGTGATCAACGCACTGATTCTGTTGAACTGCGACGAGGGAGAGTTCAACGATCATCGCACCCGTGGGGAAGACGTGGCGAATATCTTGCGGATCTGCATGCGCAAGGTTGATCGGATCAAGAAGCGCTTTGTCGAGGAGGGGCTGGACGCGGCGTTAGGGCGCAAGCCGAGCCAGCGCAGCTACGAGCACAAGGCCGATGGCGAGTTTGAGGCTCATCTGGTCGCATTGAGTTGCGGCGAACCCCCCAAGGGCTTCGCCCGATGGTCGTTACGCTTGCTGGCTGATCGTGCGGTGGCGCTTGAGTATATCGACAGCGTTTCCCACGAGACGGTTCGCCGTATGCTAAAAAAAACGAAATCAAACCGTGGCGGAAGGTGGGTTGGGTAATTCCTCCCGAGGCCAATGGGGAGTTTGTGGCTGCAATGGAACGGGTTCTCGACGTGTACCGACGGCCTTATAACGCCGCTATCCCGGTAGTGTGCATGGACGAGACACCGCG
>LNFF01000035.1 GCA_001464585.1 Gammaproteobacteria bacterium Ga0077554 | reverse complement strand
TGCTTTAGATAAAGAATACCCTAAAAACCATCAAAATCAATAACTCACTCTAATGGCTTCCATTAGAAATTGGGGGCTAATGGGAAATCTCGGTTAAAGGATGCTGGGCATTGCTGTGCCGGAATATTTCCAGTATGTGTGGCTCGGTGGACGTGAGAGCGATATTGGATGGAAGGGTAAACGGGGGAGTCTGCACGGTGATTTGTGCGACCCCATGGGCTTTTAAAGCGCGCAATCGTTGCGGCGTGAGCACCGCGCCAGCCGCGATCAGGACATGACCGCTGGCTCCGCAGACATCAGACGCAAGCACCGTACCTGGCGACACCTCATCAATGTCACGATGTATCATCATGAAATACCCCCTGAAGCTTCTAACTCCTGAACGCGTTTCGAATTACCGCTTTGCAGGGTCAGTTATTGTTCACCCGATCTTATAAAATATTCGGATTAAGGCGTTGATCTTACACGTTTCCTGACGATCAGCAAGTATTTTTGAGCGGGGAAAGCAGGCATAATGATGGTATGGATATGCTCAGGTGGCCGAGCATTCCCAATAAAATCGTACATCTTTACGGGCATCCCGGGAAATTTGCTGTAGCCGTTTCGCGGCAAGAGGCTCGCCAGTAGATCAGCAGGGTGCAGCAAGTAACTATTTATGGTAGAATTTACGGTTTATATGGGAACTCCTGAAAACGGCTGTAGCGAGCTTTTGGGAAGTTCTGCAAACATGTTTTTGACCCCCTCTGTACCTTGTATAAGGATTAGTTTCTCCGCATGAGCCAGTTCGCCAAAGAAGTCCTCCCCGTCAATATTGAAGAGGAGATGAAGCAGTCGTACATGGAATACGCCATGAGCGTTATCGTCGGGCGCGCCCTGCCGGATGTGCGCGATGGCCTCAAGCCGGTGCATCGCCGGGTGCTGTATGCCATGCGCGAGCTGGGTAACGACTGGAACAAGCCTTACAAGAAATCGGCACGTGTGGTCGGCGATGTGATTGGTAAATACCATCCACATGGCGACACAGCGGTGTATGATACTATCGTGCGCATGGCGCAGCCGTTTTCGCTGCGCTACATGCTGGTGGATGGTCAGGGTAACTTCGGCTCGGTAGACGGCGACGCGCCCGCAGCGATGCGTTACACCGAAGTGCGCATGTCGCGCATTGCGCATGAACTGCTCGCTGACCTGGACAAGGAAACTGTCGACTTTGCCCCCAATTACGACGAATCCGAAATCGAGCCACGGGTGTTTCCGGCGCGTGTCCCTAATCTGCTGGTGAATGGTTCGGCAGGTATTGCTGTCGGCCTGGCCACCAATATTCCGCCGCACAATCTCACCGAAGTGGTGAACGCGTGCCTGGCGCTGATTGATGATCCGAGCCTGGATATCGCCGCTTTGATGGCCTATGTGCCCGGTCCCGACTTCCCCACGGCGGCGATTATTAACGGCTCGCGTGGCATTCACGAGGCGTATCACACTGGGCGCGGCCGCATTTATGTGCGTGCGCGCACCCATGTGGAAGTGGATGAGGCGCGCCACGGCAAGCAAACCATTGTCGTCACCGAATTGCCTTATCAGGTGAACAAGGCGCTGTTGCTGGAGCGTATTGCTGATCTGGTAAAAGAGAAAAAGATTGAAGGCATCACCGAGTTGCGTGACGAGTCTGACAAGGACGGCATGCGCATGGTCATCGAGCTGCGGCGCGGTGAAATGGCCGAAGTGGTGATTAACAATCTGTGGCAGCACACGCAGATGCAAAGCGTCTACGGTATCAACATGGTGGCGCTGGTTGACGGCCAGCCGCGTTTGCTGAACCTCAAGCAGATTCTCGAAGCCTTCATCCGCCATCGCCGTGAAGTGGTGACGCGTCGCACGGTATTTGACCTGCGCAAAGCGCGTGAACGCGCACATATTTTGGAAGGGCTGGCGATTGCGCTGGCGAACATTGATCCGATCATCGCGCTGATCAAGGCCGCACCGAGTCCGGCGGAGGCGAAGATCGGATTAATGGGGCGCGCTTGGGCGCCTGGTCTGGTCACTGAGATGCTGGAGCGTGCCGGTAGCACTGCATCGCGTCCTGATGGACTGGCTCCGGAATTTGGTTTGAATGCGAAAGGTTACAGCTTGTCTGCGGAACAGGCGCAGGCGATCCTGGATTTACGCCTGCATCGCTTGACGGGTCTTGAGCAGGACAAAATACTCAGCGAGTACAAAGATATTCTCGTTAAAATTAAGGATCTGCTCGATATCCTAAATGATCCAGAACGCCTCATGCAGGTGATCCGCGAAGAGTTGCTGGCGATCCGTGAACAATACGGCGACAAGCGCCGCACGGAAATCATCACCACGCATCAGGATCTCAGCATGGCGGATCTCATCAATGAAGAAGATGTGGTGGTGACGCTTTCGCATGCGGGTTACGCCAAGTCGCAGCCGCTCGCCATGTACCGCGCCCAGCGTCGCGGCGGCAAGGGTAAAGCGGCCACCAGCATGAAAGAAGAAGATGTTATTGATAAACTGTTTGTCGCCAGTACCCACGACACGATTTTGTGTTTCTCCAGTCGCGGCAAAGTTTATTGGATGAAAGTCTATGACCTGCCGCAGGCCAGCCGCATTGCGCGCGGCAAGCCCATGGTCAATCTGCTGCCGCTGGAAGAGGGCGAACGCATTAACGCCATTCTGCCGGTGCGTGAATACGAAGCAGGGAAATATGTCTTCATGGCGACCAGCAGCGGCATCGTCAAAAAAACCTCGCTGGAGGAATTTTCACGTCCGCGTACCAACGGTATTATTGCTGTGGAATTGTTGGGCGACGACCGCCTGGTGGGTGTGGATATCACCGATGGCACCAAAGATGTAATGCTGTTTGCCAGCAGCGGTAAAGCGGTGCGCTTTAACGAAAACGATGTGCGCCCGATGGGCCGCACCGCGCGCGGTGTGCGCGGCATCACGTTGGGCACGAGCCAGCAGGTGATTTCATTAATTATAGCAGCGTCGCAGAGTAATTCGGCTACGCAGGGTGATGTGCTCACCGCCACCGAGCGTGGTTATGGCAAGCGCACGGCGACCAGTGATTATCCCGTGCATGGGCGCGGCGGCCAGGGCGTGATTTCAATTCAAACCAGTGGCCGTAATGGTAATGTGATCGGCGCAGTGCTGGTCAATCACGAAGATGAAATCATGCTGATCAGCGATGGCGGCACACTGGTGCGCACGCGCGTCAGCGAAATTTCAGTGCTGGGGCGCAACACCCAGGGCGTGAAACTGATTAGCCTGGATGACAGCGAAAAACTGGTGGTAGTAGAAAAAGTTGCGAGCATTGCGGAAGACGCAACTGTCGGAGCAGTAGATCCAGGTAATCCAATGTAGGGTGGGTTATTAACCCACCAAGCGTTGCGCCGCAACACAACACAATATTTTTTAATGGCCGGGGTCAACACCCCCCCCGCACACAGAGGAAGACTAACGATGCCACGTATTTACAATTTCAGCGCTGGTCCGGCCATGATGCCGCAGGAAGTTTTGGAAAAAGCCCGTGATGAAATGCTCGACTGGCGCGGTTCGGGCATGTCAGTGATGGAGATGAGCCATCGCGGCAAGGAATTCATCTCGATTGCCGAGCAGGCCGAGGCTGATTTGCGCGAATTATTGGCGGTGCCTGCCAATTACAAAGTGCTGTTCCTGCAGGGCGGCGCCAGCTGCCAGTTTGCGATGGTGCCGATGAATCTGCTGCGCGGTAAGGCCAAGGCCGATTACATCAACACCGGCATCTGGTCAGACAAGGCGATCAGCGAAGCTAAGCGTTATTGCGATGTGAATGTCGCCGCCAGCGCCAAAGATAGCAAGTTCACCACCATTCCGGCGCGTGCCACCTGGCGCCTTGATCCTACGGCGGCGTATATGCACTACACGCCCAATGAAACCATTGGTGGTGTGGAGTTTCATGACATACCTGATGTGGGCGCCGTGCCATTGGTGGCAGACATGTCGTCCACCTTCCTGTCGCGCCCGATGGATGTCAGCAAGTTTGCTGTCATCTACGCCGGTGCGCAAAAGAACATGGGTCCCTCGGGCCTCACCGTAGTGATTGTGCGTGATGACCTGATCGGCCAGACTTTGCCGGGCACGCCCAGCATGTTCGACTATAAAATCCATACTGAAAATGGCTCGATGTACAACACACCGCCCACCTACGGCTGGTACTGCGCCGGGCTGGTGTTTGACTGGCTGAAGCGCGGTGGCGGCCTGAAAGCGATGGGCGCCACCAACAAGCGCAAAGCCGACAAGTTGTATGCGGCGATTGATAACTCGAAATTCTATTCCAACCCGATTGACCGAAGCTGTCGTTCGTTGATGAACGTGCCGTTTATCCTGGCCGATGCCAACCTCGACAAGACCTTTGTAAAAGAGGCCGACGCCGCAGGTTTGGTAGCGCTGGCCGGGCATCGTTCCGTGGGTGGTATGCGCGCCAGCATCTACAACGCCATGCCGGAAGAGGGCGTGGATGCGCTGGTTGCGTTCATGGCGGACTTTGAAAAACGCCACGGCTAAGGGCCAAGCACCGTTAAAAATCTATAATCAGGATTACACTTGTGTTCAAAATACTGACTTTAAATAATATTTCTGTTGTTGGCCTGGAGCGTTTGCCGGGTGCCCGCTACGAAGTGGCCTCAGAAATGCAAAGCCCCGATGCTATTTTGCTGCGTTCTTTCAAAATGCATGATTACACGCTGCCAACGTCTGTCAAAGCGGTGGGTCGTGCTGGTGCGGGCGTCAACAACATCCCTGTCGACAAGCTCAGCGCGCGTGGCATTCCGGTATTCAATGCGCCGGGCGCCAATGCCAATGCCGTGGCCGAATTGGTGTTGGCGGGTATGCTGCTGGCGTCGCGCAACATCTGCCAGTCCTGGGAGTTTGCCCGCCATGTCGAAGGTGACGATGCCAGCATCGACAAGCAGGTGGAAGCGGGCAAGAAAGATTTTGTCGGCTACGAATTGCCGGGGCGCACCCTGGGCGTGATTGGCTTGGGCGCAATTGGCGTGCGGGTGGCGAATCTTGCCATTAAACTCGGCATGAAAGTGATGGGTTTTGATCCGGCGATTACCGTGCAGGCGGCATGGAAACTGTCGTCCGACGTGCAGCAGGCCAGCAGCGTTGATGATTTGTTGTCAAAAGTCGATTTCGTATCTTTTCATGTGCCGCTGGTCGACGCCACGCGCAACATGCTCAGCGCCGAGCGCGTCAAGCTCATGAAAAAAGGTGCGGTAGTGCTTAATTTTTCACGCCAGGGTATTGTTGATGACGCTGCGTTAGTGGCGGCACTCGATGCTGGCAAACTTTACGGCTATGTGTGCGACTTCCCCAGCAACTTGCTGAAAAAGCATCCGCGCGTTATCACGCTGCCGCACTTGGGCGCGTCCACGGAAGAGGCCGAAGACAATTGTGCTGTGATGGTTGCTGATCAGGTGCGTGAATTTCTGGAGAACGGCAACATCACTAATTCGGTGAATTTCCCTGAAGTGGTCATGCCACGCACTGAGGGTTACCGCATCGCCATCGCCAACGCCAACGTGCCCAACATGGTGGGGCAGATTTCCACCACCATGGCCAAAGCCGGGTTGAATATTATGGATCTGTTAAATAAATCCAAGGGCAATATAGCCTATACCCTGGCGGATGTAGAAACCGCGATTCCTGCGGCAGTCATCAAGGAGATTGCCGCGATTGAAGGTGTATTGGCGGTAAGGGTTTTATAAATACGCGTATTTGAATTATGGCCACCACCCCACTGCAACATATTCGCGCGCGCATTGATCTGCTGGATGAGCAGATTCAGGCGCTCATCAATGCGCGCGCCAGTTGCGCCCAGGAAGTGGCTGCGCTGAAGTTAAATGTGGGCGCGCAAAATGTCGAGGCGGCCGGCTTCTACCGCCCCGAGCGCGAAGCACAGGTGTTGCGCAATGTCATGGCGCGCAATACCGGCCCGTTGAGCAGTGAGGAAATGGCGCGCCTGTTCCGTGAAATCATGTCGGCGTGCCTGGCGCTGGAGCAGCCGATGAAAATCGCTTTTCTTGGCCCGCAAGGCACTTTTACCCAGGCCGCAGCGCTCAAACATTTCGGCCATTCGGTAACAACCACATCACATGGCGCCATTGCGGATGTGTTCCGCGATGTCGAATCGCGCGTTTCACATTACGGCGTAGTGCCCGTGGAAAATTCCACGGAAGGTGTCGTCAATCATACCCTGGATATGTTCATGAACTCGCCGTTGCAGATTTGCGGTGAAGTGGAATTGCGTATCCATCATAACCTGCTCTGTAACCTGGGTGATATAAAGGCCATTACCCGCGTCTATTCGCATCAACAATCCCTGGCGCAATGCCGTGAATGGCTGGAAGAAAATTTATCGGGTGTCGAGCATGTGGCGGTGAGCAGTAATGCTGAAGCCGCGCGCCGCGCCGCGCAAGAGCAAGACGCTGCGGCGATTGCCAGTGAAGCAGCGGCGCAGATTTATAATCTGCAAGTCATGGTCGCCAATATTGAAGATGAGCCGGATAACACCACGCGCTTTCTGGTGATCGGCCCGCAGTCACCGCCACCCAGTGGCAGCGACAAGACCTCGTTATTGCTGTCAGCGCGCAATCGCCCCGGTGCATTGCATCATCTGCTTGAGCCGCTGTCACGCCACGGCCTTTCCATGACACGCATTGAGTCGCGCCCCTCGCGGCGCGGCATGTGGGATTACGTATTTTTTATTGATATTGAAGGCCACCGCCAGGAGCCAAAAGTTGCCCAGGCATTGCAGGAGTTGGGTGCTGAAGCGGCCATGTTAAAAGTGCTGGGGTCGTATCCCGGCGCGGTGCTGTAACTTTTCATAACCACGGAGGACACGGAGAACACAGAAATTAAAGATGAAAACATTCTTAATTCTCCGTGCTCTCCGTGTCCTCCGTGGTTCATCATCAAGCATGAGGTAGCACAATGATTATTATTATGAAATCCCATGTCGCCGATAGCGAAATCGCTGCTGTGGAGAAGAAACTACAGGCGATGGGTATGGGTGCGAATGTATCGCGCGGTATCGAGCGCACTGTGATCGGCGCCATCGGTGATGAACGCAAAGTGGATAAAGAAGCACTGGAAGCCTTGCCCGGCGTAGAAAATGTTGTGCGCGTCATGAAACCCTACAAAATTGTGTCGCGTGAATCGCATGCCGAAGACAGCGTAATTGATGTACGTGGCATCAAGATTGGCGGAAAAACCATTCAAATTATTGCCGGGCCCTGCTCTGTTGAAACGCAACCGCAGATGGATAACGCTGCGCAAAGCGTTGCGGCGGCGGGTTGCCGTTTGATGCGAGGTGGGGCGTTCAAGCCGCGCAGCAGCCCTTACACTTTTCAAGGTGTGGGCGTTGATGGTCTTGACATGTTTCAGAGCGCTGCCGCACGGCATAATCTACCCATCGTCACTGAATTGATGGACGTGCGTATGCTCGATACCTTCCTTGAGCATAAGGTGGATGTGATTCAAATCGGCACGCGTAACATGCAGAACTTTGATTTGCTTAAAGAGGTCGGTCGCATACAAACCCCGGTGATTCTCAAGCGCGGCATGTCAGCGACTATTTCTGAATGGTTAATGGCAGCGGAATACATTGCGGCAGGCGGCAACCACAATATTATTTTCTGCGAGCGCGGTGTGCGCAGCTTTGAAACCTATTACCGTAATATGCTGGATGTCACGGCCATACCGGTGCTTAAGCGCGAAACCCACCTGCCAGTGATTATTGACCCCAGCCACGCGGGCGGCAAAGCGTGGATGGTGCCTGCACTGTCACGCGCCGCGATTGCCGCCGGTGCCGATGGTTTGCTGATAGAAATGCACCCGACACCGGCTGAGGCATGGTGTGATGCTGATCAGGCATTGACTCCGCAAGAGCTAATGACATTGATGGGCGAGCTGCGTGGCATCGCGCAAGTGATTGGCCGCGACTTATAGATTAGAAGCTAAAGAGGTCGCATGCACAGATTAAAACACATCGCTGTTGTATTCCTTGCGCTCCTTTCGTGCGCGGGCTGTGATCAAACGACGAAAATGATAGCAAAGGAATATTTACCTCGTAACGAAATTATGTCTTTTGTGGGCGATACCGTGCGGTTGCAGTATATCGAGAACAAAGGTGGATTCTTGAGTATGGGCAGTTCGTTGCCTGAGAAAACACGGGGGTTAATCTTTACGGTGGGCTCAGGTGCCATAGTTGTTTTAATGCTGTGCTATCTCCTTGTTGCGTTGTCGTTAACGCCCACGATAACAATCGCTCTTTCACTTATTTGTGGTGGTGGATCCGGCAATTTGATTGATCGAATCCTTTATGATGGTCACGTCATTGACTTTCTCAACGTTGGGATTGGCGGTCTGCGTACAGGGATTTTCAATGCGGCAGATGTTGCAATTATGGCGGGGGCGTTTCTAATTCTTCTGAGTGGCATAAAGCATGGAAGGAATGATGGCTTCTAATGATTAAACGCCTTGCCATCATCGGGGTAGGGCTCATCGGCGGCTCGCTGGCGCGCGCAGTGAAACGTGCCGGGCTGTGTGAAGAGATTGTCGGTAGTGGCCGCGATGCCGCGCAGTTGCGCAAGGCCGTTGAGCTGGGCGTGATTGACCGTTATGACGTTGACATTGCCATCGCCGTGCATGACGCCGATATGGTGGTGATCGCCGTGCCGCTGGGTGCGATGGAGCAGGTGTTGCGCGCCTTGGTGGGACATATGCGACCGGATACTATCGTGACCGATGTCGGCAGCGCCAAAGCCAGTGTAGTCGCAGCGGCACGCAACGTGTTTGGCGAAGTACCGGCCCATTTTGTGCCGGGGCATCCGATTGCAGGCACCGAAAAGAATGGTGTTGAATCTTCATTTGCGGAATTGTTTCAGGGGCGGCGGGTGATTTTAACGCCGCTGCCACACACGGCGGCGCACGCCTTGGCGCAGGTGCATCTATTGTGGCGCGCGGCGGGCGCTGAAGTCGTAGAAATGGGTGTTGAGCATCACGACGAAGTACTGGCTGCGACCAGCCATCTGCCGCATATACTTGCTTATGCCTTGGTGGACACGCTGGTGCGTATGGATGCCAGCACGAATACCAGCATCAATCAAAACGAGGAAATATTTCGTTTTGCGGCCGGCGGCTTCCGCGACTTTACGCGCATCGCCTCCAGTGATCCGACCATGTGGCGCGACATCTGCCTGGCCAACCGCCCAGCCATTATTACCCTGCTGGAGCGTTTTCGCGGTGATCTGGATGCCTTGACGGATCTCATACGCGCCGGTGACAGCGAACGTATCCTGGCGGTATTCAGCCGCGCTAAAGCAGCGCGTGATCGCTGTTATCAGAAAGAAGATCATAATTCAGGAGTCAAATGAACAGCGCTCACCCCCACGCTTTTCTGGTCGCACCGGGCGGACACCTGCACGGCAGTGTGCGCGTGCCGGGCGATAAATCCATTTCGCACCGTTCCATTATGTTGGGCGCGATTGCGGAGGGCACTACACATATCACGGGTTTTCTGGAAGGTGAAGACAGCCTTGCGACACTCAATGCCTTCCGTCAGATGGGTGTACACATTGAAGGTCCGCATCATGGCCGGGTGACGGTGCAGGGCGTGGGTCTGCATGGCTTGCGGGCGCCGTCTGCGCCGCTGAATCTGGGTAACTCTGGCACGTCGATGCGCCTGCTGGCGGGTCTGCTGGCAGGGCAGGCGTTTGATGTGGTGATGACCGGTGATGACTCCCTGTCGCGGCGGCCGATGCGCCGTGTGACTGAACCTCTGGCGCAAATGGGCGCGCGTATTGATGCAACCGCAGCGGGCACACCACCCTTGCATATTCACGGTGGTACGCGCCTGCAGGCGTTAGACTATGTCATGCCCATGGCCAGCGCCCAGGTGAAGTCATGCCTGTTACTGGCGGGCTTGTATGCACAAGGCGACCTGACTACTTGTGTGACCGAGCCCGCCCCGACCCGTGACCACACGGAGCGCATGCTGCGGGGTTTCGGTTATCCGGTGGAGTATAAATCGGCTAAAGTGTGCGTCAGCAGCGGCCATCGATTGACGGCTACATCCATTGACGTGCCTGCCGACATATCATCCGCCGCGTTTTTTATGGTGGGTGCGTCCATTGCCGCAGGTTCGGATCTGACCCTGGAGCACGTCGGCATTAATCCGACAAGAACCGGCGTTATTAATATTTTGCGACTGATGGGCGCGAACATCGAAATACTCCGCGAACGTGAAATCGGCGGCGAGCCGGTGGCGGATATCCGGGTGCGTGCCAGCCGTTTACGCGGGGTGGTGATTCCGCGCGACCAGGTGCCGCTGGCCATTGATGAATTTCCGGCGCTGTTTATTGCCGCCGCTTGCGCAGACGGCGAAACCGTACTGACTGGCGCCGAGGAACTGCGGGTGAAAGAAAGTGACCGTATCCAGGTGATGGCTGACGGCCTGCTGGCCTTGGGCATCGACGCCCGACCCACCCCGGACGGCATGATTATTCGCGGTAGCAGTCTGAGCGGTGGGCGCGTCAACAGCCACGGTGATCACCGTATCGCCATGGCATTTGCCATGGCCGCATTGCGCGCCAGCGGGCCGATTGTCATCGACGACTGTGCTAATGTCGCCACCTCCTTCCCGGGATTCGTCGAATTGGCGCGGCGCGCGGGGTTGACCATTGATATGACAGGCGTTGATCATTCATCCTTAACCCCAGGTTCCATATGAACAATTCCACGCCCCCCGTAATCACCATCGACGGCCCCGGCGGCTCGGGCAAAGGCACTGTCAGCCGCATTCTCGCCAAGCAGCTCGGCTGGCATTTTCTCGACAGTGGCGCCCTTTATCGCCTGGTGGCGCTGAGCGCCCGCAACCACGCCATACCCCTGTATAACGAACCCGCCTTGGAAACCCTGGCGGCTTACCTGGATGTGCAGTTTGAGACCGACCACGACATGCAGGGGAGGATTATCCTTGAAGGTGAAGATGTCACAGGCGCGCTGCGCGACGAATCCTGCGGCAATGACGCCTCCCGGGTCGCCGTTCTGCCCGGGGTGCGGCGCGCCCTGTTGAGGCGTCAGCGCGAGTTTTTGATCCCCCCCGGCCTGGTGGCGGATGGCCGCGACATGGGCACGGTGATTTTTCCGACAGCAAAGCTCAAGATATTTTTAACCGCCAGCGCCGAAGAACGTGCAAATCGCCGGTATAAACAGTTGAAAGATAAAGGATTGGATGTTAATCTAGCAGACTTGTTGAATGACATCCGCGAGCGTGATGCGCGCGACAGTACCCGCAGTGTAGCGCCCATGCAGGCAGCACCCGATGCGATACTGGTTGAGACAACAGGCGTATCCATAGATGCGGTGATACAACGCATCGTGGAATTGTGGCAACGCGCTGTATAGCGGGATGTACAGGCAACCCGGTTTGTTCCAGATTTGTCAGGGCAGGCGACGTCAGTAGGAACGCCTGCTTTGCAATGGTGCCGGATCTATCGTGGGTTCTATTGTAGGACCTGCCGTAGATCAGGCGTATTACTAACCTCCGACCTTTTAGTGTCTTTGTAATGGTATAAAGGCACAGGCGGATCAACGCGTCGTCCCCTATCAAATAGCGGGGCAAGGATCATCAGTCAATGACCGAAAGTTTTGCACAATTATTGGAAGAGAGCCAGTTCGGCACCCGCTTGCGCCCAGGCGCAATTGTAACTGCCACCGTGGTGCGCATGACACCCGACATGGTTATCGTCAACGCCGGTTTAAAATCGGAAAGCGCGATTCCCATGGAGCAGTTTCTTAATGAACGTGGTGGCGTTGAAGTTGCCGTAGGCGACGTGATCGACGTAGCGCTGGAAATGATGGAAGATGGCACCGGTGAAACCCGTTTGTCACGCGAAAAAGCCAAGCGTTCCGAATCCTGGACGCGTCTTGAGCGTGCGCTGGAAAGCGGCGAAATCATCAAGGGCATTATCACTGGCAAGGTTAAAGGCGGCTTTACCGTCGACACCAATGCCGTGCGTGCCTTCCTGCCCGGTTCGCTGGTTGATGTGCGCCCGTTGCGCGACACAACACACCTCGAAGGCAAAGAGCTGGAATTCAAGGTCGTCAAGCTGGACCGCAAGCGCAATAATGTTGTGGTATCGCGGCGTGCCGTGGTTGAAAGCGAAGGCGGTGCAGTGCGCCAGGCCTTGCTGGAAAATCTCGAAGAAGGCCAGGCCGTCAGGGGTACTGTTAAAAACCTCACCGATTATGGCGCGTTCGTGGATCTGGGTGGCGTCGATGGCCTGCTGCACATCACCGACATGGCGTGGAAGCGCGTCAAGCATCCTTCCGAAGTCGTCAATGTCGGCGATGAGATTGATGTGAAGGTGCTCAAGTTTGACCGTGAGCGCAATCGTGTATCGCTGGGCCTCAAACAGCTTGGTGAAGATCCATGGGTTGATATTGCACGCCGTTATCCGGTGAGCGCACGCCTGTTTGGTAAGATCACCAATATTGCTGATTACGGTTGCTTTGTTGAAATCGAAAATGGCGTTGAAGGTTTGGTGCATGTCTCTGAAATGGACTGGACCAACAAGAATGTTCATCCCTCCAAGGTTGTGCATTTAGGTGAAGAAGTTGAGGTCGTTGTATTGGATATCGACGAAGGTCGTCGCCGTATCTCGCTGGGCATGAAGCAGTGCCGCGCTAATCCGTGGGAAGAATTCTCCGGTATCCACAACAAGGGCGACAAGGTCTTCGGGCAAATCAAATCCATCACTGACTTCGGAATTTTTGTGGGTCTGGATGGCGGCATCGACGGACTGTTGCATTTATCTGACCTGTCATGGAATCTCCCCGGTGAAGAAGCGGTTCGCAATTACAAGAAGGGTGATGAAGTTGAAGCGGTGATTCTGGCCGTTGATCCTGAGCGTGAACGTATCTCGCTGGGCATCAAGCAACTGGAAAAAGATCCGTTCTCGAATTTTGTCGCTGATCATGTCAAGGGCAGCATCGTCAAAGGTGTGGTCAAGGAAGTTGACGCCAAGGGCGCTGTGATTCATCTTGAAGAAAGCGTAGAAGGCCAGTTGCGCGCCACCGAGCTGTCGCGTGAACGCATCGAAGATGCGCGTACCGTACTCAAGATAGGTGATGAAGTAGAGGCGAAGTTTATGGGCGTTGACCGCAAGAACCGCACCATTATCCTCTCCATCAAAGCCAAAGATAATGAAGAAGAAGCAGAAGTCATGCAGGAATACTCACGTACCGCCTCAACCGCGACTACGCTGGGTGACCTGATCAAGGAAAAAATGGAAAATCGGGTAGGCGAGTAATCGTCCGCACCAATAACGGGCGCCTCTATAAATCCGCTAAAGCCACGATGGCGGCGTTGGAAATGGACTCAAAATGCTCATGTACTCCGTGTACACTCCGCTTTTTCGCCCATTTCCGCCTTGCCCTCGCGGCTTGATCGAATTTATAGAGGTGCCCTAACTTTCTGGTAACCTTGGCGCCTGGCTGACTTTGATTTAAAAGGGGAGGGTTAGCTCCCCTGGTGTTTGGTCAGTCAGGCTCCCCTATGTGAGTTGAGAATACTATGACAGACACTTATGATGATGGGGATAAGGCGATGACAAAGTCCGAGCTGATTGATACGCTCGCGCAAAAGCTTAATCACTTGACCTATAAAGATGTGGAATTTTCGGTTAAAACGATTCTTGAGCAAATGGCACAGACCTTGGCTACGGGCGGCCGTATCGAGATTCGTGGCTTTGGCAGCTTCTCTTTGCACCACCGTCCACCCCGCATGGGCAGAAACCCCAAGACCGGTGAACCGGTGCCTCTTGAAGGTAAATATGTGCCCCACTTCAAGCCAGGTAAAGAATTACGTGATCGCGTAAACAGTAACGCCGAGTGATCTAAAAACCTCGATTGGAACCTGCCCCGTGAATGCTTAACACATGCGCTCTGCATGAGGCATCGTCGCCATTCTCGTTTGGTCTCGTTCCGGTTTCAATCAAGGTTTTTAGGTTGAACGATATTCCTTTTCGCTCGACTACTCTTATGTCCCCCGGTGTTTACAATACCTTCCGCCATCCATGGCGGTCGCGTGGACGTCGCAGGATGTTGGAAGCGACCAGCACTTGAGCGGCCTGTCCCGCCAGTGATTTGGGTTATGATGTAACGAGGGCCAGAGCATGTCATATATTGTTAATTTAATAATTTTTCTCCTGGTGCTCACGCTTGGGCTGAGCTTCGCCATTCTAAATGCCGAACCAGTAGAGCTGGATTATTATTTTGGTAGCCAGCGTTTATCTTTGTCCCTGGTCGTGCTCATAACACTGATTATGGGTGTGGTTGCAGGGGTGATTGCCAGCCTGGGCATCATCATCAAATTGAAGCGGGAAGTTTCGCGGCTGCGCAAGACAAGCCAAGCCATGGATGCCGAACTTGCCAGTTTACGCACGCTTCCGCTTAAAGACGCGCCTTCACATACGCTTCCACCTTCAAATGCGCTCCCGCTTAGAGAAAATCCTTGAACGATTATGTCTGGCTAGGAATGCTGTTGTTGCCAGTCGCCGCAGCCTGCGGTTGGTGGCTGGCTAAACGCGATGAACGGCGCAAACAGGAAGAAAGTGCACAGGGCTTGTTGTATCCCGATTATTTTAAAGGGCTGAATTATCTTATCAACGAGCAGCCTGACAAGGCTATTGAAGTATTTGTCAAAATGCTCGAGGTGGACGCTGAAACCGTCGAAACTCATTTTGCCCTGGGTAGCTTGTTTCGTCGACGCGGTGAAGTGGATCGTGCCATTCGCATCCATCAAAATCTTATAGCCCGCCCCACACTTACTCCCGAACAATGCAACCAGGCTTTGCTGGAACTAGGCGAAGATTATCTGCGCGCGGGTTGGTTTGACCGTGCCGAAAGCCTGTTTTTGAAGCTTACCGAAACACCAGAGACCTTTTCTGACAGCCTGATGTCTGGAGGCGCCTGTACATCGCAAATGGTGCCTGCATTGCGTTCCTTGCGTGACATTTATCAACAGGAGCGGGAATGGGACAAGGCAATTCATGTCGCATACAAACTGGAAACCGTCACAGGAAAGAAGTTAAACAATATTATTGCCCAATATCATTGTGAGCTGGCCGAGCAGGCCCGACAGCAGCATGATGTAGATGAGGCGAACAGGATAATCAAGCGCGCCCTGGCATCTGATCCTGACTGCGTGCGCGCCAGTATTCTACAGGGAGATATTGACATGCTGTCTGGACATTACGTTTCGGCGTTGCGTGCTTACAAAAATGTTGAGGAGCAGGATGCGGATTATCTGGCGGAAGTCATTCCCCGTATCGTAGACTGTTACAATAAACTCGGCACCCCGCACGAAATAGCCGGATACCTTAAGCAGATTTTGCAAAAATACGCGGGGGTGGTACCGCTTCTCGCATTTGCCGAGTTGCTGCGTGATCAGCAGGGGGAGCAGGACGCGGCGATTTTTGTTGTTGAACATCTCAATAAACAACCTACCTTGTCAGGATTGGCGTGTCTGGTGGACTTGTATCTTGTGGGCAGTGAAGGCAAGATACGTGGGCAGTTGCTGACGCTCAATACGGCGATAAAAAAGCTGCTGCAAGAGCGGCCACTTTATCAATGTGGGCAATGTGGATTTTCCGGAAAGTCACTGCATTGGCAATGTCCAAGTTGCAAGAAATGGGGTGTTATGAAGCCGGTGCAGGGATTGGATGAAACGCCCTGAGTGATAAAGGGCACCTCTATAAGTTCGCTAAAGCCGCGATGGCCGCGTTGAAAATAGGCTCAAAATGCTCATGTACTTCGTGTACACTCCGCTTTTTCGCCTATTTTCGCCTTGCCCTCGCACCTTGATCGAATTTATAGAGGCACCCTAAAGGTGAATGAGGTAGCTATGACAAGTTCGCGGATTATTATTGCTTTGGATTATGCAGATGCTGCGCAGGCGCTGGATCTGGTGGGTGCCTTGTCTCCGCAGTATTGCCGCCTGAAAGTGGGCAAGGAACTTTTTACCCGCGCTGGCCCTGCCATGGTTGATAAATTAGTGAGTGAAGGTTTTGATGTTTTTCTTGATTTAAAATTTCACGATATTGCCCATACGGTTGCCCAGGCATGTACTGCGGCGGCTGACCTGGGGGTATGGATGGTGAATGTGCATGCCTTGGGCGGGCGCAAGATGATGGAAGCCGCGCGTGAAGCCATTGACAGCGCATCGCACCATCCCCGCTTGATTGGTGTGACGGTGTTGACGAGCCTGGATGGGCAGGACTTGCGCGAGATTGGTTTGCCGGGTACACCGTATGAAAATGTCTTGCGTCTTGCCGCATTGGCGAAGAAGTCGGGACTGGATGGGGTAGTGTGTTCACCCCAGGAAGTCGAAGATGTACGGCAGACCCAAGGCGCGGGATTTTGTCTGGTGACGCCCGGCATTCGTCCGCAAGGCGCGCAACTGAATGACCAGCGGCGCGTCATGACCCCAGCGGACGCGATCCGTAATGGCGCTGATTATCTGGTGATTGGCCGGCCCATTACCGCAGCTGAAGATCCCTTAAGCGCTTTGCTGGAGATTCAGGCAGAAGTGGATGCTGCGCGTAATCCAACTACAGCGTAAATTATTTTTAATGATAGTAATGTTTGGATAGAATAGTAATGACAGATAAACACGTAATGGATCCTAGGGAGACACAGGATTTCCAGGAAGATGAAATCAGTTTAATAGATTTATGGAGAGTGATTGCTAAAAGAAAACGACTGATTTTAATAACCGTAGCCGTTATTTTATCATTGGTGGGCGCATGGCTGTTGATTGCCAAGCCAATCTATGAAAGCCGTGCTGTGCTTGGCGTGGGGCAGGTGGGTCCAATCGAGTCACCGCAGTTGATTGTACAACGACTTAGAGAGGAACACCGGGTTAAGGACAGAAGTGAGGGAGCACAAACACTGCCCGCGGTCACGGAAGTGAAGACGATGGAGAAAGTGCTGGCAAATGGTGTTGAAATAATTGCTCAAGCCCATGAAGCCCAGGCGGCACAGCACTTTCTTGCAGAAGTTGTCGCCAAGGTGATGAAGCGGCATCAGAAGTTATTCGATGTGGGGCGAGCTGAGCAGACCAAGCAGCTGGAAGCTTTGCAGCAGGAAGCTGAGCGTATTGAACAATCGCTTGCCCTGATCGAGCATCGTATATCTGCATTGGTGGGCAGTGAAGCTTCATTAGCGGGATTGCTGACGTTGCAAAAGGATTTATTAGTGCAGCGCTTGCCCCAGATTGCGCAGCAGCAGACCACCTTAAGATTGGCCATGTCCGAGCTACAGTCCACGCCGACGGTTGTGCTGAGGACACCCACCTTGCCAATAGAGCCTGTTTCGCCCAAACCGGTGCTTTACATGGCGCTGGCGGGTGTGGTGGGTTTAATGTTGGGTATTTTCGGTGCTTTTTTTGCCGAATTTATTGGTAAGACACGCAAGCAATTACAGGTAACATCAAAAGATCAACCCTTCTGAAAATGCTGGGGCGCGCTTCAGAAATTTGTTTCTGTTTTTGCCAGTCTGGCCAATAACAGCAAGCTGGCTGAGTAATAATCCTGCGGGGAATATTCTTCCACCGTTACCGGCGTGGTGATGCCGTGTGATGTATAGATGAGTTGAATAATCGCTTTAAAGCCGGGTGATGCCTCGTATAAGCCAACGGTATTATTCAACAGGTTGGCTGTGGCTGCAATGCCGCGTGCACCGTGAGTGAAGGATGTCCAGAAGTTGATGAACGGCATCATTAAATCTTTCTCATGGTGTTTAGCCCACGCCAGATATAACGGTATGCGTATGGCGTTATAGCCGAATTGCGGCGCGAATTGTGGCGGTAGTGAAAGCTTTTTATCCTTTCCATGCTGTGGCTCGCGCTCCTTTCCATTCTGTGGTTCACGCTCCTTTACCTGCTGTGGCTCACGCCCCAATAGCAGCCAGTCGGGGGGCAGGTTCCACTGTCCGAAGCGCGCCGCTTTAACCAGTTTCAATCCGCTTTGTGTTAACTGCCCCCATTCTGGTGCGGGATCAAATTTCGTGAAGTCATTAAACGCCGGAAAAATCCAATACGATAAATTGACAACGATGCCGTTGTTTTTCTCAAAGCCCGCCGCGCCCGGTAATAATATCCACCCATAGGCGGTGCGGCGTATCAATTTGGTGCGTATATCCCGTGAAATCTGCTGCGCTGCGTGACGATAAGCGGCGTTATTCCATTGTTGTGCCGCACGGTACAGCGCCCACGCGATAAGAATGTCGCCATCGCTGGCATTATTTAAATCAGTGACCGCAGGTGTGCGGGCGGGTTGCCAGCGCCATGCGAAAAGTTTGTCCTTGCGTATTTGTAAATTTTTTTGTGTCCAACCCCAGAGCTTCTGGAATGTTGCATGATCATGGTAGGCGTTTGCCAGCAACATGCCGGTGCCCTGTCCTTCCGAATGACTGATATTCTGGTTGCCAGTATCTATGACGCGCCCTTCGGCGCTGATGTAAAGCTGCTTGTAGTGCGCCCATAGTTTTGGATCTGGCATGGGTGCTGATATGGATCCCGGGGGGGGAGCGGCGATGCACAGGGTTGTTGATAAAAAAATGCTGGCGATGATTAGAGCCGCTATTTTAAGCGAGGAGCATGCAGTGTAATAGCAACGGGCGATACCATAAATATCGCCCGTTGCCATGAAACGCAATAGCTTAGTGCTTATGCGGCGGGCTTTCTGTAGCGGGCGCTTGATCGGTTGATTCTTCATCGGCTTCCATGTCACCGTCGTGTGAGCCTGCGCCCATCATCATTTGCATCATCAGGGGTGCGACCATTTCCATGTGCCGACCCATCAACTGCAGGTGTTCATCCTTTAACTTTTCACGCGCTTTGGCATTTTTGGTCTGCTGGATTTTGTGTGACAGGTCGTGCATTTTCAGGAGCGCGGCTTGCATGTCTTGCAGATATTTTTTCATGTCTACCGGCGCCATATCTTCGGCAGGCGGGGCTGCTTCAGCGGTGGCTGCGGCGTGCGGATGCTGCTGGGCATGATCTTTATTCTCATCGGCGGCGTAGGCCAGCGGTGATGAAAGTAGCGTGGTTAAAAGGGCAGTTTGCAGCCAGTGATGTTTCTTCATGAAGCGCCTCGATTTTAAGTTATATAAGAAAATTATTTAACGGGAGTTATAGTAGTTATGACAAAGGCGCCGTCGGGTTCTTTGGTGACTTCGAAGCCTACTTTTGTGCCCACCTTGATTTTATCAAGATTGGCTTTGTTTTTCACTTTAAAATCCATCGTCATGCCCATCCAGCCCAGACTTTTGATGGGGCCGTGGGTGAGGTTAATGGTGCCTGTGGTTACGTCTATTTTGTTGACGCTGCCCTGACCTTTGTGTGGTTGCATGGTGGCATGTTTGTTTGTGGACATACCAGGCATGTTATTCATATCCTCTGCCTGGGCGGATGTGAACAGCGGCCCTTGGAGTAATAGGCCGAGCAGTACGAAAGCGGGTATTAGGTGCGATGTCTTTTTCATGCCTTTCTTCATGTCGGTGATCTCCTGTTGAAATAGTAATGGATGTTGTGTGAAGTGTATAGAGGGATTTACCTCAAATTCAGTGCTCGCTTTTTCCACAGCGCATACAGCGCCGGGATGACCAGCAGGCTGAGCAGGGGCGCGGTGATCATGCCGCCGATCATGGGCGCGGCGATACGTTGCATGACTTCCGAGCCTGTGCCGTGGCTGAGCATAATGGGTAACAGGCCAGCGATGATCACGGCGACAGTCATCATTTTGGGCCGCACGCGCATCACGGCGCCTTCGATAATGGCCGCTTTGAGGTCATCCCAGGAGTTCATACGGCCTTCGGCTTGCTGATGGTTTACAGCTTGATCAAGATAGAGCAGCATGATCACGCCGAATTCGGCGGCCACGCCTGCGAGAGCGATAAAGCCCACGCCCACCGCGACGGAGAGCTGATAGCCGAGCAAGTAGATCAGCCAGACGCCGCCGATCAGCGCGAACGGCAGGCTGATAACGATCATCGCCACTTCCATGCCATTGCGGAAGTGGAGATAGAGCAGCAGCACGATGACGCCAAGCGTGAGGGGAATGACCAGTTTAAGCTTGGCCTTGGCGCGTGCCATGTATTCATATTGGCCGGACCAGGTGAGTGAATAGCCGGGGGGAATTTTCACCTGTTGCTCTACGGCGGTCTTGGCGTTGCTAACAAAACTGCCCACATCAATATCGGCGATATCAACATAAATCCAGCCATTCAACCGCGCATTTTCGCTTTTGATTTCCGGCGGGCCATCCATCAGGCGCAACGTGGCAAGTTCGCCGAGCGGAATTTGCGCGCCTGACGGTGTTGCGATGCGACTGGCGGCCAGTGCGCCGACCGAGTCGCGCAGCGCGCGCGGATAGCGCAGATTCACCGGATAACGCTCGCGCCCTTCCACGGTAGTGGTAATGTTTTCGCCACCGATGGCGGTGCGTATCATATCCTGCACATCCATCACGTTGAGGCCATAGCGTGCTGCCAGGGCGCGATCAACTTCAATGTCGATGTAACGTCCTCCGCTGACGCGCTCGGCGAAGGCGGAGCGCGTACCCGGCAATTTTTTTATGACGGCTTCTATGTCCTTGCTGACACGCTCGATGCCCGCCAGGTCTGGCCCTGCCACCTTGATGCCGACCGGTGTGCGGATACCGGTTGCAAGCATGTCGATGCGCGTGCGGATCGGCATGACCCAAGCGTTAGTGAGGCCGGGAACTTGTACGCTGTTATTGAGTTCTTCCTTGAGTTTGGTGAGCGTCATGCCGGGGCGCCATTCAGATGGATCCTTGAGTTGCACCACGGTTTCAAACATCGACAGCGGTGCAGGGTCAGTGGCAGTTTCAGCGCGCCCGGCTTTACCGAAGACGCGTTTGACTTCGGGTATCTGCTTGATCATTTTATCGGTTTGTTGCAGGATGCGCGCTGCCTCGCCGATGGAAATCGAAGGCAGGGTGATGGGCATGTAGAGCAGATCGCCTTCATCCAGCGCCGGCATGAATTCTGATCCCAGGCGTTGCAAAGGATAGATAATGGTTGCCAGCAACACCAGTGCGATTATTACAGTGAGTATACGGAAGCGCAGCACCGCGTCGATCAATGGTTGATAGATCGCAATCAACAGGCGATTCAGCGGGTTTTTGTGTTCGGGCAGAATACGCCCACGGATTAAATAACCCATCAACACTGGCACCAGTGTCACAGCCAGCCCCGCAGCAGCAGCCATGGCGTAGGTTTTGGTATAGGCGAGCGGGGCGAACAAGCGGCCTTCCTGCGCTTCCAGCGTGAAGACTGGTAAAAATGAAACGGTGATGATCAGCAGCGAAAAAAACAAGGCGGGCCCGACTTCCTGTGCGGCAGCGCGAGTTATCGCCCAGTAATCTAACTGAGCGGAGGCTGCCGCTCCTACGGCTGCTCCGGCACGCTCTAGATGTTTGTGCATGTTTTCGATCATGACAATCGCGGCATCCACCATCGCGCCAATCGCAATCGCGATGCCGCCCAGCGACATGATATTGGCGTTAATACCTTGCTGATGCATGATAACAAAAGCAGTGAGAATGCCCACGGGCAGGCTGATAATCGCTACCAGCGCCGAACGCAGGTGAAACAGAAACACCAGACACACCAGCGCCACCACCAGTGATTCTTCCAGCAACTTTTCTTTAAGGTTGGCGACGGCGCGGTTAATCAGTGCCGAGCGGTCATAGGTTTCAATAATTTCCACCCCGGCAGGGAGTCCGCTTTTCAATGCGGCGAGTTTTTCCTTGACGCGCGCAATGGTCTCTTGCGCGTTGCTGCCGTGACGCATCACTACAATGCCGCCGACTACCTCGCCTTGTCCATCCAGTTCCGCCACGCCGCGCCGCAACTCCGGGCCAAGTTGAATATTGGCGACATCGGCTAGTTGTATGGGTGTGCCGCTGGCGGATACGCTCAAGGGTATCTGTCGCAGATCGGTGATCGAACGCAGGTAGCCTTTTGAGCGTACCATGTATTCGGCGCCGCCCATCTCGATTACCGAACCGCCCGTCTCGCTGTTGGCGCGCCTGATGGCAGCTTCTACCTGAGGCAAAGTAATGCCATAGGCCAGCAGTTTGAGCGGGTCAACTTCGACTTGGTACTGTTTCACCATGCCGCCCACCGTTGCAACTTCCGCGACACCTGGTAGACGTTGCAATTCGAATTTTATAAACCAGTCTTGCAGTGAACGCAGTTGCGATAAATCATGTTGATTGCTGCGGTCCACCAGCGCGTATTCATACACCCAACCCACGCCGGTGGCATCCGGCCCCAGTGTTGGAGTGATGCCTTGTGGCAAGCGCGATTGTGCCTGATTGATGTATTCCAGCACCCGCGAACGCGCCCAATAAGGGTCGGTGCCATCCTTGAACAGCACGTAGATAAACGAATCGCCGAAGAATGAATAGCCGCGCACTGTCGTGGCGCCCGGCACCGCCAGCAGCGTTGTGGTGAGCGGATAAGTGACCTGATCTTCCACCACCTGCGGTGCCTGACCGGGGAAGCTGGTCTTGATAATCACCTGAACGTCAGACAGGTCAGGAATCGCATCCACGGGCGTTTTCTGCACGGAATAAACGCCCCACAGTGTGAGGGCGAGAGTGGCGAGTAATACCAGAAAGCGATTACGCAAAGACCAGTCGATGATGGCGCTAATCATTGTTGATGTCCGGCATGATCACCTTGCGCTGGCGTTCCGCTATTATTTCCTTCAATGCGATCCATGCCCCCCTTGAAGCTGGCCTCCGCATCCAGCAGAAATTGACCGCTTAACACCACCTGTTGACCGGCTTCCAGTCCCTCCAGAATTTCAACAAGTTCACTGTTCTCTGCACCAGTACGCACCGTCACGGGTTTGAAACTTCCCGCGCCCAGCGCCACCATCACCACATCGCGTGTGCCAGTGCGTAGCAATGCTTCGCGCGGCACGGCGAGTGTGGGTGCTTTGGCTGTGGACTTAATGCTGGCATTGACAAACATGCCAGGACGCAACACATTACCGGGATTATCAAACACCAGGCGCGCCTGCACCGTGCGGGTCTGTGGATTAATGGTGGGATAAAGATAATCAATGCGTCCACGCCACTCACGCCCTGGCATGGAGGCGGTGCGCAGTGTTACCGAATTGCCCGGCGTCACAAATTCCATCTGGCTGGTATAAATTTCCATAATCACCCAGGCACGTGACAGATCTGCGAGACTATAGAGGCGCGTGTCGGGTGTAATATAGCCTCCTTCGCGCATATTTAATTCTGTCACAATGCCATTGTGTGGTGCGTAGAGTTTGATGGTGCGACGCCCTTGCCCGGTGCGCTCCAGAGCTTCGACGTCGGCATTCGACATATCCAGCAACTGCAGTCGCGCACGCGCTGTTTCGAGTAAGGATTGACTGTCTTTCAATAGCGGAGAGTCGGTAAAACGCTTAACCCCATTGAGCGCCACGAGAAATTCTTCCTGGGCACTGACGAGTTCGGGTGCATAAATTTCCGCCAGTAACTGGCCACGCTGCACTGCATCACCCAGCGCTTTTACATACACACGCTCCACCCAGCCGCTGATTTTCGGGTTAAAGAAACTGATGCCACGTTCATCAATCGCCACCGTACCTACAGTATCAATGCTTGTGGCGAATGACTGACGTTGTACCACCGCGGTACGCACCCCCAGATTTTGCACCACACGCGGATCAATTTCCACGCTGCCCGTATCTGTCATCTTGTTGGCATACACCGGTATGTAATCCATACCCATACTATCTTTCTGGGGTGTCGGCGAGGTGACATCGGGGTTCATCGGGTTGCGATAAAAGAGAATTTTATTCTCGGTCTGGGCGCTGGATTTTTCATCCGCATAAACAGGAATATAATCCATGCCCATATTGTCTTTTTGCGGTACAGGTGAGGTAATCGAAGCGTCCATCGGGTTACGATAGAACAGGATTTTTTTTTCTTTGGGTGAGATGGCAATGTCAGGTGGTAAGTTATCTTTAAAATTATCTTTAAGCAGCCAACCAGCCACTATGCCAATAGCGACACTTGCCAGAATGACCCCTGATAATAAGGGAATTTTTTTAGTGTTCATGATCGGATGTCTCTGCAGTGGTAGTTCCAAGATAATTCAACTCGGCACTGGCGATCCATATGTCAGTACGCAAGCGCCACACCCGCAACGCATAATCCAGCCCCACCTGGCGTGAGCGTAATACGCTTGCCATGTCAGTTTTTCCCGTGCGATACGCGGCGAGCAGGGCGCTCACCGTTTGTTCGGCCTGCGGCAACAGCGTGTTTTCAAGCAGCGCCAGCCGTGATTTAATGCGTGTGTATTCGGCATAGCGCGCACGCGCATCTGCATTTAACTGTAACAACAGATCATCACGTTGATAGCGTAGTGACAGCCATTGTGCCTGACGTTCCTGTGCGCGGGCATCCTGACGGTTGGCGGTCCACAACGGCACACTCATCACCACGCCTGCCGAAATCATGTCGGGTACTTTTGCGCCGTCCATATCACGTGCGGCACGATAACCGTACATTGCTTCTACGCCAAACTCGGGATAATAATCGCGCCGTGCTACCGCTAGATCCAGTTCTGCGGCGCGAATCTGCGCATCCAGCGCTGTGATTTGAGGATGTTGCGGCAGCATATCCACTAACTCATCGTCAGTGTGAACCGTGGGCGCTATAGGCAATTCTGCTGTAACCGTTATATTCGCATTGGACATGCCAATCAGCCGCGCCAAACGGCTCAGCGCCACGCTGCGCGTGGCATGAATGTTTTCTTCGCGTTCGCGCAAATCATCCCGTTCCAGTTGGGCCTTTAGTACATCGGCTTCCTGCGTCAGCCCGTTACGGTATTGGGCGCGTGCCACCTGCACCACCTGATCGAGTAACTCATAGCTTGCGCGTAGCGTGGCCAGTTCACGTTCCTGATAATAAACATCCAGCCACGCCATGTGCACTTCATGCCGCAGCCGCGCCTGCGTATCACGGTATTTGCTCTGGGCTGTGAGCGTTTCGGCTTGCGCGCTTTGCTGCATCAGCCCGCGTTTTCCAACAGGTGAAAACATCTGCGTAACACCCAGCGTAACCATGCTCATTTCATCGCGGTTTAATGCCAGGCTGTCGATGGGCACGCTCTGTATGCCAAAACGCAATTGCGGATCAGGTAGTTGACCTGCAGAAAGCGCACGCGCGCGACTTACCTCGACCTCAGCCTGTGATTGCGATAATAATGGATGACGTTGCAATGCCAGGCGCTCGGCCGCATCCAGGCTCAATATAATAGTTTCGTTGGCCGCAGCAGGTGTCAGCCATGCCAGTATCAACATCCATGCTATGTAATGTAGGCGTTTCAAAGATGACTCCTATTGTTTTTTATAGGCCTCATCAACAAATACACTGCCCACCGTGTGTTTGGTGAGCCATTCTGCATAGAGTTGGTCTGACCACAATGACTGGAACCATGCTATGACCGACGTGATTTGCTCATCCGTCAAGGTGTTTTGAAAGGGCGGCATATTACCCTTGCCAAATTTACTGCCGTACTTGATATGGTTGTGTAACTCGTTTCTTGAGCTATGCCATTCGCGGCCTGTGCCATTCAGGGGTGGTGGCAAATATTTTCCTTCTGCCAGCGCCTTGCGCCATTCGGGATTACCTTCTGCTTTGGCGCCATGACAGCTTACGCAATGTTGTTTATAAAGCTGTTCACCTTCTGCGATTTGCTGAACATTGTGCGGGCGTATCACATCTACCCCGGTGAGCGTGGAAATGGTTTTTTCTGGTGGAGGTGTGCTGCCCTGCGTCTGGGAGGATGTGCTGGATGAGTCACATGCGCCAAGTGTTAATATCATCACTATACTGCCAAATATTTTTTTGTTCATTAATGGGTGTTCCTTAAGTTTAGTGGTTATGGGGACGAGCCGGGTCATCCACGTGGTCGCCGGGTTTTTCTGGAGTAACCATTTTTTCATCATGGGCGTGACCATCACCTTCAATGTGCATGGGCTGCTCCTGGGTGTGGGGTGCTGGTGCATCCGTGTGTGGCGCGGCATCATGTCCATGGGCACTGCCGTCGCTATGCTGATGCGCATGACCATCCCCTTCTTTTTTCGGCAATGACATTACCCCTAAACCGTGACGATACACCAACTCTGCACCGTGCCAGGCGGTGGACAATAACAGCCCCTGCGCAACCAGTAATGCCGCCAGAAATATCAATTGCACTGGTTTTCCCGCGCGGTAGCGCGCCAGTGACCACACCGCAATGGGCAAAAATACCGCCAGTGTTGTCAATGCCAGGTTACGATGCTCAATCATTGCCTCATGGGAGGGTGTGTCATGATCAACGCTGTTAAAGGCAAACCATCCTGCAGTAGCCGTAAATAGTGAAATCGCTGCGCCGACCCATAAATTCCAGTGCGCAACAGCGAGCCATTGTTCGCGCCACTTATGTTTCGGCAATGCTGCCCCCAGAATAAAAAAAACCACGGCAATGCTGAGCAGAGCTACCGTGAAATGTACAAAAATCGGGTGCCAGTTGGGGATAATTTCAATCATGGTTGCACTCCCTGTAATGGTTGAGTGGTAAAAAGCTAACGCGTATGCGCAGGTAACCCATACATGAGTAAACGCAAACCCTACTCTAACAGGGACAGGTAAACAAGCGTGTTAGTTTTTAGGCTAAGAAGTTATGGCGAGGGGGTTTTGTTGCAGTGGGTATGATAATGCTGGTGAGTGTAATTGATAATATAGAGCGGGGCGTAGAAGGCGCCATATGCGTAGCATCATAGAAGGATGCTACGAGCGCGACACAGCAGTGCGCGTCACTGGAGCAGTGATGGGTCGTGTTGGTGACATGGTTTTTATCGCAGGCGGTATTAGCGGGTGTGCCACAGGGAGTATCGGATGCCATAGTCGATGACATATCGGGTGACATAGGGTGGTGGGGCATGGCCCGATGATTGGCTGCTCCTGCGCCCGCAGCACTTGTGCTTCCCTGTACGGCGTGATGCGTCTGCGGGGAACTGGCCGCCGCCTCAGGCGACTGACTTGCGCCACTGGCATATGGGGCGGAACCCGTGTTTGCGGGGTGGCTATCGGCAAATGCAATCCGTACTGGCATAACCACCAGTGCCAGCATTAAAAACAGGCCGATAATCTTACGGGCGAGATCGTTGATCATTAGGTCATTTTTAGCGCAGTTCCATAAATTTGTCAAGGGGCTTGTGGATGCCTGGCCAAGGGCATACCATTTCAGCCAAGAGTGAGGGAGCTGTTTGTCAGGGCAACACGCGATATTTTGACTGGAAAGGGAAGGATATGGATCATCGTTTTGATCGCCGTCAGCCTGTAGTATGTCAGGTAACGCTTGAGTATCGCAATCAATGTGTTTTGTCCTGCCGGGTACGCGATGTGGGTCGTGGCGGGGCATTTGTGGAAGTGTCGGCGCGGGATGCGGATATTCCATTGGGTGCGTTGGTCAGTCTGGTGTGGCAGGAGCCAGATGACGGTTGCCGGCATGTGGAAGGTTTGGTGGTGCATCACACCACTCGGGGTGTGGGCCTGATGTTTCTTGACGGGCAGTCAGCTACGTTGTTGATTGATGCCCAGCGTGTGCCGTTGTTGGAATAGTATGTTTGTTGTGAGGGATGATGATGAGGGTGCTTAATGGCCATTGATCCCGTATGTGGCATGACAGTTGACGAGACATCAGCCGCTGGCTCTTCGCAACACGAAGCTGTCACTTATTATTTTTGTTCGGCGCATTGCCTGCGCAAGTTTGAAGCCAGTCCTGGCACATTTCTGCGCTCATTCCTGCAGGAGCCCACATCATCATCTTCTTGTTGTAACCACGCCGTGCAGGGAAGCACAAGTGCCGTGAGCGCAGGAACGGCCGCCGCACCGCGCACATCACAAAAGCAACCGCAACACGACGCTATGTATGTTTGCCCCATGGATCCCGAAGTGCGTCAGCAAGGGCCGGGCGCCTGTCCGAAATGTGGTATGGCGCTGGAGCCGGAAGTCGCTGTTGCGGCAGTAGTGTCTACGCAGTATGTGTGCCCCATGCACCTGCAGATTGTACGTGATGCGCCGGGCGCGTGCCCGATCTGCGGCATGGCGCTGGAGCCACGTGACATTATCGCTGAAGAGAAAAATCCCGAACTGGAAGATATGACGCGCCGTTTTTGGGTCAGCAGTGCGCTGGCGCTGCCGTTGTTTGTGATGGCGATGGTGGCCGAGTTAGCCCCGGAAAGCATGCATAATTTGATCTCTCCCCGCGTATTGCAATGGCTGGGATTAATGCTTGCGACGCCGGTGGTGCTGTGGGGTGGCTGGCCTTTCTTTCAGCGTGGCTGGAGTTCCGTCGTCAATCGTCACCTGAATATGTTTACCCTGATTGCATTGGGCGTGGGCGTGGCGTGGATTTATAGCGTGGTGGGCACATTCGCGCCGGATATTTTTCCTGAAGCGCTGTTGATGAATGGTGTGGTGCCGGTTTATTTTGAAGCCGCTGCGGTGATTATTGCCCTGGTGTTATTGGGACAGGTGCTGGAGTTACGCGCGCGCAGTTCCACGGGCGCGGCTATTAAAAAATTGCTGGGGCTGTCACCCAAGACGGCGCGCATTGTGCGGGAGCAGGGTCACGAAGAAGATATCGCGTTGCAACAGGTGCAGCCCGGCGATGTGTTGCGCGTGCGTCCCGGTGAGAAAGTGCCGGTGGATGGTGTGGTGATTGAAGGTAACAGTGCTGTTGATGAGGCGATGATCACGGGCGAATCCATTCCGGTCGAGAAGCACAAAGGTGAACGGCTGATTGGTGCGACGGTGAATGGCACGGGTGGCTTGTTGATGCGCGCGGAGCGGGTGGGCAGTGACACGCTGCTGGCGCAGATTGTGCGCATGGTGAATGAAGCGCAGCGCAGCCGCGCACCTATTCAACGTCTGGTTGATGTGGTATCCGGTTATTTTGTGCCACTGGTGATGCTGGTGGCGGTGCTGGCGTTTATTGCCTGGAGTTTGTGGGGGCCGGAACCGCGTCTGGCGTATGCGGTGATCAGTGCTGTGTCGGTGCTGATTATTGCGTGTCCGTGTGCGTTGGGCCTGGCGACGCCGATGTCAATTATGGTGGGCACCGGGCGCGGTGCAGCCGCCGGTGTGCTCATCAAGAATGCCGAAGCCCTGGAAATTATGGAGAAGGTAGATACGCTGGTGGTGGACAAGACCGGCACATTAACCGTAGGCAAACCTGAATTCATTGGGGTGACTACAAGCAATGGATTTTCAGAGAGCGAGGTATTGCAACTCGGCGCCAGCCTGGAGCGTGCCAGTGAACATCCTTTGGCGGCGGCGATTGTTTCCGGGGCGCAAAAACAAGGTTTGCCGTTGTTGCCCGTGTCAGATTTTCAGTCGATCACCGGCAAAGGCGTCGTGGGTCAGGTGAATGGGAAATCGGTAGCGATCGGCACGTTAAAATTACTGGAGATGTCAGGTATTCAACCGGGTGATCTGTACGAACATGCCCAGGCATTGCGTGCCGAAGGCCAGACCGTGATGTTTGTGGTGATACAGGGGCAATGCGCGGGATTGATCGGCGTTGCTGATCCTGTCAAGGAAACCACGCTGCAAGCGATTCAGGAATTACGTAACGAAGGTTTACAGATCGTGATGCTCACGGGTGATAACCGTGTGACTGCCGAGACGGTGGCGCGTAAACTGGGCATTGAGCGCGTGATTGCCGATGTCTTGCCGGAACAGAAGATTGAAGTGATCAAACAATTGCAGGCTGAAGGCCGTATCGTGGCGATGGCGGGGGATGGCATCAATGACGCCCCCGCGCTGGCGCAAGCGCAGGTCGGCATTGCGATGGGCACCGGCACCGATGTAGCGATGGAAAGCGCGGCGAGTACACTGGTGAAAGGTGATCTGCGCGGTATTGTGCGGGCGCGCCGTTTGAGCCGCGCCACGCTGCGCAATATCCGGCAAAATCTGTTCTTTGCATTTATTTATAATGTGCTGGGTGTGCCGGTTGCGGCGGGAGTGTTGTATCCCTTCTTTGGTCTGCTGCTTTCGCCGATGATTGCCGCAGCGGCGATGAGTTTTAGTTCAGTGTCGGTGATTGGTAATGCGCTGCGGCTGAACAAGACACGGTTGTAAACTCAGGCACAGCAGTAAATTATAGCCCCGCCCATCCCAGCACCACAGCCATTCCCATGGGAAATAACCATTGCCAAACGGGCGGTGAAATCACGGCGGGAATTTCAATGCTATGACAGGCTTGCTGTTCAGCATGGGTTAGCACGTTTTGATAAAGTGCAGCGGCCACCTGGCCAGTGTGTGCAAGGATTGCCCCAGGTGCGCCCGGGTCTGTCTGGCGGTGTTCCGCGAGGGCCTGATGGATGAGCGGTTGCACTTTGGGTACGGTTTCCAGTACCAACGCTATGCGTATCGCCAGGCGCTCATAGGGAATGCCTGCATAACTCAAAGGTTTCAACCACCAATAAATCGCTCCCAATAACTGTTCGCGTGATGTGATGTGCAGCAGCAGATGCACGGCCAGCACAATAGTCACGAGGGACGCGATGCGTATGCTGGCTTCTTCTAACCCTTGCAGCGTTGGCAGCCAGGCCAGTATGGAAGCGGGCAGGGCGAGGGGTAAAGGGGTGCCGGGTGTAAACCAGCAGTAGATAATAAACAGCGAAAGAAACAGCCAGCGCATGCGCCGCAACATGTTTAGCGCAGTGAAGAGCGGGGTATTAGCGGCGAAGAACGGGGTGTTAGCGGTTATGCCATAGGCCGCTGCCACGGCCAGTGCAGCCATTAGCAGGATATTTACATTCCCCATGGAAAGCGCGCCCGCCAGAATAATAAAAATCGCAATGCGTATGACGGGATGCAGAGCGGCGTGCCAAAGTCTGCCCATCAGGTGATTTGCTGCATGAGCTCCCGTGCTTCGCTTTTCTGCGGAGCGCTACCTTCTTCCAGGACTTCATTAAGCAGCATACGCGCGCCTTCTTTATCTTCCATGTCAATATAGGCTTTGGCCAAATCCAGTTTGGTACCGACCATATCTATGCCGCTAAAAAGATCATTTTCTTTTTCTGCCGATACCATCGCATCGTCAGGTGCGGTGCCATCAAATGCGGCGATGGCTGGATCATCCAGATTGAAGTCACTCGCTGATGTTTCAGGTGCTGCGGCTTGGTTATCATAGCCATTGCCATGCTCATGACCCTCAGGAGTATTATGGACAGAGGCATAATCAAGATCCATTTCATTACTTAATGATGCGGTGCCCTGTGCCAATGATTCTGTAGCGGGAGGCGGCGGCGCATCATTATCCGTAATGCCAAGAGTATCTATGGGCGTATCTATGGCATCATTTAAACTCAGGTCAAAGTCCATGCTGTTTGACAGGGGCGCGTCTGTTTCTGCCGGGGCGCTGTCTTCGATAGCGAGGTCTGCCGGGGGGGAGGCGTCCAGATTAAAATCAATACTGTTATCGGTGACGACTGTTTTCGGTTGTTCCACATTCGGGAGTGAAAAAGAATTGTCAGGCGTTTCTGGGGCAAGTTCTGATGGCGCTACGTCAGCGTTGCCTGTCATCGCGTCCAGGGGCGCAGGTGCATCTGCCATAAAGCCGAGTGATGCTGCTGTGCCCGCCGCCGCGACCGTGGCAACGGCCTTAAAAAACAAGGGATGTGTGGGCGCAGTTTGTTTGCCCATCTCAATTGCTTTTGCCCATAACGGATGATTGGAATCACCGTTTAATTCCGCATACAGTGTTTCTGCCTGGGTTTCAAACGCGTCGTTATTTTTAGCAAGATGATAGACCTCTAATAACTTAAGGCTTAAGTCAGGCCGGGTTGGATCATTGCGTATCGCGTCTTTAATCAGTTCGGCGGCTTGGTCATAGCGTTTGTAAGCCAGGTAGACATCAGCCTCGGCAAGTGGATCAATCATGTCCTCATCCGTCTGCGCGCTACTCAGCGCCATCACAGTGCTGGGAAGATCCTGTTCTGTTACATTATTTTTTACATTATTTGCGATGGCCGGGGATGATGTTTCATCGTCTTTTTTACCCTCATCCGTTACCGTCGAGTTCTTCAATAATTTAGCGAAACTTTCATCCGCAGAATCAATTGCAGATTGACGGCGGCGACGCACCATCGCCCATACCAGTGCAGAAATCACCAGGAAACCGCCGATAAGGAGTCCCAATTGTTTCTGGTCACCCATCAGCGTGCCGAGCAAATCTTCTGCGGGTGGTTCTGCAGGCGTTACGACGGGTGCGCGTGGTGGTGGCGGTGGGCTACCTGTTGTGGATGGAGATGCCGTGGCCGCAGGCTGGGAAGTTGCGGCAGGTGTATTTGCAGCTTTTTTATTTTGCAACGCTGCCATATTGCCGTCTTTAAGTTCTAAAAGACGTTGCATGGAGGTAAGCTGTTGTTCGAGTTGCGCCATGCGGCTGCGCAGCTCGGCATTTTCCTGGCGATTGGCATCGACTGCCTCAAGCGCCATGGCTAATTCTTTGCGCAAGGCGGCAACATCGCTGGTATCGCCGGATAATTTTCTGCCAGTTCCTCCTGATACGCCTGTCTTATCGGAGTCGGGTGTAGCTAATTTGAGTTGGGCGCCGGAGGCGCCCTTACCCATAGGCGGGGTGCCCTCCATCTCTGCGTTCGCCGCGCTGTCCGGTGCAGAGGGCACAGCCATGCCGCCGCGTTGTACATTGAGCCATTGCTGATATTGCCCCGCAACTTCACGTATTGCATCTTCTTGGGGAATAGCACGAATCTCATCCACAGGCGGCAAGCGCAGGATATACCCTGCCATTAAATTATTTACATTGTTGCCGAAGAATGCTTGCGGATTATTTTTTGCCAAGGCGAGCATCACCTGTGAAACACTCACTGAAGAGTCAGGCCGCATTTTTAAAGCGATGTCCCACAGCGTATCCGCACGCTGTGTGGGGCCGTAGCTACCATCGCCTGCAACGGCGGTTTGCAATGGTGCCTGACGGGGGGATTTGCCGCGTGTTGCGGTTGCAGGAGGTGCCGCTGTTTCGGTGGCGCTTTCAGTATGTGTATTGTCTGTGGAGGACTCGGTGCCTGACGTTGTGTTAACGTCCGGGGTCGACTCTCCTTCAGACGATTTTTCGGGGGAAGCAGTAACCGTCGGAGCATCTATCGGTGCAGGCTTGCCACCTTCGAGCACGGGAAAATCCAGTAATACGGTGTATTCACGAACAAAGCGGCCAGTCGGCCAGTTAACTTCAACCAGAAAATCCAGAAAAGGTTCACGAATGGGCTGGCTGGAAGTGACTTGAATAACGTGGGAGCCGTCTGACTTTTGTATAACCTTGAAGCGTAGCTGATTTAATAAGCCCAGGCGATCAACGCCCGCACTTATAAACGCCGCTTCAGGCGCAAGCGCAACGGTCAGCCCCTGCAGTTCGGCAGGGGTTGCGGATAAGAGTCGGATTTCTGCATTCAGGGGTTGATTAAGTGCTGAATGCAGCTCAATATCTCCCACTCCCAAGGCAAAAACGCTGGTGGACCGCAACAGTATCAGCGGAACTAACGTGAAAGCCAGCTTGCGCATCAATTTCTCCTAGAATCTCCAGTCCTTAAAACTATCCAGTGCTGTGCAGCAATCCATATCGTAATTCTTGCAACAACACGCTTTCCTGCGGTTGCTGCAAGAACGAAGGCCGCGATCCCTGACTTGCCGGGCAACCTGTTGTGGTGGTGGGTGTTCATCCCCCCGCTAAAACAGCGGCATCTTGTGCCAAATACTTAAGCCAGATAGTCTTTTATCAAAATTTCGGCGATCTGGATGCTGTTTAAGGCGGCGCCCTTGCGTACATTATCGGACACAATCCATAAATCTAAACCCCGGGGATGTGAAATGTCCTCGCGGATGCGTCCCACATACACCGCATCGGTGCCTGCCGACTCGGTAACTGCCGTAGGGTAACCGCCGGGTTTAAGTTCGTCGAGCACCACCACGCCTGGCGCTTTTTGCAGCAAGGCACGCGCTTGAGCGGCGCTGATCTTGTCGCGGGTTTCAATGTGCACCGCTTCCGAATGGCCATAAAACACCGGCACGCGCGCGGCGGTGGGGTTGACCTTGATATTGGCGTCCTCAAAGATTTTTTGCGTCTCCCACACCATTTTCATTTCTTCCTTGGTGTAGCCGTTATCCTGGAATACGTCAATTTGTGGCAGCACGTTAAACGCAATCTGCTTGGGGTAAACCTTGGGCTCGATCGGTGAGGCATTGAGCAGCGCAGCAGACTGCCCGGCCAGTTCTTCGATGGCTTCTTTGCCGGTGCCTGACACTGATTGGTAGGTGCAGACATTGATGCGCGTAATGCCGACTGCATCATAAATCGGCTTGAGCGCTACCAGCATCTGAATCGTCGAGCAATTCGGATTGGCAATAATATTGCGTGCAGGATACTGCGCAATCGCATGCGGATTGACCTCGGGAATCACCAGAGGAATATCTGCCTCGTAACGGAAATGCGCGGTGTTGTCGATGACCACGCAACCCGCAGCGGCGGCCTTGGGCGCATAGATGGCGGATACATCCCCCCCGGCAGAAAACAGGCCAATCTGCACCTTGGAAAAATCAAACTGCGCGAGATCCTGTACCTTCAAATAACTGCCGCGAAATTCCACGCGGCTGCCTGCGGAGCGCGCGCTGGCCAGCGGATATAGCGTGCCCACCGGGAACTTACGCTCTTCCAGGATGGAGATGATGGTTTCACCTACCGCGCCCGTCGCGCCTACCACGGCTACGTCAAATGTTTTACTCATAAAACCCTGCCTTCAATAGTTTTAATGGTGTCATTTCGAGCGCAGCGAGAAATCCTGGAAGGTCTTTCACCTTTGTTCGAGACAAGGATTTCTCGCTACGCTCGAAATGACAATACGCTAATTCTTTTATATATTCCTTAACGCCTGTACCACGGCATCGCCCATCTGTGCTGTTCCCACTTTTTTCGTGCCGGGTGTGTAAATGTCGCCGGTGCGCAAGCCCTGATCCAGCACGGTGTTTACCGCGATTTCAATGCGTGTCGCCAACGCCGGTTCATCCAGCGAATAGCGCAACATCATCGCCACCGACAATATTGTCGCCAGCGGATTAGCAATGCCCTTGCCCGCAATGTCAGGCGCTGATCCATGGATCGGCTCATACATGCCCTTGCCATTCGCGTCCAGCGACGCCGAGGGCAACATACCGATGGAACCTGTCAGCATTGCCGCGCAGTCTGATAAAATGTCGCCAAACATATTGCCTGTCACCATCACATCAAACTGCTTGGGCGCGCGCACCAACTGCATGGCGGCATTATCCACATACATGTGGCTGAGCGTCACCTGCGGGTAATCCTTGGCGACGCGCGTCATCACTTCGCGCCACAACTCGGTGCACTCTAACACATTGGCCTTGTCTACTGAACACACCCGCCGGTCGCGGCGCAACGCCGCTGCAAATGCAGAACGGCCAATGCGCTCGATTTCCGATTCGCGGTACACCATGGTGTTAAAACCTTCGCGCTCGCCGTTGTCCAGCACGCGCACGCCGCGCGGCTTGCCAAAATAAATATCGCCGGTCAGCTCGCGTACGATCATGATGTCCAGCCCCGAGACAATCTCCGGTTTAAGGCTGGACGCTGCCGCTAATTGCGGATACAAAATCGCCGGGCGCAGATTGGAGAACAATCCTAATTCGGAGCGCAGTCCCAGCAGGCCTTTTTCCGGGCGCAACGCAATCTCCAGTGTTTCCCATTTGTGACCGCCGACGGCGCCGAGCAGCACGGCGTCCGCCTGTTTTGCCAATGCCAGGGTTTGTGGTGGCAGCGGATGCTGGTGCGCATCGTAGGCTGCGCCACCCACCAGGGCGTGCTCCATTTCAATCGCCAGGCTGAAATCCTGGCGCAGGGATTCCAGAACTTTTACCGCTTCGGCAACGATCTCGGTGCCAATGCCATCACCGGGTAATACCGCAATTTTTTTTGTCATTTTATTGAGTCTTCATTTGCAGGGGCATTATGAAAAAAGCCACGGTGTTTCGGTGGCGCGCCGCTTTTCGTAGGCTTTGATGTCATCCACATGCTGCAGGGTCAGTCCAATATCATCCAGTCCGTTGAGCAAACAGTGTTTGCGAAAGGCCTCAATCTCAAACGGCATTACTGCGCCGCTGGGGGTAGTGACTACTTGCTGTTGCAAATCCACAGTGACAGTGTAGCCGGATATTGCGGCTGTTTCCTGAAACAAAATATCAAGCTGGCACGCATCCAGCACAATCGGCAACAGGCCGTTCTTGAAGCAGTTGTTATAAAAAATATCGGCATAGCTGGGGGCGATAATGGCGCGAAAGCCATAATCCTGCAATGCCCATGGCGCATGTTCGCGCGACGAGCCGCAGCCGAAGTTATCACGCGCCAGCAAAATCTGCGCGCCTTGGTAGCGTGGCTGATTCAGCACAAAATCGGGGTTAAGCGGCCGCCCGGTATTATCCTGGTCCGGCTCACCGTGATCCAGATAGCGCCATTCGTCAAATAGATTCGGCCCAAACCCAGTGCGTTTAATGGATTTCAGAAACTGTTTGGGGATAATCGCATCGGTATCCACATTGGCGCGATCCAGCGGCGCGGTCAATCCGGTTAATGTAATGAATTTTTGCATGCCCAATTCCATCAAACCCTGGTTAGCCAAATTGCTTATGATATAACAAAAAGTTCACCTCGAATACCCGCTGTTTGCCGGTTCTGCTATGATTAAGCCGCCAGTCCCGCTGAGGTTTATGCCGCCATGACGCTTTCCGTTACACCGCTCACTGACAGCATGCTGCGCGCATGGCTGCCGCCGCGTCCACGCGCCAGCCACAAAGGCGATTACGGTCATGTGCTGGTGGTGGGCGGTGATCACGGCATGGCGGGTGCGGTGCGCCTGGCGGGTGAGGCGGCGGCGCGCACGGGCAGTGGTCTGGTGAGCGTGGCCACACGCCTTGCCCATGCGGCTGTCATTACGGCGGCGCGTCCAGAATTAATGTGTCATGGCGTCGAGTGCGCGCGTGATTTGCGTTCACTGCTACAGCGTGCCAGTGTGGTTGCCATCGGTTCCGGTCTGGGACAATCGGCGTGGGCGCGCGACATGCTGGCCGCAGTGCTGCAAACGCATTTGCCACTGGTGGTGGATGCCGATGCGCTGAATCTGCTGGCGCAGGAGCCGATGCAGTGTGATCACTGGATACTCACGCCGCATCCCGGCGAAGCGGCGCGGTTGCTGGGCATCACTACAGAACAGGTTCAGTCCGACCGGCCGCATGCCGTGCAGACGTTACAACAGCGCTATGGCGGCGTCTGCGTGCTGAAAGGCGCGGGTTCGCTGGTGTGTACGTCCGAGTCGATTGCCATCTGCGAAGCGGGCAACCCCGGTATGGCCAGCGGTGGCATGGGCGATGTATTGACCGGCATTATCGCGGGTTTGCTGGCGCAAGGGCTGAGCCTGGTTGATGCCGCGTGCGCGGGAGTTTACATCCACGCCAAAGCGGGGGACAGGGCGGCACAAGAAGGTGAGCGTGGACTGCTGGCAAGTGATTTGATGCCTTATCTGCGTAAACTGGTAAACTATAATTACGTGTTAAATGAGCATCCTGATTAATATTCATATCGCGCAAGAACACGACATGCTGGCGTTGGGCGCGCGTCTTGGTGGCTGTGTCGCCAGTGCTTCTGGCAAACCCTGCACCGTGATTTTTTTGCACGGTGAACTCGGCGCCGGAAAAACCACGCTGGTGCGCGGCTTCCTCGGGGGCATGGGTTACCACGGCAAGGTTAAAAGCCCCACTTACACGCTGGTAGAACCATATCAATTTGGCGCGCGTCAAGTCTATCATTTCGATTTATACCGCCTCACCGATCCGCAAGAACTGGAATACATTGGACTACGGGATTTTCTGGAAAATGCCGCTATATTCCTTGTGGAATGGCCCGAGCGCGGCGCCGGGCATTTGCCACCGCCAGACCTGGATATTTACATTGACTATGCGAATGCCGCACGTCAGGTAAGCTTCGCGCCACACACTATCATAGGTGTTGAAATCGTGGCGCAACTGAACACAGCGTGACCTGGGTTTTCTTGATGTCTTGTAGAGATTCCCACCGTATCTTCAAGATTAGATTGAAAATAAATGGTTTTTTGTGTATAAAACACTTATTGCCATTATCGGTTTAAAGTATTTCGAGATGAAAAAACTTATCCCATTACTGTGTTTGCTTGCCATGTCCACCTTGCTGGTGTGGTCTGAAACCACGCTGGCCGACGACGCACCGGGACGTGCTAGTGTCGCGGGAGGCAGGATGCCGGGAGCGACAAACGCCCAAATCAAAAGTGTACGGTTGTGGACCAGCCCCGACAACACGCGCCTGGTGTTCGATATGAACACCTTGGCGACCTACAATGTTTTTACCCTGGAAAATCCCCACCGTGTGGTGATTGATCTGCAAAATGCGCGTCTTGCCGCGCCTGTGGGAACGGTGGATTACAATAATCCGTTGCTGCAAAGCATACGCAGCGCCCAGCGTAATAAAGACCTGCGCATGGTGCTTGATCTGAAAAGCCGCGTAAAACCCGAAAGCTTTGTTCTCGAACCTACTGGTGAATATGGCTATCGCCTGGTCGTGGATTTATTTGATACGCGCGTTGCAAGCAAAGCACCAGAGGCCGTGGTATTGCCGGTGTCTGTCTCTAATCCTGTAATGCCTGCGCCAATACCCGTGCCAGTCGTTGCTACAGAGTCCCGCTCCGAAAGCAAATCCGTTGCCAGTGTGCAACCAACTCCCAAAGTACTGGATGACAGGCACTACCGCGACATCATCGTCGCCATCGACGCCGGACATGGCGGTGAAGACCCTGGCGCACGCGGCCCGCGTGGCACCCGCGAAAAAGATGTGGTGCTGGCGATCGCACGCAAACTCGAAGCGCTGATCCGCAAGGAACCCGGCATGCGCCCGGTGATGGTGCGCGATGGTGATTATTATATTGATCTGCGTCGCCGTACCCAAAAAGCCCGCGAGCAAAAGGCTGATATTTTCGTCTCGATCCACGCCGACGCCTTCACGCGTCCCGACGCACGTGGCTCATCGGTATTTATTTTGTCTGAACGCGGCGCCACCAGCGAAGCGGCGCGCTGGCTGGCCGACAAGGAAAACGCATCCGACCTGATCGGCGGCGTCGACTTGGGCGGCAAAGATAAAATGCTCGCCTCGGTGCTGCTCGACTTGTCACAGACCGCCTCCGTCGAAGCCAGCCATGATGTTGCCGCACAAGTGTTGGAAGGTCTCAAGGGTATCGGTGAAGTGCATAAAGGTCAGGTCGAACGCGCCGGATTCATGGTGCTGAAATCGCCGGATATCCCGTCCCTGCTGGTGGAAACCGCCTTTATTTCCAATCCCGCCGAAGAGAAAAAATTGCAGGATGAAGATCACCAGCAAGAACTCGCACGCGCCATCCTCAACGGCATACGCGGCTATTTCACCCGTTCCCCACCGCCCGGCACCAAGTTGGCTTATCTGGCTGGCCGACAACACATTATTGCTGAAGGTGAAACCTTGATGATGATTGCCGGCCAATACGGCACCAGCATTGATAGGCTAAAATCGATCAACAAACTGGCTGACGACCACATCAAGGTGGGTGGAAGGCTACGCATTCCCGCCGGTAGTGATAGCTAATCACTTCTGTTTATCACACTGATCAAGCCAACTCGTCTGAAAACTGATGATTAACATCGCGATGATGGGCCTCATCTGCGCGGATCGCGATGATAACCTCTCGCAACCGGGCATCGGGAGAAAGCTTCCAATAATCGATAGCGATCTGGGGGGCTGGGACGTTGGCGTAAGTGCCATTGTCCACACCGGCCAGATATTCCGTGTAGCTGTAGACCGCTTCCTCCTCGAAGTAACCCACAACACGATGCGCCGTCTTTGGCGAGATCAGGTAAAGCACAAAGAAAAGATTGTAGAAGATGCCTTGCGCAATCAGGATCAGTAGGCGTTCAAACCCCGAGGGCCGGGCGATGTGAACAAAAGTCATCAAGTGCATGCGTTCATTCTCCGCTTCTTCCAGGAGTGTGCGGATCCAGCCGTGATCGCTCTCCATGCGCCGCAGAGAGCGTAGATGTTGCAGGGCACCACCAACCATGCCCGGTACGGCAGCAATTGTTTCCAGTACGACTGCGCGATGGCCATACCGACGGGCGAAAAAAATATCGGCGAAGAACCGCAAAAGCCTGGTGAAAGCATACGCGACCCGGTCCGAAAAATTCCCTGGCGTGTGGTGTTGCCGCTCAGGGGGGAATGTAGTAGGCATGTCTGCGCTCCGGGTTAAGCTTTGGCAGGAGGTTTTTTTAGAATGGCCTTCCATCATAATTTCATTTTTGGATTAGGTTCTGTTCACATTTATCGAAACCCGATGAGCGAGCGTAGCGTGCGCTACGCGCACGATCACCATATCGGTGCATTGCCTGTCTTCCGCTGCGAACCTCATCGCCCTCCATTATTCGTGCGCACAGGGCACGCTACGCTCGCTGATCAGAACTGTAATATCAACGAATCGCCACTATTTTTCCCTGCGTCAGGATAGTAAGCGGATGCGTTTCTTTCAGCGTTTTCATGGCTGCGCATCAGTCATCAATATGCCGCACCAATGCATTGGAACAGCGTTCGGCGAGATTGAGGGTGAAAGAATATGTGCCTCCTGTTGCATTGTTACGCCAGTAATGCATGTGTTTTCCTGCCCCCCTGATGTTGGGCTTCGCAGGCTCAGCGCCAACCTACCAAGCCCAACTTACTGCGTTATTTACACCCTCGGTTTAACTCGAATGACCGTTTACACAAAACTATTTACACCCTCTATAACCGAACAGTATTGATACGGGATCCCACTGGTTCAGACCGGATGTTTCTTCGCATGCACGTCAATCACTTCCACTATGTTCGACAAGATCGCTTTGAACTCACTGAAATCAATATTGGCTGCATGCATCCTTACGACTTTCTGCGCGAAGACATGCTTCCCATAATGCGTATCAAGATCAAGTTCATTTTGGGGATCGAAAGCCTTGCCGCCTACGATTATTGACTTGATGTTGTCATCGAAGAAATCTTCAATTATTGAGGTCTTTGCTCCAGATTTCAGTGGCGTGGCTGACATGTAAAGGTTGCCTGTAATGTGGATAAATGGCTCCGTGCCCACCACGTTCTTTTTGGTTATTTCTTTTACTGGGTTATATATAACTTTTGAACCGGCGTCGTTATCGACCAACAAGATAATCGGCTGTTGTGCTCCTGGTGCTTTGAATTTTTTGCTCTCGCGGCTGTATAGGCGTATAAAGTTTGACAGGTCCCCTGTTCCCCCATTAATACCAAGAATTCGACCTGTACTGGTGCCGGAATATTTGTAGATCCGAACATGCAGTTTTATCTTGCCATCGGGGCTCGTCGTTGCGAGTTGCGGATATGTCGCAGCCAAGCTGCGAATCGCATGCAGAATGTACACGTTGTCCGTCTTGCCTTCGCAGATGATGACCGGAGTGGATGCAGTGTAAAACTCTTTGAATAGCAAAAAGCGGCGGTACATTGATTCCTTGCTCGTTAAGCTTGATTGATCTCTTGAACCTTTGGCTTTCGGAATCAGCTTTTTGTTATACAGGTCAACGCCATCAATGAAACCGAGCATGCCGTGGAGCTGATTGGTGGTGCCCGCTATCTTGTCCAGGGTCACAGCTCCTTTCTCGTCAGTTATCCTGTTCACAAACTCAAAACTGCCTTTGGTGAACAAGCGATGCACCATTGCGCGGACTGTGTGTCTGTACTCGCTACGAACGTTTACCTTTCTGTTGACGACCAACCCGGTCACTTCCTGACGCGAATCACGGTACTGCATTCGGGTCTTGAGAGGGTTTATCTCAAAGCCACTCTTCTTGACCAGTCTCGCGAGATCATTGCCAGGACTCCACTGGTGTTCTTCGCCCACCGTACGCTTAGCAATGCACGATGGGAATTCGGCCTTGTTCGTGGAAAATGTCAGGTCGTCTGCATATCGAGAGTAAGTACAGCCACTACGCGAGGCCAACTGGACGAGATGGGTGTCAAGCACGTGTCCAATCAAGTTGGAGATGGCCGGCGAACACGGGCTTCCCTGTGGCAGGACGTTTTCGTGGCAGGCGATTTGTGCAAACACTGTCGCAACATCCTGATGTAACAAAAAGTTTTTATCTTTCATGAAAAATCCGCGAACACGACCGAAGTTGATGCTGCCAAAGAAGTCTGTCAAATCAACATTGAAGACGTAATTACGATTTCGGTGTTTCTTCGCGTTCGTGATGATTGAGCGCTTTCGTTTGAATCCATGAGAAATCTTGTCATCCAGACCATTGGCTTTATTGATCTCCTCGACGCAGTTTTGCAGGAGCTCGGACAACCGTCGCTGAAGTAACTTTAGATCGGGTGACGGCGCGCAGATTTGGCGTGTGCCACCGTATCGCTTTGGGATATCGAATTGCTTGTACTTGCTGGCACTGGGCTTCTTGTACAGAATAAAGGAAAGCGCAGATGCCTTAAAGCCCAAAAGGTCAGCTACAGCGTGAAGGGTCTTTGCCGATTTCAGTATGGTTAGTTGTGTCATTTAGCGTCAGTTGAGATGAGGTGGGCCTACAGGCACTCTTACGCGAGGCAAGCGTAACGTATACGCATACGTAAACCGAGATTGACAAGAAGCATAGCCCCTGCCGTTTGTTTCACATGCCACGAACCGTGGCAAAAGGTCTGTCTGTAGGCCCGTCTGCATTCTAGCATGCTGTCGCTGCCAGATGCCGTATTCACGCTTGGCCTGGCGGCTGGTGCCATAGGGCGCGCAGGTGTTCGGCGAGGTTGATGGTGAAGGGGTAGCACCTCATGCTGCATTGGTACGCCGGTAACGCTGCTCCCTGATGTTGGGCTTCGCAGGCTCAGCGCTAACCTACCACGCCCTACTTACCGCGTTGGTGGTTCGACAAGCTCACCACGAACGGCTAAGTGAGCAGTATCGGGTTATACCGGCATTTCCTGCGGCGTATACGCCTGAATACTCAGCGCATGTATTTCTTTATGCATGGCATCACCCAATGCTTCATAGACCAGGCGGTGCCGTTGTAGCAACCCTTGGCCGATAAATGCGGCAGACACAATCTTGACAACAAAATGCCCGCCCCCCGCGCGCGCACCGGCATGACCAGCATGTTTGTGGCTGTCGTCGATGATGTCGAGTAGTGTCGGGGATAGCGCCACGGTGAGACGCTCACGGATCATGGCGAGGCGTTGCGAATTAGTATCAGTCATTACGGCAGCACCTTTTTAAATGGCTTGACGGTGACTTTTTCGTAGACGCCCGTCATGGCAAAAGGGTCCGCATCTGCCCACGCCTGGGCATCGGCCAGCGATCCAAACTCAGCCACCACCAGGCTGCCACTGAATCCGGCAGGCCCCGGATTCTCATTATCGATAGCGGGGTGTGGACCGGCCAGCACCAGGCGCCCGGCATCGCGCAGTGCCTCCAGGCGTTGCAGATGCGCGGGACGCGCCGCCAGGCGGCGTTCCAGGCTATCCGGAATATCCTGGCTGATAATGGCGTATAACATCACGGGTTGTCCTTGGTGTTTTCTACGGCATCTTCATGTTTGATATGCCGCGATAAATAAACGGCCTGTACAAGAATAAAAGCAATCGTTAATCCCATCATGCCAAACAATTTGAAGTTCACCCAGGTATCGGTGTCGTAGTTATAGGCGACATACAAATTGATAAATCCCAGTGCGATGAAAAACAGCGCCCATGCAGCATTGAGGCGCGTCCAGATTTCGGCGGGCAGGGTGATATTGGCGCCCATCATGCGTTCGAGAATGGTTTTTTTGCCGATAAACTGGCTGCCGAGAAAGGCAATGCCAAACATCCAGTTAACCCCGGTGGGCTTCCACTTGATGAAGGTTTCATCCTTGAACATCAAAGTCGCGCCGCCCAGCACCACAATCAACACCAGTGTAATGATGTGCATGTTTTCTACGCGGCGATGCTTCAGCCATAAAAATGCCACTTGCAGGCACGACGCTACAATCGCAACCAGCGTCGCGGTATAAATGTCATAGACTTTATAGACAATAAAAAACAGGAAAATCGGTAGAAAATCAAATAAAAGCTTCATGTATACGTTTCTGACCGGTTGCTTGATGCCTGTGGATTGATTGAAGCACCATTTTTAGGATTATGGTATTTTAGCTGACTTTTGCGGGGATAGTATGATTTCCGCTAACCCTTATAAAGTTATATTTTTGCTTTAAACTATTTTTTTATAAATTATCATAGTCATTTTTCAGGCAGAATCCGATGTCCGCTTTAATAGAAATTCATCCGCAAAATCCGCAACCGCGCCTGATCAAACAGGTGGTGGAGGCGATACGTGCGGGCGGCGTGATTGTTTATCCCACCGATTCCTGTTATGCCCTGGGTTGCCAGATCGGCAATAAAGCGGCCATGGATCGGATTCGCGCCCTGCGTCAGCTCGACGATAAACACAATATGACCCTGATATGCCGTGACCTGTCGGAGATCGCTACTTATGCGATTGTCGATAACGCGATGTTTCGCCTGCTCAAGGCCAATACGCCGGGCGCCTATACTTTTGTGCTACCCGCGACCCATGAAGTTCCGCGACGCTTGCAGCATCCCAAGCGCAAGACCATCGGCATTCGCGTGCCGAATCACCCCATTGTGCTGGCGCTTCTGGAGGCGTTGGGCGAGCCGCTGGTCAGTACAACCCTGAGCCTCCCTCAAGAGGAAGATCCCATGACTGATCCGCACGAAATCTATGAGCGCCTTAAGCATCATGTTGACATGGTGGTGGATGGTGGCTATTGCGGCAATTTGCCCACCACCGTGGTGGATTTTGTCAAGGGCGTGGCTGTGATTGCCAGAGAAGGGAAGGGTGATGTGCGGCCTTTTGTGGGATAATGGGGACTTGCCGTTTTTAGGGTTACACTGCACCGATGGATAATCTTAATACAATGCAGCTCATCGCGGTATGGGCGCTGCCGGTTTTATTCGCCATTACCGTACATGAAGTTGCCCATGGCTGGGTGGCGCGCCGCTTTGGCGACTCTACAGCGTTCATGCTCGGGCGCTTAACACTCAACCCTGTCAAGCACATTGATCCGATAGGTACGTTGTTGGTGCCGGGTTTGTTATTAATGATGGGCGGCTTTATTTTTGGCTGGGCCAAGCCCGTGCCGGTGGCTTGGGAAAACCTGCGTAACCCCAAGCGCGACATGGCTATCGTAGCGCTCGCCGGTCCCATGGCTAATCTGCTGATGGCGATCCTGTGGGCGCTGCTGATGAAGGTGGGCTTGTTGCTGGGAGGGCAGCTTGACATGCTGTCGCGTCCGCTGGTGTATATGGGTGCCGCCGGCATTTCGATTAACGTGATGTTGATGGTGCTGAATCTGCTGCCTTTGCCGCCACTCGATGGCGGGCGCGTGCTGGCAGGTTTTTTGCCAGATCGTCTCGCCCACGCCTATAACCGTATTGAGCCTTTCGGTTTCTTTATTTTGCTGGGGCTACTGATCAGCGGCGCGCTGGGATATATCATGACGCCATTTGTAAAAATCGTTCAGACCGGTTTGTATTCCATGATTGGTTTATAATTTTAGGGTAAACCTTTGAATTCCATAGCCAACCCAAAACCACGCGTGCTGTCGGGCATGCGCTCCAGCGGCCAACTGCATCTGGGCCATTATCATGGCGTATTGAAAAACTGGATACGCCTGCAACATGAATATCAATGTTTTTTCTTTGTTGCGGACTGGCATGCGCTGACCACCGAATATGAAAATCCCGACATCATCGCCAACAGCGTGTGGGATATGGTGATTGACTGGCTGGCAACTGGGGTGGATCCGGCCTCGGCTACGCTGTTTATTCAATCGCACGTACCGGAACACGCTGAACTGCATTTGTTGTTGTCGATGATTACGCCGCTGGGCTGGCTGGAGCGCGTACCGACTTACAAAGATCAGCAGGAAAAACTCCGCGAAAAAGATTTGTCCACCTACGGTTTTCTCGGCTACCCGCTGCTGCAAAGCGCCGATGTGTTGATTTACAAAGCGAGTCTGGTGCCGGTGGGTGAAGACCAGGTGCCGCATATTGAGCTGACGCGTGAAATCGCGCGGCGCTTTAATCACCTTTACGGACGTGAAAAAGACTTTGCCGAACGCGCTGAAGCCGCCGCAAAAAAAATGGGCGGCAAAAATGCCAAGCTCTATCAGGCTCTGCGCAAGCAATATCAAGAGCAGGGTGATCACGAAGCGTTGGTGGTAGCGCGTACTTTGCTTGAAGAGCAGCAAAATCTTAGCCTGATGGACCGTGAGCGGTTGCTGGGTTATCTGGAAGGCGGTGGCCGGATTATTTTGCCTGAGCCACAGGCGCTGCTGACACCCGCCTCAAAAATGCCGGGGTTGGACGGCCAGAAAATGTCAAAGTCGTATGGCAACACCATTAGCTTGCGCGAAGACCCGGCCGCAGTGGAACGTAAGCTGCGCACCATGCCGACCGACCCGGCGCGCGTGCGCCGCACGGATGCGGGCAACCCCGATAAATGTCCGGTGTGGCAGTTGCATGAAGTTTATTCCAGCGATGACGTGAAGCAGTGGGTGCAACAGGGTTGCCGTTCCGCAGGCATCGGCTGCATTGAGTGCAAGCAGCCAGTGATTGATGCGGTGCTGGTGGAGCAAGCGCCGATGCGTGAACGGGCAGCGGAGTTTGTGGCTAACCCGGATGCAGTGCGCAAGATTGTATTAGAAGGCGCCGAGGTGGCGCGTGCTGTGGCGCGCGAGACACTGACGGAAGTGCGTCAGGTGATGGGGTTGAATTATTTTTCTTGATGATCTGGCATTAGCTGATTAACGGGAGTGTGATATGTCGAACGCTAAAGAAAAAATGACTGAGGTTATACAATCTCAACTGGAAGATGCGACGTATGAAGAAATCATGCGGGAATTGGCCTTTGAAAAGATGATTGGTCGAGGGCTTTCTGATTCTCGGGGCGGGCGTGTAGTGTCCAATGAAGAAATGGATCGCCGAATTCGCACATGGTAGAAATAAGATGGACTGAGGAAGCGCACCGCTGGACATCGGCAGGTATCTTCCATGATTTACAGGCCTGACAAGCCGTTTCAGCAGTGTTACACATCTTTCCCAAAATGTACTGGCAGGTGGCGTTTTATCATGAAGGGTCGCTCAAATCCAAGATCCCTCACTGCGTTCGGGATGACAAACCCCCTGTCATTTCGACCGCAGGGAGAAATCCTTGTCTCGACCGCAGGGAGAGATCTTTTCGTTTCTGCACTTACTTGACGTGGGATTATTTGGAATAAAATGTTTTATAAAGCGCGCACATGAACAGCACAGCTAATGTAGTTAATGAAGAATCAGCGCCTCCGCAAGACGCCATCCCGCCCTTTGCGCTGGTGCGTGGTGAAGCGTTCAATACGTTGCCGCGTGATTTGTACATTCCACCGGATGCGCTTGAAGTGTTTCTTGAAACCTTCGAAGGGCCGCTGGATTTGCTGTTGTATCTCATCAAGCGTCAGAACCTTGAAATTCTCGATATTCCGGTAGCTGAAATCACCCGTCAGTATATGCTTTACATTGATCTGATGAAGGGTTTGCAACTGGAGCTGGTGGCGGAATATCTGGTGATGGCGGCGATGCTGGCGGAGATCAAGTCGCGCATGTTGTTGCCGCGCCCACCCGGTGTGGCGGAAGGTGAAGAGGGCGATCCACGCGCCGAATTAATACGCCGCTTGCAGGAATATGAGCGCTATAAACGCGCCGCCACGGATGTTGAAGCTTTGCCGCAACTGGGGCGCGATATATTTACGGTGTCGGCTGAACGCCCAGACACCCAGGTGATGCGGTTGGCGCCTCAGGTGTCTCTGCATGAGGTGTTGCTGGCGCTCAAGGATGTGTTGACGCGCGCTGAAATGTTTTCACATCATCATGTGCAACGCGAGGCCTTGTCGGTGCGTGAACGTATGTCGAATATTCTCGGTGTCGTGAACGCAGATAATTTTACGGAATTTACCACGCTGTTTACGGTTGAAGAAGGGCGTCAGGGGGTGGTGGTCACCTTGCTTGCTGTGCTCGAGTTAATTAAAGAGTCATTACTTGAACTGATTCAAGCCGATGCATTTGCGCCGATCTACGTTAAAGTTCCGCGTCAATCTATACAGGGAGTGAGCGATGAATTCGCAACAACTTAAAAATATTATCGAGGCGGCATTGTTGGCGGCAGATCATCCTTTGAGTGTCGATCAGTTAGCGGCGCTGTTTATTGCGCAGTCGATTGAAGACGAGCCACCTACGCGTGATGAACTGCGCCAGGCGCTGGCTGCGTTACAGCAGGAATGCGAATCACGCGGCATCGAGCTAAAAGAAGTGAGCAGCGGCTACCGTTTTCAGGTCAAGCAAGCGTTGGCACCGTGGATTTCGCGCTTGTGGGAAGAGCGTGCGCCGCGTTACTCGCGCGCGCTACTGGAAACGCTGGCGTTGATTGCTTATCGCCAGCCCATTACACGCGCCGAAATTGAAGACATTCGCGGCGTGGCAGTGAGCTCAAACATTATTAAAACTTTACAGGAGCGTGAGTGGGTGCGTGTCCTGGGTCACCGCGAAGTGCCGGGCCGTCCTGCGTTATATGGCACGACGCGCGAATTTCTGGATTTCTTCAGCCTGAAAGCCTTGGGCGATTTGCCCACCCTGGCCGAGATCAGCAGTCTTGATGACATACCCACACAGATGCATTTGAACCAATCAGAGATCAACCCCATGCCCGATAATAATAATTCCGGCAATACGAATATAGTCCAACTTTATCCCGTGACTAATGATACCGGTGCTGATACTAACGAAGCATCCGCACATGGTTAAGAAGCCGTTTTCAAAGCGCAGCGAGCAGCCGTCCCCAAATCGCGGGCCTGCAGCAGGCGCGCAAGCAGGGGCAGAGAGACTGCAAAAAGTATTGGCCAATGCCGGCCACGGCTCACGCCGCCAAATTGAAGAGTGGATCACGGATGGACGCATTACGGTTAATAACCTGCCTGCCAAACTCGGTGATCGAGTCACGGCGCAAGATAATATCGCCATTGATGGCCGCGCACTGCAAAGCTACCGTTTGGAGACACCTAAGCGCCAAGTGTTGGTGTATTACAAACCCGAAGGTGAGGTGTGTACGCGCTCTGACCCGGAAGGCCGCCTCACTATTTTTGACAAACTGCCCAAGCTGCGTAACGCGCGCTGGATAACAGTAGGCCGCCTGGATTTCAACACGGCCGGTCTGCTGTTATTAACGACTGACGGCGAGCTGGCCAATAAATTGATGCATCCTTCCACCGAAATAGAGCGTGAATACGCCGTGCGTATTCTTGGCAAGGTCGATGACGCCATGCTGGAACGTCTCAAGCGGGGCGTGATGCTGGATGATGGCATGGCTAATTTCGATGCGATTATCGACGCCGGCGGCGAGGGTATCAATCACTGGTTTCATGTGATACTTAAGGAAGGACGCAACCGCGAAGTGCGCCGCCTGTGGGAAAGTCAGGGCGTAAAAATAAGTCGTTTGATGCGCGTGCGCTACGGGCCGATCACGCTGCGTAAAGGCTTGCGGCGGGGGCAAATGGAAGAACTCGATGAGCGTGACATGGATACCTTGTTGCGCGCTGCCGGAATAGCCCCAGAACCGATGCCCGATGAACCAACCGAAAAGGCCGTCAAATCGTTACCACGCGGCGCCCGATCAACCGGATCCACCGCGTCCACGCGCGATGAAAAAGAAAAATCCGGCAAACGCTCAAGCACCAAATTTAAACCCGCCAGCAGAAAGCGTAAATAAACACTCCGTATTGCGCAAAATCTCAAGCAGAACTTTGTCCGCATAGTCCCCGTAACCGTTGTTACGGGCAGCTCGCAGAGAGATAAAGTTATCTATGCAGTCTGCCCGTTTTTTGGAATATCCTGAGCCTCTAGTTTTATCTTCCGCAGATTCTCCCCTGCATTGTATTATTCATTTGATCTTGTTATGCTTTTCAGCAATGCCTTGGGCATGGCGATCCACAACAAAAACAGTGATTCTATCTGAATGAAAATACCACACCTGATAGCCCATCGCGGCTATGCCAAACATTACCCTGAAAATACTCTGGTGGCGCTTGAAGCGGCCTTGCAGGCGGGTGCTTGTTATATTGAGTTTGATGTGCAATTAACGGCAGATGGAGTGCCGGTGGTGTGTCACGATGCAACGTTGCAGCGCACCGCCGGGGTTGATCAACATTTGTTGTCCATGACGGCAGCGCAGCTTGCGGGTATTTACGTCAACGAGACCGCTCGCTTAGGTGATAAATTTACCGATGTTACTATTCCCACGCTGGCTGATGTAGTGGCCTTGCTGAAAAAATGGCCGCAGGCCACTGCGTTTGTCGAAATGAAAGAAGAAAGTCTCAAGGCGTTTGGCATTGAAAATGTGGTGAAGGCGATATTAAAAGTATTGGGTCCGGCACTTGATCAGTGTGTGCTGATTTCGTTTGAACGGCTTGCAGTGCGCTGTGCGCGGGCCATGCAACCGGTGCAGGTGGGTTGGGTGATGCGCCAGTGGGATGCGGCCACGCGAAGTGCAGCCACCGCATTGGCGCCAAATTATCTTTTTTGCAATTACAAGAAAATACCGGCTGACGACGTATTGTGGATTGGCCCGTGGCAATGGGCGCTTTACGAAGTGACCAACCCTGAAATTGCTTTACTGCTGGCGGCACGCGGCGCGAGCCTGATTGAAACCATGTCCATTGGTGAAATGCTGCGTTATCCACTGTTGCGCCCATTATCGCTCAGGCAGGGGAGTTTTGGACAACCTGTCGCGCATGACAAACCATTATGATCTAGTTGTTATCGGCGGTGGTATCCATGGCGCCGGCATTGCGCAGGCAGCAGCAGCGGGTGGTTTTTCAGTGCTGGTGCTTGAGCAACACAGTCTGGCCCACGGTACTTCCAGCCGCTCCAGCAAGCTGATTCATGGTGGTTTACGTTATCTGGAAAGCGGACAGATGGCCTTGGTGCGTGAGTGCCTGCACGAACGTGAGCTGCTCCTCAACCTTGCTCCTGATCTGATTCAGTTGCAACCTTTTTATATCCCGATTTACAGCAATACTACGCGTCGTCCTGCACAATTGCGTGTGGGGTTGAGTCTGTATGCGCTACTGGGTGGCCCATCATCCATGATGAACAAGGCGACACGTTTTCGCCGTGTGCCCCGCCGCGAATGGGACAATCTCGATGGTTTGGCAACCGATGATCTTGAAGCGGTGTTTCAATACTGGGACGGGCAGACCGATGATGCTGCACTGACCCGTGCAGTGATGCGTTCGGCGCAAACCTTGGGCGCGCACTTGCACATGCCAGCCACGTTCACTGGCGCGCAACTGCATGAGGACAGTTGTAGCGTCACCTATCAGCATAACGGCCAAACCCACACCTGCGAGACAAAGGTGCTGGTCAACGCGGCGGGGCCGTGGGTTAATCGTGTGCTAGGCCATATTACACCCGCGCCAGCACAGCTTGCGGTTGATCTGGTGCAAGGTACTCATCTGGTGGTAGCGGGTAATATTACCCATGGCATCTACTATGTGGAAGCGCCACAAGACCAGCGCGCTGTGTTCGTCATGCCGTGGCAGGGTAATACCTTGGTCGGCACCACTGAAACGGTATACAAAGATGACCCTGCGGTGCCGCTGCTGCCCCTGCCACAAAAACAGGAGCATGACTATCTCATGCAAACCCTTGCGCATTACTTTCCGGCCTATCGTAATCAGCCCGTGATTTTATCGGCCTTTGCCGGATTGCGGGTGCTGCCGGTGGGCGAGGGCAAGGCGTTTTCCCGTCCCCGTGAAACTATTTTGCATGTGGACAGGCTGGAGTGTCCCCGGTTGCTCACCGTGTATGGTGGTAAGTTGACCGCGTATCGACTGACGGCGGAGCGCGTAATGCAACGCCTGGTCAGCGCACTGCCCAGCCGCACTGTCCGTGCCGATACGCGTACGCTTATTTTGTCCGCCTGAAAAAACTTCATTCTCGCTGCTAAAGTTCCCCTCGATATTCGCCGATAATTTCCAAGCTGGATGTCGGAGAAGCACAGGTCTGGCACCATGTACCAGCACCACTGGTTTAGGAAATATACAGGCAATTTTAGATCAACTGGCTATAGATACGTTCCCAGTTTGACGCCGCGACGGGGAGTGCCAACGGGATTTCGGGTTTCGTTTTTAGTTTTCCACCACCCTAGCTGCATGGACGCGGGTAGGGATTTTTATAACAATCCTCTAAATGTATAATTTTTAAAGATATACCCTCCACTTTTACCTGCCGTAATTCCGCTTTTTTGAGTTTTTCATGATATAGTATCAGGCGCTATTTTTTGCTTTATTGAACCTGGTATATCAGTGAAATCAGAAACTTATACCGCAGGGCTCGTTCCCGACCAATCCAGGACTCAGCCCTTGGCTGACCGGATGCGGCCAACGCGACTTGAAGATTTTGCGGGTCAGTCTCACATGCTGGGGCCGGACAAACCACTGCGCCTCGCAATAGCTTCCGACAAACTGCATTCCATGATCTTATGGGGGCCACCGGGCACGGGCAAGACCACCTTGGCGCGCATGATTGCGCAGCATGCGCAGGCTCAGTTTCTGAGCGTGTCAGCAGTGTTAGCGGGCGTCAAAGAAATCCGCAGCGCTGTGGACAAGGCTCAACAGATGCGCGCCGAGCACGGACAGGGCACGGTATTGTTTGTGGATGAAGTACACCGCTTCAACAAATCCCAGCAAGATGCTTTCCTGCCCTTTGTGGAAGACGGCACATTTATTTTTATTGGCGCCACCACGGAAAATCCTTCGTTTGAACTGAACAACGCCTTATTGTCGCGTACCCGTGTCTATGTGCTGAAAAGTTTACAGCCTGCCGACATCCGCCAGATTATCGATCGTGCTTTAACTGATACAGTGCAGGGCCTGGGGCATCGCACGCTTGACGTGCCCGACACCGTGCGCAACCGCATCGCCGAAGCCGCCGATGGCGATGCGCGACGCGCCCTGAATTTTCTGGAAATGGTCGCTGATCTGGCACATACAGAAAATGGTCGTGAAGTAGTGACGGAAGCATTATTGAATGACGTGCTGTCAGGCGGCGTGCGGCGTTTTGACAAAGGCGGGGAATATTTTTATGACCAGATTTCAGCGCTGCACAAATCCGTGCGTGGTTCCAATCCCGATGCTGCATTATATTGGCTGGCGCGGATGCTGGATGGCGGCTGTGATCCACTGTATCTGGCGCGGCGTATTGCACGCATGGCCAGTGAAGACATTGGCAATGCCGACCCCCGCGCTCTGCAATTAGCGTTGAATGCATGGGACGTACAAGAACGGCTTGGTAGCCCCGAAGGTGAACTGGCGTTGGCGCAAGCCGTAGTGTATATGGCCTGCGCCGCCAAGAGTAATGCCGTATATACTGCGTTTGGCGCAGCAATGAAAGATGCCCGCACGCTGGGGACGCTCGACGTGCCCTTGCACTTGCGCAATGCACCGACACGCTTGATGAAAGAGCTGGATTACGGCAAAGACTACCGCTATGCGCATGACGAAGATCAGGCCTATGCCGCCGGTGAAAAATACTTTCCTGAAGAAATGAGCGAAAAAAGATATTATTATCCAGTGCAGCGTGGCCTCGAAATAAAAATTGCAGAAAAGCTTGCGCGGTTGCGCGAGTTGGACAAATCAAAGAAATGAACCCATATATTTTCGCACGTATTGCAACATGTACTGTCATCTCGAACGAAGTGAGAGATCTTACACCCCCGCACTTTCATAAGATCCCAGGTGTGCATTGAAACAAGTATTTGCAATTGCGGCAGGCGGCGCGCTGGGATCAGTATTGCGTTTCTGGATGTCAGGCTGGGTAGCGGGCATGCTGGGGCGTGATTTTCCCTATGGCACCTTGCTGGTAAATGTATCGGGGTCGCTGTTGATGGGGTTTCTGTATGTTGTACTGATTGATAAATTTAATGCCAGTACCGAATTGCGCGCTGTTTTATTGATTGGCCTGCTCGGTGGCTTCACTACATTTTCCAGTTTTTCCATGGAAACGTTTCACCTTCTCGAAGCTGGGGAAATTTTCAAAGCACTCATGAATATCATATTGAGTGTAGCCGTATGCCTGGCGGCAACCTGGCTGGGTGTAGTGGTAGGTCGGCAAGTGTAAGGTGGATTATAATTTGATTAAAATGTAGGGTGGGTTATCAACCTGCCCCAGGCGTTGGCCGCTTCCGGCATCCGACCGCCATGGATGGCGGAAGTGTCGAAAATGCAGGAGCATTTTTTCGACCTGCCTCGGGCGGCACTTGTGCGCCGGGCAGGACGCCCAAGTGCGGTGAGCGCAGGGATGCGCAGGAACCGCCATCCATGCACGGCGCGTAGCAACACAACACCGATAAGTGAGAGATAAATGTTAGATCCAAAATTATTACGCAGTGAGCTTGAAGAAACCGCCCGGCAATTATCACGGCGTGGCGTAACGCTGGACATGCAAAAAATCACTGCGTTAGAGAGTCAACGCAAAGCATTGCAAGTGTTAACACAAACCTTGCAAAGCGAGCGCAACAGCAGTGCCAAAGCCATTGGCAAGGCCAAAGCTACAGGTGCAGATGCTGTGCCGTTATTGGCCGCCGTTGCCGATTTGGGTGATCGCCTGAAAACGGCCGAAACACAACTTGAGCAAGTGCAAAATGAATTCACGGCGCTGCTGCTCAACATCCCGAATATTCCACATGTCAGCGTGCCAGATGGCAAAGATGAAAATGCCAACGTAGAAATACGCCGCTGGGGTGAGCTACGCCGCATGGACTTCACGCCGAAAGATCATGTTGATCTGGGTGCAGGTAATGGCTTGCTGGATTTTGAAACCGCCGCCAAAATCACGGGCGCACGCTTTGCGGTGATGTATGGGCCGCTGGCGCGATTGCACCGTGCCTTGATTCAATTCATGCTTGATTTACACACTCAACAGCATGGGTATATAGAAACCTCAGTACCTTACATGGTCAACGCTGAAAGCTTGCGTGGCGTTGGGCTGCTCCCCAAATTTGAAGAAGATCTGTTTGCATTGAAAGGTGAACAAGGTTACTACCTCATCCCCACCGCTGAAGTGCCGGTCACCAACATCGTGCGCGATGTGATTGTTGAAGCTGCGGCCATGCCACTGAAATACGTCTGCCATACACCGTGTTTTCGCAGCGAAGCCGGTTCCTATGGCAAAGATACGCGCGGCATGATACGCCAGCACCAGTTTGAAAAAGTAGAGCTGGTGCAGATCGTGCGGGCAGAAGATTCTTATGCGGCGCATGAAGCGTTAACCACTCATGCCGAAGCTGTATTGCAAAAATTGCATTTACCCTACCGTGTGATGGCGTTGTGCAGTGGCGACATGGGTTTTGCGTCCGCCAAGACCTATGACCTGGAAGTGTGGCTGCCAGGGCAGGGTAAATTCCGCGAGATTTCCTCGTGCAGTAATTTTGAAGATTTTCAGGCGCGTCGCTTGCAGGCGCGCTGGCGTAATCCCGCAACGAATAAACCCGAGCTGGTACATACGGTGAATGGCTCAGGTTTGGCCGTCGGACGCACTCTGGTAGCCATTATGGAAAATTACCAGGATGTACACGGCAACATTCAAATTCCCGATGCCTTGCAGTCCTATATGGGTGGGGTCAGCGTCATTCAATCTCGGGTTACATAACGTGGATTTTCTGCCAGTATCGCTGGATATTAAAGCGCAACCCTGTCTTGTGGTGGGTGGCGGCGAAATTGCGGCGCGCAAGGTGGGCATGTTATTACGTGCGGGTGCGCAGGTGAAAGTGGTGTCGCCCACCCTCAATGAAACCCTTGCTGAATTAAATGCAGCAGGAAAAATCCAGCATCACACTGCCGAGTTTCAGGAAGGTGATTTGCAAGGAATGCTGCTGGTGATTGCCGCCACAGACAACGCCGCTATTAACCAGCAAGTTTCAGACTTAGCCAGGCAACGTGCCATGCTGGTTAATGTAGTAGACCAACCCGTGCTATGCAATTTTATTTTACCTTCAATCATTGATCGCTCGCCAGTGATGGTTGCGGTGTCTACCGGCGGTGCATCACCGGTGCTGGCGCGCCTGCTGCGCGCGCGGCTGGAGACCTTGATCCCTGCATCGTATGGCCGTCTTGCTGACCTTGGAGCGCGTTTTCGTCAACAGGTAAAACAGCGCTTACCCAATACCATGCAACGCCGCCGTTTTTGGGAGCAGGTACTCCAAGGGCCTGTCGCCGAAATGGTGTATGCGGGGCGCTATGATGAAGCTGATGCGGCTGTGCAATCCGCATTGCAAGAGACCGCGAATTCACAAACACTGGCGCGTGGCGAGGTATACCTGGTCGGCGCAGGCCCGGGCGATCCTGACTTGCTGACGTTCCGCGCGCTACGCCTGATGCAACAAGCCGATGTGGTGTTGTATGACCGCCTGGTAACACCAGAAATACTCGATTTGGTGCGGCGCGAAGCCGAGCGCATTTATGTAGGAAAAAAACGTGCGTTTCATGCCGTGCGTCAGGAAGAAATCAATCAACTGCTGGTGCGTCTTGCCAAACAAGGCAAGCGTGTATTGCGTTTGAAAGGCGGCGATCCTTTTATCTTTGGTCGGGGTGGTGAAGAAATTGAGACTTTAGCGGAAGAGGGCGTGCAGTTCCAGGTGGTGCCCGGTATCACCGCCGCTGCAGGTTGTGCCAGCTATGCAGGCATTCCCTTAACACACCGTGATTATTCACAATCGGTAGTGTTTGTCACGGGTCATTTAAAAGACGGCTCGGTGAATCTTGATTGGGCCAGCATCATCCAGCCCAAACAAACCGTAGTCATCTACATGGGCTTGGCCGGGCTGGATCAGTTGTGCAGTGAATTAATCAGTCACGGCATGCCCGCCGCCCGGCCAATAGCGTTGGTACAGCAAGGCACCACACGTCAACAACGTGTACTGGTGGGTACCCTGGCGACCTTGCCCGGCATAGTCGCCACTTCGGAAGTGCACGCGCCCACCCTGTTGATTATCGGTGATGTAGTTAAGTTGCGTGATAAATTAGCATGGTTTGAGGCGCGGTACTAAATTTTAAGATGCGCTTACTTTAACTTCCCTGTGATCTTGTTAATTCCAGCTTGTGCGCAAGCTTCATCTTTATCACCGCCGGGCGCGCCACCCACGCCTACTGCACCAATAATCTCATTACCGGAAAAAATGGGAAGACCTCCTCCAAGCACGAGTACATCCGTGATATCTTTTAGATTGGCTGCTGCTGGATTACTGGCTAAACGTTTAGCAAATTCACTGGTGCTCACACGGAAAGTCAGAGATGTATACGCTTTACGCCGACTGCTATCCACAGTATGAGGGCCTGTACCATCATCACGCAATATTACTTTAATCTGTCCCGCCCGATCTACCACCGTCACTGCCACCTTGTAACCATCCTTACGACATTGTTCAATTGTAGCCATCGCAGTTTCCTGTGCTAATTGCAACGAAATCTGCTTTTCCATAAGCATCCCATCTGCTAAAGCCAGCGTTGTTGCCAAGAGCGTCATTCCTACACTAAAGGTAAAGCCCACCATTAATCTTTTTAATTTAACTAACATGGTTCATCTCCATTTGGGTAAGATAGCGTGTTTATTAAGTGATAATTAAACATCAATATATAAAATACCGCAAGAGCCAGCCTTGTCAAATAACCAGTGCGAACGCACACTGCTCCCGTTGTAAAATAAAACTAACGGGGGGCGAGCCAAGCATTGCGTAACCACACAACGCACCAACGAAACTTTAAGGTTAATAAAAAAAATGATTTCTATAACATGGAAAGAATTGCGCTTACTGGCAGGCGTAGACGAAGTAGGGCGTGGCCCCTTGGCGGGGCCGGTGGTCGCTGCCGCCGTGATTCTCGACCCAGCACGCCCCATTGTCGGTCTGGCCGATTCCAAAACATTAACAGAAAAACGCCGCGAGGCATTGGGCATTGAGATTCGTGAGAAAGCCTTGGCATGGGCGCTGGGGCGCGCCGAAGTTGAAGAAATTGACGCGTTAAATATTCTGCAAGCTAGCCTGTTAGCCATGCAACGCGCCGTCGCCGCATTGGCCATCGCGCCTGAATATGCCGTCGTTGACGGCAACCGCTTACCCAGGTTGCCATGCCCCGCGCTGGCGATTATCAAGGGCGACCAAACCGTAGCCGCTATCAGCGCCGCCTCTATTATCGCCAAAGTCGCCCGCGATGCCGAAATGATTACACTGGATGCACATTATCCGGGCTACGGGCTTGCACTGCACAAAGGCTATCCCACGAAAGCGCATGTGCTGGCGCTGGATGTGCTGGGGGTTTCGGCGATACATCGGCGCTCGTTTGGGCCGGTGCGTAAATTATTGTAATACATGCCATTTATTTTTTAGCTATACTCCGCGCCACACACCAATTCCCGCTATAATATTCGCTCATTTATCTTTAAACCTAAAAACGGCACAATGACCCCCGGATTTGTTCATCTTCGTGTACACAGCGAATATTCACTGATCAACGGCATCGTGCGCCTTAAGCCGTTGGTTAAAGCGGTGGCCGCAATGGGTATGCCTGCGGTGGCGGTGACGGATCAGTCCAACCTGTTTGCGATGGTGAAGTTTTACCGTGCGGCAATGGCGGCGGGGGTGAAGCCGATTATTGGCGTGGATGTGTGGCTGCATAATGATGCCGACGCAAACCAGCCGACGCGTGTAGTGTTGCTGTGTCAAAACCGTGTAGGATATCTGAATCTTACCCGGCTGATTTCGCGCAGTTATATCGAAGGTCAGCAGCGCGGCATGCCAACGGTGCGCAAGGCCTGGCTGCAAAATTCAAGCGATGGGTTGATCGCACTGTCGGGCGGGCGCGGTGGCGACATCGGCCAAGCGCTGCTGGCGGGTAATCAGGTGCTGGCGGAGCGTTTGCTTGCGGAGTGGTTGGTGTTGTTTCCAGACCGCTTTTATCTGGAGTTGCACCGCACCGGGCGCGAGCAGGAAGAAGAGTATCTGCACGCGGTGGTGGATTTAGCGCAGGCTATGAATGTGCCGGTGGTGGCGACCAATGACGTGCATTTTATTCGTCAGGATGATTTTTATGCGCACGATGCGCGCGTCTGCATCCATGAGGGACGCGTGCTGAATGACCCACGTCGCCCGCGTTTGTATTCGGAGCAGCAATATCTGCGCAGCCCGCAAGAGATGGCAGAGCTGTTTGCGGATTTGCCCGAGGCGCTGGAAAATACCGTAGAAATTGCGCAGCGCTGCAATCTGGAATTGACGCTGGGCAAAAACTTTTTGCCGGATTTTCCGGTGCCGCCGGGTTTAACGCCGGATGCGTATTTCGACCAATGCGCCCGCGATGGTTTGGAAAAACGCCTGACGACTTTATTTGACAGGCAATCCGAAAAGTTTGCGCAACAACGCGTGGCGTATGATGAACGCCTGGTGCTTGAGCTTGGCGTGATTAACAGCATGGGCTTTGCGGGCTACTTCTTGATTGTGGCGGATTTCATTCGCTGGGCCAGGGAAAATGATGTGCCGGTGGGGCCAGGACGTGGTTCAGGCGCCGGTTCGCTGGTGGCGTATGCGCTGGAAATTACCGATCTTGATCCGCTACGTTACGATTTGTTGTTTGAGCGCTTTTTAAATCCTGAACGTGTTTCATTGCCCGACTTTGATATCGACTTCTGCATGGAAGGCCGTGACCGGGTGATTGAATACGTGATGCAGCATTACGGCCATGATCGTGTATCGCAAATTATTACCTACGGCAGTATGGCTGCCAAGGCGGTGGTGCGTGATGTGGGACGTGTGCTGGGCCATCCTTATGGCTTTGTCGATCAGATTGCCAAGTTGATCCCCTTTGAGTTGGGCATCACGCTGGAGAAGGCGCTGGAAGATGAAGAGATATTGCGCCGTCGCTACGAGCAAGAAGAGGATGTGCGCGCCCTGATTGATCTGGCACGCTCACTGGAAGGACTCACGCGCAACGCGGGCAAACATGCCGGAGGCGTGGTGATTGCGCCGGGGCCGCTCACGGATTTTACGCCGCTGTATTGCGAACAAGGCGCCACCAGCACGGTGACGCAATTTGATAAGGACGACGTTGAAGCAGTCGGCTTGGTCAAGTTTGACTTTCTGGGGTTGCGCACACTCACGATTATTGATTGGGCGGTGAAAAACATCAACCGCATCCGCGCCACGCGCGGTGAATTGCCCATAGATATTACGCGTATTCCGCTGGAAGATGAACGCTCGTTTGCATTGCTCAAGCGCTGCGCTACCACTGCGATATTCCAGTTGGAATCACGCGGCATGAAAGACTTGATCAAGCGTCTGCAGCCCGATTGCTTTGAAGATATTATTGCCTTGGTGGCACTGTTTCGTCCCGGCCCGTTGCAGTCGGGGATGGTGGATGACTTTATTAACCGCAAGCATAAACGCACCAAAGTCGAGTACCCGCACCCGGCGCTGGAAACCATTCTTAAACCCACCTATGGCGTGATTCTTTATCAAGAGCAGGTGATGCAAATTGCGCAGGTATTAGCGGGTTATACGCTGGGCGCTGCGGATTTATTGCGGCGTGCCATGGGTAAGAAAAAAGCTGAAGAAATGGCGCAGCAGCGCGCGATTTTTGTGGATGGCTCAAAGAATAACGGCGTTGCGGAAAAAACCGCTGCTTATATTTTTGACTTGATGGAAAAGTTTGCCGGTTACGGTTTCAATAAATCACACTCGGCGGCGTATGCGTTATTGTCATATCAAACGGCGTGGCTCAAGGCGCATTATCCTGCCGCATTCATGGCGGCGGTGTTGTCGGCGGATATGGACAATACCGATAAGGTCGTGACGCTCATTGACGAATGCCGCGATATGCGCCTGAAAATTCTGCCGCCTGATGTTAATAGCTGCGAATATGTATTTACAGTGCATGATGACAGCACTGTGCTTTATGGCTTGGGTGCAATTAAGGGAGTGGGTGCAGCGGCGATAGAAAGTATGGTGGCGGCACGCACACAATACGGTCCATTCTCTGATTTATTCGATTTCTGCCGACGCATTGATTTACGCAAGGCCAACCGGCGCGTGCTAGAAGCCTTGGTGCGGGCGGGCGCGATGGACTCGCTGGGACAGAGCCGCGCTACGTTGATGGCTTCCCTAACCGCAGCCACTCAATTGGCTGAGCAGCATTTACGTGACCATACCACGGGCCAGGATGATCTGTTCGGCGGCCTGGTCTCGGCTGTGCGCGAAAGTTCCGTGCATGACGCGCACGCCGCGCGTTATGTGAAAATGGCAGAGTTGAGTGAAGAACAACGCCTCACCGGCGAAAAAGAAACGCTGGGGCTGTATTTGACCGGTCATCCGATTGCGCGTTATGAACAAGAGTTGACGAGCTTTACCAGTTCGCGCATTGTCGATTTGAAACCCAGCCGCGACCAAACGGTGGTCATCGCCGGTTTGGTGGTCGCCATGCGCACCATGATCAGCCGCAAGGGAGATCGCATCGCATTTATTACCCTGGATGACCGCAGTGGACGTATTGAGTTGGCGGTATTTTCCGAACCATTCCGCCAATATCGTAATTTATTGGTGAAAGATAAATTGCTGGTGGTGGCAGGCACGGTGAGTGTTGACGAATATTCCGGTGGCTTCAAAATGAGCGCCGAAAAACTTTATGATATTGACCAGGCTCGTGAAACATATGCGCAGCGGTTAGTGATCGGCATTGAACAACCGCGTGCCGGTAATGGCTTCATCGCCTCCTTGGCAGATGTGCTTAAGCCTTTTTGTGAAGGCGGTTGTCCGGTATGGGTCGATTATCATGCGGTAAGCGCCCGGGCTCAGGTGGCATTGGGCCAGGAATGGCGCGTACACCCAACCGACGAGCTGTTGCATCGCCTGAAGCAACTTGCAGGAGATGACCGGGTGCGGGTGGTTTACTAAAACGGTCGAATTTATGTTTCTGGTTGCAAAATTAAGGTATTATCTTAAATTGTCATTTCGAGCGCAGCGAGAAATCTTTGATACAGCAAGCCAAGATAATCATGGCATTACAAGATTTCTCCCGTTGGTCGAAATGACATATCGGCGTTAAGCCTCAACAAACATTAACTTAACTATCTGTTTTATATGAACCTGAACTTCCTCGAATTTGAACGGCCCATTGCCGAATTAGAAGCTAAAATTGAAGAATTACGTTACGTGGGTAACGATAATGAAATCAATATCAGCCAGGAAATCGCGCGTCTCGAAACACGCAGTAAAATACTCACCAAGACCATCTTTGGCGCATTAACCGCTTGGCAAACTGCGCAATTGGCGCGCCATCCGCAACGCCCCTATACGCTGGATTACATCGCAAAAATTTTCACTGACTTTGAAGAGTTGCACGGTGATCGCAGTTATGCCGACGATGCGGCGATTGTCGGTGGTGTGGCGCGTCTGGAAGGCACGCCGGTGATGATCATCGGCCAGCAAAAAGGCCGCGACACCAAAGAAAAAGTGCGGCGTAATTTTGGGATGCCACGCCCCGAAGGGTATCGCAAGGCATTGCGCCTCATGCATATGGCCGAGCGCTTCAAGCTGCCGTTAATCACCTTCATTGATACACCTGGCGCGTATCCGGGGATTGATGCCGAAGAGCGTGGCCAAAGCGAAGCCATCGCGCGCAATCTGTTTGTCATGTCGGCGCTGCGTACACCCATCATCTGCACCGTAATTGGTGAAGGTGGATCAGGTGGCGCATTAGCGATCGGTGTGGGTGACCGCGTGATGATGCTGCAATACAGCACTTATTCCGTGATTTCACCCGAAGGCTGTGCGTCGATTTTATGGAAGAGTGCGGAAAAAGCCCCGGAAGCTGCCGAGGCGTTAGGCATTACATCCGCCAAACTTAAAGCATTGAATCTAGTCGATGTCGTCATCGACGAACCCTTGGGCGGTGCGCACCGTGATATTGACGCAACGGCCAAGTCAATTAAAGCCGCGCTAATGAAAGAGCTAGTGCGTCTGGAAAAAATAGATCTCGATAAGTTGGTGGAAGATCGATATACGCGCCTCATGCAATTTGGGCATTACAGCAGCCCGGCGGTTGTTCGCAAGTAAGAGGGTAGCCGCCTGTCCAAGCCTGCCTATCTTGATGAGCCTGTCTCCCAATGTCTTCTGGACGCACTTAAATGCCTGCCACCCACGCGACGTTACTGGGTGGGTTACAGTGGTGGGCGAGACTCTTCTGTTTTACTGCATGCGCTGGCGGGTTTACGGGTCCACTTACCAGGTGACCTTGAAATACGCGCCGTGCATGTCGACCACGGCTTAAGCGCACATGCCGGGGCATGGTCGCAGCATTGTGCGGCAATGTGCTCTGCGCTGAGCCTGCCGTGCCAGGTTTTGCGTGTCAACGCCAAACCACAATCTGGCGAAAGCCCCGAAGCTGCCGCGCGCGCGGCGCGTTATCAGGCGATCACCGCACTGATTGAAGCGGGTGACGTGCTGCTCACTGCGCATCATCAAGATGATCAAGCCGAAACCTTGCTGTTGCAATTGCTGCGCGGCGCAGGTCCGCATGGTCTGGCGGCTATGCCCGTGTATATCCCATTCGGCGCGGGGTGGCTGGCGCGGCCACTGCTTGACGTGACGGCGGCTGAGCTTGCCAGTTACGCGGATCAACATCAACTCTCCTGGGTTGAAGACCCGAGCAATGTTGACACGGGTTTCGAGCGCAATTACCTGCGTCATGAAGTGATGCCGCACCTCAAGCGGCAGTGGCCTGTGGTGTCACGCACGTTATCACGCGCTGCTGCACATGCCGCAGAAGCGGCGAGCTTGCTGGATACGCTGGCAGACAGCGATATGCAGCCCATGCAAGGCCCTACACAAGACACCCTGTCGGTGAGTGGTTTGTTAAAGCTGGATGAAGCGCGCCAACGTAATGTGCTGCGCCGCTGGTTCAAGCGACTGAATCTTTCGGTGCCTACGACAATCCATCTGCAACATATTCAACATGATATTTTAAACGCCGCCGCAGATAGCATTCCGTGCGTGGGTTGGGGGAGTGTCAATCAAGGCGCTGAAGCACGTCGTTACCGTGATTTAATTTATGCCATGCCGCGCTTGCCAGCGCACAATCCTCACATTACCCGAACATGGGATATGCGTCAGCCATTGACGTTGGCCGGTGTCGGCACATTCACTGCCACATCTACGTCAGGTGCGGGGATAAAAGCGTCCCTGCTTACTGGACAATCTGTGAGTGTGCGGTTTCGCCAGGGCGGTGAATGCTGTCGGCCTGCAGGGCGTGGACATACCCATGAGTTGCGCAAACTTTTCCAGGAGCGTGGCGTTCCGCCGTGGCAGCGCGACCGCTTGCCGTTGATTTATATTGGCGATGAATTGGCGGCCGTGGCGAATTTATGGGTGTGTGAGTCATTTCAGGCCGCGCACAATGAGCCAGGAATGGTGGTTAAATGATAATATCTGATGAACTGCGTAGCGCACTACGCAGCACCTATCTCGCGGATGAGACGGCGCATCTGGAACTATTGTTGCCGCAGGCAACGTTGGATGCATCTGCCGCGCAGCGGGTGCATGACATGGCACACCATCTGGTCTCTGCGGTGCGCAATAAAAATTCAACCCATGTGGGATTGGATGCTTTCCTTCATGAATATGATCTTTCTTCACAGGAAGGCGTACTGCTGATGTGCCTGGCTGAAGCCTTGCTGCGCATTCCTGATGCTGAAACAGCGGATAAATTAATACGCGACAAACTGAGCCAGGGTGAATGGGATACACACTGGGGTCACAGCCATTCGTTATTGGTGAATGCTTCCACCTGGGGGTTGATGCTCACCGGCAGTGTTGTCAAGCTCAATACAGCGAGCGATGATATTGAGTCATTGTGGCAGCGCCTGGTAGCCAAGAGTGGCGCGCCTGTGATTCGCCTGGCAATAAAGCAGGCCATGCACATTATGGCGCAACAATTTGTTATGGCGGCTGACATCGAAAAAGCGCAGCAGCGCAGCCAATTACCCACGTATCAAACTTACCGCTATTCTTACGATATGTTAGGCGAAGCAGCATTGAGCGCGCACGATGCTGAACGCTACTTTGCCGCCTACGTCGCCGCAATTCAGTCGTTGGGAGAGACCGCACAAAAAGCCGATTTATTCAGCCGCCCGAGTATTTCGGTAAAACTTTCAGCCTTGCATCCGCGCTATGAATATGCGCAACGTGAACGTGTATTAAAAGAGCTGGTGCCGCGCATATTGACATTAACCCAACACGCCAGCCGCGTGAACATCGGCGTAACACTGGACGCCGAAGAAGCGGATCGCCTGGAGTTGTCACTGGATATTTTCGCGGCTGTTTTTAACGATCCTTCATTAAAAGATTATCAAGGTTTTGGCCTGGCCGTGCAGGCTTATCAAAAGCGTGCGCCCTGCGTGCTGGATTGGTTGGCAAGCCTGGCGCGCCAACAGCAGCGCCGCATTCCAGTGCGTCTGGTAAAGGGCGCGTATTGGGACACTGAAATCAAACGCGCGCAAGTACAGGGCTTGGCAGGTTATCCGGTGTTTACCCATAAAGCCGCGACGGATGTTTCTTATCTGGCATGTGCGCGGCGTTTACTTGCGGCACGCGATGCGTTTTATCCACAGTTTGCCACGCATAATGCACATACTGTGGCGTATATTCTGGAGCAGGCGGGAGCTACCGGTGATTTTGAATTTCAACGACTGCATGGCATGGGTGAAGCATTATATAGTGAGTTAGTGGGATCAGATAAATCCAACGTTGCGTGCCGTGTGTATGCGCCGGTGGGTAATGAGACAGATCTGTTGCCCTATCTGGTGAGGCGCTTGCTGGAAAACGGCGCGAACACTTCCTTTGTGCATCGCCTTGCCGATGAGAAAGCACCTATTGAAAAAATAATTTCTGATCCTGTGCAGGAAATGAATATTGTAAAAAACAGATTGAATGAACGTGTGCCTTTGCCAATACACCTCTACGGCGACGCACGGCGTAATTCGCAGGGCATCAATTTTTCCGATCCTTTGGAGATAAATAAATTGCATGAAGCACTGCACGAACCGCTGACACGTTACTGGCAAGCTGCACCGATAGTGGGTGGCCAGGCGATGCCTGGTGTACCCATCCCTATTTTTGATCCCAGTGATAAACGCCGTGAAGTGGGTAGCGTGATTCTGGCGGATGCGGCCATGGTTGATGAAGCTTTATGGCGCGCCGCCCATGCAGCGCGCACCTGGGATAATACGCCAGCTACTATACGTGCTGATATTCTGCATCGTGCAGCGGATATTTTCGAACAACGCCGTGCAGAATTTATTGCCTTGTGCGTGCGGGAAGGCGGCAAAACCATTCCAGATGCAGCGGCAGAAGTGCGTGAAGCTATAGATTTCTGCCGTTATTATGCGTTACTTGCACAACGCGATTTTGCCGCCCCCACAACATTGCCTGGCCCCACCGGTGAATCTAATCAACTTGGCCTGCATGGGCGCGGTGTGTTTGTCTGCATCAGCCCGTGGAATTTCCCGTTAGCGATTTTTATCGGCCAGATAACGGCGGCACTCGCCGCAGGTAATACCGTCATCGCCAAACCCGCCAGCCAAACACCCTTGATTGCCGCACATGCCGTGCGTGTGTTGCACGAGGCCGGTGTGCCAAGTGATGTGTTGCATTTTCTGCCGGGCAAAGCTGACGTGGTAGGCCGTATTCTCATCAATGATGTGCGTGTTGCAGGTGTGGCATTCACCGGCTCTACTGAAACGGCACGCTTCATTAACCAAACACTCGCCACCCGCCCCGGCGCCATTGCAGCCTTGATTGCCGAAACCGGTGGACAAAATGCCATGATCGCCGACAGCTCCGCGCTGGTTGAACAACTGGTGATAGATGTCATGCACTCGGCTTTTAACAGTGCCGGACAGCGTTGCTCGGCATTGCGTGTGCTGTTTGTGCAAGACGATATTGCGCCACGCGTATTGCATGCTTTAAAGGGCGTAATGGATGAATTGCGTATCGGCGATCCGGCATTATTAACCACGGATATTGGCCCAGTGATTGACGCTGCTGCCCAGTCTGCCCTTGATGCTCACGTGCAACACCTGCGCACTTCAGATCAGGCGATGTTAATTCATCAACTTGCGTTACCAGAAGGCACGCAGCACGGCAGTTTCTTTGCTCCGTGTGTTTTTGAAATTAATAATTTAAGCAAACTTGAGCATGAGGTGTTTGGCCCGTGTTTACATGTGATACGTTATGCCGCAGATAAACTTGACGATGTGATTGACGCCATCAATAACACTGGCTATGGCCTGACGTTGGGTATCCATAGCCGTATTGAAGAAACCGTGCGCCATATTCAGCAACGGGTGCGTGTCGGCAATATTTATGTGAACCGTAACATGATTGGCGCCGTGGTAGGCGTGCAGCCGTTTGGCGGTGAAGGCCTGTCTAGCACGGGCCCCAAGGCGGGTGGCCCACATACCTTATTGCGTTTTGCAACGGAACGAGTGATTAGCGTCAATACCGCTGCCGTTGGCGGTAATGCGGCATTGTTAGCCTCAGAGTAAACATAAAAAAATGGGCGCTTGCGCGCCCATTAACTGTTCATTTAACCGTTCGTGGTGAGCCTGTCGAACCACCAGCCACTCATCCAGAACCCTTCGACAGGCTCAGGGCGAACGGAAGTGTGTATTTGAGAGGGCGTTTACAGGTTATAACCCCGCTCATTATGCTGGGTAAGATCCAGCCCTTCAGTCTCCTGTTCTTCTGTAACGCGCAGCCCGATGATCGCATCCAGCACCTTGAGAATAATAAAGGTGGCTACAGCACAATAGATCACAGTAATTACAACACCTTTGAACTGAATGAACAGTTGCCCGGCAATATCCAGATCAGCTTTGGAGCCACCCATGCTGGCCGCCGCAAAGATGCCGGTGAGAATGGCGCCGACAATGCCGCCCACGGCATGCACGCCAAACGCATCCAGCGCATCGTCATAGCCCAACATGCGTTTTAGTTTGGTGGAAGCGAGGAAGCACACCAAGCCAGCGGCCAGGCCAATCGCCAATGCGCCAACTGGGCCGACATAACCTGAGGCTGGCGTAATCGCTACCAGTCCCGCTACTGCACCGGAAGCAATGCCCAATACACTGGGTTTATCGTGGGTCAACCATTCACCAAACATCCAGGCCAGTGCCGCAGCAGCCGTGGCGATTTGCGTGACGGCCATTGCCATACCTGCCGTGCCATTTGCGGCCACGGCGCTACCGGCGTTAAAGCCGAACCAGCCGACCCAGAGCAACGATGCACCGGCCAAGGTCATAGTCAGGTTATGCGGTGGCATCGCCGTGGTGGGATAGCCCTTACGCTTGCCCAGCACCAGTGCGGCCACCAAACCAGCGATACCCGCATTGATATGCACTACCGTGCCGCCTGCAAAATCCAACACACCCATATCCCAGAAGAAGCCACCGTCGCCACTCCACACCATGTGCGCAATCGGCGCATAGACTACAGTCACCCAAATGGCAGTGAACCACAGCATCGCAGAGAACTTCATACGTTCAGCAAACGCGCCGACAATAAGCGCCGGAGTGATAATGGCAAAGGTCATCTGAAACGTCATGAACACCGTTTCAGGCACCGTAAGCGTGAGGCTTTCAACCGTGACACCAGACAAAAATGCTTTACCTAATCCACCGATAAACGAATTGATGTTGATGACGCCTTTCTCCATGCCAGTGACATCAAACGCCAGGCTGTAACCGTACACCATCCAGATTACGGTCACTAAAGAAGTAACGGCAAAACACTGCATCATCACCGACAACACATTTTTGCTGCGCACCATGCCCGCATAAAACAAGGCAAGGCCAGGAATCGTCATCATTAACACCAGTGCAGTAGAGGTCAGCATCCATGCCGTATCGCCGGGGTTAGCAGTAGGGGCTGGTGCGGATGCTACCTCCTCAGCCCATACCAGCGCTGGCAACAAGGTTGCTCCCAGGAAAAATAAAAAATTAATAAGTTTATTATGCTTGCTGAAAATCATGATGATAGTTCCTCCGACGATTACAACGCTTCTGGGCCAGTTTCGCCCGTGCGGATACGTATGGCCTGTTCGAGATTGAAGACAAAGATTTTACCGTCGCCGATTTTTCCGGTATTGGCCGCTTTTGCAATCGCCTCAATAACACGATCCAGAAGATCGTCCGGGACGGCAATGTCGATTTTCACTTTAGGCAGAAAATCGACGACATATTCAGCGCCCCGGTAAAGTTCCGTGTGACCCTTTTGTCGGCCAAACCCCTTGACCTCCGTGACGGTAATCCCTTGCACGCCTACTTCAGATAGCGCCTCTCGTACATCATCGAGCTTGAAAGGCTTGATAACGGCGGTAACTAATTTCATGATATTACCCCTCAAAAAAACCAGGTGTTGTGCGCCCAGTGTGCTTAACTTTACGGCAGAGCCGGTTGATGATATGGCTGTAGCCATATGACATTCAAGTTACAGCAGATTTCATGCCACTTATAAATAATATTCAATATCAATATGTTATTTTTCAATCAGGATGGCGCAAAGAATGATCAGCACTATTTTGGTGCGTTATGGAGAAAGGTTCGCGTTAATTTGGTGCGTGTTGTTGCAGGGTTTAATGAGGGGAGGTGTGTCGCCGTACTCGCAATACATTAAATGTATTGCGAGTACGGCGACATTATACGGTTTGCAATGTCATCGTGCGAGAAACAGCCGTGGCCGGTCGAAGATCACGGCCAGGGCGATGTCCACATCGCCATCGCGATCCACGTCGCCAACGGCAGCCGCCACACCGCGCAAGTCCGTCGCCTCGGGCAAGGATGCCCAGGGTTTAAAGTTACCGGCGCCGTCGTTGCGATACAGCCGGTCGGGGCCAAAGAAATTGACTTCCAGCACGTCCAGATCGCTATCGCCATCCAGATCCACTAGCAACACTTCGGCTGTGCCATACAGCACGGCTGGCCACTGGCTGGCGGTGATGTCGACGAACCGCCCACTGCCGTCATTGCGCCACAAGCGGTTCAGGCCGGTAGCGCCGCCCACGGCGACGAGGATGTCGATATCGCCGTCGCCATCAATGTCGCCCATGTCTGCCGAGAACGAGATGAAGGCGGGGTTGTCCGGCAAGCGATCGGAGGCGTCCTGGAAACCACCTGCGCCATCGCCCAGCAACAACACATCGTGCATGCCGATGCGTACCAGCAAAAGATCCAGCTTGTTGTCACCATTCACATCGGCGACGCGGGCATCGAGCGTGGAGCCAGGCGTGATCGGCAGAGCCTGAGCGGTGTGAGTGCCCGCGCCGCTGAGCAGCACGGTGTCGGGCCGGCTGTCGCGCCCGACAAGTACGTCGGGGATGGTGTCGGTGTTGAAGTCGCCGAAAGCGATGCCTTGTGCCTCATCAAGCGCATCGCCGGCCCACGCCTGCGTTGCGTAGATGCCGCTGCCGTTGTTGATGAACAGACGCACGCCTTGTTTGCGGGCGAAAACCAGGTCGATGTCGCCATCCTGATCAATATCGACGGCACCGACTGCATTGCTTTCTTCGGTGCTGAAGGGCAGGTTCGCGCTCGCGTCGTTGTAATGGCCGTCACCCGTCCCCAGCAACAAGCGATCCCCACCCGCCTGGCGTGCCAGCACCATGTCGAGGTGCCCGTCCTTGTTTACGTCGGCCAGCAGCACATCGGTATAAGGTCCAGAATCCGCAGGCAAGTGCGTCGCCGTAACATCCTCGTATAACGCGCCCACGGGGGGAAGCACATAAGTGAACGCGCCGGGCAACGTGGCGGTGGCGCCGGAACTCAGTGTCACCGTGACATCCGCCGCGCCGACGGGGCCGGGCGGCAACACGCCGCGTATCCAGGTTGCATCAATCAGCGTGATTTCTTGCAGAGCTTGCCCGCCTACTGTAACCACCGCGTTTGCTGTGAAGTCGTAGCCGCGCACGTTGACGGGCGTGCCGCCGCTGGTGGGACCCTGCACCTGACTAACGCGCAGCACGCGGAAGGTTGTGGTATCCGTTGTGCCGTTGAGATACAACAGGGTCTGATCACCCGCCCATGAGGTGAATAGCAGATCCAACGCGCCATCCCTGTTGAAATCGCCGACCCCTATAGCGTAAGAGCCGTCTTCGTCGCTGGGAAAGCCCGCGCGCGGCGTGTACTGTCCAGCGCCGTCGTTGATGAGCACGGCATTGGATGCACCGCTTCTTGCCACGGCTACGTCAAGGTCGCCGTCGCCGTCCAGATCGGCGAATTGGGCATCGTAGCTGGCACTGGTGTCCTGCGGAATGCGCGTGGACACATCACTGTAGCGCCCCCGGCCATTATTCAGCAGCAGGCGATCGGCTCCGATGAAGCGGGTCTCATAGAGATCGAGATCACCGTCGCCGTCTATATCACCCGGCACCAGCGCAGTGGTGTAACCAGCGGGGCCGGGTATGGCGTTGGCCAATTCGGTGTAGTGGCCCCGCCCATCATTGCGCATGACGCGGCTCGGCGCACCGTAGTTGCCGATGATGATGTCGAGGCTGCCATTACCGTCCATATCGGCAAATCTGGCGGTGTACGAAGGTTCTGCCTGTTGCGGCAAGCGGGTCGCACTCTCGTCTGTGAAGCGGCCCCGTTCATTGATCAGAAGGCGGTTGGGTTCGCCTGCACCCAGATTGGCGATTACGATGTCCAGATCGCCATCGCCGTCGACATCACCGAAATCCGCGTCTTCGCTGTTGTCGTTGTCCGGCGGTAGCCGGGTGGCGCTTTGGTCACTGAAGTGGCCTGCGCCATCATTGATGAGCAGGCGGTCCGGGCCTTCGGCGGCTATGTAGAGATCCAGATCGCCATCACCGTCTACATCCCCCAACTCTGCGTGAACATCGTCGCTGGTGTCGGCGGGCAGGGAAGCGGCGGTATCATCCACCAGGCGTCCACCTGTGTTGCGCAGCAAACGGTCCTGGGTGCCGAAGAAGCCGGGTAACACCACATCCATATCGCCATCACCATCTACATCTCCCACTGCGGGATCCTGCGTAGTCCAGGCCTCGGGTGGCATCCAGGCAGCGGTGGCATCGTAAAAAGTGCCCGTACCTCCGCCGCTTCCGTCGTTATCACCGCAAGCGCTCAGCAACATCGTTGCCAATATCAATGCAAAATACAGTTTCGATTTCATGGTGGCCAACTCCCTTTGAATTATGTATTCCTGACGATCACTCTCAATGTGATGGTGGTTAACATCTCCATTGTGACGCATTTACGCCGTTTAAAAAAGGGGAGGGGAGCCAATACCGTTCGGTTAACAACCCCCCGTTCGCCCTGAGCCTGTCGAAGGGCGTCAGGATGCGTGGCGGGTGGTTCGACAGGCTCACCACGAACGGTTAAGCGAACAGTATTGGGAGGGGAGCATCTTGTCAAACTCGCCAACTCATATTGTTGCATGTGTTGTACCCGCTGGTTTTCTTGCGGGGATGGAGTCAATAAATGCGACTTGATTTGGATTTTGCCCTAATGCACCATTAGGTAATACATCCGCGAGGGTCTTTTTATCAAGCACGTCCATGAAGGCGTGTTGCGCCTCATAGAGCACAGCTTTCAGGAAGCACGTCGCCGCGATTGGACAGGTGTTTCGCTTCTGATCAAAACACTCCGTCAGATGGAAGTTCACCTCGGTATGCCGCACCACGTTTCCGATGACGATCTCCTCGGATGGGCGCGACAGGGCAATGCCACCGCCACGGCCACGGGTGGTCTTGATGAAGCCATGAATGGAGAGATTATGCACTACCTTCACCAGATGATTGCGCGATATCCGATAGGCTTCGGCGATTTCGGTGATGGTCGCAGTGCGCCCCGGCACCAGCCCGAGATAGAGTAAGACGCGTAATGAATAATCGGTGTAAAGCGTCAGTTGCATGAACTTATCTCCACGTGCGCGCGTTCGATCAACGGGCGCAGCGTGCGTACTACGCACGAACTATGGATAGCAACGATGCTCATGATGAAAGCCCATGACCATGTTCCAGCGCAATGATCGTTCACGCAGCGTTACTCTTGCTATCGTTTTTCTCATCATCAGTCACTTCCTCTGGAATAGATACCCAGGGTCGCGCACAACGCTTGGCATTGAAGTAATCGCCTCCCTTGCGAAAATCATCATCAGTTCCCCAATGGATTTCCTTATCCAGTTTTTGCAATAGAGGAATATGCTTGGAGCAATGAATATAGGCCTCTTCAACATGGACTAATACCCAGCGCTCTGGCTTTTGTCCGGCAGGTGAAAGGGCGGCTTGTTTTGCCGTGTCCGGCAGTATCTCTTGCCGACAAAGATCGTCATTTTCAACAATCCTGGCTGTTCCATTAATATGCAGCCCAACAGTGTTGCGGAAGAAATCGATGAAGACCATGCCGATGTGTGGATTCTCGGAGATGTTGCCCAGGCTGGCCAAAACGCCATTGCCGCGATATTCGGGATACGCTAAAAGATCGTTTTCTATCACGTGAATAAAGCCGGGCAGGCCGGCCCGAAATGAGCAGTCGCATTCACCTTTTGCGTCAGCGGTTGCAATAAAAACCATTTCCTGTTGGGCAATGAATTTACACATTTCTGGATTCAGATAATTCAGCATCTGTTTTTTGTAGAATGCCGCAGCCTTTTTGCTGGTGCCGTATATTTCCTGTAACGCGTGCTCAGCATTTGAACCTGGAATGATCATGATGAACTCCTTAGCCTTTCGTATACGGCAATTATTTTTGTGCGCTACGCCGTTGCGCGCAACGATTGACCGGTGGACGGCAACCACTCGTTACAGGCACAGCTTGCGGCGGCAAGTCACGTGGGGCGACTTGCTGTTTGATGAGAACCTCATGCAGACTGGATATATCGCGGTGCAGCACAGCCACGGTAGTTTCAAGCGATGCGACGCGCAGGTACAGATCGTTTCCAGCGGACCGCGTGTCTACGGCCAGGCTGGTGCCGCTGGCAGTCCATAGCGAGATGCTCAAAATCGCAATAGCACATTGCTTTTTCATGACTAATCCTCCCTATACAAAATATAAAATTGTTTATTGCCGAAGCTACTTTTAAGTTGCTGTGGCACAAAACCACCCGCCAAAACTTTGTTAACCCACTCAACTTCATGATGAGCGAACACAGAATAACAGCCGTGTGCTTACGGATGACTTACCGATGGGTGGGAATATTACCAACATTGACATTTTTACTGGCGCTGGCAGCGTAGGATTTTACGTACACATGCCGTGGATCAAGAAGACTTTAACAATGGAAGCGCCAGGTTACATCAATCACATCACGCTGTGCGAAATCACCTGGGTGCTTCAGCGCTGTTACGGTGTTACCAAGCCGCAGTTAAAAAAGATCATAGAGGGGCTGCTGACCACCAAGTAACTGCTGATCGAAAATGTCGAGGTAGCGTGGAAGGCTCTGCGTGCTTTCGATGCAAATAGTGCGGATTTCTGTGATGCCCTGATCGGGCAGGCAAATCTCTATGACGGGTGTGAACACACCGTCACGTTCGACAAGAAAGCGGCGTCTTTGCCAGGGTTTAATTTTATTGGCTCCCTGTGAAATACAGCGGGTACACGAGGCTGGGGGTCACGTCTTCAGCAAAAAGCAATTGGATGCCACAAAGAAGCGGTAAGTGTTGCAGGTGACCGATGTCCTTACTAAGCGCAGGCAACGAAAACAGAAAGTGTGATAAAATTTTTTCTATTCCTTCGAGGCTGAGGGTCGCGTCGTGAATTTTGACATTTTATGTTACAAACGCCCTGAAAATGTCAAGATTCAAGACGTGACCCAATACTGTTCCTTCACTCTCGTTCTGTTGTTCCCGCTGAGGAGTCGAAACGGCCCGAGTTGTTGCGCGATGTCGGCTGTCGCGCATCCAGGGCGAGAGCAGATTGTTATGCCGCCCGAATCCATACGGGAGACGTTGCCAGGAATGCTTGCCTGTCTGTTGCCGAAATACCTTGAAAATGCTTCATCGCAAGCCATTGTATCTTTCTCCATATAATAGCGTGGCAAGTGTGCTGAGTTTGCGAACCCGCCATGTCAAGCCAATGCCTACTACATTGTATGATAAAATTTAATTAAATAAAAATTCTTCGCCGCTTGCTGCGTTTATTGTCATCTCCCTGTTATTTCGGGCGCAGGGAGGGATCTTGCTTCAGATTCCTCGCCGTGCTCGGAATGACAAGAAATACCCCGTCTCTTGGAACGGGGATCTTTATTGCAAGGATGCTTGCGCTAATGTTTACCCCGCACTCCTGCGGAAATTTCTATTTTTTTATCAATCTCGGGCAGCGTGGCGCTAAAGAGATTGGAGCTGATTCGATTCCTGCCGCTGCTGGTGTTGGTAATCACGGCAACACCGTAAGTGGCGGCCACAAGATCACGCGGCAGCTTGGCCACCACCTCGCGTTCCGAAAAACGCGTCACATCCAATACCTGATCAGCCAATGTGACAGTGGGCAGTGTCGCACCGAAATTGCGGCCCGTGATGATGAGAACCTTTTCCTGCACGTCCACCACGGTCTTCACAATCATGGGTGGCAGGGGCGCGGGGGTTCCGCGACCCCCGGCCGTGGCAAGGCCGTATGCCGTGAGTCCCCCGGTGAGACTCATGGCAAGCGCAATGGTTTTAATGGTTGTTTTGTGCATGTTATTCTCCTTAGTTGATACGATCCTAAAAAAGCGCGTCATCTTTAATTCATGAATAAAAAATAACGCGCCCGGTTTTATCCTGTTTTCTTTAGATGAGAGATGAACCCCATCTCAAATACCAAATTGTTTGTTGGCTACATCGCATGCAATGTAGACCAAGTGCGCATAGGATAACAGCCGTGTACTTACGGATGGCTTACCGATGGGTGGGAATATTACCAACATTGACATTTTTACTGGTGCTGGCAGCTTACTGCGTTTATTGTCATCCCGAACGAAGAGAGGGATCTTGCTTAAGATTCCTCGCTATGCTCGGAATGACAAGAAATGCCCCGTAACTTGCTGCGGGGATTTTTATTCTGAATCTTGGGCACCAGCCAGGGAGATCGGCAAGCTAAAGCATCTTGACGCAGGGTAATCCTTACTACATAGTAAGATTATGTGTGATAGGTAATTATTCGGGGTGTTGTTCATGAGCGCAGCGACAATAACCAGCAAGGGTCAGGTTACCATTCCAAAGGACGTAAGATCGCGTCTTGGCGTGGGCACCGGTGACCGGGTGGAGTTCGTCGAAATACAGGCGGGCGTCTTTCAGATCGTTGCCGCAACACAGGACGTACGATTTCTCAAAGGCATCGTGGCGAAACCAGCAAAACCAGTCACCCTTGAAGGCATGGACAGAGCCATTATTGAAATGGGAGGATCGAATTGATCGGGCTGGATACCCATGTCGTGATCCGTTATCTGGTGCAGGATGACAAGAAGCAGTCGACCGTTGCAACACGCTTCGTCGAGAAGATTTTAACAATGGAAGCGCCAGGTTACATCAATCTCTTCGGGTTTGATTCCCCGCAGCTTACTGCGTTTATTGTCATCCCGAACGAAGAGAGGGATCTTGCTTAAGATTCCTCGCTATGCTCGGAATGACTATAAATGCCCTGTAACTTGATGACGCCCTGATCGGGCAGGCAAACCTCTATGACGGGTGTGAACACACCGTCACGTTCGATAAGAAAGCGGCGTCTTTGCCAGGGTTTAATTTTATTGGCTCCCTGTGAAATACAGCGGGCACACGGAGGTTGGCAAACATCCGGTGCAACGCAATGTTAGATGCTTGCTCCAAATTTAAAAATTGAGAAGAGCTTTTGGACTGTAACTCAATGCAAAGGATGATCCCCTTTCATCGCCACTATTATCGATACGTCTCTGCGTTCCGAACCGCAAATTCAACCAAAATTCTTCGCTGACCTTCAAGTCCATGCCCAAAGCCCGTTTATATGCCCGATTTGCTGCTGTTGGCGCATCATTCTTCACATTGCTTCCTTCAAGCAATATACGAATTGTTTCTGAACCCATGGCGGCTCGCAAAGTTGCAACTGTATTGTTCTGCAATGTTGGGGATGCATTGCCAAATGTTTGTAGTGTAGGAGAATCAGTTGTTCTTTTGATTGCCAATGTCAAGGCTGATGCAGTCCTGTCACCTTTATCACCTATCCCCCAAGTTAACCCAAGAACCGCTGTTTTCCCAAGTGAATGGCTATCCCCACCATCAGCAGGCTGGAATTGTCCTGTGGCTAAAGATGCCCACATTCGTGATACGTTCCAACGCGCCTTTTTTGCAGTAGCATCTCGGCATATTTGCGCGCGCTTGCTAATTTCTTCGTTTGAAGCCCGATCTTCTTCCATTACATCGCTCGAAGTTACGTCCGGTGCTGTTGCATCTGGAATTAACAAACATGGGTTAGACGAATCTTTCTTGATTACAGCAGAAGAAAGCTCATTCCAATACATTACTAATGGATCATCTTTATCAGGTAAAAAGAAATAGCTGGTTTCCACTGAAAAAGCTCGCCTGTCGTATTCTTTATTGTTTATGCTTGCCTGCCCCTGAGCATAACTAAACGTGGTTGATGCCCATAACCTAGCGTAATTTGAGCTATTGTAGGCAGATATATCCATAGGGATTAATGATGTTCTAGCTGGTGTTATGGACAGACCAAAAGCCTCTTGACTATCGAATGCTTTTAATGCTAGTGTCAAATTCCTAGGGTTCTCAATTATTCCAGTTTGATCTGGTGAGGTGCCCAATAAATTCATTGCAGAGACATTTCCTGGAGCAGTATCAACTACAACCTTTGATAAGGTTGTATTACCTTTTTCCCAGCTTTTTATCATTGTCTTATCTTCTGCCGCGTAAATGTTGGCTGACACACAAGAGACCAGTACGCTGGTTAAAATTAATCTGTTTTTCATGATTGCCCTCCTTGAACCTCCAGCACAAACTGATTCTTAAATGTCATTGAGTCATGTGGATTTGAGGTCGTATTGATATCACCACCTTTCGATCCAATAGATTGGTTACTAACAAACATTTCAAATTCATACACACCATTAACTGATTCCTCAACAAAATATTTAGAAACAACTGTATAACTCCCTGAGGGAAGCGTGATTGTCTGGTGCTCACTTGGAGATGTCACGTTCTGAAAAATTGAGCTGCCAGCTAATTGCCAGCCTGCTTGAGATGCGACCCAGAAGTTTAGCCTGCTTGTAATAACGCAGCCGCCTTTCCTGTTTAATATGAGATTAACTGGATTTGTAGATATGGCTTTCATTGTGATTCCTCCCAAAGTTACGGTTCATAAATAAACTCATATCAATCGTATGCATCTAACATTAATTAGACCCTAATTAGCGCCTTTCTTTAACAACCACGGAGGCACGTAACCATGTCTTGAATTTTGACATTTCACTTTGCTACCACCTGAAAATATCAAAAAACAAGATATGCTCCCTGCTTGTGCCGCGCTCAATATTGTAATCAACGGGCACAACATACCACTCCCGGACTTACGGATGACTTACCGATGCGTGGTAATATTACCCATGCGAGGGCATTTTTACTGGCGGCGTAGGATTTTTTCGTAAATCTAAAGCCTGCGATGTTGCCTGGAACCTATTTAAGATCTCTCCCTGTGGTCGAGATGACAGGAGTTTTTGATGAAGACAGTCTGTCATCTCGACCACAGGGAGAGATCTTGCAACTATTGCAAAAGAGTTCTCGATAACTGCTCTGTGCGCTCTTCCTGGCCCGACGGACGGTAGTTTTCAATCGTCTTGCGACGGAAGCTAGAAATTTATGCTGCACCTATCACCCATGGTGTAAGGAATTCAAACGTAAGCGCTCCACCAACCCCAGACTTGTCGCCTGATTCCAACTTCATCAAGCTTGCAGCCTTTATAACGAAAAGGAGCGAGCATGAAAATGGGAACA
>LNFF01000034.1 GCA_001464585.1 Gammaproteobacteria bacterium Ga0077554 | reverse complement strand
TGTCGGTCATTCTGGTCAGGCTGCTTCGCGCTTCGGTTCTCACTGCGCCACATCCAGAGCACTTTATTCGCACGGCTGAACATCGTGGCTAATCAGGTAACGCAAACATTCCTGTATTCGGGGATGCGGAGTGGATCGGTGTTTTCGAGGCCCAAGATGGGCAAGCGCATATGCCTAGTAATTTGCAGGGTGCTATTGATGTAACACAAGTCCGGGATAAAGCCGCCAATATTCTTGAAGGTGGTAAGACTGCCTTTAATCAACGCAAAGCCAAATATGGATACTGAGGTAAACCATGTTGAAAAATGAATTATTGGAAATCATCGCTAACGGTGAAAACTCCGGGGTTGAATTTAAACGAGATGATATTCGCCCCGAACAGTTGGCCAAAGAAATAGTCGCATTGGCAAACCTTCAGGGTGGCAGGCTGATACTCGGCGTCGAGGATGATGGAACGATATCAGGGCTCCAACAAAAGAATACTCAGGAATGGGTTCTGAATGTGTTTCGTGACAAAGTATTTCCTCAGATCATCCCATTTTATGAGGAGATAAAAATAGATGATCAGCGCCGGGTGGCTGTTATTACGGTTGTGCCCGGCATTTTCAAACCTTACATGCTGAAACATGACAATCGGGAGGAGATTTATATCCGTATGGGAGATCGCTCTGAAAAAGCCTCCCGGGAGCAACAATTGCGGCTTTTTGAAAGCGGTGGATTGCTGCATGTCGAAGTACTTCCTGTAGCAGGGACTTCTTTGGATAATCTGGATATGGATCGGCTCGGTTACTATTTGTCAGCCATCATAAAAGACCCTGAAATTCCCAATACTGACTCAGAATGGGAGGAACGTTTATTGGGTCTTGGCCTGATGGCTTCCGATGGGCTAGGGAATACAGTTTGCTCAGTAGCCGGGTTAATCTGTTTCGGAATCAATCCACGGCGATTTCTTCGGCAGGCCGGGTTGCGTGTGATGGCATTTTCAGGGACAGACAAAGAATATCAGGCATTGCTTGACGTGGTATTGGATGCGCCACTCGTTGGCAGGTGGAAAATCAATGAGTCCGGAAAAAGACAGTTGCTTGATGAAGGTCTGATTGAAAAATTTGCTCTAACCATAGCGCCATTCATTACGCAGGAATCATCTGATATTGATGAACACATGCGCAGGGAAAAGGTGTCCTTTTATCCTTGGGAAGCGGTTCGCGAAACGGTCATCAATGCTTTGGCACATCGTGACTGGACAAGGGCGGTAGATATAGAAGTAACAAATTATTCGGACCGGCTAGAAGTTATCAGCCCCGGCAAGCTTCAAAATTCTATGACCATTAGCAAAATGGTTGCAGGACAGCGATCACCACGAAACACACTTATTATGGAAATCCTTCGTGATTATGCCTATGTCGATTCACGAGGCATGGGAGTGCGTACCAAGGTGATTCCGCTGATGAAAAAATTTAATCAGGCTGAACCGATATTTGAGGCAACGGAGGATTACCTGAAGACTGTTTTGCCGAGAAAACCATCGGGATCATGATTGTAAACAATGTCAGCAACCACACCATGAAAAAACTCCCGACCACCGTCGTTGTTCTCGGCGCCGTAAGTTTCTTCAATGATATCGCCAGCGATATGATTTTGCCGCTGTTGCCGATTTTTCTCACCGCTACGTTGGGCGCGGGCCCTGCCGTGTTGGGTTTGATCGAAGGCGTGGCCGAGGCGACGGCGAGTTTGTTGAAGTTGTGGGCGGGACGTTTGGGGGATGCCGGCGTGGGTCATAAGCGTCTCGCGTTGACGGGGTATAGCATCTCGAATATCGTCAGGCCGTTAGTGGGCTTTGCCGGAAACTGGCCTACGGTGTTGGCGTTGCGTTTTGCTGACCGTATTGGCAAGGGCATACGCACCGCGCCGCGTGATGCCTTGCTGGCGGCGGCGGTGGATGCCAGTGAGCGTGGCCGCGCATTTGGGTTTCACCGTTCGATGGATCATGCCGGGGCGATGGTCGGCCCGTTGATCGCCAGTGCTTTGCTGGCGTTGGGCATGGGCATGCAGGATGTGTTTCTGGCGTCCGTGGTGCCCGGTGCATTGGCGGTGTTGTTGCTGGCGTTTGGAGTGCCGCGCGATAGCGTCGCGGCCTTGCCAGCGATAGCCACGCCGCCGTTGCCGCCGCTACGCTGGTCAGCGCTGGATATACGCCTGCGCGGTCTGGTGCTGGCGTCCGGCGGTCTGGCATTGGCGGCGGTGCCCGAGGTCATGCTGATTTTATGGTTGAGCCAGTCGGGTGTGTCGGTTGTATGGATTCCGTTGGTGTGGGCCTTGGCGCATGGCATACGCGCACTGGTGGCGCTGCCCGCCGGGCGGCTGTCCGATCGCTTTGGCCGCTTGCCGGTGGTGCTCACGGGCTGGTTGTCGCGCGCGGTGTTGCTGGGCTGCATCCCGTGGTTTACTGACCTTACTGCGGTGATAATATTATTCCTGATTTATGCGGCGGTCACGGCGAGCACCGAGGGTGCGGAGCGGGCGTTGATTGGTGATGTGGCTGACCCCGCCGCCAAAGGCGCGGCGTTTGGTATTTATCACATGACCGTGGGTTTGCTGGCGCTGCCCGGCGCGATCTGGTTTGGCGTGGTGTGGGAGATGCTGGGTAAAGAAACCGCGTTTCTGCTGTCGGCGGGTTTAACCCTGGTGATGACAGTATGGCTGTGGCATAGCGCGCGACAAGCACAAAAACCCCCGACAACGAGCGCCAAGGGATGATACATTATAGGCTCTAATCCAACACTATGTTGTCATTCCGAACGCAGTGAGGGATCTTGGGGGTTCCTTGCCGCGCTCGGAATGGCACGGTTTATGTAACCTATCGCAGTTTCAAGGATTGCACAATGCACTATCGTCGTCTGGGCCGCACCGATCTTAATGTCAGCTTGATTTGTCTGGGCACCATGACCTGGGGTGAACAAAATACCGAAGCCGAGGCACATCAGCAGCTTGATGCCGCACTGGCAGCGGGGGTGAATTTTATTGATGCGGCGGAGATGTACCCAGTGCCACCCAAAGCGGAGACCTATGGCGCCACGGAAAAATATATTGGCACCTGGTTGAAGCAACGCAAGCAGCGTGAAAAAGTTATTCTTGCCACCAAAGTCATCGGCCGCTCTGATTTTTCTTATGTGCGTGACGGTAGCCAATGTCTGGACCGCAAAAATATCGAAGCCGCATTAAACGCCAGCCTGCAACGCCTGCAAACCGATTACATTGATCTGTATCAACTGCATTGGCCGGATCGGACCACCAATTATTTTGGCAAGCTGGGTTATGAGTATGACCCCAATGACAATCCGGTAGCCATCGATGAAACATTGGCCGTGCTGGGTGATCTGGTCGCGGCGGGCAAGGTGCGTCATATCGGGTTATCCAACGAATCACCGTGGGGCGTGATGACATTTCTGCGCGCCGCCGAGCGGCTCGGTCTGCCGCGTGTGGCGAGCATTCAAAATCCTTACTGCCTGCTGAATCGCACCTTTGAAGTGGGCCTGGCCGAAGTCGCGCATCATGAGGATGTGGGCTTGCTTGCCTATTCACCTTTGGGGTTTGGCGTGTTGTCCGGTAAATACCTTAATGGCGCACGCCCTGCTGATGCGCGGCTGACGTTGTTCACACGCTTCACGCGTTATAACAATCCGGTTGCAGTTGCCGCCACGCAAAAATATGTCGAACTTGCACAGCGTTACAGCCTGGATCCGGCGCAAATGGCCTTGGCGTATGTGAACAGCCGCAGCTTTCTCACCAGCACTATTATCGGCGCGACCAGCCTTGAGCAACTGCGCAACAATATCGCCAGTGTTGATGTGACGTTATCGCCAGAGGTAGTCAGTGCGATTGAGACGATCCATCAAGGCCATCCCAATCCTGCTCCCTGACCAAGGACTTCTTTATTCACATGTTGTTGCGTATGTTGTTGTTAATGTTGTCCAGCGGCTTTCTCTGCGCGGGTACCTGGGCAAAGCCGGCGATTGACGCGGTAATACCCGCTACTATTCCCATGGGGCGTGATGCCGACATCCTCATGCAGGTAAAAGACGGCATCAACAACCAGTTTTTGATAATGCCGGGCGGGCCGTTCATTAAAAAAACCTTGCCGTTGCCGTACCGGCTCTATGACATGGCGGTGTACGAAGGGTTTGGGTTAATCGCCGCAGGTGAGCGTGGGTTGCTGGTGGCCGATGTTGCGGCGACCGTGCCAAAAATTGTTGGCAGTTATTCAGCGGTCGCTCCCTGCATCCTGCCTCCCGCGACACTAGCACATCCGTGTGCGTCGCCAGGTAAAATCACCCGTGTCGTTGTCGAAAATGATCAGGCATGGATGATTGATAACGACACCGGGATTGTAGTTTTGCATCTTGCCAATCTGGTGAAGCCTGTAGTGCTGGGCCGTTATCATAGTGGTCAAGCCATCGCAGACATGGTGGTGCGCGGTGGTTATGCTTATTTGTTACTTTGCTCCCAAGCCCCTGTAATGCCTGCTGACAATACGAGTACGCCCGCGTGTGATAATAGCACCGATCTTGCCATCATCGACATGCGCACGCCGAATGCTCCCATAGAGCTATCGCGCGTTACCTTGTCCAGCGCAACACAAAAAATATTTGTCAAAGGCAATTATATCTATGCCGCTCAACCCGCCGCAGGGTTGGCAATTATTGACGCCACCGATAAAACTCATCCCGCACAAATAAGCCGCCATGCGGTCACCGGCGGCGCAACGGCGGTCACAGTGCAAGACAATATCGCGCTGGTGGCGCGTGGCGTGAATGGCATTGCGGTGTTTGATGTCGCTGACCCTGCGCATATTAAATGGCTGGGGAGCCATAGCCGGTTGGGGCGTGTTGTGGGTATCACCGGCAATGCCCGTCAGGCATTGCTGTGGAATGATCGCAATGAAATCATCACGCTTGATATCACCCGCCCCGCCCTGCCTTCTATCATCGCCGCTCATCGGGACATTGCGCCGGTTGCCGCAGTGTGGCTCGATGCACTGAGTGACAATGGCACGATTATTACGGCCACCTCTTCGGCGGTGCACGTCATGGATTTTTCCGCGACACCGCCGTTAATCTCCAATGAAAATCTGGATGCCGGCCAAGGCGTTAATTTTGGTGGCGAACGGCGTTTGTTTATTAATGGCGACATTGCCTACGTCACCGACTGGTTTTCTGGTTTGCATTTATATGACATCACCACGCCTGTACGACCGCGTTTGTTATCCAGCTTTCATACCCCAGGTTCAGCCAAAGGTGTCGTCGTGCGCGATGGTTATGCTTTTGTTGCCGACGATGACCACGGTTTGAATGTGGTCGATGTGCGCGATCCCGCGCGCCCCGTATCCATCGCCACCCTTGCCACTAACGGGCTAGCGTACACGCCAAAATTAGTTGGCAATCTTCTGTATCTTGCCAGTCACCGGGGCGGTTTTCAGATTATTGATGTCAGCAATGCCGCTTCGCCAAAAATTATCGCCGATGTCGATACGCCCGGCAAATCATGGAGCCTGGATGTCGTCGGCAACACATTGTTTGTGGCGGATGACACGTCTGGCATACTGGTGTTTGATGTCACTGACCCCGCGCAACCCAAACAGATCGGCACATTCAGCCCAGGCGGTGCCGCTGAAGATATCGTGGTGCGCGGCAACATCGCGTACACGGCTTTTTTTGATCAGGGTTTTTATGTGCTGGACATCACTAACCCCGCCGCGCCACAACAAACAGGTCATACCCTCACGCCCGGTAATGCGCGCGCCATCGTATTAAAAGATAACTTTGCCTACGTGACAGACTGGTTCGCCGGGGTGCAGGTCATCGACATCACCGACAACACCGCCCCCACCATTGTCGGCGAATACGACACCAGTGGCGCCGCATGGGGCATCGGCATTAAAGGTGATTACGCATATATCGGTGACTGGTGGGGCGGCTTTGTCACGCTCGATATCAGCGACCCAAAAATGCCCACGCTGGCCGATGATTACCACGCGCGCGGCCAGATTCTGCAAATTGCCACGCAAGGAAAATTTGCCTACGCCGCCATAGAAAATGGCGGCGTACAGATCTTTGACATCACCAACACACTTAATCCAACATGGGTTACCGGCATAGAGGTTGATGGCGCTCTCAAAGGATTATTGCTGGATGGCACGCTGATGTACCTCGCCGTAGACAGCGGTAATGACAGTGGTGTGGTCGTGGTTGACATCAGCAATCCTTTTCAGGCGCGCCGCATCAATCACATCGCCATTGAAAAGGGCGTACAGCGCCTCAGAATCGGCGCGGGGCGATTATATTTCATAAACGCCAAAGGCCTGGGCGTTATTGCTCTCGGTAACCCCACCCAACCGCAACTCCTGCCAGGCTATGCCGCAAAAATAAATGATCTGTGGATCGATGACAAACGCATTTATCTTGCCACCGATCAAGGCATGGAAGTGCTGGATGTGCGGCTCAACGTAAAATCACGCTACAAGATTGTACGCGAGGCTACCCTGGTACGTGCGCGCGGCAACACGGCTTTCCTATATGTTGAGGGGTTGGGCATACGGGTGCTGAATGTGACCGATGGGACTGTTCGTCCCGTTTCGTTATTTAATCCTGATGAGTTATTGTCTGATCTTAGGCTGGATGATGGCGTGCTCTATGCCACCGGACATGATGCGCATCTACTGACGATCGACATCACAGATCTGCGGCGCCTCAAAATCCAGAGCCTCTATCCGCTGGCACGTCCTGCAACCGGCATTACGATCACCAATGACACCGCCTTGCTTGCGGGCCACGACATTATTACTTCAGTGAAACTCTTGCCCACGGTTGTTATAATGCGCCGTGATAAAAAAGACATACGCCTGACGTTGCCCAAGGGATTTCCCGCAGGCACCTATCATGCGGTAAGTATCACCCCGAATGGCAAACGCAGCATGGGCTACAACATGCTCAACATCGAAATACCCCGCTCCGCAAAACCAAAAATCACCCCCGAAGAATTTCAGCGTTTGTTGCAGGAACAGAGAAAAGGGCTGCTTGAAGGCTCACCTGCTCGTTAAGTGTGGCGGGCAGACGCTACTGTTGATTTAACCGTTCGTGGTGAGCCTGTCGAACCACCGCTGCAAGTGCCTGAAAAATAACTGGAAGACGGTTTGCATTTTGATGGGCTAATGATGGGTGTTGGGCTTGGGCGGAGTCCAACACCTGTTTCATGCGACCTAATATTGCGTAATAGATGCTCTAAAATTAACAAATCCCGCACATTTCTGTGCTAAATTACACCAATGCTGAAGTTGACTAAATAGCCCGGCAAACACCACAGCGGTGCGCTGCACGCCCGTTTCGATTTATTTACTTTACGACATTAAGGAAGGTTTATGGGTAATGTGCTCACGCTGGCACGCGTTGTAACGCTTTGCCTTTTTGCCACGCTCACTGCATGTGGTGGTGGGAATGAAGAAGCGGCTGCGCCAACACCCTCTCCTACCTTCCTCATAAGCGCCAACAACGGTACCGCCGGATTCGAACTATTCCGCACCGACGGCACCGCTGCTGGCACTACGCTGCTCAAGAATATCAACACCAATACCAGCGCGGATCCACAGAGCCTGGTCGTGATCGGTAACACGATCTATTTTATTGCACGAGACGGGCTCACGGGTGAAAGGGGTGATCTGTGGAAAAGCGATGGCACCGCAGCGGGCACCGTGTTGGTCAAGGATCTCACGCCTGGTTTGGAGAATAGTCTCCCCTACGCCCCCCTCGTCGCTGCTGGTAACACGCTCTATTTCCAGGCTTATGATAGCGCCAGCGGCCGTGAGTTGTGGAAAAGCGATGGCACGGCCGCAGGCACAGTGCTGGTTAAGGATATTAACCCCGGTGTGGGTGATGGTCTTCGTTACGGCCCCATCACTGCTGTCGGCAGTATGATCTACTTTCAGGCTGATGACGGCGCCAGTGGCCGTGAACTGTGGAAAAGCGATGGCACCGCAGCGGGTACGGTGATGGTCAAGGACATTAACCCCGGTGTGGCAGGTGGTTTTTCCTACGGTGCCCTCACTGCCGTTGGGAATATGCTCTATTTTCAGGCCCATGATGGTAGCGCCAACGGCTGGGGACTGTGGAAGAGTGACGGCACCACTGCGGGCACGGTGCTGGTTAAGAGCATGGTAATCGCCAGCAATCACTATCCCGGTGCCATTATTGCCATCGGTAGCACGCTCTACTTTTCCGCCTATGATCCTGTTCAGGGCAATGGGTTGTGGAAAAGCGACGGCACAGAGGCAGGTACTGTGATGGTCAAAGGTGGCAACCCCAATGGCTTCTACGCTGGAGGTTTTATCGCTGTAGGCGGCACGTTGTACTTCGGAGCTAATCAAGGTGAGGATACCTATGGTGCTGAGTTATGGAAGAGCGATGGCACAGAGGTGGGCACGGTGTTGGTTAAGGACATCAATCCCGGTACGGGCCATAGCTATGTTTGGGCGCTTACCGCCGTTGGTAACACGCTCTACTTCTGGGCAAATGACGGTGCCAGTGGCCGTGAGCTGTGGAAAAGCGACGGCACAGAGGTGGGCACGGTGTTGGTTAAGGACATCAAGCCCGGTGCGGGCGATAGCTTGCCTGACTTCGCCCCCCTCGTTATCGGTACCACGCTCTATTTCATGGCCGACGACGGTGTTCATGGTTATGAGCTGTGGAAGAGTGATGGCACTACCGTGGGCACTGCGCTGGTTAAAGACATTTTTATCGGTACGGGTTCTGGTTCCGGCACAGCTTACCGCTGGGATGGGACAGTTCTGGTTGCTGTGGGTACGACGGTGTATTTCAGCGCTTATGATGGTGTTACTGGCCATGAGTTGTGGCGCAGCGACGGCACAGAGGCTGGCACGGATATGGTCAAGGACATCGGCACAGCCAGTGACAACGCAGATATATCCGCAGCCGTCACGATCAATGGAATCAGTTACTTCAGTGCCGATGATGGTGTGATCGGCAGTCAATTATGGCGTACCGATGGCACGGTGGCGGGAACCCAGCTCGTTAAACAGATTAACTCGGCAGGCAGCAGTTTGTTCAGCGAGCTTACCGCTGTTGGCGGCACCCTCTACTTCGGTGCCAGTGATGGCGCCAACGGCATTGAGCTTTGGAAGAGCGACGGCACCGCAACGGGTACGGTGCTGGTTAAGGACATCACTCCCGGCGCGAAAGACAGTTATCCTTCTGTTCTTACTGCCGTTGGCAATACGCTTTTCTTTACCGCCAACGGCGGTGAGTTATGGAAAAGCGATGGCACAGCAGCGGGTACGGTATTGATCAAAAGTGCTGTCGCCGGCTACTATTCTTATAACCTCACCGCTGTTGGCAGCACCCTCTATTTCGTGGTTCGTGACAATGTTTACGTTAACGGTGGTGAGTTATGGAAAAGCGATGGCACAGCAATGGGCACCGTGCTGGTCAAACGCATCTCAGTCGGCGGCCAGTACGGCAGTTGCTTTGGTTCCCTCGCCGCCGTTCGCAGTACGCTCTATTTTTGTGGTAGTGATGACGTCAACGGCACCGAGCTGTGGAAAAGCGATGGCACGGCAACGGGTACGGTGATGGTGAAGGATATTAACCCTGGCGTGAGTGGCAGTGAGCCCCTCCACTTTACTGCTATCGGTAGCACACTCTATTTCCAGGCTCATGACGGCGTTCACGGTGCTGAGCTATGGAAAAGCGACGGCACAGCAGCGGGCACAACATTGGTCAAAGACATTAATCCCGGTTCAGGCCGTAGTGATGTCTACGCTATTACCGCCCTCGGCAGCGCGTTCTACTTTAAGGCTAATGACGGTGCTCACGGTGTCGAGCTGTGGAAAAGCGACGGCACGGCAGCGGGCACTGCGCTGCTTAAGGACATCAATCCCGGCACGGTGATAGCTTTAATGGGGATGACTACTATACCCCTGAATTATTCACCGTCATTGGGAACGTGTTCTACTTCAGGGCTGATGATGGCTCTAGCGGCGGCGAGCTATGGAAAAGCGACGGCACTTCAGCAGGCACCGTACAAGTGATGGATCTGAATCCCGGTGTGGCGAATGGTTTTGGGAGAATACTTAATTAGCATCCACTGTTCACAGGAGGCTCACATGACAACCGAACGCACCATCACCGGCATTTACCGGGGCGCGCTGCACCACAAGGAGAGCTACAGGGTGTTCACCCGATCACCCAAATGTTGTTTAGCCCAGGCAATAAATGTTCGGGTGCGGGCGGAAAGGCGCCGTGAGGGTGAGTAGACCAGCGCCACCGGTAATGGCGCTGGCTCATATTTGTCGAGAATAATCTGGAGTTGTCCGGCGGCGACAAGCTCCTGGATTTGATATGACAGGAATAGCCCCGCTCCCAAGCCATCAAGACAACCGGCAATGGCGGCATCGCCATGATTGGTGCTGAGGCGAATGTTGGTCAGTGTTACAACCTTGTTGCTTGGTGTGATACCGAACGTGATCTGCTGGCTGTGCATTAAACCGAGAAGCTGGATAAATGGGATGTCGGCCAGGTCGCTGGGTTTTTCGATTTTTGCATGCGCTTCAAGGAATGCGGGGGTTGCGCAGACACATCTGCGGACACTGCCGACCGGCGTTACGACCATATCCAGACTGCTTGCAGCACCGATCCTGACGGCGAGATCGATCGCCTCTTCAACCAGATTAACTACCCCCTTGTTACGCGAACTCTGGGCTCAGGATGCTCCAGGATATCGATCATGAAGGAGCCGGGAACCCCTCTAACGCACAAGGTCAAAGCCTTCAGGCATCAACGGCTTCCCCAGAACCCGTCTCCTGATTCGCAGTAAGCGCTCCAGCAACCCCAATCTATTCAGCGAGGCGTGATGTTGGTTAAAGTAGCCGCCTGGAAATTCCACGGCAACAACTTCTCTATTTCATTAA
>LNFF01000033.1 GCA_001464585.1 Gammaproteobacteria bacterium Ga0077554 | reverse complement strand
CTACTCGATATGAGAAAAAAGCTGTTAATTACATGGGTATGCTATCTTTTGCAGCGGTACTTTTGTGGCTGAGATGAAACGTCAACAGAACCTAGGGCGTCTTCATACGATAGGTTTTTTTTGAAATACTGAAACGTCATTATGATTGCACCGTCGCGCTCCTCGCGTTCAAGATAAAGTAGCCTCGGCCTGCCATTGTTTTTCTTTTCAAGCCATTCTGCCAGCCTGTCCCTCGCCTCCTGCGTAAGTGGTTTCTCACTGCGAAGCAACGCTGCTATGGCTACCGGGTCGCGCCTGTGTATAAGCTTCTCCAGTGCAAAGTATTCGTCGTAGTCCATCGTTTGTATTCCTTCAAATACGCCTTACAAAATAAAAACCCCGTCAGGCCTCGGGCTAGGCGGGGCAGAAACGCTGTTAGTTCTGCTTCAATCCTTCAAGTATGTCTCTTAGCGCGTAGTAATTCGCCGCGTCCTCGGCTAAACCTTCAATCACCCGGAATAACGCAATAACCCCCAAGTCTGCATCTCCATCGCGGGCTTTCACCGAGTCCATCGCAGCGCTAGCAATGGCGGAAATCTCATCCATGGTGGTGGAAATACCCTCTAAATGGTAAAGCGCCATATCGGGATAAAAGGGTCTCGTTGCCGTGCAGGCGGAATTATCTTCAATCATGATGTGAACTCCCTATCTTTGTTGCGTTGTGGTTTGGCGGGGCTGGTATCGTGTCGCCCGCCGCTTTCGCCTGATACCGTCAGGCACGGTAAATATGCGGTCTTGCCGTTTAACTCGGATGCACTTGATTCAGCGTGCAGTTGAACCTCAGCCGCCCATTTTTTGGCATACTCGCAAGCCTAGCTTTGCTGGCACAAACTCAATTCCGGCTTGCTCTAATATCCACGCTTCGATTTTGACGTGCCACATGCGCAACAGGTCTAGTGGGCGTCGGATATAGTTTTGCTCACGTACACCTTGCGGCGCGTGTCCCTGTATCTGTGCGGCGATTCCGGCGGGTGTTTCTGTCCACTCGCACAGGCTGGCGAAGCTTCGGCGCAACCCGTGCAAAGTTATATCCAAGCCAGCAACCGCACAGGCTTTATGGTGGGCTGCACGGGGGTCTGTAAGGCGTCCAGATGCAGCGGTGGGGCTACTGAATACCCATGCACTGCGGCGCGGCAGGGCGGCCAGCAGGTGCGCCACATAGGGCGTTAATGGCACCACGCGCAATCCTTCCACCTTGTCTTTAATGGTCAGGCTATTCCACTGAAAGTCCACGTCATCCCATCGCAGTTTTGCCAGTTCTTCCCGGCGTGAACCGATGAGCAAGAGGGTTTGCAAGTAAGCACTGATTACCGGGTTTCCGATTTGTTTAACGGCGGCAAACCATGCCGGTAGTTGTTCCCGCTGTAACACGTCATTTTTTGGCTTTGCCTTGCCTAGACTTTCGCTGGCATCCCTGCTTTGCGCGGCGTTGGTCGTGATGATTGCCTTATAGGTGGGGTGTCTGGCGCACCAGAATAAAAACGCCTTCAATAAACGCAACGACAAGCGCGCGCGTGTCGGTCTTTTCGCACTTTCGACTTTCGCCCATTCAGCCAGCCTGTCGGGTGTCAGGTCAACAAGGCGAACCGCTGCCAGCGATGCAAGCGTGCCGGGTGTTGTCAGCTTGGGGCTTCTGGTTCTTTGTTTGCCACCAGCCTGCATGGACTTTATGTGGTCATGATGATGTGCTTCGCTCCATCGCGGTTTCCGTGCGTTGATATATTCAGGCCATGCCATGCCAAGCGTTACCGATTCGCGGGCTTGCTGCACCACCAGCGTGGCGGCTTGCGCTTCCTGGGCCAGTTTCGCCGCTTTCTTGCGGGCTTCATTATCGGCTTTTACCTGGCGCGGGTCATTGCCCTGGTCAATCTGGACTTGAAGGCGTCGGGCTTCGGCCTGGGCGGCAGAAATACTCCACACTCTCACATCGCCAATTGTGACGCGCATGGATTGCCCATTAACCTTGGCCTGGAATATGTAGGACTTGGTACCCTTGGCGGTCGCGCGCACGGCTAACCCCGCCGGGTCAATGCACCAAAGGAAGGCTTGCGCCTTGTCCTTGGGGCAATAAAAGTCTGCAATGTTCCCGGCGGTCAATTTGACTTTTACCGCTTTGACTATCATTTTTGCCATACTGCCCCGCTGGTATTGATTCTGTCATGTAACCGCCATGTAACCAGTATGTAACCACGATTGCAGTATACAGAAGAATGCTAATCAACACAATCAACAGGGGAATTGTCTTATAACTTGTTGTTTTTATTAAAAACAGGCGGTTTAATGAATGGCAATCAACAGGCCAAAATAGGTTTTAAGCGGGATTGAAAATCCCCGTGTCGGCGGTTCGATTCCGTCTCTGGGCACCAATTATTTTCATAGCCTTACCTCCTTCCACTTGTTCAGCGAGAACTTGCTCGCCTTGATCAGCGCCATCAAGTGCCTGGAGAAGAAGTTTCAGGGCACTCAACGGGGTCAGTTACATTTTAGTGTCTTTTTCTTTCCATGCAATGGCTTGTTCATACACTGCCAAATATTTTTTGGCGCTGTGTTTCCAGCTGAAGTCCTGTTTCATCCCAGTACCCACGACTTGTTGCCAGAGCGCCGGTTTTTGATATAGCGCAAGTGCGCGTTCGAAGGCGGTGAGCAGGGCGGGTGGAGTGGCTTCATTAAATACGATGCCAGTGGCCGTGCGGTTTTTTAATGTTTCTGCTGTGGCATCGACTACTGTGTCCGCGAGGCCGCCGGTGCGGCGCACGATGGGCACGGTGCCGTAGCGCAGGCTGTAAATCTGGTTGAGGCCGCACGGTTCGAAGAGCGAGGGCATGACAAACAAGTCTGCGCCGCTCTCGATGAGATGTGCGAGTTCCTCATTGAAGCCGATTTGGGTTGCGACTTGCGTGGGATGTTGTGCTGCAAGTGTGCTGAAGGCGCTTTCAAGGCGCGGCTCGCCGTTGCCAAGCATGATGAACTGGATCTTGTGATGTAATAATTCAGGCAAGCTGCCGAGCAGCAGATCAATACCTTTTTGTTCGACGAGGCGGCTGATGATGGCGAACACGGGAATGTCTGCCGCGACAGGTAGGCCGACACGGGTTTGCAGCGCGGCTTTGTTGGCGGCTTTATTTTGCAGTGATTGTGCATTGTAATGATAGGGGATAAGCGTGTCGTGCTGCGGATCCCATTGTGTGTAGTCGGCGCCGTTAAGAATGCCGGTGAGACGTTCTGCGCGGTGGTTAAGCAGGCCTTCCAGTCCACAGCCGTAGGCAGGCGTGCGGATTTCCTGTGCATAGGTGGGGCTGACGGTGCTGATCATGTCGGCATGCGCCAGGCCACCTTTGATGAAAGACACCTGCCCGTAAAATTCCAGGCTGTCGGTAGTCCATAGAGACGCGGGCAAGTTGAGCGCTGCAAATGTTTCTGCCGGAAACAATCCCTGATATGCAAGATTATGCACGGTGAACACTGTGGCAGGCCGTGTGGCTTCGAGTGACAACAGTGCCGGGATAAGTCCGCATTGCCAGTCGTTGCAATGCACGATATCCGGTTGCCATGCCAGGCCTGCCTTGTTCATGGCCACGGCGGCAACGACGCGTGAAAACAGCGCAAAGCGTTGCGCGTTGTCGGGCCAATCGGTGCCTTGTGGATTCAGGTAAGGATTGCCGGGACGATTAAAATAATCGGGAGCATCTACCAGCCATAATTTTATTTTACTGTTGGGTAGCGTGCCTTCAAGCAGGCGCACGCCCTTGGGAAAACCGGCCAGCATGGGATGGATGCGGGTGAGTTTTCCCGCGCGTATGATTAAATCGTGATAGGCGGGCATGATAAGGCACACCTCCTGGCGTTGTGCCTGGAGTGCGATCGGCAGGCTCCCCGCGACATCGCCGAGGCCACCGGTTTTAATTAATGGATGCGCTTCGCTGGCGGCGAATAATATTTTATGGGTTGGCATGGTTTGTCTATAAATTAGGAAAAGATTTCTCGCTATGCTCGAAATGACATGAACTTCTTAATCATATTTCTTGATCTTATCGCGCCATTGCCGCGTGTTTTCCAGGATCGCATGTTCATCGAGTGTCGTCAGCACGCGTTCTTTTAACAGGTGTTTTCCTGCTACCCATACATCCGTGACTTTATCGCGGCCAGTAGCGTAGACCAGTTGTGAGATGGGATGATAAATGGGCTGGGTTTCAATGCTGCCCAGATGCACGGCGGTGATGTCGGCGGCTTTGCCAGGCAGCAATGAGCCGATCTCTTCATCCAGCCCCAACGCCTTGGCGCCATTGAGTGTGGCCATGCGCAGTGCAGTGGCGGCGGAGACGGCGCTGGCGTCACTGGCGACCGCTTTAGCGAGCAGAGCGGTGGTGCGCATTTCGCTGAACATGTCGAGGTCGTTATTGCTGGCGGCGCCATCGGTGCCAATGGCGACATTCACGCCCGCGTCGATGAGTTTCTGCACCGGGCAAAAACCGCTGGCAAGTTTCAGGTTGGACTCGGGGCAATGGACGACATGCGCGCCAGTGGCGGCATAGCGGCTGATTTCATCATCGGTGAGTTGTGTCATATGTACGCCGATCAAGTGTGGCGACAGCAAGCCGAGTTGGTCAAGACGTCGCAAGGGGCGGGTATTGTAGTGTGTCAATCCATGATTGATTTCATCGACGGTTTCGTGGATGTGCATGTTGATGGGAATATCAAGTTCATCGGCATAGGTGCGGATTTTTTCCAGCGGCGCATTGGACACCGTGTAAGGCGCGTGCGGCGCAAACGCAGTGCGCACCAGCGGATGGCCGCGATAACGATCATGCAGCGCCAGGCCTTTGTTAATATATTCTTCCGCACTGGCTGCCCATACGGTAGGAAAGTCGATGACAATCAGCCCGATTGTGGCGCGCATCTGACATTCTTCGGCAACGCGTGCAGTTTCATCGGGAAAAAAATACATGTCATTGAAACAGGTAGTGCCGCCGCGCAGCATTTCAGCGATGGCAAGTTGCGTGCCGTGGCGCGCGAACTCCGTGCTGACCCACGCGCCTTCCGCAGGCCAGATGTGATTGTTCAGCCATTCCATGAGCGGCAAGTCATCCGCCAGGCCACGAAATAATGACATGGCGGCATGGGTGTGGGCATTCACCAGGCCGGGAATCAGCGCGTGTTCGTTCAGGGTGAGCGTGGTGCTGGCGTGATAGTTTGCAATGGCCTGCACCGTGGGCAACAGCGCGACGATGCGCCCTTCGTGGATGGCTATGCTGTGATAATCGAGTACGGTGTTGTCAGGTTCAACGGGAATGATCCAGCGCGCGTGGATGAGCGTGTCGATAGCAAGCATGAGAATACCCAGTAATTATACTTGAGTATCAGTATACCCAATATTGCTCAGTTTAGCCGTTCGTGGTGAGCTTGTCGAACCACCCGCTCCGCATGCGGAACCCTTCGACAGGCTCAGGGCGAACGGGGGGATGTATTAAGCGAACAGTATTGTCGGCATACCGCTATTCACGCATCACCGCGAAGATCTCCACCTGCCGGTTACGTTCACGGCCCGCGCGGCTCCACGGTTCGTCGACCGGCTGATCCTTGCCGTGACCTGCAAGCTGAATCAGGTCGGCGGGCACGCCTTGGGTAATCAGATAATTGCGCACAGCGGTGGCGCGACGATCGGACAGTTGATAATTCTTGTTCCGGTGGCCGGTTTCGTCGGTATGCCCTTCAATCAGGACACGTTGCAGCGCCAGATTATTGCGCAAATATCTGGCAGTATCATTGAGTAGGGTTTTCGCATCGGCCTTAAGGTCAGCTTTGCCGATGTCAAACAACACCGCGTCCAGCGGAATAAACTGAAACGGCGGCGCGCTATTGGCGTGCAGCTGTGCTGCAGACGCAGTGCCGCACAGCCAGGCGACGCAGGCGATTTTTGTGAAAATAGTTCTCATTCTCATTTTTGGTGGTGCCCTGGCTGTGTAATATCAAGGGGGGATGTTGTGTACTAATAGCGGCGTCCGTGAGTATTTTTTTACCCAAAAACACCGTAATCCATTTATCATGCACACTTTAAACATTACTAACGGCCAACAACTATGACAAATCATCATCATGACTCGATACGCGCAGTGGAATGGGTCAATGGCACCCTGAAATTACTGGATCAACGCTTATTACCGCAGCAACGCACTTACGTGGTGCTGGAAAATGCCCGTGACACGGCCCAGGCGATTACCGATATGGTGGTGCGCGGTGCGCCTGCCATCGGGGTGACGGCCGCGTATGGCGTGGTGCTGGCAGCGCGCGCCTGTTATGCGCGTTCACCTGCGAGCTGGAAGCACGACATCGAGATTGATCTGGAGGTGCTGGCACGTTCGCGTCCCACGGCGGTCAATCTGTTTTGGGCGCTGGATCGCATGCGCGGTCACCTGACCAATGTGAGTGGCGACCCGTATGAACCCCTGCTCGCTGAAGCGCGACGCATACATGAAGAAGATATTGCGGCTAATCGCCACATGGGACAGCTTGGTGCGGCGTTAATTGCCGGTTCAAGCCAAAGGCCGTGCGCCGTGCTCACGCATTGCAATACCGGCTCGCTGGCGACGGGTGGCTACGGCACGGCTTTGGGCGTGATCCGCGCGGCGTATGCGGCAGGGGGAATCAACCAGGTATTTGCCGACGAAACCCGGCCGTGGATGCAGGGCGCACGCCTCACGGCATGGGAGCTGGTGGAAGATAATATCCCCGTCACCCTGGTGGTGGAAGGGGCGGGCGCACACCTGATGAAGCAGGGTGCAGTACGCTGGGTGATTGTCGGTGCTGATCGCATTGCCGCTAACGGCGACACCGCCAATAAAATCGGCACTTACAATTTGGCAGTAGTGGCGCGGCATCACGGCGTCAAGTTTATGGTGGTGGCGCCAACCTCAACGGTCGACATGACGTTAAGCAACGGCGAAGGCATTCCCATCGAAATTCGTTCGACCGATGAAATATTAAGCCACGCGGGAAAACGCGTCGCGGCGCAAGGTGCTGCTGCCTGGAATCCGGCCTTTGATGTAACGCCTGCGGAATTGATTGACGCCATCGTCACGGAGCGTGGCGTTGTACTGTCGCCCACGCCGCAAAAAATGGCCGATATGATGAGCGGGATATAACCGCTCAGTGGAAACACTGCCGCTCTATTTACTGCTAGGCGTATTTGCCGGAACCCTGGCGGGTCTGCTTGGCGTAGGCGGTGGATTAGTGATGGTGCCGGTGCTGGTGTTTATCTTTCAGGGCCAGGCCATGTCGGGCGCGGTCATCATGCACATGGCGCTCGGCACCTCGCTTGCCATCATCATGCTCACTTCGCTGTCGTCCATACGCGCCCATCATCAACGCGGTGCCGTGCTGTGGTCAGTGTGCGGGTGTTTAACGCCCGGCATTGTATTGGGCGCGCTCAGTGGCGCGGTGGTGGCAGACGCACTGCCCGACGCCGTGCTAAAGCCGCTATTCGGAATTTTCGAGTTACTGGTGGCGCTGCAAATGTGGTTAGGAGTGCGGCCATCAATGCAACGCAGCCTGCCCGACTGGCCGGGTATGAGCGTGGCAGGGTGGGTGATCGGCAGCGTCTCGGCGATTGTCGGCATTGGCGGCGGCACACTCACCGTGCCGTTTCTTACCTGGTGCCGCATCGGTATTCATAACGCTGTAGCAACCTCTGCGGCATGCGGTTTGCCGATTGCCGTGGCAGGCACGCTTGGTTTCATCGCCACCGGATGGAATGAAACCGGCCTGCCTGACATGAGCAGTGGCTACGTTTACTGGCCGGCATTTGCAGCAGTAGCCATCACCAGCATACTGTTTGCACCCCTCGGCGCACGGCTCGCCCACGCGTTGCCTGCCGACAGGCTCAAAAAGTTTTTCGCAATTTTTCTGGCGATTTTAGGCGTCAGGATGTTGGTAGCTTGAAGCTTGACCTTTGCGCCAGATATTGTGGTGGTCGTTCTGCATTTAACAGCGCTTCCAGTTCCGCGAAATTCTGCACCCTGCCGGTAGGCTGAATTTCAACGCCCAATTGCCTGCCAATATGTGACGTGGAAAAAATGCCCCTCACAATTTCGCTGTTTGGCGCATGGGAACCAATGGAGTGCGTAGAAGCCGCCGCTTCAACCACCAGCGCATGCTGGCGACCCGCCTCTTTGAGTGTGAGAATAATATCGCCGATGCTGGCACGCAACACATCGCTGATTTTCAACACCTGCATATGCTCAGCGGGTGTCATGATGTGCTCCACCAGCACCGCATCCCGCGGCACGCGCGATTCCGCCGCATAATTTACGGGTTTTTCACCCATAATGTCACGCGCCGTAATCACACCGAGAATGATGTCATCTGCATCGGTCACCAGCAGCAACCGCACCTCAGCATAAATCATTTTTTGCAGCGCAGTATTGACGGGCGTAGTAGGGGCAATAGTCACGGCTTTAACGCGCCGCAAATCAGTCATGGCATCCAGCGCCGGACTAATCAAACGCACCGTTTCCGGCACACCTTGGGAGTTACGGTAAAACGAAGTGAAGGGACGGAACTTGTAAGACGGAAGAACATGATAAGGACTTTGCATAGCGGCACTCCTCCCTCATGAATAGGAAGGCAATTATATCATTTATTGCCGGGTTTTTATAGTGAGAGTTTCTTCCAACGGCATATGAGGCTGAAATAAGGGTTTTGGATCGATCATCTACCCAGGGTGATCGATATGAACGTATCAAGACTCGAGACGATCGAGCAAATCCGGGAATTCCTGAACGGCGCCCATGAGGTCGCCTTCACCCATCCCGCCGACGAATCCACGCTACGCACCTTCGTTGTGACCGTGATCCGGCGATACCGGTATTTCAGTCTGACGAAGGGGCAACGCGGTGTACTGTTCGTGGATAGGCGGCGCCTGACGGGGTAGTCACGACAGCACCTGTCCGGCGCGTCGCCCCATATCGCAAAACCAAGTCGCTTAGGCCTGTGAAACGCGCCAGCCGCACCCGCTTTGCGTGCCGCTATGGACCGGAGGATGTGGCGTTACTCGCCGAGACCGACCACCTGCATGATACGCTCTCGGGGCCGGCAACCAAGGTATTGTTGATCCGGGCCTGTGCGGCATTCGGCGATTCGCGTTTTGCCCGTCTGTCGCAGGTCCCAGTCTCCCCTCTGTACAACCTGCGTGCCAGCGATCTGTATGGCAAGTACCCTATCAACGCTGCCGATATTGCCACCCAGTGGGAGTTGGTGGCTTCTGTAGAGCGGATTAGCGAAGCCTACCTGCTGCCGGTGATTGCGCTGCTCCTCGACGGCTTCCCCTTCGCCATTCGCGGATTCCATTCCGGCTCAGGATCCGGGTACGTCAATCACAAGACCGCCGAACTGCTGGGGAAACTCCGCGTCGAATCCACCAAGTCGCGCCCCCGCCAAACGAACGACACTGCGCGCGCCGAGCGCAAGAACGGCGCCATCGTCCGCAAGACCATGGGATACAGCCACATCCCGCAGAAACACGCCGCGGCCATCAATCGCTTCCATAGCGAAGCGCCCAACCCTTACCTCAACTTCCACCGGCCCTGTTACTTCGCCGTCGACACAATCAACGCCACAGGAAAGATCCGAAAAACCTATCCACACGACCAGATCATGACCCCTTGGCAGCGGCTGAAATCCATCCCGGACTACGATAACTATCCCAAGCCCGGCATCACCCCCCATCACTTGAAACACAGTTGCTCACTTTTTCAAGTGGGTGTCAGATCAAGTCGAGACTTCTACACATCAGAATTTCCAATATTCACAACAGTAGTGGTATATTTCCGTTAGGGAAACGCCGTTTTATTGCTGCGCCGTCATTTCGCCGCGCCTGCGCATCCTGGCAACTGCTCCTGCGTTGCTCTACCTGTGGCGGTCGCATGCGCTCACGCCGCTCACGCCGTGGAGGGATGCACAAATGTCGCCAGAGGCAGGATGCCGAAGCGATCAGCACTTGTGCATCGGTGCACATCGAACTGCAGGGAGAAATCCTTGTCTCGAGTCTCGAACGAAAGAGAGAGAACTTTGAGAGATCTTCCAGGATTTTTCCCTACGGTCGAAATGACAATAAATCACCGTTTTTGAGATAAATAAAATATTCTAATATGATTGAGGGGATTATATGCGAATTAAGGGTCTGGGCTGGTGGCTGGTTGGCGTGAGTGCGGTGTTCCTTGCCGGGTGCGGTGGGGGAGAAGACAACTTGCCTGACGTGCCCCACGCAGTATTGCAACATCATGCCTATGATCCACAGGTGGCATTTGATGCGACAGGTAATGGCGCCGCAGTGTGGAGCCAGTTTGATGGGCTGCGCAAGAATCTATGGGCGAGCCGCTATACCGCCAGCACCACGGCGTGGAGCGCGCCGGTATTGATTGAGGCCAATAACGGCGGCGATGCCGATTTCCCGCAGCTTGCGCTCGACAGCGCCGGGAATGCGCTGGTGGTGTGGGAACAGTCTGACAGCACGCGCCGCAACATCTGGGCGAATCGTTACACGGCGGCGAGTCAGGGTTGGGGCACCGCTCAATTACTCGAAACCGATGATGTCAGCTTTGCCAATTCACCGCATATCGCGCTTGATGTTAATGGTAATGGTATGGTGGTGTGGGAGCAGTCAGACGGCACTCGTAAAAGCATCTGGTCACGCCGTTATAATGTTGCAAGTGGCCAATGGGAGGCCGCCAGTGTCATTGAGGCCAGCACAGAAGACGCCAATGCGCCGCACATTACGGCCGCCGATGCCAATGGTAACTTCGTTGCGGTATGGCGTGGTTATGATGGCGTAGTGCGCCAGCGTTATAACCTGTGGGCTAACCGTTATGTGGTGGGCGCAGGGTGGGGCAGTGCATCGCTGATCAGTAACAACACTACAGACCCTGCGGCGATTTCTGATGCGTTGGTGTCGAGAAATGCAGACACACCGCATGTCGCCATGGATGCCGCCGGCAATGCCCTGGCGGTGTGGGTGCAAGACAACAGCATCTATGCTAATCGTTATACGGTGGGTGCGGGGTGGGGCGCGGCGCAACTGATAGAGAGCGATGTGAATTGGACCGCCGCAGCACCGCGCATCGCCATGGCGGCGGATGGCAATGCCTATGCAGTGTGGGAACAGTACGCCGATGGCGTGTTGGGTGACGCCACGCCACCGTTTAAAAATATCATGGTCAATCGCTATGTGCCGGGTTCAGGCTGGCAAAGCGCCACATTGGTTGAAACCGATAATACCGGCCATGCCCAAACACCTCAGGTGGCGGTGGATGGCTTTGGCAATGCAACGGTAGTTTGGCGTCAGTGGGATGTCACATATTACAGCGTATGGAGCAACCGTTTTTTTAGAGCGAGCGGACAGTGGGACACGGCCGCGCTGATTGAATCAGATAATAGCGGTGATGCAGTTAATCCGCAGGTGGCGGTGGATGTGGCAGGCAATGCGCTGGCAGTGTGGAGCCAAAGTAACGGCACTCGCAGCAGCATTCGCGCGAATCACTATACTTTTGGTCGCGCGTGGGATACGGCGCTGATTCTGGATAGCAATTAATCTGTCATTTCGAGCGTAGCGAGAAATCCTGGAAGATCTCTCAAAGTTCTCTCACCTTCGTTCGAGACTCGAGACAAGGATTTCTCGCTACGCTCGAAATGACAACCCATCAGTGGCCTCTTGAGTGTGCGCGTCTTATGCTCACCCCGTATTCCGCATACCCGCCGCAATGGCGTTAATCGAACGCAATAACGGGTCGAGCCAGATAGCGCGCTCATGTTCGTCAAGCTCCAGGTCGCGATAACGCTTCAGCAATGTAGTCTGAATGTGATTCAGCGGATTCAGGTACGGGCTGCGGCGCTTCAATGACAATGCCAGTGTCGGATTTTCTTCCAGTAAGGAATCCAGTTCGGCAATATCAAGAATCTGCTGCACGGTTTTTTCATATTCATCACGAATCGTTGCATAGACGCGCTCGCAGGTTTCGGCATCATTGCATAAGCCCGCATATTCGTGCGCGATTGACATGTCCGCCTTCGACAGCGCCATCTGCGTATTGCTCAGCATGGCGCGAAAAAATGGCCAGTTGCGATACAGGGCGCGCAATTGAGTGAGGCGTTTCGGGTTGCCCGCACGCCAGGTCGCCAGCGCCGTGCCAAGACCAAACCAGGCGGGCAGCGTGTGGCGTGATTGTCCCCAGCCAAACACCCATGCAATGGCGCGCACCGAGGATTTGGAACGGTCTGCCTTGTTGCGATGCGAGGGCCGCGAACCGATGTTGAGCAAACCAATTTCGCGTACCGGCGTGGCCTCATAAAAATAATCGAGAAACCCCGGCGTGCGGTCGGTGAGCTGGCGATACGCGCCTTCACCAGTGTGCGCCAATTGCGCCATGATCTCGCTGTTATTGCCCTCTTCATACGAAGAGTCATCACCGTCTTCACGTGCAGGGCGCGTGATCATGTGACGGCTGGCTTTCAGCAGACCCGTGACACCCATCGACAATTCATAGACGGCTGTTTCAGTATTGCTATACCGGTACGAGAGCATTTCACCTTGTTCAGTAAACTTGATCTGGCCAAACACGGTGCTGGAAGGCTGCGCAAGAATCGACTCATGCGTGGGGCCACCGCCGCGTCCGGCGGTGCCGCCGCGCCCGTGAAATAAACGGCATTCAATATTACGTTCAGTAGTGATAGCGATAATCTTTTTCTGTGCTTCATAAAGATACCAGGACGATGCCAGAATACCGCCGTCTTTACATGAATCAGAATACCCCAGCATCACTTCCTGATAATTGCCGGATACCTTGAGCAGTTGGGCGTAGGCCGGATTATCCAGCAATTCAGTAAGCACCTGTTCAATGTGCGCCAGGTCATTAATGGTTTCGAAGAGGGGCGAAATACGAATATCGCAAAACCACCCTGAATTTTTGTAACCCGCTAATCCACATTGATGCGCGAGCCACATCACTTCCATCACATGGCTGGCAGCATGCGTCATGGAAATTACATAACAGCCGAATGCCTGCGCACTGATTTCATGGCGCATTTTGGCCATGACGGAAAATACTTCAAGTGTCTGGCGGGTTTCAGCCGTCAGGCAGTTCTCGCGGAACCCTTCGCTGGCGCTCTTCCCTGCGCCCACTGCACTTGGGCATCCTGCCCGGCGTGCGTCAGCAGTAACGCCGGGCGCAGCGTCGGAATCACCCGGCTGGAACGCCGCCTGGTTAAGCGCTTCCGCCAGCACCTGCATGCGCTCTTTTTCAGAAAGGGATTCATAATCAATAGGGATTGATTGCCGCGCGAAAAGCTCGCTACAGGCGCGGGTGTGCCGTGATGATTCCTGGCGCAGATCCAGATGGCACAGGAAAAATCCAAATGTTTCTACCAGGCGAATCAGGTCTTTCAGATCACCGTGGGCAATCGCCTCATCACCATGGCTGATTAATGAATCACGGGTAACGTATAAATCATCAAGCAGTTCCTGCTCGGAGTTGTAACCGGACATCAGGGGTTTAATTTCTTTATTGTCCAGCCGCGCCTTGACGGGGATGAGGTTGCATTCAAGGCGATGGCGTATCACATACAGTTTACGGCGATACGGTTCATTGATAAAACGCAACGGCGTATCATGCAGGTTGGCGGGGGCAAATTGTTCATCGCGTTTCAGGCTATCGAGAAATTCCGGTGAAGGCTGGCACAGCAACACAGAATGGGTCAGGCCACGGCTGAGGTGAATGACGCGTCCGATGTACTCAAGCAGAATCGCACGTGCTTGCAAACGCAGCGCAAGAACAGTGGTTTCGGGCGTTACATTGGGATTACCATCACGATCACCGCCGATCCACGAACCAAAACGCAGGAAGCTGGGAACATGGATGGATGCCCCTTCATTGCCATCCTCTGTCGCGGCGTAGGTTTTTTTAATGGCCTTTTCGAGGTAGCGGTACATGGTCGGCACGGCCTTGAACAAGCTTTCCTGAAAATAATACAGGCCATTTTTTATTTCGTCCGACACCGTGGGCTGGTTAACCCGCACCTCATCGGTTTTCCATAGCACCTGAATCTGGTTTTTGAGTAACTCAATAATTTCTTCGCGCTCACTGGGGCCGACGCGTGGGTCATCAAGACGTTCGCTGGTGACAAAGATGCGACGCAATGCCTCCATGATAGTGCGGCGTTTTGATTCCGTAGGGTGCGCGGTAATGACGGGAATATAGGCAAGCCGATCGAGTACATCCTGCAATTGTTGAGGGGTAACGCCCTGATCATGAAGCTCATGCAGTGTGGCGTCAAAAGAACCCGTCCATAACGCACCCCCGGCACGCACTTGCAGGCGCCGTTGGCGGTGCTGGTAGGCTTCTTCGGCAATATTCACCAGACTGAAGTAGGTGCTGAAGGCGCGCACCACATGGGTAAGGGTGTCGGGATCAAGTGTGCTGATGAATTCCGCAAGCTCGCGCCGTTTGCGCGCGCTGTCGTGGCGTTGCAGCCCGATATGTCCCGTGCGCAGTGTTTCAACTGCAAAAAATACCTGTTCCCCTGCGTGGGCATGCAAAACATTGCCCAACAGGTTGCCAAACAGCTTGACGCGAGCCCGTAGTTCTTTGTCGCTCATAATAGTCGTGGTGGTCTTTCTTTTGGAGGGCATAGTCGGTTAGCTAGTAAGACACAAAGCTTTTTATTATAGCCGATCTTTGGTTATTTATTTAAAATTTGTTGTTAATTATATTATTAGGATGGAAATGTAAAGCTTTGTATAAAGATGGTTGGCATCCTGCACTTTCCCCACCCCCACCAACGGGAAGGGGGAAAGCGAGAATTAAGGCTGTTTTTAAGTTAACCCAATTTCTTTTTGGAAAAATACCAGTCAGTAATCTGCAGGCCGGGTGTGTTGACGCGCTCTTCAGCAGCTTGCACGGTGGCGGGAGGTGGCATGATGACATCTTGTCCAGGTGTCCAGTTGGCAGGGCAGGCCACGCCGTACTTGTCGACGGTTTGCAGCGCATCAATCACGCGGGTGATTTCATCAAAGTTACGGCCGACGTTGAGTGGGTAATAAATCATGGCGCGCAAGTTACGTTTCGGATCAATGAAAAATACGCAGCGTACGGTGGCTGTGGCAGCGCTGGGAGTATGCACCATGCGGTAAAGTTGAGCTACTTTCTGATCAAGATCGGCAATCACCGGAAAGCGGATTTTAACGCCGAATTTTTCTTCTATATTACGAACCCATGCGATATGGCTGTAAACGCTGTCTATGGAGCAGGCAATCAACGCGACGCCTTTGCTTTCCATTTCTTCGTGGCGTTTGGCAAACTCAATAAATTCCGTGGTGCATACCGGCGTAAAGTCTGCCGGGTGGGAAAATAAAATTACCCATTTATCTTTTTGCCAATTGGAAAGACGAATCATCCCTTGGGTGGTTACAGCTTCGAAATCTGGCGCAGGGCCGTTTAATTCGAGGCGCGGTATTGGGGGTGGAAGTGATTCTTCGGATAATATTGGGGTATTCATGAGAAACCTCCTGTGAATTTGAAAATGGCAGGCAGAACTGCCCGTGCCCTGATATTAACATTTTTTACTTAAGAAAAAAGCCTAACAAGGCTTGAAAAAGCAGGGTTGAATGACCATATAATAAATGTAGAACGTAACTCATACATAACAGGAGGTTAATATGGCAACACGTACAGAAACTCATCCGCTTACTGATCAGGTTTCAAAATCGGCGTATGAAAGTCTGGAGAAAATGTCAGACTCAGCGGGGCATGCGGAAGAACGTCTGCGGGACACAGCATACAAAGCGCAGAATAATTTGAAGACTGCCGCTAAAAAAGTTCAGGAAAATACCCGTGAAGTAACCAATTCAATGGCGGGATATATCCAGGAACATCCTTTTACAACGGTAGGGATTGCTGCGGGAATAGGGCTAGTGATTGGGGCGCTGTTACGGCGTCCGTAGAGTCTTATTTTTGCGGTTGCAGTTGTAAGGCGTAATATCATGCTGAGTGACGCTTCCCCTGTTCGGCAGAAAATCGAGCAGGGGAAGCGTCAAAAGTTAAGGCGTCATTACTATTTTGCGGCAATTGTCCATTTTCAATCTCGTTCGGGTTTGGATCCCTCGCTATGCTCTCCCCGCAGCTTGCTGCGGGGATTTTTATTTTAGTTACGTCGGCTCCCAGTTCTAGTGTCATGTCACGCGTCAAATGTCGATATAGTCGTTTCAGCTTGACCCGAGCATTATCCGTCGTGAATTGCCAGTTCACCTTGGCGTGAATCTGGTCGCGGCGTGTTTGCCAGGCGGTAACTTCTTCGCCTAGTTTCTCCATGCTATT
>LNFF01000032.1 GCA_001464585.1 Gammaproteobacteria bacterium Ga0077554 | reverse complement strand
CGCGCATCTCCCTTTGTCGGTATGCACATATTATCCACGCCTACTGTCTCAAAAAGTGAGCCTGTGCCACACAAGCTGAACATTGTGGCTAATCAGGTGGTTTTTTAAGGGTATAAGCATGTGTTCTGGCCGGTCAGCTCATGCATATTCAGCCTGAATCGGTTATCCTATTGTCTTTATTGAAAAGATTTTACAGGGTGGATATTGATGTTTTCGCAAAAGATGACAATTGCTGGGTTTGATGACGAATTGTGGGCAGCCATGCAGGAAGAAGTGGTACGCCAGGAGCAGCATATTGAGTTGATCGCATCCGAGAATTATGCCAGTCCGCGTGTGATGCAGGCGCAAGGCTCTGTTTTAACTAACAAATATGCTGAAGGCTATCCCGGCAAGCGTTATTATGGCGGGTGTGAATATGTGGACAAAGCTGAGCAGCTGGCGATTGATCGCGTCAAGCAGTTGTTTGGCGCTGACTATGCCAATGTGCAGCCGCACTCCGGGTCTCAGGCCAATGCCGCCGTATATATGGCGTTGCTTAACCCCGGCGATACTATTCTGGGCATGAGCCTGGCGCACGGTGGTCATTTGACGCACGGCGCCAAAGTGAATTTTTCGGGCAAGATTTATAACGCTGTGCAATACGGTGTTGATGTGGTGACGGGCGAGATTGACTACGCGCAGGTTGAGGCGCTGGCGTTGGAACATAAACCGAAAATGGTAGTGGCCGGGTTCAGTGCTTATTCACGGGTGGTGGATTGGCAGCGTTTTCGTGAGATTGCCGACAAGATCGGCGCGTACCTGTTTGTGGACATGGCGCACGTGGCGGGTCTGGTGGCGGCGGGCGTGTATCCCAGCCCGGTGCAGATTGCGGATGTCACGACTTCGACCACACACAAGACCTTGCGTGGCCCACGCGGCGGCATTATTTTGGCCAAGTCGAATCCCGAGATTGAGAAGAAACTCAATTCAATGATTTTCCCCGGCATTCAGGGTGGCCCGTTGATGCATGTCATTGCGGCCAAGGCGGTGGCCTTCAAGGAGGCGCTACAGCCCGAGTTCAAGATTTATCAGCAGCAAGTCGTGGTGAACGCGCGCGCCATGGCGCAGGTGTTGATGGAGCGCGGCTACAAAATATTGTCCGGTGGTACGGATAATCATTTGTTCCTGCTGGATCTCATTGACAAGAATCTCAGCGGTAAAGAGGCTGAAGAGGCGCTGGGTGCGGCGTTCATCACCGTTAATAAAAACAGCGTGCCGAATGATCCGCGCTCACCGTTTGTCACCAGCGGTATTCGTATTGGCACGCCAGCGGTGACCACGCGCGGTTTCAAAGAGGCCGAGGTACGTGCCCTGGCTGGCTGGATTTGTGATGTGCTGGATAATGTGCGTGACACCGCCACGATTGAGCGGGTGAAACGTCAGGTGCTGGAAATTTGCGGGCGGTTCCCCGTCTATGGTAAATAGCGGCATTAAATAATGCGTTGCCCCTTTTGCAGTGCCGAAGACACCAAGGTCATCGACTCGCGCTTGGCGAATGAGGGTGATGCGGTGCGTCGGCGCCGCGAATGTTTGACATGCGCGGAGCGGTTTACCACTTTTGAAACCGCCGAGCTGATCATGCCGCGTCTGGTGAAGCGCGACGGTAGCCGCGTGCCGTTTGATGAAGACAAGTTGCGTTCGGGCATGTTGCGCGCCCTGGAAAAACGTCCGGTGCCTACCGAGCGGGTGGATGAGGCGATTAACCATATCAAACACCGCCTGACCACCACTGGTGACCGTGAAGTAAAATCGCGGGTGCTGGGCGAATGGGTGATGGACGAACTGCGCCAACTCGATCAGGTTGCCTATGTGCGTTTTGCCTCGGTATACCGTAGCTTTCAGGATGTGAATGCCTTCCGTGAGGAGATTGACCGGCTGGAGCAAGGTCAGGCGCCGACCATCCCCAATAACAGCGCAAAATAACTGGATTTCTGCTTCCATTACGACAGGCAGTATTTCAAGCGTATGTCCGGTAATGTATAACGTGACAAGTCTCGATCATCAATACATGGCCCGCGCATTGCAACTTGCCGCGCACGGTCTTTACACCACGCACCCTAATCCACGGGTGGGTTGCGTGATCGTGCATGCCGGATCTGTGAATGGCGAGATTGTTGGCGAAGGCTGGCACGTGCGTGCCGGTGAGCCGCATGCCGAAGTTCACGCTCTGGTGCAGGCGGGTGCGCACGCACGGGGTGCGACGGCGTATGTCACGCTGGAGCCGTGTTGCCATCATGGCCGTACTGCACCGTGTGTGGACGCCTTGATTGAGGCGGGTGTAACGCGGGTGGTGGCGGCGATGATCGACCCTAATCAAAAGGTGGCGGGGCAAGGATTGGCGCGCTTGGCCGCCGCTGGCATCGTCACTGAAAGCGGTGTGTTGCAAGCGCAGGCTGAAGCATTGAATGCAGGATTCATGATGCGTATGCGCGAGCGTCGTCCTTATGTGCGCTGCAAGCTGGCGATGAGTGTGGATGGCCGTACCGCGATGGCAAGCGGTGAGAGTAAATGGATTACGTCAGACGTAGCGCGTGCAGATGTGCAGCGCTTGCGCGCCAGCAGCGCTGCGATTTTAACGGGCATCGGCACGGTATTGGCCGATGATCCGGTGTTGACGGTGCGTATGGAAGGCGCTGCCCGGCAACCGTTACGGGTGGTGGTAGACAGCCAGTTGCGCCTGTCGCCTCAGGCGCGTTTGCTGGACGCGCCGGGCAGCGCGCTGATCGTCACCACCGAGCAAGACCGTGCGCGCAGTGCCAGGTTAGTGCGTGAAAATGTGGCGGTCAGCGTGCAGCCAGCACGGCAGGGGCAAGTTGATCTCACGGCATTGATGCAGATGTTGGCTGCTGAGCATGAGATCAATGAGGTGCTGGTGGAAGCGGGCCCGACCTTGAATGGCGCGCTGCTGAATGCAGGATTGATTGACGAAGTGATTATTTACATGGCGCCGCATCTGATGGGCGATGCGGCGCGTGGCTTGTTTCATTTGCCAGGGTTGCAGCAAATGAGCCAGCGTATTGATCTGGATATTCAGGATATCCGCGCGGTGGGGCGTGACTGGCGGATTACCGCGAAGATTGTGAGAACCAACTAGCCCATGTTTACAGGCATTATACAATCCATTGGCAACATCACTGTGGTTGAATCACAGGGTGCCGACGCGCGTGCGCATATTGCAGCAGGTAAGCTGGATCTTGCGCATGCGCAGATAGGCGACAGCATTGCGGTAAATGGCGTATGCCTGACTGTAACTTCTTTCGCAGACGGTGGTTTCTGGGTGGATATATCAGGCGAGACCTTGGCGCGTACCACCTTTGGTGAGATAGCGGTTGGCAGCAAGGTTAATCTGGAGCAATCCCTCACACCCACGACGCGTTTGGGCGGGCATCTGGTGAGTGGGCATGTCGACGGCATCGGTACGGTGGTGAGTTGCTGGGATCAAGGTCGCTCGTTGCGCTTTGTGATTCAGGCGCCGCCCACGTTAGCGAAATACATTGCTGAAAAAGGATCGATTTGTGTGGATGGCGTGAGCTTGACAGTGAATCAAGTAAACGGCGCATGTTTTGACCTGAATATTGTGCCGCATACTTTGCAGGAAACCACACTGGGGGAGCTTGTGGCGGGTAGTCATGTGAATCTTGAAGTCGATATTCTGGCGCGTTATCTGGAACGCTTGCTATTGGGTGAGAGTGCCGCACAACCCACCGCACCGCCGCAGGGCGCGGGCATCACACATGGTTTTTTGGTAGAACATGGGTTTATTAAAGCTTGATCAACATGCCACTTAGCCCGATCCCCGAGATTCTTGAAGATATTCGCCACGGCAAAATGGTGATCATTGTTGACGATGAAGACCGTGAAAACGAAGGTGATCTGTTAATGGCGGCGCAATGCGTGCGTGCCGAAGATATTAATTTTATGGCGCGCTATGGGCGCGGGTTAGTGTGCCTGACGCTCACGCGCGAACGCTGCGAACAGTTGCGCCTGCCGCTCATGGTCAGCAATACCAACGATAAGCACTTGACTAATTTTACGGTGTCTATCGAGGCGGCCAGTGGCGTGACCACTGGAATTTCGGCGGCAGATCGCGCGGTGACGGTGCAGGCGGCGGTTGCCGTTGATGCGCGGCCGGAGCATGTGGTTCAGCCGGGTCATATTTTCCCGCTCATGGCACAGCCAGGCGGGGTGCTGGCGCGCGCTGGCCATACCGAAGCGGGATGTGATCTGGCGCGGCTGGCAGGCATGGCGCCGGCCAGCGTGATTGTGGAGATTCTGAATGAAGATGGCAGCATGGCGCGCCGTCCTGATCTGGAGAAATTTGCGCAGCAGCATGGTTTGAAAATCGGTGCGATTGCGGATCTGATTCGTTATCGGCGCGAAAATGAAAAAACCGTGGAACGGGTTGCAGAGTGTGACTTTCCTTCAGAATACGGAAAATTCCGTCTCATCGCCTACCAGGACAGTATTGATGATGGCCTGCATCTGGCTCTGGTGATGGGTAAAATAAAACCCGAACAACCGACCCTGGTGCGCGTGCATTTGCAGGATACCTTGTGTGATGTGCTGGGTTCGCAGCGTGAAGATTCTGGCTGGCCGTTGCGCGATACCCTGCGCCGTATTGCTGACGCAGGGGCGGGTGTCGCGGTAGTGCTACGCAAAGCCGAAGACGCGAGCGAGCTGGTGCGGCGCATCAGGGATTATCAGTTGAAGGACAAGGGTATCAACCTGCCAAAGCCAGCAGCGAATATTGATTTACGCACCTACGGTGCAGGCGCGCAGATTCTGGCCGATATAGGCGTAGGTAAAATGCGCGTGTTAGGCGCGCCGAAAAAAGTGCATGGGTTGGCGGGGTTTGGTCTGGAAGTGGTCGAATACGTAAGAACCAGTTTATAATCTCGCTGAAGGGCGCATCGCGGCGTTGGAAACAGGCTCAAAATGCTCATGTACTTCGTGTACACTCCGCTTTTTCGCCTGTTTCCGCCTTGCGCCGCATCCCTTGATCGAGATTCTAAACCGGTTCTACACAATAAACCCAAGTGAGTAATATCAAAATGAGCGACATCAAAAAAACTGAAGGTGATTGTGTGGTGCGGGGCGCGCGCTTTGCCATTGTAGCGGGCCGCTTTAACAGCTTCATCGTAGACCATCTGGTGAGTGGCGCGGTAGATGCCCTGGTGCGCCACGGCGCCGCAGTACAAGACATCAGCATCACTTATGCGCCCGGTGCGTATGAGTTACCGCTGGTGGCGCAACGCTTGGCCGCGAGTAAACGCTACGATGCGATTATCGCCGTGGGTGCCGTGATTCGTGGCAGTACGCCGCACTTTGATTATGTGGCGGGTGAATGCAGCAAGGGTCTGGCGCATGTCGCCTTGCACTATGATTTGCCGGTCGCATTTGGTGTGCTCACGGTAGATACCATCGAGCAGGCCATTGAGCGTGCCGGTACTAAAGCCGGTAACAAGGGTGTCGATGCGGCACTGTCTGCAATTGAAATGGTGAATCTGCTGCAACAGATTAGCAAGCCATGAGCTTGCCCCCCACAGAAAAAGACGGTGAAAAACCTATTCCTGCAGCGCATGCACCCAATAAAACCAGCTTGAGCAAGGGCCGTAACCTGGCGCGCCGTTGCGCCGTGCAGGCGCTATATCAGTGGCATATCACCCAACAAAACGTCGGCGATATTGATGCGCAGTTTGTCACTGAACACGATGTCAAAAAAGTAGACATCGCTTATTTTCAGGAACTCTTGCACCAAGTACCCGCGCATGTCACCGAGCTGGATGCGTACTACGCCAGGTTTCTTGATCGCCCGGTACACGAGCTTGATCCGGTAGAGTGTGCCATTTTACGCATGAGCGTTTACGAGCTGGCGCATCGCCTCGATATTCCGTATCGCGTGGTGATCAATGAAGGCGTCGATATGGCAAAAGTATTTGGCGCCGAGCAGAGCCACAAATATGTCAATGGTGTGCTGGATAAAGTGGCGCGCAAACTGCGTGTGGCTGAAATGCGCATGCGACCCGAGAAACCCACAAAGTAGCGTTATTCAAGAGGCTCGTGATATGTGGAGGCCTGTCATTTCGACCGCCGGGAGAAATCTTGCTTCTTACTGTTCTAAACAAAGATTTCTCCCGGCGGTCGAAATGACAGGCCTTCAAGGTTAACTGAAGAAAAAACCATGCCGCTGTCAGAGTTTGATCTCATTCAACGCTACTTCACCCCCGCAACACCGGCCCGTGAGGATGTTATCCACGGTGTCGGTGATGATGGCGCAGTGTTGCATGTGCCGATCGGCATGGATCTGGTGGCGTCTGTCGACACGCTGGTGTCGGGCGTGCATTTTTTTGCGGATGTGGATCCCGCTGCCTTGGGTTATAAAGCTTTGGCCGTTAACCTCAGCGATATGGCCGCCATGGGTGCTGAGCCTGCCTGGGCTACGCTTGCATTAACTTTGCCCACGGTTGATGAAACCTGGTTGGCAGCGTTCAGTCGCGGTTTTTTTGAACTGGCGGAGCATTATGGTGTGCAGTTGGTGGGTGGCGACACCTGCCGTGGCCCACTCACTGTCTCGGTGCAAATGCATGGCTTTATTCCACAGGGCGCCGCGTTGCGTCGTTCTGGCGCCATGCCTGGCGATTTGATTTATGTGACGGGCACATTCGGCGATGCCGGGTTGGCGTTGCAAGCCTTGCAGCAGCATCAGGCCTTACCTGAACTCCATGCCCATTATCTGATAGACCGTCTGGAGCGTCCCTCGCCGCGTGTTTTTGAAGGCCTGGCATTGCGCGGCATTGCATCCGCCGCCATTGATATTTCCGATGGACTCGCCGCTGACTTGGGGCACATTCTCGCCGCCAGTGGGGTGGGCGCCACGCTGGAGATTGAACGCTTGCCAGTATCCCCCGCCTTCGTTGCCGTAGCGCAGGATGCAGCGTTGGGTGCTGATCACTGTTGGCAATTACCACTGTCTGCCGGTGACGATTATGAATTATGTTTTACCGTGCCCGCCGACAAGCAGGCCAAAGTCGAACAGGTGTTTGCGCGCTTTGGTTGCGGTGCGGCCCGTATCGGCGTCATCGAATCGCAACCGGGCTTGCGTTGCAAGCTCGCCAACGGCGAAATGTTAACGCCAGCCAGTAGTGGCTATCAACACTTCACATGACTAAGCATATGAAAGGGCGCGCCAACACCCCTCCCAGCGTGTGGCGCAATCCTATTCATTTTGCCGCGTTCGGCTTTGGCGCAGGCGCCATCAAAATCGCGCCCGGTACTTTCGGCACTTTAGTCGCTATTCCCTTTTATATACTCTTGCAAGACCTGCCGTTGTTGATGTATATATCCATCACCGCCGCGCTGTTCCTGCTGGGCGTCTGGTTGTGCCAGATCACCACGCGTGACCTGGGTGTGCATGATCATTCCGGCATCGTGTGGGATGAAATCGTCGGCTACCTCATCACCATGGTCGCCGCTCCCGCAGGCTGGCTGTGGATAGCGCTGGGTTTTGCCCTGTTCCGGTTATTTGACATATGGAAACCGTGGCCGATTAACCTGCTCGACCGGCATGTCAAAGGCGGCTTTGGGGTGATGATTGATGATGTCATGGCGGGAATCTATGCGTGGCTGGTGATGCAGGGAATTTACCTGGGCGTGTGAAACAGGCGTGTATCAGGAAGTTTTGGAATAACGACAACTTTTATTTTAAATCATGAGGAGAAAAAACCATGGGCAAAGGTATGGACAGCAAAAAAGACAGCAAAAAGGCCCCGGCCAAGAGCATGAAAGAAAAGAAAGCCGCAAAGAAAGCCAAAAAAGATTCCAAGTAATAGTAATCCGCGTCTCTTAAAACGGAAGGATGCCATAACAGCATCTTTCCGTTTAATTTCTTATGCAGGGATAAAACACATCAGAATAAAATTAAATACATTACAATCAGTTGTCTACCAAAAACCACACGCAAAAAAAAGCTCAAGCGCTTGGAGCGGCCTGAGCTATAAAGTGAGATCACAGTTGACGGCTGGGGGGGAGGGGGTTGCCGTCCACTGTTATCTTGAAGTCCATTATCCTCATTTTCAGAACTAATTCTGTGCGTTACATCACACAATGAGAACTTAAATGCGCCCGTCATGCTGGTCGGGAGCATTTTTAGTCGGTAGAGTTTTTATAAGTGATCACACTAATATGCCCATCGCCTTCAATGTATGCTTTTTTAACCTGCGCTATGTCCTCAACACCCTGCTGGCGCAATTGGCTGGTTAATTCTTCGTCCGTGAGCATTTCCCGGCGCATGTTTCGGCGTAGCATCCTGCCATTTTTAACCAATGCGAGCGGTGCCGGATAAATCAACTTGCCGAAACGGGGATATCGATAGCCGAACCAATCAATAGTAAAATTCCAGAACAAGATAGTGGCAACCAGGACGAAGCCCTCGGTGAGGGAGTTGTAAACGCTCGCCATCGCGTTTTGCGCGGCGTCTGCTACCAGCACCACTACCAGTAAATCGGCGATACCAATTTCTCCGGCATCCCGTTTTAAAATACGAAATAAAATAAATAGTACGATGTAGACGATAGTGCCGCGCAGAATCAATTCCAACAATGACATCTCAGGAATGAAAAGCGCGCGCCAGTCTATATTGAGAAAGTTATCCATATGCATTCCAATTCGAACAATGTTGGTTGGCTTCTCCTGACTGGGGCGCTCACCTTCTCGTATTTCATGACTGCCCCCAGCGTAGTAATCACTTACACTACATAGAGTTTTGAAAGAGGTTGCTGTGGCGCCTCCCGCCTCCGGCAATATACTCAAGCCAGCGGCGTAATCCCATAATTTTTGCTTGCCATGTAAATAATACCAAAACAGCTGACGGCAACAAAACACCCATCCAGGATACTGGCGCCTAAGTTCCGCTGGAAACAATCAGGCGCCTGATCAGCCAATAGGCGGGGCATGACCCGGTTCATGCGTTTAAACTCACTACCCACCGTAGCTCGGAATGTATAGTTTAATAGGCAGGACGGCATTCAAGGTTGAGTTAACCAGTTTGCACCAGCGCCGGATCCCGTGAACCACGCCCCCGCCCGGAAGTTATGCTACGCCTCGCGTTGACGGGTGTCATCCACAGTTTCAATGGTAGCCCCCTTTTTCGGTTGATCGCAAACACTGGAAAAATAATTGGATAATCGCGCTTGACGTTTTAACCAAAAGTGCCATGATACAGCTTGGCACTGCCATACCCAGATGAAGTAGTGATCTGGTCGAAGCATCGGTGGCGCCTTAACCCGTAACATCCAACTCATGGAGGACCGCACAAATGATGAAACGACTGACACTGCTGGCTATTGGTATGACCTTGGCGCTGGCAAATTTATCCGCTCACGCAGGTAGCAAGCTGGAAGCTGATGTGACTGGCGCTGAATCGGTGACCGATACGGCCATCGTACCCGCTACTGACTCCACCCCCGCTGTCACACTCCCGGTAACCGGACTCGTTACGGGGGCTCTAGGGAAGGCTCGTTTTCGCTTGATGCCCGATGGTTCACTGAGCTATACCTTGAAAGTTTCAGTTCTGCCGGCAACCCCCATCTTCATGGCGCACATCCACCTAGGGCCAAAAGGAAGAAACGGCCCGGTGTTGCTCTGGCTTTTTGGTCATGCTGCCAGCGGCCCAAATCCGGCGGCTGTTTTCCCAAGGAACGATGGTCCTTTCACGGGTGAGATCTCGGGGGTGCTTACCGCTGCCAACTTGACAATACCCGCCAACAGCGGCATTACGAATTTTACGGATGCGATCAGGAACATCCTGGCCGGTAACGCGTATGTCAATGTTCACACCGTGGCTAGGCCTGGCGGAGAGATCCGTGGCCAGATTGGCCGCAGCCACCACGGTCATGATTAGCCCGGCATCGTTTATGTTTTAGGGTAACAACTTCTAAACCTCGGGAGCCGTCTTGGCAGGCGGCTCCTTTTTTTGTCTACCCTCTCGTTTTAGCTTTTGCTTTATAACCCGCCTGCTTGCTCTGTTGCATTCCCAATATACGTTGCCGGTGTTATTGCCAGCAATCGGGTTTTTTCTGCTTCTGGGATGTTCAGCGTGGTGATAAAAGCGCGCAGGCTGGGCTGGTCGATGCCACGACCGCGTGTGAGTTCTTTGAGTTTTTCATAGGGTTGCTCAATGCTATAACGGCGCATCACGGTTTGCACGGCTTCACCCAGCACTTCCCATGTTGCGTCCAGATCAGCGTTGATGCGCGCGGGATTGCTTTCAAGTTTTGAAATGCCTTTGAGGCATGACTGATAGGCAATCACCGCATGCGCCACGCCCACGCCGAGGTTGCGCAATACGGTGGAATCGGTGAGGTCGCGCTGCCAGCGTGAGATCGGCAGTTTGCTGCCGAGGTGATGAAAGATGGCGTTGGCTAATCCCAGATTGCCTTCGGCATTTTCAAAGTCGATGGGGTTGACTTTATGCGGCATGGTGGATGATCCGACTTCGCCCGCCACCGTTTTTTGCTTGAAATAGCCGAGCGAAATGTAGCCCCACACGTCACGGCTAAAATCCATCAGCACGGTATTGAAGCGCGCCAACGCATCAAAATATTCGGCGATGTAATCATGCGGTTCAATCTGCGTGGTGTAGGGGTTCCACTCCAGCCCCAGCCCCGTGACAAAATCACGCGCGATACTTTGCCAGTCAATAGCAGGATACGCGGCGAGATGGGCGTTGTAATTGCCCACGGCGCCGTTGATTTTTCCCAGCAGCGGTACGTTCATCAGTTGTTCGCGCTGGCGCTTTAAACGGTAGGCGACATTCGCCATTTCCTTGCCCAGCGTAGTGGGTGAGGCAGGCTGGCCGTGCGTGCGCGACAGCATGGGTTGATCGGCATGGCGATGCGCTAAATCGGTGATGACGCGAATCGTGTTATCCAGCAGCGGCAAAATAATCTGCGCGCGTGCTTCGCGTAACATGAGCGCATAAGCGAGATTGTTGATGTCTTCTGAAGTGCAGGCGAAATGGATGAATTCGCTGACGGCCTCGAGTTCAGCATTGCCTGCAATTTTTTCCTTGAGAAAGTATTCCACCGCTTTCACGTCGTGATTGGTGGTGCGCTCGATATTTTTGACGCGTTGTGCATCCTCGACACTAAAATTTTCCGCGATGCTTTCCAGTAGATTGACGGCATGCTGGCTGAGTGCGGGAACCTCGGCAATGCCGGGATGATCGGCCAGCATGCGCAACCAGCGCACCTCGACGAGCACGCGGTGGCGTATCAGCCCGTACTCGCTGAAAACTACACGAAGATCACGGGTTTTGTCGCCGTAGCGGCCATCAATAGGGGAAATTGCAGTGAGCGATGAGAGTTCCATAGCGGTTCCGAATAGATGTAGGAGATAGGATTTATCTATTATACAAGATCGACATCGGCTAAAAAATCCGATTGTTGTACAATATGTGACGACGATAACGAAATGTAGGAAGGATGTCAGACGTGCAACCTCATCTTAGCCAGATCGGACAGAAAATGTCCCAGCTTACCGGTGTCCGCGCCATCATGAAGGACATCATCGAAACACTCCAGTCAGAACCCGGCAAATGGGTGAATCTGAGTGCCGGCAATCCGCTGATATTGCCTGAAATCGAAGCCATGTGGCGCGACTACACGCAGCAACTCCTGGCGGGGCCGCACTTTGGTGAGGTGGTGGGGCGTTATGGCGCAAGCCAGGGGTATGAGCCGCTTATCGAAGCGGTGGTGGACTGGTTCAACAGCCATTATGGTTGGGGCATTACGCGGCGTAATGTGTTGATTACGCCCGGCAGTCAGTCGTTGTATTTTTACGCGGCGAATTGTCTGGGCGGTGTTGACGCCGATGGCATGTTGCGCAAGATTGTGCTGCCACTGAGTCCTGATTACACGGGTTATGGCGGCGTGACGCTCAACGCCGAAACCTTGCAGGCGTATAAACCGACTATCGACATCATTGCCCCACACCGTTTTAAATACCGCCCCGATTTCGCGCAGATGCAGATTGATGACACCACCGGCGCGGTGCTGTTTTCACGGCCATGTAATCCCACCGGCAATGTGATCAGCGATGCTGAAACACAGCAAATTGTCGACCTTGCGGCGCAGTACAACGTGCCGGTGTTTATTGATTCTGCGTATGCCTTGCCGTTCCCCAATCTGGTGTTTACCGAAATGACGCCGGTGTTTGGCGAAAACGTGGTGCATTGTCTTAGCTTGTCCAAGGTGGGCTTGCCGGGCGAACGCGTTGGCATTGCCATTGGTGATGAGCGCAACATTCACGCACTGGAATGTTTTCAGGCCAATGCCAGCATTCATTCGTCGCGTTATGGTCAGGCACTGGCGGCGCAGGCGATTTCATCCGGCGAGTTGGCGCGTCTTTCGCTGAGTGTGATCAAGCCCCATTACCAACGCAAAGCCGCGCTGCTCACCGCCGCGTTCGACCGCGAAATGCCGAATGATGTGCCGTGGTATTTGCACAAAGCCGAAGGCGCGATTTTTGCCTGGCTATGGCTGAAAGACCTGCCCATGACAGATTGGGATGTGTACCGCAAGATTAAGCAGGAGCACGTTATTGTTGTGCCCGGCTCGCCGTTCTTTCCTGGCCTGAAGGAAGAGTGGGCGCACAAGCAGCAATGTCTGCGCATCAGCCTGACGGCGAGTGAAGAAGATCTGGAAGCGGGCGCGGCGGCCATTGCGCGGGTGGTGAAAAAGGCTTATGTGTAATCTTGCTGGCATCTGGGAGATAGCTTTTCTTCAAGTCCGCTATCCATTGTTATATTGTCATTTCGACCAACGGGAGAAATCCTTGTCTCGAACGAATGTGAGAGATCTTGCAGGATTTCTCCCGTTGGTCGAAATGACAAAGATATTTGGTAGAGCGCCGAAGTGGAACGGGACTTGAAAACTATATTAATTAGCAATACCGATGGAAAATATAGCGCATATGCGTGTGAAAGATAAGGCGCTACTGCGCATGCCAATACCTTCGCCCTGATTGACGGTAAGTATCAGGCTTGGTGAGTTCTTTGGCCTCCAGCTTGAAAGTAATAGCCCCGTGCTGCGCTGAATCAAACATCTGCGCACTCAAGGCTTGATAGCGCGCCACCACGTCGGCTTTAGGGTGGCCATAGCGATTGCGGTAGCCCACCGGAAATAATATATATTCAGGATGCACCGCATCGACAAAATCCTGCGTGGATGAAGTCTTGCTGCCGTGATGTGGCGCCACCAGAATGCGTGCGGGTAATGCGTTGATCTGCGTATCAAGCAAGTTGCGTTCGGCGCTTTTTTCTATATCGCCAGGCAACAGAATACTGCCCGCAGCAGTCGTGATGCGCAGCACGCATGAGCCATCATTTTTATCACTAACCTCATCAGCAGATGGGCTGATGATAAGAAATTCCACGCCATCCCATTGCCATGTTTGGCCGCTGATACACTGTTCTGCGCGCGGTTCGGACATTGACAGGAGTGGGTGATGCGGTACGCCGGAGAGGGTGCGCTGCACCGCCATTTCCTGAAGTATCGACTGCGCCCCCCCGATGTGATCATTGTCGCCATGGCTTATGATCAAGGCGTCCAGGCGCGTGACGCCCACGCTGCGCAAAAACGGTGTCACCACGGCTTCACCGGTATTAAAACTTTCGCTGAAGCGCGCGCCGCTATCGAATACCAGGGTGTGATTACGGGTGCGCGCCACAGCAGACAAACCTTGCCCCACATCCAGCAGTGTAAACCACACCTCGCCCACAGCAGGCTGCGGAATCGGCGTAAAAAACATTGGCAGCAGCCACACCAACCCCAGCCAGCGCACCGGCAAGCCTTTGGGCGCCAGCAGCAACGCAACGCCCACCAGCGCCGGGAGTAATGCCCACCACGGCGGCGTGTGTTGCGTCCACTGCGCCATCTCGATGTTCGACATCCACTGCAACACAAACCATAACGCGGCGATGCTGTATTCGGCCAGCGACAGAAAAAAATTACCCAGCGGAGGCACGATCAAAATGCTTAATGTGCCAAGCAAAGTGAGTGGCACCGACAACACATTCATCCACGGCACGGCGATAAAATTAGCCAGCGGTGAAACCAGCGAGACTTGTTGAAACATCATGAGCATCACTGGCGCCAGACCAATCGCAATCAACCAGTGCAATCGCCCCCACTGCCACCATAATCCACTAGCAGTCGTTAATCTGCCGATGGCGAGGCGATTGCTCATGGCAAACAGAATCATCGCCACTGTGCCGAATGACAGCCAGAATCCCCCTTCCATCACCGCCAGCGGGTCGTAGAGCAGCACCAGCAGCAACGCCACGGCCAAGGTATGGCTTAACTGGCGATTGCGTTGCCACAAAATGCCGATCATCACCACAACCACCATGATGAGTGCGCGTTGCACCGGCACCGAAAACCCCGCCAGCGCGGCGTAATAAATAGCCCCCGCCAGCGCAATCACGGCGGCGGCTTTGGGTGCGGGAAATCGCAATGTCCATGATCCGGCGCGCGCCCAGCCCCAGCGCGCTAAAAAGAACAGCAGACCCGCAATGAGCGTGATATGTGAGCCGGAAATGGCGACCAGATGGGTGGTGCCGGTCAGCGCAAACACGTCCCATTGCGCGTTGGAGATGGCGCGTTGCTCACCTATCGCCAGCGCCGTAATCACCCCAGCGTAGGGGCTGCCGGGCAACGCAGCCTGGATGCCATCCGCGAGTTTCTGGCGCAGCCGATCAATCGTATAACCGCTGGCATCGGCCGCGATGCGCTGATTGATTCCCTCAGCCCGCACATAACCGGTGGCGCGCAGGTGGTGGCGGAACAGCCATCCCTCATAATCAAAACCACCGGGATTCATCAGGCCGCGCGCCCGCTTCAGGCGCACCTGCAACTGCCAGGTGTCACCCACGCGCAGCTCAGGCGGCGCTTCTTGATACCAGCTCAGCAGAATCCGCCCCGGAGTTGGCTGTGGCGCGGTACCCAATGTCAGTGACGACACCTCAAACTCAAAGCGTACCCCCCGTTCACGTACGCTGGGAATCGAAGCAATGACGCCCTTTATGATCACATCCTCGCCTTCCAGCGCTGGCGCGATGCCAGCCGTGCCATTGGTGGCGAAAGGTCCGGCAACATTCAGCAGCGCCCACAGAAATCCGCACCCCGCCAATGCTGGCAGACGCAGCCACAAGCGGCCATTTAGAAGCAGTATCAACAGAATCAGCAACGCGCTCCAGCGCATGTCTGGCAGCGTTGTGAGTTGCTGGAAAGCAAGTATGCCGACCAGAAATGCCAGCGTCCCCAAACGCATGTTTTTGTTGTATCCTGTATGTCGGTTGAGTAACTGAACGATCGCCAGCTTCACACAATCCAAAACTATAACTTAATGCCCAAGAAATTTATCAAGCGTTACATCCCCGATCACAAAACTATCCGTGATCACAAGCACCTGAAATTTTTAGGCAAGTTGCTGCACGACCCGAATTTATGGCATCTGAGCCGGCATTCAGTGCCGGGCGCGGTTTCAGTGGGATTGTTTGCGGCGTTTATTCCAGGTCCGGTGCAAATGTTGCTGGCGGCGCTGGGCGCCATTATCTTTCGTGTTAACCTGCCGCTGGCGATTGCGTTGACGTTTATCACCAACCCTTTTACCGTGCCGCCGATAGCCTATTTTTCATATAAAATCGGCACCTGGATTTTGCGCATGCCCGAGCATAAATTCGAAATTCAAATGTCGATCCAATGGCTATGGGATGAGTTAGGTACGATCGGCGGACCATTTCTGCTCGGCACACTGGTGTTGTCGCTCACCAGTGCCGTTTTGGGCAACCTGATTATACGCGGCATGTGGCGATGGCACATCATGCAATATCTGAAAAAAAGAAAGCGGCGAACAGCGCCCCCGCAAAATCCCGCGCAGTAACCTTAATTCCGCAGCATCCCATCGTCCAGCCGCAAGGTACGATCCATCTTCGCCGCCAGCGCCATATCATGCGTCACCACAATAAAACTGGTTTGCAGCTCGCGGTTCAGCTCCAGCATCAACCCGTACACATGATCCGCCGTTTTGTGGTCGAGATTGCCCGTCGGCTCGTCGGCCAGCACGCATTGTGGTTGCGTCACCAGCGCCCGCGCCACGGCCGCACGTTGCCGCTCACCCCCCGAAAGTTCGCCGGGCTTATGGGCAAGGCGCGCGCCCAAGCCTACATTCTCCAGCAGCGTGCGCGCTTTCGCCGCCGCTTCAGCGGAGGACGTACCGCGTATCAATAACGGCATAGCGACATTTTCCAGCGCCGTAAATTCCGGCAGCAAGTGATGAAACTGATAAATAAACCCCAGCGACTGATTGCGCAAGCGGCCGCGCTGCACTTCATTTAACTGCGCCATATTTTGATTATTTACCCATACCTCACCCTGGCTCGGCGTATCCAGCCCACCCAGCAAGTGCAGCAACGTGCTCTTGCCTGCGCCAGAGGTTCCCACAATCGCCACACGCTCACCGCGTGCCACAGATAAGTTGATGTCCTTGAGCACATCAACCACCAGGCCGCCCTCCTTAAAAGTCTTGCCCAGTTGATGACACCATAAAACGGCGTTGCTATTCATAACGCAATGCCTCTGCCGGTTGGGTGCGCGCCGCATGCCAGGCCGGATAAAGCGTAGCCAGCAAGCTCAGCACAAAAGACACGCCGCTGATTTTGGCAACATCCAGCCAGCTCATCTCGGAAGGTACTTCGGTAATGTAATAAACCTCTGCCGCCAAAAATTTCATGCCCAGCAATTGCTCAATGGCAGGCACCACGGTACCGACATTCAGCGCCAGCGCCACGCCCCCTACAGCACCGAGCAACGTACCAATCATGCCGATCACCACGCCTTGGATCATGAATATCGCCATAATACTGCGCGGAGAAGAACCCAGTGTGCGCAAAATGGCAATGTCCGCCTTCTTGTCCGCCACCACCATCACCAGCGTCGACACAATATTGAACGCCGCCACCGTCACGACCAGCAGCAGGATAATAAACATCGCCGTCTTTTCCATCTGCACCGCGCGAAAATAATTCACATTCTCGGTCGTCCAGTTGCTGATCATGTAGCCGATGGGTAATTCCTCAGATAATTGGCGGCTCAGGCGTGGAGCGGCATACAAGTCATCCAGTTTCAGGCGTACACCGCTCACCGCGCCCTCCATGCGCATCAGTTTGGCGGCATCATCCAGATGCATCAGTGCCAGTGCGCTGTCGTATTCATTCATCCCCGCCTCGAATACCCCCACTACGGTAAAACGCTTGAAGCGTGGCATGATACCGGCAGGCGTGACATTCGCCTGTGGGGTCAGCAGCGACACCTTGTCACCCATCCATAGGCCCAAACTGTCTGCCAGCCCTTTACCCAGAATAATGCCGAACTCCCCGGATTTCAGGTTACCCAGGTGGCCAGCGACCATTTTTGACCCCAGATCGGATACCTTGGGTTCTTCATCCGGTAAAATCCCCCGAATCAACGTACCACTTACCTCGGCCCCATTGGCAAGCATCCCCTGACCATGAACATAGGGCGCCAGACCCACCACTTGGGGATAGCGCCCCAGCATACCCGCCAGTGTCCGCCAGTCACGCAGCCCCTCGTCTCCCACGCCCGTGATCGTGGCATGTGCCACGACCCCCAGAATGCGATTTCGTACCTCCGTTGAAAAACCGTTCATCACCGACATTACCGTGATCAGCGCCGTCACCCCCAGCGCAATGCCCAGCATCGAAATCAGCGAAATAAACGAAATAAAGTGATTGCGCCGTTTTGCGCGCGTGTAGCGCAGGGCAATAAAGAGTTCCAGGGGCTTAAGCATGAGAATGAATCAAGAATGTATCCCTAGTGGAGGTTTTGCCAAATCTAACAGATTATTATACACTTAACGAGTGTTATATAAATATGGGGTCATGCCTATGCCAGTCACTCAGCCAAGTTTCACCCTCACTCCGCAGGCCTATCTGGAGTGGGAGAAAGACAATGAAATCAAGCATGAGTTCGTTGACGGTGATGTCTTTGCCATGGCCGGCGCCAAAGACGCCCATGTGTCCATTGCCCTGAATTTGGCGACCCTGCTGCATGCCCATGTCAAAGGAACCCCCTGCCGCCCTTATATATCAGACATGAAAGTGCGAGTAGAAAAGGCCAACGCGTTTTTCTACCCGGATGTCATGGTGACGTGTGATGAACGCGACCGGCACTCGGATTATTTCAAAAGCCACCCGATTCTCATCGCGGAAATCCTTTCCGAATCCACTGCCGCCTTCGATCGAGGGCGCAAGTTTGCGGCGTACCGTCAACTGGAAAGCCTGCAAGAATATCTTCTCATTGACCCTAACGATTACAGCGTGGACTGCTTTCGACGCGACACCGCTGGGCATTGGGTGCTCTATCCGTTTGGGTCGGGCGAGCAGGTGGAGCTGGCGAGCCTGAACTGGAGCGCGCCGATAGCGGCGCTATATGAAGGAGTGACGGTTAATCCCTGGCCACTTTCTGAAGAAGCTGAGCGCTAACTTCCTGCGCATATTTAAGGGAATAGGGGCGAATAAGTGATCGAACATGAGCCGTTTACCTTTAAGTATCAGCCTCTTATCTAAAAATACCGCCAAATGTCGGAAAATTTTACACTCCCCGACCCGCTTTTTGTTTAACTTTTAATCCATTTATTGCTTTACCTGACATGTTATTTTCTGTAAAATACTGATTATTAAATAGTTCGCTTGTTTATTTTTAGAATAGGCCTAAATTTAGGATGTCGGTAAACTTTACAGGCGGATTTTGTGAATTTGAACAATATCAAATATATTCAAAGGTTTGATTATATTGGCCTGATTTTTGCATATATTTTATACATAGATATCGCAATGTTTTAGAGGCACTTTAAGTATGAAATCAACTTTTTCCAAAGCCTTGGCTATGTGTGCTCTGTTTGGGTGTGCGACCAGTACTTACGCCGTTCCGATCCTGCAGGTCGGCGCGCCTGCGGGCGTTGGGGACGCAGGTCTGTATGCTGACCTCGATTCTTCTTCGTCGTCACCCACCGAGAGCGATACGGCGATCACCTCCGGTAGCCAGATTCTCGTGGGTGGGGCTTATAAGAATGGGGTGTTACTGATTGGTGGTCAATATAATGGGCCAGAAGGTACCGGCCTCAGTTGGGATGCAGCGTTGCAAGCGCAATTTGGTGGATTGCTTAGCGATTACGCCGTGTTTAATGGCAAGGGCGCAATATTGGTGGCGTCTGTGCCGGATGGTGCTGTGGGAAGCTTAACGGTAGATGGCGAAAACCCCTTCTTTACCTTGACTACTTCCCTGTTTCCTAATAAACATGATCCAGTGAAGACTGGCATTTCAGACTTTCTGTTCTTTGATATAAAAGATTTTGCCCAAAACAGTCCGGCTGTACCGAACTTTGCGGATGAAACAGCGGGTTCCCCAAATTCTTTAGGGGAGATCAAGAACCTGTTGATTGCCACCAGCGGTTTTCAATGGATTCACTTTGATGTGATGGCGCTAGCCACATACAAACAAAAAGACAATGCAACAGGCTTGCTGAAGACAGATTTAGTGTTTAACCCTGGTTCCAAAGATGTGACCTGGAACGGCGTACCTGAGCCGGCCACACCTCTGTTGCTGGGCTTGGGTTTGGTGGGTCTGTTGATGGCGCGCCGCGCTCGCAGCAAGTAAAGTTTCGCTTCAGGTAGTATTTTTTGTAAAGGCCTGCTGGGAGTGTCTCAGTAGGCTTTTTTTTATGCCCGTTTATTTATTCGGCGCAGTTGGATTTTTGTCCGGGCGCCCATTAGTAACATGTGCCTTGACACGCCACCTTAGTGTAGCGTAAAGTGCGCGTCTCGTTGCGCGGGGCCATAGCTCAGCTGGGAGAGCGCCTGCATGGCATGCAGGAGGTCGGCGGTTCGATCCCGCCTGGCTCCACCAGACTTCAACCGATGGGCTGTGCCTGTCTCGTTGGATTTCACCTGCGTCCCCATCGTCTAGCCGGCCTAGGACATCGCCCTTTCACGGCGGTAACAGGGGTTCGAATCCCCTTGGGGACGCCATTTTTATTCAAAGGGTTATTTTTGCATAACCCTTTATTCTTTGGCATCCAGTTAAATCACGGCTTGCCTTTCAATGCTGTCTGTACCTTATCCAGCGCTTCGTCCAGGCTGAAGGGGTGGTGATTCCTTCCCAGTGCCGGATCGTCCGGGTTATCGCCCAGCATCTGTATCTTTTCCGCGATGCGCTGACGCGTGGGACGACCCATCCGCCGCAGCACCTTGTCGGCGTCCTTGTGTCTCAAGAGGGCGTAGGACATGGTTATATTCAGGTGTGATAATACCGTAATCCTTTTCACGAGAATTTCTAGCGGTACGTTCCCAGTAGTTGTCCCATCTCCACTGGCGCAGCAGGCTGTATCGCCGCTGCCAGATCGACGCCGCCATTTCTCGCGCCAAACAAGACAATTACCGTTGATCCCATATTAAATCGTCCCATTTCTTCACCACGTTGCAGGGTGATGTTTTCTGCGCGGTTGTCCCAGTCTTTCAGTGTGTTGCGGGTGTGCTGGTGAATTGGGCCAGTCCATACGGTTTCGATGCCTGCAACAAACATGGCCCCGACCAGAATCAATGCCATCGGTCCGGCGGCGGTGTCGAAGATGGCGACGAGGCGTTCGTTGCGCGCAAACAGGCCCGGTACGCAGCGTGTAGTGCGGGGGTTGACGCTGAACAGCCGTCCGGGAATATAGACGGTTTCTATCAAGCGCCCAGTCAGCGGCATGTGGATGCGGTGGTAATCACGCGGTGAAAGGTAGAGTGTGGCAAAGGTGCCATCCATAAACGCTGTTGCGCGTTGCGCAGAACCGCCCAGCAGGGTTTCCAGGCTGTAGTCTTGCCCCTTGGCCTGGAAGATGCGCCCGTCACGAATCACGCCAGCCTGGCTGACGGCGCCGTCTACCGGACAGGCGATGTCGTGACTGCCGCTGACCACGGGTCGTGCGCCGGGTTTGAGGGCGCGGGTGAAAAAGGTGTTGAAATCTGGGTGGGTGAATGGATCCTGTTCCAGGGCGATGCTCATATCTACCTGATAACGCTTGATAAACCAGCGAATCTGCCAGTTTTTCCAGCGCGCGTAACGGACGCGTGTGAGGGTATGCATGAGCTGGGTTAGCGCATGGTGCGGCGAGATATGCTGGGTAAGGAATGTGGCTATATGATCAGAAAGCGATGTGGCTTCATTTTGCGGGCGTTGCGGGTGTTCCATGCGAAAGTAAATCCCTGATATTTGGAGGAGGAGCAAGCATAAGCCACTACACTTTATCAAAAATGCTGAGGATTAGACAGGTAAAAGGTGTGATCAATCCGGGCCGCGTGTTGGTAGAGGTGTGGGGCGGTGCTAGAATGCTACGTGTTTGCAGGGGGTGGCGATGGACGCAGAACTCGAAGTATTGGCAGTGCAGGTGGGCAGGGCGGTGCAGCGTCATGGCATGATGCTGGCGACGGCGGAGTCGTGTACGGGCGGATGGGTTGCCCAGGTGGTGACGGCGATTGCTGGAAGTTCACAGTGGTTTGAGCGTGGTTTCGTGACGTATAGCAACCTTGCCAAACAGGAAATGCTGGGGGTGCAGGCAGATACGCTACAACGCTACGGCGCGGTGAGCGAGCCGACAGTGTGTGGGATGGCTGAGGGGGCGCTGAAGTATAGTCAGGCGCAGATCAGTGTGGCGGTGAGCGGCATTGCCGGACCGGGTGGCGCGGCAGTCGACAAGCCGGTGGGAACGGTGTGCCTGGCGTGGGCCAGGCTTGACCATGTGACACGCAGTAGCACGATGCACTTTTTGGGCGACCGTGAAGCGGTACGCCACGCGGCGGTGATGGCTGCCCTGCGCGGCGTGCTGGAAATGATACAGGACAGTGATTGACAGGATTATGCAAGAAAATAACATGAGTCTTTTAGAGCAGCATCTCAAGCAGCGAATCCTGATTCTGGACGGTGCGATGGGCACCATGATTCAGACCTATAAGCTGGACGAGGCCGATTACCGGGGCGCGCGCTTTGCCGATTTTGCGCATGACGTAAAAGGCAATAATGATTTGCTGACGCTCACGCAGCCGCAGATTATTTATGCCATCCATAGCGCTTATCTTGATGCGGGCGCGGATATTCTGGAAACCAATACGTTTAATTCCACGGCGATTTCCATGGCCGATTATCACATGGAAGAGCTGGTGTATGAACTGAACTTCGCGGCCGCAAAACTGGCGCGCTCGGCGGCCGATGCAGCACAGGCCAAGACGCCGGATAAGCCGCGCTTTGTCGCGGGGGTGTTGGGGCCGACCAGCCGCACCGCGTCAATTTCGCCCGATGTCAATGATCCGGGCTTCAGGAATGTGACGTTTGATCAACTGGTGGCGACGTATGTTGAAGCGATACACGGCCTGGTGGAAGGTGGTGCGGATATTCTGATGGTGGAAACCATCTTTGACACGCTCAATGCCAAGGCCGCGCTGTTTGCGATTGAGCAATATTTTGAAGATCATGGTATGCGGCTACCGATCATGATCTCGGGCACCATCACCGATGCCAGTGGCCGCACCTTGTCGGGGCAGGTGACTGAGGCATTCTGGAATTCAGTGTCGCATGTGCAGCCGTTAAGCATTGGCTTGAATTGCGCGCTCGGTGCAAAGGAATTGCGTCCTTATATCCAGGAGCTGTCGAAGATTGCGGACACTTATGTCAGCGCGCATCCGAACGCGGGGTTGCCCAATGAGTTTGGTGAATATGATGAAAGCCCAGAGTCGATGGCCGAGCTGATTAAAGAGTTTGCTGCGAGTGGTTTCCTGAATATTGTGGGTGGATGTTGCGGCACGACGCCCGCACATATCAAGGCAATCGCTGATGTGGTGCGCGCGATACCGCCGCGTGTTGTGCCTGAGATTGAAAAGAAGTGCCGTTTGTCGGGACTGGAGCCGTTTAATATTGGCGCTGATTCGCTGTTTGTGAATGTTGGTGAGCGTACCAATGTCACCGGCTCGAAAATGTTTGCACGCCTGATTATTGGTGGTGAATACGATAAAGCGCTGGATGTGGCGCGTCAGCAGGTAGAAAACGGCGCGCAGATCATCGACATCAATATGGATGAAGGCATGCTCGACTCGGAAAAGGCGATGGTGACCTTTTTGAATTTGATTGCATCCGAGCCGGATATTTCGCGCGTACCGATCATGATTGATTCGTCAAAGTGGTCGGTGATTGAGGCGGGCCTGAAATGTGTGCAGGGGAAGCCTATCGTCAACTCCATCAGCATGAAAGAAGGCAAGGCCGAGTTTGTTGAACGGGCCAAGCTGGTGCGGCGTTATGGCGCGGCAGTGATTGTGATGGCGTTTGATGAGAAAGGCCAGGCGGATACGCAGCAGCGTAAGGTGGAGATCTGCACCGAATCCTATAATATTCTCGTCAATGAAGTGGGATTTCCGCCGGAAGATATTATTTTTGATCCGAATATCTTTGCCGTTGCCACGGGCATTGAAGAGCATAACAATTATGGCGTGGACTTTATCGAAGCCACGCGGATTATCAAACAAACGTTGCCCTACGCCAAGATCAGTGGCGGCGTAAGTAATGTCTCGTTCTCGTTTCGTGGCAACGAGCCGGTGCGCGAAGCGATACACACGGCTTTTTTATATCACGCCATCAAGGCGGGCATGACGATGGGCATTGTCAATGCCGGGCAATTGGGTGTGTATGAACAGATTCCATCCGAGGTGCTGGAGCGCGTTGAAGATGTGCTGCTTAACCGTCGCCCGGATTCAACCGAGCGGCTGGTGGAGTTTGCCGAGTCCGTCAAAGGCGGCGACAAGGTCAAGGTCGAAGATCTGGCGTGGCGTAATGGCACGGTGACCGAGCGGCTCACCCATGCGCTGGTGCGCGGCATTACCACTTACGTGATTGAAGATACCGAGGAGGCGCGCAGCCAGTCAGAACGCCCTATCCATGTGATTGAAGGGCCGTTGATGACGGGTATGAACGTGGTGGGTGATTTATTTGGTGAGGGAAAAATGTTTTTGCCGCAGGTGGTAAAAAGCGCGCGTGTCATGAAGCAGGCGGTGGCGCATCTTATTCCGTACATTGAAGCGGAAAAGGGTGCGGGCGGTGAACAAAAGGCCAAAGGAAAAATTCTGATGGCCACTGTGAAAGGTGATGTTCACGATATTGGCAAAAATATCGTCGGTGTGGTGTTGCAGTGCAATAATTTTGATGTGGTTGACCTGGGTGTCATGGTTCCCTGCGCCAGAATACTGCAGACCGCGCGGGATGAGAAGGTGGATATCATTGGGCTGTCAGGGTTGATTACGCCGTCACTGGAAGAAATGGCGTATGTCGCCAAGGAGATGGAGCGTGAAGGCTTCACCATCCCGCTGTTGATTGGCGGGGCTACAACGTCGCGAGTGCATACCGCTGTCAAGATTGAGCCGGGATACCATGGGCCTACCGTGTATGTGCAGGATGCGTCGCGCAGTGTGGGTGTGTGCTCAAGCCTGTTAAGCGATGATTTGAAGACCGGATTTGTCAATGATGTAAAAATTGAATATGAAAAAATACGCGTAGACCGCAAGGGCAGAAAATCTGAAAGCAAGCGCCATACATTGGTGGATGCGCGCCAGCACGGCCTGAAAACCGATTGGCAGACCTATGTTCCACCCACGCCGCATCTGGTGGGTTTGCGGGCGTTTGAAAGTTATCCGCTGGCGGATATCAGCGAGTATATCGACTGGACACCTTTTTTCCAAACCTGGGAGCTTGCCGGGCGTTATCCAAAAATTTTGGGTGATGCCGTGGTGGGTGAAGCCGCGACGAACGTGTTCAATGACGCGCAGCATATGCTCAAGCGTATCATTGATGAAAAATGGTTGCAGGCCAACGTGGTGATTGGCATCTTCCCTGCCAACAGCGTTAATGAAGACATCGAAATTTATAGCGATGAATCACGCACGAAAATAGCCATGACGTTCCATACGCTACGCCAGCAAGTGATGAAACCACCAGGTCGCCCCAACCTGTGTCTGGCGGATTTTGTTGCGCCTAAAGACAGTGGCGTTAAGGATTATATCGGCGCGTTTGCGGTGACTACCGGCATCGGCATTGATGTGCGGGTTGCTGAATATGAAAAAAATCATGACGACTACAACAGCATCATGCTCAAGGCGCTGGCGGATCGTCTCGCCGAGGCCTGCGCCGAAATGATGCATCAGCGGATGCGCAAAGAGTTCTGGGGTTATGCGCCTGATGAACATCTCAGCAGCGAAGAGCTGATAGAAGAAAAATACCGTGGCGTGCGTCCCGCGCCGGGTTATGCGGCGTGTCCTGATCATACCGAAAAAGGACCGTTGTTTGATCTGCTGGATGCGCCGAAAAAAGCAGGAATTACACTCACTGAAAGTTTCGCCATGTTGCCCACGGCAGCCGTGAGTGGTTTTTATTTTTCCCATCCTGAGTCGTCCTATTTTTCGGTGGGGAAAATAGAAAAAGACCAGGTGGAAGATTATGCGCGGCGCAAAGGGATGGATGTGGCGACCGTGGAGCGGTGGTTGGCGCCAGTTCTGGCTTATGATGAATAAACGGTATGTTGCTGAACAAGTCCCGGTCTGTCATTTCGACCAACGGGAGAAATCTTGAAAGATCTCTCACATTCGTTCGAGACAAGGATTTCTCCCGTTGGTCGAAATGACAATTTATCTGGGTTTACTATTGAAGAAGAGGCATAAGAATGACTATGATTAAATTGCATTCCAAGGCGCTGTCAGTCGCAATCTCTATCCAGGGCGCTGAAATGCAGTCAATCAAAACAGCAGCGGGACTGGAGTTGCTGTGGCAGGCTGATCCCGCCGTATGGGCGCGCCATGCGCCGCATTTGTTTCCGATTGTGGGCCGGTTGAAGAATGATACATTGCATCATGAAGGTAAAAGTTATCAGCTTGGCCAGCACGGCTTTGCGCGCGATCTACCCTTTGTCTGTGAATCCTCAAGTGACAGCAGTTGCACCATGGTGCTGAAAGACAGCGAGCAGACGCGTGAGCGCTATCCCTTTGCGTTTGAGTTACGCATTACCCATCGCTTGAAAAATAACGCGCTGGAAATTATATATGCCGTGCGCAACCCGGCTACCAGTGACTTATTGTGCAGTGTCGGTACGCACCCTGCCTTTGCCTGGCCGTTATCCTCGAATGCTGACAGGGCGCAGCACAAACTTGTATTTGACCAGGCAGAGCCCGCGCCGATTCGCCGTTTGCAGGGTGGGCTGGTGAAGGGTGAGGCGTGTCCAACGCCTGTACAAGGCCGTGATATGCCGTTGAGTGATGCGCTGTTTGTCGATGACGTAATATTTTTTGATAAGCTCAAAAGCCGTTCACTCACCTACACCGCCCCTGGTGCGCCAGTGGTTCGTGTTGATTTTAAGGATTTCCCGCATCTGGGAATATGGACCAAACCGGGCGCGCCTTTTATATGCATTGAACCCTGGCAAGGACATGCCAGCCCGCAAGGGTTTGATGGTGAGTTTCGTGATAAGCCGGGGGTGGTGGGCATCGCGGCGGGGCAGGAGCGCGTGTGGCGGTATACTATTTCGGTAGAGTAGTGTGTGATGTGCGCGCCAGCGTATCCAGCTCCTCTTCGCTAAATCCTGCGGCCAACCGCGCTGCGGTGTGAAAGGGCGGGCGCACCTGTGCGTTGTATTCCTGCAATAAGGCGCGAAACATTGCCATAGGTTCGATGTTGCGTTGTGCGCACAGATAGGTATACCAATGGTTACCAATGCGCACATGATCGACTTCATCGCGCAGGATGATTTCCAGAATTTCCACGGCGCGTTTGTCACCACCCGATGCCATTTTATGTATCAGCACTGGCGTGACATCCAGGCCGCGTGCTTCCAGCACGCGCGGCACCAGTGCCATGCGCACCAGCGGGTCATGCGCCGTTCTCACCGCCATTTCCCACAGGCCGTTATGCGCGGTAAAGCTGCCGTAATCATATCCCAGGCTGCGCAGATGGTCGCGCAACAATGTGAAATGGTAGGCCTCTTCCGCCGCCACTTTCAGCCAGTCACCATAATATTCTCGGGGTAGATCACGAAAACGGTACGCGGCATCCAGTGCCAGATTGATGGCATTGAACTCGATATGCGTAATCGAATGGATCAGCGCCGCGCGGCCGGCGGGTGAAGATACTTTGCGTTGCGCTACCTTCAGTGCGGAGACCAGTTCAGGTTTGTCGGGGCGTCCGGGTTCGGTAATAGCTGCTACAGGAGTATCGCTGTTCTGCAAGCAGAGCGCGCCGCATTTCCAGTCAGCCGCTAATGCCGCCGTCAGTGCGAGCTTGCTGTCTACGTCATTGGTTTGCAGGCAGGCGTACGCACGATGAAACAGATCTTGAGACATGGAAGGCCGTAGTTAAAAATGCTGATTTTAGAAATTTTATCAAAAAAATCTATTTTTAGCTTGATTTTATAACAAACCAACGTTGCTAAAGTGCTGCTTCTCGCTTGTCATTTCGAGCGTAGCGAGAAATCTTTAAGATTCCTCACATTCGTTCGGAATGACAGGTGCTGTTTTTAACAAGAGTTTGAGTAAGACAATGAAGGTGCATGATATAAATATTTCGCACAATTCTGTTAAGATAAGCATCAACATTCCAGAAAAGGCTCGCAGCACATGATCATGACTATTACCCAGCGCATCGCTAACGAACTTGGTGTGCGTGAAAAACAGATTGAGACTGTTGTGGAGTTGCTCGATGAAGGCGCGACGGTGCCGTTTATTGCGCGTTATCGCAAAGAAGCGACGGGTGGCCTGGATGACATACAACTGCGTTTTCTGGAAGAGCGCGTGCGTTATTTGCGTGAGATGGAAGATCGCCGTGCTGCGATATTAAAGAGTATTACGGAGCAAGACAAGCTCACGCCGCAGTTGGGTAAGGAGATTAGTGAAGCGGATACCAAGACCCGTCTCGAAGATCTGTACTTACCGTATAAGCCCAAGCGCCGCACCAAGGCGCAGATTGCGCGTGAAGCCGGGTTGGCGCCGCTGGCGCAGGCATTGTTGCTTGATCCCGAGTTAACGCCTGAAGAGGCCGCCGTAGCCTATGTGAGTGTCGATAAGGGTGTGGCCGATGTGAAAGCGGCGCTGGAAGGCGCGCGTCATATTTTGATTGAACAGTTTGCCGAAGACGCGGAATTATTGGGTCGATTGCGCGAATTTGTGTGGAGCAATGCGGCGATTGTCAGTTGCGTGAAAGAAGGCAAGCAGGAAGAGGGCGCGAAGTTCCGCGACTATTTTGATTATCGTGAACCGCTCAACGCCGTGCCTTCGCATCGCGCGCTGGCGTTGCTGCGGGGTCGTAATGAAGGCTTTTTGCAGGTGAGCATGGTGTTGCCGGAAGAAACCGTCGCATCAGACGCGCCCGAGAAATCAAATAAGCAGGCGCAACAAAACACCTGTGAACGCATGATTGCGCAGCGTTTCAAAATTTCGCAGCAAGGCCGTGCTGCCGATACCTGGTTGGGCGAGACAGTGCGCTGGTCGTGGCGCGTGAAAATATTCATACACCTTGATCTTGAGTTGATGATGCATCTGCGTGATAACGCCGAAGCTGAGGCGATGAAGGTATTTGCACGTAATATGCATGACCTGCTGCTGGCCGCCCCCGCCGGGCCGCGCGTCGTGATGGGTCTGGATCCTGGGTTGCGCAGTGGCGTGAAAGTCGCTGTGGTGGATATCAACGGCAAATTGCTCGATACTGCAACCATTTATCCGCATGTGCCACGCAACCAATGGGATGCTGCGCTGCATGCGTTAGCCGAGTTGTCGCGCAAGCACAAGGTAGAGCTGGTGAGCATTGGCAATGGCACGGCATCGCGCGAAACCGAACGCCTGTCCACCGAATTGGCCAAGCGCTACCCCGAGTTCGCATTGCAAAAGCTGGTTGTATCAGAAGCCGGCGCGTCGGTGTATTCAGCATCAGAATTTGCCTCGCAGGAATTCCCTGATCTTGATGTCAGTCTGCGCGGTGCGGTATCCATTGCGCGGCGCTTGCAGGATCCCCTGGCCGAGTTGGTGAAAATTGATCCCAAGGCAATTGGTGTGGGGCAATATCAGCATGATGTGAATCAGGTAGAGCTGGCGCGTACACTGGACGCGGTGGTGGAAGATTGCGTGAATGCGGTGGGCGTGGATGTGAATACTGCGTCGGTTCCTTTGCTGGCGCGTATTTCTGGTTTGAATCAGACCCTGGCCAAAAATATTGTAGAGTTTCGTGATCATCATGGCTCTTTCATGAACCGCGATCAACTCAAAAAAGTACCGCGTCTGGGCGATAAAACCTTTGAACAGGCCGCCGGATTTTTGCGTATCATGAACGGTGATAATCCGGTGGATGCATCCGCAGTGCATCCGGAAAGTTACCCGGTGGTGCAGCGCATCGTTGGCAAGCTGGGTGTCGACATTCGCACGCTGATAGGTAACAACGCCCTGTTAAAAACACTTTCGCCCCGGGATTTCACCGACGAACGCTTTGGTCTGCCCACGGTGCAGGACATTCTTGCCGAACTGGAAAAGCCCGGCCGTGATCCACGCCCTGAATTCAAAGCGGCGGTCTTCAAGGAAGGCGTAGAAGAATTGAAAGACCTGCAAGTGGGCATGATACTGGAAGGCACCGTGACTAACGTTACCAACTTCGGTGCGTTTGTGGATATTGGCGTGCATCAGGATGGACTGGTGCATGTCTCGGCGTTGGCGAATAAATTTGTTAAAGACGTACACAGCGTTGTCAAAACCGGTGATATTGTGAAGGTGCGTGTGCTTGAGGTCGATGAGAAGCGTCGCCGCATTGCGCTGACTATGCGCCTGGAAGACGCGGCGGTTGCCGTTGTTGCTGCAAAGCCGGAGGTGCCACGCAAGCGGCAGCACGCTTCCAGGCCTAAACAGGAGTCCAAACCTGTCATGGAGAATGCCATGTCAGCCGCATTTTCAAAATTGCGTCAAAAGTAATATGGATCAGGATGCGCATATAGTTGATCTGGAAACGCGGCTTACTTATCAGGAAGCCGCGTTGCAGGAATTGAACGATGTGATTGTGCGCCAGCAAAAAATGCTGGATAGCCTCGGCGCCCAGCTTGAATCAGTAAGGCAGCAGATGCGTGCCCAGGCGCAGTTTGACGTGCTGCCAACGTCGCAGGAACCGCCGCCACCGCATTATTGAGATGTGTCATTTCGACCGCAGGGAGAAATCCTAAGATCCAGGCCGCGAAATAATTCAACGGCATAAAGATTTCTCCCTGCGGTCGAAATGACAATTATGACTTACACAGGAAACTTAATCATGTCATCCAGCAAACCATTACAGTTTCCTACCCCAAGCCAAGCCTTGCCCGGACGCACCGAGCCGATGCAGGTAACCAATCGCCACTATGTCAATGAGCGCGTAATCAAGCCACCCTTCCCTCATGGCATGCAGTCAGCCGTGTTTGCGCTGGGTTGTTTCTGGGGCGCAGAACGCAAGTTCTGGCAAACACCGGGTGTGTACACCACGGCGGTGGGTTATGCGGGCGGCATCACGCCCAACCCCACCTATCGTGAAGTGTGCAGCGGCATGACGGGTCATACCGAAGTCGTGTTGGTGGTGTACGACCCGCACGCCATAAGCTATGAAGCCTTGCTGAAAATATTTTGGGAAACGCATAATCCAACGCAAGGCATGCGTCAGGGTAATGATGTCGGCACGCAATACCGCTCCGCGATTTACACCTTTGACGATGCACAACACAGCGCCGCACTGGCGAGCCGCGATGCCTATCAAGCGTTACTGCACAAGGCGGGCTACGGCGCAATCACTACTGAAATCCAACCCGCGCCGACATTTTTCTATGCCGAAGATGATCACCAGCAATACCTCGCCAAAAATCCCGGTGGCTACTGCGGGCTGGATGGTACGGGGGTGGCGTGTCCGGTAGGTGCCGTGTTGGTGAATGAGTAGACGGCGGGCTTGGTTTGTGCGCCATCCCTGTGCGTACTCAGAGCGCGTTCATCGGCTATTTGTCGGATCCGTCCCCCTTGAGCACAGTCACAATGTAGGTTCTGTTGACGTTTTGCTGGTTTGGTAGAATCCACCGTTTCAGGTTGGCATGGACAGAACCAAAATAAGCGATAGTGAGCCGGTTGGCACTGCGTGCAGGTATTGAACGGGTGCGGCAAACGCTGCCGTTCGTTATTGATGCCTGGGTGCTGTTACCGGATCACATGCATTGCCTCTGGTCTTTGTCTGATGGCGACGCTGATTTTTCTACCCGTTGGCGAATCATTAAAACGACGGTTACGCAACGTTGTGGTGAACGATTAAATAACGCGGCGTGGTTGTCTCGTCGGCGGGTTACCAAGGGACAAAGCACCTTGTAGCAACACCGTTTTTGGGAGCACCTAATCCATGATGAAAAGGATTTTGCCGCGCACGTGGATTATATTCACCGGAACCCGGTGAAACATGCCCATGTGGAACAAGTGGTGCAAGGGCCTTATTCAAGCTTCCATCGCTATGTGCGTGAAGGCGTATTGACCCCGGCATGGGCGGGGGAAGAAAACCTTGATGGAGCGTTTGGTGAGGCGGTTGGTTAATATGGCGGGTGTGACCCGCCCTACAAGGCTAAAACCAACCTGGTAGCGTGGGCACATTTTTTTGTGCCCGCGCGTTAAATAAACCTTAACCCATATGGTATCTACCGAGCTACCGACTGCGGCATTCCGACGAGCAGCGAGGAATCCCCCCCCAAGATCCCTCACGGCGTTCGGGATGACAGCCTGGAGAGGGTTGAGGTGAAAACGTTACTCCCCCAAGGTAAACAGTAGTGAGATCTGACACCATGGCGTGGCTCGTGTCAACGGGCGTTATGGCGCGCGCCGTATCCGGAACAGGCCTTCAGTTGCGCTATCGCTGGTGAAATACAGTGCGCCGTCGGGGCCGAATGCCACGCCGATAGGGCGCGCCCAGCGTTCGCCATTCGCAGCTTGAAAGCCGGTGACGAAATCATCGACACGCTGGGCGTTGTTCCCTTCGAAACGTACAATCGCAAGTCGGGGCGGGCGTCGTGATGCCGGATCGCCCAGTGGCCCGCCGCTGGGCTGGGTGCCCCACGAGCCATGGATCGCGACAATGGCGTCACCGCTGAGTGCGGGGTCAAGCGCGCCTTCAGGGACGAAGCTGACACCCATAGGCGCGCTACGTGCCGGGAAGGTTGCAACTGGCAAGCTTACTTCAGAGGCCGGCCGTGGAGGCTTGCTGGATTCGCATGTATCGCGCTTTAACCGCGCGCCATCGCTCTGAAACCATGGCATGCCGTGAAACGAATCCGGTGTGAGTTTGCTAAAATATTCCGGTGGAAAATCATAACCCGAATGATCTGGGCCATTGTTGCTTGCATACAGCACGTTGCTTTTTGGTTGCCAGGCCAGCCCGACCGGATTGCGTAAGCCCGATGCGTAGGGTTGCCAGCGCGGCTTGCCATCCTCACGCAATACCAGCACGCCGCCACGTTGATCATCAAAATCATAATCCTTGCCGAGGTATTGATCGCTGCAATTGCCTTGAATGCCGAGACTCACATAGATGCGTCCGTCGGGGCCGACACTTAATGTGCGGCTATTGTGTCCCCATCCGCCGGGCAACGCCGCAAGCAATTTTACTGCGCTCGAATCAAGACGTTCTTGCCCGGCTTGGAAAGGCGCGCGATAGACGCCATCGGTTTTCGCAATGAGTATTTCGCCTTGACGAAATGCCACACTGTGGGGATAGCCGCCGATATCTATTAATTTGTTGGCAGTGGTATAAGGTGGCGCGAGCCGATAAACAATACCCGCTTTCGAGCCGACAAAAAGCGCGCCATCCGACGCAAACGTCAACATGCGCGGTGTGTTTAGCGGGCCCAGAAATTCGAGCCGGTAGCCTTGTGGTATCCGGGCCTGCACCTGTCGGCCATCGATAGTTAACGATTGGGTTTGATAACGCAATGGGGTGATTTCCGCCGCGCTTGTGTTGATGAAAAACATCGCTAACAAGGCACAGGAAACGCCACAACACGCAGAAAAACGATTCCAGAATAAATTCATGTGATCCTCCATGAACAATTTTTTGGATTTTCGGTTACTTACGTAGACCCTTATGCGAGGAGTTTTACCACCTCAATCTTTTCGGGTTTGAGCCCCTCGCTACTCTCCCCGGAGCGTGCTAAGGGTATTGTTATCCCGAACGTAAAGAATAACTGTCATCCCGAACGGAGTGAGGGATCTTTATAAGATTCCTCGCGGTGCTCGGAATGACATAACAATACCCCGCAGCTAGACTGCGCAGCGGATTTAACCTCACTTCGCCGAATGCCCCGACAACTTTACCTCCACCCGATCCTCATCTTTAATCGTGGCGTAATAATCACGCAGGATCGCTAACACTTCTGCGCGGCTGAATTCGGCGGGGACGTCGCCGTTTTCGGATAAGGCTTTGCGCAGTTTGGTGCCGGACAGCAGCAGGCGGTCGCCGGGCTGATGCGGACAGGTGCGCGCGGAGGCCATGCCGCCGCATTGGTAGCACCAGAACGTCCAGTCGATCTTGAGCGGTTGGGTTTCCAGCGCATTGGCGGGGATGTCGTTAAAGATGTGTTGAGCATCAAACGGGCCGTAGTATTCGCCCACGCCGGCATGGTCGCGCCCGACGATGAGGTGTGAGCAGCCGTAATTCTGGCGGAACAGCGCGTGCAACAGCGCTTCGCGTGGCCCGGCGTAGCGCATGTCCAATGGATAACCGGCTTGAATGACGGTGTCTTTTACAAAATATTTGTCGATAAGGGTTTTAATGGCATTGCTGCGCACGTCGGCGGGAATGTCGCCGGGTTTGAGCTTGCCGAGCAGTGAGTGGATCAGCACGCCGTCGCAGATTTCCACGGCGACTTTCACCAGGTATTCGTGCGAACGGTGCATGGGGTTGCGGGTCTGGAATGCCGCCACGGTGTTCCAGCCCTTGGCTGCAAACAGCGCGCGGGTTTCGGTGGGCGTCAGATAGGTGTCGGGGAAGCGCGTGGGGAAATCGCTTTCAGAAAGCACTTTGACCGGGCCGGCGAGGTTGATGTCACCTTGCGCCATCACCATTTGTACGCCGGGGTGTTCCGTGTCGGTGGTTTTGAACACGGTGGTGCATTCGTGGCGTTTGTCGATGCGGTATTTTTCAGTGACGCGCATCGTCGCCATGATCTCGCCATCCTCGTCATTGACGAGCGCGATGTCAGCGCCAATCTGGATGCCGTTGGCGATGTCAGGCACCGTCGACAGGGTAATGGGAATCGGCCAGAACAGGCCATCCGCCATGCGGTAATTGTCGCACACACCCTGCCAGTCGGCGTGGGTCATAAAGCCGTCCAGCGGCGTGAAGCCGCCGATGCCCATCATGATCAGGTCGCCCACCTCGCGTGACGTAATGCGCACCTGCGGCAGCGTGCGTGCGCGAGCCAGTTCGGCGGCGCGTGCATCGCCTTGTAATAACAGGGGCTTAAGCGGACCGCCGCCGTGAGGTTTGACGAGTTTTGACATGGTGTGACGTGCTCCTTATGATTCGGTAAGTGAACTATTTTACCGGATTGCGTTGCTAACGGAAGAGTGCGATGATTCTAAATTCAGATATATGGGTTAAAGGGGGGCGGATTTAATGAAAATATCGTGGATGCGGCGAATTTTTGGCGTCATGTTGGCTGGTGTGATTGGCGGGCTGGCGGGGTGTACGGCGACCAAAATTATGTCTGATCACCCTTTAATTGACACAGGCAGCCAGACGTCATCGGCCAAAGTCTACTTTATTCGCCCGCTCACGGAACGCGCGATGGGCTTCCCCGATAATCCACTCAATATTGAGTTTGACAACCATCAATTGCTGGCGCTGGCCAAAGGGGAGTATAGCCTGGTGCATATGAAGCCCCGTGAAACTACTACCATGACGCTCAAGTCACTGACGACGGTGGGTCCGGACTGGCGCGTTAAAGAAATGGTTAAAAGTCAAAAGTGGTCATTTACAGCGGGCGCGACGTATTACATTGTTCTGAAGCCGGTAGACGGTGAATTCCGGGGCGTTTATTTCACAGCGGAAGCGGTGGACTGGTTTACCGCCAAAGAGTCGGTGCGGCAGTTGCGGGCGGTGGACGCGGCGAGGCGGGCGCCGATTTAAAGGTTAAGTAGCAATCATGAACATCGTTCGTAAACCATCAGAAATTGCAGTCAAGAAGCTCTTGGACTCCGCGCAGTTGCCAATAGCCGACATTACGCCTGAACATATGGAACATTTCTTTGGTGCTTGGGAAGGTTCAAGCCTGGCAGGCGTTGTCGGTATGGAGCCTCTTGGGACGGCTGCTTTGCTTCGCTCATTGGCCATTGCTGTATTAAAACGTTGTTCGGGTTTGGGCTCAGCGCTATTAGCTCAGGCAGAGAAGTATGCAATGGAAAAAGGTGTTCGCTCCATGTTTCTTCTAACAACTACGGCAGAGTCTTACTTTGAGAAACGCGGGTATTCGCGGATCTCTCGCGAGGAGGCTCCTGAAGCCATTCGGAACACTGTGGAGTTCACAAGCTTATGTCCGGGAAGCGCAGTGCTCATGGTAAAACATATGCCAGCCATCTAGCCGATGCCGCATAGCGGCTGAGTTTAATCGATTGCTTAATGATAAACACGGATATGTCATTTCGACCAACGGGAGAAATCTTTTAGCGTCATGATTATTTTGTACTTCATTTGAAACAAGGATTTCTCGCTACGCTCGAAATGACAGTATAATTCGTGCGCACCAATGCCTTGGCTGGTGTTGCTACGCAACGCTTGGCGGGTTACGCAAAAAACGCTAACCCGCCCTACATTGATTATTTTACGGATCAAGACGTTGTCCATTGTCATTCTAATCGTGCTTGGCGTGCTGCTGGTGTTTGGTCCGCAGTTCTGGGCGCGGCATGTGTTGAAACGCTATAGCGTCGAGCAGGATCATTTTCCGGGTACGGGAGGTGAATTGGCGCGGCACCTGCTGGATAAGCAGGGTTTGCATAATGTCCAGGTCGAAGCTACCGACAGTGGCGACCACTACGACCCGCTGGCGAAGTGCGTGCGGCTCAGCCCGGCTAATCTGAAAGGCAAATCACTCACCGCAATTGCCGTGGCGGCGCACGAGGTGGGTCACGCCATTCAAGATCAAACCGGCTATGTCCCGCTCAAAACGCGTACTAATTTAGTGCAAATCGCGCAGCGCACCGAGAAAATCGCCTCCATGGTAATGCTGGTGATGCCGGTGGTGATGCTCGTTACCCGTTCCCCGACGGCCGGGCTGGTGTTGTTCGTCGCCGGGTTGGGCGGTTTTGCGCTGTCTACCCTGGTGCATCTGGTCACCCTGCCGGTGGAATGGGACGCCAGTTTCGGCCGGGCGCTGCCCCTCTTGCGCGATGGGCAATATATTTCAGGGCAGGAACAACGCGCCGCGCGGCGCATTCTCAAGGCCTGCGCGCTCACCTACGTGGCTGGGTCGCTCGCCAGCCTGTTTAACCTGTGGCGCTGGATGGCGATATTGCGGCGCAGGTAGGCGCCTTGAAAAGATATGCATGGTATTATAGTATCATATGCATAACCTGGGAGGTGCCGATGAGAACTACGCTTGATTTACCCGAGAAATTGCTGAATGAGGCAATGAAAGTAACCCATATTGATACAAAAACCGGGGTGATCGTCAAAGCATTGGAAGAATTGATAAGAAAATCAGCTATTGCTGGCCTGAAGCAGTACAAGGGAAAGATTGATCTAGAGGTTGATCTTAATGAAATCCGGGATCGCCATTAATGGAGGTTTTGGTCGATACGTCAATATGGATTGATTATTTTCGGGGCGCCAATAACTCCCAGGATCTTGATCTCCTGATTGACGAAAACCTCATTGTTACCAACGATATAATACTCGCGGAATTGATCCCCTATCTAAAAATAAAGAAGCAAACCAAGGTCATTAATCTGCTTCATGAATTAAAACGTATCCCTTTGGAAATCCACTGGGATGAAATTATTGAATTTCAGGTGAAGTGTTTGAAAAGTGGGTGCGGTGGGGTGGGGATTCCTGATTTGATTATCGCCCAAAATGCAAAGCAAACTAATTGTAAGGTCTACTCCCTCGACAAACACTTTCGCCTTTTGAATCAGGTGTTGAAGGTAAAGCTATACGAGTAGCTCGCCGGGCGGCACATTTGCCACTTTTGTAACATCCTGAATAGTAATATAATGAAAAGTTAGGCTTTTTGTGTGCTGTGCCTTATTTGGAATTTACAGATGGAATCATACGTTTGAATACCGACTTCCCCAGAATCAAGCTCCTGCCCCCCTATGTATTTAACATCGTGGGTGAGTTAAAGGCCAAGGCGCGCGCGCGCGGTGAAGACATTATTGACTTTGGCATGGGTAATCCCGACCAGCCCACGCCGCAGCATATTGTAGACAAGCTCATTGAAGCCGCGCAGCGTGGCGATACGCATCGCTATTCAGTGTCGCGCGGCATTCCGCGTTTGCGTAAAGCACTGGCTACCTGGTATCACAATCGTTTCAACGTCGAGCTGAACCCGGACACTGAGGCGATTGTCACCATCGGCTCCAAAGAAGGGCTGGCGCATCTGGCGTTTGCGACGATGGGGCCGGGCGATGTGGTGCTGGTGCCTAATCCGGCGTATCCGATCCATCCGTATGGTTTCATTATGGCGGGCGCCGAAGTGCGCCATGTGCCGCTGACTGGATCCAGCGATGACTTTCTGCTGGCGCTGGAAAAATCCCTGCAAGAGTGCTGGCCGCGCCCCAAAATGCTGGTGGTGAATTTCCCTGGCAATCCCACGACGCATTGCGTGGATCTGGCGTTTTTTGAAAAGCTGGTCGCCTTGGCGCGCGAATATGGCGTGTGGGTGGTGCATGATCTGGCGTATGCCGACATCGCGTTTGATGGCTATGTCGCCCCCTCGATTTTGCAAGTGCCGGGCGCAAAAGATGTTGCCGTGGAATTTTTCACGCTGTCCAAGAGCTATAACATGCCGGGTTGGCGTGTGGGGTTTATGGCGGGTAATCCGATTCTGGTGGCCGCGTTGGCGCGCATGAAATCCTATCTGGATTACGGCATGTTCACGCCGATTCAGGTGGCAGCCATTGCCGCGCTGGAAGGCCCGCAGGATTGCGTACATGAAATCTCCGCGTTGTATCAGCGCCGCCGTGATGTATTGTGCAACGGTTTGAATTCCATCGGCTGGCCGATTGTTCCACCCAAGGCCAGCATGTTTGTGTGGGCGCGGATTCCCGAACAATACCGCCACATGGGTTCGCTGGAGTTTTCCAAGAAGTTGCTCGACGACGCCAAGGTTGCCGTGTCGCCGGGCGTGGGATTTGGTGAGTGTGGCGATGATCATGTGCGGTTTGGTTTGATTGAAAATGAGCACCGCACCCGTCAGGCAGTGCGCGGCATACGTGATATGTTCAGAAAAGACCGTAATGAAGCATTAGGAGCAGTAGTCAATGAATCCCGTTAAAGTGGGCGTGTTGGGATTAGGCACCGTCGGTGGCGGCACGGTCAATGTGTTATCGCGCAACGCCGCTGAAATTGTGCGGCGCGCCGGGCGCGGCATTGAAATTGTACATGCCAGCGCGCGCGACTTGAGTAAGCCGCGCATTTGTTCCACCACAGGCATCAAGCTCACCCAGGACCCATTCGAGGTGGTGAACAACCCCGACCTTGAAGTGATTGTCGAATTGATGGGCGGCACCACCGTCGCGCGCGACTTGGTGATGGCTGCGATTGCCAACGGCAAGCATGTGGTCACCGCGAACAAAGCATTGATCGCCAAATACGGCAACGAAATTTTCGCCGCCGCGCGCAAAAAAGGCGTGATGGTGTCGTTCGAAGCGGCGGTGGCAGGTGGCATTCCCATTATCAAAGCCATCCGCGAAGGCCTGGCGGGTAACCGTATCGAATGGCTGGCGGGCATCATCAATGGCACCGGCAATTTTATTCTGACTGAAATGCGTGATAAAGGCCGTGACTTTGCCGATGTGCTGGCCGAAGCGCAGCAGTTGGGTTATGCCGAAGCTGATCCCACCTTTGATGTGGAAGGCATCGACGCCGCGCACAAGCTCACCATTCTGGCGTCGATTGCGTTTGGCATTCCCTTGCAGTTCGACAAAGCCTACACCGAAGGCATCACCCGCATCACGCGGCAGGATGTCGGCTATGCCGAAGAGTTGGGTTATCGCATTAAACATTTAGGCATTGCGCGGCGCACGGAACACGGCATCGAATTGCGCGTGCATCCTACCCTGATTCCGCATCGTCGTCTCATCGCCAATGTTGACGGCGTGATGAACGCGGTGCTGGTGAAAGGCGATGCCGTCGGTGCTACGTTATACTACGGCGCGGGTGCCGGCGCAGAGCCAACCGCCTCTGCGGTGGTGGCAGATCTGGTGGATGTGGTGCGCACCCTCACCGCTGACCCCGAAAACCGCGTGCCGCATTTGGCCTTCCAGCCCGATTCCTTGTCGGACATGCCGATCTTGCCGATCGAGCAAGTTGAAACCGCTTATTATCTGCGTATGCAGGCGCAAGACCGCCCCGGCGTGCTGGCCGACGTTACGCGCATCCTTGCTGACCAGAACATCAGTATCGAAGCCATGTTGCAAAAGCCTTCGGCAGCGGGCGCCAGTGATGTGCCGGTCGTGATACTCACTCACCGTACCCGCGAACAGCGTATGAACGAAGCGATACAGCGCATCGAAGCGCTGGGCAGCATGACGGGGCCAGTGACGCGCATACGGTTGGAGCGGTTGGATAGTAAGTAACGCGCAGGAAAATGCCGATGTCAAGAATTGCCATTCTGGATTCCGATGCTGAAATAGCTGGGTGTTACTCTGTGATGGCGCAGCTTCGCCCGCATTTAACCAAGGCTGATTTTGTGCCGCGTATTCGTCGCCAAATGGACCAAGGCTATCGGCTTGCTGCCCTTTATGAGGGCGATAGCGTAAAAGCCGTGGCTGGATTTAGAATACTTGAAAATTTATACGCGGGTGTGCATATGTACGTGGATGATCTGGTGGCAGACGAAGGCAATCGTTCGCAAGGTTATGGCGGTGTTTTGTTTGACTGGTTAGTGCGTCACGCCAAAGAAAATGCTTGCGGTCAGTTGCATCTGGATTCTGGCGTACAGCGATTTTCTGCCCATCGGTTTTATCTGGCAAAACGTATGCAAATTGTTAGTCACCATTTTTCGTTAGAGTTATCTTGAGTAACAGTAAATTTAAACAGGAAATACCATGCCCTTCCGTCCCCGCTACACCGGCCTGATTAACAAATACCGTGACCGTTTACCGGTGCATGATGACACGCGCATTATCAGTCTGGGTGAAGGTAATACCCCGCTGATTCGCCTCAACAACATTCCGCGCGTGCTCGGTAAGGAAGTGGATATCTACGTCAAGTTTGAAGGCCTGAATCCCACCGGTTCATTCAAGGATCGTGGCATGACCATGGCAGTGACCAAGGCGGTGGAAGACGGTAGCCGTGCGATTATCTGCGCATCTACCGGCAACACTTCAGCCGCCGCCGCCGCCTATGCCTCGCGCGCGGGCATCGCTTCGTTTGTGCTGATTCCTGACGGCAAAATTGCCCTGGGTAAATTAGCGCAAGCGATGATTCATGGTGCGGTGGTGATCCAGATCAAAGGTAATTTTGATGCGGGTATGCAGTTGGTGAAAGATGTGGCGTTGCAGGCGCCGGTAACCATCGTCAACTCCATCAATCCATTTCGTCTGCAAGGCCAGAAGACTGCCGCATTTGAAATTGTGGAAGAGCTGGAATGCGCGCCGGACTTTCATTGCTTGCCAGTGGGCAATGCGGGCAATATCACTGCACACTGGATGGGTTATAAAGAATATCACGAGCACGGTATCGTCAATAATTCCCCGCGCATGGTCGGTTATCAAGCGGCAGGTTCTGCGCCGTTCATGCGCGGCAAGCCGGTCGATAATCCTGACACCATTGCCACCGCCATCCGCATCGGTTATCCGCAAAGCTGGGACAAAGCCTGGCAAGTGCGCGAAGAGTCGAATGGCTGGTTTGACGAATGCACCGATCAGGAAATATTGGCGGCGCAGAAATTGCTCGCACAAACAGAAGGCGTGTTCTGCGAGCCGGCATCGGCCACTTCGTTGGCCGGCGCCATGCGCGACATTAAATCAGGCAAAATACCTGAAGGCAGCAAAGTGGTTTGCACCTTGACAGGGCACGGACTGAAAGACCCGGACATCGCCATCAGCCAGAGCAACACACCGCTGATTACAGTGGAAGCCACGCTGGATTCCGTGAAGCGCGCTATTTTGGAGAATATGACTTAGGCGTTTTAATACAGGTACACACTGCCATGACCGAGCAAGAGAAATACGACATTCTGCATGCTTCGCCGTTCGCCGCCGAGTTGACGGATGCCCAGTGCCGGGAACTGAGCAAGATCATTTCAGTGCGCAGCCTCAAGGAAGACGAGATCTTAATCCAAGAAGGCCACAGCGATAACAGCTTGCACGTGGTGATTAGCGGCATGCTGGCGGTGATGAAAGACAGCGGCGGGGGTGAGGTCATTACCCTGCATATCCTGAAGTCCGGCGACCTCGCTGGCGCGCTGGGTTTTATTGATGGCATGGAACACAGCGCAACGCTGAGTTCCATCGGCAACACCGAACTTTTTTCCCTGCAACGCGATGCCTTCGAGTCGCTACTGGCCACCGACCCCGTTATCGTCTACCGTGTCATGCGCTCGATTGTACGTGCGGTTCACGGCATTGTGCGGCGCATGAATAATCAATATGTAGAGCTTACCAATTACATTAATAAACAGCATGGGCGTTATTGACGCACGATGAAATCCGTTGATTTCATCGCCGTGCCCCCATCTCGCCTAATATCATGGCTGGATTGGGAAGGCGCAGAAAACCGTGAATGATTTTTTCGCACCTCCTAAGGGTGTAAGCCCAAACCGCCGAAAATTCCTTCAGTTGCTCATCCAGGTCAGTGAGGCGTGGCCCGAACCAGAGTAGCGTATGGTTTGCGTATGCTATACCATAGTGACGCAGTTTTCCGCACTTTTTGACGGGTTGGCGATAGGGTTGAGGCGGCTGGCTTTGTCATGCCGGAAAACACGACATGACGACAGCATACAGAGCACCTAGGCCGCCACAACGGGCTGCTATGCACAGAACCACACCTCCTTCACCATAATGATGAAAAACTTCGACGACGACGGCAACCCTATACACAATCGTCTCCCGCAACTCCGCACCAGCAATCATCCCCCTGCGGGAAGTGTAAGCAAGGCCTCACACAGGCAAGATCCCCCATGAATGCAGTAGAAATCGAAGAAGCCATATCGGACCTGGCTCTTCAGCCCTTCGACGCGGCGGCGTTCCCGTTTGCGTTTCTGGCCGCTTTCGGCAATAAGGACACGGCACTCAAGCGCCTGCGCACGGGCAACAACAATGCTTCGGATGTGGGGGGCGTGCTCCAGCGCAACAACATCCATATCGCCGTGTGCGAAGCGGGCGCAGTGGGTGCTTCCCTCAAAGCGTTGCGCGCCAGCCCCGCCACTACAAAAGCCAAGGCCAAGTTCATCCTCGTCACCGATGGGCAGACTCTGGAGGCCGAAGAGTTGGTCGGCGGCGAAACCATTGCTTGCGCCTACCCGGACTTCCCCAATCATTTCGGCTTCTTCCTGCCGCTGGCTGGTATTTCTTTCCCCAAGGAGCTCAAGGACACTGAGTTAGATAGGCGCGCCACTACGCGGTTGAACAAGCTCTACGTCGAGCTGCTGAGAGAAAATCCGGACTGGGCCAAGGACGAGCGCCGCGCCGACATGAATCACTTCATGGCGCGGCTGGTGTTCTGTTTCTTTGCCGAAGACACCGACATCTTCAATGGCGAGGGCCTGTTCACCCACACCGTTGAGCAAATGAGCGAACGCGACGGCGCCAATACCCATGAGGTGCTGCAAGTCATCTTCCGCGCCATGAACATCAAGAACGCCGAGCGCGCCAGTGCCGAGTCCCGTTTGTCAAACTGGGCCAATGGCTTCCCCTATGTGAATGGCGGCCTGTTCTCCGGCGCAACCGACGTGCCGCGCTTCACCCGCATGGCGCGCACCTACCTGCTGCACGCGGGCGGCCTGAACTGGAAACAGATCAACCCGGACATCTTCGGCAGCATGATCCAGGCCGTGGCCGACGACGAAGAGCGCGGCGCATTGGGCATGCACTACACCAGCGTGCCCAACATCCTGAAGGTGTTGAACCCCTTGTTCCTGGACGACCTGCGCGCGCAGTTGGCAGAGGCGGGCGATAACAAAATCAAGCTGCTGAACCTGCGCAAACGCATGGCGCGCATCCGCGTGTTTGACCCCGCCTGCGGCTCCGGCAATTTCCTCGTCATCGCCTACAAGCAGATGCGCGAGATCGAGGCGGAAATCAACCACCGCCGGGGCGAGCCGCATCTGGGCAGCGAGATTCCGCTGACCAACTTCCGGGGCATCGAGCTGCGGGAATTTCCGGCGGAGATAGCGCGCCTTGCGCTCATCATTGCCGAGTTCCAGTGCGATGTACTGTATCGCGGGCAGAAGGATGCGCTGGCGGAGTTTCTGCCGCTGGATGCGCAGAACTGGATTGTCTGTGGCAATGCGCTGCGGCTGGATTGGCTGAGCATTTGTCCGCCGACGGGGACGGGCGTGAAGCTGGTTAGTGACGACTTGTTCAACACACCGCTGGATCAGACGGAAATGGACTTCAAAAACGAAGGCGGCGAGACCTACATCTGTGGCAACCCGCCGTATCTTGGTTCAACTTGGCAAACGGACGAACAGAAGGCAGATTTGCAAGCCATCTTTGGCAACCGCACCAAGAACTGGAAGTCACTGGACTATGTGGCGGGCTGGTTCATGAAGGCCGCCGATTACGGCACCAAGACGAATGCTGCCGCCGCGTTCGTGTCCACCAATTCCATCTGCCAAGGACAGCAAGTTCCCATCCTCTGGCCGCTGGTTTTCAGCACAGGCAACAAGATTGCGTTTGCGCACACCTCGTTCAAGTGGGCCAATCTCGCCAGCCACAATGCGGGCGTGACCGTGGTCATCGTGGGCTTATCATCGCAAACTAAATCGTTGCGCCGCCTGTATTCCATCGCCAATAGTGGAAAGGGCGACGCGGTGGATATTGTGAAGGAGGTAGAGCACATCAATGCCTACTTGGTGCCCGGAGACAGTGTGATGTTGGACAAGGCATCCCGTCCGTTGAGTGGGCAGGCGGAAATGACCTTCGGCAACAAGCCTGTTGATGGCGGACATCTGCTGCTATCCAGAGATGAAGTCGATGCACTTGGTCTAACACCAGAGCAGCATGCTCACTTTATTCGCCGTATCTACGGCTCGGCAGAGTTTATTCGTGGTCTGGAACGCTATTGCCTGTGGATTGAGGATGTCCACCTCGAAGAAGCTATGGGTATTGATGCCATTCGGCAACGCGTTGAAGGGGTGCGAGCGATGCGGCTGGCGAGTCGAGACAGCGGAGCCAATGAGATGGCTGCGCGGGCACACCAGATGAGGGAAATGAACATCGCTCAAAAGTGGACGATTACTGTTCCTAGAACCTCGTCTGAGAATCGCCCTTTTTTACCCAATGGTTTAATCGATGCTCGAAGCACCGTAACCAGCGAGGCTTTCGCTCTCTACGACGCACCGCTGTGGAATATAGCTCTTATCGCCTCCCGCCTGCATCTGGTCTGGATTGGTACTGTCTGTGGCAAGCTGGAAACCCGCTATCGCTACTCCAATACCCTCGGCTGGAACACCTTCCCCGTCCCCCTGCTTACCGAGCAGAACAAAACCGACCTGACTACCTGCGCCGAAAACATCCTGCTGGCCCGCGAAGCGCATTTCCCCGCCACCATCGCCGACCTGTACGACCCAGACAACATGCCGGAGAACCTGCGCCACGCCCATGAGCGCAACGACGAGGTGCTGGAGCGCATCTACATCGGCCGCCGCTTCAAAAACGACACCGAGCGGCTGGAAAAACTGTTTGAGCTTTATACCAAGATAACTAGCAAAAAAGGATGTGTCATAAAATGACTGACTCCGTATCATTCTCTTCGTTTGAGCTTGTGGTAGGTGGTAAGTTGCCAGATGCTAATTACCTCCAGAAAGCCTTCTCCCCTGAGAAGATGAGTATTGTTCACGAGGAATACTCGCATCAAATCGTTCGTGAGGTGATTGACGACAGATTTTACTGGTTCTACTCAAATGTTGGCAAAGCAATGCCACATCGGGATATTGTGATAGATATCCCGTCTGGCACTGAGCTAGCCAATCCAAGAACCGCTCATCAGATAGAGCCAAATGACCAGCTATTTGCCATTTACGATAGTGTAACTTCCATTTTCTACATTTCAAATCTAAAGAAAAAAGGGTTCCTAAGAGATTTTCTCTCCAAGTTCACCGATGAAGAGGTTGTCGTTAAAAATATATATAAAAGCATCAGCGACTTTCTTGAGGTTATAAAATCACTGGAAACTGTAAAATTTACTGGATCTAGGGATATATTTAATCGTGAAGGCGATCTATTTTCCAGCCTTAAAAATATATTTGGCTATGGGGAGCCAGAGGAGTTCTCAATAGAGGCCAAATACAGAATTCCAATGAAAAATGGTTTGAAGCAAGGAATTCTTCGGCTTGCAGGCCTCCAAAGTACCGGAGACATCAGAACCATGGTTTGTATTGGGAAGGATGAAAGAGGATTTGAGAATGTATTCGATACAAATAAATTCATCAACAAAATCAGCATTCCCTTGCAAAAGGATAGCCAACTCCTTTTCCCCCCAGGCGATGTGAAGACTCAAACGGTTACAAAGCTAAGGGATGCCTACAATGTATAGTCATCATAAAATATTAGCTTCAATCCTATTTTTTGCTGTTATGTTTTTTTCTTACAGCGCGAAACTGCTATTGCCGGAATCTTTTGTAAGCAACACCATTACCTTCCTTTCCATCGTTTTCGGTTTTTATCTGACAGGGCTATCCATTCTGTTCGGATCGAATTTCAGCAAAAGGTTAGGGCAAGAAGAGGATATGCGTAAGAAGACGCAAACGAAGCTCCACACTCTCAGAGCATATTTTAAATATAGCTCACTGGCCTCGCTGTCTTCGATTTTTGTATTGCTGTTACTCAACTTGATGGGGTTAACAGCTAACAACGAGCATAAACTCATAGTCAGTTCCGTTTCCGTTTGGATTGTCGACATATGCGTCGATCAATTGCTTACAGCCATATCACTTGGGTTGGTGGCTGTCAGCATCATGTTCATGAGCCTACTTTTCAGAGTTTTTTTTAATGCATTTCTGGAAGAGGGGAGCTAAATAGCGCATCTGCTACATCCCGTTCTGGGCCTAAACGGGAAAGTTTTGATCGGGTTTTGATTTTGCTCGCCATAAATCTCGCCTAGTCGTTGCACACAAGATCGAATTGCGTGGCGCTGGGCGGGCTTCGATGTATGTCGAACACGCCACAGCCCCTTCCCAGGAGTGAGCCTTGAAAATCGGATGGAAACGGATGGAAACGGATGGTAATAGATACGCAAAAGGTTTTGATCCTGTTTTGGATGAGCGGGCAAAACAGGTAGGCCGTCATCAACTCAAATATGAACAAATTAACAAAAACAATTAGTTGCGACATAACACAGGCTCAGGAAAGTTTTGATCGGGTTTTGATTGTCCAACAGCCTGTTGGACGATTAGTTCAGCCCATTAGCGGCGACACATCTAGGGAGGACGATACGCAGTGATTAACCCGACCAACACCTACACCGTGCCGTCGGTGTCCATCACCACGGCGCGCACCGGGGCGTCCAGCAAGGCCAACGCGCTGGGGATGCGCGCCATGCAGGAGCGCGCCTATGCCAAGCGCGGCGAGCAGTATCTGCTGATCAAATCGCCACCGGCATCGGGCAAATCCCGCGCGCTGATGTTTATCGCACTGGACAAGCTCAACAATCAGGGCCTGCGGCAGGCCATCATCGTGGTGCCGGAGCGTTCCATTGGTGGCAGCTTTGCCGATGAACCCCTGAGCGAGTATGGATTCTATTGGGATTGGCAGGTCGCCCCGCAATGGAATCTGTGCAACGCCCCCGGCGTGGACGAGCCGCGCGTGGCCAAGTCCAAGGTGGACGCGGTGCGCAAGTTTCTGGAAAGCACCGACAAGCTGCTGGTTTGCACCCATGCCACCTTCCGCTTTGCGGTGGATGAGTTGGGTATCGAGGCATTCGATAATCGTCTGATTGCGATTGACGAGTTCCATCACGTCTCCAGCAATCCAGACAACAAGCTGGGCAGTCAGTTGGGCGCATTCATCGCTCGCGACAAGGTGCATCTGGTGGCCATGACCGGCTCCTACTTTCGTGGCGACAGCGAGGCCGTGTTGGGGCCGGTGGATGAAGCCAGATTCGAGACGATCACTTACACCTACTACGAGCAGCTCAACGGCTACCAATGGCTCAAGTCGCTGGACATCGGCTACTTCTTCTACACTGGCCCTTACGTGGATGCCGTCACCAAGGTGTTGGATCCGGCATTGAAAACCATCGTCCATATTCCCAATGTGAATGCCCGCGAGAGCCTTAAAGATAAGGAGCGCGAGGTGAATGAGATCATGCACGGTTTGGGCGAATGGAAAGGTGTTGACCCGGCCACCGGCTTCCATCTGGTGCAGGCCCATGATGGCCGTATCCTGAAAGTGGCGGATTTGGTGGATGACAGCGATCCGACCAGGCGTTCTCGCGTACTGACTGCGCTGAAAGACCCGACGCAGAAGAACAACCGCGATAACGTGGATATCATCATCGCGCTGGGCATGGCTAAGGAAGGCTTTGACTGGATCTGGTGCGAACACGCGCTGACCATTGGCTACCGCAGCAGCCTGACTGAAATCGTGCAGATCATTGGCCGCGCCACCCGTGATGCCGACGGCAAGGAACGGGCGCGCTTCACCAATCTGATCGCCGAACCTGCGGCCGAACAAGCGGCTGTGGCCGAAGCGGTGAACGATATGATCAAGGCTATTTCCGCCAGTCTGCTGATGGAGCAGGTATTGGCTCCGCGCTATGAGTTCACGCCAAGAAACACCGGCCCATTGGGCGGCTTCGACTACGGCGAGGATGGCTACAAGGACGGTCGTCAAAATATCGGGGTAAACAAGGACACCGGCCAGATTCACGTCGAGATCAACGGGCTGGCAACACCGCAAAGCCCGGAGGCCACGCGTATCTGCAAGGAGGACTTGAACGAAGTCGTCACCAGTTTTTTGCAGGACAAAACCGTGCTGGAGCGTGGTCTGTTCGACAAGGAGAACACCCTGCCCGAAGAGCTGACTCAGTTGCGCATGGGCAAGATTGTGCGCGAGCGTTATCCGGACTTGAATCCAGTCGACCAGGAGGCCATCCGCCAACACGCCATTGCCGCCATGAACATCACCCAGCAGGCCAAGCTGGCGTTGGCCCAGGCCGATGCCAACGGCGATGGAACAACGCAAGGCAGTACGGCGTTACTGGATGGGGTGCGCAAGTTCGTTAACGTGCGCGACCTGGATATTGACCTGATCGACCGCATCAACCCCTTCGATGCCGCCTATGCGGTGCTGGCCAAAGCGATGGATGAGAAATCGCTGCGCCAGGTGCAGGCCAGCATTGCCGCCAAGAAGGTGAGCATCCCCGAAGAGGATGCCCGCGAGCTGGCAAAACGCGCCTTGCAGTTCAAGAACGAGCGTAGCCGCCTGCCGGACATCAACTCCACCGACGCATGGGAAAAGCGCATGGCCGAAGGCGTGGCTGCGCTGGCGCGCTACCGTGCCCAGGCGAAGGCGGCACAAGCGCGGGGAGAGTCCGGCAATGGCTGAGATGGACGATGACGAACTGCTGGATGCGCTGGGAGTAGAAGTCACCTCATTCAAGGTTTTCAGCCGAACCCCGCGCGAGGAACGCATCATCGCGGGCTTTGAGGACATCCTGCGCTTCCATCAAACGCATGGTCGCGCCCCGCTGCATGGCGAAGGCCGTGACATCTTCGAACGCCTGTATGCCGTGCGCCTGGACCAGCTACGCAAGTTGCCAGAAGCGCAAACCTTGCTGGTTGAATTGGATGGCCCCGGCCTGTTGTCTGGTGCGGCAGCGGCTCAGTCAGATGTGGATGGCTTGGACGAAGATGCCTTGTTGGCCCAACTGGGAATTGGCGATGAACCCGCCAATCAAAACGACATCACCGTGCTGCGCCATGTGCGTTCCAGCGTTGAAAAGCGCGCGGCGGAGGAAATTGCCGACCGCACGCCGTGCGCAGATTTTGACAAATTCCAACCGCTGTTTGAGCAGGTGGAGCGGGAGTTGAAGGCTGGCGTTCGCCAGTCCCGCCAGTTTGGGCGTGACTCCAACTTTAAGGTAGGCAATTTCTTTGTCTTGGGCGGTTTGCTGGTTTATGTGGCCGAGCAGGGTGACATTTTTCGCACGAGCAACAACGAACCGGATGCGCGCCTGCGTGTGGTTTACTCCAACGGTACCGAAAGCAATCTGTTGATGCGCTCGCTACAGCGTGCGCTCTATAAAGACGAAAACGCTCGCATGTTGACCGGCACGGACATGGGACCGCTGTTTGGCGATGCGCCAGAACCAGATGATATTGAAACCGGAACCATCTACGTGCTGCGTAGCCTGTCCAGCCACCCATTCGTCGCCGAGCACCGCGAGTTGATCCACAAGATCGGCGTGACCGGCGGGAAAGTAGTGACTCGCATCGCAGGCGCGGAAAAGGATGCCACCTATCTGTTGGCCGACGTGGAGGTGGTAGCCACCTACAAACTGCACAACCTGAACCGCACCAGACTGGAAAACATCTTCCACCGCTTGTTCGGTGCAGCGCAGCTAGACTTGACCATTGAAGACCGCTTCGGAAATCCGGTGAAGCCAAGGGAGTGGTTTCTAGTACCGCTCCATGTGATTGACGAAGCGGTTCAGCGCATTCGAGATGGATCGATTACCGAAGTGGTCTATGATCCGGAGACGGCTCGGTTGGCCGGCCAAGCTTAGAGCCTGTTCAATATCTCGATCAACCTGGAAAAAGCAGCTGAACCGCGGAGGACGCAAAGAAATTCAGGTGGTTAGCGCAACACGCGCCCTCACCCGGTGGGTAACTTGGCACACAAGCCAAGGTCTTGTTTTTCCTCTACGCCTTTATGGATGATGGTATAGATGATGGCCGCGTCCTTCTGTGGTGAATCGCCGTTTTTAGGGTAATTCATCACTCAGTTACGTTGTGCAGGTAGCCCTGCGTCGTGCCATTCTTCTTTTCCACCGGCATACACTGCCACATTGCTGTACCCCAGTTGCGTCAAAACCCTGGCCGCAATATGCGAGTTCTGGCAGGTGTTGCTGGCGCAGTAAACAACGACTTCTGATGATTTATCGGATATTAATGTCGGTGCAAGCGCGCCCACCGCATCGTGAGGCATGTGCTTGGCACCCGGCAGATGCCAGTCCTGATAATATTTTTCTGGCAGCGCCTCCAGCAGGACTATGCCGGGGTTGGCTTGGAGTCGGGTCTGTAATTCATTAAGTGAGAGTGTTTTGGACATGACGATCTCTTTGGTAATATAGTTGAATTAAATATAGTTGTAATTTCAACAATATGATTCCATGAAATAGTTGAAATTGCAACTATATTTTGAGATGATGGCGGTTGAGCGATTTTTCGAGGTAAAACAAATGCCCATACATAAGGATCCTGATCCCAAAGGCCGTGCCTGGCCGTTATTTTTGGCGACGCATAGCCGTTTAATGGAGCGGATTGAGGACGCCTTGGCGCGCGCCAAGCTGCCTCCGCTGGCGTGGTATGACGTGTTGTGGGAGTTGGAAAAAGCGCCGGATCAGCGTTTGCGCATGCATCAACTGGCCGAGCGGATTGTGCTGTCACGCAGTAATTTAACGCGCCTTGCGGATCGTCTGGAAGCGGCGGGATTATTGCGTCGTGAGCCGTGTCCGGATGATCGGCGCGGGTCATTTTGCGTGATTACACAGGCCGGGTTGGATACTCGAAAAACCATGTGGCCGGTGTATGGCGAGCAGATTGAGGTGCTGTTTGCCCGTCACCTGAGCGTAGCAGAGGCCGAGATGTTGGTGAAGGTGATGACGCGCATGTTAGTCGTAAAACAAGAATAACTTGAACATTGTCCATCTCGCCTGCAAGCGGCCTAAAGACGTATCATTGCCTGATTCAGGACTAAACCCCCACCCGGGAGAAGCCGGAAGCGTCGGGCGTCAGCCCTTTAAGCTGGGCAGGATGGATTGCAAATATTCCCTGAACTCATCCTTTAACTGCGGATGACGCAAGGCGTATTCCACCGTGGCCTGCAGGTAGCCTAATTTACTGCCGCAATCATGGCGTTTGCCTAAAAAGCGATAGGCTAACACGCGCTCTTCAAGCAGCAGCCGGGCGATTGCATCGGTTAATTGAATTTCACCCCCAGCGCCGCGCCCGGTATGCTCCAATAATTCGAAAATGCGCGGTGTTAAAATATAACGCCCGACGACGGCAAGATTAGACGACGCGACATCAGGAGTGGGCTTTTCGACAATGGTGTCGACTTTGCTGACACGGTCTATCAAGGACGAGGCTTTGACAATGCCGTATTTGTCAGTTTCAGCCTGCGGCACTTCTTCCACGCCCAAAATACTGCATCCATGATTTTCGTAGACTGCGGCCATTTGTGTTAAACAATTGGCTCCATCGCCGTCAATCCCACCATCAATCAAGTCGTCTGCCAAAATCACGGCAAAGGCTTCATTGCCGACTACGGATTTGGCACATAATACTGCATGCCCCAAACCCAGCGCCTCAGGCTGGCGCACATAAATACAGGACACGCCGGCAGGCACCACGCTGCGCACAATCGACAACAGCTCATGCTTGCCGCGTTTTTCAAGCTCGGTTTCCATTTCATAGTTTTTATCAAAATGGTCTTCAATGGCGCGCTTGCTGCTGCTGGTCACAAAAATAAGCTCGGTCATGCCTGCTGCGATCGCTTCTTCTGCCGCATATTGAATCAGCGGTTTGTCGACGATGGGTAACATTTCCTTGGGATTGGCTTTGGTCGCGGGTAAAAAGCGCGTACCCATGCCAGCGACCGGAAAAACAGCTTTTCTAATCTTTTGCGTCACGGCTCTTTTGCATCATTGCGGTTGCCGCGCTTGAATTCCAGTACTTTGGAGATGACGGGCAGAAGGGCATTGGTAATCTTATGAACAGAGGGATCTTCCATTTCAGGCACAAGTTTCTTCAGCAGCAGCACACATTGTGCATCGTCATACTCCTTGCATGACCGATCCATGGCATCAATAACTTCGTTCAAATAATCCCAGGCAACCTCCCGGCTCTGCGCCAGGAAGATTTTTTCATGCCCGGTTTCGTTCAGACCTTCCTGCTTGTGGAACAACTCTTCATACAATTTTTCACCGGGCCGCAAACCGGTATAGGCGATTTTAATATCTTCGCCAGGAATTTTTCCCGACAAGCGAATCATTTGTTCGGCAAGATAACGGATCTTGACGGGTTCACCCATATTGAGCACAAAAATTTCACCGCCCTTACCCATCACAGCAGATTGCATGATTAACTGGCAGGCCTCGGGAATTGTCATGAAATAGCGGGTGATATCGGGGTGGGTGACGGTGACTGGCCCGCCTGCCGCGATTTGCTTCTGAAATAGCGGCACCACACTGCCTGCCGAACCCAGCACATTACCAAAGCGCACGGTGATATAGCGGGTGGCGGAGCAACGGTCCAGCATCTGGCAGAAAATCTCTGCGACACGTTTGCTGGTGCCCATAATATTGGCAGGGTTCACCGCCTTGTCAGTGGATATCATGACGAAAGTGGTGCAACTATATTTATCAGCGGCCAGCGCCAGAGTCTTGGTACCCAGCACATTGTTGCGCACCGCTTCACGCGCCTGGGTTTGCAGCATCGGCACATGCTTGTAAGCCGCCGCATGAAAAATCACTTCTGGCCGATGCTTGCTCAGCGCATGCTCCACCCCACTCCGATCGCACACATCACCCAGACACACGTGCACTACCAGACTGGGATATTGCTCACGCAGCTCCATCTCGATGCTGTAAAGATTAAATTCGCAACGCTCGAACAGGATGATAGACGCCGGTTTCAGACGCGCAATCTGCCGGCATAACTCAGAGCCAATCGAGCCGCCCGCACCACTCACCAGCACTGCCTTGCCCGCCAATCCGGCACTGATCGCGCACCAGTCCAGCGATACCGGCTCGCGGCCGAGTAGATCATCAATCGCTACCTCACGCACATCTTTGAGGCTGATCAACCCTGACATCAAATCCTGCATACGCGGCAGAATTCTGAATTGCACCTTGGCCTGCTCGCACATCTCCACCACATGGCGTATCTGTGCGCCGCCGGCGGAGGTGATGGCGATAATCACCACATCTATATCCAAGGTGTCGAGCACATGCGCCAGGCGTTCCGTAGAGCCCAACACTGGCAGGCCATGGATTTTGGTGCCTTTGAGCTGGGGGTTATCGTCCAGGAAACCCACCAGCAGGTATTCACTATCGCGTCGTATGTCGCGCGCCAGCATTTCGCCAGCACGCCCGGCGCCGAGGATCAAAACGCGTTTTCCGACAGCCATCGCCTGCGCCGTCAGCCCACGGTCCCGCCACATACGGTAAGCAAGGCGCGGCGCGCTCAGCAACAGAATCAACAGGACCGGATAAACGGCCAGCACCACACGCGGCACACCCTCCAGGCGGTTGAACAAAAACAGCGCCAACGCGACTGCCAACGCCCCCAACACGGCGGCGCGGATAATATTCCACAAATCAGGAAGGCTGGCAAAACGCCACAAACCGCGATGCAGGCCAATACCCCAGAATACCAGGCCTTGCGCCGCTGCCACCACGGGCAACAGGTGCATGACAGGCCGCCATTCTATGCTCTGCCAGGCAAAATTATGCCGGAGTAAATAGGCCGCTACCCAAGCCAATAACACTATACACAAGTCATGCACTACAATCGCAAAACGGCGATTAATGATTCCCATTGATATCCCTGCTGTGTTACGCCTTTATTCAAGCGATCCGGTATTTTTTATTATTACCATATAAATCCCACTTGGGTAAAGCAAGTTATTCTCTAAGCTGATAAATAATAAACCTTTTCAGGCGACCCGATGGCGTGTTTCACCCTGCAAAAATGCCCGTATATTCGCCGCCACTTCATCCACTAACCGCTGGCGTGCCTCGCGGCTGGCCCAGGCAATGTGCGGCGTCAATATCAGGTTAGGGATGTTCGCCGCCAGCAGTGGGTTATCCTGCGTGGGCGGTTCTTGCGTTAGCACGTCCACCCCCGCGCCTCCCAGTTTGCCCTGACACAAGGCTGCCGCCAAAGCCGCTTCATCGACAATGCCGCCACGCGCTGTATTAATCAGCAAGGCATCGGGCCGCATCAGCGCCAGTTCTGCCGCACCGATCAAGCCGCGTGTTTCCGGGGTTAACGGGCAGTGCAAACTGAGTATGTCGACCTGCGGCAGCAGTTCCTGCAGGGGTGTGCGTGTTTGCCCGGCATTGGGTTGCCCCTCCCGATAATGAGCCACCATTATCTTCATACCAAACGCTTCGGCGATACGCGCCACCGCCTGACCTAGCTCGCCGTAGCCAATGATACCCAAAGTCTTTCCGGCGATTTCACGGATCGGGTAATCCAGGAGACAGAATTGGCTACCCTGTTGCCAGCGCCCAGCGCGTAGCGCTTGCTGATAATCCGGCAAGCGGATCGACAGCGCCAATATCAAGGCAAACACATGTTGCACTACCGAGGCCGTGGCATAACCCGGCACATTGCATACGGCAATCCCCCGGCGGCGCGCAGCTTCCAGATCCACATGATTGGTGCCGGTGGCGGCGATACAGATCAGGCGCAGGTGCGGCGCGCGGCTCATGGCGGCATCGTCAATGCGCACCTTGTTACTCACGGCGACAGTGGCATTGGCGATGCGCTCGGCAACCTGCGTATCGGCCGTCGCCTCATACGCTTGCCATTCCGGGAGCGTGGCGGCGAGGCGTGAAAAATCCAGATCGCCGTGACTGCCCACCGATCCGATCAGCTCCATTGCACCTTGGTCTAATAGCACTATGCGCATAGTTGTCTACAATACCACACTTATCATGCGGTTTTCATGCCTAGCATAAGGTCCATGACATTCGTTCCGGTCGGGTCAGTGGTAATCAAATCGCCGCTGGCGGCGAGAAATGTGCCCGCGTCGGCGCGCATCAGGCAGCTTGCCGCATCATAACCTTTACCCTCACCACGTTTAATAGTGGCCCCATCCACTATCGCCCCGGCATCATGGGTGGAGCCATCGCTACCGTCCGTTCCAGCGGCTAAAAACACGATATTGTTGTAACCTGCAATTTCCTGAGCCACTGCCAGCGCCAAACTCTGATTGCGGCCACCGCGCCCCGGTTGCGGCGGTAACTGTATGGTGGTCTCTCCGCCACCAATATATACACCCGGAACACCCTCTTTGAGCATGCGCGCCTGCACATGAGCCACGTCAATAGTATCGCCGGTAATGATATCGGCATGGCGGTGTACAGTGTAGCCTAATTGTTGTGCATGTCTTTCGGCAGCGCGGCAGGCAACTTCGTTACTGGCAATAATGTGGCTTTTGATGCCTAAAAAACAGGGGTGATTTTTCGCCGGTGCGGCAGGCGCGGTCTTAATGAGCGCGCGTATCTGTGACGGCATATCAATATCGCTCACACGCGGCGCGTTTTCATCATCTGCCACCAGCAGGCCGGAACCAATATTCGCCAGCGCATTGCCCGGCACATCGGAGATTAACAGCACATCGGCAGTGCGTCCCGCGAGATCCACTGCCAGACGCCCGCCCTTGATACATGACATAGCTTTGCGTACGCAGTTGATATGATGGATATCCAGACCACTGCCCAATAACCATTCATTCACCTGCGCTAACGCTGCCAATGTCATACCGTCTGGCAACACTTCAACCAGACTTGATGTGCCCCCTGAGATTAAAAACAGAAAATGCGCATCCGGCGGTGCGTCGTGTATAAAACTCAGCAACACGGCACCCGCCTGCAGGCTACGTTGATCGGGCAGTGGGTGCGCTGATTCCAGCAAGGTGACGGCGTGGGATTTAAACAGGCTGGCATCGCCATGCCCGGCCTTGGTGATCACCAGCGCGCGCGTAATCTGCGCTGGCATTACCTCAAAGGCACCCTCCGCCATCTCATTGGCCGCTTTGCCGACGGACACCAGATAGAGAGGCTGGCGTGCGACAGGATGCTCAAGCAAATAATCACGCACACAGGTGCGCCCATTCACTGCCTGCAGCGCGCTGTAGAATATGTCCAGCAGATTTTTACGATGATTAATCAGATCCATGATGCTGCTCCCATGCCCATTGCACATGCTCACGCACTAACGCCGAAGGGTGATCCAGGCGCGCTTGCAACGCAGCGATTACTTGCGGTGAGGTCGGCGCATTACCCAAGCCCACGGCAACATTGCGCAACCAGCACTCATAACCAATACGGCGTATGGCAGAGCCTTCAGTACGCCGCAAAAATTCCGCTTCGCTCCAGGCAAACAACTCCACTAACTGCGGCGCATCCAGGCCGGTACGTGGCATAAAATCCGCTTCACCCGTAGGACGCGCAAAGCGATTCCACGGACACACTAACTGGCAATCATCGCAACCATACACACGGTTACCGATCAAACGCCGGAATTCCAGCGGAATGGCGCCACGCAGTTCGATGGTGTGATACGAAATGCAGCGGCGTGCATCAAGTTGATACGGACCAGTGATGGCTTGCGTAGGGCACACGTCGATGCAGGCCTGGCAGGTGCCGCAGTGATTTTCCGCCGCGCCATCAATTGGCAGTGGCAAATCCGTGTACAATTCACCGAGAAAAAACCACGATCCGGCTTTCTGATTGAGCAAATTAGTGTGCTTGCCAATCCAGCCCAAACCGGCTTTTTGCGCCAAGGCTTTTTCCAGCACTGGCGCGCTGTCCGTAAAGGCACGATAATTGAATGGCCCTATAGCCGCGCTGATGCGTTCCGCAAGTTTTTGCAGGCGTTTGCGCAGCACTTTGTGATAATCTCGACCCAATGCATAGCGTGAAATATATCCCAATTGCGCGTCATTAAGCACCACGGCGGCATCCACTGCGGCGGGAGGAAGGTAATCCATGCGCACCGAAATAATCCGGATGGTGCCCGGCTGTAACAAGTCAGGTCGGCTGCGCTTATGTCCATGCGCGGCCATGTACGCCATCTCGCCATGCCGGTCGGCCTTGAGCCAGTTCATCAAGTGTGCTTCGGCTTCGTCGAGATGGGTATCAGTGATGCCCGTCTGCTGAAAACCCAACTCACTGCTCCAGCGCTTGATGTCGTTGGCCAATGCTGACATATCAAGCGATTCGGTAGTTTCAGCAGATTTTTTAGCATCGGACATGAGCATGACTATCGCAAAATGAGTGTGGCTATTTTACTATGAATGGTCAACTACACACCGCAATTTGACACATAAAGGACTTATCTTGCAAGGAACCTAAAGTAACAAAACAAATTGGCGATATAGAAGATACGCCTGGAGCCTGTTTCAACAGGCTCTAAATATATAAATGGCCAAACGACCCAGAGCGCGGGCAGGCACCACTTGAAGGGAGACACAGCATGAAAATGGCATTGATAGGGCTTGGCAAAATGGGCGGCAACATGGCGCGTCGCCTGTGCCGTGGCGGGGTGCAGGTGGTCGGCTATAACCGCTCCATGGATGTCGTTAACAAAATCGCGGCCGAAGAGGGCATGATTCCCGCCACCTCTGTCGCCGATGCCGTTACAAAACTTGCTGCACCGCGTATTGTATGGCTGATGCTGCCCAGCGGTGACCCCACTGAGCAGCAGATTCGTGAATTAATCCCGCTGCTTTCCCGTGGCGATCTGGTAGTGGATGGCGGCAACTCCAATTATCACGATAGCCAGCGCCGGGGCGCCTGGCTGGCCGAGCATGGCATTAACTTCATGGATGCAGGCACCTCGGGCGGCATCTGGGGACTGGATAACGGTTACTGTTTGATGGTGGGAGGCAAGCCCGAGGTTGCCAAGATGCTGGAACCCGCGCTCAAAGTTCTGGCGCCCGCGCCTGATCGCGGCTGGGCGCATGTCGGCCCGATTGGCGCTGGCCACTTCACCAAAATGATTCATAACGGCATTGAATACGGCATGATGCAGGCCTTCGCTGAAGGTCTGGCGCTGTTGCGTGGCAAGGATGAATTTGCGCTGGATCTGGGGCAAATCACCGAGTTGTGGCGTCACAGTTCCGTGGTGCGTAGCTGGCTGCTTGACCTGACCGCCGAAGCGATCAAGGATGATCAATCCCTGGATAAAATCGCGCCCTATGTACCGGACTCTGGCGAAGGCCGCTGGACGGCCATTGAAGGTATCGACCAAGGTGTCGCCACGCCAGTGATGACGCTGGCGCTGCAAATGCGCTTTAACAGCCAGGACAGCGAAGGCTACCCGTTCCGTCTCCTGTCACTGATGCGCAACGCCTTTGGCGGCCATGCAGTGAAGGCCGCCAAGGGAGAATGAAATGATCGAACCTTGCACGTTAGTGATCTTTGGCGCCACTGGTAATCTCGCGCGCCTCAAATTGATTCCCGCCCTGTTTCAGCTTGAAGCTGCAGGACGTTTGCCAGACACCATGGTGATTCTCGCTTTTGCGCGCCGTCCCTGGCAACGTGAACAGTGGGTCAACGAAGTGGCCGACATGTTACGCGCAAAATTCCCCCAGGGACTTAACGAAGTAGCCTTTGCGCGCTTCTGCACGCGACTCCATTATCACCAGGGTGATCTGGCAGACCCTGAGGCCTACCAGCGCCTGCAACAAGCGCTCGCCATAGATTCCACCTTTCCACACAACGCCGCGTTTTATATGTCAATTCGTCCTGCCGAATTTTCCGAGGTAATCGCAAAACTCTCCGGCGCGGGTCTGCTGGAAGAAAAAGAGGGCTGGCGCCGGGTTGTGATTGAAAAACCCTTCGGCTACGACCTGCTCAGCGCACAGGTTCTGCAACAAGGTTTGAGCAAACATTTAAACGAAAACCAGATTTATCGCATCGACCATTACCTGGGCAAAGGCACCGTACAAAACGTATTGGTATTTCGTTTCGCCAACCTGTTGCTGGAACCGGTATGGAACCGCAACTACATCGACCACGTACAAATTACGCACTCCGAAACGCTCGGCATTGAAGGCCGCGCCGATTATTATGAAGGCGCTGGCGCACTGCGTGACATGATCCAGAGCCATCTGTTGCAACTGTTGACACTGGTGGCGATGGAGCCCCCGGTAATGATGGACGCTGAATCGCTACGCGATGAAAAAGTGAAAGTGCTCAAGGCGATTCGTCCCATTCCGCAAAATGCGGTGCATGCCCATGCGTTTCGCGGCCAATATACGCATGGCAACATCAACGGCAAAACCGTGCCAGGTTACCTCGAAGAAGCGGGTGTGGATCCTGGCAGCTCAACAGAAACCTATGCCGCACTCAAGGTATACATTGATAACTGGCGCTGGAAAGGTGTGCCCTTTTACCTGCGCACCGGCAAGCGCATGATCGAAGGCAGCTCGGCAATCTGCATACGCTTCAAAAATCCACCGCAACATTTGTTGCGCCATGCCCATCATGACCAGTTCAAACCCAACTGGATATTATTAGGCATTCAACCCAACGATTATTTGAAAATGGAAATGCAGGTTAAAGTCCCCGGCCTGGAAATGCACACCCGCACTATCAGCCTGGATGCCTCCTATCACAAAGAGAATGACCAGAAATATGATGCTTATGAAGACTTGCTGCTTGATGTCATGAAAGGTGACCATTCATTGTTCTTGCGTTATGATGAGATCGAATGGGCGTGGCGCGTGGTCGACCCCATCGTCAAGGTATGGTCGATGGAACGTGATTTTATCAACACCTACCAGGCCGGAAGCTGGGGGCCGCGTGGCACCTACCGCCTGTTTGACCGCGACGATCAGTTCTGGCGTCATTCACTGGATATTGATGGTGGCGATCTACAGGCATATTAAGGTTCAGGGATGCACGAAAACAGTCAAACAAGGATCTCATGACATCACCTACAAGCACCAAGGCCTGGCAAACATTACAGGCACACCATGAAAACATGTCGCGCGCCCACATGCGCGACATGTTTTCAAAAGATGCGCAACGCTTTGAAAAATTTTCTCTACAGTCGAATCACATCCTGCTCGACTATTCAAAAAACATCATCACCGCAGAAACGCTGACGCATTTATTTAATCTTGCTCGCGAAACCAAGCTGCAAGATGCCATTGCCCGCATGTTTTCCGGTGAAAAAATTAACTCCACCGAAAACCGCGCCGTGCTCCATACCGCCTTGCGCAATCGCTCTAACCGACCCATTCTGGTTGATGGCGAAGATGTCATGCCCGATATCAACGCCGTCTTAACACAAATGAAAAACTTCAGCGACGATGTACGCATGGGTCAATGGCATGGCTATACGGGCGAAGCCATTACCGATATCGTCAATATTGGCATCGGCGGATCCGATCTGGGGCCAGTGATGGTTACCGAAGCACTCAAACATTACGCAAAGCCCGGCCTGCATGTCCACTTCGTTTCAAATGTAGATGGCACCCATATTGCCGAAACATTAAAAAATCTCCGGCCTGAAGCCACATTGTTTATTGTAGCTTCAAAAACTTTCACCACGCAGGAAACGCTCACCAATGCCAACACCGCGAAAGAGTGGTTAATGCGCTCAGCGGGGGATGCCAACGCGGTAAAGAAACATTTCGTTGCGCTCTCCACCAACGCCAAAGAAGTCGCCGCGTTTGGCATTGACACGCGCAATATGTTTGAGTTTTGGGACTGGGTAGGGGGTCGTTACTCGCTGTGGAGCGCCATCGGCCTGTCCATCGCCATTTATATTGGCATGGATAATTTCGAAGCCCTGCTCAGCGGCGCACACGATATGGACGAACACTTCCGCAGCGCACCGCTGGAAAAAAACATGCCGGTAATCATGGGTCTGCTGGGCATCTGGTATATCAACTTTTTTGGCGCACAGACGCACGCCATTTTACCTTATGACCAATACCTGAACCGCTTTTCTGCTTACCTGCAACAGGCCGACATGGAAAGCAATGGAAAATCCATCACCCGCGATGGCAGGAACGTTGACTACAACACCGGGCCAGTTATCTGGGGTGAGCCTGGCACCAATGGACAGCATGCCTTTTACCAACTGATACACCAGGGCACGCATCTGATCCCGGCGGATTTTATTGCGCCCATCGAAACACACAATCCCCTCGGCGAACACCACGCCATTCTTTTATCTAATTTCTTTGCGCAAACTGAAGCATTGATGAAAGGTAAAACTGCGGATGAAGTTCATGCGGAATTAAAAGTCTCGGGATTGCAGGGTGAAGCACTGGAAAATCTGCTGCCGCATAAAACCTTCCCCGGCAACCGGCCCACCAATTCATTGTTGCTGCAAAAACTCACACCCACCACCTTGGGCGCGCTTATTGCGCTGTATGAACACAAAATTTTCGTGCAGGGCATAATCTGGAACATTAACTCGTTTGATCAATGGGGCGTGGAACTCGGCAAGCAATTGGCAAAAGCGATATTGCCGGAATTGCAGGACAATGAAACTGTAAAGAGCCATGATTCGTCAACTAACGGTTTAATTAACTATTACAAGACCCGCCGGTGTTAAACCAATTCGCGCTGATCGTCAGAAGATGATGGTTAGATCGATGCCGCCGTAGCTACGCGAGTATCCGCTGCCGAATGTTGAGTTGGAGTTGAAGGCGGAATCGGAGCGCCCGACAAACAGGCGCAGGTTTGTTGAATCCCTGATATAGCGCCAGGCATGAAGTTCCCAGGAATAGATTCCACGGCCTATTCCCGACGGTTCTTCGCTGAGCCGCCCCAAGCCTGCTCTGGCCTGGAAATTCCAGTCCCAGCGTGTAGTTTCGATACTTGTAATCAATTTGTTTTCGATATAACTTTCCGGGTTGTAGTAGCCACGCACGATGTCGGGTTTGCTGTTGGAAAAACGTAAACCTTCCCAACCCAGCGTGATGCGTGGTTGGGTCAGCACCAAGCCCTCGATGCGTGCCCGCAAGCGATTACGGATATTTCCATCATCGAAGCGCCCCACGCCAAGGCTGGCGGCAGCGGTGATGCGCGGATGAATCCTGACTTCCGTTCCTGCGCCAAGAGAGGTGAATGTGACGTGGTTGCGCACGGAGGGGATGTTTTCGATGACTTCATTACCTGCGTCGAAATCGATTCGCCACAGATCGGCGGGCAACCACTTTACACCGGCGCGCCATGCAAAGGTTTGCCAACCCTCGTAGTCGCGGATACCCGCACTGACGGAGGGCCAGAGCATCCCGCGTGGCGCATCGAAAGCGCCAAACCTGTCGCCGTAGGAAACGAGTAATTCCTTGCCGTCGGCATGCTGTCCGCGTTGTTCGATCTGCGCCCGGCGGAGCGAGGTTTGCAATAATCGGGTTGCATCAAACGGGTAACGGAACGCCAGCGTTGCGGTATTAACCCGCAGCCTGTCGGTATCATAAGCCGTGGTGGCGCCGAAGCGCAGCCCACGAAGCGAATCTATCTTGATCTGACGGCGCAGTGTCGCGGCGCTGTCTCCGGAAATTCCGCTCAACGTGCGCAGAGCAAGGTTGTCGGCTCCCGCCCAGCGTTGCGCCGTCGCCAGGTCGGTTTTGATGGTCTCGTCCGCAGGCCATTTTCTGGCAGCGGCTTCATATTCGCGTGCCGCGAGAAAATGTCGGCCACTCCAGTTGTGTGTGCGAGCCAATCCAATTGCAGCTTCCTTGTCGTCGGGATTTTCCCGCAGCATCGCCTGATAACGCTGTTCGGCTTCGGCATAACGATCCATCCATAACAGCAGGCGTGCTTCGCCGTGACGCGCTTGCAGGTCACCGGCATTAGAGGCGATCAGCTTCTGGTATTCGCCCAATGCCTCCGCCAGACGGTTGTCGCCGCTAAGTGCTTCGGCGAGGCCGCGTCGTGCGTCGCGATTATCAGGATCAGCGATGAGAGATTCGCGGAATAGTGGGATCGCGCCCCGATGCTGTCCCGACCAGGTCAATTGCCATGCCAGCGGCAGCAATACGTCATTGCGGCGTTGCGGCGCCACAACGAGAACGCGCTGATAGATTATTACCGCCTCCTGGTGCCGATCCGCCCAGGCATTGACGCGGCCAGCTTCGATCAGAAGGTCGGCGTCATCAGGTGTTTCGGCCAGCAGCCGGTCATACTTTTCCAAGGCGCCGACGAAATTCTTTTGATCGACAAGCTGCCTGGCATCCTCACGCATTCCGGCGCACGACAACCCCGGCCACAGCACCGACAGACTCACCAGCAATAAGGGCACCGCGATCCTTGCTTTCATCGTGATCACGTCACCTCACGCCATTTTGCCATTACGGGCAGTATCCCAGCGTACTGCTTGTTTGGCCGGTTTCCTGAACAACGCCGTCATCGATATCACCGTGGTGACAGACATCAGCATCCAGTAGATGATCGGATAAAAAATCGCGTAGGGATAATATTTCATGATATGGGGATCATATTTTTTATCCATCACTGCGCCGGCCAGCAATTGCAGCAGACAGAAGGTGGCAATGAGCATGCCCCAGATGTTGGGCAATGGGTTTGCACCTATGGGTGTGTGGCCGAGGCTGAACGAGACTCCCCAAAGCAGGGTGAGCGCGACGAAACATACCGCCCAAAGCACTGAGAGCACCGACTCTACATACACCGGCCACATGCGACGATATTTCCAGTGCAGCATGATGTCGTAATGTTTGCGCAATACCTGCATCAAACCGTGCGCCCAGCGCAGGCGCTGTTTATAAAGCCCACGTAACTTTTGCGGCACGATCATCCAGATCACTGCATTCGGCTCGTAGCGCACATCATAAAAACGTTTCTGCAATTTCCAGGTCAGTTCGATGTCTTCAGTAGGCATTTCAGGGCTGAAGCCTCCCACATCCAGAATGGCGTCCTTGCGAAAGGCCGATACCACGCCGGATACCGTGAGCAGACGGCCCCATACGCGTTGCGAGCGGCGCAGCAAACTGACGATGGAGGTAAATTCCATGAGTTGCAAACGTGATAACAGCGTCGTGGCATTTTTAACACGGGGATTACCGGTAACCGCCGCGACCCGCGCGCTCTCGAAGTGGCGCACCATATACCGTAGCGCCTGCGGCTCGGGTTCAGCATCGGCGTCAAGAATCAACACAATTTCTCCGCGCAAACAGGGCAACGCATCGTTGAGCGCCATCGCCTTGCCTTCGTTAATGGTTTTGCGGATCAGACGAACGCCGTGGGATTGCTGGTAACGTGCAACGATATTCGCCGTCTGGTCCGTGGAGCCATCGTCCACTACTACCACCTCAAAGTCCGGGTAGTCGATGGCATGGGCGGCTTTCAGCGACGCCTCGATAACGGCCTCTTCATTGTGCGCGGCAATGAGTATCGACACTTTCGGCGTATAGGTGGTTGCCGTGTCGAGCGGCATTGTGGTGTTTTTCTCCTGCCGCCAGCGGAAAAACATCGAGGTCGTGATCCACATAATGCTGGTGACCATCGGATACAGGGCAAAGAAACCCAGCATTGCCGCATACAACAGGCTGTTGTCAATCCATGTGATTATCGAGAGTGCGTCCATGCATTTTTATCTAGGTTGTGAAGTATCTGTGGCGAGAGTTATCCTGCCTCGTATTGCTTATCGTTTTCGCGCACTGAGATGACGATGCTCGACGCCTGTTTCATGTTGATCCAGTCTGCTGTTACACGGCGTCCTTTCCAGTCGGAAACATAATTGTCTTGGGTGGTGGTACGACCGCGCCGCAGACCTTTGCGCTTGAAGATACGGACATTGTGCAAGATCCAGATCAGGGTAATGGTAGGTACGATAATGATGGTGATGACGAGAAACAGCGCTACCAGCGGACTCAAACCCTGGCCATACACGTAAATGACGCGCCACCATAACCAGAAATAGATAAACCAGCCGCCACCAATTGCCAGCGCATGGACGATGCGATGGCCCAGCGATGCAAGAGGTTGCCGTGTCATGGCTGCGAGGATAAAGCAGGGGTGGCGAGTACAGAAAGAGTGGACGGTTTTTTCCGGAAATACCATGCCAGCGTCAGCAACCCAACCACAAACAGCAGCCATTCCTCAGGTTCCGGCACAGGCGGCAGGGCGCTAAACAGGTTACCCGGGGGAATGACTCCGAAGTCGGACGTGGTTGGGCCATGCCACCAGTTAAGGGCGACGACACCGGCTTCCAGATGCTCAAATGAGGCCAGGGAAAATTGATACATTCCGGCTTCGAGGGCGAAGTTTGAATCGAATCCAACGATCTCGCGCGGATTCAGCCCATCCTTGAAGATCGTATAAGAACCGTTGGCGCCTGTCAGCGTGAAGCGGAAGGCATCATCAAAAAGTACCCCGAAGTTGTATTCGCCGGGGGTGGTGATAGCGATGAATCCTGCAAAAGACACGGCGAAATCATTCTGATTAGGGTCATTGGAGGCGGGGAATAACGGTACTGGAGTCGTTCCTGCAGGACTCCATGTAGCCGCCCACTTATCACGGTACACATCGTCAGAGAAATTGATCGTAGCAACTGTACCTTCGAAACTGCGCAGGATATTTGAATCGGTGGAAGGCAAAGCCAAGGCGGCATCCTGGTCGGCAAGAGTTTCAAGACCGGGGCTGCTACCATTGACGCCGGGCCAGGAGGACTTCGTCTGTACCCAGCGGCTCAATACACCGTCACCGCCAGTGTATACACCCGCTTGCAGCGGATCCAAATCAACAACGGCTGCATGGGCGGGCGACAACAAAGAAGACAGAATGATTGCAATACCAAAAATCTTTGGGGTATGTATATGCATGGCGAATTCCCTTTACTGTGGTTGACCCTGTTTCAAAATCCCTTTGATCTCTTACATTACTACATACTATAATTATAGCCCCAGCCGTTCAGTTTAGACAAAGAATAATTTGGGGGCATTGGATGTATGTTCAAAAATTTATCATTTTGCCCGCGATGAAGGTATCACCAAGCATCTCACGGGTTAATAAAAATCCTCGCAATAAGAAGTGTCATTCCGAGCACCGCGAGGAATCTTCTTAAGCAAGATCCCTCACTACGTTCGGGATGACAAACTGCCGGGGAAATCAAACTCCAAGAGATTGAAAAAGGCTTTTGTAAGGGGAGTGCTGCTTCAGTTCGTGCATATACTGTTCAATCGATTGCGTTTCACGCACCAGAAAATTATCAATCGCCTCACGAAAACGCGCATTGGCTATCCAGTGCATGGAATAGGTAGGAGTAGGTAAAAAACCACGGCTGATCTTGTGTTCGCCTTGCGCGCCCGCTTCAAAACGTTGCAACCCCTGTGCGATGCAATACTCAATTGCGCGGTAATAACATGCTTCAAAATGCAGGCTATGAAATTGCGCCGTACAACCCCAGTGTCGACCATACAAGGTATCACGCCCGCGCAGAAAAAATGAGCCTGCCACATACTGGCCCTGATAACTTGCCATAATCAGCAATGTTTGATCGGGCATGGCTTCTCCCAATTCTTTGAAAAACTCCAAGGTCAAGGACGCAATGCCGCCTTTTTCGTCAAAGGTGGATTTATAAAATTCATGAAAAATCGCCCATTGCGCCGCGCTGGTTTGATGACCATCCAGCAACTCCAGCACTACGCCCGCATCATTCACATGACGTCGCTCACGCTTAATTTTTTTGCGTTTTTCGGCTGACAACTGGCTGAGGAAATCATCAAAATCACGGTAGCCCCGATTCTCCCAATGATATTGACAACCCACACGCTGCAACAAACCATGCCGCGCCAGATGCGCCGTGTCCGCAGCGTTGGTAAACAGCCAGTGCAAACCTGAGGCATTACTGCGTTGCGCATGCTCTATCGCGCCACTAATCAGCAGATCCGCAACCTGCGCGCGTTGCTGTGTATCTGCAAGTAGCAGGCGCGACCCCGTGGCCGGGGTATAAGGCACAGCCACCACCAGCTTGGGATAATAGCGCAGCCCGGCACGATGATAGGCATCCGCCCAATCCCAATCAAACACAAACTCGCCGTAGGAATTGTTTTTCATATACATCGGCATTGCACCGATGAGTTGGCCGTCATGTTCAACGATCAGATGTTGCGGCCACCATCCTGCCGCTGCACCGACGCATTGATGACGTTCCAGCGCAACAAGAAATTCATGGCGCAAAAAGGGATTGGTATCACCCGCCAACGCATTCCATTGATCGGCGGTCAGGGTGTCAACGCTATCGAGGAGGGTCAGGCGCATTTTTTTCATGATCCTAACGTCAGCGCGCCGGGGACTTACGGTTCAAATATCCCCGTCGGCTTACCATCAAGGCTGACCTGATTTTTATCACTCCAATACTGTTGCAGACCGGCATCGCCTTTCTTTTCGGCCCAATCTGTCAATTGCTGCCGATCTCCCATATAGTCAAAATAAGGCACGCCCATCCCACATGAGGTTTGCACCAGATCAATATCCATTTCAATAAATTGCCGCGCGCCTGCAATCGGCGGGAACATTGCCGCAAGCGTATTCCATTCGTCATCCCTGGGATGAAACACCGTTGCCCGGCCATATAAACGCAAGATCATCGGCGTTCCTTCCACCGCGCAAAACATCACGGTGATGCGATTGCTTTCCAGCAGATGCGCCGCTGTTTCATTACCGCTGCCGGTTAAATTCAGCCAGATTATTTTGTTGGCGCTAATGATGCGAAAACTGTCCATGCCCTTCGGCGAGAGATTAACCCTGCCCTCTGGCGCTGCCGTAGCAACAAAAAAGATCTTCTGCTGTTTGATAAATTCTTGCAGTTTTTCGTTTAGCTCTGAGTATTTTTGTCCCATCTTTTAGCGCTCCTGCGAGTTAAATTACCCCCGGCATTGCGGATATTTACTGTCATTCCCCTGTCATCCCGAACGAAGTGAGGGATCTTGTTCGCCGCCACAAAAGATCTCTCCCTGCGGTCGAGATGACACCACTGTCCAGCATAGGCGCACACTAAATATAACCGGGCAAGAGAAATACGATGCTTTATTTATTTCACCACGCTCGCCAGATTATCCAGATATTTCTCCGCATCCAGCGCCGCCATGCAGCCTGATCCTGCCGAGGTTATTGCCTGGCGATAAACATGATCCGCAACATCGCCTGCGGCGAATACGCCGGAGATGCTGGTGGCGGTGGCGTTGCCGCTGCTGCCGCTTTTCACTTTGAGGTAACCGCCGCTCATCTCCAGTTGCCCTTCAAACAAACTGGTATTGGGCTTGTGGCCAATGGCGACGAACACGCCCTGCACGGCAATGTCTTTGGTGCTGCCATTTTGCACGCTCTTGACGCGTATACCGTTCGCGCCTTTGGCGTCGCCCAGCACTTCGTCGAGGGTATGGTTCCATTCAATGGTGACTTTGCCGCTCTTGACCCTTTCCATCAAATGATCAACGAGAATTTTTTCCGACTTGAATTTGTCGCGGCGATGCACCACGGTGACGTGTGAGGCAATATTGGAAAGATACAGCGCTTCTTCCACAGCCGTATTACCGCCACCAATCACCGCCACTGGCTGGTTGCGGTAGAAAAAGCCGTCGCAGGTAGCGCAGGCAGACACGCCCCGGCCACGAAACGCTTCTTCAGAGGGTATGCCCAGATACATGGCGGAGGCGCCGGTGGCGATGATCAGCGCGTCACAGGTATAAACAGCGTTATCGCCCGTGAGGCGAAATGGGCGCTGTTGCAACTCCGCCTTGCTGATGTGGTCGAAGACCATCTGCGTGCCAAAACGCTCGGCATGCTGGCGCATGCGCTCCATTAATTCCGAGCCTTGCACGCCCTGGGCGTCACCGGGCCAGTTATCGACATCGGTAGTGGTCATTAATTGGCCGCCTTGCTCTATGCCCGTGATCACTACCGGTTTAAGATTAGCGCGCGCGGCATATACCGCCGCCGTATAACCAGCGGGGCCAGAACCTAAAATCAGTAGACGATGATGTTTTGTTTCGCTCATGGGAAAATACCGTTTAGGGAATCTTAAAGATTAATGGGTGTACTGTCATTTCGACCGCAGGGAGAAATCCTTGTCTCGAACGAATGTGGGACTCTTCCAGGATTTCTCCCTGCGGTCGAAATGACACACATGGGGTTCCTTAGAGAATGGGCACGATATCGTTAGAGGTTGTATAATAAGCCAATCGCGGTTCATCAGCAAACACAGAGGATAATCAGCTTGGCGCAGGCAACACGCAAAAAAGATGGAAAACTGCCACTGCTTGCCCAGATCAACAGTGGCGTGAGCCGTGGCCTGCGCGAGGGCGCGCTGCTGGTGCTGGGCGCCATCGCCATTTATCTGCTGGTATCGCTGGTGACGTATCATCCCGCCGATCCGGGTTGGTCGCGCACGGGCGCGAGCGACCATGTCGAAAACAGTGGTGGCGTGGCGGGTGCGTGGTTTGCCGATGTATTTCTCTATGTGTTTGGTTATTTTGCGTATCTTTTTCCTATCATGGTGGGTGTGGGCGGCTGGTTTTTATACAAAGAACATGAGAAACCCAGCTCCACTCATTTGGCGTGGCGCGCTGTCGGCGGCATACTGACCATGATGGCGGGTAGCGGCCTGGCCACGCTACGTTTCAGCAGCACAGCGCCATCGTTACCACTGAATTCCGGCGGCATACTCGGCGACGTAGTGGCTAACACGCTCACCCATTCCTTCAGCACGGTCGGCGCCACACTGTTTGTTTTAGCTCTGTTCTTGAGCGGAGTGACGCTCTTTACAGGTCTGTCGTGGTTCCGGTTGATGGATGTCACCGGCCATCTTGCCATTCAGGCTTTTGAAAAATCCAAAATTGCCTGGATTGAGTTCAAAGAGCATCTGGCTGGCCGACGTGCACGCAAGGAACGCACCGAATCTCTGGAAGCCGACAAGAAAAAGAGCGAGGGTCGCGTGCCAGTGCGCATCGAACCCGTGATTAAAAAACCCGAACCCAGCGCGCGCGTGGAAAAAGAGCGCCAAATCCAAATGTTTGATCAGGTGACCGCCACCGATCTGCCGCCCTTGTCACTGCTGGACGCGCCCGAACCGCACAAGGCAACGGTTTCGCCTGCTGCGCTGGAAGCCATGTCACGCCAGGTTGAACTGAAGCTCAAGGATTTCGGCGTTGACGCGCAAGTTGTTGAAGTCCACCCAGGCCCGGTGATCACACGCTTTGAAATACAGCCAGCGGCGGGCGTCAAAAGTAACCAGATCAGCAACCTGTCAAAAGACCTGGCGCGCTCGCTGTCCGTCATCAGCGTGCGCGTGGTCGAGATTATTCCGGGCAAATCCGTGATGGGGCTGGAAATCCCCAACGAGCACCGCGAAACCGTGCGCCTGAGTGAGATCCTCAGCTCCAAAGAATACGAAAATGCCGCCTCGCCATTGAGCCTGGCGCTGGGCAAAAACATTTCCGGCATACCGGTGGTGGTTGATCTGGCGAAGATGCCGCACCTGCTGGTGGCGGGCACCACTGGCTCGGGTAAATCGGTGGGTATTAACGCCATGATTCTAAGCCTGCTCTACAATGCCACGCCCAAAGACGCGCGGCTGATCATGATCGACCCGAAAATGCTTGAGCTGTCGGTCTACGAAGGCATCCCCCATTTGCTCACACCAGTCGTCACCGACATGAAAGAGGCGGCCCAGGCACTGCGCTGGTGCGTGGCGGAAATGGAACGGCGCTATAAGCTGATGGCCGCGATGGGCGTGCGCAACATTACCGGCCATAACCGCAAGGTACAAGACGCCATCGACGCTGAAACGCCGATTGCGGATCCTTTCTTCAAGCCCGCCGAAGGGCTCGTCTGCCCCACGCTCGCACCCTTGCCTTATATCGTCGTCGTCATCGACGAGCTGGCCGACATGATGATGGTGGTCGGCAAAAAAGTCGAAGAACTCATCGCCCGTCTGGCGCAAAAGGCGCGCGCCGCCGGTATTCATTTGATATTGGCTACACAGCGTCCCTCGGTGGATGTAATCACCGGACTGATCAAAGCCAACATCCCCACGCGCATCGCTTTTCAGGTGTCATCCAAAATCGACTCGCGCACCATCCTCGATCAAATGGGCGCCGAACAACTGCTCGGCCACGGCGACATGCTGTTTCTCGCGCCCGGCACCGGCATACCGATACGCGTACACGGCGCATTCGTTGCTGACCACGAAGTGCATAAAGTTGTAGCACAACTCAAGCGCGCTGGCGCGCCGCAATACCTCGAAGAAATCCTGCAAGGCGAAGATCTTGGCGGCGGCGATTATCTTGGCGAAGATCAACCGCCCGGTGGTGGCGGTGGTGACTCTGACCCGCTCTACGACCAGGCGTTGCGTATCGTCACCGAATCCCGCCGCGCATCCATCTCCGGCGTGCAACGCCGCCTCAAGATCGGCTATAACCGCGCCGCACGGCTTATCGAAGAAATGGAGCGCAGCGGCGTCGTCGGCCCCCTGCAATCCAATGGCACCCGCGAAATCTTCGCGCCGCCACCGCCGTCTAATTAATAGGAAATAGCATGATCAACTGGCTCACTCGCCCACTGTTTTTTATTGTCCTGCTGTGCGCCACCAGCCTCGCGCATGCCGCAAGCGGCGATGAACGCATCCAGCAATTCTTCACCGAAGTAAAAAGCCTGCGTGCTGACTTTGAACAAACCGTTACCGACAGTAAAGGCAAAATTATCCAGGACGCCAAAGGCACCTTCGTGTTGCAACGCCCCGGCAAATTTCGCTGGGATTATCGCGCGCCCTACCCGCAACTGATTGTCGCGGATGGACGCAAACTGTGGATTTATGATCCTGACCTGGAACAAGTTACCGTCAAACAACTCGACAGCGTACTCGGCGGCACTCCTGCGCAACTGCTAAGCGGCGCACGTTTTCCCCAGCAAGACTTCACTGTTATTTCATTAGGCACACGCAACGCCCTTGACTGGGTTGAACTCACGCCTAAAGCCAGCGAAAAAGATTTCGAAAAAGTGCAACTGGGCTTCGATCAACGCGACCTGCGCATGATGACCATCACTGACAACTTCGGCAACACCACGCACCTGAAATTCAACAACCTGCAACGCAACCCCAGCATTGAAGCCAGCGCGTTTGTATTTACGCCCCCCAAGGGAGTGGATGTGATTGGGGAGTAAGCTCTTCAGAAACCGCTGATCCTAAGAAACTGTTTACGATCTCGCTGGATCGGTTTCATTGCATTCGCCCCCGCTCACGTGCTAGATTTTCCTGTAAAATAGCCCTTATCCAAAAACTCAACAGGTTGCTCTGCCCGCCATGAATTTCCCTACGCTGGAAAGCTTTATCGGTAACACCCCATTGGTCAGGCTGCAGCGCCTGCCGGGCGTCACGTCGAATGTGATTCTGGCAAAGCTGGAAGGCAATAATCCTGCTGGTTCAGTGAAGGATCGCCCCGCACTGAGCATGATCCGCCACGCTGAGGCGCGCGGCGAGATTCGGCCCGGCGACACCCTGATTGAAGCCACCAGTGGCAACACCGGCATCGCGCTGGCGATGGTAGCGGCCATCAAGGGTTATCGCATGGTATTGATCATGCCAGAACATATGAGCATAGAGCGTCGTGCCACCATGAAGGCGTTTGGCGCCGAGCTGGTGCTGGTGCCGCGTGAGGGCGGCATGGAAGCAGCGCGCGATCTGGCCGCACAAATGGAAAAAGACGGGCAGGGCACGCGGCTCGATCAATTTTCCAATGCAGCTAATCCCCTGGCGCATTATGAGAGCACCGGTCCGGAAATCTGGCGTGATACTGATGGGAGTATTACCCACTTTGTCAGTGCGATGGGCACCACCGGCACCATCATGGGAACGTCACGCTTTTTCAAGGAAAAAAATCCTGACATTCAAATCGTCGGCGTGCATCCTGCGGAAGGTGCCAATATCCCCGGTATACGCCGCTGGCCAGAAGAATACCTGCCCAAAATTTACAATCCCGCTTGCGTTGACCGGATTATGGAGGTCAGCCAGAATGATGCCGAGGATACCACCCGCGCCCTGGCGGCGCGTGAGGGGATTTTCGCCGGCATCTCATCGGGCGGTGCTGTGCATGCGGCGTTGCGCTTGTCGCAGGAAGTGAGCAATGCGGTGATCGTCACCATTATCTGCGATCGGGGCGATCGCTATCTTTCCACGGGTGTATTTCCTGAATGAATGTTTTAGTCTTTGATATCGAAACCATCCCTGATGTCGATGCAGGCCGCCGTTTGCATGGCCTGGATGGCCTGAGCGACAAAGAAGTGGCTGACGTAATGTATCACCTGCGTCGCCAGGAAACCGGCGGCTCCGATTTTTTGCGCCTGCACATGCAGCGCATCGTCGCCATCTCCGCCGTGATGCGCACGCGTGACACCGTTAAGGTGTGGTCACTGGGCGAGCCAGACGCGCCCGAGCAGGAGCTGGTGCAGCGTTTTTTTGATGGCATCGAACGGTTTTCTCCCACGCTGGTGTCGTGGAACGGCGGCGGGTTTGACCTGCCCGTGTTGCATTACCGCGCGCTGGTGCATGGCGTAGTGGCGCGACGCTACTGGGACGCCGGTGATGAAGACCGCGACTTCCGCTGGAATAATTACCTAAGCCGTTACCATGCGCGCCATACCGACCTGATGGACGTACTCTCCGCTTACCAAGGTCGTGCCACCGCACCGCTGGATCAAGTGGCAACCCTGTTGGGCTTTCCTGGCAAAATGGGCATGAGCGGCGCGCTGGTATGGGAAAATTATTTGAATGGCAACATTGCCGGCATCCGTAATTATTGTGAAACTGATGTGCTTAATACCTACCTGGTGTATTTGCGTTTCGAGTTGATACGCGGCCATTTAACTGCTGAAGAGTATCAAGGCGAATGCCAACTGTTGCGTGGCACCCTTGCCAAAGATAACAAGCCACATTTGAATGAATTTTTGCAGGCGTGGGGAACAGCGTAGCACGAATCGGGCGTGGCACGATGAAAGGGGTGAGTGCAGGTGTTTCTCATCAATGCGGCTTGGATTGTCTTTGTGGGTAAATCGTGCGCACAGCGCACGCTACGCTTGCTACAACAAGCAGGTCAAATATCGCCAGACCGTACATGGCCGGGTTTCGTAACCAAACAAACCTTGCCCGAGAACGTTCTCCGTGGCTCTGAAGCTATCAATGCATTTAATCGAGGTATCGTTAAATGAACAACGTAGTTGTTGATCTCCGGGCGCTATATCGTAACCGTAGCGATCAACCGAGCTATCATTTGGCGTCGGAAGATCACCTGCGTATCCAAGTCTTTAACCTTTTGGATAAAGAGAAGCTCGGCGATTGGATGTGTGACGGAAGCGCGTTGATCACTGTGATTGGGGGAGAAGTTGTCGTATCGGTAGATGGACAGCCAGAACGCGCAAGCGAGTTGTGTCAAGCAGTTATACCTCCTGGAAGGCCGTTTCGCGTGACCGCAGAGAATGGTCCGGCATCAGTACAAATTGTTTGGAGTCCCCCATTTGCAAAGATCAGTGACATAAACATGTGATTATTTGTTGCAAAGCCCGGTAGATACTCTGTTTAGCAAGCGTAGTCGTGTAGCGTGCGCTATGCGCACGACAGTAAGACCCACCGACAGGCAACGTGATTCACGAATAAAAAACAACCGCTATTAAAATTCCCTACATCTTTCCACTACCGATACCGACCCACAATCAAAATGACAAGACGTTCAAAGCGTAATCGAAAACCTCTCCCTACTGGGCCGATACAAGCGGTGGTTGAATCACTTACGCACGACGCGCGTGGCGTGGCGCGCGTCAATGGTAAAGCGGTGTTTATTGGGGGTGCATTGCCGGGTGAGGTGGTGATGTTCACCTATGTGGATCAGCACAAGCGCTATGATGAAGGGCAATTAATCGAAGTGCTGCAACCCTCCGCGCATCGCGTCGAGCCACGCTGTGTGCATTTTTCTGCGTGTGGGGGTTGCAGTTTGCAGCATATGGATCCTGCCGAACAGATCCACGCCAAACAGCGGATGTTGCACGACAGCCTCACCCACATTGGCAAGGTCATGCCGGAATCCTGGTTAACCCCGCTCACCGGGCCGCAGTGGGGTTATCGGCACAAGGGACGTTTAGGCGCTAAATATGTGCTGAAAAAGTCCATCATGCTGGTGGGTTTTCGTGAAAAACGCGGCCCTTTGCTTGCCCAGTTAACGCGTTGTGAGGTGCTTCATCCCGCAGTGGGTGAGCGCATTATGGAATTGCGCGCGTTGCTTGATGGCATGCATGCGCGCCAGGAGATTCCGCAAATTGAAGTGGCCGTAGGCGAGGGGCGCAACTACGCCACTGCATTGGTGTTTCGAAATATGGTGACGCTGGATGAGCATGACCTTGCCCGGTTATGTGAGTTTGGTGAACAATACGGTTTTCAAATCTATTTGCAGCCCGGCGGGTACGAGAGCGTCACCCTGCTGTGGCCGACCCAATTGGAATCCAGCGCCCGGCTCAGTTATAGCTTGCCGGAATATGATCTTGAGATGTTCTTTTTACCCACCGATTTTACGCAAGTCAATGCGCAAATGAACCGCACCATGATCAACCATGCCCTGGCGCTGCTTGATCCGCAGCCTGCGGATCGGGTGCTGGATCTGTTCTGTGGTTTGGGTAATTTCACCTTGCCTCTGGCGCGTCGCGCGGGTCATGTGGTAGGTGTGGAAGGCGATGAAAAGCTGGTGCAGCGCGCACGCGAAAATGCCAAACATAATGGCATTACCAATGCCGAATTTCATGCCGCTGACCTTAATTTTATGATGGGTGACGCGTGGTTCGGGCGCGGATTTAACAAGATTTTGCTGGACCCACCACGCACTGGCGCACTGGAAATCGTCAAGCGTTTACCCGAATTTGGCGCATCACGCATTGTGTACGTGTCGTGCAATCCCGCCACCCTGGCGCGTGATGCGGCGGAACTGGTGCACCAACACGGTTATCGGATGATCAGCGCGGGTGTGATGGATATGTTCCCGCACACCACGCATGTGGAGTCGATTGCGCTTTTTGAAAAATATTAATGGCTATGCTATAAAGGTTGTAATGCGTCATGGGGTTGGTGGGGGTAAGATAAGATTATGAAAAAAATATTGTTTTTGTTATGTTTTTTTGGCCTTGCTGGTGTTTCCCATGCGGGTTTTGATGAGGGCGTGGCCGCTTACGAAAAAGGTGACTCCGAAACAGCCCTGAAAGAATTGGTTCCTCTCGCGGAGCAGGGCGACGTTCTGGCGCAAAACAGCCTTGCAGGTGTATATGCCAATGAGCGCGGCGCGGCGCGTGACTATAAGCAAGCGGAAGAGTGGTATCGCAAGGCCGCAGACCAAGGCTACGCCATCGCGCAATATAATCTTGGATTAATGTATGCCAATGGCTGGGGCGTGCCGCGTGACGACAAGCAGGCGCTGGGGTGGTATCGCAAAGCGGCCGAGCAGGGGCTTGCCTCTGCGCAATATAGTCTGGCGTGGATGTATGAATATCGCCGTGGCACGCTACGCGATGATCGGCAGGCCGTCGAATGGTATCGCAAAGCGGCACAACAGGGTGATGTGTTGGCGCAATACAATCTGGCGTCACGCTATGAAAAAGGCCGTGGCATACTTCAGGACAGCGCACTCGCCGCTCAATGGTATCGCAAGGCGGCAGAGCAGGGTTATGTATGGGCGCAGCACCGCCTGGGCAGCATGTACGAACGTGGTGAGGGTGTAGCGCGTAATGATTCAAGCGCGCTGGCATGGTATCTCAAGGCCGCTGAAAAAGGATTTTCGTTTGCGCAATATGATGCAGGATTGATGTATGCCGAAGGCCGTGGCGCATGGGTAGACTATAAACAGGCGGCGGCGTGGTATCAAAAAGCGGCTGAGCAAGGGCATGGTCTGGCGCAATACAATCTGGGTACGCTCTATGAACAGGGGCGGGGCCTCGCGCAAAATGATGCGCAGGCTGCCGAGTGGTATCAAAAAGCCGCACAACGTGGCGAGGCCGCCGCCAGTCTTAATCTGGGGTTGATGTCCATGAATGGTCGAGGTGTTGCGCAAGATGACAGGCAGGCCGTGCAATGGTTTCGTCAGGCCGCTGAGTTGGGCAATGCTCTGGCACAATACAATCTCGGTATCATGTATGCAAATGGACGTGGCGTGGCTCAGGATGACGCGCAAGCCGTAGAATGGTACCGCAAAGCCGCGCAACTGGGCCAGGCTGCCGCACAAAATAATTTAGGTTTAATGCTTGCTAAAGGTCGCGGTGCGGCACGCAATGAGGCACAGGCCATCACATGGTATCGCAAAGCAGCAGAGCAAGGTCATGCGGCCGCGCAGAATAATTTGGGTGTCATGTATGAAGAAGGGCGGGGCATCAGTCAGGACTATGCGCAAGCGTTGTCGTGGTATCGCAAAGCCGCTGAACAAGGCAATGTCATGGCGCAGCACAATCTTGCTGAAATATATGCCAATGGCCGCGATGTTCCGCAAGACGACCAGCAAGCCGCTGAATGGTACCGCAAAGCGGCAGAACAAGGTGATGAACTTGCTCGTCAGAGTTTAATGAAAATTACGGAAAAGCGTACAATCTCCAGATAAGATAATTCAACCTAAAAACGGCGGAATGACCATGGTTCAATCGCAACGATTAATTCGCGGGTTTTTTTTCATGTCACTGGTCGGTGTGCTGGCCGCGTGTGCTGCGCCAAACCTGACCAACAGCGAAAGGCATAATATAAAAGGTATGCCAGAGTGGGTCATGCAGGGTACGCATGTGGTAAAAAGCGATACTCAGCGCGTGATCCATGGCGTTAAAATGGCGGCTTTATCAGAGATGTCCGCGCAACGGCCATTCAATAGTTATCAATCAAATCCTCAACCTGTCGTGCCGTGGTGGAGCCATGTAACACCGCCTGCGCAAATAGGAGGTTATAGCAACGAAATTCCACCGATTGGCGCGGCCACGCTGGGCAATATTACGGTGCAAGGTCCCGTTGCCGATGAGCGTGCCCGTGCCGAGGTCGCCAAAGTGCTGGCTGCGATACTCCGCCAACTGGAGAGTAACCCATTAGCGCCCGGCGGCAGCGGGTTAGTAAAAACGCGGACATTAGGTAAAGACATCATCAGCGAGATGCTCAAAGATGCGAAGCCGGTCGCGCGTTGGCGTGATGAACAAAGTAATTTTCTATATTCATTGGTTGAGCTGGATATCGAGCATGCCAAAGAAAGAATGCAGTATGTGGCGGGTCTTGATCCTGAGCTGCGTGGTCATATCGAAACGGAAATGGAGAAAATATTTGATGCACTGGCGGCTGATAAAGTAAGGAGCCACTGAATGTGTTGTCATTTCGACCGTAGGGAGAAATCCTTATTTCGAACGAAGTGAAAAATATTCCCGGATGACATTTAACCGTATTTGCAAAGGATTTCTCGCTATGCTCGAAATGACACATGTGGAATTAATCAAGCTTTCCGTAAAGTAGAAATAACATGGCAACAGAAATAGAACGCAAATTTTTGGTGCGTAATGAGGATTGGCGTACTCACGTGTCATCAGGTATTTTTTATCGGCAAGGTTACATGGCCAGCACCGCCACATGCTCGATGCGCGTGCGCTGTGGGGGTGGGCAAGGATTTATCAACCTGAAAAGCGCCACCCTGGGCATTACGCGCAAGGAATATGATTACCCGATTCCAGAGCAGGATGCCAATGAGATGCTGGATCTGTTTTGCGAAGGGCCGCTGATCGAAAAAACCCGTTATCTCGTCGAACATGCCGGGCATGTGTGGGAGGTGGATGTGTTCGCGGGTGATAATGAAGGTTTGGTTGTCGCCGAAATTGAACTTGATGCCGCCGATGAATCCTTTGCCTTGCCCGCATGGGCCGGGGAAGAAGTGTCGCACGATCCACGTTATTACAATGTTTGCCTGGTGAAAAATCCGTTCAAGAATTGGCGTGCTTAAACGGTTTTTTGTTTTTATACTCTTGCTATTGGCTTTGGCGGGGTGTGCTGATCCAACATCAGACGCATTGCGTTTCGGTTTAGCCAGCGCGCCAGTGACGCTCGATCCCCGCTTTTCCACTGACGCAACGTCGACACGCATTAACCGCTTGCTGTATCAGCAGTTGGTAGATTTCGATGCGGCGTCTTATCCCATTCCTGCACTGGCGACCTGGAAAAAACTTACACCCACACATTACCGCTTTATTTTAGGTAAGGCAGGTAGAGTATTTCATGATGGAAATAACTTAACCGCAACCGATGTGAAGGCAACGTATGATTTTGTGCTTGATGTCAAAAATGCCTCGCCGCACCGTGCTCCGCTGGATTTGATACAGCGTATCGAGGTGGTGGATGTCGACGCGGTAGATTTTTACCTCAATAAAGCGGATGCTTTATTTCCCGGAAAATTGGTGGTAGGTATCGTTCCTGCCACACTCAGTGCGACGCAGCATTTGTTCAATCAAAAGCCGGTAGGCAGCGGCGCTTTTTCCTTTGTTGACTGGCCCAGCGAAGGCCATTTGCGTCTGATGCGCGTTGCAGACAAACAGAAAGTCGAGTTTTTACATGTACCCGATCCCACGGTGCGCGCCATCAAGTTAATGCGTGGCGAGATCGACATGCTGCAAAATGACCTGCCCCCCGAACTTGTCAGCTATCTCGGCAGTCAAAAAGATATGCAGGTGTTGCGCGGGCGCGGTTCCAATTTCAGTTACCTTGGCTTTAATATGAATGACCCCATCACTGGGCGGCTTGAAGTGCGCCGTGCTATTGCCCATGCGTTGGATCGCGACGCTATTATAAAGTATGTATTAGGCAACGCCGCGCGCCCCGCCGCTGCCATGTTCCCGCCCGATCACTGGGCGGGCATCACCGATTCATTGGGGTATGCCTACGATCCACAGCAGGCGCGCGCCTGGTTGAAAAAAGCGGGCTTTAGCGCGGCACATCCCGCGCAGATCACTTACAAAACCTCGAGTGATCCATTCCGCATCCGCCTCGCCACCATTATTCAAAGCCAATTGCAGGAAGTAGGTATCAAGGTCGATCTGCGCAGTTATGACTGGGGCACGTTTTATGGTGACATTAAAAGTGGGCGCTTCCAGATGTTCAGCCTGAGCTGGGTAGGCATCAAGAACCCTGATGTTTTTCATTATGCCTTTCACAGCACGTCCATGCCACCGGAAGGCGCTAATCGTGGACGTTTTTCCAGTCCAGTGGCGGATCATTTGATCGAAGCGGCGCAAGCCGAGCCAGAATTGCCGTTACAGGCGCTAAAATACCGGGAAATACAACATTTATTGCTGGAAAAATTGCCCTATGTCCCGCTATGGTATGAAGATCATATCTTTATCGCGCGAAATAATGTGTCGGGCTATACAGTAGCCCCCGATGGGAATTATGATGGGTTGATGAAAGTAAACAGGTCGGTAGTAAAGCTACCTGATGCCCATTAAAAAACCTCTGACGATGTGCCGCATCCTGTCATTTCGACCGCAGGGAGAAATCTTGCCCCTTATCAATAATGGTAAACATTGAAGCAGTTCAATAACACCAAGATTTCTCCCTGCGGTCGAAATGACAGCATGCAAGATGAATAACCCTATGACTGAAAAAATAATCCACATCAGCATTGAAAAACAGCGCTTGCAGTTATTGCAGGACGGCACGGTGTTGCTGGAATATCCGGTATCCACTGCGGCCAATGGCCCAGGCGAACAGCGTGGCAGCAATTGCACACCGCGTGGCTGGCACATCATACGCGCAAAAATTGGTGCGGGGTGCGCGCCCAATACCGTATTCATCAAACGTCGCCCCACCGGCGAAATATACTCGCCAGCGCTGCGCGCACAATTCCCGGATCGTGACTGGATATTAACCCGCATCCTGTGGTTAAGTGGGTTGGAAGTCGGCAAAAATCGCTTGGGTAATGTTGATACCATGCGACGTTATATTTATCTGCACGGCACACCCGATGATGTGCCCATGGGTGTGCCGGGTTCACACGGCTGTGTGCGCATGCGTAATGAAAACATTATAGAATTGTTTGATCACGCAGGGGCAGGCACCAGGGTGTTGATAGAGGAATAACATGGCAAAAGATAAAATTCTATATGCCTGCACTGAATGCGGTGCCCAAGCGCCCAAATGGGCAGGGCGCTGTGCGGACTGTGGCGGCTGGAACACGATGGTCGAGGTGATTGCATCTGCCACTGATGCCGCGCGCCGTAGCCCGCGTTTTAGTGGCTATGCGGGTGAATCAAAAGTGCAGTCCATGACCTCTGTAGAAGAGGTTACCGAGGCACGCGTACCAAGCGGCTTCAGCGAGCTGGATCGCGTGCTGGGCGGTGGGTTAGTGCAAGGCTCGGTGATATTGATTGGTGGTGATCCCGGCATAGGCAAATCCACCTTGCTGCTGCAAAGCATGGTGTCGTTGGCGCGCACGCTGAAAACGCTTTACGTCACGGGTGAAGAGTCATTACAACAAGTCAGCATGCGCGCCCGGCGGCTGGGCTTGATAGATGATGGCGCCGGTGATCACCTGCGCCTGCTCACTGAAACGCAGGTAGAGCGCATCATCGCCGTGGCGCAGCAGGAGCGTCCGCAGGTGATGGTCATCGACTCGATTCAGACTATTTATACCGAGATGCTGCAGTCTGCGCCGGGTGGTGTGTCGCAGGTGCGTGAAAGCGCCGCACAACTGGTGCGCTACGCCAAACAGACTGGCACCGCATTATTTCTGGTGGGTCATGTCACCAAAGAAGGCAGTCTCGCCGGGCCGCGCGTTCTGGAACACATGGTAGACACCGTGTTGTATTTCGAAGGCGATGTTGGCAGCCAGTTTCGTGTCATCCGCGCCATCAAAAACCGTTTCGGCGCGGTGAATGAACTGGGTGTATTTGCCATGACAGAAAAAGGCTTGCGCGAAGTCACTAACCCTTCTGCAATCTTTCTCTCACGCCATGAAGAAGAAGTTCCCGGCAGCATCATCATGGTCACGCGCGAAGGCACCCGGCCCTTGCTGGTAGAAGTGCAGGCCTTGGTGGCAGAGAGCCATTCACCCAACCCGCGACGCATTACCGTGGGGCTGGATCAAACCCGTCTGGCCATGTTGCTGGCGGTGCTGCATCGGCATGGCGGAGTGGCGATGTACGACCAGGATGTATTCGTCAACGTGGTGGGCGGCATGCGCGTTACCGAGACCGCCGCCGATTTGCCGCTGTTGCTCGCCGCCTTGTCGAGTTTGCGCAACCGCCCGTTACCTGCCGATCTGGTAGTGTTTGGCGAAGTGGGGCTGGCAGGTGAAATCCGCCCGGTGCAAAGTGGTCAGGAGCGTTTACGTGAAGCCGCCAAGCACGGTTTCAAGCGCGCCATCATGCCCAAAGCCAATTTACCCAAGCAGGCGATCAAGGGTATTGAAGTAGTGGGTGTAACGCGGCTTGCGGAGGCGATGGATAATCTTTGAGTTGGGAGCTTTGTTTGATTGGGTAGATAACATGAATGAATTTGTTATGAACCATGAGATGGCGATGCTGGATAACCCCAATAATACAACTACGCAAGCCCGATCCTTCTCTTCTGCAAAGCTCAGCCGACGCGAACTGTGTAGCCCTCTCCATGCCTTTGTTAGCTGTCAATATCTTCCTCATGGACAAACCCATTAACGCGTGCATCTTCTTCCCAGTGCCCCACGCGCCAGAATGTTCCGGAACCGTCAAGACCAGCGATGCTGTAGTCGCAGAAGAGCTTTCGAATTCCGGTGGGCGTTGTTTGTTCAATTGGACTCGACTTACTTGCCTTCGAATAAACTGCCACGGCATCCCGTTTTAGCGTTAGATAGTAGCGGCGGTAATCAGGGCTGCGCGTGCGGCTCTGCTTCTGATCAGCCGTGAGTAGGACATCAGTGGTCGTGAGGAGCACATATTCTGCACGATCCTTGATTCCGTCGGAATCAAGTTTCCGAAAGTCGTTTTTGACGATCCATGGCGCATCTCTATTAGCACGATAGACCTCGGGGGTGAGCCTCCACACGTTCCAATACGCAACCGAATCCACTCCATTCTTCATTAGCTCCATCTCAAGATCTTTGTGATCGTAGATCAGAAAGTCTGTCGGTTCCTTTACGTTATCTTCAATATATTTTCGGTCTCTTGCGAAGTAGGGAACTTTTGAGCCGAGCGAGGCCAAGCCAAGTGCATTCTTTCCCTCAAGAAACCTACGAGCATCGTAGTGCCACTCGAAGGTAACAAATAGAGCTTGTCGGCAAAGGATTAAGCAGTTCGCGTAGTCCCCTGAATCAAATGCAGACTCTGCTTGTCGCAGGAATTCCTTCTTCTCATTGTCGCGTAGCAAATCTACGAGACTGATAGTGGCGAAGGCTTTCCCAAAGTTGGAACTCATCACCTCATCGAAGAACTCCCAAACTGTGGTTAGCAACGGTTCAAGTTCCGACTTTGATGGTTCAAGCCCATAGTGCTTCGAATTAACGCGGAGCTTATTCAGTGCAATGAGGCGTGCTCTGAAAGGTAACTCGCGGGGTGCGATCTTTTGATTGATTTGTTCGAAGTATTTGTCGAAGTCGGTTCGTTGTGCTACTCCCGCATTTACATGCTCAGACAACGCAAGCAGGAAGCATTCGACTGAGTCTTGAAGAAGGTTGCAAGCGATTGACAACCGGATTCCACTCGGGGATACGAGATTTTCCTTCGCTAAGTAGTAAAGGCTACGCGAAAGGAGAAATTTGTTCAGCGTGCTTTGATTCATTTTCTTGTCGCGAGCGTTGGTGGTGAATAGGGCGATGGTCAGGCTTGAATAGTTGTATAAATAAAGGGGTCAAAGCCAAATAAAGGGGTCAAAGCCCTTTATTTGTTTTGAACAGTAAGGACAGTCGATAACCTGCCCTCTACCCCATCCATTTTTGTAAAGATTAGCCTAAAAAAAGTAGAAAGTATAGGCATGGCTCCTGGTTCCGCTTGTTTTCAACCCGGAAAATCCAATAGGCGTTCTGTCGTGAATTGTCGCTCAAAACCAAGATCCCTCTCTTCGCCTGAAATGATAGGGGCGATGACAACCCCCTGTCATTTCGACCGCAGGGAGAAATCTTTATACTGTTGAGCTGCTACAATGTTTCAGGCTCAAGATTTCTCCCGGCAACTGCTCCTGCGTTGCTCTACCTTCCGCCATCCATGGCGGTCGCCTGCGGTCGAAATGACAGAACATAACCTATCTTAAGGGTCAATTTAATGTTTGAGATGTAGCATGGATAGATTGTAAGATGCGAGGGTGCCAGGCGAGCGTAGGATAAAAAACATGAATGAGTTTGTGATGAGCCATGAGGCGGCGATACGGCTGGGGGTTTTTCTGGGGGTTTTTATCCTGGTGGCCGTGGCTGAGATGCTGGCGCCGCGTCGCGCGCTGACCACCGCCAAGGGCATGCGCTGGTTCGGTAATCTGGGTATTGTATTTATCAACACGCTGACGGTGCGCGCGCTGTTTCCAGTGGCGGCGGTGGGCATGGCGCTGCTGGCGGATGAGCGCGGCTGGGGGTTGTTGAATAATGTTGAAATACCTTACTGGCTGGCGGTGGTGATCGCCGTGGTGGTTCTCGATTTCGTCATTTATCTGCAACATGTGATGTTTCATGCAGTGCCTGCACTGTGGCGGTTGCACATGATGCACCACGCAGACCTGGATTTTGACGTAACTACCGGGGCGCGTTTTCATCCTGTCGAGATTATTGTGTCGATGCTGATCAAGCTGGCTGCGATAAGCGTACTTGGGCCACCGGTGTTGGCGGTGTTAATCTTTGAAGTGTTGTTAAATGCTACGGCGATGTTTAACCACAGCAACTGGCGTATTCCGGTGGCGATTGACAGGGTGTTGCGACTTTTCGTCGTCACGCCCGACATGCACCGTGTACATCACTCGGTGATCGCGCGTGAGACCAACAGCAATTTTGGGTTTAACTTGCCCTGGTGGGACAGGTTGTTCGGTACCTATCGCGCCCAGCCGGAGCAGGGACATGAAGGCATGACCATCGGGCTCACGCAGTTTCGTGACCCGAAGCGGCTCACGTTGCTATGGATGCTGGCGCTGCCGTTCGTCGGCAAGACGGGCGAATATCCTATCAATCGTCGTGGCGATGGAAAAGAGTAGCTATGCTGTTTATGGGCTTTATTTGAACATATAGGCTCGCTATCGTTTGCTACGGTTTCAAGCGGCTTAATAAAACGCTTATTTTTTATCATGCGCCGTTTCATTTTTTTAATGGAAAGAAATAATCACATGCTGGCACAGTAAATTTTATGCTAGAGTTCCCGCTCAACAACAACGAGAATGGGGGGTTACATGAACAGACTCAGCATAGCAGCAAGTCTCACCGCACTTTTAGCACCACTCTTTTTCTACACTGGTTCAGCCAGTGCCGACAGCAATGATTGGCAACGCATCAGCGCGCCACAGCAGGCCACCGTTAAGGTCAACGGTGCGGAGCGTGAGATTTACCCAGGCTGCGCCTTCGAGGGCGATGACTATTCGTTCTATTTCAAAAAGGGCAAGAGTGATAAGCTGGTCATTTTCTTCAACGGTGGCGGTGCCTGCTGGAACAACACTACCTGCCTCGCCTCATTGCAATCAGCCATGCCGGCCTATGTTCCTTCTGATGATCTTCCGCCCAATAACCCGTTATTGCAAGATGGCGTATTGAATCTGAATAATCCGGACAACCCCTATCGGGACTGGAGTGTCGCCTATCTGCCTTACTGCACCGGTGACATTCACTTCGGTTCAAAAGATACCACTTACCTGGTTGCACCCGGCGTCACCAAAACCATCCGCCATCGCGGCTTCGACAATTTCCTCTATGCCAGAAAGTGGCTCAAGCGTCATTTCATGCATGAAGGGAAGATGCATAACCCACGCAAGATATTGGTCACTGGCGCCAGTGCGGGCGCCTATGGGGCGGTGCTGAACTACGCCCACATCAAGGCTGCTTTCCCTGGAGCAAAGGGTTATCTTCTCGCTGATGGTGGCAGCGGTGTGATCGCCGAGAGCCTGATGCAGGAAGCCATACGTCCCCCTAATTCTGCCTGGAACTTCGCCGCCAACTTGCCCCAAGCAGTCCCCGGCATGACGGCCACCACGGTGCTCGCCGCCAGCAGCTTCACGCCGGCTATCTATTCGGCACTGACCAACCATTATCCCGAGGACAGATTCTCACAATACACCACAGTACATGACGCAGTTCAGACCTTGTTCTACAATATCATGCTCAACGATGACGATATGAGCCAGTGGAATAAGCTCACGCCACAACTCTTTGCCACCTGGACCAGCAGCATGTTGAACAACTCCTACACCGTAGCAGCCGCACCTAACTACCGCTTCTACATCGCCCCCGGTTGCCCGCACACCATTCTGCGTTCAACTGCGATGTATTCCACAGAGACCGTGGGCGGGACTACCTTCCGTGACTGGCTTGAAGGACTCACCGGCGGAAAAAACAGAATGGCATGGAACAACCTTAGCTGTACTGACACAGGTTGTCAGTACCAGCCATTAACCCCGACGCAGATCAGCGCCTGTGTCAGTGGGTCGTAACCCCACTACAACATGAGGATGTGGCGCAACTCTGCGCCCATCCTCATCTCCCCAGAAGATCACGCCATTTTTAGGATTATATTGAGAATATCTGGTAACGAATTAGCGTGAAAAATAGGGGTTTTTCAGGGGTTTCTATATTGGAAATTTCAGCGTTACTTTCAATCCTGTGTGGTCTATTCCTTCACCCAGCATTATTTCCGCATGGTGATGTTCAGCAATGCGTTTGACAATGGCGAGACCCAGGCCGCTGCCCGGTGCATTGTTGCCAATGCGGCGATAAAAGCGGTCAAATACCCGTGCGCGTTCTTCGGCGGGTATGCCGCAGCCCGTATCCTGAACTTCCAGTAATACCTGCTGGTGATCGGTGTGGATGCTGACATCAATACGTCCACCGGCAGGGGTATGGTGGATTGCATTGTCGACAAGATTGCCGAGCAGGATGCGCAGGCTGTCCGCATCTCCCATGATGCTGGCAGGTTCGCTATGCGCCAGGCCGCAGTCGATATTTTTCGCGTGTGCCAAAGGCGCATAGTCAGTCAGCACTTGCTTTACGAGTGTTTCCATGTCAACCAAAGCAAAGGTGCGCTGCACGGCCTCGGGTTCCAGTCGCGCCATAGTCAACAATTGTTGTGCCAGATGAATGGAGCGTGCAATGCCGAGTTTAAGTGTGTGCATGGCGGCAGCGCTTTCCGCACTGTTTTGCGCACGTTCGACAATTTGTGCTTGCAGATTCACGGCAGTCAGTGGCGTGCGAAGTTCATGGGCGGCATCGGCGATGAACTGGCGTTGATGCGTCAGCGCGTCATCCAGGCGGTGTAATAGATCATTGAGCGCCATTGCCAATGGTTGAATCTCAAGGGGCAGGGTACCGACAGGCAAGGGTTGCAATGAAAGCGCATTACGCCTGCCAAGTTCACTGGTGAGGCGGCGCAACGGTGACAGGCCTTGGCCAATGGCGATCCAGATTACCAATGCCAATGTCGGGATCAGCACGGCGATGGGCGTCAACATGCGCAAGGAAATTTCGGCGGTTATTTCCTGTCGGGCATGCATGGGTTGTGCGACTTGCACGGCGAGCGCGTTGTTACGGGCTGTGTAGATTCGCCACAGTTGATCATGCCAATTTTCTGTAATGAATCCCTGCGCAGTGTAGTGTGGCATGGGCAACGCACGTAGCGAGCTATAGATCAGCGTGCCATTTTTGTCCCACAGTTGCGTGACTAATTGGCTTTCCTCTTCGGTGTCATCAGGCGTAGGCAGGGTGTGGGGTATATCCGGGCGCGACATCTGTTGCAATAATATCAACGCTATTTGCCGCATGTGTTGATCGGATAGCTCGTCGACTTCTTCCCGCGCATCAAAATAGGTCGCTATGCTTGCCAACAGCCCGGTGACCAGCAGCGCGGGCAATGACCATAATAGCAACCGGCGGCGAATCGAAATCATGTTTTTTTCAGGATCATGTAACCTACGCCGCGCACGTTGCCGATGACATCCGTGCCCAGTTTTTTACGCAAGTGATGAATATGCACTTCCACCGCATTGCTTTCTACTTCTTCATTCCATCCATATAACTTTTCTTCGAGTTGCGCGCGTGACAGCACGGCGCCCGGTTTTTCCATCAAGGTATACAGCAAGGCGAATTCACGCGCTGACAGTGTGATATTTTTCCCCTGATGGGTGACTTCATGCGTAATCGGGTCGAGGCTCAATGTGCCGCACACCAGCAGGGATTGGGCGCGTCCTGCATTACGGCGCAGTAATGTCCGCACGCGCGCAATCAGTTCATGCAGGTCAAAAGGTTTAACCAGATAATCATCCGCGCCACTATTCAGCCCAGACACGCGGTCGGCAACAGAATCACGCGCTGTGATGATCAAGACAGGTAACGTGTTGTCGCGCTGGCGCAACTCTTTGAGCAGTTCCAGCCCGGATTTACGCGGCAAGCCCAGATCGAGTAGCGCCAAAGCATAGACATCATTCGCCAATGCTAATTCCGCTGCTTTGCCATCATGCACCCAATCTACGGTAAAGCCTTCCTGACGCAAGCCATGGCAGAGACTTTCCCCGATCATTTGATCATCTTCAATGACTAATAAGCGCATGGCGGTATGGAGTTATTTTCCCAACTTAAACATATCCGCCAGAGTACGATGTCCCAGCCATTGATGCAATATCGCTATGCCTGCATGACTTATCAGGTAAGCCCATAACAGATTCGATGTCAATTCGTGTACTTCCTTGATGTCTTTGACCAGCGGCGGCATCGCGCCATTTTCCGCCATGCCGAAATACAGCACCACACCGGTTATCGCCATGAGCGTGGTGACTAATAGTCCCAAGCCATGCACCGCACCTGCAAGCGCGCTGGCTTGCTGCGTGTCATCGAGACGGCGCTGCGTCCATTGTCGTTTGATTTCACTGATCATGGTACAGAGCCGCTGCTTGGAAAACCAAGGGAATAAATGGCCCAATCCAAGGGGGATATGGTTGGAGAATAATGCCAGCCAATGTACTAACAACAGCGCCGCGACGATCATGCCGGTGATTTCATGGACTTCAAATGCCGTCGCACCCAAGCCGGTAAATGGGCGGTCGGGTTTTGGTATATCCATGATCAGGCTGATAATCAATTGTGCGCTGACACCCAGCGCGATGCCTGCATGCAGCCAGCGTGTTGTTTGGTTGTATTTCACAGGGTGTTCCTTATTTTAGATAGCATCCAGGTTGGATTGATATTTCATGAAGAAAAAGCACGCCCGTTTTCAGGCGGGCGTGATTTATTCACGGAAGCGTTTATTTGTCTGACGCGCCACCTTCATCATCATCTTCCTTGTCGACACGGCTGGCTAGTATGGCGCCATTGGTGGCGTCCACCGAAACCTCAGTCGTTTCGCCTGATTTACTCAGGCTGGCGATTTCAACCTGATAAACGGCCTTGCCGCGTTCATTTTCCAGTTCGGCGCTTACTACCGTACCCGGCACTGCCGCTTGGGCCTTTTGGATGGCATCGGTTAAGCTGATCGCAGCAGGTGTGAACACGGTCTTTGTGTTTTTGCGGTGATCCGAGTCAGCGAGTGCGACCGTGCCGATCAAGGTGCCAAGTACCATGGTGCTAATCAATAAATGTTTTTTTGCTATGCTCATAATAAATCTCCTTAAGTATCTAATGGCAAGGCCCACTGCCTGACCACGATAGAGATAATATATGAGGATGCTTAACGCAAACTTAAGGGACGTAGAGTCGTGAAATGGGCGTTATTCCGGCAGGATGTTTTCCGGGATGGGTGCAGCGGGCGGTGGTGTGGGACTCGGCATCTCTGTCGCAGGAGATGCTTCATTGCCTGATGTAGCTGGATCAGCCAACGTACTGTTATCCAGTGTGCTGTTATCGGGTGTGCTGACATCTGAAGATGGCTCTGGCTCTGCTGGCAAGGTAAGCTCGGGCGCCGGTGTTGCCGGCGCCTCGACCACGCGCGGTGCGGCATTGAAGTCGCGGCCATAGCGCACCGCCATGCGTGCCAGAATGATATTGGATTTACGTGCGGCGCGGCGGTGGCTGCGGTGTTTGTCATAATAACGTGGATTAGGCACGATCGCCGCTAACCATGCGGCTTCGCGGGGTGTGAGGCTGGCGGCGGATTTCTTGAAATAATGACGCGCGGCCGCTTCCGCGCCAAACACGCCATCGCCCCATTCAATCACATTCAAATAGATTTCAAAAATGCGCTGTTTGCTGAGACTGTTTTCCAGCATCACAGTGACGATAGCTTCCTCTGCCTTGCGCCACGGCGTGCGCTGGGTAGACAGAAAAAGATTTTTAGCAAGCTGCTGGCTGATGGTGCTGCCACCCGCCACAATTTTGCCTTTCTTGAGATTTTTCTCGGCGGCGACTTTAATGCCTTCCCAGTCAAAACCTTCATGACTGTAAAAAGTGGCATCTTCAGAAGCGATGATGGCGCGTTGCAAATAACGCGAGATCTTTTTCATCGGCACCCAGCGGTAGTCGATGTTAGCGGGCCTGCCCGCAGACTTCTTTTCTGCCAGGCGTGCCTGCATCATTGATGTATCTTGGGGGTTTTTCGTGTCAAGACGTGACACTTGCCAATAAAGCCAGCCTTGATAAAATAATATGGCGATGAAAACCAAGGTGGCGATGCGCCACAGCCATTTTGAAAATTTCTGCATGGGGGTTCAGTTCTGAAAGGAATGCAGTATATCAAATAACATGCACATTTTCCTGTTCCAGCATGCGCACCAGGCTGATTAATGGCAAGCCGACCAGCGCGGTGGGGTCATCGCCTTCCAGTTTGTCAAACAACGCAATACCCAAGCCTTCTGACTTGAACGAGCCTGCGCAATTATAAGGTTTCTCATGATGCAGGTAACGCTCAATCTGCGCGGCACTGAGCACGCGAAACACCACGGAGAATGGAATTACATCAACCTGCATGCGGTGTGTGGCGCTGTTCAGCAGGCATAGCCCGGTGAGAAATTCCATGCGTTTGCCGGATGCTTTGGCCAGTTGCCGCACGGCGGTGTGATGATCGCCAGGCTTACCGATAATCTCGCCGTCCAGCACCGCCACTTGGTCCGAGCCAATAATCAGCGCATGAGGATGCTGCCGCACTATTGCATGCGCTTTGACGCTGGCGAGCCGCGCCACGTGTGCTTGCGCACTTTCGCCGGGCAACGGTGTTTCATCGGCTTGAGGAGCGATTGCGGAAAATGGCAAACCCAGGCGATGCAACAATTCCTTCCGGAACGGAGAAGATGAAGCCAGTATTATTTGTGTGTGAGGGGCGCCGATAGAATTATGTTCAGGTAATTTCAATTAATGCCTCATCAGGATTCACGCTATCGCCTTTTTTTACATTCACCGCAGTGACTTTTCCAGAGATCGGCGCCTGCACCTCGGTTTCCATTTTCATGGCCTCAGTGACCAGCACCGGATCACCGGCTTTCACGGCATCACCCATCTTCACCAGCACTTCAACAATGGTGCCTGGCATGGAGGTGGTGACGTGCCCCGGTGCATGCGCGCGTGGATGTTTGCTGCCGCCAGCAGCGGTATTGGAAATGCCACCTGCAGGTGTGGTTTCCATTTCTTGCAGCGTCTCCACGATAATTTCTTCAGGAACCCCATCCACCGAAACATACAGTGGCCGTCGATTCAGGGTCTTGTGGCCGCCGCCTGTCACCTGGATGTGGTAGGTTTCGCCATGCATGGTGACGTTAAATTCCACTGGTGTATGGCCCTGCAATACTTCCGTTTTATTCGGCAGTTCCAACGGCTCAGGAACCAGCGTGCCAGCGGCGCGCTGCTCCAGAAAAGCCCGGCCGATTTCCGGAAACATCGCGTAACTCAACACGTCCTCTTCGCAGGTCGCCAGCGCACCAATATCATCACGCAGTGATTCCATTTCATCTTTCAGCAAATCAGCGGGACGGCACTCAATCGCCTCTTCATTGCCAATCGCCTGCTGGCGCACGATAGAATTTATTGGCCCCGGCGTCTTGCCATAACGGCCCTGTAAATATAACTTAACTTCATTGGTGATGGTCTTGTAGCGCGTGCCGGCCAGGACGTTAAGCAATGCCTGTGTGCCAACGATTTGTGATGTGGGCGTCACCAGTGGCGGAAAGCCCAGGTCTTCACGCACCTGCGGAATTTCTGTAAGTACTTCGCTCATGCGGTTCAACGCGCCTTGTTCACGCAGTTGATTGGCAAGATTGGAGATCATACCGCCGGGAATCTGGTTCACCTGCACGCGCGTATCGACACCCGTGTATTCACTTTCAAAGCGATGATATTTTTTACGCACACCGTAAAAATAAAAACCGATTTCCTGCAGCAGTTCCAGATTTAACCCGGAATCATATTCGGTGCCGCGCAACGCGGCAACCATGCTCTCGGTCGCGGGATGGCTAGTACCGCCAGAAAAACTCGAAATCGCGGTATCAATATGGCGGCAACCGTTCTCCACCGCCTTTAACTGGCACATGCTGGCAAGGCCGGAAGTGGCGTGTGAATGGATGTGTACAGGAATGCGCAACGCGCTTACCAAGCTGCGCACCAACGTTGCAGTCACCATGGGCGTGAGCAGCCCGGCCATATCTTTAATGGCAATGCTGTCGCAACCCATCGCCTGCAATTCTTTCGCCATTTCCACAAACTGCGCAATGCTGTGCATCGGGCTGGTGGTATAACTGAGCGTGCCCTGGGCGTGCTTGCCCGCCGCTTTCACTGCCTCGATCGACACACGCAAATTACGCGTGTCATTCAGCGCATCAAAAATACGGAATACGTCGATACCATTAGCCGCCGCCTGTGTAACGAAAGCGCGCACCACATCATCTGAATAATGCCGATAGCCGAGCAGATTCTGGCCGCGCAGTAACATTTGTAGCCGTGTGTTGGGCAGCGCCGCACGCAGCTTGCGCAACCGCTCCCACGGGTCTTCCTTGAGGAACCGCAGGCAGGCATCAAAAGTAGCGCCGCCCCACACTTCGAGAGACCAGAAGCCGACTTGATCCAGCTTGCCGCAAATCGGCAGCATATCTTCGGTGCGCATGCGCGTCGCAATCAGGGATTGGTGGGCATCGCGTAATATGGTATCTGTAATGTAGACGCGTGACATACGTAGTCTCTTAAGAGTTGGGGGGAGAGTTAGGGGGTGTGTTATTCGCTGTATCCATATGTGTGAACACCGCCGCGGCAATTGCCGCTGCCAGCTCACGCGGTGGCCGACGCACGGAATAATCTATTAGTTCCGGGTGCATTTCCACAAAACTGGTATCAAAATTCGCCGCTTTGAACTCCGGCGAATTAATAATTTCAAGATGATAAGGAATGGTGGTTTTAATGCCATACACACCAATGTCCAGTAGCGCCCGCCGCGAGCGATCCAACACTTCTTCCCAGGTCAGCGCCCAAATCGTCAGTTTCACGCACAGTGAATCATAATAGGGCGGAATCACATAGCCGGTATAAATCGCGCCGTCGGTGCGCACTCCCGGCCCGCCAGGCGCAAAATAACGGGTAATGCGCCCGAAGCTCGGCAGGAAATCATTTTTCGGATCTTCCGCATTAATGCGAAACTCCACCGCATAGCCGCGACGCTGAACTTCATCTTGACGATAACGCAACGGCAGACCCGCCGCAATGCGAATTTGTTCGCGCACAATGTCGATGCCGGTGATCTGTTCCGTTACCGTGTGCTCCACTTGCAGGCGCGTGTTCATTTCCATGAAATAAAAATCGTTGTTGGCATCCAGCAGAAATTCCACCGTGCCGGCGTTTTGATAGCCTACTGCCTTGGCCGCGCGCACCGCCAGATCACCCAATACCGCGCGCTGCTGATCATTAAGCTGCGGCGAAGGTGCAATCTCAATCAATTTCTGGTGGCGGCGTTGAATTGAACAATCGCGCTCAAATAAATGAATCACATTGCCGTGATGATCACCCAATACTTGCATTTCAATGTGGCGCGGATTGACGATGCACTTTTCCAGAAAAATCTCGGCGCTGCCAAAGGCTTTAGTGGCTTCCGAAATCACGCGGTCAAAATTTTTGCGCAGATCGTCGGCGTTTTCGCAACGCCGGATACCGCGCCCGCCACCACCTGAAGTGGCCTTGAGCATGACTGGGTAGCCGAATTTTTCTGCGCATTTCAACGCCTCATCCACACCGCTTAGATTGCCCTCGCTGCCGGGTATCACCGGAATACCCGCCGCAATCATGGAATGGCGCGCCGCGATTTTGTCGCCCATGCGGCGGATCACGTCCGGTGAAGGGCCGATAAAGCGGATGTTGCGGCGCGCGCAAATCTCGGCCAATTGCGGATTTTCGGACAGAAAACCATAGCCAGGGTGCAGCGCATCGCAACCCGTGGCCACGGCAAGATTGGTAATGCGGTGGGCATTCAAGTAGCCCGCCACCGATTCTGGCCCGATATTGTAAGCCTCATCAGCTTTTTTTACATGCAGCGAGGCGCGGTCGGCATCGGTATAAATGGCCACCGAAGTAATGCCCATTTCGGCACAGGCACGCACAATCCGCACGGCAATTTCGCCACGGTTGGCAATAAGAACTTTCTTGATCACGGGCGTGCCTCTGGGGTTGGTTCCTTAACTCATCGGCCGAATCAGGGTAATAGTTAATTCTACTGCGTCACAAAGCGCTGAAGGGTGCCTTGCGGCGTTAAAATCGGACTCAAAATGCTCATTTACTTCGTGTAAACTCCGCTTTTTCGCCCGATTTTGCCTTGCACTGCATCCCTTGATCGTTCTGTGACACAGTAGAATCTATAAATAGCTATAGAAACCTCGCTAACTCTATGCTTTCTACGGGAATTAATGCCTGGAGTCAAGGCGGCTAAAGGGCGCAGGCGGGTTTCCCGGTGTTTTTTGACATATGGGCTTGATTAATTGTATTATAATCGGCTTATGTCGAATCAGATGCCCCATTCGTTGCCGGAATTTGTAGATCCCCTGCGCTTGGCGGAAACCCGTCAAACGCTGAAAGGCCGGGTGGCCGTGACGGCTATGCCGCGCCTGATGGCCGCGCTGGACATGCCATCCCCCGCGCGGGGCGAGGTAGATGTAGACCTGGCCTTTAGCGTGGACGGGCAGGGGGTGCGCCGGGTGCTGGGTAGCTTGCACGCCGAGCTTGACGCCATCTGCCAGCGCTGTTTACAGCCGATGATTCTGCCGTTACATGTGAATATCGCCCTGGGTATAGTGCGGGCGCTGGATGAAGCAGAGCAGTTGCCGGATGAGTACGAGCCACTGGTGCTGGCGTCCGTAACGGAGGGGCAGTCACTGGCCGCGATCATCGAAGATGAATTGCTGTTGGCGTTGCCCGTTGCGCCGCTGCATGAAGAAGGGCAATGCCCAGTTCGGTCTGGCGCATTGGATAAGGTTATAGCGGAAGATTTACCGCCGGAAGGCAAAAAACGCCCGTTTGCCGTGTTGGCGGGTGCCTTCGGTAATAAAAGCGGTGAAAAGCCGTTGAAGCAGAAGTAGTCATTTAATTACTATATTAATTTACACTAGGAGTTAACCCCATGGCTGTCCCACAAGCCCGAACCACCCCCTCCAAGCGCGGCATGCGCCGTTCACATGACGCATTGACCGGCCCTACCTTGTCGGTTGACAAGACCAGCGGCGAGACGCACCGCCGTCACCACATTACTGCTGATGGGTATTATAAAGGCCGCAAGGTTCTTGTTACCAAAGGCGACTAAGGGCACCCCTATAAATTCGCTAAAGCCACGATGCGGCGTTGGAAATGTACTCAAAATGCTCATGTACTGCGCGTACACTCCGCTTTTTCGCACATTTCCGCCTTGCCCTCGTGCCTTGATCGAATTTATAGGGGCACCCTTATGTGTGCGGTGATTAGATGATGGGTTTAACGCTGGCGTTGGATGCCATGGGGGGCGATCATGGTTCCCATGTTGTAGTGCCAGCGGCACTCAGCGTCCTGGCCGAGCAGGCTGATCTTACCTTGATTTTAGTGGGTGATCAGGATGTCATCGCCCGTGAGTTGCGCGCTAACCATGCCACAGCCAGCGACCGCTTGCAGATCCATCACGCCTCTCAGCGCGTTGAAATGGATGAGCCGCCCGCGCAGGCATTGCGTGGCAAGAAAGACTCCTCAATGCGTGTCGCCATTAATCTGGTGAAAGAAGGGCGCGCCCAGGCCTGTGTCAGCGCGGGCAATACCGGTGCCTTGATGGCTACTGCACGCTACGTGCTTAAAACCTTGCCGGGCATAGATCGTCCTGCCATTATTTCCTCTTTGCCCACCATGACTGGGCATACCCACATGCTTGATCTGGGCGCGAATGTTGATTCCAGCGCCGAACACCTGTTTCAATTCGCCGTGATGGGTTCGGTGTTGGTAAGCGCCGTAGATAATATCGAACGTCCACGCGTTGGCCTGCTCAATATCGGCGAAGAAGAAATGAAGGGCAACGAGGTGGTGAAGAGCGCCGCTCGTTTGCTTGCTGCCACACCTGACATTAATTATGTGGGTTTCGTTGAAGGCGATGATATTTATAAAGGCACGGTGGATGTAGTGGTATGCGACGGTTTTGTCGGCAATGTCGCGCTCAAGACCAGCGAAGGCTTGGCGAAAATGATCAGTCACTACATGAAGCAGGAATTCAAGCGCTCCCTGATGACGCAGATGGTAGGCATGCTCGCCATGCCGGTACTCAAGGCGTTCCGCGCTAAAATCGACCCGCGCCAATACAACGGCGCCAGTTTTGTAGGGTTGCAAGGTATTGTGATTAAAAGCCACGGTGGCGCGGACGCCTTTGCCTTTGCCAATGCGATCAAGGAAGCGGTATTGGAAGTGAGAAAAGACGTGCCGCAGCGCATCAGTAAACAACTGGAAGTTTTTCTGCTGGAGAGGCGCGCAGTTTGACCATGCCTATGACCCCTCGCTTCGCTCTCCCCATAGCAAAAAATTCACGAATTATCGGCACGGGCAGTTACCTGCCCGACAAAGTGCTGACCAACGCTGACCTGGAGAAAATGGTTGATACCACCAGTCAGTGGATCGTCGAGCGCACCGGTATCCGCGAGCGTCACATCGCTGCGCCGCAGCAAACCACCTGTGATATGGTAGAGATTGCCGCGCGCCGCGCGATTGACGCTGCGGGTATCACGCCTGCCGATATTGATTTGATTATTGTCGCCACCGTCACCCCCGACCGTGTTTTTCCCAGCACCGCCTGTCTGTTGCAGCAGCGTCTGGATATTCATGGTTCGGCGGCATTTGATATACAAGCGGCGTGTACCGGCTTTATCTATGCGCTGAGTGTCGCCGACAAATTTATACGCACCGGCAGCGCACGCCATGCGCTGGTGATCGGCGCCGAAACCATGTCGCGCATTACCGACTGGACCGACCGCAGCACGTGCGTGCTGTTTGGTGATGGTGCGGGCGCCGTGGTGTTGGCAGCGAGTGATGAACCGGGCATTCTTTCTACCCATTTACATGCCGATGGCGCCTATGAAAACCTGCTCACCGTGCCGTTTGGCATTTCGCAGGGTTACGATCAGGTGCAGGCGGGCAATGCTTACGTGAAAATGCAGGGTAATGAGGTGTTTAAAGTGGCGGTGAATACCCTGGGCCGCATCGTTGACGAGACGCTGGAAGCCAATCAACTGGAGCGCTCGGACATCGACTGGCTGGTGCCGCACCAGGCGAATATCCGTATCATTGAAGCCACCGCCAAAAAACTCAAAATGCCCATGGAGCGGGTGGTGGTCACGGTGGGCGAACACGGCAATACCTCCGCCGCGTCGATACCGCTGGCGCTGGATGTGGCGGTGCGCGACGGACGCATCCGGCGTGGTGAGATGCTGCTGCTGGAAGCGTTTGGTGGCGGGTTTACCTGGGGTTCGGCGTTGATAAAGTATTAGTGAGCCACTGATTAATGTGTCATTTCGAGCAGCCTTCAGCCCTCGCGAAAGCGGGGGGGGATCTTTAAGATTCCTCACATGCGTTCGGAATGACAAGAGCCGGAATAAAACAAGATCAGATTTATTAAGGATTAAATATGTCGCTTGCATTTGTCTTTCCAGGCCAAGGCTCGCAATCTGTAGGAATGCTGGCGGAGCTTGCCGATGCCTGCCCCCAAATACACGATACCTTTGCGCAAGCCTCGGCAGCGCTCGGCTATGACCTGTGGGATTTGACACAGTCTGGCCCCGAGTCCGAATTGAACCAGACCCACAAAACCCAACCCGCCATGCTGGCTGCCGGCGTGGCGGTGTGGCGCGCGTGGCAGGCCCAGTCGGCTCAGCGTGGCAAGATGCCGGTAATGATGGCTGGCCATAGTCTGGGCGAATATACTGCCCTGGTGTGCGCGGGTGCGCTGGAGTTTACCGACGCAGTGCGCCTGGTCGCCGAGCGTGGGCGCTATATGCAGGACGCCGTGCCCGCCGGGCAAGGTGCGATGGCGGCGATTTTGGGGCTGGAAGATGCCCAGGTCATTCAAGTGTGTGGTGATGCGGCTGGCGGCGAAGTAGTCTCCGCCGTGAATTTTAATTCGCCGGGCCAGGTGGTGGTGGCAGGATCGACGGCGGCGGTGGGGCGTGCTGTGGATCTGGCCAAACAGGCCGGTGCCAAGCGTGCGCTGTTGTTGCCAGTGAGTGTGCCATCGCATTGCGCCTTGATGAAGCCCGCGTCTGAGCGTCTGGCCGCTTTGTTACAGACCATTACTATCAAGTCGCCTACGGTGCCCGTGCTACATAACGCCGATGTGCAGGCCTATAGTGACGCCCAGCAGATTCGTGACGCGCTGGTGCGCCAATTGTACAATCCGGTGCGCTGGACAGAGACGGTGCGCGCAATGGCCAGCGCCGGAGTGAAAACTTTGGTAGAATGTGGCCCTGGCAAGGTGTTGGCGGGGCTGAACAAGCGCATTGACCGTGATATGGCGGTGCTGCCAGTGTATGATTCAGGTACGTTGGCTGAAGCATTGGCTATGTCGGTCGCTTCCGGCATCCTGCCTCTGGCGACACTTGTGCGTCCATGCACGGCGGGGGGATAAATGTCATTTTTAAAGGGTGAAATTGCCTTGGTGAGCGGCGCGAGCCGGGGCATTGGCCGCGCGATTGCGCTGGAGCTGGGGCGTCAGGGTGCTGTGGTGATTGGCACCGCGACCTCACAAGCAGGCGCTGAAAAAATCACCGCTTATTTGAGCGAAAATAATATCACTGGCGCTGGCCGGGTGCTGAATGTTACCGAGCAGGCGTCTATTGACGCCATGCTGGAAGATATTGAAAAAGATTTCGGTGCGCCGAGTATTTTGATCAATAATGCAGCGATCACGCGCGATAATCTGTTAATGCGCATGAAAGATCAAGAATGGGATGATATTATTAACACCAATCTCAGTTCCGTGTATCGCCTGTCCAAGGCCTGTGTGCGCGCCATGATGAAGGCGCGCAAGGGACGCATCATCAGCATTTCGTCAGTGGTGGGCTGCACCGGCAATCCGGGCCAGGTTAATTATGCCGCCGCCAAGGCCGGGGTGATTGGTTTTACCAAGGCATTGGCGCGTGAAGTGGGGTCGCGTAACATTACCGTAAATGCGGTGGCGCCCGGATTTATTGATACCGACATGACGCGCGCCCTGTCGGAGCAGCAAAAAACTGCACTGATTCAGCAGATTCCTCTCACCCGTTTGGGTCGGGTAGAAGATGTGGCTGCGGCTGTAGTGTTTTTGGCCTCGCCGGGCGCGGCGTACATTACCGGCGAAACGTTGCATGTGAATGGTGGCATGTATATGGGGTAAAGGGCACCTCTATAAATTCGCTGAAGCCGCGATGGCCGCGTTGAAAATAGGCTCAAAATGCTCATGTACTACGTGTACACTGCGCTTTTTCGCCTATTTTCGCCTTGCCCTCGCACCTTGATCGATTTTATAGAGGTGCCCTAAAAAAATAAAAATACCCCGAAAGACTAGCTTATAGTGCTTATTTTCAATAAAATACCCGTCGGCAGTCGGCAAGACTGCCATACTTTTTGATCTGGAGGATTTACCCATCATGAGCACCGTCGAAGAGCGTGTCAAGAAAATCGTAGTGGAGCAGCTTGGAGTGAAGGATGAAGAGGTCAGTAACCAGTCTTCGTTCGTGGATGATCTGGGTGCGGACTCCCTTGACACTGTGGAATTGGTGATGGCTCTTGAAGAAGAGTTTGAGTGCGAAATACCTGATGAGGACGCTGAAAAGATTACTACCGTTCAGCAAGCGATTGACTATGTTAATACGCATTTAAATAATTAAAAACTTCATCCGGGTTAAACTGCAGGGCCGCATACCACTCCGTGGTGGCGGCCTTTCGTTTATGTTTTTACCAGGATTGTCCGGATTTAAGTTAAGCAAGGAATAGGGTTTACGTGAGCACAAAAAGACGCGTTGTTATTACTGGCCTTGGCATGGTTGGCCCGGTGGGGCTCACGGTGAAAGAATCGTGGGCTAACATCCTGGCGGGTAACAGTGGCATTGGCCCCATTACGCATTTTGATGTGTCCGCGTTTTCTGTACGCTTTGGGGGGTCGGTGTGGAATTTTGATCCCGCCCAGTATATTCCTGCCAAAGACGTGAAAAAGATGGATCCCTTTGTCCATTATGGTGTTGCCGCCGCGAAAGAGGCGATTGCGGATTCTGGCCTGGAAGTCACTGAAGAAAATGCCGAGCGCATAGGCGTCGCAATTGGTTCAGGCATTGGCGGTCTGTGGGGTATTGAAAAAGGTTACCAGGCCTATCTCGACGCTGGTCCCCGTAAGATCTCACCGTTCTTTGTGCCGAGTAACATTATCAACATGATTTCCGGTAACGTCTCGATCATGTACGGCCTGAAAGGGCCGAACATTGCGCTGGTTTCGGCCTGTGCCACCGGCGCGCACAACATTGGCGATGCCGCACGCATCATCATGTACGGTGATGCCGATGTGATGGTGGCAGGTGGTGCTGAAATGGCAACTTCGCCCAGTGGCTTGGGTGGCTTTGCGGCGGCGCGTGCCTTGTCTACGCGCAATGATGACCCGAAAACCGCCAGCCGTCCGTGGGACAAAGACCGCGATGGTTTTGTGTTGAGTGATGGCGCGGGCGTGGTTGTGCTGGAAGAATATGAATTTGCCCGCAAGCGTGGCGCGCGGATTTATGCCGAGTTGACTGGCTTTGGCATGAGCGGTGATGCATATCACATGACGCAGCCTTCGGAAGGCGGCGATGGTGCGCGGCGCTGCATGATAAACGCATTGCGTGACGCGCATTTGAATCCGGGCGATATTGATTACATCAATGCCCATGGCACGTCTACACCCGCAGGTGACAAGATTGAAACCGAGGCGCTCAAGAGCGCGTTTGGTGAACATGCGCGCCGTGTGGCGATCAGTTCCACCAAATCCATGACCGGCCATTTGCTGGGCGCGGCGGGCGGTATTGAAACCATTTTCAGCGTGCTGGCAATCCGTGATCAAGTCGCCCCGCCGACTATCAACATCACCAATCCTGATCCCGAGTGTGATCTTGACTACGTGCCCAACCACGCACGTGAAATGAAAATCAACGCCGTGCTGTCCAACTCATTTGGTTTTGGTGGCACGAATGCAGCGCTGGTAGTGAGTAAGCTGCGCTAACCAATGCAGGGTGCGCCGTGCGCACCGCGCACCCTGCGGCGATTTTCTGTGCTGGGTGACTAAGCTGATACGCCAACTATCCATCTATCCTGACCTGTTGCGTTTGCATGGCGCTCATCCGCAACGCTATCCGTTTTTGCTGGAAAGTGTTGCGCATGGCACGCCAACCGCCCCCGCTCTTCCCTGTGCGTCGCACTCCCGTTACGACATCCTGTTTGCTTTTCCCGGCGCAACGCTTGCATTGGTGGATGACGACGTGCCGCCCTCAAACTTTCTGCAAACTCTGGACGACGCATGGGCGCGTGAGGCGGCGCTTTCATCTGCTGAAATGGACTCGGTGTTGCCGTTTTCCGGCGGCTGGTTTATCTATCTGGGTTATGAGTTAGCGGGGCAGATTGAGCCGCGCCTGGCGTTGGCCGTATCTGGCGCATCACAGTTACCCAGCGCTTTTGCTACGCGCATTCCTGCGGCGGTCATTGTTGATCACCACACCCAATGCACCTTCCTTGTGGCTGAAGATGCAGCATTGCTCGATAGTATGGCGCATGACCTTGCGCATTTAACAGTGGAACCTCCAGCCGAAGTGGCTGCGACGATAAATGCTTTGCAAGAGGATGATCCCGCGTGCTTTCTGGACGGCGTGCGGCGGGTTAAAGAATACATTGTGGCAGGTGATGTGTTTCAGGTGAATTTGTCGCGGGCGTATCACGCCACGCTGGCACCTGCAGCAAGCTATGTGCAACTTTACCAGAAGTTGCGTAAACACAATCCCGCGCCGTTTGCGGGTGTTGCACTTTATAATGACAGCGCGATTTTGAGTTCGTCGCCCGAGCGTCTGGTGCGGGTGCAGGGTGATGCCATTGAGGTGCGGCCAATTGCCGGCACACGTCCACGTGGTGTGGGTGATGAAGATCTTGCGTTGTCACAGGCGTTGCTGGCGCATCCTAAAGAACGTGCCGAGCATGTGATGCTGATTGATCTGGAGCGCAATGATCTGGGGCGGGTATGCGTGCCCGGCAGCGTGCAGGTGGATGAATTGATGGTGCTGGAATCGTATGCGCATGTGCATCATATTGTTTCCAATGTGCGCGGCATTAAACGTGCGGATGTAACGCCGGGGCAAGTGATACGCGCGGTGTTTCCGGGCGGCACCATTACGGGATGCCCCAAGGTGCGCTGCATGGAAATCATTGCCGAGCTGGAGCAGACGGCGCGTGGGCCGTATACTGGTGCAATGGGGTATCTGAATCATAATGGCAATATGGATCTGAATATATTGATTCGTACTATTCTGGTAGAAAATGGTGATGCACAGTTTCGCGTCGGCGCGGGGATTGTGGCGGATTCCGTGCCTGACGCCGAATTACAGGAAACGCGCGCCAAGGCGCGGGGGTTGTTGTTGGCGCTGGGGGCGAGCGGATGACGACCACTTTGATCAATGGCGTTTCTGCTAATTGCATTGACGTGCAGGATCGAGGGCTGGGTTATATTGATGTGCAGGATCGTGGCCTGCACTATGGCGATGGCCTGTTTGAAACTTTTGCGGTGATCAACGGTGAACCTGCGTTGTGGGATAGGCACATGCAGCGTTTGCAGTTGGGTTGCCAGCGCCTGAATTTTCCTAATTTCCTTGGGCCTGATCTGGCGCTGCTGCGTAGCGAGGCGCTATCATTGTCTGGTGATGTTACGCAGGGCGTGCTGAAAATCATTATTACCCGTGGCGGTGGCGGACGCGGCTATCGGGCGCCCCCACCTTTAGCCGCTCAGGTTACGCGCATCCTGGCGCTCTACCCCTGGCCGGATTATCCTGTGGCTTTCTGGAGTGAAGGCGTGACCGTGCGGGTGTGCGCCACGCGTTTGGGATGGAATCCAGCGCTGGCAGGGATCAAACATCTTAATCGTCTGGAGCAGGTATTGGCGCGCAGTGAGTGGGATGATGCCAGCGTACCCGAGGGCTTGATGCTCGACATTCAGGGCAACGTGATTGAAGGCACCATGACCAACCTGTTTGTGGTGCGTAACGGGCAGTTGTTAACGCCGGATGTGTCGCAGTGTGGCGTAGCAGGGGTGATGCGTAGCTGGATTCTCGCCTGCGCGCGTATGGCAGGTATACCGAGCGCAATTACCTCCCTGACTTTGGATATGGTCACTTCGGCTGACGAAATATTTTTGTGTAATAGCGTGATTGGGCTATGGCCAGTGCGTGAAATCATGGGTATTCCGGGGTGCAGTTTTCAGGTAAGCGGGCCGATAACCACTGACATCATGGCAAAATTGCGGGACAGCACTGTATCATGAGCAACCTTTTTTTAAAACTGATCGGCATCCTTCTCCTCATCGGCAGCTTTGCCGGTGTTTGGGTTTATATGGACATTAGTAGTGTTGCTGAAACGCCATTGAATATTCCAGTCGCCACGAATGGTGATGTGCAACCCCTGTCGTACACGGTTGTATCGGGCGCGACGCTGCGTGATGTGGCGCGTGATCTGGGTGGCCGTGGCCTGTTGAGCCGCCCCACCTATCTGGTGTGGTGGGCACGGTTGCAAAGCAAGATACAGAACAAGGCGTATGTTATCAAGGTCGGTGAATATGCGCTGACTCCCGGCATGACAGCGGGCCAATTGCTGGATAACATGGCGGCGGGTAAAGTGGTGCAGTACTCACTGACGCTGGTAGAAGGCTGGACGTTCAAACAAATGATGGCGGCGATCAATGCGCACCCGGTCATCACGCATACCTTGTCGGGTCTCACCAGCAGCCAGATCATGGCCAGGCTGGGCTGGCCTGACCAGCATCCTGAAGGGCGTTTTTATCCCGATACCTATAGTTTTTCGCGGGGTTTTAGTGACGTGGCTTTTTTACAGCGCGCCTATCGCATGATGGAGCAACGCCTGGCCAGCGAATGGCCGCAACGTGATAGCGCCGTCCCGTATAAAACACCTTATGAAGCGCTGATTATGGCATCTATTGTCGAGCGCGAAACCGGCGCGGCGGAGGAGCGCGCGCAAATCGCTGGCGTGTTTGTGCGGCGCCTGAACATTGGCATGGCGCTGGCGACGGATCCCACCGTGATTTACGGGGTAGGCGATAGCTTCGACGGCAACCTGCGCAAGCGTGATTTACAAACCGATACCCCCTATAATACCTATCTGCGCAGAGGCTTGCCGCCAACGCCGATTGCCATGCCGGGTGGCGATGCGATTCACGCCGCATTGCATCCTGCGCCCGGTAAAACGCTTTATTTTGTGGCGCGCGGCAATGGCACGCATTATTTTTCTGAAACGCTGCAAGAGCATAATAATGCCGTGAGAAAATATCAGTTGGGAGGTTCGTGATGCGCATGATAAATGAGTTGTCATTTCGACCAACGGGAGAAATCCTTGTCTCGAACGAATGTGAGAGATCTTCCAGAATTTCTCCCCCCACTTTCGCGGGGGTCGAAATGACAATAGTGGAGTTTACCTAATCATGTCCCTAGGCCCTCTCATGCTCGGTGTATCCGGGTTGGTGCTCACCGCGCAAGAGCGCGAAATGTTGCGGCACCCGCAAGTGGGTGGCGTGATTTTATTTACGCGTAACTATGCTGATCCAGACCAGGTCGCGGCCTTGGTGGCCGACATCCATGCGTTACGTGAGCCACATTTGCTGGTGGCGGTTGATCACGAGGGTGGGCGCGTGCAGCGTTTTCGTCAAGGGTTTACGCGCTTGCCACCGATGCGCGAACTGGGCGTGCTGTATGAACGCGACATCAAACATGCCAAGCATCTGGCTGACACACTAGGGTGGTTAATGGCCGTGGAACTGCGGGCGGTGGGTGTGGATTTCAGTTTTACGCCGGTGCTGGATCTTGATTATGGCGTCAGCGGCGTGATTGGTGACCGTGCATTTCACCGTAACCCGGAAATTGTCGCGGATATCGCGCACTCGTTTATGATCGGTATGGAACGTGCTGGCATGGCGGCAACCGGTAAACATTTCCCCGGCCACGGCGCCGTGGCGCCAGACTCACATGTGTCAATCGCGTTGGATGACCGCAGTTACAATGATATTTATCTGGAAGATGTGGTGCCGTTTGAGCGCATGGTGCACTTTGGCCTGGCAGGCATCATGCCCGCGCATGTCATCTATCCGCGAGTCGCCCCCGAACCCGCCGGATTCTCACCGTTCTGGCTGCAGGAAGTGCTGCGCAAACGCCTGGGTTTTCAGGGCGTGATTTTCAGTGATGATCTGGAAATGGAAGGCGCCAGCGTGGCAGGCAGCATTGTAGACCGCGCCCATGCCGCACTGGATGCAGGGTGCGACATGGTATTGTCATGCAATGACTTCACCGCCATGGCGCAACTCCTCGATGGTATGCGTATTCACAATGATCCAGCATCGCACTTCCGCTTGATGCGCATGCACGGTCGCCACGCCATTACCCGTGCGCAACTGCATGCCGATCCCGCCTGGAAACAGGCCGTGATGGAAATGGAAAAAGCCATACCGCCAAAGACCATGAGCCTTCTGTAAAATATTTACCGTTTGATCTGCTTTAACCGCTGTTCCACAAACGCCAGTAACTCAGGGTTGAGTGTGCTGGATGCCTTGGCGCGCTGGAATGCTTCCTGGGCATCCTGCATGCGATTTTCCGCTTGCAGCGAGATGCCAATACCCATCAGCCAAATGCCGGACTGCGGCGCTTTGCCGATAGCTTGCAGATAATGTTCGATGGCTTCCCCGTGGCGTCCTTCGCGTTGCAGTAGCGCCGCGAGAAAGGCCTGATAGTCAGGCTGTTCGACGGCATCTGGCAGGCTACGTTGCAGTGTTTCCAGTCCGGCGCGCGCGTTACCCTGTTCCACTTGCAGGCGTGCCAGCATCATCGCCAGCGCGGGTTGGCCGGGTTGATCAGGATCAAGGCGGGTCAAACCTTCCTGCAAACGGCGCTCTGCTTCGTCAAAGCGTTGTTCATCCACCAGAAGCCCCGCCAGTGTTTGCCGCGCCGCGTTGTGGCTGGCATCGAGTTGAAGCGCCTGGGCGAGGCTTTCCATTGCGCGCGTCATGCGTCCCTGTTGCATTAATTCCAGTGCCTTGTGATACTGATTTTCAGCTTGCTGAGCAGGTGTAATTGCTTTGAGATGCTTGCTGGAAATCGGTGCGTCCGGTGTTTCCTGTGAAATGCCGGGGAGTGGATTATCAGACATGCCTGGATTCGGGGTCTGGGTGATGCGTTGTTGTTTTTCCATTTGAAGTGGTGGTTGATCCATCGCTATATCTGGCGCAGGCACGGCCATCACGGAAGAGGGCGCTGGTGGCGGCGTGGCTGGAACAGGCATAGTGACGATGGGTTTATTCTGATCTGGTGTGGTCAGTGAAAGTGGAGGCTGTGTCGGCACGGGCTGATTCGGCGCTATGGATGTTGTGTGCGGTAACGCGGCGCTGATTGTACCTGAGGCCGAAGGCCGCAACATCAACACCGATGCTGATACGCCAATGCCCAGTATCGCCACTATCAGCAACGGCGTCCACTTGGCAGGGTGGTGTTGCGTTACAGCCATGACCTGCACAGGCAATACATCGCCTATAGCGCCTTGTGGGCGGCGCTTTTCCAGATCCTGTAACATTTGGTTGATGAGACTCATTGCAGCATTGCCAGCCATCGCCATAGGCCATGTTTGGCAGATTCAGTGTCTGTCGCGGCGGCGCGTACATGGCGGGCTTCGATGTGTTGTTTGCCTTCACCGTAGGCCAGCATCAATGCCTTGTGCGCAAGAATATTGACGAGCCGAGGAATGCCGCCGCTTGCCGCATGCAAGAGTTTTACGGCGGGCTGGCTGAATAACTGCCCACCGGAAAATTTCGCTACCTTGAGCCGGTGAGAAAGGTAATAGTCCATATCTCCACGCTTTAATGGGGTGAGATGGTAATGGAAGGTGATGCGCTGATTCAACTGGCGTATCGAATCCTGTTGCAATCTAATGTTGAGTTCCGGTTGGCCGAACAGAATGATTTGCAGCAGCTTGTTTTTTTCTGTTTCCAGGTTTGTCAGTAGACGGATTGCCTCCATACTTTCCAGTGGCATCGCTTGGGCTTCGTCGAGACAGAGTACGACACGCTTACCTTGTTTTGCAAACCTCAGCAGGGCGCGCGTCAGTGATTTGAGCAATTGATGCTGATTGGCATCTTTTCTTAGTACAAGGCGAAGCTCATCGGCGAGGGCCAGCAGCAAGGTGCGTGGCTCAAGATAGGGATTAGGAATGTAGGCGGTGACAAAGGCCGCTCCCGGCATCCTGCCTCCCGCGCCACTAGTACATCCCTGTACGTCGTGTTGTTGTGCGTCGTTTGAATCTTTATTGATGCTCGCCAGAAATTGACGGCACAGCAGGGTTTTCCCCGTGCCTACTTCACCGGTTATTTTAATGAACCCCTCGCCGTTTCTCACAGCGATCAACAAGGTGTTGAGCGCCTGCTGGTAATCGGCACAGGAAAAAAAGAAGCTGGTGTCCGGGGTGATGCCGAACGGCGGTTCAGATAAACCGAAGTGGGCAAGATACATTATTAATCCCGACCCGCTAAAAAGGCGTGATGTGTGATTATTATTGTCACTTGGTGATACCCTGCATTTTCTGGATGCGCTCGCTGGTTTGCAGCACATCCTCTGTCCAGTCACTGTCACCTTGCACTACCGTTGTTTTCAGCAAAATCACCAGCTCACGTTTTTGGCTAACCCGATTAGTACGGCGAAACAGCAGATTTAGCAACGGCACATCGCCAATGACAGGCACCTTTGTCTGGTCATCTTCCATGGATTGCCGCATCAATCCCCCAATCGCCACCGTATGGCCGTCCTGCACGCGTACGATGCTATCTGTTTCAGAGATGGTGCTTGACGCCAGCGGCAGATTGATCCTGCCCGAGGTGCCAAGATCAATGACTTTCTGTTGCTCTGTAACCTGGCTGACGGAGGGGCGAATATGCAAGGTAATCTGGCCGTCTTCTGCAATCTGCGGCGTCACGTCCAGTGCAATACCCGAGAAAAAAGGCCTTAGCGTCACATTCGGCGTTGATGCCACACCACCCGTTCCAGTTGTCGTCGTTGAGCTGACGTTGGTGACAAAGAAATCATCTGTGCCAACCTTGAGCACGGCTTTCTGGTTGTTGATGGTGGCTATACGCGGGCTGGATAGCACATGTACCGTGCCCTGGGTATCAAGAAATGATAACAGCCCGGCAAAATTGGTGTAATGAACTGCGACGTTGAGCAGCCCACCGGATATGCCCTTGTCGAGTATGCTTCCCAATGTGCTTCCAGGTACTGGAAGACCGCCCGGCACCATAAAGCTGTCGGCATTGGCGCCCACCGAAAATCCATGCTGATTATTTTTGTTAAAGCCTGCCCAGTTGATACCGGTTTGGTGGCCATCATTAAGTTGCACCTCAATGATTTTTGCTTCCAGCATCACTTGGCGATCAACGATTAATTGCATGGCTTTCAGATAACTTTCCACCTGCCGTATTGCAGTGGGCATCGCCCGTACCAGCACCATACCGGAATGGGGATTGAGAACTACATGATGGCCGTCTTTGTCACCGACGATGGAGGCCAGGGACACTTTCAGTTCGCCCCAGAAATCACTGTCTGTGGTGGTGGTAATCTTGCTGGTTTCTACAGCGTGACTGGTAGCGTTGCCTGGATTAGTGGCTCCAGACGAAGTGGTGCCTGATGAGGATGGCGTATCACTTACCGACCCGGACACTACGCGGGTTTCCGAGCTACCCTTACGTTGCCCCGTAATGTAATTGATCTTGAACATGCGCGTTTGCATGGCCAACGGTTGAATGAAAATCCGCTTGCCTTCTGTTTTGTAATCATAACCGTACATTTCACGGATGGCGTCCAGCGCCTCGAATACCGTGACATTTTTGAGATTCAGGGAAAGTGTACCGCTCACTTCAGGATGCACCAGCATGCTGTAGGGCGTGCCCGAAACGATGTCCATGAATATCTGCTGGGCAGGGGCTTTATTGACGGCAAGATCAAATTTCTGTTCCAACGCCTGTTTTGACGCTTGCCCGGATTTTGGTATTCCGATTTTAAGTGGTGGCAGTAACGCAGCGCCCACGGCGGCGTCTGACAGCGGTACGGTGGATTTACTTTCAGTGGCACTTTTGAGTTCAGCATTGATGCTGTCAAGCGCCCGGTTATTCTGGGCGGGATGGGTTGCGCAGCCAGCCAACGTCATTAACGTCAAGCTAATAACGTATGTTTTAAGCCCGGCGAAAAACAATACGCCTGATGCTTTGCCTCCGGGACTATACAAATTATATTTTGGCATAGCTTTACTCTTCCATTTTATATCGTTAAATACTGATACTTAGCGCGTCGCCTGCTGATCGCTGGCGATGGTGCGCTTTGATGATGACGGAAAAAGTTTCAGTATTTTTAATCGGCCACCGGTTCTTAATACCACTTCACTCTCGTTAATCCTGATGAGTTGCGCGCCACCAATGTTATCTCCCATCTTGAAGCTGCGATTGCTGATGATGGCTGAGCGGCGATTTTCTGAAATTATTACCGCTTGTAGTTGTGGGCCGCTTCGCGCCATTTCGATTTCTTTATCGGGTGTAATGGATTGCATGTTAGGCGGGCGGGTAGGGTCACGCAAAACTTCGGCCATCGCCATATGGCAGGGAAGCAGGCACAATGCAAAAGAAAAAGACAGAACTGCGCGGATTCGTGGATTATTTATCATAGCGTCAACCATGCTTGATCCATGCTTAAGGTATAGAGCTTGAGTGTCAACACTGTCTTGGGATAAGTGTCGACATTCAGATCAGCACCCCCCCAAAATATTCGCCACGGCGAGGCTTCAATGGCGGACAGATAGCCCAGCATATCCAGATATTGGCCTTGCAGGGTTATCTCAAAGCCATGCTTGTAAGCGCCCACTTCAGGTGCCGGGTTATTATCGACATTGTTTGTTGTCCTGGTCATATCCGTACCCGCGCCGATGATCTGCGTCGGCAGGGTCTTCATGGAGATAAGACGCAACGAGCGATTGCTGCGCAAAATCTCTTTTAGCAACAGGGGCATTTGCTGCGGAGTAATTAACCCATTCTGGATGCCATACAAATCCTGATTGAGATGGGCAGCATCTGCTTTAAATTGTTCCAGGCGCGCCCGTAAAGGCGCATTTGGGTCGGTGCGCCCTGCCAGCGTGTGTGCCTGTATCTGCACATGCAGTGCATTGATTTTATTCTGGGTCTCGGTTATCTGTTGTGACACCTGCTGCTGGTGTTTCAAAAGAGGAGTGATCAGCACGCTGTACAGCAATGTAACGAGTACCAGCGCCGCTGTAATGAAAATCAACACCCGCTCGCGCAGGCCCAGCGCATTGATGCGCTCTGCCAGGCGTTGCAATTGTGGTTTCAGCGCCGTCATTGCACTTTACCCACGGGCGCATTATGCAAATTGAATTCGATATAAGGGGGCGATAAGGCTAATGTCCCCGGGATGGTTCTGTCAGCCATGGCAGGCGTGTGCATTTCCAGGGTTTCGAAAGTTTTTCCTGCCATCACTTTTTCTTGTTTGAGCTGGTGAATGAATACGGGTACCTGATCGGGCCGCAGTGTGCGGCCGCTGATGGTCATGTTATCTCCAGCCCCTGATACCTGGAAGCGTGTGATCCACAAGCCATCGGTGGTTTGCCGTGACAGTGCGCGCAGATATTCTGAAAATCCCTGCGCGTTGCCCAGGTCACCTTTTTTGATTATCTCCAGAATCTGGCGGCGCGCCCTGAGTTGGGTGTCTGATTGCGCCACTTCATTTTCCAGTATTTTACTGGCGGTGTGGGAGCCAGATGTGGCAATCAACTGTGTAAGTTGTGCCTGGGTGGAGTCATGCAAGGCGAGACTCTGTGCCGCCTGTTTTTTCATTTCTGTAACGTAATACCAGCCATAGCCGTAAAACAGCAGCGTACCCAGAAAAATAAGGCCAAGCGATTGCGCCATGATATGCGCCGGGAAATGGTTTTTCTGTTTTAGAAGAAAAGGATTGTAAAGGCTGATGGAGATCTGCTCTTCATCGCGCAATGCGGCGCCGAGCGCCATGAAATAGCGCTGCTGTTGTTCAGGTTTTTTCAGTTCGGGTACTTTTGAGAAATCGAGTACGGTTTCCAGGTTTAATATTTCTGCGGGAATATACAGATTGGCCGCCATGTATTCCTGCAAGCCAGTGCCAGCGTCTCCCAACGGTGCGATTACCAGTTTTGATAAGGTAATAAAGTTGTATTGACGGTCAACATAATCCAGCGAACGTTGCAGTTCCAGTGTAATCTTTTCATAGCAGGTATTCTTTTTTTCTATGCTGGGCTGTGTGAGCTGGGACAGTGTTACGTCGATGCGCCGTGACAGGTAGAGTGTATCCGCAAAGGTAATGGTGAGCAGCCCGCCCTCGGTATTGAATGACAGCAGCGCCACACCCCGGCCTACTGTTTGCAACAGCGTGGCAATATTGCGCTGCGCCATTTCAGGAATATCAATGGCGCGCAGGGGAATTTTGGCTTGCCCAAATAAAGCCTGGTATTGCTCTATGGATGTGGAGCGCGCCGCGACGGCATACATGGGCTGATTTTTGGTCGAGCCGTTTTTATCCTGCTGGATATTCATGATATCCAGCGTGGCCTCGTCAACGGGGTAGTCGAGTTGATCTTTGAGGTGCCAGCGTATCGCTGTTTTCATTTCTTCCGCAGGTACGTTGGGCGCTTCCACAGACAATATCTGGTATGCGCCAGGCGCCAGCACCGTCGCGCATTGGTAGCGATGTGCGTGCCGTTCTTTGGCGACTTTCAGCAGTGTTGTTGCTGTAGCAGGGTGCGCGCCAGCGTAAAAAGTTGCCAGTGTTACTTCGGGAAGGGCGGTGGCGGAACGCTGAATATGCGCAACACAAACGCCATCATCCTGGATATTCATGGCCATCCAGCCAGCAGTCCTTGTCGTCTTCCTGAAAAAATCCATAACCACTCTTGAATATGTAAACTATTAATAAAATCAATAATTTATTGATTTTTAATTAAATTCTGCAATATCTTTTATGAAAAAAGCCAATGAAGTCAGCATCCCCCACTTGTACTATCGGCACCCGGAATTTTTTCAATACATTTCACGCATATAAATAATCTGGTCGGCATTTCTGTAAACACCAAACGTGCCGCGCACCACCGGATCATCGTCAAAATTGATTTCCGACCATCGTCCTTGTAGCCAGGGCAGGTTGGCGGGAGTTGTCGCAACGCACACGGGTGCGGTGTTAGGCAGTACGGGCGCAGTGTCTATGCCTAGGTCGACACAGAGATTGACGCTGCCGTTATTCCCGGCGCCCGGCAGATTGAGCCTGAGGTTGGTGGATCGGCCATTAAGAAAAGCGCCGCTCACTGTCACGCCTGTCTCACTCACCAATAAATTGACCTGCGGATTGTTTAGCAGGATATTTCCCGGCACAATCGTAGTGCAGTGATCGGTTGTATTGGTGGTGAATGTTGCGGCGGCGCTCCAGAACTGGGTTTCCATGGGTACCGGCAAATTCAGGAATTCTGAGCCATTGGCATTTTCAAGTTTCAGGCGGCCAAAACGCATTTCTGTGCTGGAATCAAAGGAAAGGGGGTTGAATGACACGGGTGCCGTGGCAGTGATGATGCCGTTGCCAGCCACTGTATTTTCACTGCTGTCCTGGGCAGTCATGTCCAGGGTAATCGCTGCATTAAAAGGCGCTACCGGCACCGTGCGCGCAAAGGCCAATCTATCAGCAGCGTTCACGGCGATGGAACCAACCACCAGGCTGTCGCTGCCATTGGTGTAATTGGCATTCAACGTCACGGTTGGCGCAGCGAGTGCGAGGGAGGTATCCAGCGTGCCAGTCAACGCCGTATAAGTTTGTGCGACCCCGGCGGCAGTGAGTTTCATCAATGCACCGCTGTAATTAGTGATGGGTGTGCCGCTGGCATTCAGTGCCTTGAAGGTGATTTGTGGCACGCTGACATAGCCGAAGGGTTGCCCGATATAGGTAAAGGAACGTCGGGGTGGGGCTGCTGCCGCATTGCAAGTGGCATCGGTGGTGTTAAAGGTGCGCAGTTGCGGCGCGGGCAGTGGCAACCAGGTGTCTACTGCGTAATCCACCAGCGGATCCGTGGCCGAGTCGGCATTGACTAACTCAAAAGCGTCTGGGACAAAACGTCCTACATTGGGCGTCGTGGACGAACAGATATATTGGCCCGATACGCTACAGTCTGCGGGCGTGCCATCGCCAGCATCTACTGCGGAAAACGCCGTATCAATCAGGTTCATGGTGAAGCTGCCGGCATCGTCATAGCTTGCCGTGGTGGTAAAGAAACTCCCGGCGGCACCGGCTGTCCAGGTGGTGGCCACGCCCAGTTCGTCGAGCACGCCCAGTGTGCAGGCGGCCACAGGCAATAAGCAGGTGATCAGTTGTGCGGTGGGCAGGCCGCCATAGTTGCCCGCCGCAGCGCCATAAGTGATGCCTGCTCCTGCGGCATTCTGCACCACGGCGTCAATACGGAACGGTTGCCCGGCTTTATGCGCCACGCCTCCCGTTGCTGCGGTGTTGGTCAGGTTACGGGTCGTGCCTGCCGTCTGCCAGCCGGCATCGCGCACCGTTAATCCGGTAAAGCTGGCAGGGCGCACAGCGAAGTTATCAGTGGAGCAGCCGATTTTGGTAGGCGTGCCTGTAGCGGGGAAAGTGACACGGAGGCGTACGTCCGGGTAGGCGTTGCCCTGATTGAAAGATGCTGTTGTTAAGCGGCCATTGTTTGCGGCAACAAAGGTAGGGTTGGGCGATAAGGTTTGAAGCACCGTCCAACTGGAACGGCAACCATTTGCGTCAAGTGCAGCTGAATTATTTGATGTGTTAAGTACCTCAACTTTAACCGTGCCGGTAAACGTAGTGAGTAATGCGGTTTTGGCGGCATTGAGCGCGGCAATATCCAGCGTAAAAGCCTGGGCGCTCACCTTGGTTTTGATCAACCCGTCAATGGCCGTGGCAGGCGCGGTGGAGGTATCATAAATACTAAAATCACCGGGGGGGTGACAACGACTACGGCTCTCAGTGCGATGGAATGTGTCGAACCACGGTCCGCGCTGCCCGATGCAACAGCAGTGCGCGTACCGGTGGCGCCGGTAGCAGGCCGCGCTTCATAGTTCATTCCCAGCGAGACGCCGCCGCCGCCAGTTCCTCCGTTGCGGGAATACCGGTCTACCGCTTCTGTCATGCCGCCTGGGGGTGTCCAGGTTCTGGAGCTGGCGAACGAATGGATAGTCACCAGCATGTCTCCGGCCACAGTGGTGGTCACTGAGGGCGCAGTATGTGAAGTGCTGCTGGCCGTGGTCTGGCTTGCGGATACATCAATGGGTGATGCGGTATCAACGCCGGTGAAGCTGGCAATGCCTGCTACGGTACCATTATTCGCGCCAGAAAACGTCCAGGCGTAACTGGCTGGCTCGGCAGCGCCTGCGACTTTATAGTAGGTGTAAAGCCGGCTGGTATTGCCGGTTGCCTGATTGGTGCTTTGTACCAGCACCCAACCTGCGGGTGCGGTTACGGTAGAGGTGTTTGTTACTACGGCGATCGAGGCCAGCATTACATCGCCACTGATGGTGCCGGTGGGTTTGTTCACGGTAAGCGTGCCGCCTGAAGCTGTGGATGATTGCCGGTTATTGGCGGCAGAGCGAAATGCTACAGCGGCCTGCGCACTGTCAACTATAAGAAGCAACAGCAGCGCCGCACAAAAAATGCGGGGCACGTTCCATGGGCTATTGTTCAGGTCAAATTTTATCATGGCTTTTCTCCAGCGCATGTCGCGTTAGAATCATCTGCTTACTGTTGCCTGAAACTGCCGTTCCACAAATAAACTACCGCCGGGTACGCCCGTGCTGGCAGTGGCAGTGATGTTATAAGTCGTCACTGCGATTCCATTTTCATTCAACGGGCCAGTGGCGTTGCATGCTACGGTTACCGTAAATCCCGCCAGATTGCCTGCCAGTGGCAGCGGGTTAATGGTGCATGCCGCAACGGCGGGTGCAGCCACCGGATTCAGCACCTGAAAAGTGCCCCATTCAATGCCCGCCCGCGCCGCCTGTGCAGCGCGGGCGCCTATCACATCCTGTGCCGAAGTGGCATGCTGGGTGGTGGAAAACGTCACCATGAACGCCCCCAATGCTGCGAGCACTACCAACAGGAAAATGGCTGAGGCAAGTGCGAATCCGCGCGCGCCGCCACGCTGGCGCGTCAAGCGGTATGTGTCAGGGCGCATTGCTAACGTGTACCGCATGGTAAAGGCTCACTGTTTCATTATTCTGTGTGATCGCAAGCTGCATCGAGACCAGGCCGCTGCGTGCGGTGATGCCCGGTGTATAAGTGAAGTTACACGCGCTCACGTTCCTTGCCAGCAGCGCATTGTTTCCGCCCACAGGAGGATTAGCTTGCGCGGCAGTGATGGCATAGCCCCAGAAGCGTGTTAACGTACCCGCCGCCACATCGCAAATATAGGTAACGGGTGTGTCCACCACCTGAAAGCGACGGCCAGGGGAATTCAGTGGGAAAGGCAGCGCAGCGGGAGTAATTGCTATATTGGTTACCGCGCCCACGGCGCCATTGTAGGCGCGCCGGTTATTACCCGCATACGCATCTGCGCCAGGAATGCCGAGATTGAAAATCACAATCTGGTCACCCGTCGCCATCGTCACCGCCGGCCCCAGCACATCAAATGTTGTATCAGCGGGGTTAGCCTGTGCAAAGTTCAGGGGATCGCCGCCATCGACCCGATAACGGCCACCGGTGCGCGTTTGCAGAAATTCCATCACCTGTGGGGTTGCCAGGCGCACACTGTTAGGTAACGCCAGATGCACATCACGTGAAATGCGGCGCACTGCCGTATCCGCAATGTCAGTCAACTCTGCGCGCCGTGCGCTATCAAAATAGCCTTGCACCGGCGCCTGAATAAATACCGCCACTACCGCCGCGATAATGCCGGTGATGGCAATCACCATCACCGCTTCTATCAGGGTGAATCCTGTTTGTAATTTTCTCATGGTGACCGGGGCGCATAGCGCATGCGGTAACCACTCAGCACCACATTATCGGCGGCACCCGAAGGTGGGGTGACGGTCACGGTAATCAACAGTGAGTCTGCTACTGGGATGCCTCCCAAGGTAGTTCCCACGACGGTGACATTCGCAGAATATCCGGCGAGTCCGGCAATGTTTGCGCCGGTAATGTCACGAATGCCGGGTGGGGCAGGGAGGCTGAAGTTGTGATAGTCATTCACATTATCAAGCAGGGGCGTTGCATAGCGGGTTTCAGCTTCCGGACCTATCCCCTCTACGAGAGTGGCGCATCCAGCAACGTTGAGTGCGGTTGTAACATTGGCATCATCCGGGTCGCAAAAAGTAAAGGGTTGCAATTGAATCTCTTCCAGCAAAGACTCAGCGATAGACAACGCCTGTTTGCGCAGCATAGGGTCAGCGCTGGCTTTGGTCGTGATGTTCATCACCGAAAGAATGCCAACAATACCCACGCTGACAATTACAATGAACATCACTAGTTCAATCAGGGAGATTCCGGTTTGGTTGTGTGTGTCTTTGTGAAAAATGTATTTCATGAGAAACAATTTATTTCGTTTGTCATGTCGACGTACTCGTTTGTCATCTCGACCGCAGGGAGAGATCTTAGTGGTTATTAAGATCTCTCCCTCCGGTCGAGATGACAGGCCTTCAAGAATGAACATAGCCGGTTTCCCGTTCCAGCGTAACTGTCCATGTCGTACTGCCATCACTGATGTTCATTGTTACCGTTGCAGTAGTGCTGGGCTGGCCGAGGGCATTAAAGCTGAAGTTGGCTGGTGTGCCTGAAAAATTTATACCTGGTCGGGCAGTCACTACAAAAGGCGCAGCTCCTGTTGGGCCGGTAAGTGGCGTATTACACGGAGCAAGCGCAATATTGCCCGCTGCATTGGCTATGGTGAGCGTTACGGTGGTGGCTGTAAAGACCACGCACACGTTACGGCGCTGCGCAATCGCAGCTTTCTGGGCATAACGCAACGCTGCCAGCGTTTCATCAGAAAACCCACGGCCATTAAATGCCTGGGTATCGACAAATCGTGGGATGACCGCCACCGCAAGAATGCCGATGATCATCATCACCACAATCAGCTCAATGAGAGTAAAACCATCTTCACCCTTCGGTAGCGGAAAGCGCTCATAAATCATCGCTTACTGGCCCTCGGGAGTTTTCATGGAAAAAACCCACGCTATGTGATTATTTTGCTCCCAGCAAAGAAAAAGTCGCTGTTTTGGTTGTGTCATCGTTGTTGGTCACGGTGCAGGTAGTAGTTGCGCCTACTGTTGTTGGTGCAGCACCACCGCTCACATTATAAGTACCCGCACCAGTAGCAGCAAAAGTTACGCCGCCTGTCTGCATCAGGGATGTGGCTACAGCGGGGGTGCATCCGCCCGATGTATCAGCGATCCCTGTTGTTGCGGTGGTAATTGCCGATAATAATCTTCCTTGGGCAATACCTTTGGCGAGATCAGCGGCATAGTTAGTAACGCTACCAGAGGCTAGAGCGCCTGCTACTCCTTGAGTCGTCGCCAAGCGTGCTTCACCGCTCAAGTCTATGAACTTCGGTACCGCCACTGCCGCCAAAATGCCAAGAATGACAATCACCACCACCAACTCAATCAAAGTAAAACCTTTCTGTTCATTACGCATGATATATCTCCTCAGTTAATAAAAAATTACTTCTTCCGTCACGAGGTGAACCCGCGTGCATCTTTACACCATTACGAACAGTTTGTGGCGGTTAGAATAATGACAGGAGCAACTGGACCTGCGGCTGCGGGCGCGTATGAAATACGGCAGGTAGCTGCGGTGGTAGCGCCGTTGATCGCAATTAAGATCGGGTTGCCCGGCGTAATGGTGATGGCATCATTGGTAGCATTCAGTTGCGCTGCAGCAATAATCCCCGCCGCAGTTGCATCCGGATATTGGTTGACCATGACCACAGCCGTACCATCCATGTTGGTGGTTCCGCCAGTTGCTGTACATGTGGGGGGGGCATTAACTGCCCGATCCACCATGCAATTGGCGCGGGCCAGGGCGGCGGCCGATCTGATGGAGCCAAAAAGCCCCTGCGCCTTGGCGACACGCGCCTGTGTCTGCAGGTCGATATAACGTGGCAAGGCCACCGCCGCCAGAATGCCGATGATGGAGATGACGATAACCAGTTCGATTAATGTAAAACCCTGTTGTTTTCTGTTCATGTTCGATTCCTTAAGTAAAATTAAAACCAGCGATATTGTGTAACAGGTGTCAATGCTACCCCTTCGATCCTGCGTAACGTGCTGCCATCCTTGCCACGTAGATGTGTTGCCGAAGTTACGTGAAAATGAATAGTCTTTACTTCATCTCCACTGGCCTCAAAAAATCTGTCATGCTGCACCACATACACCAGCTCCTGCCGTTCCGTATCAAAATACCAACTCCCTGGTGTAAGGTCATGCTGCTGTGTGCCAGTCAATTCCCCTTTATAATTCGCTGGCAGGGTTTCCAGCCAGTTGATGGGGTTTTCCTGCATCAACTGCTCCATTTCATTCATCCTGCCCTGCATCATTAAGTCAGCGATGCGTAACCGCAGGCCACTGCGCATATTCATTACCGTCATTTCCATAACGGTTTTTTCAGCCACTTCTTGATAGTAATAAAACCGATTTAACAAAATCATTACCAATACGCTGATAAGCGCAATGATCGTTACCAGTTCGAAAATAGTAAAGCCACGCTGTCTTTGCATACATCACTTGTGCATTGCCGCCTTGCCCAGATCCCAGATCGGCAGGAACACGCCCAACGCCAGAATCAGCACTAAAATTCCCAGGCCGACAATCAGGATCGGCTCGATTTGCGACGACAGCGTTTTCAGCTCGTAATCCACTTCGCGTTCATACATGCCGGCGATTTCTTCCATGAGGTTATCCATTTCCCCGGTTTCCTCTCCGACTGCGATCATTTGCAACACCACCGGGGTGAACACGCCGGTAGCTACCGACGTGCGTAAAATGCTCTCACCGCGCTCGACGCCATCCCGAATTTTTTCGACACAGCCTTCGATGTATTTGTTATCGACCGTTTTTGCCACAACTTTAAGGGCTTGCACGATAGGCACGCCGCTACGGCTGGCCAGGGCGAAGCTTCGGGCGAAACGTGCCATGGTTCCTTTCAGGATGATTTTTCCCACGATCGGGATGCGCATTTTGAATTTATCCCAACGATAGGCGCCATGGGAGGTGGCGATATACATCTTGAATGCAACCACGCCACCCACTCCCAACGCCAGCAGCAGCGGCCAGAAGTTCACTGTAAAATTAGAAGTGTTGATGAGTATTTTTGTCATGAGCGGCAATTCGGCATTAAAGCCCGCATACACTTTGGCGAATGCCGGAATCACAAACAGATTAATCACCAACATGGCTATCGCCATGGCGATCACTACAAACATCGGATAACGTAATGCGGTGCGCACCCGTTCACGCATGTCGCGTTCAAATTCAAGGTGATCAAACAGGCGCAGAAAAATTTCGTCCATTTTCCCGGTCATTTCGCCTACCCGCACCATGCTGATATAGAAATGGGAAAACACTTCGGGATGGCGATACATGGCCGCAGAAAGCTCGCGACCGGACTCCAGCGACTCGCGGACATCTTGCAGAATTTTCGCAAAGGATTTATTGATCGCAGATTCCTGCAAGCCCGCCAGCCCACGCATGATGGGCACGCCCGCCTTAAGCAGCGTATAGATTTGACGGCTGAAAAGCTGCACGTCAATGGAGCGTACTTTTTCTGCGGAAAACTTTTCCCACCAGCCCTGGTTGGCGCTATCGCGCTTGACAGTTTTTTTGGTCAGCACAATTTCCACCGGTGTGACGCCGGTGGTTAAAAGCTGATTTGCCACGCCGTTGCTATCCGCATCTTCAAGCACGCCTTCCACTAAGGCGCCCTGGGAATTTCTGGCTTTATAGGCAAAAAATGGCATGATTTCTAATCTTCAAACTGGTTGCTGATACGCATTGCTTCAGACACCGTAGTCCTTCCGGCCATTGCCAGGGCAACCGCGTGCCTGCGCAATGTCTCACCGCCCATTTGAGCGTGGGCGATTTTCATGAAATGCGCGGGGTCGTGATGGTTGGCGGCATCCGCAACCGCTTCGGTTATTTCCAGCATTTCATAGGCGCCGGTGCGGCCGTGATAACCTGTGCCATTGCAATGCGTGCAGCCGCGGCCATGAAAAAATTTTGCGGCGTCAACGCCGTCTTTCAGTTCGGCTTTCAACCATTGATGTTCATTGGGTTTTAACTGATACGCCGTCAAGCAGCTCTCGCATATCACGCGCACCAAACGCTGCGCCAGCACTGCCTGAATCGACGTGGCGACCATATAGCGCGGCACACCCATATCCAGCAGGCGAATCGGTGTGCTCACCGCATCATTGGTGTGCAAGGTAGAGAGCACCAGATGTCCCGTCATCGCCGCGCGCATACCAATCTGTGCTGTTTCCTGATCGCGCATTTCGCCCACCAGCACCACATCCGGGTCCTGGCGTAATGCCGAGCGCAGCACGCGGGCAAAGGTAAGCTCAATTTTATCGTTGACCTGCACCTGGTTGATGCCCGGCAGGCGATATTCCACCGGGTCTTCCACCGTAATGAGCTTTCGTTCGCGGGTATTAAGCTCAGCCAGCGCACCATACAATGTAGTGGTTTTGCCGCTACCCGTGGGGCCGGTCACCAGCACCAGGCCATTCGGACGGCGGATAATGGCGCGAAACCGTTCCAGCATACCCTTTGGCATACCTATCGAATCGAGCTTGAGGGCACCATCGCTCTGATTCAACAACCGCATTACGATGGATTCGCCGTATTGCGTTGGCATGGTCGACATGCGCACGTCAATCTGCTGTTGCTTTACGGTGATAACGAAACGGCCATCTTGCGGCAGCCGTTTTTCAGAAATATCCAGTGATGACATCAGCTTCAGGCGCAGCGCAAGTGCCGGAGCAATTTTCATATCGGACTCAGTTTGCAGGTGCAACACGCCATCAATGCGGAAGCGAATTTGCAACTTGCCTTCCTGCGGTTCGATATGAATGTCCGAAGCGCGCACCTGGGTGGCATCCTCAAATACCGATTGCAGCAATTTGACGACTGGCGCTTCTTCCTGGCCAGGAGTAACCCCCAGCCCGCCAAAATCCATCACCGTATCGCCAAGATCTTGTTCCAGTTCACGCGCGAAATCGGTGATTTCATCGGTGCGGCGATACATGCGATCAATGGTTTGCAGCAACTCGCCTTCATTCACCACAGCAAGGTCAACCGGCTTCTTGATAAGACGCGCAATCTCGTCATACGCAGATAGATCAGTGGGATTCGCCATGCCAATCAAAAGCGATGCGCCACGATCTTCCAGCACCATGGCGCGAAAGCGCCGCGCCTGGGTTTCAGGCAGCAGACGCACCAGATCGGGATTGATATTGAATTGTTTGAGACTGATGTAGGGAATGTCTAACTGCTTGGCCAGCGCCCCGGAAATAGCCTCTTCCGTGACAAAGCCATTCTCGACAAAAATCCGCCCCAGTTTGCGCCCAGAGCGTTTTTGTTCGGCAATAGCAAGCGTCACCTGCTCCTCGGAAAGCAGTCCTTGCTGTACCAGAATCTCGCCTAATCGGACCGTTTTTGGCCGTGGCATAAATACCCCTGTGTCGTGGAATCGAATGATGCGGACACAGGGGATAACGACAAATTCGACTCAAACTTGAGAAAGCACACAATTGCCGGGGTCGAATAAATTGATTCCCTCGCCCCGCGTGCGGGGAGAGCGTAGCGAGGGGTCGGGTTAGGGGGAGGGGACTATAATATCAGAATATTTTCTTGAAAAATTGCTGCATTTCCGCCCAGGACTGCTGGTCAGCCAGCGCATTGTATTCCAGCGGCATGTTGAATTTTTTGCCAAACGCGTCCGCATCGGGATTGGTGAAGCCGTGCTTCGCGCCTTCGTATGAAACGAATTTATAATCCACACCCGCGTCATCCATTTCTTTCTTGAATTGCGCGATCTGTTCGGGTGGCACAAAAGGATCGGCGGCGCCGTTAAGCACCAACACCTTCGTCTTGACCTGGCCGGATTTGGCCGGGGTGGCCGTGGCCAGATTACCGTGAAAACTCACTACGCCATTTAAACTGGTGCCCAGCCGTGCCATTTGCAGCACAATCGTGCCGCCGAAACAGTAACCGATCGCGGCAATTTTTTGCGGATCTACGGTTTTGTGCTTTTCGAGCAGCCGCACTCCCGCCTGGAAGCGCGCCGTAGCCACCTCCATGTTCTTCATCACCTCGCCGGCGAACTTGCCCGCATGATCCGGGTGGTCGGCCTGCTTGCCATCCCCGTACATATCCACCGCCAGCGCCGTATAGCCCAATTCAGCGAGCATCCGCGCCCGTTTGCGGGCATATTCATTGTGCCCCCACCACTCATGCACCACCAATACCGCCGGGCGCTTGCCCGCAATGCTATCGTCATAGACCAGATAGCCTTTAAGTACGGTATCCCCGGCCTTATATTCAATTTCCTCGCCCTTGAGTGCGGCGTGCGCGCCAGCGGTGGCGATAAAAAACAGCCCGATGATTGCCCAGACATGTTTCATGATTCCTCCTTTTGAATTTGCCAGTGGTTCGGTGTTATAAAAGGCGCGGCTAAAATAATTTTTTATTTATATATCATTATCTTATGTGTTATCAAGAAAAAGACTTCGCTCGTCCCTGTAACGGCGCCGTCCTGCAAGCACTATTACGGCAGTAATACAGTAAAATTGCAAGCCGTATGCCGTATGGTATACAATACTGCGCTTAAGAGACCTCTGAGGAACTCGCTGAAACGGCGCTGGCGTCGTTGGAAATGCGCTCAAAATGCTCATGTACTTCGTGTACACTCCGCTTTTTCGCACATTTCCGCCTTGCCATCATCCGTTTGATCGAATTCCTCAGGGGTCTCTTAAACTAAATAAAAGGGGATTTTCCCCGTTACTGTTTACTCCTTGCTTTCCGCTAATGCGAAAAGCTGTGATAAACCATAAGGAGCCTTAATGAAGCACTATGAAATCGTGTTTCTGGTCCATCCTGACCAGAGCGAACAAGTCCCTGCCATGATCGAGCGTTACCGTTCGACCATCGAAACCCGTGGCGGTGCAATCCACCGTCTCGAAGACTGGGGTCGCCGGCAGCTCACTTACCCTATCAACAAAGTTCACAAAGCGCATTACGTGCTGATGAACATTGAATGCAATCAAGAAGCCCTTGATGAACTGACCAGCGCCTTCCGCTTTAATGATGCGGTGCTGCGCAATCTGATCATCGCCTGCAAAGAAGCGATTACCACGCCGTCACCTTTAATCCGCTCCAAAGATGAGCGCGACGATCGCGAAGCCAAATTCCGTCCTGACATGGAAGAAGGCGACGCCGATCTTGAAGAGGTTGATCTGGTCGCTGCGGCTGATTAAACCCGCCGGGTTTCATCACGCTAAATTAAATGGTTTCCTGGAGGTTATATGTCACGTTTTTTCCGTCGTAGAAAGTTTTGCCGCTTCACCGCAGAAAAAGTTAAAGAAATTGATTACAAAGATATCGCCGTGCTGAAGAACTACATCACGGAAACCGGCAAGATTGTGCCGAGCCGGATTACCGGCACCCGTGCAAGATACCAGCGCCAGTTGACCACCGCCATCAAGCGCGCGCGTTTTCTGGCCCTGTTGCCGTACTGCGATTCCCATTGATCGGGAGAGGGTAGCTACCCTTAGTAAAAAAGGGTTATCTAAGTAAAGGCTTCGGAAGACTGATGCAAAGACTCGCTGCCCTCATCATGCGTGGTCGTGTCTATGCAATGCTGATAGCCGCCGTGTTTGGGGTGATTTCACTGTTGCTGCCACCGCTACAGCCCATTACAACCACCTTAAGTGGTGGGGTAGTGGCGCTGGTGGCATTACGCTTGGGCGCCCGCGAAGCGCTGTATGTCATACTCGGCGCACTGGCGGGGGTGATGGTCGTCGCCGTGCCCCTGTTTGGCGACCCGGCTGCTGCGGTAGTGTTGGCCACCATCGTCTGGTTGCCCGTAGCGGTGTTGGCGCTGGTATTGCGCCAAACCGTGTCTATGGCGTTAGCCTTGCAGGTGGCGGTGTTGCTGGCGGGTGCCGTGGTCATGGGCATTCATGGGCTGATCCCTGACCCGGCAGTCTGGTGGCGCGACATGTTAACAAACATGATTCAGCAGTCCCAGCTAGATAAGACGGGTTTGGAGCAAATGGGGCAGATTCTGCAGCGCGTCGCCCCGTACATGACAGGTATAGTCGCAAGCGCCCTCATGTTAAGTGCCTTGCTCGGCCTGGTCGCCGGACGCTGGTGGCAGTCGTTGTTATATAACCCCGGCGGATTTGGCGCCGAGTTTCGTGCGCTGCAACTGGGGAGCCGCGCTGCTTACCCGAGTGTGGTGATATTGGCGACTAGCCTGTTTTTGGGCGGCAATCTGGGAGCCATTGCCACCGATCTGCTGGTGGTGCTGGTGATAATATACGCCCTGCAAGGCCTGGCAGTGGCACACGCCATCGCGTTCGCTGTTGAGCGTTCGATGCGCTGGCTGGCATGGGGATTGGTGCTGGTGTATGTGCTGCTGGCCATCCTGCCACCGTTTGTGGTGGTCGCCTTGGCGGGCATTGGTTTTGCCGATAGCTGGATGAATTTTCGGGCGTACTTTAATGCGAAAAAACCCGATGTTCCACCGGTAATTTAATATGGGAATAGATTACATAAACCGTGTCATTCCGAGCGTAGCGAGGAATCCTGAGAAGATCTCTCAAAGATCTCTCACCTTCGTTCGAGACTCGAGACAAGGATTTCTCCCCCCGCTTTCGCGGTGGTCGAAATGACAGCGAGTGAATAGTAATCGTATTATGACGTGAATAGCCATTTTTTTGAATGAGGTAATATGAAATGCAAATAATCCTTCTGGAAAAAGTAGAAAATCTGGGCACCTTGGGTCAAGTGGTATCCGTGCGTCCGGGTTATGGCAGAAACTTTCTGATTCCGCGTGGCAAAGCCACTGTCGCGTCTCCTGAAAATCGCGCCAAATATGAAGCACGTCGCGTTGAGCTGGAAAAAGCCGCCGCCGCAACACTGGCCGCTGCCCAGGCGCGCGCTGCGTCACTGGAAGGCAAGGTCGTGACGGTCTCCAGCCGTGCGGGCGATGAAGGTCGCTTGTTCGGTTCAGTGGGCACCCGCGATATCGCCGATGCGGTGACAGCCGCCGGTGTAGCGATTGCCAAACATGAAGTGCGCCTGCCCGCTGGCGCGTTGCGTCATACCGGCGAATTTTCCATTGAACTGCACCTGCATGCCGATGTTAATGCGCATGTGAAGATTGTTATCGTACCTGAAGTGGCGTAATCCGGAATCTTCCCTTCTCCTGCGGGGGAAGGGGTAAACCCAGGGTTATTCTCCGCTTGTAAAAGAGAGGAGAATGACCCTGTCTTCAGGTGGTGCAAGCCTAAACTATGCAAGACCTCGCTTACGCAACTCGATCTTTTGATTCTGATACCGAAGCACTGAAGGTTCCGCCCCATTCGATAGAGGCGGAGCAGTCAGTGTTAGGCGGTTTGATGCTGGAAAACAGCGCCTGGGACCAGGTGGCTGATGTGATCAGCGAAGACGATTTTTATCGCCGTGATCACCGCCTGATTTTCCGCGCCGTCACCGAGCTTTCGGCACGCAGCATCCCTTTTGATGTCATTACCCTTGCCGAGCAGTTGGCTGGCATCAATGAGCTGGAGAATGCCGGTGGCCTGTCCTATCTGGGCGGCCTTGCCAAAAACACCCCCACCGCTGCCAATATCAAAGCCTACGCCACGATTGTGCGCGAGCGCTCGATCCTGCGGCAGCTCATCCGCACCGGCACCGAGATTGCCAATAACGCGTTTAATCCCGAAGGCCGCGACAGCGCAGAGTTGCTCGATCACTGCGAAAAACTGGTGTTTGAAATCGCCGAGCGCGGCGCGCGTGGCAAGCGCGGTTTTGTTTCCATCAAGGATCTGCTGGTAAAAGCTGTCGATCGTATTGAAACGCTGTTCCAGCTCGACAACCCGATTACCGGCATCCCCACTGGCTTTAATGATTTTGATGAAATGACTTCGGGTTTGCAGAAGTCAGATCTGGTGATTGTGGCGGGCCGTCCGTCAATGGGTAAAACCACGTTCGCCATGAACCTTGCCGAGCATGCCGCCATCAAAACCGGGTTGCCAGTGGCGGTGTTCAGCATGGAAATGCCCGGCGAACAATTGGCGATGCGCATGATGTCGTCGCTGGGGCGCATTGATCAGCATCGGCTGCGCACCGGCAGGTTGGATGATGACGATTGGCCGCGCGTGACCTCAGCGATTGGTATGCTGGCGGAAGCGCCGCTGTATATCGACGATACACCCGCGATGACGCCCACCGACCTGCGCGCGCGCGCGCGCCGTCTGGCGCGGGAACATGGGTTGGGCATGATTGTCATCGACTACCTGCAGCTCATGCAGGTGCCGGGCAACAAAGAAAATCGCGCCACTGAAATTTCTGAAATTTCACGTTCGCTGAAGTCGTTGGCGAAAGAGTTGCATGTGCCGGTGGTGGCTTTGTCACAGCTTAATCGTGGTTTGGAGCAGCGCCCTAACAAACGTCCCATCATGTCGGACTTACGCGAATCTGGAGCGATCGAGCAGGACGCAGATTTGATTGTGTTTATTTATCGTGATGAAGTTTACAACGAAGACAGCGCCGACAAGGGCACCGCAGAAATCATTATTGCCAAACAGCGTAACGGCCCGATTGGCACCACGCGCCTGACCTTTCTCGGTCAATACACACGTTTCGAAAATTTCATTCCTAATATCTATAACAACGAGTCATAGCCGTGACGCGTGCCGCGCAAGCGCAGATTAATCTGCACGCGTTGCGGCATAACTTACAGCGTGTGCGTGACGCTGCGCCGCAATCCCGTGTCATGGCCATGGTCAAGGCCAATGCTTATGGGCACGGCATGGTACGTGTGGCGCGCGCTTTGGTTGATGTTGGCGTTGCAGCTTCCGGCATCCTGCCTCACGCCGCACTTGCACATCCGTGTGCGGCGGATGCCTTGGGCGTCGCCAGCATTGATGAAGCCATTATGCTGCGCGATGCAGGTATTACAGCGCCCATTACGCTGCTCGAAGGTTTCTTTGCGCCTGCTGAATTAATGCTGATACAACAGCACGATTTTGATGTTGTCATACATCATCCCGCACAGCTTGCCATTCTCGAAGCCACGCCGCTTGCTACGCCTGTCACCGTCTGGCTCAAAGTCGATTCAGGTATGCACCGTTTGGGTTTCGCAGCGGAACAAGTGTCACAGGTCTGGCAGCGTCTTGCAGCGTGCCGCAGCGTGCGCGGGCCAGTGCGTCTCATGACGCATCTGGCCAGTGCAGATGACCTTGCCAGCCCTCAGACGCCGCAGCAACTCGCCTGTTTTAACGCGGTGACGGCTGAAATCAACGCCGAACGCAGCATCGCTAATTCTGCGGCGATACTGGGTTGGCCGCAAACGCATGATGGATGGGTGCGCCCTGGCATCATGTTGTATGGCGCGTCACCGTTCATCAATGACACTGCTATTACCCGTGATCTCAAGCCTGTCATGACGTTGACATCAGCATTAATCGCCATCAATCATTACAAAAAAGGCGATGCGATTGGTTATGCCGCGTCATGGGTATGTCCGCACGACATGCCAGTGGGCGTGGTCGCAATGGGTTATGGCGACGGTTATCCGCGCCATGCAGTATCCGGCACACCCGTGCTGGTAAACGGTAAACGCGTGCCGCTGATTGGCCGCGTGTCGATGGATATGCTCAGCGTGGATTTAAGCAGCCAGCCCCAGGCGCACATTGGCGCTGTCGTGACGCTGTGGGGCGAAGGCCTGCCCGTGGAAGAAGTAGCGCGCTGCGCGTCTACTATTTCGTATCAACTATTGTGTGGCGTGACGCAGCGGGTGAGGTTTGTTGTGGTATAAAGCAGTGCCGTCAATACGCCTGTCAGTTTTATATTAACGCTCAAGCAACTTAAGTTTGTCCGCCACACCTTTCCAGGCATCCGCGTCTTCCGGTGCGTCAATTTTTTCGGTGATGACCGGCCATTGTTTGGCGAGATCGGCATTGAGTTGCAGGAAGTGTTTTTGATCGGCGGGCAGGTCATGTTCTGAAAAAATCGCCTCCGCCGGGCATTCCGGTTCGCACAGGGTGCAGTCAATGCACTCGTCAGGGTCGATAACCAGAAAATTCGGGCCTTCGTGAAAGCAGTCCACCGGACAGACTTCAACGCAATCTGTGTATTTGCATTTGATGCAGTTCTCGACAACGATAAAGGTCATGCAATTCTCCAGGTACAAGCAACGCTTGTCATTCCGAACGAATGTGAGGAATCTTGAAGGTTCCTCGCCATGCTCGCAATGACAGATCAGGCAACAATTGCGGCAGTGGTATTTCTAACGAGCAGAGGATAAGCACTACCTTGCGTTGGTCATTTTAATATTTTTTATCTTCTATGGCGAGTCTTTGCGGTAAATTTCTTGGGTTTAAACGAGATTCGGTTTAGTTCTGCAATAACCCTTTGAGCTTGTAGAGTGTTTCCAGTGCCTGGCGGGGGTTGAGATTGTCCGGCTCGATGTCGGTGAGAGCGTCGATGGCGGGGTGGATTGGTGTACTCGAAAACAGTGACATTTGCTGGCTGTCAGGTTTGGCTGGGGTGACAGGCTGGGCGGTAGCGTTGCTTTCCAATTGCGCGAGGCGGCGCCGCGCCTGGTCGATGACGGCGCGTGGCACGCCGGCCAAGGCAGCCACTTGCAGGCCGTAGCTCTGGTTGGCGGGGCCGTCTTTGACGCTGTGCAGGAAGACGATGCTGTCGCCATGTTCCACGGCATCAAGGTGGGCGTTGGCGGCGCTGGCGATGGTTTCCGGCAACGCCGTGAGTTCAAAGTAATGGGTGGCGAACAGGGTGAATGCGCGTGTCTGGCGCGCCAGGTGTTCGGCGCACGCCCAGGCCAGCGACAGGCCGTCGAAGGTGCTGGTGCCGCGCCCCACTTCATCCATCAGCACCAGGCTGTGCTCGGTGGCGTTGTGCAGGATGTTGGCGGTCTCGGTCATTTCAACCATGAAGGTGGAGCGCCCGCCCGCCAGATCATCGGACGCGCCAATGCGGGTGAAAATGCGGTCGATGGGGCCGAACACGGCGCGTTGCGCAGGCACGAAACTGCCAATGTGCGCGAGCAGGGTAATCAGCGCAGTCTGGCGCATATAGGTGGATTTGCCGCCCATGTTGGGGCCGGTAATGATGAGCATGCGCCGCTCGTCATGCAACAGTATATCGTTGGCGACAAATGGGGTATCGAGGTTATGTTCCACCACCGGGTGGCGACCGGCTTCGATGTGCAGCATCGGCGTGCTGACCAGTTCGGGCTGACTCAGGTTGAGTGTGTCGGCGCGTTCAGACAGGGTGGTGAGCACGTCGAGTTCTGCAAGCGCGGCGGCGGTGATTTGCAAGCGGCCAAGATGCGGCAGCAGTTCTTCGAGCAGCGCGTCGTACAGCATTTTCTCGCGCGCCAGGGCGCGGTCGCGGGCGCTGAGCGCCTTGTCTTCAAAGGCCTTGAGTTCGGGGGTGATGTAGCGTTCTGCGCCTTTCAGGGTTTGGCGGCGTTGGTAATCAATCGGCACGTTTTCAGACTGCGCGCGCGTCACTTCAATGTAATAACCATGTACGCGATTGTAATTTACTTTGAGGGTGCTGATGCCACTGCGCTGGCGCTCGCGGGTTTCCAGATCCAGCAGGAATTGCCCGGCATTTTCACTTAAGCCACGCAGCTCATCCAGTTCTGCGTCGTAGCCGGGCGCAATCACACCGCCGTCGCGGATCAGCATCGGCGGTGTTTCGAGAATGGCGCTTTGCAGCAGCGCATGAATCTGCGGATGCTCGCCCATCTGTGTACGCAAGTCGTTTAGCAGCGGCGAATCCTGATGTTGCAAAATAGCCTGTAACGACGGTAATTCGCCGAGCGCGTTGCGCAGTTGCGCAAGATCGCGGGGCCGTGCCGACTTGAGCGCAACGCGCGCCAGAATGCGTTCGACATCACCAATGCGGCGCAGCAGGATGTGCAACGGGGCGTAACCGCGATTGCCTAACAGCGTGCTGATGCTGTGGTAACGCTGGCGCAACACCACCGGGTCGCGTAGCGGACGGTTAATCCAGCGCCGCAACAAGCGGCTGCCCATCGCTGTGGCGCTGTGATCCATGACGCCGCTTAAGGTGTTGTCAGTGCCGCCGAACAGATTGGTTTCCAGTTCCAGATTGCGCCGCGTGGCCGCGTCGAGCAGGATGGTGTCTTCGCGCCGCTCAACCTTGATGCCTTGAATGTGCGGCAAGGTGGCGCGCTGCGTGTCGCGCGCGTATTGCAGCAAACAACCTGCGGCGGCAATGGCTGTGTGCAAGCCATCGCAACCAAAACCAGAAAGATCGCGCGTACCCATTTGCGCGGTGAGCAAACGCGTCGCGCTGTCGATTTCAAAATACCACGGGGCTTGATAACGCAGTCCACGGCGGCCTTCAAACAGCGTGCGGCTGGGCAGGTTTTCGCTTAACAACAGCTCGGCGGGTTTTATGCGTTCCAGTTCGTCGAGTGCGGCGTGTACGCTGTGTGCTTCTAAAATAATGAAACGGCCACTGGTGATGTCGAGTGTGGCGATGCCGAAGGTCTCGCCATTTTGTTGCACGGCAGCCAGCACATTATCGCGGCGTTCATCCAGCAGCGCTTCATCGGTGACGGTGCCCGGCGTGACAATGCGCATTACTTTGCGCTCTACGGGGCCTTTGGAAGTTGCCGGATCACCAATCTGTTCGCAGATCGCCACCGACTCACCGAGGCGTACCAGCCGCGCCAGATAACCATCTGCGGTATGATACGGCACGCCCGCCATCGCAATCGGCTCACCCGCAGACTGGCCGCGTGAGGTGAGGGTAATATCCAGCAGCCGCGCCGCCTTGCGCGCATCATCAAAAAACAGCTCGTAAAAATCCCCCATGCGATAGAACACTAACTGGTTAGGGTGCTCGCTCTTGATGCGCAAATATTGCTGCATCATCGGTGTATGGAGGGTGGCGGGTTGATTCATGTGTTTAGCCTGTGCCCAGGTAGAGTCACCCCCCTTGGTAAAAGGGGGGGGCAGGGGGGATTTATCGTTTACCTCTGTAATCCATCGGTCAAGTGCGGTTTGATCGTATCCAGAATTTCTTGCCAGACTTTAGGGTTGCCGGTCACCACATTGCCGGTCTGCATAAAATCGTCCCCGCCCGCAAAGTCGCTGACCATGCCGCCTGCTTCCTGAATCAGCAGCGCACCGGCGGCCATGTCCCACGGCTTCAGGCCGATCTCCCAGAAGCCGTCGAGACGCCCACTGGCGACATACGCCAGATCCAGCGCCGCCGAGCCTGCGCGGCGGATGCCAGCGGTGGGTGGAATCATCGCCTTGAACATGCCCAGATACGCATCGAGGTGGCGCAAATCCTTAAACGGAAAACCGGTGCCCAGCAACGCGCCTTCCAGTCCCTTAATTTTCGTGACGCGTAAGCGCCGATTGTTAAGTTGCGCGCCATCGCCACGCGTGGCGGTGAATAGCTCTTGCCGTAACGGATCATAGACCACCGCCTGCGTCAGCACGCCCCGGTGTTGCAGCGCGATAGACACCGCAAACTGCGGAAAACCGTGCAGATAATTGGTGGTGCCATCCAGTGGATCAATAATCCACACATACTCGCTTTGATGCCCATGAGCAGCATTCGCGCCACTTTCCTCGGCCAGGATGTCATGGTCAGGATACGCCTTGCGCAGGGTTTTGATGATTTCATTTTCGGCCTGATGGTCGATCTCGCTGACGAAATCGTTATGCGATTTCGTGCTCACCGTGAGCGTGTCAATCCGTTCAGCCGAGCGTGTGATAACGGTGCCCGCCGCCCGCGCCGCGCGGATGGCGATGTTAAGCATGGGATGCATAGTATTAAACCCTGGTGTTAGCCCCGCATCATATCAGAATTACCCTTCCCCCGACCATTTCGATGTTAATATTGCATGCTTTTAACCTAGGGACTGTCATCCCGAATAAAATGAGGAATCTTAAGCAAGATCCCTCATTTTATTCGGGATGACAGCAACAAGGATACTGCCTCAAAGAGATCACATCATGTTAACCAACATCCGCATTGTATTGGTCTGCACCACACATCCCGGCAACATCGGTGCGGTGGCGCGCGCCATGAAAACCATGGGATTAACGCGCCTCACTCTGGTGGCGCCGGAAAAATACCCCAGCGTCGAGGCCACGGCGCGCGCCTCGGGGGCGGATGACGTGCTGGCGCAGGCGCAGATCGTCGGGTCACTCGACGAGGCGCTGGCGGGGTGCCATCTGGTATTGGGCGCCAGCGCCCGCCAGCGCACCATTGCCTGGCCGCAGGTCGATGCGCGCGCCTGTGCCGCGCTGGCGGTTAACGCGTCGGCCACCGAAGAAGTGGCTGTGGTGTTTGGCCGCGAGCAGTCCGGGCTCACCAATGACGAGCTGGAGCGTTGCCATTATCTGGTACACATCCCCGCCAACCCGGATTTTTCGTCATTGAACATCGCCGCCGCCGTGCAGGTAATCACCTATGAAATCATGATGGCGAACCTTCAGGTGCAGCCTGTGGCTGACAGCGGTGATGAAGAGCTTGTGCCTTGGGCGACCGCCGATGAAATGGAACAGTTTTACGAGCACTTGTGGCAAACCGTCATCGACATCGGCTTTGTTGACCCCGCCAAACCGCGCCTGCTGGCGCGTCGTCTGCGCCGCTTGTTTAACCGCGCCCGGCTCGATAAAAACGAATTTAACATGCTGCGCGGTATTTTAGCCGCTGCCCAGGCTGGCTCAGTAAAGCGTTGAGGATGTGCGAAGCGCTTCCTGTCATTCCGAGCGTAGCGAGGAATCTTTATGAGGATTTACACAAAATTTAAATACCCGTTCGTGGTGAGCCCTTCGATAAACTCAGGAGAGCCCTGTCGAACCACCCGCCCCGCATCCAAAGCCCTTCGACAGGCTCAGGGCGAACGGGGGTGGGGTTATCTCAGGCGAATGTGAGAGATCTTCCAGGATTTCTCACATTCGCTCGAAATGACAGGATCGGGGTAAAGTTAAGATTCAGGCAACGTACCGCAAAAGATGAAACTTCCCTAATTCCATAGTAAAATACTCAACTATTATTCCGTAATTTATTTGTGGTATTGTAACCGCCATGTTTAATCGACTTCGTGAAGATATCCGCTGCGTGTTTGACCGTGACCCGGCGGCGCGCACCACCCTGGAAGTGCTCACCACCTATGCCGGGGTGCATGCCTTGCTGCTGCACCGCGTCAGTCACGCCCTGTGGAACGCCAACCTAAAATGGCTGGCGCGCTTTCTCGCCGCCCTCACGCGCTGGTTTACCGGCGTAGAAATCCACCCCGGCGCCAGGATAGGCCGACGCTTTTTCATAGATCACGGCATGGGCGTGGTTATCGGAGAAACGGCGGAGATCGGCGACGATTGCACCCTATACCACGGCGTTACCCTCGGTGGTACCACTTGGCAGGCGGGCAAGCGCCACCCCACGCTGGGCAATAATGTCGTGGTCGGCGCAGGCGCCAAAGTGCTGGGGCCGATCACCATCGGCGCGGGCGGTCGCGTCGGCTCAAATGCCGTGGTCGTCAAAGATGTGCCGCCCGGCGCCACCGTGGTCGGCATCCCTGGCCGCATCGTGCGCGCCCGCGAAACCCCCGCCACACAGGGAAGTGTTAGTGCCGCGAGAGGCAGGATGCCGGAAGCGGCCGCCCCCGACGACCAGCGCCGCCGCGCCTTTGCCGAAAAAATTGGCTTTGACGCCTATGGCACCAGCCAGGACATGCCCGACCCGGTCGTCAACGCCGTCAACGCCATGCTCGACCACATCCACGCCCTGGACAACCGCGTCGAAGAAATGACCCGCGAAATTGTAAGACTGGGTGGCAAAGTAGAAGGCGCCGCCTTGCCCGATTTAAAACAGTGTGAAATGGATGATGATAAACCCGGTAGATCAGGCTGAATGCGCCTTACCGCGTTGCAGCATGCTCTTTTGACGCCGCGCCATCCCGCCGATCAGACCCAGACCCGCAAGCATCATGATGTAAATCTCGGGTTCAGGAACGGGCGAGAGCAGCAATGTGCGGAAGCAGCCTGTAGAGCAACCCTCGGCAGCAATCTGACCACTGTCGTTGATGTCATTGGCGCTATAAATTATCCCCGCCAACGGGTCGATTAAGCTATTGAGGTCAATCATGGTGTCGCCGCTGTAGAGGAAGCCACTCCTACTGCCGAGCCCCCCGTCGGATTCGCCCACGACTTGGCCGTGGTTGTTGATGCCAAAGGCTCGGCTATTAGAACCCCCAAGGGTGCCGAGGTCGGTCATGGTGCCACCGCTGTAGAGAAAGGCATGCCAGGTACCGTCCGCGAGGGAAGAGGAGCCCACGATTTGGCCGTTGTCGTTGATGCCAGTGGCCTCGCTATTGGGTCCCCCAAGGGTGCCGAGGTCGGTCATGGTGCCGCCGCTGTAGAGGAAGGAACGGATGTAGGTGCCACCTACAGTACCGCCGGCGGGTACGGAGTAGGTGCCTACGATCTGGCCGCTGGCGTTGATGCCAATGGCTCCGCTATGGTTCTCGCCCAAGGGGGCGAGGTCGGTCATGGCACGGTTGTCGTAGAGGAAGGCATGGTTGGTACCGTCAGCGATGGAGGAGTGGCCCACGATCTGGCCGCGGTCGTTGATGTCACGGGCCAAGCTAGAGGAGCCCCCCAAGGTTCCAAGATCGGTCATGGCGCCGCCGCTGTAGAGGAAGGCATGGGTGGTGCCGTCAGCGCGAGAGGATTCGCCGACAACTTGGCCGTTGTCGTTGATGCCGTAGGCCCGGCTATAGGAGGAGCCCCCAAGGTTACCCAAGTCGGTCATGACACCGCCGCTGTAAAGGAGGGTACCGTAAATGTGGGAACCAAATTTATTAGTGTAGGTGTTGATTACGATCTGGCCGCTGCCGTTGATTTTGCTGGGGATGTTAAAATCGGCCCCCAAAGGGTCGAGGGTGATGGCCGAATAGGTCGGCGCGGACTGCGCAGTGGCGCTCCACAACACGACAGCCGCTGACAGAGCAGTCACTACGGGGTTCAGTTTCATTAGCATTCTCCTTGAAAGTTAAACAATCACGTTCATCGAAATTCGCGTAAGAAATCTATAGCTAATAGCTTGAAAGCATGGATCAAATGTATTACAAACACATGACGGCGTCTATATTTCTTATAGCGTATACAGCCCTCCTCAGGAGGGATCTTTCGTAGTTGCGGGAAAATGTTGATTAACCGAGGAGCATTGAGAGGGATGCGCCCTCTAAATTGTTGACTATTTCAATCAAGTATGTATAATGAAAATTGTGGTTATTTATCCCCTAAAGTTATGTGGAAATCAGGAATATATCAATGAGACTAACAACTAAAGGTCGTTATGCGGTTACTGCCATGCTTGATCTGGCGGTTCATGCTACTGAAAACCCGGTGCCGTTGGCGGATATTTCGCAGCGTCAGGGTATTTCGTTATCGTATCTTGAGCAACTTTTTGCGCGTTTGCGTAAAGAGGGCTTGGTGGACAGCGCGCGTGGGCCGGGCGGGGGTTATCGCCTGAGCCGTGCGGCAAGCGAGATTACCGTGGTGCAGGTGATCAGCGCCATCGACGAAACCGTCGAAGCCACGCGTTGCGGTGGCCTGGCGAATTGTCAGGGTGGTGAACCGTGTTTGACCCATGAATTGTGGTCTGACCTGAGCCGCCAGATTTATGATTTCCTGAGCGGCATCAATCTCGCGCAATTGGTGGAGCGGCGCGGCGTGAAAGAAGTGGTGATACGCCAGGACATGCTGCAACAGCGGCGTTTTACCAGTGGAGCGGCAGCAGTTTAGTACAGGAATCCTGTAGTGCCGGTCTATCTCGACCACAACGCCACCACCCCGCTGGATGTGCGTGTGCTGGACGCCATGTTGCCGTATTTGCGCGAGCATTACGGCAATCCATCGAGCCTGCATCTGCAAGGCCGCACCGCACGTGCCGCGCTGGATCAGGCGCGCGAGCAGGTGGCGGCTTTAGTCAATGCGCACCCTTCGCAAGTGGTGTTTACCAGCGGCGGCACTGAAGCTAATAATTACGCATTGAAGGGCGTTGCCGCAAAGCTATCGCCGGGGCGCATTGCCATCAGCGCTATTGAGCATTCGTCATTACAGGGCGCGGCGCAGGCGCTGGTTACGCACGGTTGGCAATGCGACAGCATCGCCGTGGATGAGCAGTGCCGCGTCTCGCGGGCGGCGTTGTCTGCTGCACTGAAAAGCGCGCCGCGTCTGGTGTCGGTGATGATGGCGAATAACGAAACCGGTGTGATTCAGGATATTGCCGCCATCAGCGCCCAGGTGCGTGCGGCGGGTGCGATTATGCACACCGATGCAGTGCAGGCGGCAGGCAAAATTGCCGTGGATTTTCCGGCCAGCGGCGCCCATTTAATGAGCCTTTCCGCGCACAAGTTGTATGGCCCCAAAGGCGTCGGCGCGCTGATCGTTGATAAAGCGCTGGATCTGGAGCCGCTGCTGCACGGCGGCGGCCACGAGATGGAGCGCCGTGCGGGCACCGAGAATGTCGCAGGTATTGTCGGTTTTGGCGCGGCGGCGTTGTTGGCGCATGAAGAATTGGCGTCACGCGCATCGCATCTAAAGACACTGCGTGGCGCGTTAGAGCAACGTTTGCGCGCGCTGCCGGGCATCGTGGTGTTTGCCGCGCAAGCGCCGCGCGTCGCCAATACCGTATTGATAGGCGTGCCGGCCATTGAGGGCGAAACGCTGCTGATGGAACTGGATCGCCACGGCATCGCCGTCTCCAGCGGCTCGGCTTGCACCAGCGGTAGTCCTGACCCCAGTCGCGTGTTGCTGGCGATGGGTGTAGACCCCGATCTGGCGCGGCGCGTGATACGCATCAGTTTGGGTAAAGATAATACCCTGGCGGACATCGACAGGTTGATGACCGTATTAAATGAACAAATCAGCCGTGCCCAGGTCAATGCCTGGGGGTAGTTTGTCATCTCGAACGCAGTGAGAGATCTTACAGGATTTCTCGCTACACTCGAAATGACACCCATCAGCGTTTTCTGTAGAGGTGAAATATGAGCATTACATTAACCGTTGCGGCGGCCGATCACATGAAGCGATTTCTTGCGAAGCAGGAAGGCAAGGGCGATGCCGTGCGCGTGGGCGTGAAGCCTAGTGGCTGCACTGGCTTCAGCTATGTGCTGGACGTGGCAAGCGAAGTGGGCGCCAATGACGAAGTGTTTGAAGGCCACGGCGTGAAAGTGATCGTAGACCGTAAAAGCCTGCCGTTTATTGACGGGATGGAGCTGGATTACACCAAGGAAGGGCTTAATTCAGGGCTGAAATTCAACAACCCCAACGTGAAAGATATGTGCGGCTGCGGCGAGAGCTTCAGCGTCTAGTGGCGCGCCCCTGTCATTTCGACCAACGGGAGAAATCCTTGTCTCGAGTCTCGAACGAAAGTGAGAGAACTTTGAGAGATCTCGCAGGATTTCTCCCGTTGGTCGAAATGACAAAGACCTCTTTGGGGGTTTTTATGAGGCAATTCAGGTTGATTGCCAGAACGCAGCTAACCCAGTAAACTACACCAGTTTTTCCATTATGTAAACCATGCTCGTTGTATGGTTTTTGCCCCGTCTTTAATGTCCCCGTTATCTGGAGAATTCTCATGGCTGTTGAACGCACTTTATCTATCATCAAGCCCGACGCCGTTGCCAAAAATGTCATTGGCGGCATTTATAGCCGTTTTGAAAAAGCGGGTTTGCGCATTATCGCCGCCAAAATGACGCACCTGACGCGTCAACAGGCCGAAGGTTTTTACGCCGTGCATAAAGAGCGCCCTTTTTTCAATGATCTGGTCACATTCATGATCACTGGCCCAGTGATGATTCAAGTGCTGGAAGGCGAGAACGCCGTTGCCAAGCACCGTGATCTGATGGGCGCCACCAACCCCAAAAATGCCGCGCCGGGCACCATCCGCGCTGACTTTGCGGACAGCGTTGAAGAGAATGCCGTGCATGGTTCCGATGCGCTGGAAACCGCCAAGGGCGAGATTGAATTCTTCTTCAAGTCCAGCGAGCTGTGCGCACGCACACGCTGATATTGAACACGCCCGTGAACACACCTGTTGCAAAGACGCCTGGCAAGATCAACTTGCTGGGGATGGATCGCGCATCCCTCGAAGCTTATTTCGTCTCGCTGGGCGAGAAGCCGTTTCGCGCCACGCAAATCTTGCAATGGATTCATCAGCGCGGTGTTGCTAACTTTGATGAGATGACCAACATCAGCAAGGAGCTGCGCACACGTCTGGCAGAAACCACTGAAATCCGTTGCCCCGAGGTGGTGCTGGAGCAGGCGTCTGACGATGGTACGCGCAAGTGGTTGTTGCGGGTAGATAGCGGCAACTGCATCGAGGCGGTGTTTATTCCCGAACCGGGTCGTGGCACTTTATGCGTGTCTTCACAGGTGGGATGCGCGCTGGATTGTTCGTTTTGCTCCACTGCGCAACAGGGCTTTAACCGTAACCTGAGCGTGGCGGAAATCATTGGTCAGGTGTGGGTGGCTAATCGCGCGTTAGGTAAAACACGCCTTGATCCGATGGGGGCCGATCGCATTATTACCAATGTGGTGATGATGGGCATGGGCGAGCCGTTGTTGAATTTTGACAACGTGGTACAGGCCATGAATCTGATGACCGAAGATTTTGCCTATGGTTTGTCGAAACGCCGCGTGACGTTAAGCACGGCAGGTGTTGTGCCCGCGCTGGATCGCTTGCGCGATGTGAGCGATGTGAGCTTGGCAGTTTCGCTGCATGCGCCCAACGATGCGTTGCGCAATGAGCTGGTGCCGATCAACAAAAAATATCCGATTCAGGAATTGCTGGCCTCGTGCAAGCGTTATCTGGAAGGCAAGCCGCACCGCCGCATCACTTTTGAATATGTGATGTTGAATGGAGTGAACGACAGCCCGCAACTGGCGCGTGAACTGGTGCGCTTGCTCGCGGATGTGCCGTCCAAGATTAATCTGATTCCCTTTAATCCTTTCCCCAATACCCGCTATACTCGTTCCAGCGATGCGGCGATTGATGTTTTCCGCGATATACTGGTCAAAGCTGGTTTTACTACCATTACCCGCCGTACGCGGGGCGATGACATTGACGCCGCGTGCGGGCAACTGGCGGGCAAGGTGCTGGATCGCAGCAAACGCAAGCTCCATCGCATACCCATCTCCGTGGTGGCGCAGCAGCAGTAGTGGTAACGAGAGGATTATTAGTAATGAAGGGACGCTGGTTGTGGTGGGGTTTGATAGTAGTAAGTCTGATGGGGTGTGGACAATCTTCACTGCGTAACGGTGCTGAATCAAAAGAATCACTGGCACAGGTTTATACCAATCTTGGCCTGGCTTACATGCAGCAGGGTAATAACGACACTGCCCTCGAAAAATTCCTTAAAGCGCTGGAGCAGGATGCGGATCATGCGGATGCGCATCACTATATTGCCAGCATTTATCAACAGCAGGGTCAGTTGGAAAAAGCTGAACAGCATTATCAGCGCGCATTGCGGCTGGACGCTGAAAACCCGATGCTGCAAAATAATTATGGCACCTTCCTGTGTGACCGTGGCCAATACCCGCAAGCAGAAAAACTGTTTCTGGATATTGCCAAAAACCCGCGCTATGCCACCCCTGAGCTTGCCTATGAAAATGCCGGATTATGTGCGCTGCGCGCGGGTGATGCGCAAAAAGCCGAGCGTCATTTCCGCGCCGCATTAGAGATTAATTCAAAGCTGCCCGGTACGTTATATCAAATGGCATTGCTCATGTATAACTCGGAGCGGCCGCTGCTGGCGCGCGCGTATTTGCAGCGCTATTCCGAGTTAGCCGCCCCTGCGCCGCGCAGCCTGTGGCTGGGTATCTTGATAGAACGTAAATTAGGTGATGCACAGGCCGTTGCCACACTGCAAATGCGGCTCAAGAGCAATTTTCCTAATAGCGAAGAAGCGCGATTGTTGCGTGAATCAGAGAAGAGATGACGATGGATGTGACCGCAAACAAACAGGAAGCAGCCTTGCCCGTTGAGGGGCCGGGCAGGTTATTGCGTGAGGCGCGCGAGGCGCTTAATTTAAGCCAGGATGAAATCGCGCGGCGTTTGCACCTCGATCTTAAAATGGTCAAGGCGCTGGAAAGTGATGATTATAAAAAACTCCCGCCACCGATTTTTGTGACCGGTTATTTGCGTAATTATGCGCGTTTAACCAATTTGCCAGCCGATGAGCTGATCGCCAGTTATAACCGCGCAACGGGCGCCCAGCCACCGCCGATCAAGGTCATGGCGCCGAGCACGCAAGGTGCGGAACATCGCAGTGATCGGCCGGTGCAGTTGACAACGTATGTGATGGCGTTAGCCGTGTTGGTGGTGGTGCTGGGTCTATGGTGGTGGCAGGGGCGTGATGAATCCGAGGTGATGACTGCCGGGCTGAGTGAAAGCGCGCCCGCCGGTACTGATACGGGGATCGATGTAGCGCCTGTGCCGTTGCAGCAGCCGGAAGGTGGTTCCACCGAATTAATCCCGGTGCCCATTCCTGGTGGGAATGTTCCTTCAGGAGCGGCGGGGGAGAGCGCAGCGAGGGGTCTGATGCCAGTTCCAGTTCCGGAACTACCTGCGCCCTTTCCTGGGGCGGCGCCGGGGTTAAATCAATCCAACCCGCTCGCGCCATTGGCGCTATCTGCTAATGGTGCGGGTGCGGCGTCACCTGCTAGCCCCGCTCCGATAATTCCGGCAGTCATCAAGCTGACCTTTGAGGCGGATTCCTGGGTGCAAATTACTGATGCCAATGGACAGCGCTTATTCTATGATCTGGGCAAGGAAGGCGTCACCCGCACCTTGCAGGGCGTGCCGCCGTTGCAGGTAGTAATAGGCTACTCTCCCGGGGTAAAGATCGAATATAATGGGGTTCCTTTTAATCACTCACGCTTTGAGCAGGGTGGGCGCGCGAGTTTTGTGCTCGGCAAAGCGGCGGGAGCGAATTAGAATGCAGCACGAAAGTCCGATTAAACGCCGCAAATCGCGGCAGATCTGGGTGGGCAAAGTGCCGGTGGGCGGTGATGCGCCGATTGCGGTGCAGAGCATGACCAACACTGAAACCTGCGACGTGGCCGCCACCGTAGCGCAGATTCGTGCGCTGGAGCGCGCCGGCGCGGACATTGTGCGCGTGTCGGTTCCGAGCATGGACGCCGCTGAAGCGTTTGGCATGATCCGCAAAGAAGTGCAGGTTGCGCTAGTGGCGGACATTCACTTTGATTACAAGATTGCGTTGCGCGTGGCGACCCTAGGCGTGGATTGCCTGCGCATTAACCCCGGCAACATCGGCCGCGAAGACCGGGTGCGCGCCGTAGTGGAAGCCGCGCGTGACCGTAACATTCCGATACGTATTGGCGTGAATGCTGGTTCGCTGGAAAAAGATTTGCAGAAAAAATATGGCGAGCCCACCGCGCAAGCCCTGGTGGAATCTGCCATGCGCCATGTCGACATCCTGCAAAAGCTCGATTTTCAAAATTTCAAGGTCAGCCTCAAAGCCTCGGAAGTATTCATGACGGTGGCGGCCTACCGCGATCTGGCGACGCGCATTGATCAACCCTTGCATCTGGGCATCACCGAAGCGGGCGCCTTGCGTTCCGGCACGGTGAAGTCTGCGATTGGCCTGGGCATGTTGCTGATGGACGGCATTGGCGACACCTTGCGCGTGTCGCTGGCCGCTGATCCGGTGGATGAAATCAAGGTCGGATTCGATATTCTCAAAAGTTTGCGCCTGCGCAGCAATGGCATTAATTTAATTGCCTGCCCGTCGTGCTCGCGCCAGGAATTTGATGTTATTTCCACGGTCAACGCCCTGGAAGCGCGCCTTGAAGACATTCGCCAGCCCCTGGATGTCGCCGTGATTGGCTGCGTGGTGAATGGCCCCGGCGAATCGAAAGCAGCGCATGTCGGCCTGGCCGGTGGCGCGCCGAACCTGCTGTATATCGACGGTAAACCCGCGCGCAAGCTCAGTAATGAACATCTGGTGGATGAACTGGAAAAAGCCATCCGCGCCCGTCTGCTGGTAGCTCCATAAGTGTAGGTTGGCGCTGAATGCAATGAAGCCCAACAGCAGTCCGCCGATCCTCGCCGCGCTCGAGGTGGCGGAAAATACACAAAAAAGCGAATAAAAAGGAGGCATGAGTGAAAGATGATAAAAAGAAAGACCCACTGCACGACCTATTTGAGATGGCGGACATTAAGCGCGAGGAGGATAGGCAGCTCGAGAGGTACAAAAAAGAGCAGGAAAAATACACTACCTGGATAGTTGTTTTTGTGATCATCATCACGCTGCTGACGATGCTCAGCCTGTCCGATGGGTCGGATCGTGGGAGTCACGGCGAGGGCGAGGGCCACAGGATACCGATCTACGGATGATGAGGGTGCCGGTGCTATCATCAAACGGGCTCAACGCACTTGAACCTCCGCTATTCTTATCCGCACAAACATCTGCATAATGAGGCTCTATGACAACACAAATAGCCGTGACTGGCGCGGCGGGACGTATGGGTCGCCACTTGATCGAGGCGTGCCGCGATGCGCCGGATGTTGCGCTGTCTGCCGGGCTGGAGCGTCCGGGCAGTGCCATGATCGGCCTGGATGCGGGTGAAATGGCGGGGCTGGGGATATTGGGTGTGCGTATTGGCGATGATCTAAGCGCCGCGACCCGCGCCTTCGATGTGCTCATCGACTTTACCCGGCCTGACGTCACCCTGAAGAATCTCGAAATTTGCCGCGCTGCCGGGCGCCGCATGGTGATTGGTACCACGGGCTTTACGCCCGAGCAAACCCGCCACGTAGCCGATGCCGCAAAAGATATCGCCATCGTTATGGCGCCCAACATGAGTGTGGGCGTGAATCTGTGTTTCAAATTACTGGAAACGGCGGCGCGCATTTTGGGCGATGAGGTCGATATTGAAATCATTGAAGCGCATCATCGCCATAAAATTGATGCGCCTTCGGGCACCGCGTTGCGCATGGGCGAAGTGATCGCCCATGCCTTGGGGCGTGACCTGAAGCAATGCGCGGTGTACGGCCGTGAAGGTGTGACGGGCGAGCGTGACCGCAACACCATCGGTTTTGCTACAGTGCGCGCGGGAGATGTGGTGGGTGACCACACCGTGCTGTTTGCGGGGCTGGGAGAGCGTGTGGAAATTACCCACAAGGCCTCCAGCCGCATGACCTTCGCCAAGGGCGCAGTGCGTGCGGCGGGTTGGTTGGTGCAGCGCGAGCGCGGCTTGTTTGATATGCAGGATGTGTTAGGGTTGCGGTAATTCTGCTGTGCAATATGGTTTGAGAAGCCTTTAATGGGCACCTTTTAATATTCAAATTTTCGTCATTCCCGCGAAGGCGGGAATCCAGGTGCTACTTTGATGAGTTTTTTAGCCGCTGGATTCCCGCCTGCGCGGGAATGACGAATTCTTAGAGACACCCCAATGAAAGACAGCGACCACCCCCAAGACTTCGAGCACTGGCGCCAGAAATATTATGCGACGCTGGAGAAAGCCGAGGCCAAGCAGCATGAGTGGGAATCGCTGGAAAAAATGTTGCGCCGCTGTATTTCACGCCTCGCGTTGGCGGCAGATGGTGTACACCCTGACGTTGACGTGCAACTGGAGAGTTTGCGCAAGGCGGTGCGCGATGGCGTAGGCCCCGTTGGATTGCAGGAACGCATTGAAGCGATTTCGCAAATACTGCTGAAGCTGGATCTGCATCCCGCTGTCAAAGGGCGCAAGACTGATAATCTGGATGTGCCGGCAGATGAGCCAACGTCGGGGGGATTTTTTGGCAAACTCTTTGGCGGCAGCAAACATCCCGCCAAAGAAGAAGGCCGTGATCTATCTCAAGCGCTGCCTGATCGCGCCCCACCAGCGCCACCGAGTAACAAAGCAACTCCCAAGGCATCAGCGTCTACCTCCATCGATACCCCCGCTCGACCCCGTCCGCAGGACACCAAGGCCGATACGCTGTCGCCCGCCGTGCGTGAAGCGGTGGTGGAATTGCTGGAACGCTTGACGCTACAACCGGAAATGACGGAGTCGGTGGAAGCGCTGAAAGTGCAGCTTAGCGAAGAAACGCAAGCCTTGGCATTTCTGCCGTCGTTGCAGTCCGTGGCAGAGTTGGTGGCCGCCGCGCTGGAAAAAATCCGCAGTGAAAAAAGTGATCTCGAAGAGTTTCTGCGCATGTTGACGCAACGCTTGCAGGAAATTGATCAGCATTTATCTGAAAGCATTGTGACGCGCCAGGCGGCGCAACATAGCCACGCCAAGTTTGATCTGGCGGTTAACGACCAGGTGAGCGGCATCGAAACTTCCATGCAGGAGGCTACCGACATCAGCTCATTAAAGCAGGTTATCCAGCAGCGTCTGGAAGGTATACGCGAACACATGACCGTGTTCCGCCGCGAAGAAGAAGAGCGCGAGAAAGAAGCGCAGCGTCAGGTCGGCATGTTAAGCAGCCGGGTGCGCGAAATGGAAACCGAAATTGGCCAGTTGCATACGCGCGTGCGCACCGAGCAGGCGACTGCCTTGCAGGATGTGCTGACCGGCATCCCTAATCGCCTGGCGTATGAGCGGCGCTCGGGTGAGGAATTTGCGCGCTGGCGGCGCTACAAGCATGCGCTAACCCTGCTGGTGCTGGATATTGATCACTTCAAGCAGGTCAATGACCGCTACGGTCACCAGGCGGGTGATAAAGTGCTGCGCATTATTGCCCAGTTGCTTAAAAAAGAAGTGCGCGATGTCGATTTTATGGCGCGCTACGGTGGCGAAGAATTTGTGGTGCTGTTGCCGGAAACGGCGCTGGAAGGCGCGCGTGTTGTCGCCGAAAAATTGTGTGCGTGTGTACGTGAATGCGAGTTTCATCATGGCGGACAGCGCGTGCCCATCACCATCAGTTGCGGTATTGCCGTGTTTAAAGAGGGCGATACCGTCAGCCAGGTCTTTGAGCGTTCCGACGCTGCGCTGTACCGTTGCAAACTGAAAGGGCGCAATCAGTGGCAGGAAGAAAGCTGAAAACGCACCAAACTGGCCCGCCAAGTCCATAGACAGGGTGGGTCTGAATGGAGTAAAATTCCCGTCATAAATATTAAATATGAATTGAACACCCAGCGGGAGTGGCGCGTTAGAATCTGTTTATAATCTCGATCAAGGGATGTAGCGCAAGCCGGAAGCGGGGGAAAAAGCGGAGTGTACACGGAGTACATGAGCATTTTGAGCCCGCTTCCAACGCCGCGATGCACCCTTCAGCGAGATTATAAACAGGTTCTAACGCGCCACTCCCGCTTCGTATATCTGAGTGGAGGTAGTTTTGCGGCAGCCCGCCCTGTTAGCCCTGGAAGATGGCAGCCTCTTTAGGGGGGAGTCCATCGGTATTGAGGGGCAAACGACGGGAGAGGTGGTATTTAATACCGCCATGACAGGCTATCAGGAAATTCTCACCGATCCATCTTATTGCCGCCAGATCGTTACCCTCACCTATCCCCATATTGGCAATGTTGGTACCAATGACGACGACCAGGAATCGGCCAATATCGCCGCCAGCGGCCTGATAGTTCGTGATCTCTCCGCAACTGTAAGCAACTGGCGCTCCAGGGAGAGCCTCGACGCTTACCTGCACCGCCACAAGGTGGTGGGCATGGCGGGGCTGGATACACGCCGCCTGACGCGTTTGCTGCGTGAAAAAGGTGCGCTGAATGGCTGCATCATGGCAGGCAAGGTGGATGAAGCCGCCGCCCTGCATGCTGCGCGCAGTTTCCCCGGCCTGAAGGGCATGGATCTGGCCAAAGTGGTGAGCGCGAAAAGTGCTTACGAATGGTCGCAGCCGAGCTGGACGTTGCCCGCTGCCGCGCCCACTACCACCAATTGTGTCAACCCAGGCCGTTTCCATGTGGTAGCTTATGATTACGGCGTGAAGCGCAACATTCTGCGCATGCTCGTCGACCGGGGTTGCCAGGTCACCGTGGTGCCCGCGCAAATGTCTGCCGCCAAAGTGTTAGCGATGCGCCCCGACGGCGTGTTTCTGTCTAACGGCCCCGGTGATCCTGAGCCGTGCGATTATGCCATTAACGCCATCCGCGACATCGTCAACAGCGGCAAGCCAGTATTCGGCATTTGCCTGGGTCACCAGTTACTGGCGCTGGCGAGCGGTGCGCGTACCCTGAAAATGAAATTCGGCCATCACGGCGCCAACCACCCGGTGCAAAACCTGGATACCGGACGGGTAATGATTACCAGCCAAAATCACGGCTTTGCGGTGGATGACACGTGCTTGCCCGACACTTTGCGCGTCACGCATCGCTCGCTGTTTGATGGCTCGCTGCAGGGCATATACCGCACCGACAAGCCTGCCTTCAGTTTCCAAGGGCACCCGGAAGCCAGCCCCGGCCCACATGATGCCGCGTTGTTGTTCGACCACTTTATAGAATTAATGGAAAAGGCGCGTGCTCATAGTTGATGGGCGCCACTCTTTCGCAGCAGATGTCATTTCGAGCGTGGCGAGAAATCCTTGTCTCGGGTCTCGAACGAAGGTGAGAGATCTTTGAGAGATCTTCCAGGATCCCTCCCCCCGCTTTCGCGAGGGTCGGGATGACAATGAACACTACACGTGGCGGAGGATCCCGCCCACACAGACTTAACTGAAACCAGCTTATGCCAAAACGCACAGACATCAAAAGCATTCTAATCATTGGCGCGGGTCCGATTGTGATCGGCCAGGCCTGTGAGTTTGACTATTCCGGCGCGCAAGCCTGCAAGGCCTTGCGCGAAGAAGGTTATCGCGTGGTGTTGATCAACTCCAACCCCGCCACCATCATGACCGACCCGGAAATGGCCGATGCCACCTACATCGAGCCAATTAACTGGCAGGTGGTGGCGCGCATTATCGAAAAAGAGCGCCCCGATGCGCTGCTGCCTACCATGGGCGGCCAGACCGCGCTTAACTGCGCGCTGGATCTGGTGCGTGAAGGCGTGCTGGAAAAATACGGCGTAGAAATGATTGGCGCATCGCGCGACGCCATCGACATGGCCGAAGACCGTGAGCGTTTCCGTCTGGCGATGCGCGACATCGGCCTGGGTTGCGCGCGCGCGGCAAGCGCCCACAGCATGGAAGAAGCGCTGCAAGTGCAGGCGCAAATTGGCTTCCCCACCATTATTCGCCCCTCGTTTACCATGGGCGGCAGTGGCGGCGGCATTGCCTATAATCGCCAGGAATTTATTGAAATCTGTGAGCGTGGCCTGGACCTGTCGCCCACCAACGAGCTGCTTATCGAAGAATCGTTGCTGGGCTGGAAAGAGTTTGAAATGGAAGTGGTGCGTGACCGCAAGGACAACTGCATCATCATCTGCTCCATTGAAAATTTTGATCCGATGGGCGTGCATACCGGTGACTCCATCACCGTGGCGCCCGCGCAGACCCTCACCGACAAAGAATATCAAATCATGCGCAACGCCTCGATTGCGGTATTGCGCAAAATCGGCGTCGACACGGGCGGCTCGAACGTGCAGTTTGCCATTAATCCCGATGATGGCCGTATGCTCGTCATTGAAATGAATCCGCGCGTGTCGCGTTCCTCGGCGCTGGCGTCTAAAGCTACCGGTTTTCCCATCGCCAAAGTGGCGGCCAAGCTGGCGGTGGGTTATACCCTTGACGAGTTACGCAATGAGATTACCGGCGGCGCAACGCCCGCCTCGTTCGAGCCGAGCATCGACTACGTGGTTACCAAAATACCGCGCTTCACCTTTGAAAAATTCCCGCGCGCCAACAGCCACCTCACCACCCAGATGAAATCGGTGGGCGAGGTGATGGCGATGGGCCGGACGTTCCAGGAATCGCTGCAAAAAGCCTTGCGCGGCCTGGAAACCGGGTCTGATGGCTTGAATGAAAAAGTCGATCTGGCCTCGCCCGAGGCGATGGATCGCATCCGCCAGGAATTGCACACGCCGGGGCCGGATCGCATCTGGTATATCGGCGATGCCTTCCGCGCCGGTTTGTCGGTGGACGAAATTTTTGATTTGAGTAAAGTCGATCCGTGGTTTCTGGCGCAGATTGAAGATCTGGTGCGCATCGAGACACAAGTGCGCAGCAAGGCCTATACCAGGGCAGATGCTCTTAAAAGTCTCGACAAAACCTATCTATATAACCTCAAGCGCAAAGGATTTTCTGATAGCCGTTTGGCGAGCCTGCTCGGCACTAAAGAAGATGACGTGCGTGCCTTGCGCCATGTGCTGGGCGTGCGCCCGGTGTATAAACGCGTCGATTCCTGCGCCGCCGAGTTTGCCTCAAGCACCGCCTACATGTACTCCACCTATGAAGAAGAGTGCGAGGCCGCGCCCACCACGCGCGATAAAATCATGGTGTTGGGCGGCGGACCAAACCGCATCGGCCAGGGCATTGAGTTTGACTATTGCTGCGTACATGCGTCGCTGGCGCTGCATGAAGACGGTTATGAAACCATCATGGTCAACTGCAATCCGGAAACCGTGTCCACCGATTATGATACCTCGGATCGCCTGTATTTCGAGCCGTTGACGCTGGAAGACGTACTGGAAATTATCGCCGTTGAAAAGCCCAAAGGCGTTATCGTGCAATACGGTGGGCAAACCCCGCTGAAGTTGGCGCGCGCACTGGAAGCGGCGGGCGCACCGATTATCGGCACCACGCCAGACTCTATTGATATTGCCGAAGATCGTGAGCGTTTCCAGAAATTAATCGAAAAATTGGGTCTGCGTCAGCCGCCCAATTGCACTGCCCGTCACCCTGACGAGGCCGTGGAAGGCGCCAAAAAAATTGGCTATCCGCTGGTGGTGCGGCCCTCGTATGTGTTGGGTGGCCGCGCCATGGAGATCGTGCATAACGAAGACGATCTGCGCCGCTACATGCGCGATGCCGTGAAAGTCTCCAATGACTCGCCGGTGCTGCTCGACCGTTTTCTTGATGACGCCACCGAGGTGGACGTAGACGCGATTTGCGATGGCAAAGACGTGTTGATCGGCGGCATCATGGAACATATCGAGCAGGCGGGCGTGCATTCCGGCGACTCGGCGTGTTCATTGCCGCCGTACAGCCTCAGCGCGTCCATCCAGAATCAGTTGCGCGAACAGATGTGCATGATGGCATCGGGTCTGGGTGTGATCGGTTTGATGAACGCGCAATTCGCCATTCAGGGTGAGACGATTTTTGTGCTGGAAGTTAATCCGCGCGCGTCGCGCACCGTGCCGTATGTATCCAAAGCCACGGGTCGGCAACTGGCCAAAATCGCCGCACGCTGCATGACCGGGCGCAGTCTGGCGCAACAGGGGGTTACCAAAGAGATCATTCCCGGTTACTATTCAGTGAAAGAGGCGGTGTTCCCGTTTAGCAAGTTTCCGGGCGTTGATCCGATTCTGGGGCCGGAGATGAAATCGACCGGTGAAGTGATGGGCATCGGCCGCACGTTTGCCGAAGCGTTTGCCAAATCACAGCAGGCCGCCAGTATTCTCTTGCCACGCGGTGGCCGCGCCTTTATCAGTGTGCGTGACACCGACAAGGCACGGGTTGCCGGAGTGGCGCGTGATTTGGCAGAATTGGGTTTTGAGCTTTATGCCACGCGCGGCACCGCCAAGGTACTGGAAGAGGCGGGCGTGAAAGTGGCGCGCATCAATAAAGTTGCAGAAGGCCGCCCGCACATTGTCGATATGATTAAAAATGACGAGATTACCTTGGTGATTAACACCACTGAAGGCAAGCAAGCCATCGCCGACTCGTATGAAATTCGGCGTGCCGCATTACAGCATAAAGTAACGTATAGCACTACGCTCGCGGGTGCGCGCGCCACCTGTCTGGCGTTGCAGCAGCGGCAGGATTTCGACGTAAACAGCCTACAGGATTTACACAAGGAGTTAGCGGTATGAGCAAAGTACCCATGACCGCGCGCGGCGCACAACTGCTGCGCGACGAGTTGCAGGAGCTGAAATCAGTCGCACGTCCGCGTGTTATCGTAGCGATTGCCGAAGCGCGCGCCCACGGTGACCTGAAAGAAAATGCCGAATATCACGCCGCCAAAGAACAGCAAAGCTTTATTGAAGGCCGCATCAAGGAAATTGACGGCATGCTGTCTAATGCCCAGATCATTGACGTCACCGCGCTCAATGCGGGTGGAAAAGTTGTATTCGGCACGACGGTTGAATTGCTCAATATCAAAAGTAATGATACTGTCACCTATCAGATCGTCGGTGATCAGGAAGCCAATGTCAAAGAAGGCAGGATTTCCATCACCTCACCCATTGCCCGCGCCCTTATCGGCAAAGAAGAAGGCGACATCGCCGTAGTGCGCGCGCCCAGTGGTGAAATTGAATATGAAATTTCTGCGGTTAAATATATATAGTTTGTCATTTCGAGCGTAGCGAGAAATCTTTGTTTTTGAAATCAAATGTAGGGTGGGCTCCAAGCCCACCAAGCGTTGGCCGCTTCCGGCATCCTGCCTCTCGCGGCACTTGTGCGTCCATGCACGACGCGTAGCAACTCCACTGGAACTCTTATAATGCGCCTAGCCTCCATCGCCGAACGGATTCTGCTAACACTCTGGGTGGGTGGATTGTGGGCCATTGGTTATCTCGCCGTCCCCGTGTTATTCAATAGCCTCAATGACCGCCGCCTGGCAGGCGAGGTTGCGGGACAGATGTTTGGTGTGCTGAGCCTGGTGGGTCTGGTGTGCGGCGCGTTGTTATTGGCGCGCGCTATTTATGTGGCGGGCAAGACGTGGCACACGGCCTGGCGCGTATGGTCGCTGGTCGCCATGCTGGTACTGGTCGCCACCAGCGCCTTTGTGTTGCAACCCATGATGCAGGAGCTTAAAGCCGCCGGCTTGCTCGAAGGCAGCACTGCCGCAAAACATTTTGGCCAATTGCACGGCGCCGCCTCAATCATGTACCTGATCACCAGCCTGCTGGGTCTGGCCCTGGTTGTCGCCGGCCCTGGCAAAGAGCGTTCCGCCGACTTTTTTTGAACCACGCGAAATGACTGTCCGCGCCCGCCTATTGACATTCCCTGCATAACCCGTATTATTCGTTCATCAGTTGAACGCAGGTACGCTTTCTTTACCCCATGCTTGACGACGAAACCCACTACAAGATTCTCAAACTGCTGCAGGACGACCCGCACATCAGTCAGCGCGCGTTGGCCGAGACGCTGGGCGTCAGCCTCGGCAAAACCAATTATTGCCTCAAAGCGCTGATCGGCAGAGGCCTGGTCAAAGCCCGAAACTTCCGTAACAGCAACAACAAAGCCGCCTACGCCTATTTCTTGACTCCAGTGGGTCTTGAAGAAAAGGCCAGAATTACGATTCGTTTTCTTAAGCGCAAAATGACAGAGTACGAGGCGCTGGAACACGAAATTGCCGCCTTGCGCCGTGAATTGAAAGCTCAGGAAGAGCCTGTGTTGGCAGAAGATACATTTAGGCTTGGAATGTGAGCATGAAAATCGAGTCTGCCCCCATTTTAAAGCAGGCAATTCTGGGCGCCATCAGCATGCAGCCAAGTATCAGGCTGGTCATTCTGTTTGGTTCGCTGGCGGTCGGCAAGGGGCATGCGGAGAGTGATCTGGATCTGGCAGTAGATGCCGGGCGCCGCCTCACGGCCGGTGAGAAAATGGCGCTGATCTCCGAGTTGGCGGGAAGAACAGGCCGGCCGGTGGACTTGGTGGATATCCGCGCCATCGGCGAGCCTCTTCTGGGGCAGATTCTGCGGCATGGAAAAAGAATTCTGGGCAGCGATACGCACTATGCCAACCTGATTCGCAGACACCTCTTCGACCAGGCGGATTACCTGCCATACCGCAACAGAATCCTCGCCGAAAGGAGGCAGTCATGGATCGGGAAGTAATAGAGCAAAAACTCGGAACCCTTCGATCCGCTCTTCCCTGCGCCGTGGGGAAATCGACTGGGCTATTGTCCACGCCATTGCGAGCCATCACCTTGGCGATTTCACCGAATTCGCCAAGGTGATGGCTCGCAGGATAGAAGGGTGACGCTTTTCCGAAGCGGAATTGCAGTATGGGTTGGAGAAGCAATATGACTGATCATGATCCATGTATTGCTATCGTCGATGCTGTCTGTGATGTTGAAGAGAGCAAGCAACCTTTCGGTAAACGCTGGTGGCAGGAATTGGTAACTCTGAAGACCGGGCACCTTGCCGCTTTGCAAGCGGGTAAATTGCTCGCGCTGGATGTACAGAACGAATATGTGATGTTTGTGCAGATGGATAAGGGAGAATAGGGGAGTGCCTAATCCTTATTATTCAGAAACGCCAGAGCAGGGAAATCATGCAAGCAAGTAATGCCATTGAGCAATTACGAAATCTCTTTGCACAGCAGGCGAACATCGAGCTGGCACTGCTGATCGGTAGCCGTGCCCTTGGGCAGGCCCGGGAAGAGAGTGATTGGGATTTTGCCGTGCAATGGCGCAGGGATATTTCCTTGGGGGATGTGCTGGGCTATACAGAAATCTTGCGTACAGAGCTTGCCAGGCGTCTGCAGACAACGCAGGATCAGATTGACATAGTCGATATCCCCGCAGCACGGCTTGCCATGCGCGCGGTGATCGCCGAGGAAGGATTGCTGCTCAAGGGCGAAAACACGCTGCCATGGAGCCACTTTTTGTTAAAAACGTGGCGCGATCTCGAAGATTTTTATTGGGCGAAAGACCATGCGGCTTGACGTCTATCAGCAGGAAGCGGCGCAACTCGCGCGTTACCAAGCAGAAATTCTGGCAGATGCCAGGAAGAAGATAATGTTGGGTAATACGCTGTCCCGTCTGGAGCAGAACGGCGTGCTGCATGCGCTGCAAGTGCTGGTAGAAAACGCCATCGGCAAGGCCAAGCACTTGCTCAAGGCGGCGGGGCAGGATATACCCGTATCGGCTTATGATACTTTTGTTTTGTTGACCGATATCGGGCAGATCCCGCGTGAACAAATAACTGATTGGAACCGTGCCATAGGCCTTCGTAACCGAATCGTCCATGACTACATGAACATCCGTATGGACGTTATTCTTGATCTGGTTCAGAACGAGCAGTATGGCTTTATTGCGGATTTTCTGTTGAAACCGATTGCCCCGGATTGATCACTTGTATCGTGTCCTTCATGTAGAAGGGTCTCGCTTCTTTTTGTATACTAGTGAACTGAATGACTGGCAACCGCCCATTAAGAATTACAGTAGGGGGTTAATACACTGAATATGAATATTGAAGCGAGTCTGCGCCCGTTTTTACGCCGATCGACGGAATAGTGCTGGACATAAATGAAGGATCAGCCGCCAGACTTCAGGAATCAACGGGTTTTGCAAAAGATATTCTGGCCCATGCCGAAGAAGATGTTTGGAATGGCCTATGAGCACACCGGTAGGGTGAGCACCGCCCCCATTAGAAATAGAGTAAAATAAACAAAAATGACTACGCGCATGTGTACCGGTGTCACCGGACAAGCTGGGGCTTACCTTGCTGAATTTCTACTCCACAAGGGCTATGAAGCGCATGGCATTAAGCGCCGTCGCACGGAAGATGAATATTGAAATGGTTCGTCCCCATTTTCCCTTTCGCGCAGTAAAATAGTGGTGCTTCAAGGAGAAAACTTTATATGGGGCAAACACAGCACATTCATGACCGTATCACCGTCGATGCCGCCATCTGCCATGGTAAGCCGTGTATTCGCGGCCTGCGCTATCCGGTGGAAACCGTGCTTGAATGGCTTGCCGGCGGCATGTCCATTGAAGAAATTCTGGCGGATTACGAAGACTTGGAGCGGGAGGATATTCTCGCTGTTCTCGGGTTTGCCGCACGGCTTGCGCATGTGAAACGGCTGGAACGCCTGGTTGCATGAAATCTCTCATCGACGCGCAGTTGCCCAGACGCTTCTGTTCATGGCTCGTTGCTGCGGGTCATCCGTGTATCTACCCACGTGACTGCCCTCCGCCGATGAATGAAGAATATCTTCTCACTGGTTCCCTGGAACCGACCACTCGTCCTTACGCCCCTGCTAAAATCGTCGGCATTGAAATGTGCTGGTCGTACAACTGGTAGTATGGCACCCAATACCTGGTGATAGAGAGACTGTTGTCTGGGGTGCGGGTCTCGAAGCGGGAGTTCCTTTTATGAAAATTGATGATGCTGCCTTAATTAAGGAAATGAAATGGCTAAAGGATATAGAAAAAAAATCTTGGTGACTGGCGGAGCGGGCTTTCTGGGTTCGCACCTGTGCGAGCGATTGCTGTTGGATGGGCATGATGTGTTGTGCGTGGATAACTTTTATACCGGTACCAAGGACAACATTGCCCGCCTATTGGAGAATCACTGTTTCGAGGTGATGCGGCATGATGTTACGTTTCCACTTTATGTAGAAGTGGATGAAATCTACAACCTGGCGTGCCCTGCATCTCCTATCCACTATCAGCACGACCCCGTGCAAACCACCAAGACCAGCGTGCATGGCGCAATCAACATGCTGGGTCTCGCCAAGCGGGTCAAGGCAAAGATATTTCAGGCATCCACCAGCGAAGTCTATGGCGACCCGATCGTGCATCCACAAACGGAAAGTTATTGGGGTAACGTCAACCCCATCGGCACGCGATCTTGTTACGATGAAGGCAAGCGTTGCGCAGAAACCCTGTTTTTTGATTACTACCGCCAGCACAAGCTGCGCATCAAGGTGGGGCGTATCTTCAACACCTATGGGCCACGCATGCACCCGAACGACGGGAGAGTGGTGTCGAATTTTATTGTCCAAGCACTAAAGAACGAACCTATTACCTTGTATGGCGACGGTAATCAAAGCCGCTCGTTCTGTTACGTGGACGATCTGATCGAGGCTTTCGTGCGCCTGATGGATACACCAGACGATTTCCCCGGCCCGATGAATCTCGGTAATCCAAACGAATTCACTATCCGCCAACTGGCCGAGACTGTAATAGAGCTTACAGGTGCTCGCTCCGAACTTACTTTCCTTCCGCTTCCATCGGATGATCCCAGGCAGCGCCAGCCTGATATTACCCTGGCGCGCGAGATGCTTGGTTGGGAGCCTACAACCGTTTTACGCGATGGCCTGACCCGCACCATCGAGTATTTTGACCGGCTGCTGCGGGCGATAAAATGAGCTTCACGAAACTGGTTGAAATCAATCCTGCATACTCTATCTGACCATTTGATGTTCTCTGCGCCCCAGGGTTGAAAACCCTATTCTGGCACTGGGAACTTACTTGTAGGCTTGTTTACTTGCAAAAACGGTCACTGTTCCTGTTTTCGACTTTGGTGGCGACTTTGAGGTAAGTATGGCGTCCCGTATAATTTCGGACCTGCTTCACTTGGGATGAGAAAGAACTATGAATATCTTGCTGGTAACTGGAATTTTCCCACCCGATCATGGTGGACCGGCTAGTTATGTTCCTGCTATCGCTGAGGCTTTAAGCGGTCGTGGTCATCGGATCGTTGGCGTAGTGACTTTAAGTGACACGTTAGATCACGATGACACTGGCTATGGGTTTCCGGTGATTCGCATCCTCAGAAGAGGTTGGAAGTTGTCCCGGCAATTGCGGACAATTCGCACGATCCATGGGCTTGCCAGCGAGGCTGATGTTATTTATCTCAACGGCCTTGTTCTAGAGGGCATTCTGGCGTGCAAAATTATCGTCTCGAAACCTGTTGTAACCAAGGTGGTTGGCGACTTGATTTGGGAGATGTGCCAGAATCGAGGGATGACACATATTGGCATACAAGAATTCCAGAATCGTTTTATTGGGGGGAAATTCGCGATTTTGAAGAAGTTGCAGGATTGGTATACTTGCCGCGCGGACGCCATCATCACACCTAGCAAATTTCTCAGTAGAATCATCCAAGGATGGGGAGTGTCAGATGGTAAAATATGCGTTATCTATAATGCAATCAAGCAAGAGACGGATGATGAATCCTTTAGTGGGGATGTTGAATTTGACATTATAAGTATAGGGCGCATGATTTTCCTGAAGCGAATGGATGCGCTCATTCGCGTTTGTGTTGCTAACGGCTGGCGACTTTGCCTCGTGGGAGATGGGCCGGAACGTGGTCGATTAGAGGCTCTGGCTCACGAACTTGGTGGTGAGGCGCTCATTAAATTTGTTGGACATTTGCCAAAGACAGCTATTCCAAGCGTGCTCAAGTTGGCGCGGGTTTTCGTGCTTAATTCTACCCATGAAGGTTTCCCTCACGTTGTCCTAGAAGCTAAGGCGGCGGGTGTACCGGTTGTGGCTACTGATGTAGGCGGGATCCCCGAGCTTGTGAATCATCGTATTGACGGAATTCTGATCCCTGCCAGCGACGATGCCGCGCTCGCGGAAGCCCTACGAGAACTCTTGGCTGACGCTGCTTTGCGGCACCGGCTTAGTGAGGCTGCCCGGAACCAAATAAAACAGCATTTCTCATGGGAAACTCTCGTGGCACAAACTGAGAAGGTTCTGTCGTCGGCAATGTATCAATCGGGCCGTGTCTGAAAGGGAAAGGTGTATGAGTTGAAAGTCTTAATTTTAGGGAAAGACCCTTCCTTATTTAACACTCAGGAAGAAAAGCATATTGGCGACGCTCGCAGGCGTCATATCTTTTATTGCCTGCGGTTGCGGGAACGTTTTCCGGGAAGTGAAATCCGGATTCTCACTTACACACCTAGCAAAAGCGGTATAAATTTTGACGCCCCATGTGAAGGTCTGCAGTTATATGGAACGGCATCGCTTCATCGAGCTACCTATGCGTTGGATCTGCTGAGGACTCTGCCGCGCGTTCTGTCGGATGGTTGGCGGCCAGATATTCTTACTGTCCAGACGCCTTGGGAGGAAGGAGTGGCAGGGTGCTTGGTATCTAAGTGGATTGGCGCGAGTTTTGTACCTCAACTCCACTTTGACTTATTTTCCCAGGATTGGGCTGCGGAACATTGGTTGAACCCGTGGCGCAAGCGCGTCGCTAAGCAAATGCTACGTTGTGCACAGCGCGTGCGCGTTGTATCAGAAGCCCTCCGTGAAAATGTGGCGAAAGAGTGTGGCATTCCATTGGGTAGGATCTTAGTTGCACCAGTAGGCGTCAATTTGGTTCGTGCTTTAGGTGGCAAGAGGGAGTTCAAAGCAAGGATATTACCCTCGATCGCTGAGCGGAAAGTTGTTTTGTTCGTTGGCCGTCTGTGTGCCCAAAAAAATCTGGGGTTATGGGTTGACGTTGCGCAACAGATAGCAAGGCAGCATCCTGATGTTGCTTTCGTAATTGTAGGGGATGGTCCAGAAGAAGGTACAATGCGCGAACGGGTCAGGGACATAGGTTTGGATAATCGTTTCTTCTTCCTTGGGCGCAAGATGCATGAAGAACTTCCGCAGATCTACGCAGCAGCCGATGTATTTTTGTTGACATCCCATTACGAAGGATTTGGCCGGGTTGTTCTGGAATCAATGCTGTCAAGCGTGCCAGTGGTGAGCACCGCCTGCACGGGACCAGAGGACCTGGTGGAGCAGGGGATTACAGGGCACCTCTTGCCACGAGGGGATGCAGAGGGGCTTGCGCGTGCGGTTTCAAGCCTGCTCACTGATACTTCAAAGGCGGAAGCTATTGGTAAGGCTGGCAGTGTGCGGGCGCAAGCGATGTTTAGCTTGGATACTCTTACAGAGCGTCTGATCGACGTCTGGGCGAGTGTATGAGGCTGCTCATCTTTAACCTGAAAACCGACGCCGATGACGATGTGCTCGGTTTCACCACCGACTGGATTAATGGGCTTGCCGTGCATTGCGAGCGGGTTTTCGTAATTACCATGACGTGCGGTAAGATCGCGGTTGCAGGGAATGTTGAGGTTTTGAGTGTGGGGAAGGAGCGTGGTTATTCTGAGCTGCGGCGCGCATTTGAATTTTATCGGCTGCTCTCCAATTTATTACGTCGCGAACGTATTGATACTTGCTTCGCCCACATGATGCCGTTGTTTGCCGTGATGGGCTGGCCGTTGTTGCGTATCTATCGTGTTCCCATTGTGCTCTGGTATGCGCATAGCCACGTTTCCTGGATGGTGCGTTTGGCAACGGGGCTCGTAGATCGTGTGGTAACATCCACCCGTAGCGGTTTCCCGTTGCCTATCAGCAAGCTGAGTATCATCGGGCAAGGGATTGACGTGGCGCGCTTTCGTCCGGCGGAGACCGAAACTGTGCTGTCGGATAGATTTGTGCTGCTGACTGTCGGCCGGATATCGCCGGTAAAGCGCCTGGAACTGTTAATTGATGCCATCTCAAGCCTGCCAAAGCGGCATTCTGACGGGCGCCAGATTGTCGTGCGGTTTGTCGGAAATCCGCTTACCTCTCGGGACGTAGCATACCTCGCAATGTTGCGCAGGCGCGTAGAATCCGCTGGCGTTGCAGATCGTGTCGAGTTTTCATCGGCCTGCTCGTTCACTCAAATCGACCATACATATCGTGAAGCTGACTTGTTCGTCAATTCTAGCGATACGGACAGTGTGGACAAGACGGTGCTGGAAGCGATGAGTACCGGACTCCCTGTGGTGACGAGCAACGCGGCATTTGCAGATATATTTGATCGGGAATACGCGGCCTTGTGCCAAGTGCCCAAGGATGACGTGCTGGCGCTGGCTGACCGATTGCAAAGGTTAATCGAAATGCCAGAGGATGAGCGACACGCCCTGGGGGATGCCTTGCGTGCCACGGTAAGGCGCGACCACTCGTTGGAGGCGCTGTGCAGTCGAATTATCAAAGTGTTAGGGGATTGTTAAAATGAATAAATTCGAACTAGTTCGTTCAGCACTTAAGAAGTATCCACAAAAGTATGAGTTGACCCTTCCCCGTTTGCTGGATGTTGGGTGCCGGGGCTGCGAGTTAAAACCATATGTTGCTGATATGGTTGATTATGTGGGGGTGGATTTATTCCAAAATCCCGAGGGGGTGGTTGATTATGTGCTGGATGTGTCCGGTGGGCTGCCTATGGAAGATTCCTCATTCGAATATGTCGTTGCATTGGATTTGGTGGAACATCTGGATGATTTCGAAGGTGGACTCAATGAGTTGCTACGGGTAACAAAAGGCTCGCTCATTTTGATACTTCCAAACCTTGGACACATCCTGTTTAGAATGAGGTTTTTATTGCATGGCAGATTGTCGGATAAATATGACATGAAGTACGGAATGGGAAAGGATCGGCATCGTTGGGTCACAACCCTGAATCAATGCGATGCGCTAATTCATGATTTTGCGCTGGACAACAACTTGAAGCTGACTACCATTTGGTTTAACGAGTCAAAAAAGCAGAACTTGTTCGCTACTATGTGCCGCGTTATTGGGGTTTCACCCAATCTTTGGGCATGGGCATCTCTATATGTCCTGAAAAAACCAGAAATTGAGGGCATGAAATAGATGATGCCTTACCATACTTTTTACAACCCATTGTTGGTGATTCGTCAGTTGCTGCATGGAAAGTCGCTAATTCGTTCACTATTTAACTTGGCTCTAGGTGACCACGAGATCAGGGGCGAAGTGTTGGATCTTGGTAGCAAGACCAAGTCTGCGTCCTATTACCACTATCTCAGACGCGCTACTGGTACACAGATCACATTTACAGATCTTCAGCCTGCGTCAGGCGTGGTGAGCCTCAATGTGGAGTCGCATTTTGATTTGCCGTCAGAGTCTTTCGATACTGTATTGGCCTTTCACTTGTTTGAGCACGTGTATCATTTCGAACGTGCGCCTGCGGAGGTCTTCCGCGTGTTACGGCCGGGCGGTAGGGTGCTGGTCTCCGTGCCGTTCTTGCATGAGTACCACGCTGATCCTGACGATTTTTTTCGCTTCACCGATTCGGGTCTAGTGCGATGCTGGGAATCTGCCGGGCTGCAATGTGTTCATGTCGAGGCCATTGGTGAAGGATTACTTACTGCAACGGCGACGAAGCTCCCCGACTTGATTCTTCCTCCCGTACTTCGGCCATGGTTCGCCGCCCTGTTGTATTTAGTAGCGACTCCGTTGGACCGATTGATAGCGTTGCGACCGAAAGTTAACGGGCGATCAGTCCCTGTGCGCTTTGCTCTTGAACAGTTCGCCGTATTTGAAAAGCCCCTTTGAAACATTTATTGAAGGATGGCGCTATTGTCGGGGTATCCCATGTGGTTTCGGCAGCCACCTTGATCGGCGTGCAGGTGCTCTTGGCTCGCAACTTGTCGGCTGCGGAGTTTGGTGGTTTTTTGTTGGTTCAAGCGTGCGTCAATCTTGTGGAGGCGGTTTTTATCGCCCGTTCAGGTGAGGTGGCCTTGCATTGGATCGGCCGCACTTGGGGTTTGGATTTCGGCTTGGCACGCGGTTATGCAAAATTTCTCGAGCATCGGGAATTGATTTGGAATTTAGGCGTTTATGCGTTGCTGCTGCTCGCTGCATGGCCGTTGCATCTGGTTTTGGATATTGACCCTGTGGCGCTTGCTATCCTTGGTCTAAGCATTCCGGTTCAATCCGGCTATGGTGTAGCAAAAAGTGTATTTGTCTCGGCAGGACGATTGCGGCTTCAATCGTATTTCGAGATCGCTTACTGCCACCTTTACCTATTGGCCAGTATTCCCCTCACGCTGCTATTCGGTTTGAATGGATTTATTTGGGTAACGGTCGCTGCCGCTGCTGTCAAGATGGTCGCAAGCAGGTGGGTTACGCACCGTTTTTGGCCGGAGACTGTGGTCGGCGCGCAAGCTGTGATGCCGCCCAGCGAATCACTTTCTCAGCACTCCATTTTACGCAATTTATGTAACAATTTTGCAGCCCAAGGTGATGTTCTAATTTTAGGAGCATTGGCATCCAAGGAGGCCGTCGCGATCTACAAGGTGGCGCGGACGCTTGCCAACCTACCTATCCGCGTTGCTGGCCCTGTTTGGTCGGTGTTGCGGCCAAAACTTCTCGCTGCCATGCGAGAAAAGGATTATCGACGTTTTCGTCGCATGTTGGTTTTACCGGGGATCGTTATTGCCGCGATAGGGCTGGGCTTCGTTCCAGTTTTATGGTTCATGGCTGAACCAATTTTGGTTGGATTGTATGGGGAAACATATCGGGGTGCCGCCATTCCGCTTTCAGTACTTTTTGTGGGTACTTGGATGTTCGGAGCGGTAACTGGTTGGATAGGATTCGTATGCGTTATTTCCGAGCATAAAAAGGTGGGTAGCATGCTATACATGATTCTTGCACTATTTGTGGCCGCAGGGGTGTTTCTGGCAGGTGGTTCAGTAATTGCCACAGCTATAGGCGTGACTGTCGCGATGGGGTTGACTAGCATTGTGGCTTGGTGGCTTTTGTTAAGTTCTCGACTATTAGTTTAGATTGGTTTGATGCCATGTGTTCCGATAGCATACTCAGTGAGAAGGGGAAGAAATAGTGTTTCAGCTGGCCCAATTGTTTTCTGCTGCTACTGCTGTTCTTTGCCTGGGGTTCATTTTCTGGGTTGTCTATGTGCGGCGCGAGTTCTTTAATCCCATGTTGTACATCATTTACGGGGTGTTTCATTGGATGGTGGTTGGGCAACTCGGCACGATGTTCTTGGGGGCGCAACATTACGAGCCGCGCAGTGATTTTCCAGATGAGGTATATCTCGTCGCGACTACAATCATTTTCTTATCGGTGGTTGCAAGTTTAATGGGGTTTTATGCATTTTCCTCGAGAAGGCTTAACCTCGTGCCCTGGAAATTTTCACCCCGAATGGACTCGCTGGCTTTACTAACGATATTTATTGGCGGCATTTCTGGCTTTATTCTGATCCGCCATATTCTCACCTTTACGATCGATCAAGCTAGTTTTGAATACTCTCTTATTGTTCTGCCACTGACGCTTCCGCTCATCGCTGCATCGGTACTGGGAAGCTTTATTTATTTTCGCGCGAATCGGTCGCCGCGTATAATCGGGCGCTGGATACCCATCCTTTGTGGCCTCTTGCCAATTTTTGTGCTTATAACTTCAAACGTGATGGTTGTCTTTGCGCTGTATGGGATGGTTTTTTGGTATCTTAACCGCAAGGGTAAAGTGCTTTTCGTATCGCGCAAATTTCTAATCTTGCTGGCTGTGCTGATTCCTTTTGCAATGCTTTCTACTCTTGTCGTGAAGATCATTCAGCGGCCAGATGATCTGGAAACCGTGTTCTCTATAGCTAAGTTATTTGCTGCTGAAACAATAGAGGAAGCGTTATACAGATTTGGTTCCTTGGACATATTTAATGTTGAAGGCTTCTCGCTGTTTCTTGTGGTGATTGATCGAATTGGTGGGTTTGAGGATCTCAAATTTGGAGCCACTTATGTTGCAGCGTTGTTTCCATTCATGAAATTTATTTTTCCTGAGATTCGCGGCATGGGTCGTCAACTTGCAATTGATGAGGGCTATGGTGATGGAAATGTTTCCTTCGCAACTCCGCCAATGATTGAGTTGTTTGCCAATTTTGGGCTACTTTCGCCATTGATCGGCTATTTTGTGATAGGTGTTCTTATGGCCCGGTTGTATCGATGGCATTTGGCCTCTCCCCGGGAATCGCATGGCCTGATTTATTCGTTCGTTATGCCATGGTTGTTCTTCATGCAGAGGGGGGATGCCATTAATACACTCCTTTATCCAGCATATATCTTTGTCGTGATGTTGATTATCTTGAGAATGAGTAATGTAAGGATGTTTAAAAATGCACACGTTTGGCGTTAAGCCCGGAATAAGCGATACTGAAGTCGTACCAAATATTCTTCACATCATTACCACGATTAACCGTGGTGGTGCTGAGAATCACCTTGTTGATTTGGTGCGTGGCCAGAGATCGCGCGGGCTCCAAGTCAGTGTTGCATACCTCAAAGGTGACGGTTACTGGACGCAAGCTTTACGGGAATGTGGGGCGGCCGTATATTCCTTGGGTTTGACGAAATATGGCGAAATTGCCCCGCTGTGGCGCATGAGGCGCTTGATTCAGCGCCTGAATCCGTCGCTTGTCCATGCGCATATGCCACCTGCGGAATTATATGGGCGTCTGGCCTTGATCGGTTTGTCCAGTTCTATTGTTTTTGTCATCACGAAGCATAACGATGAACCATTCTTCAAGGGCATAGGAAAAAAAGCGCTCGGGGCTTGGGTCGCCAAGCGGGCAATTCATGTCATAGCAATTTCTGACGCTGTTAAGGCATATATAGAGCAATCGCTTGGTTTGTGTCCTGGCAAGGTATGTACCGTGCATTATGGCATTGCTGCGGAGCTTTACCAAGCCATGCAACCGAAAGTCGTAGAGCAACTTAGGAGTTCATGGCTTTCTGGGGATTCGGGCTGGGTGATCGGTACAGTAGCGCGTTTGGTTCCACAAAAGGCGCTGCATATTCTCCTTGAGGGTTATGCACTGTATCGACATCGGGCAACCAGAACTTCTCGATTGGTGATCGTTGGCAGAGGGCCATTAGAGCAGGACTTGAAACAATTGGCTTCTCGGCTCGCGATCGACCAAGAAGTTGTATGGTCTGGCTTTAGGGAAGATATTCCAGCTGTCATGCAGGCATTCGATCTTTTTGCATTGACATCGAATTACGAAGGTTTCGGCTTGGTGTTGCTTGAGGCGATGGCATCAAGTCGACCGGTTGTCGCCACTGCGGTCAGTGCAATTCCGGAGGTGGTGGTGGATGGCGTTACAGGACTACTGGTGCCCCCACGTAATTCTGAACTTTTGGCAGATGCATTTAAGCAACTTGAGGATGAACAATCCCGTCTTCGTTTAGGTCGAGCCGCATTTGCCCGCGTGGTAGATTATTTCCCTGTGGATAAGATGGTTGATCGCACCTTGGGAATCTATGAACGATGTGGCCTCAAGTTTAATTGAGTCCCACACTTCAGCCGTCAGGCAGAAATACCAACGTTAAAATATGGTTCAAATATTTCAGGGTTACCCCACTTTAAGTCCGACAAGTTACTAGAGACTATGAAAACTACCTGTTCAAAAATACTGTTTTTTGTCACTGAGGATTGGTTCGTTTGTTCACATTGGTTGCCAGTGATTGAAGGTGCAAAAAATGCAGGACTCGAAGTGGTTGTGGTTACGCGAACAAACAAGCATGCGGAAAAGATCCAGCAACATGGTGTAAGGGTGATCCCTCTTGAGGTATCGCGACGTGGTTCTAATCTATTTCGAGAATTTACAACTATTCTGCGACTTGCGGGAATTTATCGGGAAGAGCAACCCGCTATTGTTCATCACGTCGCGATGAAACCTATGCTGTATGGATCGCTCGTTTCACATCTAATGCGGGTTCCACACACAGTAAATTGGGTAGCCGGAATGGGCTGGTTGTTTGTTTCCAATAACTGGCGGGCAAAAATATTGCAAGTCGTAGTTCGAAAAGTGCTTGGCGTGCTGTTGCGTGGGACATTGGTAATTGTGGAGAACAAAGATGACCGGGCAATAATCGCGAATATCGGTGTTGCATCTGAGCATGTTCATTTGATTCGTGGCGCTGGCGTGGATACATTGCTGTATAACACGTCGCCGCAGCTGGATGGTGTTCCATTGATTGTGCTGCCGGCTCGTATGCTTTGGGATAAGGGGGTGGGGGAATTTGTCGATGCCGCGAGACAGCTCCAGCAGTGTGGCGTGAAAGCCAGATTTGTTTTGGTGGGTGACCCAGATCCGCAGAACCCTGCGAGCGTGCCGAAGCACCAACTAATAGCATGGCAAAAAGAAGGTGTTGTGGAATGGTGGGGTAGGCGCGAGGATATGCCTCAGGTGTTGGCTCAATCTCATATTGTTTGTTTGCCGTCATACCGCGAGGGGCTACCCAAGTCTTTGCTGGAAGCTGCATCCTCTGGGCGTCCTATCGTCACCACAGATGTGCCGGGTTGCCGGGAAATTGTTCGGCATGGTGAAAATGGCTTGCTTGTTCCGGCGCGCGACGTTGCAGCATTGGCAGAAGCCCTACGGCGCTTGATTGAAGATGAAGAACTGCGTCGGCGCATGGGAGAAAAAGGGCGAGAAATCGCCGTGGCAGAATTTTCGGTAGAAAGGGTTGTGAGCGAAACTCTGGATGTGTATCGGCAGTTGTTGTGTTAGAAAATGAAATGAACCCGATCGTATTAGTCACGGGCGCGAACGGTTTTGTGGGGAGGAGCGTTGTCGATGCATTGTCGAAATCAAGTTTCGGCGTGCGCGCGGCTGTTCGCCGTAATGGCCGTGTTTCATCCCTTGCTGGCTACGAGATGGCTGTAGGCGACATCGGCCCGGATACACGTTGGGAAGATGCCCTTGCCAGTGTGAGTATGGTTGTTCATCTTGCTGCCCGGGTTCATGTCATGCACGACACTACCACCGATCCGTTAGCGGAGTTTCGCAAGGTTAATGTATTCGGGGCTGAGCGATTGGCGCGCGAGGCCGCTCGTGCGGGTGTTCGGCGTTTTATTTATGTAAGCTCTATCAAGGTAAATGGGGAGAGTACGGATGCTCACAGTGGCGGTTTCGCGGAGAAGAATGCGCCAAACCCACAAGATCCTTATGGAGTGAGTAAATGGGAGGCCGAACAGGCTTTGCATCGCGTTGCCCAGGAAACCGGGCTTGAGGTTGTTATAGTGCGCCCGCCTTTGGTCTACGGGCCCGGGGTTGGCGCTAATTTTTTGAGATTGCTGCGGTTTGTGCATAAGGGCGTCCCCCTACCCTTCGGGTCGATTAAAAATCAGCGCAGCCTTGTCTACATCGGCAATCTTGTCGATGCCATCATTACTTGTCTGGAACACCCCGCCGCCGCTGGTCAAACCTATCTGGTGAGTGATGGTGAGGATGTATCAACGCCAGAGTTGATCCGGCGTATTGCCACTTCACTGGGGCGTCCGTCGCGTTTGTTGCCTGTGCCGCCCGCCTTGCTGCGTCTTGCGGGCCGATTGACCGGCAAATCGGCGCAGGTGGAACGGTTGCTGGATTCTTTGGTGATTGATAGTTCCAAAATCCGCCGGGAGATGGGGTGGACGCCGCCGTTTACCATGGAGCAGGGGCTGGCGGAAACTGCGCAGTGGTTTCAGGGGAGTGGCCGTGACTGAAGCCTAAAGGGGCATATGAGACGGTCATCGAGGTATGGCACATTGATAAAGCCGTGATCAATGGCAGTGGAAGAGGCTGAAGGAGTGAAGGTTGCCAGAGCCATCAGGATCATTTATCCTAGACGAATATTTGAGGGTAAAGCGCCATGACCGACAATGTCGAAAACATTATTTTGGAGCACCTGAGAGCAATCAGATCTGATGTGGGTAATATTAGAGCAGATGTTGCAGAAATAAAGCTGCGCCTGGGTTCAATCGAAATGAGCGTAGGCAATATTCATACCGATATTGCGATTCTGCACGGTCGCGCAGACCGTTTGGATGCCAGAATTGAGCGAATAGAAAAGAGGCTGGAGCTAGTGTCTGCCTGAAAATCCAGGCTTGGATAGGGGGAAACTAAACCCCCTCTGGGTCGCGAAAGGGTCGCACCCAAGCAGGCTGTGGACGCCAGTCAAACTTATCTGGTGAGTGACGGCAAGGATGCATCAACCTAAATCCGGCAGTTGGCAGGTGCTGGATCCTTCGACACGACCGCTGCGCGGGCTGCTCAGGGCGAATGGGCTACTCACCCATGGGATTAGCACCACATCGTGCTGAGCCAAGTAAGCCCCGCATGGGCGGTTTTTAATCATTTTAACTGCCGTTTCCAGGATCAACGCCAGAGTTAATCCGGCGTATTGCCACTTCACTGGGGCGTCCAGCGCGATTACTGCCTGTACCACCCGCCTTGCTGCGTCGGCGGAGGTGGAGCGGCTGCTGGATTCTTTGGTGATTGACAGCTCCAAAATCCGGCGGGAGCTGGGGTGGACGCCGCCGTTTACGATGGAGCAGGGGCTGGCGGAAACTGCGGAATGGCTTCAAGGGGGCGGTGATCGCGACTGAAGGCGCAACAGAACCTGATCTGACACGGGGGAGCCGATAGCTCCCCTCCTCCTGTGTGCCTGGCGAACCCCGCGCAGGCCATGAATAGTCACCCGGCTGTCTTGCCAGTGAGGCGATTCGTCGGCATAATCGCTTCATTACATGGAGCGAATATGTCATGCAAACGCCTCTCACCTGGATCTGGCAGCGGCCCGACTGGCCCCACTTCGGCTGGGATGCAGCGTGTCTTATGCCTTTACTTGCCCGCGCCCGGTTCGCCCAGGGCAAGGTGCTTGGAGCTACCCGGCTGCTCGATGCCAACCTGACGCTGGAGGCGGTAGCCGCAATCCTGGTGGAAGACGGCCTGACCACCAGCGCCATTGAGGGCGAGCGGCTCGATCTGGAGGCGGTTCGCTCCTCGGTGGCCCACCACCTGGGATTACCGACCGCAGGACTTATCAAGCCACCGCGTGCCGTGGACGGGCTGATCGATGTTCTCCTTGATGCGACGCGGCAGCATGCGCAACCCTTGACCGCTAAACGCCTGTTTGGCTGGCAGGCGGCGCTCTTCCCTGTCGGTTATTCCGGGCTGCACACCATCCGGGTGGGGGAATTGCGCGGGAACGAGCTGATGCAGGTGGTCTCGGGCAGTATCGGCAGGGAAAAGGTACACTTCATCGCGCCACCGCGCGAAAGGCTGAATGCGGAGCTTGAACATTTTCTCGCATGGTTCAACACATCATCCGCCGACCTTGATGGCCTCGTCCGCGCTGGGTTGGCCCATCTCTGGTTCGTCACCCTGCATCCCTTCGAGGATGGCAACGGCCGATTGGCGCGTGCCATCACCGATATGGCGCTTTCCCAGGACGAACGCCAACCGATGCGTCTCTTCAGCCTTTCCGCGCAGATCCTGCGCGAACGGGAAAGTTACTACGATATCCTTGAGTGTACCCAGCGCGGCGGCCTGGATGTGACTGCATGGCTCGCCTGGTTTCTGACACAGGTCGAGGCGGCGGCGATCACTGCAGAGCAGACGGTCGCCAATACCTTGGTCAAGGCTCGGTTTTGGCTCAAGCACCAGAGCGCCAATCTCAATGAACGCCAGAACAAGGTGCTCAATCGCCTGCTGGATGCCGGTCGGGGCGGCTTCGAAGGCGGCATAAACACCCGCAAGTACATGAGCTTGACCAAGACCAGCCGAGCGACGGCATACCGGGAACTGGCCGAGTTGGTGGAAAAAGGCTGCCTTGCCCCGACTGGCAAGGGTGGACGCAGTAGTGCTTATGAGATTGTTTGCTGATGCACCCGTTCTTGCTGCGATGCAAGCGCGAAAGCTGCTTCGCCTATACACTGGGGCGTCCCGCGCGTTTACTGTCTGTGTCACCCGCCTTGCTGCGTTTTGCGGGTCAATTGACCGGCAAATCGGCGCAAGGTGGAGCGGCTGTTGGATTCTTTGGTGATTGATAGTTCTACAATCCGCCGGGAGCTGGGGTGGACGCCGCCGTTTACGCAGCCGCGCAAGGAAGCGATGGAGCAAGGGCTGGGGGAGGCAGCGGACTGGTATCAGGGGAGTGGTGATCGCGACTGAAGCCTAAAGGGGCATATGAGGCGCTCATCGAGGTATGGCACATTGGTTTCCGCAGCCTAATCCCTTAATCCGGACTGCGAAAAAACAGGCCAAAGTAGGGGATTAGGCAAAAGTATAGACAATATAGGCATTACACTTCAGGCTATAAAAGATGTATTGCTATATGGCATACAATAGTGTAATATATTTCATATACATTAGGAGGTGCATGCTATGAAACAGAGCAAGACGCAGGCATTCGCGCCCGTCACTATCAGCATCCGCGCAAAAGCGCAGCAACGCGATTTGATTGACCAAGCCGCAGATCGGCTCAACCGCAGCCGATCTGATTTCATGCTTGAAGTATCGTGCCGTGAAGCAGAAGACGTGCTGCTTGACCAAACCTATTTTGCGCTTGATGCCAATGCTTTCGCTCAGTTTCAGGCGATGCTGGACAACCCGCCTGCGCAAACCGACAGGTTACGCCGATTGCTCACCACGAAAGCGCCGTGGGAATGACAGCGGGCACGTTGTCGGCACCCGTCCCGCTTGCGGAAGACCACCCTCTTGAAATGTTTGATTGCGGGGAGCTGGGGCTTAATGCATGGCTGAAAAAACGCGCGCTGCGAAATAACCGCTCTGGCGCATCGCGCACTTATGTTGTGTGTCATGGCAAAGCAGTGGTCGGCTATTACTGTTTATCGGCAGGGGCTATTGGCCACAAAGAAGCCCCCAAGACCCTGCGGCGCAATATGCCCGATCCCGTGCCTGTTTTAGTGCTGGGACGATTGGCTGTGCATAAGGATTATCATAATCGCGGCATTGGCAGTGCTTTGTTGCGGGATGCGCTGCTTCGCGCCCTGCAAGCATCTACGATTGCAGGTGTAGCGGCGCTGCTCGTTCACGCGCTCTCTGAGCCAGCAAAACGATTCTATTTATCGCACGGTTTTCTGGAATCGCCCGTTAGTCCGATGACGCTATGCGTTATGCTGGCAACTGTTGAAAATAGATTGATGAAGGCGTGATCAGTGGTGCGGATGGCAGCGCAGGTACGGTGGAATCAAGACCGTTTGGGTGCCAGAATTGGGCGAATAGATAAAGAGGCTGGAGCTGGCGTCTGCCTGAAAGTCCAGGTTTGGATATGGAAAAACTAAAATCCCCTCTCCTTTGGCTGCGAAAGCGCCGTACCCAGGCAGGCTGTGGACGCCAGTCAAACCTATCTGGTAAGTGACGGCGAGGATGTATCAACCCCAGAGTTGATCCGGCGTATTGCCACTTCACTGGGGCGTCCGGCGCGATTGCTGCCTGTACCACCCGCCTTGCCGGCGGAGGTGGAGCGGCTGCTGGATTCTTTGGTGATTGACAGCTCCAAAATCCGGCGGGAGCTGGGGTGGACGCCGCCGTTTACGATGGAGCAGGGGTTGGCGGAAACTGCGCAGTGGTTTCAGGGGAGCGGTAATCATGCCTGAAGGCGTTCCTGCGGTGTAATACTGACCAAGCTAACTGCCCACCACATCGACAAAGGCACTGCAAACAGGTCAGCAGCGAATGGCACGACTTCGCGTCCACTATACAGTACGATGCCGCGTTGGAAAGCCTGCGGTTCGGTTTCTTTCAGGTGGCGTAATCCTTTGAAATCTTTGCCGTCTACATTGCTGCTGGCCTTGACCTCAATGCCCGTTAGCTTTCCCAGCCGGTTCTCCAGCACAAAATCGACCTCAATATTAGACTGGGTGCGGTAGTGCCACAGGGTTAAGTGCTTTTCAGAAAACGCCAGATGTTTGAGTAACTCGCTCAGCACGAAGGTTTCAACCAGTCCGCCTGGCAAACTTGCCCCCCCCGTCAAGCGTTCTTGTGACAATTCGACCAGGTGTGCCAGCAGACCACTATCCGGCAAGAATATCTTAGGGGCTTTTACTAAACGCTTGCCTATGTTGCGCTCCCAAGACGGTAATCTGTACACTAAAAATAGCGTTTCCAGCAGGCTGAAATAACGTTTTAACGTCGTTTGCGGCAGTCCGCTAGAACGGGATATTTCAGCAAAATTCAGTAGCGTTGCGCTGCGGGTGGCCAGTAACTGGATTAAATCAGGAATAGCGGTTAGCTGCTCAACGTTGGCCAAGTCACGCACATCGCGCTGCATAATGGCTTGCAGGTAACTGTCAAACCACGCGGCGCGACGCCGTGGCGAGCTTCGGCTCACCGCTTCCGGGAAGCCGCCAGAGAGTAGTTTTCCAACCAGTTGCGTCCGGTCGCAGGGAGGGATTTTTAGTGCATTCATCGGGCCGTCAAACAACCAGTCCGCCAGGTTGGTGGTGGGCGCTTCGGCAATTTCAGCGCTCGACAACGGCCAGAGCGATAGCACTTCCATGCGGCCCGCAAGGGAATCGGCAATATCAGGCAAAAGCAGCACATTGGCCGAGCCAGTCAGCAAGAATCGCCCTGGCCGGCGATCACGATCCACCGCCGCCTTGATGGCAAGGAAAAGTTCCGGCGCGCGCTGTACCTCATCCAGCGTGACTGGTTCATTAAGACCCGCAATAAATCCTTCAGGATCACCTTTGGCGGCAGTCAAGGTGACGCGATCATCCAGTGTTAAATAGCGGCGTGTGTGTGCTGCTGATAGTGATTGCACCAGCGTACTTTTACCCGTCTGACGCGCACCGTTCAGCAACACAACGGGCGTATCTGCCAGTGCCTCATGGAGTAAGGGAAGGATATGTCTTGTATACATGTGGATCATTATAAAGGATGATTATCATCCGTGCAACGGATGATAATCATCCTTTATCTGGCGCCGGGTAAATGCTGATTTATTGTTTATGCCGGTAATCTTGTCGATACCACCATCATTTTTTCTTGGAATACCCCGCTGCGGTTGGTCAAACTTATCTGGTAAGCGACGGCGAGGATGTATCAACGCCAGAGTTGATCTGGCGTATTGTGGGGCGTCCGGCGCGTTTGTTGCCTGTGCCACCCGCCTTGCTGCGTTTAGCGGGTCAGTTGACTGGCAAATCGGCGCAGGTGGAACGGCTGCTGGATTCTTTAGTGATTGATAGTTCCAAAATTCGGCGGGAGCTGGGGTGGACGCCGCCATTCACTATGGGGCAAGGGCTGGCGGAAACTGCGGAATGGTTTCAAACGAGCGGTGATCGCGCCTGACGTTCCTGCGGAGTACCGCCATTTATATGGAGCTAGGAATATTCGTCCAAAACAAGGTAAAGTGAGCGCCATGCTAATACTGACCTTATCTCTGCTGTTCGCTTTTCTTGCATCCTGGTTCCTCGTGGGCCGTTTTCGTCTCTACGCGCTTGCCCAGGGACTGCTTGATAACCCCAATGCCCGTTCATCACATACCCTGGCGACGCCACGCGGTGGTGGACTGGTGTTTATATTGCTGTGGCTGGTGGCGGGGGTTGGGTCAGTTTTTTGGGGGGTATGGTCGTTGGCGCAGGCGCTGGCATTTTTGCCGGGTGCGGCGTTGCTGGCGGGAATAGGCTACTGGGATGATCACCATGACCTTCCGGCGCGTTGGCGGGCGTTGGTGCATTTTTTAGTGGCGGGCGGTAGCGTTGCGGCGCTGGGTGTGGCCGATCTGCCACTGGGTTGGTGGGGTGCAGGGCTGGCGGTTTTTGCCATTGTCTGGTCGATCAACCTGTTTAATTTTATGGACGGCACCGACGGCATTGCGGGGGTCGAGGTGTTGTTTGTGCTGGGGGTGGGCGGTTTTTTCCTGTGGCAGGCGGGCGGGGCCGCGTTGGCGATTCCAGCATGGGTATTGGCGGCGGCGGTGGCGGGTTTTCTGCTATGGAACTGGCCACGCGCCAGGATTTTTATGGGCGATGTGGGCAGCAGTGTGCTAGGCCTTTTAATAGCCGTATTTGCGCTGGCGGGCGAGGTGTGGTTCGATGTGCCCGTGGTGTTGTGGGTGATTTTGTACGGGGTATTCTGGTTTGATGCCACGGTGACCCTGGCGCGGCGGGTGATGGCAGGCGAACGCTGGTATGCAGCGCATCGCTCCCACGCGTACCAGCGATTGCATCGTCCGCTGGGTTGGAGTCATGGGCGCATTCTGTGGGGCGTGATTGTGGTTAATAGCGTGCTGGCGGGGTTGGCGTTGTGGGCTCATGCCATGCCGGAAATGCGGTTGGTGGCGTTGGGTGGGGCGGTGGTGGTGCTGTGCATTACCTATGGGCTGGTAGAGCGTGTTGCGCCTATGTATGCTAAAAATATTGCGTCGACTTGATGTCGCTTTGATCTCTCTGGGGTTGTCATCCCGAACGCAGAGAGGGATCTTGCTTAAGATTCCTCGCGGTGCTCGGAATGACAGGGAAGTTCTTATTCATTCTCATTTCCTTCCGCCCTCGCATCAAAAGTCAGCGAAACAGAATTGATGCAATAACGCAGGCCACTCGGCTCAGGGCCATCCTTGAACACGTGTCCAAGATGCGCGTCGCACTGGCTGCACAGCACTTCAGTCCTTGACATAAGCAGGCTGTTGTCCGCCTTGGCAGTCACATTTTCCGTGGTAATGGGCGCCCAAAAGCTGGGCCAGCCGCTGCCCGAATCAAACTTGGTTTCTGAGCTGAACAGCGCGGCGCCGCAACACGTGCAGCGATAAATCCCGGCGTCTTTGTGATCCCAATACTTCCCGGTAAACGCACGCTCAGTGCCTTTTTTGCGGCATACGCGGAATTGTTCCGGTGTGAGTGTGGATTGCCAGTCTTGTGTGCTTTTGGAAACTTTATTGTTCATGTGTTTGCTCCTGATTACTTGTTTTTAGGTTGAGGAATCTCTGGATTTATTGTCATTTCGAGCGTAGCGAGAAATACTGCATATTTCCCACGTTGGTTCGAGATAAGGATTTCTCGCTACGCTCGAAATGACAAAGTTTTTGTTAATCCCACTTCTTTAAGAATGATACCCCAACCGCCCCGAAAGTTGCATGCCTGCCGCAATGACCTGCGGTATCCATTCATCACGCCGCCGTTGGACCGGTGCAGAGATTGATAGTCCCGCCACCATCGCACCGCTGGCATCGCGCACCGGCACGCCGATGCACCCCACGCCCAGTTCGGCTTCTTCATTATCCAGCGCATAGCCTTGTTGCAGCGCGCTGTGCGCGGCTTGCCATAATTGTTCGGCGTGCGTGAGCGTGTTGGCGGTGTAGGCGGGCAGGCCTGTGCGCCGCACATAGGCGAGGCAAGCGGCGTGGCCATCGTGGGCGAGAAACAGTTTGCCGACGGCGGTGACGTGCAGCGGCGCGCGGCTGCCGATCACCTGTTCCACGCGGATGGTTTTGTGGCTGGAAACGCGCTCTACATACACCACTTCGTCGTCTTCACGCACCGTCAAATTCACGGTTTCGCCTAGCGCGCTACGCAACCGCTCCATGATCGGCAGGGCTTCGCGGCGCAGGTCGACGCGTTCCTGCACACGGCTCGCCAGGCTCAATAATTTGACGCCCAGTTGGTAGTGCCCGGCGGCGGTGCGTTCCACCAGGCTATGGCTACCGAGGGCAGCCAGGATGCGGTGTGCGGTGGAAGGGTGCAAGCCAGTCTCGGCAGACAGGATTTTCAGGCTGGCGGGTGTGTCGTTGGCGGCAATGGCATCCAGCAGTTGCACCAGGCGATCTATGACCTGGATGCTACTGACTGGGGTATCTTTTGACAGTTCATTCATGGCTGAGTTATTTCATAATGTGAAAACGATTACATATTGCGAAATTATAGGCTCAGGCGTACCATAACTGCAAGAGCCATTTTTAATGAAAGGAATAAAGCCATGAGCAGCGCCACTATCCCCTATTTTTGCGAAGGCATCCAGCATTTCGGCGCCGCTTGGCCGGGTGCGGACGAATACGCCGCGCAGCCCGTGATTGCAAGCACCAGCCAGCGCGCCATTGCTAATCCGCGTGACCCGCAGGCGGTATATCAGACACTGCTGGCGGCAGATGCCTTGCGTTATTTAACGCTGCAAATGACCGGCGCCAAGGCCTCCGGGCATCCCGGCGGGTTTGCCAGCAGCGCCGAGGCCTATGCCGCGCTGGTGATGCTCGGGCACACCAATATTGTCACCGAAGTGGGGCATCACGCGCCGGGGTTTTACAGCGCCATGTTCCTCGATGCTTCGCTGGAAGATATGGGCATCCGCACCGTGCAGGATCTGCGTGCGCGTTACCGTGAAAAGCATGGCTTGCTCGGCCATTTGTCGGGCGCGATTCCCGGCATTCTCGCCCCGGCGGGTCCGCTGGGACAGGGGCAGCACTTCGCCATGGCCGGTGCCATGTTGCACCCTGGTACCTTGTTCCCCTTCACGGTGGGCGACGGCGGCATGGGGGAGCCGTATGTGTTGAACGCCATGATGCATTTTCATGTGGCGTATCCCAATATCACCAATTTCCTGCCGACCTTAATCTGGAATGGTTACAGCCAGGAACATCATTCCATGGTCTCGCTGTTCACCGATGACGAGATGATTGCGTACTGGAAAGGCCATGGCTTTGATGCCGTGTACCTGGTGGATGCCAAACAGTTTGATGACACGAATCAGAGCGGCGCATTCGTTGACAGCACGCGCTTTTCATTCGATCAGCGCATCGCCTTTGCTGGCGCAGTGCTGGATACCATGAACGAGGCCGCGCAGTCCGCGCTGAATGGCAAGCTCACAGTATTTATCATCAAGCAATTGAAAGGTGCGGGCGTACACGCGCTGGGTGCCAAGTCACACAATCTTTATGCGCAGCATACTTTGGAAAATGCGGATGTGATCGCGGGCTTGCAGCGCCGTGCCTTAACACCCGCCGCATGGCAGATCGTGCGCGATAATTTCAGCCGCGCCGGGGGTGGCCCTGCGTCACGCACCGCCGTAACAGAGTCGGTGTTGGCGTTGCCACCGTTGACTAATCTACCGCTACAGGATTTTGCTGTGGGTGAAAGTAAAGTCCCTACTACCGCAATGGGCGTACTGGTAGGTGCGGTGGGAAAACAGGATCCACGTTTTCTGGTGACCAATGCCGATGGTAATGAAGCGTCAGCGATAGGCAACATCAACGAAGCGTTAAAGATTCGCCATCCCACCGAAGATGCGCTGTATCATCAAGCGCCGCATGGTCAGGTGTATGAGCCGCTCAATGAAGATGCGTGTGCGGGCCTCGCCGTCGCGCTGTCTTTGTTTGGCGGGCGCAGCCTGTGGTGTTCGTATGAAAGTTTTGCCATTAACGGCTTGCCGATCTGGCAAACCGTAACGCAGGCCATGGCCGAGCTACGCCGCAAGACCCCCAGCACCGTCACATTGTTTACGGCGGGTGCGTTAGAGCAGGGGCGCAATGGCTGGACACACCAGCGCCCGGAAATTGAAGCGTATTTCGCGGCCATGATGCGTAATGGCAATATATTCCCGCTGTTCCCGGTGGACGCCAACATGATTCAAGTGGCGTATGCGTGGGCATTGGAAACATTCAACAAGGGCATCGTTATTACTGCATCGAAAAGCCCGTTGCCGGTGCGCACTACACTGGAACAAAGTCGCTGTGCATTGGCTGACGGGGCGATTACTTTGTTGGAGCATAAAGGTGCGAAAACAGTAGTCTTCGCGGTGGTGGGTGACATGATTCTGCTGCCGGTATTTGAAGCCGCCGAGAAATTGAAAGCGGCTGGCTTTGGTGTAAAGATTGTTGCCGTAGTTAATCCGCGCCGCCTGTATCGCCCCACCGATGTAGCGTGGGACACCTGTGCCGAGGCAGACAATCAGTTTCTTGATGATGACCACTTCAATGCCCTGTTTGATGGCGATGTATTACTGGGCGTAAGCGGTGGCCCAAGTGCAACATTGGAGCCTGTCATGCTGCGCGCACGCGCCGCTAAACGCGATGTGTTTGCCTGGAAACGCGGCGAGACCACCGCATCGCCCGCGGAGATTATGGGTTTTAATGGTTTAACAGGTGATAATCTGGCGCGTCGCGCGCAGGAGTTGGTGGCTGTCTAATTTAACGACCAATTTCCCCCTCTCCCGCACGCGGGAGCGGGGGAAAGGGAGGTATAGCATGACCAATACCACCAAAATCATCGTCCTCGACGACGACCCCACCGGTTCACAGACGGTTCACGGCTGTTTACTACTGACGCGCTGGGATGTGGCCACGCTTAAAGAAGCATTGACTGATGCCGCACCGCTGTTCTTCGTGCTTACCAATACCCGTGGCATGGATGCGGCGTGCGCGGCGGATGTCACGCGTGAAGTGTGCCATAACCTGAAAATCGCCCTGAAAACGACGGCCATTAACCCGGTATTGGTGAGCCGTTCTGATTCCACGTTGCGTGGTCATTATCCCGTAGAAACCGATGTTATTGCTGAGGAATTAGGCCCATTTGACGCACACTTTCTGGTGCCCGCTTTTTTTGAAGGCGGGCGCGTCACGCGTGACAGCATTCATTATCTGAAAGTTAATGGCGTGGATGTGCCCGTGCATGAAACTGAATTCGCGCGCGATTCAGTGTTTGGTTATAGCCATAGTTTTTTACCGGATTATGTTGCCGAAAAAACCCAGGGTCGCATTGCCGCGCACAGCGTTGAGCGTTTTTTACTGGAGGATATCCGTAACGGCGTGTTGAGCAGATTGTTGGTGCTGCAAGAAAATCAGTGCGGTGTTGTCGATGCCGAAAATTATGAGGATCTGGCGCGTTTCACGGCAGACGTGCGTGCGGCGGCCGCACAAGGCAAACGCTTTCTGTTTCGCAGCGCCGCCAGCCTGGTGAAGGCGCTGGCCAATCTGCCGCCGCAGCCTGTGCCTGCGGAAGCGATGGGCCGCTTTACGCGCGGTGCGCGTGCGACGCACAAGGATGTGCTAGTGTCGCGGGAGGCAGGATGCCGGAAGCGACCCGGTGCAGTGATTGTCGGTTCGCATGTTGAAAAGAGCAGCCGCCAACTTGCGCGCTTGTTACAAGAGCCAGGCGTGGTAGGTATTGAGGTGGATGTGCGGAAAATTACAGAACAGCCTGGGCAGGTATTGAAAACTGTATTACATCAGGCCGAAGTTGTCTTTGCTATGGGTAAAACATCCGTTGTTTATACCAGCCGTGGCGAAGTGCAGTTTGCTGATCAAGCCGCACGCCTGGCGTTCGGTGAAGCGGTGTCCGCACTGCTCATGGATGTGATCCGCAACCTGCCGCAAGATCTGGGTTTTCTGATCGGCAAGGGTGGCATCACCTCCAATGACATGCTCAGCAGCGGCCTTGCCTTGCGCGCGGCGCGCGTGCTTGGCCAGGTGGCTCCCGGTGTGTCAGTCGTGCGTTGCCCCGCCGATCATCCGCGCTTTCCCGAATTGCCTGTGGTGATTTTCCCCGGTAACGTGGGCGATGATGATGCGCTGGCGTTGGTGTATCGGCGCTTTTCCCAGCATTGATTCGCCATGACAATGCTATCCTTTGACAAGCAAACATTACTGGCCGCATTGCACCGCATCCTCCCTGCCGATGCAGTCCTCTGCGAAACCGAAGATCTGCGCCCTTACGAGTGTGATGGCCTGTCTGCCTATCGTGAATTGCCGATGATCGTGTGCTTGCCGCATACCATTGAACAGGTGCAAGCGATCTTGCGTGTATGTTACAAAATGCAGGTGCCGGTCGTGGCGCGTGGCGCGGGCACGGGTTTATCCGGTGGTGCATTGCCGCTGAAAAATGGCGTGCTGCTGAGTCTTGCGAAATTCATGTGCATTCTGGAAATTGATACCGCGAACCGTATCGCGCGTGTGCAGCCCGGTGTGAGAAATCTTGCTATCTCGCAGGCTGCCGCGCCCTATGGTTTGTATTATGCGCCTGATCCATCATCACAGATCGCCTGCACTATCGGCGGTAATGTTGCGGAAAATTCCGGTGGCGTGCATTGCTTGAAGTATGGCCTCACCGTGCATAATGTGTTGGGTTTAAAAGTGTTGGCGATGGACGGCGAATTGCTTGAAATCGGCGGCGCGACGCTTGATTCGCCGGGCTATGATCTACTGGCATTGATGACAGGTTCGGAAGGTTTACTGGGCGTGATTGTAGAAGTCACCGTGAAGTTATTACCAAAGCCCGAGCGTGCGCAAGTGGTGCTGGCGGCGTTTGATGATGTAGTCAAAGCGGGTGCGGCGGTGGGGGACATCATTAGCGCCGGAATCATTCCTGGAGGATTGGAAATGATGGACAACCCGGCAATCCGCGCTGCTGAAGCGTTCGTGCATGCCGGTTATCCGGTTGATGCCGCCGCCATCTTGTTGTGTGAATTGGATGGTACCAATGAAGAAGTCTCCGAGCAGATTTTGCGGGTGCGTGAATTGTTGCAAGTGGCGGGTGCAACGCAAGTGCGCACCGCACGTGATGATGCCGAGCGCCTGAAATTCTGGGCGGGCCGCAAGGCCGCATTTCCTGCGGTAGGACGGTTGTCGCCTGATTATTACTGCATGGATGGCACCATTCCACGCAAGCGCTTACCCGAAGTATTGAAGCGTATCGCGGAACTTTCCGCTGAATATCAGTTGCCGGTTGCCAATGTATTTCATGCTGGTGACGGTAATTTGCATCCACTGATTCTTTATGATGCGAACAAACCTGGCGAGCTGGAGCGCACCGAGGAATTCGGCGGAAAAATCCTTGAGCTGTGTATTGCAGTAGGCGGTACGATCACTGGCGAACATGGTGTAGGCGTAGAGAAAATTGGACAAATGTGTGTGCAATTCGCGCCGCAGGAATTGGCGCAGTTCCATGCGGTAAAGCACGCGTTTGATCCGCAAGGTTTGCTCAATCCCGGCAAGGCCGTGCCGACACTGCATCGTTGCGCGGAATTCGGCGCCATGCATGTGCATAAAGGTGCGCTGCCTTTTCCTGGGCTGGAGCGTTTCTGATGGCCGCTAATGCTGACATCAGTTCTGTGCTACAGGAAAAAGTGCTGGATGCCATTGCACAACATATTCCCATGCGAATCGTTGGTCGAAATACAAAAGCCTTCTATGGCCGCGCCGATGTAAGCGAGCCACTATCAGTTGCGGGTCATTGCGGGGTGATCAGCTATGAGCCTACAGAATTAGTTATCACCGCGCGCGCTGGCTCATCACTTGCTGAAATCGAGGCGCTGCTGGCGACACAGGGGCAGATGTTACCCTTCGAGCCGCCGTATTTTGGCGCACAGGCTGAAGACACGCTAGGCGGCACGATCGCCTGTGGTTTTTCCGGGCCGCGCCGACCCTATGCAGGCAGTGTACGCGATGTTGTGCTGGGTGTGAAAGTGCTGACCGGTAAGGGTGAGATCCTGAAATTTGGCGGGCAGGTGATGAAAAATGTCGCGGGATTTGATGTGTCGCGCCTGATGGTGGGCGCGTTGGGCACATTAGGTGTGCTGCTGGAAATTTCCCTGAAAGTCCTGCCCAAAGCCGAGTCAGAAAAAACCCAGGTTTTTTCCTGCGACGTGCAGGAAGCGATACGCCGCATGAATGCCTGGGCAGGCCAGTCATTACCGTTGTCTGCGGCAATGTTTGCTGACGGACAACTCTATATACGCTTGTCGGGGAGCCACGCAGGTTTGTCAGAAGCGTGCAGGAATCTGGGTGGTGAATCTTTGGCGGAGAGTGATGCGCTATGGTCGAGTGTGCGCGACCATGCGCATGTGTTTTTTCAGGGTGATTCATCACTATGGCGTATCTCCGTGCCCCCTGCTACACCGCTCATTGATATATCGGGTTCCTGGTTGATAGAGTGGGGTGGCGCGCAACGCTGGTTGAAAACGTCAATGGCGAGTGAAGCAGTGCGTGAAAGAGTGGCTGCCGCAAAAGGGCATGCAACACTGTTTCGCGGTAGCGGTTTACAAGGGCCACAAGGGCAAATATTCCATCCACTGTCTCCCGCATTAATGGCATTGCACCAACGCCTCAAAGCAGAGTTTGACCCCCACGGCATTCTCAATCGCGGACGAATGTATGCGGATTGGTAATTCGTAAAATGGGTGCCAAATGTAGGGTGGGCTCCAAGCCCACCAAGCGTTGGCCGCTTCCGGCATCCTGCCTCTCGCGGCACTTGTGCGCCGGGCAGGATGCCCAAGTACGGTGAGCGCAGGGATGCGCAGGAACCGCCATCCATGCACGACGCGTAGCAACACAATACATTGTTTCATGCGCCATCAACAGGAGAGTGAGATGAACGAACTGACACTGATTATCGGCAATAAAAATTATTCATCCTGGTCGTTGCGTCCATGGTTGCTATTGAAGCACGCTGGAATCCCATTCAATGAAATACGCATCCCGCTATACAGTAGCGATTGGGATAGTATTCTTTCCTATTCACCTTCCGGTAAGGTTCCTGCGTTACGTGATGGCGATCTTGCTATCTGGGATTCATTGGCGATTTGTGAATATCTGGCAGAGAGTTTTCCTGATCATCTGTTATGGCCCAGCAATAAAGATGCACGCGCCGTAGCCCGTTCAGTGAGCGCGGAAATGCATTCCGGATTTACTGATCTGCGCAAGAATATGACGATGAATTGCCGAAAGGTTTTCCCTGGTAAAGGCCGTGCGTCCGGTGTGCAGGAAGACATCGACCGTATTCAGCAACTATGGAACGACTGCCGTGCGCGTTTTGGCAAAAAAGGCCCATTTTTATTCGGACAGTTTTCTATTGCGGATGCGATGTACGCCCCGGTAACAACGCGATTTATCACCTATGATGTGCAACTTGATAATGTGTCCGCCGCGTATGTGCAAGCCGTGCAAGCGCTCCCCGCCATGCAGGAGTGGTATGCGGCGGCGCGTGCCGAAAAAGAAATAATCGAACAATACGAGCACTAACCTGAAATAATGCAAACCCAACTCACTAATGCCATAAAAAATACCGCGCACGGCCAGGAGGCCGAGAGCATTTTGCGCACCTGCGTGCATTGCGGTTTCTGCACCGCCACGTGCCCCACCTATCAGTTGCTGGGCGATGAACTGGACGGGCCGCGCGGACGCATTTATCTCATCAAGGAAATGCTCGAAGGCAATGCAGTGACGCGCAAGACCCAGGTACATTTGGATCGTTGCCTGACGTGCCGTGCCTGCGAAACCACGTGTCCCTCGGGGGTTGAATACGGTCGACTCGTGGATATCGGGCGTGTAGTGGCCGAGCAGCAGGTGCAGCGGCCATGGCGCGAGCGTGTGGTGCGCAAAGTGCTACGCATGATGATCCCGCACCCGCAACGCTTTGCGTCATTACTGCGGCTGGGTCAATTTATGCGTCCGCTATTGCCGGCAACATTGCGGCACTCGTTGCCGCCCCGCCAACTCGTATCAGCATGGCGGCCTGTATGGCCGGGAGCCCGTCATGCGCGACGCATGCTGGTGCTGGAAGGTTGTGTGCAGCCAGCCATCGCGCCGAATATTAATGTGGCTGCGGCACGCGTGCTGGATCGCCTCGGCATTTCATTGCTACGCGCAGATAAAGCGGGTTGCTGTGGTGCCGTCAGTTATCATCTTAATGCGCATGATGAAGCCCTGGATTTCATGCGGCGTAATATTGATGCCTGGTGGCCGCATATTCAGAGTGGCATTGAAGCCATCGTCATGACCGCCAGCGGCTGCGGGACGCTGGTGAAAGATTACGGCCATATTTTGCAGCACGATCCTGCCTATGCAGAAAAGGCCGCGCGCGTGTCGGCCTTGTGCCGGGATCTGAGCGAGATTGTGGCGATGGAAGATTTGTCGGCTCTGGCATCAGCAAATCAAAAACAAAAAATTGCCTTTCACTCCCCCTGCAGCTTACAACATGCGCAGCAGTTGCCGGGCGTGGTGGAAAAAATCCTGATAACCGCCGGCTTTGAGCTTACCCCGGTGCCGGACGCGCATCTGTGTTGCGGCTCGGCAGGCACGTATGCCATACTGCAAAAAGGCCTTTCCCAGCAATTGCTGCGCAACAAGTTGAATGCGTTGCAATCCGGCGTGCCAGCGGCGATCGCCACGGCAAATATAGGATGCCTTACCCATCTGCAAAGTCAGTCCAGCGTGCCGGTGCGGCATTGGATTGAATTTATGGACATTTTATGACCTAAGGGTCTGTTCGAAAATAACTTGGGCATTTGACTCGCCGGTCTTGGGCGCGCTGCGTTGTTGCAAACCGCTTGTGTGGCTTGCCACACGGCGCGCTTCGCGCCTAGCATCGCCTCCCAATCCAGCGGCCAAATGCCCAAGTTATTTCCTCACAGGCCCTAAATACCGGCTTTTTTCATTCAGCTTTGGTTCAGCTTGACGGGTGTAATCTGTAGCCAAGCTGGAAGAGAACCTGGCGGAATGAGAGAGGGTGGGATGTTTCCCTCTTTAATATTGTTAAGTAAGTTAAGGAGAAAATAATGAAAGTTAAAGCACTTGTTCTGGGCGCTGCCCTGTCAGTTGTTGCCATGCCTTCTTTTGCAGACCTCGAACTGGCCAAGGCCAGCGGTTGCCTGGCTTGCCATAGTGTAGACAAGAAAGTTGTCGGCCCAGCCTGGATGGACGTATCCAAGAAGTATAAGGGTAATGCCGCTGCCAAGGCTGACTTGATTGGCAAAGTAAAGGCTGGCGGTAAGGGTAACTGGACCGAAGTAACCGGTGGCGTACCAATGCCTCCCTACTCCCCACGCGTTTCCGATGAAAACATCGGTAAGCTGGTAGACTTCGTTTTGGGTCTGGCCAAGTAAGCCACTCATAACGACACGGTTAAGTTCTAAAGCCTAACGGCGCTGGAATTTAATAGCTGCTCCTAACCCTCTCCATCACCGAATTTTTTCGAAGGTGGAGAGGGTTTTTTTATGCGTGTCTTTCCTGTCCACGGAGGGGCAGCGAATGACGCGATACATCCCGCCAAAATCGCGTTTTCTCCCCGCCTTGTTTTTCCTGGGTGATTCAGCATGTGTTCAGCCTGCTTGGCGTACCCTATGATCGTACTCAAATGATTTTGCGTCAGTTTCAGGGTTAGGCTTTCAGGAGGGATTCACAATGAAAAGATCTGCGTTGTTTGTTTTAGGCGTTACACTGTCATCCTTGATCATGTCATCGAATGTTATGGCAAGAGATGATGACGATGACCATGATGATCGTAGAGAGTATCGTTATCAGCGGCATTACGAAAATCATGGTTATCATCAAGATCATGCCACCTACGCAAAAGTCCTGGATGTCGATCCGATTATCGCCGTTTCGCGTAGACCCTATACGCAGCAGCAATGCTGGGATGAGCGCGTATCGTCGCCCTCGCAAGGTGGGCGCACGCGTCACAACGCAGCAGGCGCGATGATTCTGGGTGGCGTTCTGGGTGGCGTCGTCGGCCATCAAATTGATCGGCAGGGCAATGGCGATACCGCTAAACTCATCGGTGCGCTGGTCGGCGCGTCGATTGGTCATGACATTGGCGGTAACGATACACAACCCGTGGCCACGACGGTGAGTCAGCGTTGCAGCAATACCACACGCTATGATAATGATGAGCGCATAATCGGTTATCGTGTTACATATCGGTACCGCGGCCAGACTTTTGTCACCCGCACGGATTACCATCCGGGATCACGCATTCGGGTTAATGTCGCTGTAACCCCGGATCATTGAGCCGGGGGGGCTGTGACGGGGCGCGTTTAACCCCATGAAAAATAAAAGTTAGTTTTCTGGCTATATGGATATTAACGGGTATGTCGTATCATTAAGGGAAATTCAGACTGTCATTTCGACCAGCGGGAGAAATCCTGAAAGATCTCTCACCTTCGTTCGAGACTCGAGACAAAGATTTCTCCCTGCGGTCGAAATGACACCTCGAATTTATCCAGCATTTCCGGGGCGACAAGTATTATGGAAAACTAACCAAAGATTACAATATGCGTGTATTGATTGTTGAAGATGAAGCGCCGTTGCGCGAGCAATTGGTAAGCCGCTTCAGCGAAGAAAGCTACGCGGTGGATGTGGCGACTGACGGTGAAGAAGGGTTGTATCTGGGATCAGAATTTCCCTTTGACGTAGCCGTGATAGATTTGGGTTTGCCAAAACTGTCGGGTATCGAGTTAATTCAGCGGCTGCGTGCCGCAGGTAAAACTTTTCCTATCCTGATTCTTACCGCACGCGGTCGCTGGCAGGAAAAGGTCGAAGGCCTGGAAGCCGGTGGCGATGATTATCTCGTCAAGCCTTTTCATATGGAAGAGTTGCTGGCGCGCCTCAAAGTGTTATTGCGTCGCGCAGCGGGATGGTCGCAGCCGATATTACGCTGTGCCCCCGTCGCACTGGATACCGTAACACAGCAAGTGAGCGTCAACGGCGTGCAGGTGGATCTCACTGCGTATGAATATAATTTACTTGAATACTTGATGCTGCATAACGGCGAGGTTATTTCCAAGGCCGAGCTTACCGAACATCTCTATGATCAGGATTTTGACCGGGACAGCAATGTACTTGAAGTGCTGGTGGGCCGCTTGAGACGCAAACTTGACCCCGGCAATGACGTGCATCCTATTGAAACCCTGCGTGGCAGAGGTTATCGTTTCACGCTTGAACGCAGCCAATAATGTTATCACTCAGCACGCGATTACTCCTTGCCGGCAGTCTGGTGTTGACGAGTTTTCTTGGGCTCACCGGCTTCACGCTTGACAAGGCATTTCGTGACAGCGCAGAAGCGGCAATGCGTGATCGGCTCCAGGGGCACATCTATGCGCTGCTCGCCGCTTCAGAGTTAAATAAAGCGGGCGCCATGGTCGTATCCAACGAGATGCCTGAAACCGGCTTTGCAACAACCGGATCAGGTATCTATGGTCAGATTTCATCCCATGACGGCAAACAAATTTTGCGCTCTCCTTCCATGGCGGATATTACCATACCATTTTCAACAGGATTAAAAATGGGCGCTACGCATTTTGAGCGCCTGACTGCCTCCGATGGAACGCCGCTGTATGCCTTAAGCTTGGGCTTGTCGTGGAAAGTAAAAGGCAAGGCGCGTGATTTTACCTTCAGTGTTGCACGGAATTTGAGTAGCCTGGATGTGCAAATAAATAGTTTCAGGCGCAGTTTGTGGGGCTGGTTGGGCGGCGTAGCCTTGTTGCTATTGGCGGTGCAGGGCACTATTTTGCGCTGGAGTCTTGCGCCATTGCGGCGTGTAGCGATTGATCTGGCGGCGATTGAAGCGGGGCGCGCCACACAACTGCAGGGCCACTATCCTCAAGAGTTGAGTGGCTTGACGGACAACCTCAACACCCTGATTCGCGGTGGTCAGGAGCAGCTCGAGCGCTATCGTCATACGCTGGGTGATTTAGCTCATAGCTTAAAGACGCCACTTGCGGTAGTGCGTAATTCAGTGGAAAAAGAAGGTTCGATTGAAGAGCTGCGCCGCACCGTACAGGAACAGGTTGATCGCATGAATCAGATTGTTGAATACCAGTTACAGCGCGCCGCCGCATCAGGGCGCACTGCATTATCCGCTCCCGTCTCGGTTGCCGAAGTCGCGCAACGCATCGTGGCATCGTTGAATAAAGTCTATGCCGACAAAGGCGTGGATTGCCGCATTGAAATCGAAGATGACGCGGTGTTTTATGGTGATGAAAGCGATCTCATGGAATTCCTCGGCAATCTCACCGATAACGCCTACAAGTGGTGCAGGCACACCATTATTATCAACGCGCGCCCGGTGGCCGATGTGCTGCACCGTCGCGCAGGCTTGTTGTTAAGCGTCGAAGATGATGGCCCGGGCATTCCCATCGAGGATGCTGATCGCGTACTGCAACGCGGAGCACGCGCTGATGAAAGCATCAGCGGGCACGGCATTGGTATGGCCGTCGTGCAGGACATTCTGCGCGTTTATGATGGCGCGCTGGAAATTGGCACCAGCGAAACGCTGGGCGGGATGCGTTTATTGGTGCGCTTGCCGGGTGTTTGAGGGGTGTCATTTCGAAGACAGTAGTTGTGGAGTAGGTTGGCGCTGAGCCTGCGAAGCCCAACATCATCGACTGGCGTGCCGCTACGGATTATCCGCTATGCGAGCCGCTGATAAAGTCGGATTCTCACGACAGATGGCAAAAAAGCAAGCTCATTCCGCGAGTGAGATGTTGGGCTCGCAGGCTCAGCGTCAACCTACCGTTCAGCTTGCCCCATTACCCGCCCAACTTACTGCGTTTCGGCAATATGGTTGATGATAAGCGTGAGCGCTTTTCTCGACATCTCTAATGAGATGTAAGGTGAATCACGGTATTCCTTTATGACCTGTTCCGGCAATAAAGGGATATGTACGAACCCGGCTTTATGGGAAAGGTGGAAACGTTCCGCGAAATGTAGACTTGAATAAAGGATGTGATTGCACAAATGCTGTCCGCAGTAGAATGAGTAGTCCGCTGGAATGTTTTGATTTTCCAACACAGTTTTCAGGGCATCTGTGCCTGGCAAGTTTGACCAGTACGCAACCGGTCGGACTGGATCAATGATCTCCTGCATAAAGGAATTGGTTGCGATTTTTTCGATTGTAATTTTATTATAGGGTGGAGCCTGTCCTGTATGAATACATAACGCAGGTTCGTATTTCTTCAGCAATTCTTCAAGTTGCGTCTCAAGACCCTGATGCTCAGCTTCTCTCGAGGAGTCATCGCAGCTAATGACCTCAAAAGCCAGCTTCTGTTTCAAAGGAACAAGTTCTTCGGGAAGATCGCGCTTCAACGAATGCACTAATACGCCAGAAGAATTTATCGGTTCTTGGTATGGGCCAAAACCTGTTACGAGAATCATGTAGTCGGACTCCGCCTTTCTTTATATCGATCTGGTGTGTAATTATTTCTCTGTCAATACTATCCAATCATTTTCTCAGGAATATTTGTTTATGCAGCCTGATTCATGCATGGCTCCCGGCGTAGACATCTATTAGAGGGGCTACAAATTTCTCGCTGCGCTCGAAATGACAATGATGCCGTACATCATGGATGCATTAACCCGTAACATCACGCCCCTATTCCTCCAGATAAGTATACCCTTCCAGTCCCGCGGCAAGCTCTTCCAGATAAGCGCTGCGTTGTTCGGCGGTAAGCGGCGCATTATTGATTTTAGTGCGATACGCTGCCAGCAGATCGGCGGCATCGAAATTTACGTAGCGTAATACGGTTTCGACGGTGTCGCCACGTTGTGCCTGTGTGAGTTTATAGCCGCCTTGTGCAGTGAGTTCTACGTTGATTGAGTCGGTGTCGCCAAACAGGTTGTGCATGTCGCCGAGAATTTCCTGGTACGCGCCGATCAGGAAAATTCCCAGTAGATAAGTGTCTCCCGGTTGATAGCTGTGTACTGGCAGCGTACTTTCCACGCCCTCGCGATCGACATAGTGGTCTATGCAACCATCGGAATCGCAGGTCAGGTCTTCAATCAATGCGCGTCGTGTCGGTTGTTCGTCGAGACGATGCAGGGGTATTACCGGAAAAATCTGATCAATTGCCCACGCATCGGGCATGGATTGAAACAGTGAAAAATTGCAGAAATATTTGTCGGCAAGTTTTTCGTTGAGTTCATCCAGCGCTTCACGATGGGATTTGGCGCTGGGTTGCAACAGCGTGCGCACCTTGTGGCAGGTGGCAAAATAAATCTGCTCGGCCTGCGAGCGTTGCTCCAGCGTCAACACGCCATGGGTATACATCGCTTGCACTTCGGCCAGCCAATGCTGGGCATCGTGGTAGGCTTCCAGCGCGGAGCGTGCTGACAGGTTGCTTAGGCCCAGCCATAAATCCTGGATGATCAGCGGCTCATTCGCGTGGGGCGCGCTGAGCGCAGTGCCGTCGGGAATGCGGTCAATGTCGGTGACGTTGGTAATTAATACGGCGTGATGTGCCGTCATGGCGCGCCCTGATTCGGTGATGATGTCGGGATGCGGTAAATCTTGCGCGGTGCAGGTTTCCCACAGCGCATGCACTACGTTATTGGCGTATTCTTCCACGCTATAATTCATCGAGCAAAAACTGCGTGAGCGCGTGCCTTCATAATCCACGCCCAGTCCGCCGCCGACATCCACGCACTTGATGGCCGCGCCGAGACGATGTAGCTCTGCGTAATAGCGTGCCGCTTCGCGCATGCCGTTTTGAATGTCACGGATATTGGCAATTTGCGAGCCCAGATGAAAGTGCAGTAATTGCAACGAGTCCAGCATGTCTGCGGCACGCAGGCGTTCCACTACGTCTAACACCTGCATAGCAGACAGGCCAAATTTGGATTTTTCGCCGCCGGTGTTTTGCCATTTGCCCGCACCGATCGAGGCCAGTCGCACGCGTATACCCAACAAGGGTTTAATGTTCAGGCTACGCGCTTCTTGCAGAATCAACTCCAGCTCCGAGAGTTTTTCCACCACAATGTAAACGCGGTGGCCAATCTGTTTACCGATCAGCGCCAGGCGAATGTATTCGCGGTCTTTATAGCCATTGCACACCACCGTGCCGCCATTGGGCGTGACCAGCGCCAGCACCGCCAGCAATTCGGGCTTGCTGCCCGCTTCCAGGCCCACGCGCTCGCCGCCACTGGCAATAATCTGTTCCACTACGCTACGCTGCTGATTGACCTTGATGGGGTAGACCGCCGTAAAGCGCGCCTGGTAATCATCGGCCGCCATTGCCTGCGTAAAGGCGTTACACAGCGTATCAACCCGGTCATGGAGGATGTCGGTAAAGCGCACCAATGTCGGCAAAGACAGACCCGCCTGGCGAATCTCCTGCGTTAACTGGTACATGTCGATGCCGGCGTGTTTGCGGTCTGGCCGGGCGGTGACGTGGCCCTGCGAGTTTACGTCAAAGTAGCCGCCGCTCCAGTGGGCAATGTTATAGGTATCGCGTGCGTTTTCTATAGTCCAGGTGGTCATGAGAATCCATTTAGTAAGGTGATGAATGTGAAGTAACCGGAAAACGCTGTTCAAGACCCTGAGGGGGGTGATCAATAAGGTTGAATATAAGATCCCTCTCTACGTTCGGGATGACAGTAAACGCCGCAAGCGACGGGGAGAGCGTAGCGAGCAGCCTGAGCCCGAAGGGATTAAAATAAAATCAGCCAGATAACCATCCTCAACTGCCGTTTTCAGGATTATGGAAGATTTGCGCCCAGAAGGAAACTAAAAGGGCTATAATTTTGTTATCTCCCTACTTTGCTATGGACTCTACACTATGACACTGGACAAAAATTGGTATACCGAAATCTACCCCGCTGATGGCGCTGCTTTCTCATTGAAAGTTAAAGAGAAGCTGCATGATGTGCAAACGCCTTACCAGCGTATCGAAGTGTATGAAACCGAAGGCTTTGGCACCTTGATGACCATCGACGGATTGGTGATGGTAACCGACCGCGATAATTTCATTTATCATGAAATGATGTCCCACCCGGTGTTGTTTACTCACCCCGATCCTAAAAATGTGCTGATTATTGGCGGCGGTGATTGCGGTACCTTGCGCGAAGTGCTCAAGCATCCGGGGGTCGTGCAGGCCCAGCAGGTAGACATTGACGAAGGTGTGACGCGCGCCGCTGAATTGCATTTTCCTGACCTGGTGGATTCCAACAGCGATCCGCGTGCCGAATTGTATTTTGATGACGGCATCAAGTGGGTTGCCGATGCCGCGCCGGGTAGCTATGACATTATCATTGTTGACAGCACTGACCCGGTGGGCCCGGCCGAAGGATTATTTTCAGAGGCGTTTTTCCGCAGTTGCCACCGCGCATTACGTGCTGGCGGACTGATCGTGCAGCAAAGCGAATCCCCCTTATTTCATCAAAAAATTATCAACGACATGCACAGCGCCATGCGCCTCGCCGGTTTTGACAGTACCCTCACACTGAACTTCCCACAGTGCAGTTATCCTTCGGGATGGTGGTCTGCCACGCTGGCGAGCAAGGGTGTGGGTGGCCTTGATAAAGATGCAGTGCGCACTGGTTTCCGCGAGCAAGACGCCGCACGCAAGTCGTTCAAGACGCTGTACTACAACGCCGCTATTCACCGGGCAGCAATGGCATTGCCTGAATTTATGGCGCGTCAAACTTAAAAACGGCGATTGGAACCTACTGCGAATGTCTAATATACTGAATCTGCGCGAGAAACTCACGAAATCTGTCCTCACCGTAGCCGTGCTACGGCTGCGGTCGTTCACGGCATCCTGCCTCCCACGACACTTGCACATCCATGTGCGGCGGAATATTTTCGTGACTTTCTCGCACATTTTCAGCATCTTAGTCCTTCTCGCTACGGTTCAATCGCCGCTTTTAGGTTAAAGCCTGTTCATTATAGCCAACGAGAATTTTTGCTATGCGTATCTCTCTGGATGGATTTCAATGGCGTTTCCGGCCTTTTCTGGGCACGGTATTGTTGTGTGTTGCAATACCCGGCAGCGCAAACTATGCCATTACCGATCTGGGCGCCAATATTCGCCCTTACGATATCAGCAATAATGGCATTATTGCCGGGAGGAACGAAAACGCATCGCCCTTTGTCGGTTTTGTCGGAGCCGCAGGGGCGTTCCAGCCGCTTTCTTCATCAAGCCTGGAAAGCCAAGCCAATGCGGTAAATAGCAGCGGTTTATCGGTAGGCTACAACTTTATTGATGGTGTCCAGAGCCGCGCTTTCCTGCGTGCGCCCGGCGCCACGTTAAGTAACTTTGATCCCATCGCCACTGAGGCAAGTGATGTCAGCGAGTTTGATCATATTGCCGGTACCGCTTTATTTAATGGGCAGCGCCTTGGTTTTGTGTATAACCTGCAAAACCAAAGCATGCTTTCGCTGCCGACGTTTGGCGGCGCGGAAAGTAGGGCGAATGGTATTAATAATATGGGTTCTGTGGTGGGTGCTGCCCAAAATGCCAGTGGTGCATTTATAGGGTTCAGGGCCTTGTATGGCACCAATAACATCACCAATCTGGGCACATTAACGGGTTTCACTGATAGCGAAGCCAGCGCGGTGAATGATGCCAACAACGTCGTGGGATGGGTGTCCCGGCAGCCCGTTTCAGCCAACAGTAAACGTGCGTTTGTGTGGGTGCCGGTGACAGGCGCTACTGGCATGCAGGATCTGGGTACGGTGGGCGCTGATGTGGGCAGCGTGGCCCATGATATAAATAACGCTGGGTATGTAGTGGGTTATTCTGTAGCGGCCGATAACAGCACCCGCGCTTTTTTTCATGACCGCAAGGCCACCGACGTTATGGCGCTTGCGGGAAATCTCACGCATCTTTATCTGGGCACCTCCACCGGTGTTTATCGCAGCGGCGATGGCGGCATCACCATTGCATCGCGCAGTAACGGGCTCACCGAGCAGAGAATCACGGCATTAGCTACTACCAGCGATCCGTTGATTGTTTATGCAGGTACGGCGACCGGGGTATTCAAGACGGTTGATGGCGGTGCGAACTGGACAGCGGTCAATACCGGGCTGACCTACACCGACAATACCGTCAGCCCCGCCGTTGAGAGGGTGCGGGCGATAAGAACGCTGGCCGTGGTTGGGAGTGGCACAACCGAGGTGCTGGCCGGCACGAACGTAGGGGTACATCGCACCACCAACGGTGGCGGATCCTGGAATCTCGACAGCAGCCCGAGCAGCTCGCCGGTAGTGATTGATGAAATCAGAGGAATTGCTGGCTCCCCGTTTGTATATGCAATCACTAATAACAACATTTTTTTCAGTAACGATGGTGGGGCAACCTGGGGTAGTATCCTGGGTTCAGGGATTCCAACGGAGGCGGCTATCACAGCGGTCGACGTCACGCCTACGGCGGTGTATGTAGGCACCTCGGCAGGCGTATTTAAAACTGTCAGTACCGCAAGCCCTTTCCTATGGACAGCCGCCAGCGGTACAGGGTCTAAAGACCTGCCTGCGGCACGCAATATCCGACGTTTGCGGTTTCATGCCGCTGCCCCTGGCACTCTCTATGCCGCACTTGCTGGCGATGGCATCTACAAAACCATCGACGGCGGTGACAACTGGGAGAAGGTCACCAAAACTGGCCTGACCAATCTTGATGCTGTAGCCTTTGCGGTAACCCCAACAGCCCCGCCAACGCTCTACGTGGGTACGCTGAGCGGCATGTTCCGCTTTACTGATACGGTAAGTACGAGTTGGACTCCCACTAACAATATGCAAGACTTGAATGCCCTGATTCCCACTGGAACGGGTTGGGCATTGCGCAACGCCACCGCCATTAACAACGCGGGTCAGATTGTCGGTTGGGGTGATCTGAATGGAGTATCGCATGGTTTTCTGCTAACCCCGACAGCCGGCATACCTACGGCGCAACTGACCCTGGTCAAGAGCCTGCCTGCACCGCCGTATCAGCAGTTTGTGCCCGTCAACTACTCGATTACCGTCACCAATAATGGTCCTGACACTGCAACATCCATTCTGCTAACTGATTGGTTGCCCAAAGATGTGGTGTTTCGCACCGCCCAGGGTGCTCCCTGCACCAATACTGACAGTGTTACGCTCACCTGCCGACTGGACAGTCTGGCGGCGGGTAAGAGCCGCAAAATAACCATTATTGTCTCACCCGATGCGCCGGACGTATCGTTGAACAATGTCGCACGGGTGGTGGCTAATGAGTCGGATCCAGCATTTTCTGATAACACTTCTGCTGTGGAAGCAAAAACCGACAAGTGTTTTATTGCCACCGCCGCGTATGGCTCATTTCTCGATCCACAGGTGCAGACCTTGCGTCATTTCAGGGATGAATATTTGCTGACAAACGCCCCAGGCCGCACGTTTGTCGAATGGTATTACCAGGCATCACCGCCGCTTGCCGCGTTTATCACGCAGCATGACAGCGCCCGTGTGATGACACGGCTATTATTGACACCGGTGGTGTATGCAGTGAAATATCCAGTGATGGTATTGGTGATGATGGTGCTAGTGGTGGGTGGCATCAGCCGCTGGCGTCGTAGCCGCGCGAGGGTAATGCAAGGAATCTAAGTCCAGTTGCACCAGCGTTCAATTTCCTTGCTCATGGCTTCGGCCTTTTTGCTGCGTTCTTCCGATGAAATTAAGCGTTGATTGCCATCCTTGTCTGTTTCAACCAAAAAAGTGCCTGCGGTTTCCAGTTGAGCCAGATTTTCTTTAGCGGTAGAACAGTTTCTTTTCGCCACCTCTTTATTTGAATCAGGGATCGCCTCTGCCTTGGCAGTCGCCTCTTTCTTGCGTTCGTTATCCTTGCCCTGTTTTTTTAATGCTTCCAGACGTTGTTGCGACGCCGCATCAACCGGGGGTGGCGGAGGGACGTATAATGTTTGCGCTGGATTATTTTGTGGACGGTCGCCATAATGGATATTGCCTTGAGCATCAACCCATTTATAGACGCTTTCCGCATACGCCTGCGCCTGCGCCAGAAAAATACTTGAAGAACAAAATATTAGTGTTATTAAAGTGCGGTATTTCATATGCGGGTATCTTGTGTGGGGTTGTGTATAAATAAATAGCGGCCACTTGCTGGCGGGACTTGAGGCGGCGCAGTTTGCGGGCGATAACCTCTGAAAAAAGCCATTGAACCACGATCTCGGAAGCTCAGAAACATGGAGTGAGGATTATTTGAGATGATTCATTATTGCCAGGTCGTCATGCCGTGACGTTTCCAGATGTTAATAACTTACCCGCCCCGGATACTGCCGCCCAGGCGCACAGCGACCGGCTGTGCGCGCTGATCTGTGATGAGATCGCAGCCAGTGGCGGGCAGATTAGCTTTGCCCGGTATATGGCGTTGGCGCTGTATGCGCCTGGTTTGGGCTATTACAGCGCCGGGGCGCACAAGCTGGGTGAAGCCGGGGATTTTGTGACGGCGCCGGAGTTGTCGCCGCTGTTTTCACGCTGTGTGGCGCGGCAGTGTCAGCAGGTGTTGGGGCATTTGGGCGGTGGCGATATTCTGGAGGTGGGCGCGGGGTCGGGGGTGATGGCGGCGGATGTGCTGGCCGAACTGGAGACGCTGGGTTGCCTGCCGGAGCATTATTTTATTCTGGAGGTGAGCGCTGATCTGCGGCAACGCCAGCAGCAAACGGTGGCGGTGCGGGTGCCGCATCTGGCGGAAAGGGTGCGCTGGATCGATACGCTGGATACGCTGCCTGCTGCCGGGTTTCAGGGGGTGGTGCTCGCCAATGAATTGCTGGATGCCATCCCGATCCATATATTTCGCGTGGCCGCTCCTGAGCTGTATGAGCGTTATGTGGCATGGGACGACGGGCGGTTTGTCTGGTGTGACGGCCCATTAAGCGATGCGCGATTGGCGGAGCGCATTGTTACGCTGGTAGATGAGCAAGGCAAGTTCGTGCCGGGCTATATCTCAGAGATCAATCTGGCGGCCGAGGATTGGCTGCGTAGTATTGCCGCGCTGTTAACGCGTGGGATGGTGCTGCTGATTGATTACGGTTTTCCGCGCCATGAATATTATCATGCGCAGCGCAGCGCTGGCACGTTGATGTGTCATTACCGTCATCGCGCGCACCCTGATCCGTTGATTTTGCCGGGGTTGCAGGATATTACCGCGCATGTTGATTTTACGGCGCTGGCTGAAGTAGCCAGTGAGATGGGGCTGGCGGTGGCGGGGTTTACCACGCAGGCGTATTTTTTATTAAGTAGCGGCCTGAGTGAAATGGCGGTGGCATCTGATCAGGCTGATGTGCGGCAGCATCTGGTGTTGGCGCAGCAAGTGAAAAAACTCACGCTGCCGAGTGAAATGGGTGAGCTGTTTAAGGTGATGGCGCTGACGCGTGGTGTTGATGTGCCGCTGCTGGGGTTTACGTTTCAGGATCAGCGGCGGCGTTTGTAATGGGTGTTATTGACCCGGTCAGATAAAGTTTTAACTTGCTACCTCATGACGCCGGGTACATTTTACGTCAACGGAACGAGGGGGATGTCATTTCGACCAACGGGAGAAATCCGTGGAGATCTCACACCTTCATTCGAGACAAGGATTTCTCCCGTTGGTCGAAATGACAGCGGAATAGGAGCCCACGATCCCCGTCAGCGGTTTTTATAACCCCAACGCCCGTGACTGACACGATCCAGGCCCGCAATGTCTTGATGATGGCCCACCTCTTGATAGCCGTAGTCGTGCAGTATCTGCGCCACGGCGTGGCCCTGGTCATGGCCATGTTCCAGCAGTAGCCAGCCCTTGTTGATCAGGTGCTGGCGGGCGGTTGCTGCCATCGTGCGGATGTCACTCAGTCCATCGACGCCAGATGCCAGGGCGCTGAGTGGCTCAAAACGAATGCTGGTTTGAACCAGCCGCGGATCCAGCGTGCTGACATAGGGTGGGTTTGAGACGATCACATGAAACTCATCCCCTTGCAACGGCGCAAACCAGTCACCCGCGCGAAATTCAATGTTGGTAATGCTGAGTGTTGCTGCATTACGGCGCGCCACAGACAGGGCGGCGGGGGAACGATCGGTGGCGATCACGTGGCAATGGGGACGTTCACGGGCAATGGCAAGTGCGATAGCGCCCGAGCCGGTGCCTAAATCAAGTATGCGCCATGCACTGTCTGCGGGGATGCGTTGCAGCGCAAGTTCCACCAGCAATTCGGTTTCGGGGCGCGGGATCAGGGTATCGGGTGTGACTTCCAGCGTCATCGACCAGAATTCGCGGTGGCCAGTGAGATACGCGACCGGTTCTCCGGCAGCACGTCGCGTTATCAATATGTTAAACAGTTGCGCCTGGGCGTCGTTCAGCACGCGTTCTGGCCAAGTGTGCAGATGGCTGCGCGTGCAGTTCATAACAAAGCTCAACAGGGCTTCGGCATCCAGGCGTGCGACTGTGGGGTCGGCATTTGCAGAACCTTTCGCTATCGCTCTTTCCTGTGCGGCTACAAGGCGTTGCGTGGCATGTTGTAATGCTCTAATGATTGAGAGAGGTAGGGTCATTAGGGATGTGGCGCTGGAGGTCTTGTTATAGGCACAGTAATCGCGTACAGTTTAGCATGACTTAACCTGTTTTTAATTGAATGATGCACAGATTACGCACCCTTTTGATCGGCCGCTCCAGCGCATCCTGCGCGCATGGCACTCGTCCATTCATGGACATCGCACGATGCCGGGAGCGACCGCTCACCGCACTTGGGCGTTCTGCCCGGCAAAAGTACGCCATTCTGGTGGCGGTAGCACTGCTGTTTGCGCAATTTGTGCTGATTGCGCATCAAATTGACCATCAATCGCATGAATCGCACGCATCCAAGACGCTGTGTCACCTGTGCCTGACGGCGCAGCATCTGGGTAGCACCCCCATCAGTAAAGATAACCCTCCCGTCATTGTTCATGGGCAGGATAGCATTGCCTTTTCGGCCGTTGTGGGTCTGTTGAGTTCACGGATTATCACCGGTTTTTTCGCCCGCGCCCCGCCTTTCTTTCTCCACGCTTAAAAAAATAGTTGTTTGTGTAATATCGCTGGCGGGGTTAGCCCTGCCGGTCATCTATTTCGTGGAGAATGCTATGAAACATCACCTTGTTTTAATGGGGCTGCCCCTGCGCGTCCTGCGCCCGCAGCATTGGTACATCCGTGTACGGCATATGATTGCGGCTGCGTCGATGGCGGCTATCACATCCGCCGCTGCCGCTCAGGATCCAACTGCAGCCCTTTCGGCCAATGCCTTTAATCCTGCCATTTCGTTAATTTTGTCGGGAACCTACACCCATTTGTCGCAGGATCCAGCGACGTATGCTCTACCCGGGTTTGCCGTGGGCGATGCGGCCAGTCCCGGCCAACGGGGTTTCGGCATCAGCCCGACCGAGTTGCATCTGGGCGCCAATATCGACCCTGATCTGTACGGGGCGATGGCACTGATCATTAATCCCGACAACACGGTCGCGCTGGAAGAGGTTTATTTTCAAACCACCAGTCTGGGTCATGGTGTGACAGTAAAGGGCGGGCGGTTCTTCTCCGGGATCGGCGCGATTAACCAGAAACACCCGCACGCGTGGGACTTCATTGATGAGCCGCTGGTCTATCGCGCATTTCTGAATTTTCAGTATGGCGACGACGGCCTGCAGGTGCGCTGGATCGCGCCGACGGAAACCTTTATCGAACTGGGCGGCGAGATATTAAAAGGCAGTGGTTTCGTGGCCGGCGGTAATGAGAAAAACGGCGTCGGTGCGTACAGCCTGTTCGCCCATATTGGCGGCGATGTGGGCGTGAGCCAGAGTTGGCGCGTGGGGGGAGCTTTGCTGAACGCCGCTCCACGTGGTCGTGAGTCGGGCGACATCGCTGCAGATCTGCCGGATCGATTCAGCGGCGATAGTCGGTTGTGGACGGCGGACTTTATCTGGAAGTGGGCGCCCAATGGCAATCCCAGGCTCAGGAATGCCGTGATCCAGGGCGAGTATTTTCGACGTGAAGACGATGGTTCAATGAGTGGGGCAGTCTCCGGCATCAGCGGCGATTACCGTGCCCGGCAATCCGGCGCGTATCTGCAGGGTGTATATCAGTTCATACCGCGCTGGCGGGCAGGACTGCGCTATGACGTGTTGGCGACACATGAATTGAATGACGCCAGCGGCGCACTCGCTGATCTTGATTACAGCCCGTCACGGGCCAGCGCCATTCTGGAGTTTGCCAAAAGCCCATTCAGCCGCTTCCGGCTGCAATACAACGCCGATCAGTCGCGGTCAAGCAACGTCGATCATCAGGTATATGCGCAGTATCAGCTCAGCCTCGGCGCACACGGTGGACATCAATTTTAGGTTCGGGTATGTCATTTCGAACGAAGTGAGAAATGACAACTGAAATTATGGACTCTTAAAAAATTGGCTAAATCTAAAAACGGCAATAGGAAATCGACATGAAAAAGATCATAGGTGTGTGTTTATTGTTGATATTGGGTCAGTCCGGAATAAACGAGGCACGGGCGGCATTGCAGGTGATGGCCTGTGAGCCGGAATGGGGTGCGCTGGCAAGGGAGATTGGTGGTGAAGATGTGGTTGTTTATACTGCGACCACTGGCCTGCAAGACCCGCACCTGATTGAAGCTCGCCCCAGCCTCATCGCCCAGGTCAGGCGGGCTGACATGCTGGTATGCACCGGTGCTGATCTTGAGGCCGGATGGTTGCCGCTGCTGTTGCGGCAGGCTGGCAATCCCCGCGTGCAGCCCGGTACGCCGGGATATTTCGAGGCCGCCAGTGTTGTGGCCAAGCTGGAAATCCCGACGCGCCTGGATCGCAGCGAGGGGGATGTTCATGCGGCGGGCAATCCCCATATCCAGACGGATCCGCGTAATATCGCCCGGGTGGCGGAGGCACTCAGCAAGCGGTTAGGTGAGGTTGATTCCACTCATGCCGCCGCTTACCAGGCGCGCCACGCCGCCTTTTCCGCCAAGTGGAACACGGCCATGCAGCGTTGGGAAAAACTGGCGGCGCCGCTCAAGGGTGTGGCTATCGTGGTGCAGCACCGGGGTTTTCCCTATCTGAGCAACTGGTTGGGTTTGCGCGAGATCGCGACGCTGGAACCCAAGCCTGGCATTGAGCCCAGCAGCGCCCATTTGAGTACTGTGCTGGCGCAGTTACAGCGGCAACCGGCAAAAATGGTGATTCATGCCGCCTATCAAGGGGGACGCGCTTCGGCGTGGCTGGCCGGCCGGGCCAATATCCCGGTGGTGGAGTTGCCTTTTACCGTGGGTGGCACGGCCGAGGCGCAGGACTTGTTCAGCCTGTTCGACGATACCCTGCAGCGTTTGCTGAAGGCCGTGAAGTGAACTTTACTGCTTTGGACTGGAGTATGCTGGATTGGAGTATCTTGGGCCCGGCGTGGTTAGCCGGGCTGCTGATACTCGCCACCCATGTGCCGTTGGGCCAGCAGGTGCTGGCGCGCGGCATCATTTTCGTTGACCTCGCCATCGCCCAACTGGCTGGGCTGGGCGTGATTGTCGCCAGTGCACTGGGATGGGAGGCGCAGGGCTGGCAGACGCAGGTTGCTGCGGTCAGCACCGCCATGCTCGGCGCGTTGTTGTTAAGCTGGAGCGAACGGCGCTGGCCGCAGATACAAGAGGCGCTGATCGGCGTGTTATTTGTGCTGGCGGCTACCGGGGCGGTGGTGCTGATCAGCAATGACCCGCACGGCGGTGAGCACCTCAAAGATCTGCTGGTGGGGCAAATTCTGTGGGTGATCCCCTCCGATCTGGTGCCGGTGGCGGTGCTTTATGCCGTGGTGCTGGCGTTGTGGTTTGGCACGCGTGAACGTCTCGGTAGTCTGGGGTTTTATATGCTGTTTGCCGTCATCGTCACCGCTTCGGTGCAACTGGTGGGCGTGTATCTGGTGTTCGCCAGCCTGATTATTCCCGCATTGGCAACACGCGGCTATAAAAAAGCGCCACTACGATTAGTGCTGGGATACGCGCTGGGAGGTATGGGTTATGCCGCTGGATTGGCATTATCGGCCTTCTTTGATCTTCCGGCGGGTGCAATTATTGTCTGGATGCTGGCGCTGTTGGGTATGTTACTCGCTATGGTGAGCTGATTTAATTAAACTCTGAATGTGTGTCATTTCGAGCGAAGCGAGAAATCTTGCCCATGGTCAATAATGGCAAACATTGAAACGGTCAAACAACATCAAAGATCTCCTCACATTCGTTCGAGACAAGGATTTCTCCCTGCGGTCGAAATGACAGCCAGCACATATCAGAAGTTCCTTGAATTCTTGCTCACACACAAGCCATAGCTGATAAACTTGCCGCTATGATTACCTTACGCAATGCTTCATTACGCCGTGGCAACCGGGTGTTGCTGGACGATGTGTCGCTGATTATTTATGCCGGCCAAAAGGTGGGTATTACTGGCGCCAATGGCACGGGCAAGTCCAGCCTGTTTGCGTTGCTGCGCGGTGAGATTCATACTGACAGTGGTGATCTTGATATTCCACCACGCCTTACCATTGCGCATGTTGCCCAGGAAATTGCGACGCTGGATCGCCCCGCCATTGACTATGTTATTGATGGCGACGCCGAATTACGCGACATCGAAGCGCAACTCGAACTGGAGACAGATAACGGCAAACTCATTGCCGCGCTGTATGCCCGCTATGAAAATTGTGGTGGCTACACGGTGCGGGCGCGCGTTGCGCAGTTGCTCAGTGGGCTGGGTTTTGCCGTGCCGGATCACACCCGGCCCGTGCAGTCTTTCTCGGGCGGATGGCGCATGCGGCTTAATCTTGCCAAGGCGCTGATATGCCGTTCTGATTTGTTGTTGCTCGATGAACCTACCAACCACCTCGATCTTGACACGGTGTTATGGCTGGAGCAATGGCTGCTCAGTTATCCCGGTACGTTATTGCTGATTTCGCATGACCGCGATTTTCTGGATAATGTGGTGGACACCATTGCCCACTTCGAACATCGTACGATCACTTTATACAGCGGTAATTACGCGCAATTTGAGCGGCAGCGCGCCGAACGTCTGGCTTTGCAGCAAGGTTCCTATGAAAAACAGCAGCGTGAAATTGCGCACATGGAGGATTTCGTCGCACGCTTTCGCGCCAAGGCCAGCAAGGCGCGCCAGGCGCAAAGCCGTTTGAAAGCGCTGGATCGCATGACGGTGATTGCTGCCGCGCATGTTGATTCACCGTTTCAGTTCAGCTTCCGCGAACCTGCCAAATATCCCTCGCCGTTATTGCGTCTGGATGAAGCGGATGCTGGCTACAATGATGTGGTCGTGCTGAAGCAGATCAAACTGATACTCGAGCCGGGTGAACGGCTCGGCATCCTGGGGCGCAACGGCGCGGGTAAATCCACACTCATCAAACTATTGGCAGGTGAGCTATCCGTGTTGAACGGCCAGCGCATTGAAGGGCAGAATTTGCGTATCGGTTATTTCGCGCAACACCAGCTTGAGCAATTGAATCCCGCGCAGAATGCCTTGCAGCACATTCAACAGGTTGACTCGCAGGCCGCCACCGAACAGGAGATGCGCAGTTTTCTCGGTGGATTCGGCTTTGTCGGTGATGACGCGCTGCGGTTGGTTGCGCCGTTTTCCGGCGGTGAAAAGGCGCGTTTGGTGTTGGCGCTGCTGGCCTGGCAACGTCCCCATCTATTGCTGCTCGACGAGCCTACCAACCACCTTGATCTCGACATGCGCGATGCGTTGACCCTTGCCCTGCAGGAATATCAAGGCGCTGTAGTGGTGGTGTCGCATGATCGCTACCTGCTGCGCACTCTGGCGGATCGGTTGGTGCTGGTAGCAGATGGCCGTGTTACAGCCTTTGATGGTGATCTGGAAGATTACCGCGTCTGGCTAAGTCAGACCCAGAATGCATCGCAAAATCTCGCCAAGCCCACACCTAAAACTACGTCACCTACAGTTGATGCCAAGGCACAAGCGCGGCTGTTAACCCAACAGCGCCGTCTGCTGGAAAAACGTCTGGTTGAGATTGAAAAACAGCTCAGCCGTTTGCATGAAGAAAAAACTGTATTGGAGACCTGGCTGGCAGATGCCGCCAGTTATCAGCCTGAAAATACCACGCGGCTGAAAGAAACTGTCGCAAAACAGGCGCAGGTTGTGGAACAATTACAGCAGATCGAAGACCAATGGCTGGAAGTCAGTGAGGCACTGGCGCCTGCGTAATGGCATTCGGTTATTGTAAGGAGGCACCATGAGCCGTACCCTCATCATTATCGGCATCGTCCTGGTGATATTGGGCCTACTCTGGCCGTGGTTGCAGAAATCAGGCTTAGGCCGCTTGCCGGGGGACATCGCCCTGGAGCGCGAAAACTTTCGTTTTTATTTCCCCATTACCACTTCTATTATTGTTAGTATCGTCATCACATTGTTGTTCTGGCTGTTCAGGAAGTGATTATGAGTATAATGGATATTGCCTTGCTGAAACGTCTCGAGCCAGTGGCATCGCTCGCCCCAGAGCAGCTAGAGTATATTTTGATGTACAGCAAGATTGAAAAATGCGCGCCTGGCACCTGTCTGTTTCGCCAGGGCGATGAAGATTTCACCATGCTGTACCTGTTGCGGGGTGAAGTCGAGCTGACCTCTGGGAATGGCGCGGACAACACTGTAATCAGTGCGAACTTCGAGGAAGATAACGCGAATTTACACCCCATTGCCACAGATCAACCGCGCCGTATCACCGCCACCACGCTTACTGAAGCCGAGGTGATTCGTCTGAACTCTGACCTGGTTGAAACCATGATGGTGTGGGATCAGTTTATGCGCCGTGAACCGGAAATTATCATGAGCGTGGAAGGAGTGATTAACATTGATAAAAGCCAGTGGGTGCAAAAAATGTATCGCTCGCCGACGTTCCGTCATCTTCCCCCCGCCAATATCGAACAATTGCTGGACAGCCTCGAACCCATTCGCGTCAATGTCGGTGACTTGATTATTCGCCAAGGGGATGCGGGTGATTATTTTTACATGCTCAACGAAGGCACGGCATTGGTGACACGGGTGACTGAAGGCGAGGACGAATCCATCGAGCTCACCGAACTCAGTGCCGGTAGTGGCTTTGGTGAGGCAGCACTGCTTTCTGAGCAGCCGCGTAATGCCAGCGTGTCCATGGTCACTGACGGCGTATTATTGCGTCTGGCGAAGACCGACTTTGTGCGCTTGCTCAACGAGCCAACGCTGCACTGGGTAAAGCACAGCGAACTGCAAGCAACACTCAGCGAGGGTGCGCGGGGGCTGGATGTGCGAACGCCGTCCGAGTTTGCGCATGGCCACTTGCCGGGGTCGATCAACATTCCCATTCAGGAATTACATCAGCGCATCAAAGAACTTGATAAGGCGCAAAGCTATATCTGTTATTGCGAAGCGGCGCGGCGCAGCTCTGCCGCCGCTTTTATTCTCGGGCAATACGGCATTAATGCCAGCGTACTCAAGGCGGGGTTGGATAGCTTGCCTGACAAAAAGCTGCTGGTGAAAAACTAGGAGCCTGCGCGTCCTCCACGATCCAATAGCTTCTTCAGGATTATAAAAATAACAAAATCACTGTATACCGTGCCGCTTTGCCCGCCGCAATAAAAATCAGCGCAAGCCCCCCATGGATGCGCAACCACCCCGCCGCCACACACAGGGGGTCGCCTACAATGGGTAACCAGGAGAGCAGCAGCAATGGACTACCCCATTTTTGCATGCGCTGTATTGCACGCAAGCGCTGTGGCTGGGTAATCTTTTGCGTGGGATAGCGCCACGCAATCATCCGGCCGATCAGCCACGAGCTCATGCCTCCCAGTGTATTACCCAGGGTGGCTACTCCTAACAGCGTCGCATTATCATGCTCGCCGTTAGCCGCTAACAGCGCCAGGATTACCTCAGATCCTCCGGGTAGCAGCGTCGAACCCAAAAAAGAGCTTAAAAATAACCCCCATAGCCCACTTTGGTTAATAATTTCCATCATTATAGGGTCTATATTAGGGTAAAACGGGTATCAAAACCTGATTGAAGGCATTTTTTTGTTAAAATCAGGTGATTTTCATGATAGATCCTGTTTACAATGCCCCAAAATGATATTTTGAGTTTAAAACATACAGATATAGAGCGAAGTGAGAAACCCTTGATATTACCCTTAAACGTCCGTGCCTTGGGGTATTGCGACTATGAGCCGGTATGGCGTGCCATGCAGGAATTTACTGCGGCGCGCACTGCAATAACGGCCGATGAGTTGTGGCTGGTTGAGCACGCGCCAGTGTACACCCAGGGAATGAACGGCAAGCCCGAGCATCTGCTCGATGTGGGCGATATTCCGCTGGTGCAAACGGATCGTGGTGGACAGGTAACCTATCACGGGCCCGGCCAGATTGTGGTCTATGTGCTGATTGACCTGCGCCGCCGAGGTTGGGGGGTGCGGCAGTTGGTGGGTCTTCTGGAACAGGCGGTTATTGACCTGCTGACCAGCTACGGCATTGCCGCCCACACCCGCCGCGATGCGCCCGGAGTCTATGTGCAGGGCAGGAAAATCGCCGCCCTCGGGCTGCGGGTACGCCACGGATGCAGCTATCATGGCCTGAGCCTCAATGTAGCCATGGATCTGGTGCCCTTCCAGCGTATCAATCCCTGCGGTTATGCGGGGCTTGAGGTTGCGCAGGTGTGTGATGAAGGGGTGGCAGATAGTCTGACGGATGTCAGTGCGGCCTTGCTGGCATGTCTGCAACAGCGCCTTTTATAGGGCACTTCTATAAATTCAAATTCCCGTCATTCCCGCGCAGGCGGGAATCCAGAAGTTATTGATTTATCATCTGCTTTAGAAAACTGGATTCCCGCCTGCGCGGGAATGACGCATTTATAGAAGTGCCCTATAGATTAGGAAATTCAATGGTATAATTGCACCTATGACTATATTCAACAATGATGACATTCCAGTGCAGGCGCCCAATCCTCTCAAGGGTCAGTCCAAGGTATCGCGCATTCCCGTGAAAGTGGTGCCTGCGGTGACGCCATTGCGCAAGCCAGCATGGATACGCGCGCGTTCGCCGAATAGCCCCCAGGTTGTGCGGCTCAAAACCGTGTTGCGCGAACACAAGCTGCACACGGTGTGTGAAGAGGCATCGTGCCCTAATCTCGGCGAATGCTTCGGACATGGCACCGCCACCTTCATGATCATGGGCAACATCTGCACGCGGCGCTGCCCATTTTGCGACGTGGCGCATGGCAAGCCTAACGCGCTGGATGCCGACGAACCGGAAAATCTGGCGCGTACCATTGCCGCGATGGGGCTGAAATATGTAGTGGTAACTTCGGTAGACCGTGACGATTTGCGCGATGGCGGTGCGGCGCATTTTGCCGCCTGCATTCAGGCGATACGGCAACATGCGCCGCACACCAAGCTGGAAATTCTGGTGCCGGATTTTCGCGGCCGCATGGATGTGGCGCTGGAGATATTAAATAATAATCCGCCGGATGTGTTTAACCACAACCTCGAAACCGTGCCGCGTCTCTACAAGCAAGCGCGCCCTGGTTCTGACTATGCGTGGTCGTTGGCGCTGCTGAAGCGTTTCAAGCAACAGCACCCGACACTACCCACTAAATCAGGTGTGATGCTGGGTTTGGGTGAAACACTGGAGGAAGTGCAACAAGTGATGGTTGATTTGCGCGCCCATGGTTGCGACATGCTGACCCTGGGGCAATATCTGCAACCTAGCCAGCATCACTTGCCGGTAGCGCGTTATGTAACGCCGCAGGAGTTTGATGAGCTGGCTGACGTGGGCCGCGCACTGGGTTTTGTTAATGTCGCCAGCGGGCCGATGGTGAGGTCATCGTATCATGCGGATTTGCAGGCGGTTAGCGCGCTTCCCGCTGCGACAGAAAGCTAATCAAATGATCAGCGTCGATGCGAATCCCGACATGTTCACCAATTACATGGTCGTGATGGCTGGGAAATAATGCCAGCACTTTGTTGCCGCTCGCCAGCTTTAATGTGTACATGATGGACGCGCCTTTGAAGGCTTTGTTGATGACCTCGCCGCGTAACGCGCTGCTCTCATCGGTCACCACATCATCTGGGCGCAATAACACATCCACTTCAGATCCTACGGGCCATAAATAGGCGCGGTCGCCGCGAATAATGCCGACATCGGTTTCTACTGCATCAGGTGTTACCAGCGTGCCGGGTAAAAATACCCCTTGACCAATAAAGTCTGCGACAAAGCGGTTGACCGGTTCATGGTAAAGATTAAACGGCGTATCCCACTGTAAAATATTTCCCTGGTTCATGATGCCCACCACATCACCCAGCGCAAATGCCTCTTGCTGGTCATGCGTTACCAGAATCGCGGCAATGTTCTGGCTTTTAAGAATGTCGCGCACTTCCAGTCCCAGCCGTTCGCGCAGTTCAATATCCAGATTTGAAAACGGCTCGTCCATAAGAATTAAATCGGGCTGCGCCGCCAGGGCGCGCGCCAGGGCAACGCGTTGCTGCTGGCCACCAGACAACTCATGCGAGTAGCGTTTTTCCAGGCCACCCAAGCCTACTAGCTCCAATAATTGCAGCACAGTTTTTCTCCGTGCATCTTTAGTTTGTTTGCGCAGGCCAAAGCCAATGTTGCTCTCAACATCCAGGTGCGGAAACAGTGCGTAATCCTGGAACACCATGCCCAGGCGGCGTTGTTCGGGCGGCACCGCGTAATTGTTGCGTGACACACTTTGGCCGCGCAACACTATTTCGCCCTTATAAACAGGCTCAAAACCGGCGATAGCACGCAGCACCGTCGTTTTACCGCAACCGCTCGGGCCCAGCAGACACGCCAGCGTACCGGGATTCAAGTGCAGGGAAAGATCATGCACGACGGTGTGGCTGTCGTAACGGCATTCGATATTCTTGATTTCCAGCAGGGGGGTCATTTTTGTTAGAAATCTCTGTTCCATGTCATTTCGGGCGTAGCGAGAAATGACAGCGCGCTGCGACCCAGGCTCACTGTTTCACGAGCAACAATTCCAGCAAGGCTTTTTGTGCGTGCAGGCGATTTTCTGCTTCATCCCACACCACGCTTTGCGCGCCGTCGATCACGTCCGCGCTGACTTCTTCGCCGCGATGCGCGGGCAGGCAGTGCATGAACAGGGCATCGGGATTGGCATGAGCGATGATTTCTGCGTTGACCTGGTAAGCAGCGAAATCACGCAGGCGTTTTTCCTGTTCTTCTTCCCAGCCCATGCTGGTCCAGGTGTCGGTGACAATCAAGTCAGCGTTTTTCGCGGCTGCGCGGGCATCACTCGCCAGCGTTACGTGTGCGCCGCCGCTTTGCAGGATATTTTGATCGGGTTCGTAACCTTTGGGACAGGCGATGCGCAGATGAAAATCAAACTGCCCTGCGGCGCTGATGTAGGTGTTGCACATGTTGTTGCCATCGCCGATCCACGCCACTGTTTTGCCCGCGATGTCGCCGCGCTGTTCAACCCAGGTTTGCATGTCTGCGAGTAACTGGCAGGGGTGCCATTGATCGGTGAGCGCATTAATCACCGGCACGCGTGAGTATGCAGCGAAGCGTTCGACGATGTCGTGCGCGTATGTGCGGATCATGATGACATCGACCATGCTGGATAACACCCGCGCCGTGTCTTCCACCGGCTCGCCACGACCAAGTTGCGTGTCGCGTGGTGACAGAAAAATGGAACTGCCGCCGAAGTGCGCCATGGCGGTTTCAAATGACACGCGGGTGCGGGTAGAGGATTTTTCAAACACCATGCCCAGCACTTTATTTTTCAGGGGTTCATAAAGTACGTTCGCATTGCGCATTTTTTTCAGCGCGATGGCGCGTTCGACCAGGCCGCGCAACTCGGCGGGGCTTAAATCCATGAGTGTAAGAAAATGACGTAATGCCATGGGTGTGCTGTTCCGTTCCGTTTCAGTGCGATGGCACGTTCAATTTCAGCGCGATGGCGCGTTTAATAAAGCTAAGCGGCGCCAGCAGTTTCGCTATTGGCAAAGTCGCGCACGACTGCCGCAACACCTTCGATAATCAGATCGGCTTCAGCATCGCTGAGGGTGAGTGGCGGCAGCAGGCGAATCACGCGCTCAGCGGTGACATTAATCAGCAGGCCGCGCGCGCGCGCCGTGTGAATCAGCGCTGCACACGGGCGATTGAGTTCCACGCCGATCATCAAACCCTTGCCGCGTATCGCGGTAACGTGTTTGCAATCGCGCAAGGCATGATTCAAGCCGCTGAGTAATCGCTCGCCCAATGCAGCGGCGCGCGCCACCAGTTTTTCCTGTTCGATGGTGGTGATCACCGCCAGCGCGGCCGCACACGCCAGCGGATTGCCACCAAAAGTAGAGCCGTGCGAACCAGGCTGCAACATCTCAGCCGCCTCACCGCGCGCCAGACACGCGCCAATCGGCACGCCGTTACCCAGTGCCTTGGCAACGGTAATCACGTCCGGGATAGCATTGGTATGTTGATAAGCAAACCAGCGCCCGGTGCGGCCCATGCCGGTTTGAATTTCATCGAGCATCATCAGCCAGCCGTGTTCATCACACAAGGCGCGCACGCCCGCCAGATAATCATCTGCCGGAATGTGTACGCCGCCTTCGCCCTGCACTGGTTCGACTAACACCGCCACAATATTCGCGCTGTTGCGCGCTACGGTGCGCATCGCTTCGAGATCGTTATACGGCACGCGTACGAAACCTTGCACCAGCGGTTCGAAGCCCGCCTGGATCTTGCGGTTACCGGTGGCGGTGAGCGTGGCCAGCGTGCGGCCGTGAAAGCTGTTTTCGGCAACAATAATGGTCGGTGTGGCAATGCCACGGCGGTGGCCGTGCAGGCGTGCGATTTTAATTGCCGCTTCGTTGGCTTCAGCGCCGGAGTTGCCAAAAAATACCTTGTCCATGCCTGCGATGCGCGTGAGTTGCGCGCCCAGCTCTTCCTGCAGGGCGATGCCGAAATGGTTGGAGGTATGCACCAATCGTCCGGCCTGCTGGCAAATCGCCGCCGTGACAGCGGGATGAGCGTGCCCCAGTCCGCACACCGCAACGCCACTGAAGGCATCCAGATATTTATTGTTTTGCGTATCCCACAGCCAAGCGCCTGCGCCCCGTTCAAAGGTCACGGGCTGACGACCGTAGGTATTCATGAGTGACTCCGGCATGTGTTTGTACCATCCATCCCAAAAAAACAAAAGGCAGTCCAAAGGACTGCCAGTGAAATGCCAAACGATAATATTAACCCCTAACTTTGGCATAGTAAACACCAAAGTTAGGCGTTAAGGTGACGCGAACCTTATGCTGCCAGGTTTTTCGCGGCAAAGTCCCAGTTCACGAGGTTCCAGAACGCAGTGACGTAGTTAGCACGGGCGTTACGGTAATCCACGTAATAGGCGTGTTCCCACACGTCGCAGGTGAGCAGGGGCTTCTGGCCGGCGGTGAGCGGGCAGGCGGCATTGCTGGTGCTGACAATCGCCAGCGAGCCATCCTTGTTTTTCACCAGCCACGCCCAGCCTGAGCCGAAAGTAGTGAGGGCAGTTTGGGTGAAGGCCTTTTTGAACTCTTCAAACGAGCCAAACGCCTTGTTGATCGCATCACCCAGCGCACCCGTCGGCGCGCCGCCGCCTTGAGGGCTGAGGCTGTGCCAGTAAAAGGTATGGTTCCAGATTTGCGCCGCATTGTTGAAAATACCGCCAGAAGACTTCATAACGATCTCTTCCAGCGACATTTTTTCAAATTCGGTGCCTGGAATCAGGTTATTCAGATTCGTGACGTAGGTCTGATGATGCTTGCCATAATGGTATTCCAGCGTTTCGGCTGAAATGTGGGGAGCCAAAGCAGTTTTGGCGTAGGGCAATTCGGGCAGTGTATGCGGCATGGTGTTCTCCTTGAATGTCCGATGGTGTGAGGATGCTTATTTTGAGAATAAGTCTAAGTGAGTGGGGGTGTTATTGCAAGGTGTCAGGCGCTGCTCCCGAGGCCAGAAGCGCGTGGTTTTGGTTAAACACATAATAATAGCGAGTAGATTATTTTAATTGCAAATAAGAATCATTCTCATTAATATATTGTGGTGCGATGCCCGGTGGTTTACCACGCTTGGCATGGGAGATATACGGAAATTATCGAGGAGGAAAGGTGATGGCATATATAATTGATGCTCGATTGGAACGCGGCGCACCTTCATTGACATTAATTGACGCGGTGACGGGTGAGGAACGCCTGCATTGGCGACGCGAGAACATGTCTGGTGGCGAGCGCGCATGGGAAGAGCTGTTTAAGCGGTTGGTGCTGCTTTCCTGCGCCGATCGGCTTGGCGTGGTTCAGCGTGCGAAGCTGCCACTTTTTGGTAATGAATGTTTGGAGTGTACGGCTTGCGTTGATCTGAATATGTCACTGCCCACACAGGGGGATATACAGTTGACATATCCATCGAAGCAGCTATAATTGGATACAGGTTCGGGATATACGAGGTGTTGATATGGCAATTGCACATACAAAAGTGTTCAAAAGCAACCGCAGTCAGGCGGTTCGGCTCCCCAAGTCAGTGGCGTTGCCAGAAAACATCCAGGCGGTGGATATCGTGGCGATCGGCAATACGCGCCTTATTACACCGGCAGGGGGTGCATGGGATAGCTGGTTTGAGGGGGATGGGGTAACAGAGGATTTTATGGTGCAGCGCGAACAGCCCGCCGACCAGGAACGCGAGGGATTTTGATTGTGCTGAAGTATATGCTTGATACCAACATGATGATCTATACAATCAAGAATCGCCCCGAGAAAGTACGGGAGGCGTTTACCCTGCATGAAGGGCAGATGTGCATCTCTTCGGTTACTCTGGGAGAATTAATCTACGGAGCCGAGAAATCATCCCAGGTCGAGAGGAATCTTTCCGTAATAGAGGGATTAGCTGCTCGTCTGGATGTGATGCCGTTTGATGAAAAAGCGGCTGCACATTTTGGTCAGCTCAGGGCCGAGTTGGCTAAGGCAGGCAAATCAATTGGGCCTTATGACTTGATGATAGCCGGACATGCGCGGGCGTTGGGGCTGGTGTTGATTACGAATAACTTGAAAGAGTTTGAGCGGGTTCCGGGGCTTAGATTAGACAATTGGGTGTGAGGAATCATGTGATGTGCGGTATCAGTGGTGAATTGCGTTTTGACGGTGGCGTGCCGGATCAGGTGGCGCTGGCGCGTATGCTGGCGGCGTTGGCGCGGCGCGGGCCTGATAGTGAGGGTTGCTATGTTGCCGGGCCGATTGCGTTGGGGCATCGGCGCTTGTCGATTATTGATTTGTCGGAACGCGCCAATCAGCCGATGATCGACAACGCGCTGGAGTTGACGGTGGTATTTAATGGCACCATCTATAACTACCGTGCGTTGCGTGCCGAGCTGCAAGGGTTGGGGTATCAGTTTTTTTCTGAGGGTGATACTGAAGTTATTATCAAGGCTTACGCGGCCTGGGGTGAGCAGTGTGTAGATCATCTGGACGGCATGTTTGCCTTTGCCATCTGGGATGTGCGTAAACAACATTTGTTTCTGGCGCGTGACCGGCTGGGTATTAAGCCCTTGTATTACACGCGCACTGCAACCCACTTGCGTTTTGCATCTACGCTGCAGGCGTTGCTGGCGGCGGGTGGCGTCGATACGTCGATTGATCCGGTGGCGCTGCATTATCAGCTTACATTGCACGCGGTGGTGCCTGCGCCACACACTATTTTAAATGGCGTGCGCAAATTACCGCCCGCGACCACTATGACAATTAATGCGGCGGGCGTTACGCAATCCAATACTTATTGGCGGCTTGATGCCACGCGTCCTGCGCAACCCAAGAGTGAGACGGAGTGGATTAACGCCACACATGATGCACTGCGTAACGCGGTAAAAAGCCACTTGAGTGCGGCTGATGTGCCGGTGGGTGTGTTGCTGTCCGGTGGCCTGGATTCCAGCTTGCTGGTGGCGTTGCTGGCGGAGGCGGGCGTGGACGATCTGCGCACTTTTTCGGTGGGGTTTGAAGATCAGCCCGAAGAACGTGGCAGTGAGTTTGAATATTCTGATCAAGTGGTGCAGCGATATGCTACGCGCCATCACAAATACAGCATTCCCAACGACGCGATTCTGCAGCGGTTGCCCGAAGCGATACGCGCCATGTCTGAGCCGATGGTGGCGCAGGATGCAGTGGCGTTTTACCTGCTGGCCGAACGCGTGTCGCGTGAGGTAAAGGTGGTGCAAAGCGGGCAGGGGGCGGATGAAGTGTTTGCCGGTTATTTCTGGTATCCGTTGATGCAGGCCGAAACAGGTACGGATCTGGAGCGCTTTCGCAAACACTATTTCGATCGTTCCCATGCTGAATTTCTGGAAACGGTGGCGAGGCGTTATCACGGCGCAGATCATACCTCGGCGCGGGTCGCCAGCTTGCTCGCCCAGCCGCAGGCCGACACTTTTCTGGATCGCGTGCTGCGCATGGATGTGACGATGCTGATCGTCGACGATCCTGTGAAACGGGTAGATAACATGACCATGGCCTGGGGGCTGGAAGCACGGGTTCCGTTTCTGGATCATCATGTTGTCGAGCTTGCGGCACATATGCCACCGGAGCTTAAACTCAGGGAAGGCGGTAAGCACCCCCTCAAGGCGATTGCCCGGGGGTTGTTGCCCGATGCGATTATCGACCGGCCCAAAGGCTATTTCCCGGTGCCGGCGCTGAAATATGTGCGTGGGCCGTTTCTGGAATTTATGCGCACTGTGCTTGGCTCCGAGGCTTGCCGCCGCCGCGAGTTGTTCCAGAATAGCCATATAGACAAGCTGCTGGCCGCGCCAGAGCAATACCTAACCCCTTTACAGGGCAGCAAATTATGGCACTTGGCTTTGCTGGAATGCTGGTTGCAGCTTAATGTAGATGAAATACCCTCATAAAGTACCTGCTTTTTTTATGTGGAATTTACAGGTAAACTCTCCGTCTATCTGTACCCTTGTCATTCCGAGCATAGCGAGGAATCTTAAGATCCCTCACCGCAGTTCGGGATGACAATAAACGCCGTATGCGGCGGGGAATTTGGTTCAAAGAGATTTAAGATGAGGTAACCCAATGGATATTTTGAAAGTTATTGATGAACAGGTCAAAAGTAACCCGATTATTCTTTACATGAAAGGCACCCCCCAATTGCCGCAGTGTGGTTTTTCCAGCCGTACGGCACAGGCGCTCAAGGCCTGTGATGCTGACTTTGCCTTTGTTAACGTACTGGCAAACCCCGACATTTTTGAAAATCTGCCGCGCTACGCCAATTGGCCCACGTTTCCTCAAGTGTATGTCAATGGCGAATTAATTGGTGGCTGCGACATCACGCTGGAATTGTATGAGCGCGGTGAGTTGCAGAAAATGGTGGATGAAGTCAAGGCGAAGAAGTCGGCGGCGTCTTAAATAGAGCGCTGTCATTTCGACCAACGGGAGAAATCCTTGTCTCGAGTCTCGAACGAAGGTGAGGGATCTTTGAGAGATCTTCCAGGATTTCTCCCGTTGGTCGAAATGACACAGGCGGGTACATCTTAAGTATCTCTCAACCACAGGTAGCTGTTGCGCTTTAATCTGATCTTGTGACGGGCTTTTTTCAGTCCTTGATGCCCTGCCAATCCCATCATCACCCCGATTAGTACCACCACCAGTTTACCTCCCGCACCCAGTTTCACAAAAAAGAATGCCAGCGCAATGCATGGCAGCAGCAACACTCTCACCATGGCTTTGATGCTTTCATGCTGCGCAATAAACTGCGCGATGGGTGGACTGACGGCGTAATAAAAATTTACCAGCGCGGTGCCGAAGGCGTGAGGGAGCAGGTAATCATCGCGGAATTCCCGCAGCAAGGTTACGTAAGGTGCCTGATACGAGCCATAGGCGGCGGTTGCAATGAAGCAGCGTTTATCTTTCTGTGGGACGATCGCCGGTATCGGCGTAACCTGAAGTGAGCGCGCGCTTTCGTTGCCATTGGCATCTGTGGCAGTCACGTGATAGGTGTCTCCGGCTGCAACAGACACGTCGCTATATGTGGAAAGATTTACAGTGCTTAGCAATACCCCGTTTTTATACACGCTATAAAAAGCCAGATCGGTTGCGGAAGGCGCGTTCCACTGCAAGCTTGTCCCTGTTCCATTAAGTGTGGCGGTAACATTGGTGGGTGCCGCTGGAGCGAACTCAAGCGTAAGTGCCACATTGCTCAGCGCGTCCACGCTGATATTTTTAATATAGACCCAGGCATTTCCATCAGGAGGTATGGCGGCGGGTACGGTGCGTGGTGTGAAGTGTGCGTTACCGGTTTGGCCGGGAAACGGGTCGCCGCCGCTGCCATCATCGCCACCAAAAGTATGCAATGCGTTGTCGCCGTCGGCTTCAATTAGCTTGATGCCGGGTCGGGCGCGATTATTGTTTACGGTATTGTTGGGTATGCCTTCGGCAATCGCCAATTCATCGACCAGCCAGATTAATAACCCTTCACCGGGCAGGCCTGTATCAAACCCACTTTTACGGCGATTTTCCAGCAAATAATATTGTGTGGGTGTGGTTGGGCTGGCTGGTAATTTGAACAGGGCTTCATTGGTTTCAACTGTTGTTAAGGTTTGCATGCCGGGATCGGTGTCAGTGGAAAATGTTTGTGGCACAACCCATTTAAGATAGACCTTGCTCCATGCTTCCAGATGCGCCGGGGCGCTGCCAGTAATGCCATCTGCGCCTTTGGTATAAATGCCGCCGCCCATGAGTCCCCAGACACCGATGCCATCCCAGTCTGGCGCGAGTGATGTGCTATACAGATCGGGTAGGCCCAGCCAGTGGCCAAATTCATGTACATAGATACCCAGCGGGTCAACCGTGTCACCGTCCTGCGTGCCGGTTTGCGACATGATGAGCGCTTCGGTAATGGAGATGCCATCAACCTTTAATGGTGGGGCGCCTGGGCTGTCGCCCGTGCTGATGCTTGCGTCCGCATAATGCAGTGACCATATATCGCCAGGTGTATTGTTGCTGATGTCAGTTTCTTCACCTGCGCCCGCATGAATGATCATGATGGCGTCATAGGCGGCAAAATCAGTGGTTGCATCGGCTGCTGTCACGCTGTCGAAGATCAGGTTTTCAAGATACGCAGGTGTTTCGTTGCCATACTGCGCCATGGTTTTTGGTAAACGATAAATGGTCGGTGAGACAGTAATATCAAGGGTCAGTTTGCCATAGGACACTTCGGCGTAATAGTTAATCATGGCGAGGCGGTTTTTATTGACCCAATAATCAGCATCGCCCGCGTGGGCATAAGATGGGTCTGCCCATACGCCACTGCCAGTGGTGGTGACGTTGGTATCTACGGGAAAATCCACGCGTAAAAACAGCACTTTTACGGTGGCAGGGTAGGTTGCAGGCGCAAGCGCTCTTGCGCGATTTTGCGCGAGTGCGCGCTGGTGAAATGGCAAACCAGGTTTGCTAATGAAAGGTTCGGGTTTTCCTGAGATATGGGGGGCAGACCATGCCAGCGGTGATGTGGTGAGTGCGAGGCAAGCGGCAAGAAAAATCCATAGACATCTTGTCATACCGCTAATACACAATGCGGTTTCTGCCTTCTGATTTGGCTTGGTACAGCTTGCGGTCGGCGCATTCAATCAGGCTTTCTGGAGATTGCGTCGCGTCTGTACCGGTGGAGACGCATACGCCAAACGATGCCGTCACCGCTAAATCACCAGCGCTGGTTTTAATGGGGCGTTGACCCAAGGCGCAACGGATGCGTTCAAAAATATCGGGATTGATGCGTGCGGCATCGGCGTAATACATGATGATGGCAAACTCTTCTCCACCCATGCGCACTACAGTATCGGTGGGGCGCACGGCGCGGTTCAGGCGCTTGGCAAACGCCACCAGCACTTCATCACCTATTGCATGGCCGTGCGTGTCATTGATATTTTTAAAGTGGTCGATGTCGACAATTGAGAGACAAATTGCACCACCGCGCGCGACGGTTTCCGCCAGCAGTGCCTGCAAATGGGTTTGCATATGGCGACGGTTGCTGAGCCCGGTGAGGGGGTCGGTGGTTGCCATTTCCTGTAATTGCTGGTTGCTGGCAGTGAGATCTTGCGTCATGCCCAGCAGGGAATTTTGCAGCGCGGCGATGCGACCGGCGGCATGAATGCGGGCAATAAGTTCGCGTTCGTTGACGGGTTTGGTCAGGTAGTCATCGACGCCGCGCTCGAAAGCGATCTCCAGATTTTCGATGCCTTCTTTGGCGGTGAACAATATCACCGAGGTGTAGTGATTGTTTTCTTCGTCTTGCTGGCGGATGCGGTCAGTGAGTTCCAGGCCATCCATGCCTGGCATGATCCAGTCTGCCAGCACTATGTCGGCGGGGTGGGCTGCGAGTAATGTCAGCGCTTCGTTGGCCGTGTTGGTGGTGCGTATATTGTGATAACCGTTTTTAATCAGCGCAACACGAATGGTTTCGCAACTGAGCGGCATGTCGTCAGCGACAAGAATGGAGAGGTCATTTCGAATCATATCAATTCCCGCCGGTTGCGTTAACAGTCATTGTCTCATGCTTTTATGGTGTGTCTATTGCCTGCGCGCAATTCGGGGATTGCAGCGTATGCCAACGGTTGACCACGGCACAAAACAGTTGGGCCGTTTTCTGTGCATCATAAATAGCTGAATGCGCTTCTTCATTGTTCCAACCCAGCCCCGCCGCTTGCACGGCCCGCGCCAGCACGGTCTGGCCATAGGCGAGACCACCCAGGGTGGCGGTATCGAAGGTGCTGAAAGGATGGAAAGGGTTACGCTTGATCTTGGTGCGCGCGACGGCGGCATTGAGAAAGCCCAGATCAAAAAACGGATTATGACCCACCAATATGGCGCGTGTACAGCCGTGTTCCTTGATCGCCTTGCGTACTGCGTGGAAGACGGTTTGTAATGCGTCATCTTCGGTTTTGGCGAGGCGAAATGGGTGGTAGGGATCAATGCCGGTGAACGCCAACGCCGCAGCCTCCAGGTTTGCCCCCGCAAACGGTTGCACATGGCAGGCGTGGGTTTCATGGGGGTGTATCAGCCCCGCCTCATCCATGCGCAAGGTCACGGCGGCAATTTCCAGTAACGCATCGGTTTGCGCGTTAAATCCCGCTGTTTCCACATCCACCACAATGGGTAGAAAGCCGCGAAACCGCAGGGCAAACGGAGGCTTGGTAGCGGTGGTCAGGATGTCCTCAGTCATTATCCAGAGTCCAGGCGATGTTCTCATTGGCGCGGAATGGCACTAACACGTCGTCGTTAAGCGTATAAGTGTCAGGGACGCGCCAGGCATTTTTGCGCAAGGTAATACGTGCGCTATTGCGAGGCAAACGATAAAAATCTGGCCCGAAGAAGCTCGCAAACCCTTCCAGCTTGTCCAGCGCACCGGCTTCTTCAAAGGCTTCGGCATACAGCTCAATGGCGGCATGAGCAGTATACATGCCCGCACAGCCGCAACTGGTTTCTTTGGTGGGTCGGGTGTGCGGTGCGCTGTCGGTGCCGAGAAAGAATTTCGGGTTGCCACTGGTGGCGGCGGCTATTAGTGCAAGGCGATGGGTTTCACGCTTAAGCACCGGCAAGCAGTAATAATGCGGGCGTATACCGCCTGCCAGCATCGCGTTGCGATTCAGCAGCAAATGGTGCGCGGTAATTGTCGCGGCCACATTCGGCGATGCAGCCGTTACAAAATCTGCCGCCTCCTGAGTGGTGATGTGTTCGAAGACGATGCGTAACGCCGGAAAGCGCTGGGTCAGCGGAATCAGGTGACGTTCAATGAATACACGCTCGCGGTCAAAGATGTCGATGTTGGCATCTGTCACTTCGCCGTGGATGAGCAACGGTACGCCGTGTTCCTGCATGGCCTCCAGTGCGGGCCAGGTTTTTTCCAGCGCGGTAACGCCGGCATCGGAATGCGTGGTGGCGCCTGCGGGATAAAGCTTCACTGCCGCCACCTGGCCACTCTGCCGGGCACGGATGATTTCCTGTGCCGGGGTATTGTCAGTGAGATACAACGTCATCAGCGGTTCAAAAGACACGCCTACGGGCAGCGTGGCCAGAATCCGCGCCCGGTACGCCAGCGCCAGCTCGGTGGTGGTCACCGGTGGTTTGAGATTAGGCATGACAATGGCGCGCGCAAAACTGCGTGCAGTGTGCGGCACGGTCGTCGCCAGCGCCGCACCGTCGCGCAGGTGCAGATGCCAGTCATCGGGGCGGGTGAGGGTGATGTGTTGCACGGGTATGATCCAATGGCAATAAAAACGATAGTGTTATTTAGGACTTACGCAAAGTTTAAATACCCGTTCGTGGTGAGCCTGTCGAACCACCCGCCCCGCATCCAAAACCCTTCGACAGGCTCAGGGCGAACGGAAGCAGGGTGTTTTGCGTAAGTCATATATTATGGCATTTTTCAGCGTCATAGGCTGTTGAAAAATGCCATCAGGGTCTGTTCCGTGTTAATCCGGTCTATCAGATTGAATTTTATCCTTGAGAGCCCGCACCTTCGCCACCTGCTCACGCAGCGCCGCCTCGGGTGCCTCGCCGTAGCGTTTCACCACCTCGTCGAAGAGGACGATGGCCTCTTCGCTGCGTTGCAGTTGGCCGAGGGTGACGCCCTTGTTGGCCAGCGCCTTCGCTACCGGTTCGCGCAGCGCCGCCTCGGGCGCGTCGCCGTAGCGTTTCACCATTTCGTCGTAGGCGGCAATTTCCTCTTCGCTGCGTTGCAATTGGCTGAGGGTAATGCCCTTGTTGAGCAGTGCCCTCGCTTTATCCACTGGTGTCTCGGCAATCTCCCCGGCCTTGCTGAAATATTCAAGGGCGAGGGCGGGTTTTCCTTGCTCGAAGGCCTGTATGCCCAGCAGGTTCCAGTCTTTGAAGCGGTAATCCTTGGGCGGGACAGAGGCGAGATCCTGAACAGCGTTTTCCATATCCCGTTGCTGTGCGGGGGTCGACGGTTGATTGAGCGTGCGGGCAGCGAATTTTGCGAGGCGTTCTTCCTGCTCCTTATTCAAAGACCGGTGTTTCTCATTCAGAGACTGCGTTTCTTGATGCGTTTTTTCCAGTGCTCTGATCTGATCGTTTCCGGCCTTCTTGATGTCTTCAATCTCTTTCTCCGCTATGGGTCTGAGGGTTTCCCCGACATACTTTTCCGCTTGGCGCTGGAATTCTTTTTGCGCTTCCTCTTTTGCGGTATGCACGGCCTCCCTGGTGGCTCGAATAGTGACAACCAGCACTACGGCCGTGACCAATATGCCGAAAAACCCGATCATCAATCCCAGATCGACAATGCGCTCGTCCTGAATCTGCAAACGCTCTTTGAAAAACTCGAGCTTTTGCTGTTGAAGTTTGAGGTCGGTGGATACATCGCCGACGGTCGGTAGGGCGTGTGCGGTGGAGGTTTCGCTGGCTGCTGATGGCAACGCATCCGGTTGCGCCGCCAGCACCGGCAAGGCCGACAACAGCAACGCGCACAAAAAGGCCGTGACGATTTTTTTCATACCCGCTCCCGTTGTGTCTGGATCATCGGTTGTTCCCGTCAATATTTTCTCTGAAAATAGTGTACTTGGAATTTGAGCGTGTGATAGATGATTTTAATTATATCGATTTTTATGGATACGTTCATATTATCCCAGATTGTCCCACGCCCCAAAACCGTTCGCCCTGAGCCTGTCGAAGGGCCGTTCATGTTTCGACAAGCTCACCACGAACGGCGGTGTGTGCTCTATTTCGCTTGATGGATAATCTGGGGTTATGGAAGATTACCGCCCCATCAAGCAGGCCAACAGCTTCTCATCCTCCAAACGCTCCAGAAACCACGCCAGTGCCTTGCCAGTGTTACCGCCGCGCCAGGCGATAAACAGGCGCGGTGCTGGGGCAGGGCAGGCGACCTCTTTCATGATCAGCCGCCCGGTGAGCAAGTCATCTTCGACTAACGAGCGCGGCACGAACCCCACTCCGAGTCCCAGGCGGTGTGCCTCCAGTTTGGTGCGCATGCAGGGCACGGTAAGCACGTCCTGCCCAGTCAGTAAATACGAAGTGCGCGGTGGCAGGTTGCGTGAGCTGTCGGCAACGGCTATGGCGCGGTGTTGCAATATATCTTCGCTGGTAAGGAGGGCGGTTGCGCTGGCGAGCGGGTGGCCGGGTGGCACTACAAACACAAATTCCATGTCGCCGAGCAAGCGTGTCGCATAGCCGCCGCCTGGCGGCCCTTCGCCACTGGCGCCAATCACTAAATCGGCGCGCCCTGCCGCCAGTGCTTCCCATGAGCCACCGAGCACCTCGGTGATGATACGCAGTTGCGTGCCGACATTTCCCGCATAAAAATCAGCAACCAAAGGATATATTCTGGAAAGTGGAATCAAATCGTCCATCGCGAGGGTCAGTTCCGCTTCCCAGCCTGTCGCCACGCGTTTTACGCTGAGTTCCAGTTCTTGAGCGGCGCGCAGCAGGTGGCGGCCTTCCTGTAACAACTTCTCGCCGGCTGACGTAAGTTTGGCGCGGTGTCCGCTGCGATCAAACAAATCTACTTTTAAATCCTGCTCCAGCTTGCTCACGGTATACGTAATGGCTGAGGGCACACGGTAAAGCTCTTCTGCCGCCGCCGCAAAGCTGCCCTTGCGCGCGATGGCGTCCAATACTGCTAAAGCGTCGAGAGTGAGCCGCATATTCAAATTTACTGAAAGAGTGGTTCGAAATGATTCTGTTTTATAACTATAGGTTTGAGTTTATCATAACTTAAACAGTATTCAGAAATTTTGAAGGAGAACGCCAAATGATCACCTTGCGCAAAAGCCACGAACGGGGTCATGCCAACCACGGCTGGCTCGATACCTACCACACTTTTTCCTTTTCCAGCTATTACGACCCCGCGCAGATGGGCTTTTCCAGCCTGCGCGTGATTAATGATGATCGGGTGGCGGCGAGCGGCGGTTTTCCCACGCACGGACACCGCGACATGGAAATTATTACCTATGTATTGCAAGGGAGTCTGGAGCATAAAGACAGCATGGGGAATGGCTCTGTCATTTACCCCGGTGATGTGCAGCGCATGAGCGCGGGCACGGGCATTACGCATAGCGAGTATAATTCTTCCAGAAGCGAGCCACTGCATTTTCTCCAGATTTGGATTGTGCCTGATCAACTTAATGTCGTGCCCAGCTATGAGCAAATACATTTTACCGCAGAGCAAAAGCGTAATCGTTTACAATTGATCGCATCGCCGGATGGGCGCCACGGCTCAGTGACTATCTACCAGGATGCTTTTGTGTATGCCAGTGTGCTTGATCCGGGACATAGCGTAACGCATGAATTATCCGCGCAGCGCTGCGCTTATGTGCATGTGGCGCGCGGTGAAGTGACACTTAACGGGCGCATGTTAAGTACCGGTGATGGCGCGCGCATCATCGACGAGCCAACGTTGGAATTGCTAACGCACAGCAGCGCAGTCGTTTCCGGCATCCTGCCTCACACGACACTTGAACATCCCTGTTCGGCGGAAGTTTTATTATTTGATTTACTGCAGGACTAACCCATAGGAGAATAAGGAAATGACAGACAAACGGGCAGTGACACAAGTACCAGTTCACGATATTATTGCGCAACGCTGGAGTGGCCGCGCCTTTGATGCGCACAAGCCAGTGGGCCGTGAACATATTATTGCGTTGCTTGAAGCGGCGCGCTGGGCACCGTCGTGTTTCGGCGATGAGCCGTGGCGCTTTATTGTATGGGATAAAAATACCGATGCCGCAGCATGGCAAAAAGCCTTTGCCTGTCTGGGCGAATTTAATCAGCAATGGGTAAAAAACGCCCCGGTATTGCTGTTATCCACCGCCAATAAATTGTTTCGTGAAAACGGTAAACCCAATCGCTGGAGCGAATATGACACTGGCGCGGCGGCTGAAAATTTAAGCCTGCAAGCCACGGCGCTGGGTTTAATGGCGCATCAGATGGGTGGGTTTGATGCCGACAAGACACGACACGCATTTAACATTCCCGCGCAGTATGGGTGCATGGCGATGATCGCCGTGGGTTATCCTGCCGCGCCGGAAACATTGACTGAAGATCTGAAGTTGCGCGAACTGGCGCAACGCACGCGTCGTCCCTTGCGGGAATGTTTTTTTGAAAATGAATGGGAAGCTCCGATAACACTTGATAAGGGTTTTACGTGAATAAAAAATACCTAATAGTAGCCGCCGCCTGTTTATGGTGTACATTCACCAGCGTCAATGCCGCCCCCGTCACCCTGATGTTGGGTAACTTTACGGCGGGTGATAAAACCGGCTGGGAAGAGCAAGTATTTAATGGCAAAACAGAATACGCATTCACGCCCGGAAAAAAGGGTGGACGCGCCTTGCTGGTGCGCAGTGCCGCGTCGGCGTCCGCGTTGCATAAAAGAATGATTATCGACCTCACCAAAACGCCTTATCTAAACTGGGCATGGAAGATTGATAGCACTCTTAAAGGGCTGGATGAAACCACCAAAAAAGGTGATGACTACCCGGCGCGCTTATACGTGGTGATGTCAGGTGGGCTGAAATTCTGGAAAGCTGAAGCAGTAAATTATGTATGGTCAAGCACCGAACGTGCGTCCAATGCCACCTGGCCAAATGCCTATACAGAAAACGTGGTGATGGTGGCCGTGGATTCAGGCGACAGCAAGGTGGGCGCCTGGGTAACGCATAAGCGCAACTTGCGCGATGATTTAAAACGATATTTTGGCAAAGATGTCGAAAGTATAGATGCTGTCGCCCTGATGGTGGATACCGATAATTCTGGGCAGAAAGCAACCAGTTATTATGGTAATATATACATGAGCAGTGAATAATCATCCCTCGGGCTGGTTGCGCACGCTCCTAACCATGCAAAGGGAGACTCTATGAAACATATTATATTAGCCGTAACCGTGGCATTCGCCACCCCCCTGTTCTTGAGCGTGCCCGCTTACGCAGGTGATGTTGATGGCAATGCTGTAATCGGCGGTGCGCTGGGCGGTGGCCTGGGTGCTGCAGTCGGTTCCGCTGCAGGGGACCGCAATGGTGCGATTGTCGGCAGTGCTATCGGCGCTGCTGCAGGCACGGCAATCGCTACTCGCAAGCACTCATCTAACAAAGAAGCTGTGGTTGTGCATGATAACGACCATAGCCATCATGACCGTGGCTTACATCGCGGTCAGCACAAACATAAGCATAAACACAAAAACAAGCACGGACATAAACATCGGGATCATGATGACGATTGATAGCGTGTCCTTTTAAAAGGCGACATCATAGAGAGGCAAGCTTTAGTGGCTTGCCTCTTTTTTTGCGCAAAAAAAGTCGGGTAGATTGGAGTGCTGATGCAAAGCAGCATGACATTTAGCGGTATGGCCGCATTGTTCGGCGCCATGGTCGTGTTGGCCTTTATTCCCAGCGTTAGTGTTTTGGCTGTATCGACAAGATCAGCCGCGTATGGATTTATTCATGGTGTTTTTACAACCATGGGAATAGTGGTTGGCGACATTTTTTTCATATTGCTGGCTATTTTGGGTTTAGCGGTTCTTGCTGATTCAATGGGTAGCCTGTTTTTTCTAGTGAAATACCTTGGTGGCGCTTATCTTATTTGGCTGGGAATACAGGTATGGAGGTCAAGGTCAAAGGCCGTGAAGGCTGAGGAGATGATAGAGCCTTCTTTGCTGTCCAGCTTCCTGGCTGGATTATTTATTACATTAGGCGATCAAAAAGCAATCTTGTTCTATTTGGGTTTCTTCCCTGCTTTTCTTGATTTATCCGCAATATCTTATTTTGACACAGGCATCATTATAGCAATCGCCATAGTAGCTGTAGGTGGTGTGAAGCTTGGTTACGCATACCTGGCGGGCAGGGTAGGCTTGCTGATTAACCCTAAGGCAAACCAAGCAATACACATTGCCGCTGGCAGTGTAATGATTGCTGTTGGTGTATATTTAGTGGCGAAGATTTAGTTGACTGGCTCAATCAACCCACAATTCTCAATGCTTGATGATAGCCTTGTTAAAAGTAAAGGAAAACACGGCTTAGGCTAGAAGGTGCGGACATGAAAAAAATATTGCTCGTTGCAGTGGTTATATTTGTTGGCTATACAGTTTTTAATAATCAATCTGAGGTGGGTGTAAATGAGGCGCCGCTTCCAGCTTCACAGCAAGATGTTGGTAAATCCAATGCTGTCAATCAAGCGCCGCCCTCGATTTCGGGGCAACATACTGATAAGTCCGATGCGGTCATTGCCAAGGCATTCTCAAGCCATGAAAGTAATGTGCAGATTTCTGGCCAAGGCGTTGTCACGAAGCTGCTGCCAGATGACAATAGAGGTAGCCGACATCAAAAATTCTTACTCAAATTATCTTCAGGCCACATGCTCCTGGTTGCGCATAACATTGATCTTGCCCCCAAGATTAATAATCTTCGGGAAGGTGATTCTGTGCAATTTTATGGTGAATATGAATGGAATGAGAAAGGTGGTATGGTGCATTGGACGCACCGCGATCCGCGTGGTTCCCATGTTGACGGTTGGCTGCAACATCAAGAGAGAAAGTATCAGTGATCTTTTTATGGAACGATCTCTTGGGGTTGATTTTCTGTTTTCAGATTAAACGCCTGATTCAAGGTGCGGCGAAGCGTGTTGAGGTCAGGCACGCCCTGCACGATACCTAATTGCTTCCCATCGGGCGCAAAAAATACCAGCGTTACAGCCTCTACATTATGAGCTGCGGCAAAGGCCTGGCCTTCCGCTATTTTCAGATCGGCTACCACAAACTCAACAAAGCCCTTATATTCATTGCGAATATTGTTCAGATTATCCATCAATTCTGCGCTATTCACCAGATCATGGTCATGCACGTGTACCACGATATTTTTTCCGTTGCCAATTTGCGTGAGATCATTGCTGAAACCGCGCGGTAGCATCCAAACACTCAGCGCCACCAAGCCGAGCACGAAAGAGATGGTGATTAGTTTGGTGAAAGGAGATTTTTTGGTGGCAGTGGTGTTGTTCATGGGGTCTCTGGGTGTTTGATGGAGTGATATGTATTGTACGATGAATATTTGTAGCCATACAATTTTTCTATTATCCTGAAAAGAGGTGGCTGATCAATAGCCAACTGGAGTTTTAGCCGGAGTTTAGAGCATGAGAATGGGACATTACCGCCCACCCCAACCAAAAAGCGCGCCTTACATTACCGCTACAGGTTACCAGCACTTACTTGATGAGCTGGCAGCGTTATGGAAAAGGCGTGCCGAGGTGGTGCAAGCGTTATCTGCGGCAGCGGCGGAGGGAGACCGGTCGGAGAACGCGGAATATATTTATCGCAAGAAAGAATTGCGCGAGATTGACCGGCGTGTGCGTTATTTGCAAAAGCGTTTGCCTGATCTACAGGTGGTGCGGGAGCCGCCGCAGGATCAAGGCCGCATTTTTTTCGGCGCCTGGGTGCATCTGGCAGATGTAAAAAGCCATGAGGTGGTGTATCGCCTGGTCGGGCCGGATGAGCTGGATTTACACGAGGGCGGTATTAGCATTGATTCACCGCTGGCGCGCGCCTTGTTAAAAAAAGGTGTGGATGAGGAAGTGATCGTGCAAACCCCGCAGGGTGCAGTAACGTATGAAGTGATGGGTGTGCGCTATGTGTGAAAGACTCTTCCACATGCGGGAGAGTTAACTGGTTTTACGATAGCGGGTGTGCAGGGTCAATACCTTGCTGACGTATTGCGTGGTTTCGGGATAGGGCGGAATGCCGCCAAAACGGATGACTGCGTTCTCGCCCGCATTGTAAGCCGCCAAGGCAAGGCGCGGGTTGTTATCAAACATCTTCAGCAAGTCTTTCAGGTAACGCACGCCCGCACCTACATTCTGCTTTGGATCAAAAATATCCTGCACACCGTAGCGGCGGGCGGTGGCGGGCATCAACTGCATCAGACCCGATGCGCCTTTGGGTGAGACTGCATTGGGGTTAAAGCTAGACTCCGCGTGGATTACCGCATGTACCAGCGCGGCATCTACCTTATAGGCTTGAGCCGCCTGCTGCACAATATTATCCAGGCCAGCGGTCTTTTTGTGAGTGCGCCGCGTCCCTGGTTTTAATGCGTTAATGGAGCTTTTCCAGGTGCGGCCATTATCTTCTTTGCGCAGTAATTTATAGCGTGAATCAACGCTGGGCACATTGGTGATATTCAGAATGCCATTTTCATCGGTATAGGCGTAAAGGTCAGCACGCGCTGATCCTATCCATAGGCTGGTTAGTATCATAAAACATACGGCTGTGAACTTCAGGGCACCTCTATAAATTCGCTGAAGCTGCGATGGCCGCGTTGAAAACAGGCTCAAAATGCTCATGTACTCCGTGTACACTCCGCTTTTTCGCCCATTTTCGCCTTGCCCTCGCATCTTGATCGAATTTATAGAGGTACCCTTCATGCTCAACTCCATTTCCTGTTTTGTTCTTAACCTCTTTATAGCGCATTTTTATTAAAAATGATGTGAACTATATCACACTAATAGACACATACATTTATGTGGTTATTTTGAGAAAGCATAGGATAAACCTCTTCAATTCCCTTGTTAAGTATAAGGCATTTATAATCGTAAAAATGGAACCCTTTTTTGTGTTTCGCGCCGGGTTTCGTGCAATATTGATTACTTTACGGTATTGTTAAGCAATCCAATGCAGAATAAGGGCTACTATGACAGACGCATCACCGTTAGTTGAAGCACAGCAAAAATTTGTTGACGCGCTGCCGTTTCGTGCAGCGGGTGCTGAGTGTTGCGCGCTACCCCAGGCGCTGGGTCGTACTTTATATGGCGATGTGGTGGCGCCGTTGGACTCACCCCCCTATCCGCGCGTGATTGTGGAAGGTTTCCTCGTCAATGCCGCCGACACTGCTGAGGCTTCCGAAACCAACCCCGTATCATTCACGGTGGCGGGTGAAATCAAGCCCGGCGACAACCAGTGTCCGCCAGTGACGCGCGGCCAGGGCTGGCGCGTTTCCACTGGCAGCATAGTCAGTGACAGCGCGTTGGCCGTGGTGCGCCTATGGGAAGCCAAACAGCAAGGTAACAGCTTTGCCGTCACGCGCCCCTTTCCGCCGCGTTTTTTTATTGAAGAGCAGGGCTGCGACATCAAAAAAGGCGCAACTGTGCTCAGCGCTGGTGTGGTGCTTGATCCACTGGCTGTGGGCACCATCGCCAGCCTCGGCCTTGATAGCGTGGAGGTAGCGCGCGTTCCCAAAGTGGCCGTGTTTGCGTCGGGCGATGAAGTCATTCCCTACACTGCCCCGATGCGCCCCGGCGCGATCCGCGACAGCAATTCCATCATGCTGGCGGCGGCCATTACCCAGGCAGGGGCTACCCCGGTGTTTTGTGGTATCATGAAAGACGATTTTGATGGTTTTGTTGTTGCCGCACGTAAAGCGTTACAAGACGCTGACATGCTGGTGATTTCGGGTGGCACAGCGGTGGGTGGGCGTGACTTTATTTCTGACTTGGTGAAGGCGCTGGGCGAACTGCTGGTAGATGGTGTACCGATGCGTTCGGGTCGTCCGCTTATCATGGGTGTTGCACAAGGTAAGCCGCTGGTCTGTGTCGCGGGTCATCCCCCCGAAGCATTGCGCGGTTTCAATCTGTTTGGCGTCGCCGCGCTTAACCACGTGTTGGGGCGTGCAGTGCCCTTGCCGGCGGATAGTTAATCTTTTATTTAGACTTGAATTTGTCAGGAGATACAGTAATGAAAAAACTACACGCAAATATTTTCATCAGTTCCATGTTGGCATTTGTTGCTGCCATTGTCTTGTCCATTGGCGTCATGGATGTCGCCGAAGCCAAGCGCATGGGCGGCGGTAAATCATTTGGCGGCAAAAACAGCTTTAATCAGCCCGCGCAAAACCGCCAGCAGGCAGCACCTGCAAACTCTAATTCTTCCGGCACGCAGCAATCTGCCGCGCAAACGCAAAATGCGGGTCAGCGCGCTGCCATGGCAGGTCGAGGTGGCATGATGGGCATGCTGGGTGGGCTGGCTTTGGGTGGCTTGCTCGGCGCATTATTCTTTGGCGGCGCGTTTGAAAACATCAACTTCATGGACGTGCTGATCTTCGGTTTGATCGCCTTTGTGTTGTATAAAATATTTGCTTCGAGAAAGCGTGCAGCGATGTCCGACGCACAGCCTGTAACGGCCAACTACGCACCCACCGACATGGCTGAGGACACCGCTAAGCCTGTCTCGCAACAGCAACGCAGCAGCGCCGGGTTTGAAACTGATTTGCTTTTCAAAAACAAAACGCCAGGCCCCGCCAGTGAGTCCAACGCCGTATCAAGCGGTGAGGCGTTTCGTCCCACGCCGGGCGTCATTCCCAAAGGGTTTGACAGTGCCGGTTTTGTAGAAGGCGCCACCGCCGCGTACCGCCGCCTGCAACACGCCTGGGATGAAGGTGATCTGGCCGACCTGCGCCAGTTCACCACCGATAAAGTATTTGGCGAACTGCAAGATCAGATCCGCGCACGTAGCGGGGAGAATCGCACTGAATTACTAAAAGTAGAATGCGAGTTACTCGAAGTGCGCGAAGTCGGCGCCGACACTGAAGCCACTGTATTGTTTGACGTGCTGATGCGTGAAATTGATGCTGACAGTATTCTTGATGATGACAACGATGCAAAGCTGGTGACTTCAGTACGCGAAGTGTGGCACTTCACACGCCCCACACGCAGCGCGCAGCCGACCTGGTTTCTGGACGGTATTCAGCAGATTGAGGCTTAATCGCCCAAACCGTTGTTAGAATAAAAAATATAACCACAGAGAACGCAGGGATCACAGAGAAAATCACTGTGTTCTCTGTGGTTGCAGTTCCTGTTCTAACGCACCTGATGCGGTAAGCCAGATTTACCGTGTTCTATTGCCCCGCCTGATGCTTTTTCCTATGCCCCATATCGCACGTAAACGTTTCGGCCAGAATTTTTTGCATGACGTGGGTGTCATCCAGCATATTGTTTCGCTGGTGGGCCCTGAGCCGGGCCAGCATGTCGTTGAGATTGGTCCTGGCAAGGGCGCACTCACCCAATATCTGCTGAAAGAAACCGGCGCTCTTGATGTTATCGAGCTGGATCGTGATTTGATACCCTTACTGGAAAGGACGTGCGCGGGGTTGGGTGAGTTACATATCCACAGCGCCGATGTGCTGCGTTTTGATTTTGCGTCACTTGCTACAGATGGGCGACCGTTGCGTCTGGTGGGCAATTTACCTTACAACATCTCAACTCCGCTGTTGTTTCATGTACTGGAAAAAGTGCGTTGCGTGCAAGACATGCATTTCATGCTGCAAAAAGAAGTCGTGCAGCGCATGGCGGCCACGCCGGGCGACCCTGACTATGGAAGACTTAGCGTCATGGTTCAGTATTACTGCTATGTTGACCCTTTGTTTTTAGTGGGCCCGGATGCATTTTCACCTGCCCCAAAAGTGGAGTCAATGGTAGTGCGTTTAGTGCCGCATATTGAGCCGCGCGTGCAGGTGACCAGCACCACCCGTTTTGCTGCCCTCGTCAAACAGGCATTTTCGCAACGGCGGAAAACCTTGCGCAACACCTTGAAAGGCTTATTAAGCGAAGATCAAATTCGTGCGCAGGGGATTGACCCATCTTTGCGTGCCGAAACACTGACACTCGAACAGTTTGCCAGGCTTAGCAACGCTCTAACCTAAAAATGACGAAACGGTGCGACGATTGCGGAATATTTCGTAAGTTTCCCACACATCTTCAACCTCTTGGAACCTGTTTACGATCTCGTTACGGTTCAATCTCTTTATTTATTCCCCCCAGCTTACTGCGTTTATTGTCGTCCCGAACGCAGTGGGGGATCGTATGCTTAAGAAGCTCGCCTCGTGATTGTTGCCCAATCTATGTTGTCATACCAGCCACATTTAGGATTATCAATTTGGTCAAAATATTTAACATAAGGTTTGATGTCCAATAGCGGCGTACCATCCAGTACATCAACGTCTGCGCAATATAGAATATTGCTTTTTATTGATGTCAGGCTAAGAACGCTGATGCCGATATGATTGGGGCGTGCGGGAAACCGAGTGGCAAAAATGCCGTGCTCTTGATGGGGATCGAAGCAAGGTTTTACTTCTAATTTTATTTCGGCCTGCCTGTGAAAATAATAGATAACAATAATATGCGAAAAATCCTGGAGGCCGACTAATCCCCCACAATATTCTTCGTTAAGAATTATGCTACCTTTTTTTCCTTCAATCTGTGCTTGTCGTGGTGAACGACAGGAATTCACAAATGGTGAATTAATAATTCCGATAGGGTTGAACGCGATATTCATTTAGGCCTCCTGCGTGATCGGGCTATGTATGGCGTGGATATTTGATGCAAGCCTGCTAGCCTATTTCTTCTCCGAACGCCGTAGCGAATGTCCATTTGGCTTCATACACATGGTTAATTAATCATAAGAGAATTACAGATAGGTTAAAACCAGGGACATTGTAACTGTTGCGATGTGTGTAGGGTATTGCGGTAAACCCGTACCATTTCCATACGCAAACCCCCATTGAGCACCACAATTTTCTCGCCCTACGAGTGGGCATGTCACTAAAAGGTGACGCCTGTTCGTATCGAGCGATGTGGGTTGTCCGTGCTCCTTGGCTCCAGCGGTAGTGATGGATTATGGCCTTTATCTTTGGTCTAATACACGGCATGGATTTAGCCAGCGCACTGCTGGATCCAATAACTCATTATGGTTGGCCTTGGTGGCTTTTAATGTAGGAGTGGAAGCAGCTCAGATGGCTATCGTTATCGTGTATGTACCGCTTGCATACTGGTTGCGCCGCTAAGTTTTTACCGGCATCTGCTTACTGAAAAGATTCTTCGACATAAAACTGTTTGTGTAGGGTGTCAGATTAATGAATAATCCCAATACTCTATTTTCCGCCCTGTTGGTAACGTTCCTCATGCTAATGGCAATGCCGATACATGCGCAGCCCTATGATGCCCCCTGGTGGTTGCCGGGCGGACATCTGCAAACCATTTATTCTGCGCTGTTTACCGCTGTTCCTCAGGTTAATTATAAACGTGAGCGTTGGGAAACGCCCGACGGTGATTTCATTGATGTGGATTGGCTGAGTGATATTGAGAATGAGGCTCCAGAAAATACCAACATTAACGTGGCTGATAACCCACTGGTGGTATTTTTTCATGGACTGGAAGGCAATTCCGAAAGACATTATGTGCTCAGTCTCATGGATGGATTACAACGCAAGGGCTGGCGTGGCATCGCCGTAAATTTCCGTGGTTGCAGTGGTGAACCAAATCGTTTGCCACGGGCCTATTTCGCGGGGGATAGCGCCGAGATTAACTGGATTCTGCGCCGGTTGCGCGCGCAATATCCCGCTAGCCCTTTATTTGCGACTGGCGTTTCATTGGGTGGCAACGCTTTATTGAAATGGGTGGGGGAGCAAGGAGCGCATGCCGACAAGGTGATTGATGCAGTTGTAACTGTCTCAGCCGCCATGGATTTACAGGCGGTGGGCAACACACTGGATCAGGGTGGATTTAACCAGTTTTATACGGATCACTTCCTGCGTAGCCTGAAGAAAAAAGCTGCGCATAAACTGGAACAATTCCCCGGGCTTTTTGACGGGAAGGCCGTGGAGGATGTTAAGACGTTGAGAGGGTTTGATGATCTTGTGACTGCACCCTTGCACGGTTTCAAAAATACCGATGATTATTGGACAAGAGCCAGCAGCAAGCCACATTTAATCAATATTCGCATTCCTACATTACTCATCCATGCCCGTAATGATCCGTTTCTTCCTGAAGCCGCCTTGCCTGCCCCCGCAGAAGTATCATCTTCGGTGGCATTGGAATTTTCAGATGAGGGAGGACATGTCGGTTTTATTTCGGGATCTTTCCCCGGCAAGCATGCGTGGCTTCCTGAACGTATTCTAGCTTTCTTTTCAGAAATTAACGATAAATCCTCCCACTACGCCACCCCTAGCTACGCTCCCCCCGTTGATCCTCGCTGATAATTTTTTAAAAACCCACATCCATTTTATAAAACACGACGTAGTGTATATGTCGGGTCAGGAAAAAATCCCCGGCACGAAGGTTTGTATTTTTCATAAACCAACCATTTTTTAATCAGGGGTGTTGAGATGAAAGCGCGACACGGATATACACATACAATTCTTCAAACAAGCTCACGCTGGCCGCCGCAGTAATATCCGCATGTCTGGGCTATTCGTCAGCCAAAGCTACCATCGCTAACAGCCAAGTAGTGGGGTCAGGTTATGGGAGCAGGTATCGATAATACACCTTTGCCTGGCATCGGTATTGTATTTGAAGGTATTTCTTCGGGTGTAGTGGCTTCCACCACTGTCAGTAAAAATTTTGCGGTGGGCGTTTAAGCGCCACCGGTAATCAGCAGGCTGTAAAGATTTTCAATACCGCTGTATTAGAAGCTGTATTAGAAAAGGAGATCGGGTTTGTTGGCATTCGCCAACCGTAAAAAGATGAGTGAATGATAGTCTCTTGCCAGCGGCGGCGGATCGGATCACCGCCACCGCTGGCAAGAGCATGGATTTAATTGCGTACCCCTTCAACTTCCAGCGATATGATCATCTCATCGCCAACTGCGGGTAATGCGAATTTTACACCGAAATCGGAACGCTTGATTTTGGCGGTGGCGTCAAAGCCGCATACGAACTTTTCTTTTTTCGGATCCATCGGATGAATACCGCAGTTGATGCTTTGCACGTCCAGCTTCACTGGTTTGCTGACACCTGCAAGGGTGAGCGTGCCGTCAACGGTGGCTTTTTTTGCGCCGCTGAAAGTCACTTTGCTGGATTTGTAAGTAATTTCTGGAAATTCGGCAGCATTCAGGAAATCTGGTGAACGCAAGTGATCGTCACGTTTTTTCATGCCGGTGTCGACAGAGGCGGCATCAATTATGATGTCTACGGCGCTGGTGGTGCCGGTCTTGTCCAGCACGATTTTGCCCTTGGTAGTGTTGAAGCGGCCATGCATGGTGGAAAAGCCCAGGTGGTTAATCGCGAAGTGAGGATAGGTATGATCTGGGTCAATAGTATAAGTTTCCGCAGCAAAAGCCGAAAAAGAAAGGCCGGTGAGTGCAGCAGCAAGTATTAATTTACGCATTAATGTATTCTCCTTGGGTTGGTGGTTTTAAAAATTAAAACATGATTTATGATGTCACATGGGTGGTGCGCCAGCTTCTCGCCACACCAGGTAAATCGCGCCCGCCGCTGCAGGCAGAGTCAATGCCACCAGTGCTGCGGCCTGACCCCATAAGGGCAGTTTTTGGGGCAGTGGTATTCGTGCCAGCAAAGGTATAGTCGCCAGTGCCAGCAGGCTATACCACGGCAGTTTCGCATACGTCATGGCGCTGATGCCGATTAACCCGCTCAGCAAAGCGGCTGGCAGTAACATGAGCAGACCCACCGGCAGCGTCTTTTTGAAAATGCTCAGTAACAGAAACGCACCCGTGGCTGCGGCCAGTGCCGAGGCCAGTTGGCCGAGCAGCGCGGATGCTCCCATCAGTGCGGCAATGCCGGTGCCTAGCGCGAGTGACATGAGTGCGGCATCGGCGCGCAGGGCGCGGTTACGCAGGCCTTCGAGCGCTAATAAAATCCATACTACGTAGGCGATGCTACCTGCGCCATACATCCACAGTGCCGCACCTTCCATGCGCATCAGCGGTGGCCAGATCACCCACAGCACCGTGCCGCCGCCAAGCACGGCGAGCAATGGGTAAAGCTGGCGTGGTTTCGCCGCCAGGTAGTCAATCGCCAAGCCCACGGCGGCAGCGCACATGCCAATCAGCACCAGTTTACGGGTGCTGGTGAGCGGTGTGAATTCGAAGCCGGTAATCAGCGATACGCTGGCATAGAAGCCCGCAATCACGGCCAGCCCCGCCCAATACCAGCCGACAGGCCGAAGCAGCAGGCCGACCACCAAGGCCGCGATAAACGGCACTCCAGCGGCTTGCACGGCCGGGTTGGCTAATAGTTCATCCATGATTATTTAACCTTTTTGAAGTATTAGTAACATGCTACACAAAGAATTTATGGGGTGATAGTAAATTATTTTGAGATTTTAGTTCAAAAAATTTAAACTTATTATTTCGGGGTCACGCCATCACTGATCTGGGTCATGGTGTTTTCAATCCACTGTTCAGCCAGTGTATTGATTTCGCTGGCCTGACGCCCGGTGGTGGCAATGGGTAGACCGATAACCAAGCGTATGGTTCCGGGCCGCTTCAAAAAACCCTTTTTTGGCCAGAATTCGCCAGCATTATGGGCAACGGGCACCACGGGGCGGCTCGTGCGATGAGCCAGCAACGCCCCTCCGGGCGCGTAGGGGCGCCTTTCGCCAGGCGCGACTCGCGTACCCTCGGGGAAAATTACCACCCACAGACCCTCCGTGAGACGCTGTGTGCCTTGCTCAACAAGTTGCCGCAAGGCTTGGCGCGCGGCCGCACGATTAATGGCTATGGGTTTGAGCATCGCCAGTCCCCAGCCGAACAGCGGCACCCATAATAACTCGCGTTTGATCACCCATACCTGCTGCGGAAAGATCATCTGCAACGCCAGGGTTTCCCATGCCGATTGATGTTTGCACAGGATCACGCAGGGATGATCGGGAATGTTTTCTGCGCCTTCGACGAGATAGTTCAGTTTGCATGTCACCGCCAGCCACCACAAATTAAAACGCGCCCATTGGCTGATGAAGGCATAGCGTTGCGGTAGTGACAAAGGAAACGTGAGTATGCTCAGGGGCGCGAACAGCAGCGTTGAAGTGATCATGCCGAGTGAGAAAAGCAGGGAGCGGAAAAAGAGCATGGGGTGGTCCATTTGTCCGGGGCGGGTTGATTACAACCGTAGGGTGCGCCGCGCGCACCCTACGGTTTATGCCGCCGCCAATTTTGAAATATCCGCTACGTGATTCATCAAATCCCCAAGTTTTTTCAGCAGCGCGAGGCGGTTGGCGCGTAATGCGTTATCCTCTGCCATGACCATGACTTTGTCGAAGAAAGTGTCGACCGGTTCGCGCAGGCTGGCGAGGAGTTTCATGGCGCCTTCGTAGTTTCCGCGTTCGAATAGCCCGGTGATATCCCTGTGCAATTCGGTAATTTTCCTGAAGAGATCATGTTCGGCTCGCTCGCTGAGCAGGGCTTCGTTTACTGTATCGGGTACAGTCTCGCTGGTCTTGTTGAGGATGTTGCGAATACGCTTGTTCGCTGCCGCGAGGCTTTCCGCTTCTGGAAGTGCGCGAAACGCCGTAACGGCGTGGATGCGTTGATTGAAATCAGCGGGGCGCGGGGGACGATTCGCCAGCACCGCTTCAAACACATCAGGACGAATGCCTTGTTCATGATAGTAAGCGCGCAAGCGTTCCATCATGAAGTCAAACACCTGCGGCGCAGCGCTGTCTTTTTTCAGTGTATCAGGCAAGTTTGCCACAGCGGTAATCAGTAGTTTTTGCAGATCCAGATCCAGCTTGGGTGTGCTTTCAATAATGATGCGCAATGTACCCAATGCTGCGCGACGCAGTGCATAAGGATCTTTATCGCCGCTGGGTGGCTGGCCGATGGCGAAGATACCAGCCAGCGTATCCAGCCGATCAGCAATCGCCACGATCTTGCCGGGGATGGATTGCGGTAGCGCGTCGCCCGCATGACGCGGCAGGTAATGTTCCTCGATGGCTTGCGCCACTTGTGAATCTTTACCGTCACGCTTGGCATAATAACGCCCCATGATGCCCTGCAATTCGGGGAACTCACTGACCATGGAAGTTAAAAGGTCGCATTTGCAAAGTTCTGCGGCGCGTTCGGCATTTTCTTTTGCGCCTTTGAAAAATAGGGCGTCACCTAGTATTTCAGTGATCGTGCCCGCCAGATGCTTAATGCGCATTGTTTTGTCGTAGAGTGTGCCGAGCTTTTCTTCAAACACCACTGTCTTGAGTTTTTCGAGACGGCTGAGCAGTGGATGCTTGCAATCCTGCTCCCAAAAAAACGCGGCATCTGTAAAGCGCGGACGAATCACGCGCTCATTGCCTTCGCGCACTTTGTCGGGGTCGCGGCTTTCGATGTTGGAAATAGTGATGAAATAGGGCAGCAGTTTGCCGCTTTTGTCCACTGCATGAAAGTATTTTTGGTTGCCTTTCATGGTGGAAATCAAGGCTTCCTGCGGCACGTCCAGAAAGCGTTTCTCGAATTGCCCTGTCAGTGCTACGGGCCATTCCACCAGCGCAGTGACCTCATCCAGCAAGGCATCGTCAATCACGGCTGTGCCACCAAAAGTGACGGCGGCTTCGATGACCTGCGCGCGAATCGCTTCACGCCGCGCGGCGAAGTCGGGCATGACGCGGCCTTCGGTTTGCAGCAGTGGCGCATAGGCCGCAGGTTCGGCAAGATACAGGGAAGCAGGATGATGAAAGCGATGTCCGCGCGTTTCGCGTCCGGCGCGTACACCGAGAATTTCAGCGTCAACAACGTCATCGCCAAACAACAGCACCACCCAATGCACCGGGCGCACAAATTCAACCCTCGATGAACCCCAGCGCATGCGCTTGGGAATGGGTAATGCCGCCAGCGACTGTTCGATGATGGCGGGCAATAGTTCGGTAGTGGCGCGACCGACCTGCATGGAGCGAAACACCAGCCATGCGCCTTTGTCGGTTTCGAGTTTTTCCAGTTGCTCCACTTCAACACCGCAGGAGCGCGCAAAGCCTTGCGTCGCCTTAGTGGGCAAGCCATTGTCATCAAATGCGGCATTCAGCGCCGGGCCACGGCGCTCGACGGCGCGGTCGGGCTGTGCAGTGGAAAGTGCGGTGATATGCAGCGCTAAACGGCGCGGCGTGGCATAGGGATGCACGGCACCGTATTCCAGCCCCGCTTGGGTAAGCCCTGTGGTAATGCCGTTGCTAAACGCATCCATCAATTTTTTTAATGCTTTGGGCGGCAGCTCTTCAGTGCCGATTTCTACCAGCAAGTCGCGGTGCAGGCTCATACTGCACCTCCGCTGTCTTTTGCCATGGGAAAGCCCAGAGCCTCACGGCGTTGGTAATAAGCTTCGGCCACGGCGCGCGCCAAAGTGCGCACGCGCAAAATAAAGCGCTGACGCTCAGTCACAGAAATGGCGCGGCGCGCATCCAGTAAATTAAAGGTGTGCGATGCCTTGAGCACCATTTCGTAAGCAGGCAACGGCAGGCCCACTTCGATAAGTTTTTTGCTCTCGCGTTCACAGGTGTCAAACCAGCCAAACAACGCTGCAACATCAGCATGTTCAAAATTGTAAGTGGACATCTCCACTTCGTTTTGATGAAACACATCGCCGTAGCTTACAACGCCTTGCGGGCCGCGTGCCCAGATCAAGTCATAAACGCTTTCCACACCCTGCAAGTACATGGCGATGCGCTCCAGGCCGTAGGTGATTTCACCCGTCACTGGCTGGCATTCCAGCCCGCCCACCTGCTGAAAATAAGTGAACTGCGTTACCTCCATGCCATTCAGCCACACTTCCCAACCCAGACCCCAGGCGCCCAGCGTTGGTGATTCCCAGTTGTCTTCCACAAAGCGGATGTCATGCACCAGCGGATCAATGCCGAGCATTTTCAGCGAGCCTAAATACAATTCCTGAATATCCAGCGGCGAAGGTTTGATGATGACCTGAAACTGATAATAGTGTTGCAGGCGATTGGGATTTTCGCCGTAACGCCCGTCGGTCGGGCGGCGCGAAGGCTGCACATAGGCGGCACGCCATGGCTCGGGGCCAATCGCACGTAAAAAAGTGGCGGGGTGAAACGTGCCCGCGCCGACTTCCATGTCATAGGGTTGCAATAGCACGCAGCCCTGGGCAGCCCAATAGTTTTGCAACGCCAGAATCAAACCCTGAAAGGTGGTAGCGTCAATCGGTGTGTTGTGAGTGTTGTTCAAAATAAACCCTGTGTGCAAACCCAAAAGTGTGGCCGCAAGTATACCGGTCAAGTATACCGGGTGGAAGGGCGTGTATGCAGGGAGGGCGGCAGAATTGGAATTGCCCCTTAAAATTGATGAACAATTTCCAGGTTATACGCAGTAGATTCCCAATTGACCGTATTAAGGCGCGTACGACCTACCGAACCGTCAGAGAAATAAATCAGATCACTGCCCGCGCGGGTAGACCATTGATGGTATTTCAGGATGAGATTCATCGTCCAGCTTCGGGCCACTGGATAGGAGACACCCACAGATCCGACAATGCCTTGCCCCTTTGCGGTATGCTTGAAACTGACTGGATGAGCAAAGTCGTTACGTAAATTCCAGTTGGCTTTTGCTGAATAGTCTGCCACATGATATTCCGCGCTGGCGGTCAGGGATAGATTCCTGCCAGTTTCAATTAACGCATCTACCCCTATCCACGGGCCTTGCCATTGAGCGTCATAGCTGCTGGCCAGCCCGGCGATCGGCTCACTCGCGGGAATGGTTTGCACGCCCTCTGTTATGGTGAGGTTTTGTTGATGCACGGACAAGCCAATAGACGGCGTGACATAAATAAATTTCCCGACGGTTTGGTCAAGGAGGCGCAGCGTTTTGCCAATGCCGATACTCGCATCAATTACATTCCCGCCCGCTTTATTGTTAGAGCGCGAAAATTCCAGGGTGCGGTTATTGCCGTTGTAATCCGAATCTTGATTAGCGCCCGAGGTGATTGTTCCATACCCCAGATCGGCGCGGATGCGCCAGTCATTTTTGATGTTGAGTTTGGCGGTGGCCTGTGCTTGGGCAATCGCCAGATTTTTCCATGAGAGTTCGGATAACACATTAACGCCTCCTCCCGCAATGTTCCAGTCCAGATTATCTTCACGGTAGCCGAGGCTGACCGAGAGATCCATCGGCATATCAGTGGAAGCCTTGGCGGCGGGCAGTGCTGCGAGCAGCGACACCAGCAGGGCATGTTGCAGATCCGATTTTAGGACATTCCCGGCGGATGCTGGCGTGACACATGCCAGTGCCAGGCACCCTGCCATGACCATGACTATGATATATCCAGGTACAGGTACCGGCCACACTGTGATAAAGCCACGCTTTTTCATTTTTTTCAGCACATCCCTGAGATTTAACCCGCTTCAAATATACTAGTACCCAACTTAAAACATCGGACTAACTTGCCGATATCTTTAGGGAGAGGGTCTGAAATTAAGGGGAAAGTGCATGGAATCTCTGGTTTTACAGCCCACCGCTGTGGCACAGTGGCAACACCTCGTGAAAGAGGCTGAATCTTCATCACATTGCCAGCTTGAAGAAGACTTGGAAAGTTATCTGGTGTTTCTCTTGATGCGCTTTACCGGTGAGCAAGGCATGGCAGCGCGGGTGCTGACACTGGACTATCTCCATGCCCTGCACGAAGTCGGGCAGGTGCAGCGCGGCCAACTACGTGATGTAGGTGATCTGTGCCTGCTACATGCCGGGCTGTTTCCATTACGCGCGCAGCGCCGCCGTGTGTCCATCAGTTATTTTGTGGGCTTGGGACGCAGCGCCTACCGGCATCTGGCCGGGCACATGCCCCACAGCAGTGCAGATACCTATAGACTCGGCACGAATTATCCGTGAACTTTTCTGAGCGCGGCATGTCCCATAGCCTATGGAAAAAGAAGACGCGAGAAAACAAACGAGGGAA
>LNFF01000031.1 GCA_001464585.1 Gammaproteobacteria bacterium Ga0077554 | reverse complement strand
CTGCATTCCACACTGGGCAATTTATCACCGATGATTTACGAAATGGAATTGGCAGCATAAAAACTTATTGATGTGTCCGAAAATACTTGACCACTACAATTCATGTCCCCGCCTTACGGCACAGCAAAAATATCAAGATAGTGTACAATCAAGGTTTTCCTGAAGAAAGGCGAGGGGTTTCCTTGGAGCAATTTCGTGGTACGACTATCCTGTCGGTGCGGCGCGGTAACCGCGTGGTGATTGGCGGCGATGGGCAGGTGTCGCTGGGTAATACCGTGATGAAGGGCAATGCACGCAAAGTGCGGCGTTTGTATAACGGCTTGGTGATCGCGGGTTTTGCCGGCGGTACGGCAGATGCGTTTACGCTGTTTGAGCGGTTTGAGGGTAAGCTTGAGAAGTATTCAGGCAACTTGCAGCGCGCGGCGGTGGAGCTGGCCAAAGACTGGCGCACGGATCGTATGTTGCGGCGTCTCGAAGCCATGTTGACCGTAGCGGACAAGCACGCCTCGCTGATTATTTCTGGCAATGGTGATGTGATTGAGCCAGAAAACAGTTTGATGGCGATTGGATCAGGCGGCGCGTTTGCCCAGGCGGCAGCGCGGGCGTTACTGGAAAATACTGCACTGGATGCGCGCGCCATTGTCGAAAAAGCGCTGGGCATCGCGGCCGATATTTGTGTTTATACTAATCATAACTTGACTGTAGAGGAGTTAGAGTCGGTCAGCGCCAGTTGATGCGATTCTTTGCCGAAATATTATGTCTGCAATGACCCCGAGAGAAATCGTTCAGGAACTGGATAAATATATTGTTGGCCAGGCCGCCGCAAAGCGCGCTGTGGCGATTGCGTTGCGTAATCGCTGGCGCCGCAGCCAGATCGCGGAGCCGCTGCGCAATGAAATTACGCCGAAAAATATTTTGATGATTGGGCCGACCGGTGTGGGCAAGACTGAAATCGCGCGGCGTTTGGCGAAGCTGGCGAACGCTCCTTTTATTAAAGTGGAGGCCACCAAATTCACCGAGGTGGGTTATGTGGGCCGCGATGTGGAATCCATCATTCGTGATTTGATGGATGTCTCGATCAAGCTGACGCGTGAAGATGAAATGCGTAAAGTGCGCCATCGTGCGGAAGATGCTGCCGAAGAACGCATCCTTGATATTCTGCTGCCGCCACCGCGCGGTATAAATGGAGGCCAATCTGGCGCTGATACGACATCCACACGGCAAAAATTCCGCAAGAAATTGCGTGAAGGAGAGCTGGATGAGCGTGAAATCGAAATTGATGTGAGTGTGGCGCCAGTGGGCGTGGAGATTATGGCGCCGCCGGGTATGGAAGACATGAGCAGTCAATTACAAAGCCTGTTTCAGAACATGGGTAGTGGGCGTACCCGTTCGCGCAAGGTGCAGATCAAGGAAGGCTTTAAATTGCTGGTGGACGAAGAGGCCGCCAAACTGCTCAATGAAGAAGAAATTAAAATCCGTGCGGTGAACAATGTTGAGCAAAACGGCATTGTGTTTATTGATGAGATAGATAAAATCGCCAAGCGCGGCGAACACAGCGGCCCGGATGTGTCACGCGAAGGCGTGCAACGTGATTTATTGCCGCTGGTGGAAGGTTGTACTGTATCGACGAAATTCGGCACGGTGCGCACCGACCATATTTTATTTATTGCCTCGGGCGCATTTCATTTGTCGAAGCCCTCGGATCTAGTGCCGGAGTTGCAGGGACGCTTGCCGATCCGTGTGGAGTTGGAAGCGCTGACGGTTGGGGATTTTGTGCGCATTTTGACGGAGCCGAGCGCGTCGCTGACTGAGCAATATCGCGCCTTGCTGGATACCGAAGGTGTGACCATCACGTTCTCAAAAAACGCCATCGCGCGGATTGCTGAAGTGGCGTGGCAAGTGAACGAGCGCACTGAAAATATTGGTGCGCGTCGTTTGCATACGGTGTTGGAACGCTTGCTTGAAACGATTTCTTTTGGCGCATCGGATAAAAATGGTCAGGCGCTGGAGATTGACGAGGCTTACGTGGATGAACATCTTTCCCGCCTGGCAAAAGACGAAGATTTGAGCCGGTATATTCTCTAACGGGCGCCTAACGAGTGGTTGATAGCATGACAACGGATGATAAGGCCAGGCCGACCGATATTCGCCTGCACCAGCAATCGCGCATCCTGGAAATATTTTTTGATGATGGCGCGCATTTTCGCTTGCCCTGTGAATACCTGCGTGTGTATTCACCTTCTGCCGAGGTGCGTGGGCATGGTCCAGGCCAGGAGGTGCTACAGATTGGCAAGGAGAATGTGAATATTACCGCCATTGAGCCGATAGGCAATTATGCCGTGCGTCTGGTGTTTGACGATGGGCATAATACCGGGCTTTATTCGTGGAGCGTGCTTTACCGGTTAGGCGCGAACCATGAGGATTTGTGGCAGGAATATCTGGCGCGGCTTGAGAAGGCAGGTTATGCGCGGCAAGCGCCCCCTGCGGCATCGTGACTGACATGGTTTGATGGAGATGGCTATGAGCAACCCTGAATCCCCCCCTGATTTTAAAGACGGCGGTACTACGCACTTTGGATATGAGCGCGTGCCCGTCACGGAAAAAGCGCGCAAGGTTGCCCAGGTGTTTGATTCCGTCGCGTCGAAATATGATGTGATGAATGATGTGATGTCGTTTGGCGTACATCGTTTGTGGAAGAGTTTTACCATTGGAGTGAGCGGTGTGCGCGCGGGGCAGCGCGTGCTGGATCTGGCGTCGGGCACGGGTGATCTGGCCGTTGAGTTTTCGCGCAAAGTGGGCGCTACTGGTGAAGTCGTCGCGTCGGACATCAATGCCAGCATGCTGACTACCGGACGCAGCCGCTTAGTTGATAAAGGGATTGTCGGCAATGTGCGCTATGTGCAGGCCAACGCGGAACGATTACCCTTTCCTGATAACTATTTTGATTGTATTACCATTGCGTTTGGTTTGCGGAATGTAACAGATAAAGACGCTGCATTACGCTCAATGTATCGTGTGCTGCGGCCGGGTGGCAAGTTGCTGGTGCTGGAATTTTCAAAGCCAGTGGTGCCGGGACTTAAGCCCGTGTACGACGTATATTCCTTCAAGTTATTGCCAGCCATGGGCAAGATGATCGCGGGCGATGCCGATAGTTATCGCTATCTGGCGGAGTCGATACGCATGCATCCAGATCAACAGACGTTACAGGCCATGATGGCGCGCGCGGGTCTGGAGCGATGCGAATATTTCAATTTGGCCGGGGGTATTGTCGCCCTGCATCGTGGCTATAAACTGTGAGGCCAGTACCGTGAATCATAAATATCGAAACATAAAACGGCGTCTTTTTTCGCCATGCGTCGTTGCAGCCCCTTGCCGCACAATGAGTGCGGCGGCGGGTCTGCGCCTGGCCTGGCGAAAAAATCCATCCGTTTTATATTGTTCCGATATTTATGATTCACGGTACTAGAAGTTATGAAGCCCCCGGCTTTATTTTTTTCGGCATTAGGCTTGGCGCTAAACAGTTATCTGCGTCTTGATGCCAATACCTTGCAGCGTTTTGGCGCATTGGCGGGTAAGGTGATTGCTGTTGAGTTACGTGGCCTCGACCTGACATTTTATTTGTTGCCGCACGCGGAAGGTATACGTATTGAGGGCGCTTATGATGCTGGCGTGCCGGACGCGTCACTGAGCGGCACGCCGCTTGCGCTGGCGCGTCTTGGTGCTGCCAAACATGAAAAAGGCACGCTATTTAGCGGAGATGTCGAGATTCGCGGTGATATAGAATTGGGGCAACGCTTCAAGGCGATCCTTGATGGTATTGATATTGACTGGGAAGAGCATGTGTCGCGTATAACAGGCGACGTGCTGGCGCATCAGATGGGTAATGTGGCGCGCGGCGTGTTGGCGTGGGGGCGCAATGCGCTGGATACGGTAAGCCGCGATGTTGCGGAATATCTGCATGAAGAAAGCCGTGACTTGCCCACACGCAGCGAAGTTGAGGAATTTCTTGCGGGCATTGATACGCTGCGTTCAGATGTGGATCGGCTGGAGGCGCGTGTGCAACGTCTACAGGGATGGCTTGCAGGGCGCGACACCGGGAATACGTAAAGTGAGTGGTACGTGATAAAAGTCGGTCAAGTATTGCGCCTGCTGCATATTAACCGCATTCTGGTGAGACACGGTCTGGATGAGATTATTCTCGCCACGCATTTGTTCCGGCCATTTCGTTTTGTGTTGTATCTGTTGCCATGGCATTGGCTACGTGCCAAGCAACTGCCGCGCGCGGTACGTATTCGCCGCGCCCTTGAAGATTTGGGGCCGATTTTTGTAAAGTTTGGCCAGGCGCTTTCTACCCGCCCGGATTTGTTACCGCCGGATATTGCCGAAGAGCTGGCGCGGCTGCAAGACAGCGTGCCACCTTTTCCAGGGCTGGAAGCGCGCATGATTATTGAACGTGCTTACGGCAAGCCATTTAGCGAAATATTTGAAGAGTTTGACGAGACCCCGTTGGGCTCTGCGTCCATTGCGCAAGTTCATGTGGCACGGTTATGTGGTGGTCAGGAGGTGGTGGTAAAGGTAGTGCGCCCAACGATTGAAAAAACCATACAACGTGACCTGGGTTTGCTGTATGTGCTTGCCGATCTTGCTGCGCGTTATTGGAAAGAAGCGCGCCGTTTACGCCCGCGTGAAGTGGTTGCGGAGTATGAAAAAACCATACTCGGTGAACTTGACCTGATGCGCGAGGCCGCCAATGCCTCGCAATTGCGCCGCAATTTTGCGGGATCGGACATGCTTTACGTGCCGGAAATTTATTGGCCCCATGCGCGACGCAATGTCATGGTCATGGAACGTATTTCAGGCGTGCCGATCAGCGATATTAATGCTTTGGAGGAACAGGGTGTTGATTTGAAGCTCCTTGCCGAGCGCGGTGTTGAGATATTTTTTACGCAGGTGTTCCGGGATAACTTTTTTCATGCCGATATGCACCCTGGAAATATTTTTGTTTCCCCACAGGGAAAATACATCGCCGTAGATTTTGGCATTATGGGTACGCTCAGCAGTGATGACCAGCGTTATCTTGCCGAAAATCTGCTGGCCTTTTTTAATCGCGATTATCAGCGGGTCGCGGAATTGCACGTGCAATCAGGATGGGTGCCTGCCGAAACCCGCATTGATGAATTTGAGTCTGCCGTGAGGGCGGTGTGTGAGCCGATTTTTGAACTCCCGCTCAAGGATATTTCATTCGGTTATTTGTTGTTGCGGCTGTTCCAGACAGCGCAGCGCTTTAACATGGAAGTGCAGCCGCAATTGGTGCTGTTGCAAAAAACCTTGCTGAACATCGAAGGCCTGGGGCGCGAGCTGTATCCTGATCTGGATTTATGGACAACCGCCAAGCCCTTTCTGGAACGTTGGATGCGCGAGCAAATGGGTTTTCGCGCCTTCTTCAAGACACTGCGTGAACAGGCTCCGCAGTGGGCAGAGAAGTTGCCGTATTTGCCCGCGCTGGTGCATGACGTGTTGAAGCAGGCGCATGATGGCAAGCTACGCATCCAATGGCAATCGGATGAATTGGAAAAAATCCGTGGTGAGATCAAGGTTTCAGTTCGACGTACTTTTGCTGCTGTGGTGGGCGCTGCATTCATCGTCAGTGCGGCGGTTATTAAAGGACTGGATGGCAACTCACCCGCGATGCTGGCCGGCGCACCATTGCTCACCTGGTTATTGGGTGGTATGGGGCTGATTATTTTGCTTCTTGCATGGCCGGATGACAGTTCTAAGTAAACTAAAGCCGCACAAAACAATCAGCGCACCAGCCCTGCCTCCACTTCATCGCGTTTAGCCCGACCCACCAAAACATCAATCAGCGTCAGCGCAAAATCCATGGCCGTGCCCGGCCCGCGCGAAGTAATCACCTTGCCGTCTTGCACTACCGGCGCCGTTTGCAATGTCACATCAGGCAGGTTCATTTTATCCAGCACGCCGGGAAAACTGGTGGCGCGTTTGCCATGCAATAAACCGGCATTCGCCAACACCAGCGGCGCGGCGCAGATGGCGGCAGTGTATTGGTTTTGCGCGGCCATTTTTTTCAGTAAGCTATGGATGCGCGCATCGGCATTGAGGTTGTTTGCGCCGGGTTGGCCGCCAGGCAGCGCGATCATGTCAAACGCCTGATGCAGCGCCTGGTCAAGCGTGGTGTCGGGCACCAGTACCGTACCACGGCTGCCGCGCACCGGGTGTTCATCCAGTCCCGCCGTCACCACATGTATTCCGGCGCGGCGCAACAGATCAATCAGCGTGACGGCTTCGAGTTCTTCGCAGCCTTGTGCGAGAGGTATCAGAACGCGTGCCATATTATCCTAATCTTTAAGTTTGTTGATGCCCAGCAACTTGAGGATGTATTTTTCATACGCCGGTTCTGTTGAGCCTTTTTTCATTTTGCTGATGAAATACTTTTCAAAAGCCACTTTGGCCAGATGCACCCATTTGCCTTTTTTCATCCATGCGACATTGCGTGGCGGGATTTGCGGCAGGGCGACAAAAGCCGCGCCGGTGTCGCCCATGTCTGCAAGGCAGATAGCATTCCAGGTGGCCTTGTGGCTGGGTTCGATGCCGGCAATGGCGTCCCTGATGTTATGTGCGGCGGCGGTGACCATCGACTCAATCATGTAGCCGGTTTTGGGCGCACCCGTCGGCACAGGGGTTACTTCCACGGGAGGAATGGCGATGCACACGCCCACCGCGTAGATGTCCGGCCAGGTGGGGTTACGCTGGTATTGATCTACTTTCACAAAGCCGCGTGGATTGACGACCGGATCGCCCAGGGCGGCCACCGCATCCACCCCTTTGAACGCGGGCAGTACCATGGAAAACTTAAATGGCAGTTGATGCTCTTTAATGACTTCGCCTTTTTCATTATGCTCGGCGACGAACATCATGCCTGCTTCAACCTTGGTGATTTTCGCGTTGGTGATCCACTTGATGTCATGCTGGCGCAGCTCATGTTCCAGCAAGCCTTTGGAGTCACCGACGCCGCCCAGGCCGAGGTGTCCAATGTAAGGTTCGGCGGTGACGTATGTCATCGGCACGCGGTCGCGGATTTTTTTGCGGCGCAAATCGGTATTTATGATAAAAGCAAATTCATACGCCGGCCCGAAGCAGGATGCGCCTTGTGCCGCGCCGACCACAATAGGGCCGGGGTCGCGCGTGAATTGCTGCCAGCGCTCATAGGCATCTTCGGCGTGGTTGATGGTGCATACTGATTGTGTAAAGCCTTGCGGTCCCAGCCCCGGTATTTCGTCAAAGGCCAGCTTCGGGCCAGTGGCGATAACCAGATAGTCATAATTCACCACTTGACCGTCGGCAAGCACCACCTGTTTTTCGGCGGGCTTGATGTGTTGCGCGCCCACCGCAATAAATTCAATGCCTTTTTTGTTGAGCGCAGGGCCGATGGCAAAAGCAACGTCTTTGCGTGAGCGCCAGCCCACCGCTACCCATGGGTTGGACGGCACAAAATGAAAGGTGTCGGTATTGGAGATTACCGTGACGCGATGTTGTGGCCCCACGGCGGCCTTGATTTCATACGCGGCGGGCATGCCGCCAGTGCTTGCGCCGATAATAACGATATGTGCCATGGTTGCGCTGCTCCTGTGTGGTGGGATAAAAAGCGCGCTGCCGGGAGCAGGGTATATTGGTATTTTATAATACCCTGCTTTTCTCTGGCGGATAAATCTACACCGAAAATCCCGTTTCCTGATGAAGGGCGTAATGCCTGCAAACACGCACTAATGATAGAATAAGCCTTTTCTAACCTCTCTGCGAGATTTCCATGCTCCGACTGCGCGGCACCGCTGCCCTTTCTTCGTTCCGTCTCGATAAACTGATGGCTGCAGCGCGCCAGCGTGTTCCTGAAATTCAGCGCATTACTGCTGAATTTGTCCACTTTGTGGATGTGGAGCGCACCTTGATGGCGGACGAGCAGATGCTACTGAGTACGCTATTTGATCACGGCCACCAGTCCGACGCGCAACCACCCAGCGGCGAGTTGCTCCTGGTGGTGCCGCGTCTCGGCACTCTCTCGCCATGGTCGAGCAAGGCCACCGACATTGTGCATAACTGTGGTCTGCCTGCGGTGCAGCGCGTGGAGCGCGGTACCGCTTATTATATTGACGTGGCTGGCGGCCTCACGGCGGTTCAGCATGCAGCTTTAGCGGGGTTGATCCACGACCGCATGACAGAAACCGTGCTGACCAGTTTTGATGATGCCGATGCCTTGTTCCGCCAGGCTGAACCGGCGCCGCTTTTGCGCATAGATGTACTGGAAGGTGGCCGTAATGCACTGCTTGAAGCCAACCAGCAACTCGGTCTGGCGCTGAGTGATGATGAAATTGATTACCTGCTGGAAAGCTTTAATGCACTGGGGCGCAATCCCACTGATGTTGAGCTAATGATGTTTGCGCAGGCGAATTCCGAGCATTGCCGCCACAAGATTTTTAACGCAGGCTGGGCGATCGACGGTCAGCCGCAAACGCTCAGCCTGTTTGCCATGATCCGCAACACCGCCCAGCAACATCCGGCGGGATTGTTGTCTGCCTATAAAGATAATTCCTCCGTCATCGAAGGTCATCCCGCCGTGCGCTTTTTCCCCGACGCGGCGAGCCGCTGTTACGTGCATGTGCAGGAAGATGCGCACATCCTCATGAAGGTGGAAACGCATAACCATCCCACCGCGATCTCACCGTTTGCCGGTGCCGCTACCGGCTCCGGCGGCGAAATCCGTGACGAAGGCGCCACCGGGCGCGGCTCCAAACCCAAGGCGGGATTAGGTGGATTTTCCGTATCCAACCTGCGATTACCGGGCGCGATTCAAGCCTGGGAAGGGGATCACGGCAAACCGGAACGCATCGCCTCGGCGCTGGACATCATGATTGAAGGCCCGCTCGGCGCGGCGGCGTTTAATAACGAATTTGGCCGCCCCAATTTATGCGGCTACTTCCGCACTTACGAAGAGCGGGTGCCCGGCGCTGACGGCATGGAATTGCGCGGCTACCACAAACCCATCATGATTGCAGGCGGTGTGGGGTCGATACGCCCCGGCCACGTGGCCAAGGGCGTGATTCCGGTGGGCGCGCAACTGATAGTGCTGGGCGGCCCGGCGATGCTGATTGGCCTGGGCGGCGGCGCCGCCTCGTCGGTGGCGAGCGGCGCCAGTGCCGAAGCGCTGGACTTTGCCTCCGTGCAGCGCGGCAATCCCGAAATGGAGCGCCGTTGTCAGGAGGTCGTCGACCGTTGCTGGCAACTCGGCGACGCCAACCCGATTGTGTCAATCCACGATGTCGGCGCGGGCGGCTTGTCTAACGCCCTGCCCGAGCTGGTGCATGAGAGTGGCCGGGGCGCACGCATCGAACTGCGCGCCATCCCCAATGATGACCCCGGCATGTCGCCGATGCAGATCTGGAGCAACGAATCCCAGGAACGCTATGTGCTGGCAGTCAGCGCCGACCAGCTTGACCTGTTTCAGGCGATTTGTGAACGTGAACGTTGCCCCTATGCCGTGGTGGGCGAGGCCACGGACTCCGATAATACCTCTATATATAATAAAGGCCCGCGTCTGGAAGTGGGCGACGCCCATTTGGGCGACACCCCGGTGGATATGCCCATGGCGCTGCTGCTGGGCAAGCCGCCGAAAATGTTCCGCGATGCGCATCATCGCCCCTTCCATAAACCAGCATTCGACACGCGCGGTATTGATCTGTATGACGCCGCGCTGCGCGTGTTGCGCTTGCCTGCGGTGGCCGACAAAACCTTTTTGATTACCATTGGCGACCGCACCGTCACAGGCCTGGTCACGCGTGACCAGATGGTCGGCCCGTGGCAAGTGCCAGTGGCCGATGTCGCCGTCACCCTCAGTGATTACCAGGGCTATCGTGGCGAAGCCATGTCAATGGGCGAACGCGCGCCCATCGCGCTCATCAATCCCGCTGCGTCAGGGCGCATGGCGATCGGCGAGGCGCTCACCAACATCGCCGCCGCATGCATTGCCGACATCCGCGAAATCAAACTTTCCGCTAACTGGATGGCCGCCGCCGGTCATCCCGGCGAAGATGCCGCCCTGTTCGACACCGTCAAAGCCGTGGGCATGGAGCTGTGCCCGGTGCTCGGCATTGCGATTCCCGTGGGCAAAGATTCGCTGTCGATGAAAACCGTGTGGCGCGATGAACAAGGCCAGCAACAGTCCATGACCGCGCCGCTGTCGCTGATTATCAGCGCCTTTGCGCGTGTTACAGACTGCCGCAAAACCCTCACACCGCAGTTACGCACCGACCAGGGCGACACCGATCTGATTCTTGTCGACCTGGGTAAAGGCCGCAACCGCCTGGGTGGCTCAGCGCTGGCGCAAGTCTACAAACAAGTGGGTGATCATGCCCCGGATCTCGATGACGCACAGGCTTTCAAAGCATTTTTCGCAACCATCCAGACCCTGAATCAAGACGGCCTGCTGCTGGCGTATCACGACCGTTCCGATGGCGGCCTGTTCGCCACCGTGTGCGAAATGGCCTTCGCCGCGCACACTGGCGTCACCTGTGCATTGGATGATCTGGGTGATGGCCTCACCGCTGCGCTGTTTAACGAAGAGCTAGGCGCAGTCGTGCAGGTGCGCCACCGCGACACCGACAGCGTGCTGGCCCTGTTACGCGGTGCCGGTCTGGGCAAGCACAGCCACGTCATCGGTGGCTTGGATGATAAGGGCAATGGCACGGATCGCATTGCCTTCACCCATGACCGCCGCGAAGTGCTGGCCGCGCCACGCGTCGAGTTCCAGCGCGCCTGGTCCGAAACCACCTGGCGCATGCAAACCCTGCGCGACAACCCGGCGTGCGCGCAGCAGGAATACGACCGTATCCTCGATGCCAGTGATCCTGGCCTGAATGTGGCGCTAAGTTTTGACCCCGCTGACAATATTGCCGCGCCCTACATTAAAAAAGGCGTGCGTCCACGCGTCGCCATCCTGCGTGAACAGGGCGTCAACGGTCACGTCGAAATGGCCGCCGCCTTTGATCGCGCCGGGTTTGACGGCATGGACGTACACATGAGCGACATCATCGGCGGCGATACTCATCTTGCCGATTTTCAGGGCATCGCAGCCTGCGGTGGCTTCTCCTACGGCGACGTGCTGGGAGCAGGTGCAGGTTGGGCCAAGTCGATCTTGCACCACAGCCGCGCCCGCGACGAATTCGCCGCGTTTTTCGCCCGCCCCGACAGCTTCGGCCTGGGCGTGTGCAATGGCTGTCAGATGATGTCGCACCTGCGCGACATGATCCCCGGCGCCACCGCCTGGCCGCGCTTCATGCGCAACGCCTCCGAACAGTTCGAGGCACGCTTCGCCCTGGTAGAAATTCCCCGATCACCCTCGCTGTTTTTCCAGGGCATGGCCGGCTCACGCTTGCCCATCGCTGTTGCCCACGGCGAAGGCCGTGCCGAGTTCCGTGACGCCGCCCCCGGCAAAGTCCTGGACAGCAACCTGGTCGTGATGCGCTACGTAGACAACCATGGTCAACCCAGTGAAACCTACCCCGCCAACCCCAACGGCTCGTCGCTGGGCATTACCGGCCTCACTACCCCCGATGGCCGTTTCACCATCATGATGCCCCACCCGGAGCGGGTATTCCGCACCGTTCAGCACTCCTGGCATCCCGATGAATGGGGTGAAGACGCTCCATGGCTAAGGCTGTTCCGTAATGCGCGCACCTGGGTAGGGTAATCGCATACGGTTCCTTAAAGCACCCCCGCCCCGTTCGCCCTGAGCCTGTCGAAGGGCTGATCATGAACAATTAACGATCAGTCGTGATGGGTGGAAACCACCCATCTCCACTATTTTTGTTATAGATTGATGGATTGTATATACTTTTTTAGTATATGTTTTTGGCGACCCACTCCATGGCGTACCCCCTGAATTTTTGTAGAACTTAAGGGAATATTACAGAAAATAAAAGAATTTAAGCGAGAGCATGCCCCTAAAAACTGTGCGTTCCATCACATTTCATGTGCCAAACAGTTCCGGTTCGCCTTGTTTTCGGGTATGATGGACACATCAGCCTGCAGGGATGCCACGGGGTTGTATATAGAGACTGTATATACCAAGTGGATTGATTTCGGAGGATGAACAGTATGAAACAGGTGCCCAGCAAACGCCTCTTTAATGCCGGTGTAGTGGTTTTTCCCCTCATCACCGCTGTTGCATTAATTACCACTGCAATAGCGTTAGAGCAGCGTCATCTCCTGAGCCTGTCCGCGCCCAGCGTGTTGGCCGTCGATCAATCGCGACCTGTACCGGCACGTCTTGAGTTGCGCAAGGTTAGCGTGGCGAGCGTTGCCGAAATGGAGCAACTGTTCGATTCCATGGACTATGCCTGGCCGCCTGCTTCAGGCAAGACCGTGCCGCGCATCGCGATTGAGTCGCTGCCCGCCGATCTTGACACCGTTGCCAGCACGTCCCACAAAAAATCCTTATTTTTCCGTGCATTGCTGCCCATTATCCTGGCAGAAAATGACTATGTCCGCCAGGAGCGCACCTACGCGCTGCATTTACTGGAAAATGGCGTCCCCGTTATTGGCAGCGCAGAGCGCGTGTGGCTTGATGAACGCGTAAAACGCTATCGTATCCGGGGTTCGCTGGATTATGTGGCAGTGCGCAAGCAATTGATGTTGCGCCTTGATGTGGTGCCCACCTCATTGGCATTGGCGCAAGCCGCCAGCGAAAGCGGCTGGGGCGTTTCGCGCTTTGCCCAGGAAGGTAACAACCTGTTTGGCCACGTTAGTGCCAGTCAAAACAAGGGCATGCTACCCGCCGCACGTCCCGCTGGCATAGGCCTTGCCATGCGCACCTTTCCCTCGGTGAGCGCCTCAGTGCGCGCCTATGTCAATAATTTGAATACCAGCCGTGTGTACAGCGATTTGTGGCGCTTGCGTGAGCGTATGCGCAGCACTGCGGAGTTCCTTGATCCTGCTGCGCTGGCAGGCGGTCTAATGGCCTATTCGGAGCGCGGCCAGGACTACATCGAAGATATTCGCACCATCATGAGCAACAACCGCTTGGCATCCCTGCATTATGTGGATCTGCGTGCGGACCTGACACTCGCCGATGCCGCAGAACTGGCGCCGGAGCGTCATAAAGATATTTAGAGATATTTTTTGGCACATCTCCTGCCATCTCGAACGCTAACCCCGCGCCCCTTGTCATCCTGGACGCTAAACCCGTCCCGCGTCATCCCGAACGAATGTGAGGGATCTTAAGCAGCCTTTAAGATCCCCCACATTCGTTCGGGATGACGCGCACAACCTCCAAAACCTCAAGGAAGAGCCTTTTGTTTTTCCGTAACCCCATCCGCATTTACAATCCATAAATGGCTAAACCAATACTGACGCTCTGGTTCTTTTATTGAAGGCGCGGAACAGTTGTAACGGCTGCGCCCCACGCGCAAAGGTTGTGGTGCATGCACTGCAAAGCGTCTTGCTTTTTTATCTAACCATTTCACCTTGACGCGCCCTTGTCCACTCACCTGGCATGCCAGTTGGTCGAGGCGCGCATCACTTACCGCCAGTGTCACCACCATGCGTGGCGGGTTGGATTTTTGTCGCTCCCGGCATCCCTGCCTCACGCAACACTTGTACATCCTGTACGGCGTCAGCAGCGCTCCCCACGGTTGCACCTCAGTCACGGGTAACGGCATACTGCTGGCCTTCGCCGCGAATTCTTTCACACTGTCGTGCCCTTCAGAGATCGGATAGCGCGGCAGAACACGCAAATCCGAATACCGCCCGGCCGGGCCAGATTGCTCGCCAATACCCACATAACCCAACTCTGCCACGATCGTTGCCAGCGCCAGCGTGTATTCACCGAAAGGATAAGAGAACAGCATTGGCGTTCCCTCTGATGTCTGGCCGAGTTCGTCCTCAATGCGCTGCTGCGCGTGTTCGATATCAGCACGCACGCGGGCTTTCCACGCCGGGGTAGTTTCTTTGTTGCGGCGGCGAATTAAATGGTCATGGGTTTTGGATTGATTGGCAAAGCTCGCGCCGTGCTGGCGCATATCACGCATCTGCTCCCAGGTAATATAGCGCTTCGGGTGTTGATCCATGGCATCGGTATAAATAAACACAGTGAATGGCCAGCCACGTTTTTTCAGGCGTGGGTAAGCGTGCTTCGCCACTGAAATATGTCCATCGTCGAAAGTAATAGCAACCGTGCGATCAGGAATGGCGAACCCATTTTTAAGGTGGGCAACAATTTTTTCCAGCGGCCACACCTGATACTTGTTTTTGTCCAGATAATCCAGATGCGCAGAAAACTGTTTAATGCTGACATTGGTGTCCGGATATTTTGATGCACCAATGTGGCTATACATGAAAATGACCGCGTGGAAGTTTTCATTGTTCTCTATTGGGTTTGTAGCGAGTGCGGTGGTGGGGAGAAAGGTGATGAAAAGTAATACTCTAAGAAACCCCCGTTTAACTGTCATTTCGAGCAAAGCGAGAAATCCTTGTCTCGAGTCTCGAGTCTCGAACGAATGTGAGAGATCTTAAGATTTCTTCCTGCGGTTCGATGTGCATGGATGCACAAGTGCCGTGGGCGCATGGATGCGCATGAACGGCGAAATGACATACATTCAGGTGGCACCATACTTTTTCGGTTACGCGCGTGGCGTCCTCTGCAACATCAAAAAACTGTAATGATAAGGGTTGGCAGCATCGGGCGCATGGGCAACACGTTCCTGCTCCTGCCATTGCCCGGATTGAATCTCAGGGAACCACGCATCACCCTTGAAGTCTTCATCAATCAACGTCAGATACAGCCGGTTGGCGCGCGGCAGCATTTGTTCATAAAGCGCCGCACCCCCGATCACCATGACTTCTTCATGGCCTGCTGCAGCGGTCAGCGCAGCATCAATCGAATGCGCCACAATACAGCCCGGCACCTGATAATCACGGTCGCCGCTAACAATAATATTGGTGCGGCCTGGCAAAGGTTTGCCAATAGACTCGTAAGTTTTGCGCCCCATTAGTATTGGCTTGCCCATCGTGATCTGCTTGAAGTGTTTCAGGTCCGCAGGCAACCGCCACGGCAGTGTATTGTTAATGCCGATAACGCGGTTGCGTCCCATCGCACTGATCAGCGATATAATCATACCGCGACAGGCGCCTTGATAGCGGGGTATGATTGATAGCCCGTCAATTCAAAATCACCGTAAGTGAAGTCGAAAATAGACGTTACCGCCGGATTAAGTTTCATCTGCGGCAAGGGGTACGGTTCGCGCGACAGTTGCAGGTCAGCCTGCTCAAGATGGTTGCTATACAAATGGCAATCACCGCCGGTCCAGATAAAATCGCCTGGCTTCAGTCCAGTCACCTGCGCCACCATCATGGTTAACAGCGCATACGACGCAATGTTAAACGGCACGCCCAGAAAAATATCCGCGCTACGCTGATAAAGCTGGCATGACAACTCACCATTCGCCACATAAAACTGAAAGAACGCGTGGCACGGCGGCAGGGCCATATTCTCGATCTCGCCTACGTTCCACGCACTGACAATAATGCGGCGCGAATCCGGGTTGGTTTTAAGCTGCTGGATCACCTGGCTGATCTGGTCAATGTGGCGGCCATCGGCCGTGGGCCACGAGCGCCATTGATAGCCATAAATCGGCCCCAGCTCACCGTCCGCGCGCGCCCATTCATCCCAGATCGAAACACCGTTTTCTTTCAGATAGCGCGTGTTGGTTTCGCCGCGCAGAAACCAAAGCAGCTCGTGGATGATGGACTTGAGGTGTACTTTCTTGGTGGTCACTACCGGAAATCCCTGGCGCAAATCAAAACGCATCTGATGCCCGAACACGCTCAAGGTGCCGGTGCCGGTGCGGTCTTGTTTGTGCGTGCCATGGTTGCGTACATGGCGCATCAGGTCGAGATACTGCTGCATATCAGTTTCGCTTCTGTTTATGGGCGGCGAGTTTCGGGGCTTGCGAAGTGTCTTTTGGATTCCTGGTATAAGCCCATGCCAGAAGGCCAACCCCCCCCACAATCATTGGCGCAGATAACACCTGACCCATGGTCAGCCAGCCAAACGCCAGATAACCTAACTGCTGATCCGGCTCACGCACAAACTCCACAATAAAACGGAACAAGCCATAACACAGCAAAAACAACCCCGACACCGCCATGGTGGGGCGCGGTTTGCGTGAATAGAGCCAGATAATCACGAATAATATCAGACCTTCGAGCAGCGCCTGATAAAGTTGCGACGGGTGGCGCGGCAGTGCGCCACCCTGCGGGAACACCATCGCCCACGACACATCACTGACCTTGCCCCACAGCTCACCGTTAATGAAATTACCGACGCGCCCCGCGCCCAAACCAATCGGCACCAGCGGCGCAAGAAAATCCGTCACCTGAAAAAAAGATTTACCGGTCTTGCGCCCGAGCAGCCACATCGCCACCAACACGCCCACCATGCCGCCGTGAAACGACATTCCTCCTTCCCAGATTTTAAGCATTTTTAAGGGATTATCGAGATACGTCGGTAAATCATAAAACAGGATATAACCCAGCCGCCCGCCCAGCACCGCGCCCAGCGCGCCATAAAAAATCATATCGCTGACCTGCTCGGCCGTCCATCCCGAGTTCGGCGTATTGGCGCGCGCGCGACCCAGCCACCACGCCGCGCCAAAGCCAAGCAGATACATCAATCCATACCAATGGATCTTGAGCGGCCCGAGGCTGAGTGCTATCGGGTCAATGTGAGGGTAGGTAAGCATGGGCGGGGATTATAGCATAGTGTATTAAACGGCTAGGCTGTAGCGAATGTGGGTTGGTTGCAGATATTGGTATCCTGGAAGTTCATTGATCCGCCTTGCCTGTTTTATCATTGATATATATGAATTTATTTGTATGTGGGTGGTTTTTTCGGAGTGAATATAAAATGAGCGATAGCTATTGACAGATCATTCTGGAGGTTTATACTGACTCCAAGCAAAGTAGATGGAAAAAAACTTTGTTGTGGGGTAGTTTTAGGGTTAAGTTTTACCGGATGGATGCCGATACACTTGACCCCGGCTTAAAATCATGCTAAAACTACTCCCACTCGCGTTAACTTTGAGTCTTTTTGGTGGGATGGGGGTCAGCCCCGTCTATATTTTGATTTGATGATTGGGGAGATACACATGCGTAACAAATTTAAGATTGCAAGTTCGTTGGGCGCTGCCGCGTTATTGCTTTCAGGTGCAGCAATGGCTGCGCCGCCAACACCTTTTGGAAATTGGACGGTTAATGGTGCCGGTGATATTGTCGACGATACTGGCGCCCCTAGCCCATGCGGTTCGGGTGCAGTTACTGGCGCGGGTTTTCAGCAGTGCGAGTTGACTATCAATAACGAGCGCTATATCCGCACCCGCATAGCTGATGCGACTTTCGAGTCGGAGGATTTTATAAAAATTGGCGCCAACAATTCCAATACCACTGGTAATGGTTTGGCTTCAACCATGACCATTAATGATGGCGCTGGGTTTCAAACAAGCGCGCAGATTATGACGGGTTGGGGTGTCGCTAACGCAGGCACTGCTGGAGCAAACAGATCCGAAGCGACATTGGGTTTGACCTTGGGTATAGCTGAGAGTTCAGCTGGTGCGTTTGATGCCTTTAACGCTACCTTTGGCGTGACGGCAGTGACCACTTCTGCCGGCGTTAATCAGATATCGGATCTGAGCGTTGGGCAGACAGTTGGGTTGGGATCTTCTACAGATAAGCAGCGCTTTGAGTTGAGAAATGTGGGTTCAGAGCAGGCTCTATGGGCTGGTCAGTCTGTGACGGCTGCTGGTGATTTCAGCATTACAGTATCTAAAACCTTGGCTACTGGCGCAGTCATTGGCACCACGACCAACCTTGGTAGCACAGCGGCAGATGCCAGTGTCTGGACCAGTGCTTTTGGTCCAGCTCCAACCTTCTAAGTTAACCCGCACAATTTGCGGATATTTGGATAGATGCTTCAAAACTAAAGAGAAGGGTAGCCCCCTTCTCTTTTTTTGTCTGGATTTTGCCCTGCTCTTGCATTGAAATGCTGCTGTCTTATCAGTTGGCATTGCGCCGCTGTGACTTATGGATATATCATACAGTGCCGTTATACAGGCGCTGTTTCGCTTTAGGGAGCCTCTATAAATTCGATCAAGGTGCGAGGGCAAGGCGAAGATAGGCGAAAAAGCGGAGTGTACACGAAGTACATGAGCATTTTGAGCCTATTTTCAACGCGGCCATCGCGGCTTCAGCGAATTTATAGAGGTGCCCTTTATACTAACCCAGAAAAGGTGTAATCATTGTGACCAACCAAACACATCAAGCCTCCCCCACCCTTGACCCTATGGCAATAATGAAAATCAGCTCAGCCTATTGGCATTCCAGCGTCTTGCACGTGGCTAACAGCCTGGATGTATTTACCAAGCTTGCCGAAGGCTCTGCGACCGCTGAAGAGTTGGCAAAGCGCTGCGCCGCCGATGTGCGTGGCATGGAGATGATTTTGATTGCCTGTATTGGTCTTGATCTGCTGAGCAAGCAGGCGGGGCGTTATAGTAATACGCCGGTGGCGAGTACTTTTCTGGTTAAGGGTAGCCCCCGCTATCAGGGTGGGATTGTCTCAATGTTTGAGTCGTGGGTGCCTGCCTGGTCCAAGCTGAAGGATGCCGTGGTGCGTGGCGAGCCGGTGGTGGTGAAACAGCATGACCACGGTGATGAGGCGACGCGCACCTATATCATGGGTATGCTGTATCGCGGCATTCCGCAGGCTGAGTTGCTGGCGCAGGAAGTGTCGCTGGCGGGTCGCAAGCGTCTGGTGGATATTGGCGGCGGGCCGGGAATTTTTTCGATTATTTTCTGTCAACATAATCAGGGGTTGAAAGCGGATGTGTTTGACCTGCCGCAGACCCTGCGCGTTACCAAAGATATTATTGCCATGTATAACGCCGGGCAAAGTGTTTCGACGCGTGAAGGCAGTTATCTCGAAGATGCGTTTGGTTCGTCGAATTATGACGCCGTGTTGCTGTCTTCCATGATCAATCAGGAAGGGCCGGATGTGATCAGGTCGATTATCAGCAAGTCTTACCAGGCCTTGGAGTCCGGGGGGTTGTTGATGGTGCAGGAACAGTTTTTGAATACTGAGAAAACCGGCCCGATGTTGCCGGTGCTGATTGGTCTTAATCAGTTAGTGCACACCCCGGCGGGACGCGCCTATTCGGCTCAGGAAGTGGCGAAAATGGCTGAAGAGGTGGGTTTCCGTGATGTGAGTTTCCGGCCGCTGCCTGAGCCTAGCCCGTTTACTTTGATTACGGCTACCAAGCCTTAGCTTCGTGTGTCATTTCGACCAAGGGCGACCGCCATGGATGGCGGAAGGTAGAGCAACGCAGGAGCAGTTGCCGAGAAATCTTAAGGGTACCTCTAATAATTCGTCATTCCCGCGAAGGCGGGAATCCAGCGTTCTGAGGCAGATGATAAATCAATAATTTCTGGATTCCCGCCTTCGCGGGAATGACGGCTGTTGAATTTTTAGAGGCACCCTTAAGAAGTTCCTCCCCCCCGCTTTCGTGGGGGCTGAAGGCTGCTCGGAATGACAAATGTCACGGTAATGGAGGTTTCATGGTGTATGTAGCCAGGTTTAAAGCTTTACTGGGTCGAATCGCCCCGTTTTTGATGCTGTGCGGCTGTGCGGTGATGGTGCCGGTTCAGGCAGAAGAAGTGGCGCCGACGGTGACGGGTGAGGAGGTGGTAAAGCATTGTGACTACAAAAATGCGGGGGAAGATCAGCGCTCCAAATTAACTATCATCCTTAAAGACAGCACTGGCAGCGAAAGAAAAAATGTCTATTTGCGTTTATGGAAAGATTATAAGGGCGTCAATAGTATTGTTGACAAGATGGTGTTATTTACCGAATTCCCTCCCGATGCCCAGGGGGCAGGCTTCATGCGTTGGGCGTTTACCCGCGAATCGGATAAAAATGCCGATCAATGGATTTATTTGCCCGCATTACGCAAAATCCGTCGTGTATCCATCCGCGATCCGGGGGACAGCTTCCTGGGTTCGGATCTGACCTATGCCGATATCAGTGGCAGAATGCTGGATGAAGACGATCACAAGTTGGTTAAAGTCGAGGCGTCGGGTGCGAATGAGTTCTATGTAGTAGAGAGCACCCCCCGGGAAAAGAATCCGCTCTATTCCAAAAAGGTGTCATGGTTTCAGAAAACGCCTACTTGGGATACGTGCGTTAAGGCTCGCGTTGATTATTATGACAAAAAAGGTGAGTTGCTGAAACGGCAACAGCTCAAATGGCAGAAAGTGGGGTCAGCTTATGTCTGGGATAAAGTCGCGGTGCAGAATGTGCAAACCTTGCACGCGTCACAGTTTGAAGTCACCAATGTCGAGATTAACGTGGGGCTGAAAGACGATATTTTTTCTGAGAGAATCTTGCAGCAGGGTTATCGTCGCTAAGCGTAATCACCGTTTTTGGGATGATAAGTACGGACTCCAGTAAGGCCGGGGCACTCACATCAGTACGATATATTTGAGTGTCCCTGGCCTTTTTTATTGGTTGATTATTAATGAGTTAAATATTGATTGACGTGCGTACCGGGCGCGTATAACATATGTATAACATTCGTTATACATATGAGGGTACAACCATGATGCGTGAAAGAGGAGTCAATCGGGCACAGACCATGCGGAATCAGGCCTTGTCTGTGGCTATGAAACGAAAAGAAGAGTTTTTAGGTGCCCGAGTCCCTAAAGAATTGCGTGACAAGGTCACGGCGCGAGCCAATGAGCAGGGGATTCCGGTTTCGATCTTGATCCGCAATATTCTGGAAGATGCGTTTAAAAGTCCCCGTAATTCGGCTTATAGCGCGCGCAATGGATCGTCACAGGGAATGGGTGCGACGGCGGCGGCTCCTGTGCATCCTGCGCCCACAGCACTTACAGAACCCTTCGCTAACGCTCTTCCATGTGTGACGCGTTTTCCTGCGGTGCTAGGGTGGGAAATGATTCGTTTAAACAGGCAAGTGGATTGCTCTGGTTGTGGTAAGCAGTTGTTGCCGGGGGCATCGGTGACGTTAGGATTGGCGGCTGGATTGGTTCAGGCCGGTGCAACGCACATTATTTTGTGTGATCAATGTCAGGGGTTGATGTGAAAAGCACGAAAGGGATAGGCGTAAGGTGGTTTGCGCTGGGCGTTATAGGGGTGATGGCAGTTGCCATGGCGCAGGCGGCCGATGAGGTGACAGCCCCATCCCCAGCGGCAGAAACAGTGATTGAAGATGCTGCGGCGGAGACAGCTTCGCAGGATTTTTCAGTGTCGGGGCAGCTTGATGGTGACCAGCAGGATCAAGCTTCTTTCTGGTCAAAATGGCGCTTTACCGGCTACCTGAAAAATGAAACGGCTTACCGTGTGCGGGAGCCGCGTTCGATCACCAAAATCCGCAATATCGCTTATTTGAACGCGCAATACCCGATTAGCAAAACGGTGAAATTTAATTATACGGGTTGGGCGTATTATGATTTGGCATATGACTTGTTTGACTACCGCACGATTGCCGCGCGTCCGGAGAGGAATTCACAGGAACCCCTGGTCTTTGTTGAAACGCTGCCGCGCGAAAAAGATTCTCCTGTAGCCGAGACACGCGAGTTGTACCTGGATTTTTTTCTGAAAAACCTGGATATACGTGTAGGCAAGCAATATGTGGTGTGGGGCGTGCTGGAGGGTGTGCGCATTACCGATGAAATTAATCCTATTGATTTTAGAGAGTTGATTTTGCCGGATTTGCTGGACTACCGCATTCCCTTGTGGACTGTAAAGCTGGATCATTATCGGGGCGATACGACCTACCAATTTCTCTGGATTCCCGACATTCGATTTCATAAACCGGCGCCGCGCGGCTCTGAATGGGAGTTACTGCAAGACATCCGTGATGACCAGGATAATGTCTTGACGAAATTTCCCAAGTCATTTGCCCTGGAGAATTCAGAACTGGGGTTCAAGGTAAATACCACTATTCTCGATACGGAAGTGTCGTTAAGTTATTTTTATACATGGGATGATTTCCCGGTGATTTTCCGCACAGCGCGCGTTGATCAAACACCGAATAATCCACCTATCTTGTATCCTACTTATACGCGCATGAACATGTATGGCGCTACCGCAGTAAAACAGGTCGGGCCAGTCATTGTGAAAACCGAAGCGGCGTATGTTACGGATAAATATTTCGGCTTAAGGAATACCGTGGATCGGGATGGGGATGGCTTTACGGATTCCAACGGTGAATCGCAGCGTGATCATATTCGTTGGGGACTCGGGCTGGATTTCAACGTTTTGGGTATGGATCTCTCGCCTGGTTACACTCTGTGGCATATCCTCGACTATGATGATGGTTTCATTCAGCCGCAAAATGATAGTTCATTCAGTTTGTTTGCGCGCAAGGAGTTTCCGCAGAATTCGGCAATCTTTCAATTTCTATGGATTTATCTTATTAACATGGAAGAGTCTTTGGTGAAGCCTAAGCTGACTTTTCAGGTTTCGGATAAATTGCAGGTGAGTGGCGGGCTCGATCTCTTTTATGGGAACAGTGGTTTTCTCGGCGATGTGGGGGGTGGTTCCATTAATAATCTTATCGCAGCAACCCAACAAAGACCGCAGTTTTTAGGGAACTTCCACGATAATGACAGGATTTATATGGAGTTTAAATATTCATTTTAACCTGTTTAAACTGAGTTTCATGCCGCGCGCGGGGCGCTGGTGAGCGCTTCTGCGCGGCGTTTATTGTGATCCCGAGCGCAGGGCGGGATCTTAAGGCTCGTCGCTATATCCCAAATATCAACAGAACCAAATAACCGCCTGTCTGAATAAGAGGATCTGTTACTTGTCATGCTAAGAAAATTATACGCTACGGTTATTGGCTTCCCGAAAGTTGTCCTGTTTCTTGTTGTTGCAATCACTGTATTTCTTGCCCTGCAATTGCCCAAGCTGCGTTGGGAGACGGACGCCCGTGTTTATTTGCCGAAAGGGCATGTGGCAATTCAATATGACGAAAAAGTTCATGATGTGTTTGGCGTCAAGGATGCGGTTATCATTGGCATCGTTAATGAAAAAGAAAGCATATTTAATCCCGGGACGCTGGAACGCATTGCGCGTATTACTGAGAAAGTGGCGGCGCTGCCCGGTGTCATTGCCCATCGCAATATTGATGTCGCGTCATTATCCACCGCCACGGTATTTACCGGCACTGAATCAGAACTCAGCACAAAACGCCTGATGGAAACCGTGCCGACCGACTCGGCAGGTGTCGATCAGGTTAAGCGGATGGTCTACGGCAATAAGGATTTATTTGTCGGTAACATTGTCTCGGCAGATGGCACCGCCGCCATGATTCGAGCCAAGCTGAAAGAAGGCATCGCCACGCGATACCAGACCTATTGGCAGATCAAGGGTATTATTGCCGCTGAAGAAGGCGGCGGCGGTGCCTGGAATGGTGCGCAGAATGCAGGTGGCGGCGGAGATTGGCAGAAATGGCAACAAGGCTCCCAGCAGGGCGCGCAACCCGACCCGGCACAAAGCACGGTGGCGCCTGCCGCTAAAAGCAATGATCAGTTTTATCTGGCGGGTCGCCCGGTTATAGAGGTCAGTTCCGGGTTTCATGCCATGCAGGATATGAAACTTATGATTCCCCTGTTGATGGGGGCGATCATGCTGATTCTCTTTCTGGTGTTCCGTACCTTGCGGGCGGTGGTGTTGCCGTTGTTAATGATGACAATGGGTATTGTCTGGACCATGGGTACCATGGCGTTACTGGATGTGCCTATGTATACCATTTCTACCATGTTGCCGGTGATTCTGGTGGCGGTGGCGATTGGTAATGCGGTGCATTTATTGAGTAATTATTACGATAACGTATTAAGTGACCCACACCGTGACAGCAAGGTGATTGTTTCTGAAGTGCTGGTGGAATTAGGCCCGCCGTTAATCACGACATCGCTCACCACCGCCATCGGTTTTCTTTCGCTGTTATTTTCGGAAATGCCACCCTTCAAGATATTTGGTTTGTTTACGGTGCTGGGCATTATGTACTGCTGGCTTTTATCAGTGACTTTTTTACCCGCAGCGTTGAGTCAGCTAAAGCCCAAAGTAGGAAATTATCTGGCCAAGCGCCGGGCGATACGCGTGCATGCTGAACAGGATGTAATGACCCGCACCCTGGTTTCCTGGGGTAATGCTGCCGTAGCCCATAAAGGCGGCGTAGTTGCGGGGCTGGTGGTTGTCTTGGTGGTGAGTATCTATGGTGCGACATTGCTGCGGGTAGATTCCAGCTGGATGAGTGACTTCAAGAAGGACACCGAGGTTGCGCTGTCGAATGACATGATTAACAAGAAATTTGACGGTACTATATTCCTGAATGTGGTGGTTGAAGGCGCGCAGAAAGATGCCATTAAATCGCGGCCACTCCTGCAGAAAATTGAGCAACTGCAAAATAAAATTGAAGCGCTGCCCTATGTGGGTGATTCATTGTCGGTCGTTGATTATCTCAAAAGCATGAACAAGACGCTGCATGCCGATGCGCCGGAATCTAATACATTACCCGCCACGCAAGCCGAAATTGCGGAAGATCTGTTTTTGTTTTCTATTTCAGGCCAGCCAGATTTGTTGAATGAAGTGGTGGATTATGATTATCGCCAGGCAAACATAACATTTTTCATAAAAACGGATCACACCGGCGATCTTAAAGTTATCATTGATGGTGTTAATGATTTCATCAAGCAGGAAATGCAGGGGTTGAACGTAAAAGTTAATCTGGCGGGATCGGCAAATAACTCCTATATCTGGGCAGATTTGTTGATTACGGGCCAGGGCTTGGCGATTATTTTATCGAAGCTCGGGATATTCCTGCTCGCGGCGGTATTGTTCCGTTCGGCAATGATGGGGTTGGTAACAATTATTCCTGTGAGTCTGGCAACGGCAACTATTGCGGGATATGCGGGGTTTGCAGGTATCCCGATTGATGTTTCCACCACGCTGGCGGCAGGTGTCGCTATTGGTGTGGGCGTGGATTTTGCGATTCATTATATTTTCCGGTATCGGCGCGAGCACGCCAGATCTGGCGACAATTTACAAGCCACCCAGGAGACGTTACGCAGTGTAGGAAAAACCATTGTGTTTAATGCGCTGGTTGTGACAACGGGCTTTATGATGCTGTTCTTTTCGCAGTTTCCACCGCATGAAAAGCTGGGATACTTTGTGGCTGCCTATATGGTGGTAAGCTGCCTTGCTGCGTTATTCACCTTGCCCGTGGTGTTTTCATACATCAAGTGGCGTACTCCCCAAGAGGCCGCGTATCGTGTGGAATAGAATGCCACTCCGCAGGGAGATTTTTGTGTATGCGCACCTGTTGGCTGTTTTGCTGACAGTTTCAAAGGTTGTTTATGCAAAACAGGACGCGAGCGAGTGGAGTTTTTCTCCGATAGTGGGGATTCATGCGCCCAACCTCCAGCAACTCAACGAGGGGGTATTCCGCGCTCCCTTTTCCGGCAGGGCAGATTTATTGCTGATAGGTGATGCGCCTACCCAGGGAACATTTCAGTTCAAAAATCCATTGCCAAGTATAGACTATGGGCCTTTGGCGGGCGTAGAGTTTCAATGGAAGATGAGCGATGAGGTTTGGTTTTTGATTGGCGGTAGCTCATGGGAGGGCTCTTCAGAGGCGTCAGCAAGTGGTGTGTTACCTATTCAAGGTGTATTGTCGCGCGCCAGCAATAATCGGCGCGGAAAACTTTCATATAATGAATTTTTTATGGGATGGCGACATAACGTAATCCGCCGTCCAGAGAAACTAAACCTCTATTATCGTTTCTCTTTGCGGGAGATTTTTGACATTGATTATCGCGAGGATTGGGCCTTTTTGTTTGTCGACGGCCCAGTAGAAAGTTTCCGGAAGAATTTGGTGGTTTTATCGCAGGCGACCGGTGTTTTGCTGCTGCAACTTGATTTTGGCGCGGAATTATATTTGCGGAAATGGTTGTCAGTGGGGTTTGAGTCAGGCTACGCCTATGGCCTTAGGGATTTTACATTGCGGGATTCCAGCGTGAAAAGGGACTTTCTTGATACGGATAATCTTTTTGTTGACGTGCCGATACGTCCCAATCCCCAGACTCAGAATCTGGAATATAACTCGGAAAATGGTTCGGGATATAACCCGTTGTCGCTTTCTTTCAATGGCTGGAAAGCCCTGGTAAGGGTTAATATTTATTATTAAGTCGGCAAAGGAGCGTTGTTTGCTCTATGGTTCAATTACCATTTTCAGGATGATACGCATGTTTTTCAATAAATCTGTATTGGCAGGGGCGTAGTGCATATAATCCTGCTTTTTTTGTTACTCATCAGTGGCGCGCTCGCGCTTTCAGTGGGTGCAGTTGCGGAGGAGAAACCCACCGTCGAGGCCATTGCAATTGAAAAATTGATGAAGCAAGGTAAAAGCTTGATGGAAAATGGCGACCTTGATCATGCCATAGGTGTTTTTGATAAGATTACAAAATTGAACTCTAATAATGCGGAAGCTTATTATCATCTGGGTATTATTTATGTGCGTATGAATGATGCGCAGAATGGATTGGGTTTTCTGCAAAGAAGTGTCGGATTGGTGCCTGGAAATGCCAGGGTGCGTATGGCCTTGGCTGTGGCTTACGAGCGTTTTGACCGGCTTGATGATGCGATTCGGCAATACCGGACTGTTATAGAGCAAGTACCGGGCACCACAGATGCTATTGAGTCAGAGAAAAATCTTAATCTGTTATTGGTCAGGCAATATGCCGAAAGCGGAAATCTGGATGCGGCATTGGCATTAACAGCGATCTTGCGCCGTGATTATTCATCTGACCCCCGCGTATTGCACGCGGTGGGCCTGGCATATTTCAACTTTAATCGTCTTGAAGATGCCGAAGCGGTATTTAAACAGGTAGCGCAACTTTCTCCTGGCAGCGCTACGCCCTATTTTTATTTGGGACGGGTGTATGAAAGATCTGCCAGGGTGCCGCTGGCGGTTGAACAATATAAAAGAGCGGTGATGCTGGAGCCGGGGACTGATCTTGCGCGCCGGGCTACCATTAGGTTGGGCGTCATCAAGGCCTCGGACTTTCTGAAGAAAGAAGATTTGCAGGGGGCGTTAAAAGAGTTTCAGTTGGTTCTGGAGCTCGAACCTAATGAGACCAACGCGCTTTTTAATTCTGGAATTATTTATCGCCAATTAAAAAAGCTTGATGAATCGGCAGGGATGTTCAAGAGATTGACTGTACTTGAGCCACGTAACCAGGACGCCCACTTGCGCCTTGGCGCGCTTTACCTGGAGATGGGCAAGCTGGTTGAGAGCTCCAGAGTGTTGGAAAAAGTTATTGCGCTAGGCAAGGATGCGCCCCCTGCGAAACAGGCGGAAGCGATGTTGAGGGACATGCAGTCGACGTATGGCGATAAGTTAATTGAAGCACGTAGATTCGCGGATCAACGTGATAGTTATCAAGAAACATTAAAGATAAATCCCAATGATAGCGTTGCGCACTTTAACCTGGGGGTGTTATATGCGCGTCAGGCAATGCGCGATGAGGCATTGCATGAGTTCCAGGAAGTGGTGCGCATTGATCCGGGAAATGCGAAAGCGCATCAGTATATTGGCATTATTCATGACGACAAAACAAAATTCGCCGAAGCCATCGAGTCGTATGGCAAAGCCATATCGCTGGAGCAGGATCCGGCCGAAGCGACCAAGGTGATTGCGTTGTTACAAATGGCAACCGCAAAAAAACTCTATGCCGAAGGCAATCGGGATCTTGCCGAATCTTATTTTGATGGCTTGCTGAGTGCTAATCCAGATAATGTAGCCGCGCTATTCTATAAGGCGCTGATTCAATCTGCGCAGGGAGATTTGGGAGGAGCGGAGCGGCTTTACAAGAAAGTTATTGCGATAACGCCGGGACATATTGGCGCACGCGCCAGCCTGGCATTTCTTTATGAGCAGTCTAACCGGGAAGAGGAGGCGATCAAGGAGTATCGTTATATAGTTCAGAATGGCGGCACTGGCCCGGTGGTGGATAGCGCAGAAAAAAGAATCCCGATGCTGGAGCGGCGGATAAATGGCTTTACCTATAATATGGGATATTCTCTTATTTATGATAACAATAGCAACTTAAGTGATGAGCAGCCTTTTTATGAATACATATCAAGTCTTAATACTAATTTTATTTACCGTTACAAGCTGACCAGAGACCTGAGAAGTGGAATTTCGTTCAGCCCCGCTTATATTATTTATCACTATACCCAGTCTGATTTTTTGCGGTTGGATATCGGGCCGTTTGTAACATTTGGCCCTGCCGCGCGAAATGTGACGGTGGGCATGACGCGTATTGACATGTCGGGATTGCTTAATGAACAGCGTTTCAGCATCACTGATAACTTTTACGCGGATATGGGCTGGCGTTTCGATAGGCCCGCATTGCTGAAATGGTTGGCGCAACCCGAAGAAATAAAAAAAACCAGTAGCTCGGTTCGGCTTAATCTTTCCTACCGGAATGTGTCCAATCATGGCAGTCCGTTTTTCGATTCGGGCACCTATTCGACAGGCGGATCGTTTTCACAATCGTTAGGAAAGGGACGATCCTCCACGTTGGATTTTAGTTATACGGATAGCCAGAACAAGAACCCTCAGGGGCGTGATTATGCGTATCGTGGTGTTACGGCGATGATGCGGCTGGACCAATCATTTTCCCCGCGCTTGTCCGGTAACGCGTCATATAGTTTTGGTTTTAATTATTATCTTTACCCGGATTCACTTTATTCTTTTGTGACAGGTGCAAATAAAAACCGTATGACTACCCTTAATTCAATATCCTTTGGCTTGAATTATGAGATGAATAATAGAATCAGGGCTTATGTGAATGGCTCTTTTCAGATGAGTGATGCTAATCTGCCGGTGCGATTCACGCTAAGCACGGAAGATGTGATAGGCGTGGGTAGGTCTCTGGGTGATTATACAAAAATATCATTGACGGCGGGCATGGTGCTGAGCTTCTAACAACATTTCTTGTGTCGATATGGGAGGCCATGATTATGAGTGAAGCTATAGCTGACGCCGCCAAAAAAGAGTTTAGTGGGGTTGTCGGGTTTCATGGGTGCTATTGCCTGGATATTGCCATGGGTTATCGCGTGTCGAAGGCGTTGATGCGCGAGATGGGCGATGACATGAAAAACATGAAAGATGTGTATGCCTATGTCGGCGCTCCCACTTGCGCGGTGGATGCAATTCAGAAAATGACGGGGTGTACGTTAGGTAAGCGTAACCTTGTTCTCACCAATACCGGAAAGTCGGTGTTTATGATGCAAAATGCCAAAACGGGTAAAGCGGTGCGCGCCTACTGCCATTACTGGGATCATTTTGATCATGTGCAATTGCGTGAGCAACGCAAGGTAGCGTATGCGCCAAGCGCTACACCGGAACAAAAAGCCGCGTTCAGTGCATTGCTGGATTCCCAGGTGCAGGAGATTCTCGTGGCAGATGAAGCCGCGTTGTTTAAGCTGGGTTTTGTGACGTTGGTGCCGTCGCCCCGCTCTTCAAAATACGTGTCTGAAGCGTGCGGGGTGTGTGGTGAGTTCGCTAAAGCGGATTTGTTGCAGGATAAGGATGGGAAGAAGCTGTGCGCGGAGTGCGTGTCTGCCAGTGCATAAGATCTCTCCCTGCGGTCGAGATGACAGTAAATGAAATGCATACGGTCAAGGTGCCAGACAGGCTCTAATTAATCGCGCAAGGAATTAAAGGCATTCACCGCCCAGGCCAGTGTAGCAGCGGCGAAGATCGCCAATACCAGCAAGCCTTTGGAGTAGAGTGCAAAGTCCGGGGTGCCGACCAGCACAGCGCGCACGGCTTCTACGGCGTAGTTGATCGGGTTCACCAGCGCGACGTAGTGTATCCATTCCGGCATGAAGTTTTTTGGCATCAGCGCGGTGGAAAAAAACATCAGTGGCAACGTCATGAGATTGCCGATCATCACCAGCGGTTCTTCGCGTTGCAGCAGAATCGCAAAACCATTCGAGAGCGCCGCAAATCCCACCCCCAGCAAGAAAATAATCAGCATCGCCATGGCGATATAAAGCGGATTGACGCTGGTGGCGGCGCCTAATCCCAGTGCTACGGCGAGGATGATCAAGGTCTGCACCAGCACTTGCACCGCAGAATGCAGCACACGGCTCAGCACAATCGCCACGCGCGACACCGGAGCAACCAGCATTTTATCGACGGCGCCGGCGGTGATTTCACGCAGCAGGCTGACGCCCGACCACGATGAGCCGAACAGCACGGTCATGATCAATACGCCAGGCACGAAGAAGTCGACATAGCTGCCGGTGGGAAAGCCCGGTAGCTGCGACATATTCTTGAAGAGCTGCCCAAAGATCACCAGCCAGATCAGCGGCTGCAACAGGGTAAACAACGACCACCAGGGCATTCTGATGGTGATCCTCATGTACTTGCCAAAAAGATACCAGGTATCGGCTAACATGCTATGTCCTTTGTGGGTAATGCTGAACCAGCTTAAATCGTCGTTTTTTAATGTTCCCTGTCATCTCGACCGCAGGCGACCGCCATGGATGGCGGAAGGTAGAGCAACGCAGGAGCAGTTGCCGGGAGAGATCCTTAAGATCCCTCACTACGTTCGGGATGACAGCTAAGCTACGGTCGAGATGACAAAAATATTGTGTTATTTGCGGTAATGAGAGATTAATCTTTTTTGCCAGGATCTTTCGTGGTATTGGGCGCGCCACCACTTTCAGTCGGCCATTGGGGTTGTCCACCCTGCTGCTTCCACCATGCTTCCATTTCCTCGGGACTCCAAGGCGCGGCACCGCCGCTTTTGGCCGGGGTTTCCGTTGCCGGGGTTGCAGGCGGTTGCGTGCCTTCGTCTTTTTCGGTGTCGTTAGTGGTAGTCATATGTTGTTGTGTCTCCTGTACGGTTGTTTCTGTTTCGCCAGTTGATTCTTCCGCTTCGTTGGCCCATTTCTTGTTCCAGTTGCCGCCGCCTTTGCCGGCCCACTGTTTCCACCACTCGTCGCCAGTGTCTTCTTTGGCTTCGGTGAGGCTGCTGCCGGTGTATTTGAGGAATACGTCGTCCAGCGTGGGGCGAGACAGCGCCAGGGATTTGATGGTCAGCCCTTGCTGCGAGGCCACAAGGGCGATTTTTGGGATGCTTTCGGCGCCGTTCGCAACATAGAGATGCAATTTATTGCCCTGCCACAGGGTGTCTTTGATCTCGGGTTCGCTTTTCATGGTATAGGCAAACGCGGCGGTGGCGTGGTCTTGCTGTTCAAAGCTGAGCACCACGGCATCGCCGTGGATGGTGTTTTTAAGCTCATCGGGGGTGCCGGTAATGCGAATCTTGCCCGCGTTGATAATGGCGACGCGTTGGGCGAGCTTGTCAGCTTCTTCAAGATAATGGGTGGTGAGCAGGATGGTCAGACCCAGCTCTCGGTTCATTTTTTCGACGTAAGCCCACAAATTTTTGCGACTTTTTATATCCAGGCCGAGGGTGGGTTCATCCAGAAAAACCAGCGTGGGACGGTGAATAAGTGCGGTGGCGATATCCAGTTTACGGCGCATACCACCGGAATAGGTGGCGACCAGCCGATCCAGGCTGTCTTCCAGCTCGAAATATTGGGCCAGTTCTGTGACGCGTGCCTGGATATCGGCTTTTTTCATGCGATACATGTGGCCTTGCAGCACCAGATTTTCGCGGCCAGTTAAAAAATAGTCAATGCCGGTTTGCTGCGCCACCACACCGATGGCTTCACGGACTTTTTCCGGGTTGAGGTCAACGTCATGACCCGCCACGATGATCTGCCCGGAATCAAAGCCGGACAGCGTGGAAAGAATACGTATGGTGGTGGTTTTGCCCGCGCCATTAGGCCCCAGCAGAGCGAAAATCTCCCCGTCTTTGACGTTGAGATCAAGCTCGTCGAGCGCCTTGGTGCCGGAAGAGAATATCTTGGTGAGGCCGCTTACCTGTATCATAATAGCCGAGTGTGTTGAGTGGGTCAGAGCCGTTTATCCTAGGTGACTGATTATAGCGGATTTGGCTCGAAAATAGTTTAGGATCATTAAACATGCGCGTCATCGGCATAGAAACCTCCTGCGACGAAACCGGCATTGCCATTTACGATGGGCAGCGCCGCCTGCTGGCGCATGTCCTGCACAGCCAGGTGGCGCTGCACGCCGAATACGGCGGCGTGGTGCCGGAGCTGGCGTCGCGTGACCATGTGCGCAAGGTGCTGCCTCTGTTGCGGCAGGTGATGGCGCAGGCCGATACTCGCGCGGCGGATATTCAGGGGGTGGCGTATACCGCCGGCCCCGGGCTGGTGGGAGCCCTGCTGGTGGGCGCCGCGATTGGCCGCAGCCTGGCGTGGGCGTGGGGCGTGCCAGCGGTGGCGATACACCATATGGAAGGTCACTTGCTGGCGCCACTGCTGGAAGAGAATCCGCCGGATTTTCCGTTTGTGGCGCTGCTGGTGTCGGGCGGCCACACCCAACTGGTGCGGGTTGATGGGGTGGGGCGTTATCATATTCTGGGGGAATCGCTGGACGATGCGGCGGGCGAGGCGTTTGACAAAACCGCCAAGCTACTGGGCTTGGGCTATCCGGGTGGACCAGCCCTGGCGCGCCTGGCGGCCAGAGGCAATCCGCAGCGCTTTCATTTTCCGCGCCCGATGACTAACCGCCCTGGGCTGGACTTTAGTTTCAGTGGGCTGAAAACCCAGGCAGTGAATAGTGTGAAGCAGCATCAGGATGACCAGGCGCGCGCAGATATCGCGTATGCTTTTCAGGAGGCGGTGGTGGATACGCTGGCAATTAAATGTCAACGCGCCTTGCGCGAAACAGGCTTGCAGCGTTTGGTGGTGTCGGGTGGAGTGAGCGCCAATACGCTATTGCGCGAACGTCTACGGGATATGACTCATGAACTGGGCGCGCAGGTCTATTATCCGCGCCTGGAATTTTGCACGGATAATGGCGCGATGATCGCGTATGCGGGGTACCAGCGGTTACGCGCCGGGCAGTCTGAGCCACTGGCGTTTTTCGCTGTGCCGCGCTGGTCGATGAATGATCTGGCACCGCCGTAACGATGAACTGAACCCATGTCGTCAATCGAAAACTGGCACGAAGAAAAACAATCAGCGTGGTTGTATCGCGCCGTCGCCGAAGCGGAGCCTGACGTCATCAAGCATGCGCTGTTTATTGCGCTGGCCGATGCCGCCGAATCACAGGCGGGGCTATGGGAGCAGCGTCTGCGTGCCGAAGGTGTGACCATGCCGCGCGAATACCATCCTTCGCAACGCGCCCGTCTGGTGAAGCGTTTGATCCGCACCCTGGGGCCACGCGCGATACGCCCGGTGTTGGCGGCGATGAAGGTGCGCGGTGTATCGGTGTATAGTGATGGGCAGAGGGGTGGAGGCCATCACCCCATGCCGGCGTCCGTCACAGACGTGGGGCGCGGCCACAAGGGCGCGTCGTCGGGTGGTAATTTGCGTGCGGCGGTGTTTGGCGTTAATGATGGGTTGGTGTCCAATGCCAGCTTGATGATGGGTGTGGCAGGTGCCTCTAGCGATATTAAAATAATTCTGCTATCCGGCATGGCAGGCTTGCTGGCAGGGGCGTTTTCCATGGCGGCAGGTGAGTATGTTTCGATGCGCTCGCAACGTGAATTGTTTGAGTATCAAATTGGTTTGGAACGCGAAGAGCTTGCCGAATATCCTGAAGAAGAAACCGAGGAACTTGCGCTCATCTATAATGCGCGCGGTGTGCCGATGGCGGACGCGCGCCGCCTTGCGCAGGATTTGATGCAGGACAAGGAACATGCGCTGGATACGTTGGCGCGTGAAGAGTTGGGCTTGAATCCCAATGATTTAGGTTCACCGTGGGGCGCCGCCACTGCGTCATTTTTCGCATTTGCCGCAGGTGGTGCGGTGCCCTTGTTGCCGTTCTTGATGGGCTTGGATCAGTATGCTGTAACCGTCTCGGCAGGATTAACCTGCGTCGCGCTATTTGGTGTCGGCGCAATGCTGAGCCTGTTTACCGGCAGAAGCGCCTGGCGAAGCGGCCTGCGCATGGTGGCGATTGGCGGCAGTGCGGGTGTAGTGACATATTTTATCGGCAGCGCGATTGGTGTTGGGTTGGCGTGAAACACTGTGGACAGCATCGCTGATGCGTGTCATTTCGCCGCTCCTGCGCATCCCGGCAACTGCTCCTGCGTTGCTCTACCTTCCGCCATCCGTGGCGGTCGCATGCGGTCACGGCACTTGTGCGTCCCTGCACATCGAAGCGTAGCGAGAAACCTAAGATCCCTCACTTTGTTCGGGATGACATTTAAAGGGATTAACCATGATTAACCGCAAAAATTCCGTGATTTTAGTCAAGATGGTTATCTGCTTCGTCATGTGGGCAGCTTTTTTAGCCCACAACGCACGGGCGGAAGAAACCAGCGCCGATGCCATTATGCAGAAATCCTACGCGGTGTATAGCGGTGATGATTCATTGTCGCGCATTACCTTTACCTTTCAGGAAAAAGGATTTCCAGAAAAGAAGTTGGTGTATACCATGGCCTGGAAACATTTTACCCAAGGTGAGTATGAAGCAAAGGTGATGATGTTCCGTGAGTTCCCGCCTGATGCAAAGGGCGTGTCATACATGGGGTTTTTTTACACGCCAAATCCTAGCCGAAATGATGACGAATGGGTGTATTTGCCTGAATTGCGCATGGTAAGAAAATTGAGCCACAGTGGCCCCAAACACGCCAAGCAGGAAGAATTCGCGCCCTCTGAGTTGCGGCAATATGACTTGATGCCGCGCCATCCCGAGTACGACACGCAGCAACTTATAGGTACAGAAAAACTGGGTGATGTAGATTGTTATATTATTCAGGGTATACCTAAACCAAACGCGGAAGAAGCTTATCCCTATAGCAAGGTTGTAAAGTGGATATCAAAAGATAATTTTCTGCCATTACGCGTTGATTATTACAATGAACATGGAAAAATGCACAAGCAGCAGATGACGAAATGGAAAAAAATTGGCAATGCCTGGATGTGGGAAGAGGTCAAAGGTATAAATATGCTCAGCGGTAATAAAACCACCTTGACCGTGAGCGATGTGCGGATAAATGTTGGCCTTACCGATGAATCATTTTCAAAGCGTACCATGCAGTTAGGTATTGAAGGCGTAAAATAGGGCGTACTTTTTAAAAATCAGCTTGTGCTTGCAGCATTTCGCCGAATGCCTGCGCAGGTACGGGAGGGCTAATGAAGTAGCCCTGGATGACGTTGCAGCCTTGGCCCAAGAGAAAATCAATCTGCTCCTGGGTTTCGACGCCCTCTGCAACAATATCAAGCTTGAGGATTTTAGCCATGGCAATAATGGCTGAGGTGATGGCGACATCGTCACTGTCTCCCGGAGTATCCTTGATAAAGCTACGGTCTATCTTGAGCGTGGATATAGGCAGACGTTTCAAATAACTCATCGAAGAATAACCCGTGCCAAAATCGTCGATTGAGATATTTAAATTCATCGCCCGCAGCTCGTTGAGCTTGTCAATGGTGGCTCCCTCTGTGCCGACCACAATGCTTTCAGTAATTTCAAGCTCAAGCTGCTGTGCGGGGATGTCGGCTTGCTGTAGGGCGCTGCGTACGATATCCACCAGGTTTCGTTCTTTGAACTGGCGTCCAGAAAGATTGACGGCAATATGAATCGGGATGCTAAATTGCGCATTCCAGCGTGAAACCTGTTGGCAGGCTTGATGCAATACCCATTCGCCTATCGGCACGATGAGTCCTGTTTCTTCTGCGACAGGGATGAAATCGTAAGGGCCCACCATGCCAATGCCGGGGCGTTTCCAGCGCAGCAAGGCTTCCGCGCCAATGATTTTTTTCTGTATCAGATCATATTTTGGCTGGTAATAGATTTCCAGCTCACCATTAGCCAGGGCGTGGCGCAGCCCGCTTTCCATGTCCATGCGTTTCTGGGCTTTGCCATGCATTTCCGGCAAGAAAAATTGATACGTATTTTTCCCGCGCTCTTTGGCGTGGTACATGGCGGTGTCCGCAAGACGTAACAAATCCATGGGGTCGGTTGCATCTTGCGGGAAAATGGCGATGCCAATGCTCGCATGTACATAAATTTCGTGCTCGCCAATCTGAAATGCACCCGTTAATGAATGGCTTATTTTATCAGCTACAATTCCGGCATGTCCCGGAGCCAGCAGGTCCCCCAACAGGATGGCGAATTCGTCACCGCCAATGCGGGCAATGACATCGGTTGGGCGCAATGTGAATCGCAAACGCGTAGCAACCGCTTTTAACACCATGTCTCCAACCTGATGGCCCAGGTGGTCATTAATAATCTTGAAATTATCCAGATCGATAAACATCAGCGCCGCACAGGGTTCTGGCGGTTCCTGTCCACGCGCCTGTGAGGATAGCTGGTCAAGGCGGGCGTTGAAAAAATGCCGGTTGGGAAGCGTAGTAACAGGGTCGTAATGCGCAATATAATCCAGGCGCTCTTCGGTGCGTTGCCGCTCCTGTAGCTCCTTCGCCAAAGCATGGTCATGAAGCTGAATTTTTTCCAGCATTTCATTAAAGCGATTCGTTAGCAAGCCCACTTCATCTTGCGATTCGATGCTTGCCCGCAAGCTGTAATCCTCACTGGCGGCAACACGCTCCATCATATCCGTTAAATCGAGCAGCGGTCCCGTAATGGAATTACGTAGTCGCCGTAGCAGAAAAAATGAAACTCCTAATCCAGCCGCTGTAAGCACCATGACAGTTAAGCTAAAAACCAGCAGGCGATCATAAACGGGTTGCAGGGTTGCGCCAATGCGCAATGTGCCAACATGCTTGCCCTCTACGATAATGTCACTATTTACCGTGAGATCTCCCTTGTCAATTGCAGGATGCTTCAATAGCTTATCCGGTGGATCATTTTGCTTGTTTTGAAGTGGTTGCCGTTGGAACCATGCAAAAACTTCCCGGTTAGGCAATAAAATGGCCGCCTCGAGAATAATGGGAGATGTATTTAAGGTCGAAAGAATTTCCGTCGCTCCAGACCGGTCGTTGAACACGACCGCTGCGGAACTATTTTCTGCGATCAGTTGCGCTTGCGCTGACAGGTCGCGCTGCATAGTTTGTTTTGCGTTAAAAAACTCCCTGATCAGCAATCCACTTGCCATCAGAAACAGAAGTAACACCAATCCCGTGGTAGTCAAGCCAATAACCATCAGTTTATGGCGGATCGATTGGGTATTAAAGAAGAGCGCGCGCAATTCCATAGTCAATAAACTACTTTAGCCAGACGCAGCAGTTTCGAGCTAATCATTAACCGTGCCTCTTTCGCCGCTTTGGCATTGATTTTGAACACTATGCGTCGTTCCTCTAAACCTAGCTCAATCATCACACCTTGTGCAGCAAAACCCTCGCTGTCTGTCACGGTAAGGGTGGGTATGGATTTCAGGCTGGACAGGATTTTCGGAAAATTGGTCCGTTCCGAATCGCTGATGAAAATCACATGGCAGTCTTTCACTTCATCCCCGATATACAGATGATGCACTACAATAGCGGCGCCCTTTGCTGTTTTCTTTTGCAGTGCATCAAGAGGAATATTTAACGGATCGTCACCCAACGTGCAAATATTAATATTAGTGCCGGTTTTTCCTGGCCACTCGGTAAAGCTAATGAAATTATAGATAAAAGCCGCCTTGAGTTCATGCTCTTGTACCTGTGCCAAAGCCTCAGACACGCACGACCAGCCCAGTAAAAACCATAGCATGGCTGTTCCTGCGCGTCCTGCGCACACAGCACTTGTGCGTCCCTGCACGGCGGACGCTGGCCGTATTAGCCCTGAGTTAAACGCTTTCAATCACAATCCCTGCTTGTAACACTGGGTAAACCTAAAATTTATAAGCCAAACCGATACGGAAATTTCGTCCATTTTGACGCAGGCCAGTCAGCGGTCGGCCTAGTTCGTCAATATGCTCCTCTGAGGGCGGGTCTGAATATTGTTTTCCAAACAGGTTGTAGATGTTGGCGTAAAATTCTGTATTCTTGGCGAGCCTGGCGCTGATCAAGGTGAGATTGGCAATCATAAAGCCATCCACGGTATCGCCAAGCCAGGTTTTGCGTTCACTGGTATATTGCAGCTCTACCCCCGTTTGAAATGCATTGCTGAATGCAGGTGTCGTAAAGTTTAACTTGGCAAGATGCTTAGGAGAATTAGTGAGGGTGGTGCCCGTGTTGGCATCCTTGGCACTTTGCCAGGAATAACTGACTTTTAATCGGGCGTCGTTTTCAAAATGATGCTCCCCCTCCATTTCAGCGCCATTTGCCGATGCCTCACCAAGATTGGTAAAGAACAGGCCACTATTGTTATCCAGCTCTATCAGCTCATCGGCTTTGTAACGATAAACTGACAGTGAAAGGCGCGTGTCACCTGAAATGTAATGCTCAAGCACGCCCTCCAAGGTTTTTATTGTCTCGGAATTCAGCGAGCCCGTTGCAGGAAAATAAGCTCGTTCATAAAGGGTGGGCGCCTTATAGGCGGTTCCATACAACGCTTTTAACGTCGTTTGTGAGCCTGCTTTATAAATGGCCGCAATGCGCGGATTAAAGTGTGTTTTGCTAAGAGTATCCCGGTCTTTACGCAGGCCAATATTGAACATCAGCTTCTCACTCCATCTATATTCATCCTGAACATAGATGCCAAATTGGTAACTGCTAAAGGGAACGCTCAGGGTATAAGTATTTGCATCAGGATAAGATGCATACTGATCTTGATGTGGATTCCATTGGTATTCCATCCCCGCAAGCAGTTTGTGCCCAGTGAAGGTTGTGCTGATAAACCGTAATTCCGTGCCCCACCAGCGGCTCTTGGTTTTATCACGACCTATGCCGCCAGTGTAGATATATTCCCCATGGTAATCATATTGCCCATGAGACACGCGTGCTGACAGATCCAGGTCTTTTCCAATGTTATCATTGTAGCCAAGATTAATTAATGACTGTGTATCAAGGGTATGGCTTCGTGGATCATTAAAGGTTTGGTAGAAAGCCGCCGTTGGAATGCCTTTGGTGCGATCAGAATAGGCTACCGTAGCAGTAAATTTCTTCCCCTCCAGTTTTGCGAATAATCGTTGGTATCGATCATAATCGAGATCCTCGGCCACGCCGTTGTTGCTTGCGGGATCATCGAATGCGGTAAAGTACTGATCCTCTCCTTTGCTGCGATAGACTGACCCTGAAAAAGCGAATCCCATTCCGTTATCCAGTTGATGCCCGTAAGTCACCCTTTCTTTATGGGCGCCATAACTTGCAACTTCGCCAGCAACTTCCAGCCCATCCATCTGCTGCGGGTTTTTGGTGATGATGTTGACCACGCCAAAGAAGGCATTGTTTCCATAGGCTGCCGAGCCGGGACCGGGTATAAATTCAACGCGCTCGATAATTTCAGTGTCGATGATAAACTCGGTGCCAATACGTCCGCTATCAAACACGTTATCGTTTATGCGATTGCCATCGAGTAAGAACAGGATGTGCGTGTTGTAATCATTAGGCCGTCCAAATCCGCGCGCGCCTATATAGCTGTAATTTCTGTCATACGTCACATACAAGCCACGAATGCTGCGCAAAATATCAGCCAGGGTGCGATAACCCTGCGACTTGATGTCGGCAGCGGTAATAATGGTCACCGCCGCAGGTGCTTCACTGACCTTCTGGGGAAATTTAGACGCGCTGGAGACTTCCATTTCCATGAGCTGCTCAATTGAGAAAGTAGTAAGGTCGGCGAGTACGATAGGATCGGCAGCCCACAGGGAATTCATGCCAAGCGACATCACGGCTAAAGTAACTGAAGATAGTGTCTTTCTTCGTATGGCAGGGATAGGGTCTATTCCAATTGAAGAGTAGCCCTTGTCCTTTTTTAAATGCGTGGTAAATACAGGGTCGATCGACCCTCCAGACAATTTCATAGCGCGTGACCCTGGAAGATGTGCAAGCATGGCCATGCCAGGGGTGGAGCCTGGCAATCAATCCTTTATCGACATTTGGGGGTAACTCTTAAGGGTGCTTATTTGCTGCGATGTGTGATCATGGCGTGCGCGGTTTGCGCCGCGCCGTCGGTGTGGCATTCCACGGGTCATCGGGCCAGGGGTGTTTGGGGTAGCGTCCCTTGAGTTCTTTTTTCACTTCCGCATAAGTGCGATCCCAGAAGCCGCGCAGGTCTTGCGTGATCTGGATGGGGCGCTGGCCGGGTGACAGCAGATGCAGTGTGACTGCGATGCGTCCCCAGGCGATGCGCGGTGTGTCGGCGAGGCCGAACATTTCCTGTAGTTTCACGGCGAGCACCGGCGCTTCACCGGGGGTGTAGGTGAGGCGCAGGTGCGAGCCGCTGGGTACGGTGAGATGGGTGGGCGCGCCGGCGTCGAGGCGGGTGCGTTGTTGCCAATCAAGGTGATTTTGCAATAAGGTGAGCATGTCCAGACGCGTCAGATGATCACGGCGGGTGACGCCGTCCAGGTGCGGTTCCAGCCAGGTTTCCAGCGTCGCTTCCAGATGCGCATCGCTGACATCCGGCCAATTATCCCCGTTGTTATCAGGGTGACACCAATGACGCAGCGACAACACGCGCGCCTGCCATTCGCGTGCGTCACGCGTCCACGGCAGCGCCGCTAGTCCCATGCGTCGTATGCCTTCGAGCATGGCTTTGCTGGTCTTTTCGGGCGGTGCGGTGTCCCATGCCTGGGTTGAAAGAATCAATTCACCAAGACGTTCTTCGCGGCGCGCGATGACGGCCTGTTGTTGTGTATCCCAACGCACGCTGTCGTAACTTTGTATGTGTTGTGTCAAATGTTCGCGCAATGCTTGCACGGTGATGGGCGCGGCGAGGTAGATGGTGCCCTCGCCATGGCCTTTATTGAGAATGGTATCGTGGCTGGTATTGGAGTTGGCATTCAGATGCGCGGCGACCAGATAGGGTGATTTGGCAAGATGATCGTGGCTGGCGAGGCGCGCGCCACGGCCATTGGCGAGGCGATAGCGGCCAGTGTTAGCTTCGCGTTGTGCGGCGATGCGGTCGGGGTAGGCGAGCGCCAGCAATAGTCCAGTGCTTTCCTGTGCGGCCGCGAGTTCGTTGGCGGCGTGTTTAATATTAAGCAGGCGTCGCCATTGTTGCGACGTTTGTTCAATGCGCTCGCAGGCATACGGATCGGCGTTATGCGCTTGCGCACCAGCCCTGCCGCGTTTGCGAAAAGCCATGATCGCTTCAACGCGTTCCAGCAAATCGCAGGAGCGGGTTTGTGTTGCATCCGTGTTAATGATATCGCGTTCACTGAGCAGGGCGGCAATGTCGCAGGCCAAAGCACCCAGCCCTAATTTATCCCCTTTCAGCAGTAGATGCGCCAGTCGCGGATGCGCAGGCAGTGCCGCCATCGCTTTGCCCGTTGTAGTGATCATGCCCTTGGCGTCGAGCGCATCCAATTCGGTGAGCAATTGCCGCGCCTGTGCCAGGGTGCCTGCGGGCGGCGGGTCGAGCCAATCGAGATTGGCGGCATCACGCACACCCCATTGCGCGAGTTCCAGTGCCAGCGGTGTGAGGTCAGCCGCCAGAATTTCCGGGGCGGTTTGCGCTTGCAGACCGCGCTGCGTGGACTCAGTCCATAGGCGATAGCAGTGGCCCGGTGACAGGCGTCCGGCACGCCCGGTGCGCTGTTCTGCAGAAGCGCGTGAGATGCGCACGGTGTCGAGGCGCGTCAGTCCGCTGTTCGGATCAAAGCGCGGCACGCGCGCCCAGCCGCTGTCCACCACGGTGATAATGCCTTCAATGGTCAAACTGGTTTCGGCAATCGGCGTCGCCAGCACGATTTTGCGCCGCCCGGATGTGTCGGGCTGTAGTGCTTTGTCTTGCGCTTCACGCGGCAGATCGCCATAGAGAGGATGAATGCTGATGTCCGCACACACCACATCGGCTTGCAGCAATTGTTGTACGCGGCGAATTTCTCCGCTACCCGGCAAAAAGGCAAGAATATCCCCGGTGCGCTCTGTTAATGCACGGCGCAACGCAGCGGCCATGATGTCCGCGAGGCGGCCAACAGGTTCGCGCGGAAAATAATTTACAGTGACAGGAAAGCTGCGCCCCATACTGGTGATGATAGGCGTGTTACCAAGCAGTTTGGCGACACCTTCCGCATCCAGTGTGGCTGACATCACCAGCACTTTGAGATCTTCGCGCAGTGTGCGCAGGCTGTCGATGCACAGCGCCAGCGCCAGATCGGTGTTGAGATTGCGCTCGTGAAATTCATCGAAAATCACCAGCCCCACGCCTTCCAGTGCCTGGTCGCCCTGCAAGCGGCGCGTGAGTATACCTTCGGTAACCACTTCAATGCGTGTATGGCGCGACACCTGGCTATCAAAGCGCACGCGGTAGCCCACGGTGCGCCCGACTTTTTCGCCGCGCATATCAGCCATACGCATCGCTGCTGCACGTGTCGCCAGGCGGCGAGGTTCCAGCATCACAATTGACTGGCCTTGCAGCCACGGTTCATCCAATAAGGCCAATGGCACAAGCGTAGTCTTACCGGCGCCAGGTGGTGCCTGCAATACCACGGCTGAATGCGACGCAAGAGCTTCGCGCAGTTGCGGCAGGATTTCTTCGATGGGGAGGGCATAGCGAGGGGTTGGGGACATGTTTTTATATCATTTCACCGTTCTTGCGCATCCATGCGCTCACGGCACTTGTGCATCCATGCACATCGAAGTGGAGCGAGAAATCTTTGGCGCAAGTATACGCTTACCACTTCGCTGTAATCTTACCACTTCGCTGTATGATGATGCACATTCGGCAAAGCCCGTCCCATAAAGCGCTCACCGATGGTCTGAAAACGCAACGGCACGTCAGTGACATAGAAGTGATATTCCGGCGCAAGGCGTTGCGGGTTCGCCAGGTTCATTTTTTCCAGCAATGCAGCAGTTTGTTGCGCCATGGTTTCCGCAGAATCAACGAGGCGCACATCCGGCCCCACAGTGTCTTGCAATAATGGAATCAGCAGCGGGTAATGGGTGCAACCTAGCACCAGTGTATCAATGTTGTGCGCCAGTAGTGGCCGCAGATATTCGTGTGCAGTGAGGCGCGTCACTTCATGGTCAAGCCAGCCTTCTTCCACCAGCGGCACGAACAGCGCGCAGGCCTGGGAATAAATACGGATATCTGCCGCATGCTGGTGTATGGCGCGCGCATAGGCGTTGCTGTTAATTGTAGTGGGCGTACCGATCACGCCCACCTGTTTGCGTTGGGTGGTAGCAATGGCGCCCAATGCGCCAGCCTCAATCACATCCAGCACCGGCACGGCAGACAGATCGCGTACTACCTGCGCAGCCACGGCGGCCATGGTATTGCACGCAATAATCAATAATTTGACTTCTTTTTGCAGCAGAAATTGCGTGATTTGCGCCGTGAAATGACGGATGGTGTCGACCGACTTTACGCCATACGGTACGCGCGCCGTATCACCAAAATAGATGATATTTTCAAACGGCAGGCGCTCCATCAGGGTGCGCACCACCGTCAGGCCGCCGACACCGGAGTCAAATACGCCAATGGCGTTTTTAGGGTTGGGTTGCATGGTTATATGTCGGAACAAAACGTGAAATAGATAAGGTATTGGCCGGGAATTTCACTGCTGGAGCTGACCAGAAAGATTTATTAAATTTAACCTTTTGAATTATAAAACGATTTAATATTATCTGCAATGTCTCCCATGAAGTTGTCCATATTCATGAGAACTGGCGCTAAGTGGCGTTAACCCTTCAAGGAGACCTGCATTTTGCCGCTACAGGAGTGTAGGGGCGTACCCGTCTACGTGATGAAATTCCCCTCAGTGTATATATTTTAAGACCAAGAGGTGAGCATGTCAGGCTGGCTGAAAGAAAAATTTATCGGCTGGTTGAGGGAAGAAGAAACTGCTTCAGCGGTGCCTCTGTGTGACTTTGATCGATTGAGCCGCGCATTGCGTCCGGCCGACGTGATCTTAGTCGAGGGGAATACCCGCCTTAGCCATTTTATAAAAAATATTACACAAAGCCAGTGGACACACTCTGCGTTATACGTTGGGCGTCTCTGTGAGATTGGCGATGCCGTGCTGCGGCAGCATATTCAGCGGCATTATCAGGAAAGCCAGGCTGCGCCGTTAAATTTGGCCAAGCCGTTAAGTCTGGATGAGCCGTTAATCATCGAGGGATTAATCGGACAAGGAATTATTATCGAGCCGCTACGTAAATACCGTGGGATGAATATGCGCGTGTGCCAGCCGCGCGGCTTGTCGTCCGATGATGCTTCACGGGTGTTGCGGTTTGCGGCGCGTCATCTGGGGGTGCAGTATGATATACGTCAATTGTTTGATCTGGCGCGCTGGATGTCGCCGCACGCCTGGTTACCGCGACGCTTAGGTTCAACATTGTTTGAGATTGGTACAAACTTGTCTGAGCGCACAATATGCTCCACACTGATCGCAGCAGCGTTTGACTCAGTACATTTTCCGGTCAGGCCGGTGGTGCATCGCAGTGATGATGGCGGATTGCGGTTTTATCCGCGCAATCCCCGCTTATGTACGCCACGGGATTTTGATTATTCACCTTATTTTGATAGTGTGAAATTTTCTGTAGTGGCAATGGATGATATTGGCGCTTATCGTCATCTGCCCTGGGATAAGCACGGTACGATCTGTAATGATGAGCATGAATGTTTCCTTCCGGATGTTACCCGGGATTCTATTTTGCCTTATTATATGAAAAGTGATGTGAAAGATGACGATATTTCACGACATGCGTTGAACTGGCGCCATGTGCGTGCCAGGCATCGTGGCGCAAGCCGTCGCATAAAAAAGCATAAAGTTGTTTTAGGAGTAGGTCGTGAATAATCTGGGAGTGAACAGGAGATGATGTCATTTTTCTGGATAGGATTGCTGGTAGCCATGATAGGCCTGCTGGCATACATGCGGGTGCCTTTAATTATTGCAACGGTGATTGTATCAGGAGTACCCATTTTATGGACGGTGCTTGATACACCTTCACCCGCCGTCATAGCGTTACTCTGGTCTACCTTTATTGTCACGGCCCTTTTTCTCAACGTACCCAAACTGCGCCGCGCGTGGATTAGCAATCGTGTGCTGCCGCTGTTTCGCACCGCGTTGCCGCCCATGTCAAAAACCGAGCGCGATGCGCTGGAAGCAGGCACCGTGTGGTGGGACGGTGAATTGTTCAGCGGCAATCCGGACTGGCTCAAATTGCTGACTATTCCCACGCCACAGCTCAGCGCAGAGGAGCAGGCTTTTCTGGATGGGCCAGCTGAAGAATTGTGCCGCATGCTGAATGATTGGGAAATCACCGAAGAACTGCATGACCTACCGCCGCACGTCTGGCAGTTCATCAAGGATAAGCGCTTTTTCGGCATGATTATTCCGAAACAATACGGTGGCCTGGAATTCTCCGCGCTGGCCCATTCAGAAGTCGTCATGAAAATTTCCAGCCGCAGCGTCACGGCCGCTGTGACTGTCATGGTGCCCAATTCATTGGGGCCTGCCGAATTGCTGCTGCATTACGGTACGGATGAGCAAAAAAATTATTATTTGCCACGCCTGGCGCGCGGTGAAGAAGTCCCCTGCTTTGCCTTGACTGGCCCAGAAGCGGGCAGTGATGCCAGCTCAATGCCGGATAGCGGGGTGGTGTGTCGCGGTACCTTTGAGGGTAAAGAAATAATTGGCATACGCCTGAATTGGGACAAGCGTTATATCACCCTGGGGCCAGTGGCGACGGTGTTGGGGCTGGCCTTTAAACTCTATGATCCAGATCGCTTGCTGGGGGACAGAAGTGACGTTGGTATTACCTGCGCGTTAATTCCCACCAAGACTCCCGGCGTGGTGATTGGCAATCGGCATTTCCCTCTCAACATTCCTTTTCAGAATGGACCTAACAGCGGCAAGGATGTGTTCATTCCCGTGGACTGGATTATTGGTGGGCCGAAGCGCGCGGGGCAAGGGTGGCGCATGTTAATGGAATGCCTGGCGGCAGGGCGCTCCATTTCATTGCCGGCACTGTCAACAGGCGCGGGCAAAATGGGATGCCGCGCCACGGGTGCGTATGCTCGCGTCCGCAAACAATTCAAAACCTCCATCGGCCGCTTTGAAGGTGTCGAAGAAGTGCTGGCGCGTATGGCAGGTTACACTTACATGATGGATGCGGCGCGCACCATGACCGCAGGCGCAATAGATCTGGGTGAGAAACCTTCTGTAGTGTCCGCCATCGTCAAATATCACCTGACAGAGTGCATGAGAAAGGTGGTAAATGATGCGATGGATATACAGGGCGGCAGCGGTATCTGCATGGGGCCGCGCAATTTGCTGGGACGCATCTATCAATCCATTCCGATTGGCATCACCGTTGAAGGCGCGAATATTCTTACACGCAGTCTGATTATTTTTGGCCAGGGTGCAATACGCTGCCATCCGTATGTGATCAAGGAAATGCAGGCGGCGGCAGAGCCGGATGCGCATCAGGCTTCCTTGAAATTTGATGACGCATTGTTCAGCCACATAGGTTTTACCATGAGCAATGCAGCCGGTGCATTCTGGCTGGGCATCAGTGGCGCGCGCTTTGTGTTTGTGCCAGTATCTGGCCCGGAAGAGCATTACTATAAGCAACTCACCCGCATGAGCGCAGCGTTTGCCTTGGTAGCCGACGCAGCCATGCTGGTGGCGGGCGGTTCATTAAAGCGGCGGGAAAAAATTTCAGGGCGACTGGCCGATGTGTTGAGCCATCTGTATCTTGCCTCCACCGTGTTAAAGCGCTTTGTCAATCAGGGGCGGCCCGACAGTGATCTGCCCATGGTGCAATGGGCGTGTCAGGATGCCTTGTGCAACATCCAGAATGCACTGGATGGAATATTACATAACCTCCCCAGCCGTCCGGTCGCGTGGATATTGCGCAGGCTGATATTCCCGCTGGGCAAACCCTATGCCGCACCACGTGATGCATTGGGTCATGAAGTGGCAGGCGTGTTACTGCAACCTTCAGAGGCGCGGGATCGTTTGACTGCGGGCTTGTATGTTCCTGCCTCACTCAATGAGCCATTAGGCCGCTTGGAAGATGCGCTAAATAAAGCGATTGCCGCAGAGGTTACAGAGAAAAAATTACGCATCGGACTCGGGCCGGGCGGATACAGCGGCAATGATGAAACACCGCGTGTGCAGGCTGGCATCAAGCTGGGTGTTATTACGGAAGAAGAAGCTCAATTGATGTATGATGCCATTGCTGCGCGCAGGGAAGTGATTAAAGTAGATGATTTCACGCAAGACTACTGGCGAAGGGAGAAAGTAGAATGTCCAACGGAACAGACGGCCCCGGTCGATCAAGTCGATCCGACCAAGCCGATAAGCCCGGCAAAATTGGCCAAACCGGCAAAACGGTATATGTAGTTGACGGTAGCCGCACGCCGCAGTTAAAGGCAAAGAACAAGCCGGGGCCTTTCCAGGCGGCTGATCTTGCCATTGGCGCGGGGCGTCCTTTATTGATGCGCCAAAATTTTCAACCCAGTGATTTCGACGAAGTCATTCTCGGTTGCGTCATGCCCGGCCCGGATGAAGCAAATATCGCACGCGTGGTTGCGCTACGTCTGGGGTGTGGCAAACATGTTCCGGCGTGGACGGTGCAGCGCAATTGCGCTTCCGGGATGCAGGCGCTGGATTGTGCCGCGCGCAATATTGCATTGGGGCGCGCACACTTGATTCTGGCAGGCGGTGTAGAGGCGATGAGCCATGCCCCCGTCTTGCTCAATAACGACATGGTAACGTGGCTCGGCGAGTGGAGTGCCGAGCGTAATTTCGGCGCGCGCCTGGCGGCATTAAGTAAATTACGTGCGGGACATTTCAAACCCATCATCGGCTTATTGCGCGGCCTTACGGACCCTGTTGTCGGCCTGTCCATGGGTCAAACCGCCGAAAATCTCGCGCATCGCTTTAATATCAGCCGTGAACGTATGGATGCCTTTGCGCTGGAAAGCCATCGCCGGCTTGCCAAAGCGCAAGATGACAAATTGCTCGGGGAAATCGAAACCCTTTACGATACCCAGGGTCATGCTTACGAGCATGATGATGGTTTGCGCCGCGGCAAAGACCACGAGGATGACATGGCAAAAATGGCCAAACTCAAGCCAGTGTTCGATCGTCACTTTGGTAATGTCACGGCGGGTAACAGCGCGCAGATTACTGACGGCGCCGCGCTGCTGATTTTAGCCAGTGCGGAGGCTGTTGAAAAATATAAACTGCCGGTGTTGGGGCGGATTATTGATGTTCAGTGGGCGGGCCTGGAGCCAGCGCAAATGGGCTTGGGCCCTGCGCATTCCATGGCGCCGATCATGCAACGGCATGGCCTTGCGATTCAGGATATTGACTACTGGGAAATCAATGAAGCGTTTGCTGCGCAAGTATTGGCATGCCTGGAAGCGTGGAAAGACAGTGATTATTGCCGCACAGAATTAGGGCTCGATCGTGCCTTCGGTGAAATCGACCTCGCCAGGCTGAATGTTGATGGCGGTGGCGTAAGCCTCGGACATCCCGTCGGCGCCAGTGGCGCGCGCATTGTCTTGCATTTGCTGAATGTGCTGAAGCGAACCAAAACCCGTCGCGGCATGGCCAGTTTATGTATCGGTGGTGGCCAGGGTGGCGCCATGCTAGTTGAAAGTGGAAGGGAGTAATGGCAATGAACCAGCCAGCCTATAAACATTGGCACGTTGAGCGTGATAATGACGCTATTGTGTGGCTCCATATAGACGTTGGCAGCACCAATTCCAATAACAGCGCCAATGTACTTTCTTCGAGCGTGCTGGATGAGCTGAATGAAATTCTGGAAAAATTGACTTACGAATTGCCGCGCGGCGTGATTGTCTTGTCAGACAAGCCGAATGGTTTTATTGCAGGCGCCGATGTCAAAGAGTTTGTTCCCCTGAAAGAAACTGCCGAGGCGCTGGTGTTGTTGCGGCGCGGACAGCGCGCCATGAATCGCCTGGCAGAATTAAAATGTCCTACCGTGGCGCTGATCCACGGGTTTTGTCTGGGTGGCGGCATGGAACTGGCGCTGGCGTGCCGTTATCGCATCGCAGATGAAGATCCACGTACGCGTTTAGGCTTGCCTGAAATTAAATTGGGCATTCATCCCGGGTTCGGTGGCACGGTACGTTTGCCGCCATTGATTGGCGCACCGGCAGCGATGGATTTGATGTTGACCGGAAAAACCATTGATGCACGCACCGCAAAAAAAATCGGTTTGATTGATTATGCGGTTCCCGCGCGCCACCTCAAGCGTGCCGCAATGTCTGTGATCATGAACCCGCCCGCACCGCATCGCCCCGGCTTCATTCAGTCGCTGACCAACAAAGGCTTCATAAGAAACATATTGGCGAGCGCGATGCGTCATCGCGTTGCGGAAAAAGCCAGCGAAGCGCATTACCCCGCACCTTATGCGCTCATAGATCTGTGGGTGAAACACGCCCACGACCCTGTAAAAATGATGGAAGAAGAAGCGGCATCAGTCGCACGTTTTGTGTTGGGTAAAACCGCGCATAATCTGGTGCGGGTGTTTTTCCTGCAGGAACGCCTCAAATCACTCGGCAAAAAAACACTGATTGCACCGCAGCATGTGCATGTAATTGGTGGCGGCGTGATGGGCGGTGATATTGCCATCTGGTGCGCCCTGCAAGGCCTGCGCGTAACAGTGCAGGAGACGCGCCATGATGCCATGGCAAAAGTCATCAAGCGTGCGTACGCGCTGTTTAAAAAACGCTTTAAGCAACCACGTTTGATACAGGCCGCCATGGATCGCCTGATCCCGGATGACAAAGGTGTCGGCGTCAGCCATGCCGATGTGGTGATTGAAGCCATTTTCGAAGACATTCTGGCAAAGCAGGCTTTATACCGTGAGATTGAGCCGAAAATGAAAGCGGGCGCTTTGCTGGCGACCAATACCTCCAGCATCCCTCTGGAGATTTTGAGTGAAGCCCTGGCAAAGCCCAGTCGTCTGGTCGGTATACACTTCTTCAATCCAGTCGCGCAAATGCAACTGGTGGAAGTGGTCAGCAGCTTCATTACCGATCCGGTGGTGACGCGTCAGGCCGCTGCATTTGTGCGGCATATTGATCGCTTGCCCTTGCCAGTCAAGAGCTCGCCGGGCTTCCTGGTGAATCGCGTTCTCATGCCTTATCTGCTGGAAGCTGTCACCATGGAGTGGGAAGGTGTACCAGCGGCAATGATTGACAAAGCGGCGCTGGATTTCGGTATGCCGATGGGGCCGATTCGCCTTGCTGATACAGTGGGTCTGGATATTTGTTTGTCGGTGGCAGAAATATTATCACAGCGTCTTAATGTTGACGTGCCGCCGCGCTTGCGTGAATTGGTGAGCGCAGGCCGATTGGGCGTAAAGAGCGGGCAAGGGTTTTATACCTATCACGGCGACAAGCCGCAGATTCCGCGCGCCAAGCCCGGTTATACACCACCTGCCGATATTGCCGAGCGACTGATGCTGCGTTTACTCAATGAAGCCGCCGCGTGTTTGCGTGAAGGTGTGGTGGCGGATGCCGATCTGCTGGATGCGGGTATTATTTTTGGCACGGGCTTTGCGCCGTTCCGGGGTGGGCCAATCAATTATGTGCAGGAAGCCGGTGTCGACATCCAGCGCAAAAAACTGCATGAGCTGGAGCAACATTACGGCAAGCGTTTTGTGGCCGATGCGGAATGGGCGGAGTTATAGTTATGGCATACCATACCAGTGACATTATCCCCTTTGAAACCGCCCACACCTTGGCGGGTCTGTTCCGCGAGCGTGTCCGGCGCAGCCCCAATGCGATTGCGTATCGTTATTTCGAGGAATCCAGCAAATCATGGAAAGATACCTCATGGGCAGAAATGGCTGCATGGGTGGCGCGTTGGCAACATGCCTTGCTGCATGAAGGATTGCAACCCGGTGAGCGCGTGGCGATGTTGTTACGCAATTGCCGTGAATGGGTGATGTTCGAGCAGGCGGCATTGGGTTTAGGTTTGGTGGTAGTGCCGCTTTATCCAAATGACCGCGCCGACAATATTGCCTATATCGTGCAAAATGCTGGCGTGCGTTTGCTGGTTATTGAGGGCGCGGAACATTGGCGCACTCTGTCAGAAGTTCCACAAGAAATTAAGGATCAGTTGCAAGGTTTACAACGCATTGTCAGCTTGCAGCCGATTGTGGATACGCATGAACCACGCCTGAAAACAGCTATGGAATGGTTGCCTGAAGCGGGTGGTGAGTTGATTGCGCGCGATGCCGCCCCCGACGCGCTCGCCACCATCGTCTACACCTCGGGCACCACTGGCCGCCCCAAAGGCGTGATGCTCAGTCATAATAATATCCTTTCAAATGTTGTTGGATGTGTAGAAGGATTTCCTGCCTATCCCGACGATTTGTTTTTATCATTTTTGCCGCTATGCCATACCTTTGAACGTACCGTGGGCTACTATTCGCCGATGATGTGTGGCGCTACTGTGGCGTATGCGCGCGGCATTCCGGTGCTTGCCGAAGATTTGTTGACGCTACGTCCCACCGCGATAGTGTCCGTGCCGCGTATTTTCGAAAGAGTTTATGGCAAGATTAAAGCGCAGATGGATGCGAAATCACCGCTGGCGCAAAAACTGTTTAATCTGGCGGTTGAAGTCGGCTGGTCACGTTTTCAATACTTGCAGGGGCGCGGCCCTAATCGTCCCAGCCATTTGTTGTGGCCGGTGTTGAATAAATTGGTGGCCAGCAAAGTCATGGCAAAATTAGGCGGGCGTGTGCGCCTGGCGGTGTGTGGCGGCGCGCCGTTGTCTATGCCGATCGCCAAAGTATTTCTCGGTTTTGGCTTGCCGTTGACACTGGGTTATGGCCTGACTGAAACCAGCCCCGTAATCAGTGGCAATCGGCTCGATAATAATGACCCGATAGGTGTCGGGACACCATTACAGGGCATACAAGTGCGCATTGGTGAAAACGACGAGCTGCTAACCAAAAGTGCCAGTGTCATGCTAGGTTACTGGGGTAACCCCGAGGCCACTGCCAAAATTATTGATGCTGAAGGTTGGCTACACACCGGCGACAAGGCGCGCATCGAAAACAATCATATTTATATTACTGGCCGCCTTAAAGATATTATAGTTATGGCCAACGGCGAAAAAGTACCGCCTGCGGATATGGAGCTGGCGATTGCGCTGGATCCCCTGTTTGAACAAGTCATGGTGATTGGCGAAGGCCGGCCTTATCTGGCTGCATTGGCAGTGCTTAATGCAGAGCAATGGTCGGCAGTAGCCAGCACGCTGGGGCTGGATGCCAAGCTGCTGCAAGATAAGCGCGCCTGCGATGCCGTGCTGGAAAGATTAAGCGCACAGTTGCGCAGTTTCCATGCGTATGCCCAGGTGCGGCGCATCGCCTTGAGCCTGGAGCCGTGGACTGTGGAAAATGGACTGCTCACGCCGACGCTTAAAGTACGCCGCAATCTGGTGATGACGCGTTATAGCGGTCTGGTGGAAAAACTTTATGAAGGACATTAATGGACGCTGAAAAGACCATGCTGCCACAAGATCGTCAACCCACCCTGCGTTTAACTCCCATGCCGTCTGACACCAATGCGGCGGGTGATATTTTTGGTGGCTGGATGGTTTCCCAAATTGACATCGCTGGGAGTATCGCCGCGTACCGTCGTGCGCGTTGCCATGTGGTAACTGTCGCCATAAATTCCGTGCAATTCCATGAGCCAACATTTGTTGGCGATGTAATTAGCTGTTATGCGGATGTCATTAAGGTGGGACGCACTTCGCTGACGGTGAGCGTGGATGTTTATGCGGAGCGAATCAACCCACAGGGATTGCACATTGCGAAAGTCACCGAAGCCACACTCACCTACGTGGCGATTGACGAAAACCGCAAGCCGAAAGTTGTGCCGCCAGAGAGCGAATAAATTTCACTGTTGATTTACCCCTGCTCGCTAACCTCGCACGGCCCTTTAAATTCCTCTGGCACATTCGGCGGGCATTCGCCGCAACTCAGATTGCCGGGTACGGCGAATTCCATTTTTTTCGGATAAGGTAAATTCAGATTCTGCATGAGACTGACAAACTCCTGCTCGGTTTTTCCGCCAATGCGCGGATTACGGATTTTTTCCTGGCCGATGGTGGATATTTGCCGCTGGTTGTAATCATGTGCGGGATACACCAGGGTTTCGTCGGGCAGGGTAAAGAATTTTTTATGGATTGATTCGTAAAGTGTAGCGGCATCACCGCTTTGAAAGTCAGTGCGCCCGCAGCTATCAATCAATAACGCATCGCCCGTAAACAGCAGCGTGTGCGTGCCATTGTCGAGCAAATAAGCGTGATGCGTGTCGGTGTGGCCAGGTGTGAACAGCGGGCGGATTACAATGCTGCCGACGCGGAACAGTTCGCCTTCGCGCAGCCCAACATCACGGCAGGCCATGCCATCCAGTGCGGGCCCCGCGATTTTACTGCCCAACAAATATTTTAATTTGCGCGCGCCGGTGAGATGGTCGGCGTGAATATGGGTTTCTACGCAATAGGCGAGCTTCAGCCCGAGTTCCTGTATGACACGCTGATCCCGCTCTACCGTTTCCAGTACTGGGTCAATGAGCACCGCTTGCCCGCTGTCACGGCAGCCCAGCAAATAAGTATAGCTTGATGAATTGGGTTCGAATAATTGTTTGAATATCATGGTAATTCCCGGTTATTCAGGCGACCATTCCAGATGCAGCGTCTGCGCCCACGCATGCGTCAAAACATCCTTGATGTCCTGCGGTGTCACTGCCGTTAACTGCGCCAAACGCTCCTCCATCGACCAGTGGTGCTGTTGATAGATCGCCTCACGGGCCAATCGTTCCATGCACTCTTCAGTGTCGTCTTCCGCAATCAACATGCTGGCGCGCAAATGATCGCGTGATATTTCCAGCTCATCGGCGGCGGGGCCATCACGCATCAGTTGTTGCAGCGTATCTTCCACCGCACGGCGGCATTCGTCAACGCGTTCCGGCTCACAGGCGGTTTGAATCATCCACAAGCCGCAGTCGGAATATAAATCCAAACGCGATTGTATGGAATAAGCCAGGCCACGCCGTTCACGGATTTCCTGAAATAAGCGCGACGATGCACCGCCGCCCAGCAGGTGATTGGCGACCACCAGCGCAGGATAGCGCGCGCTGTCATTGATTGCGGGAGCATTCATCGCCCACACCAGATGGCTTTGCGCCAGATCTTGCTGGGCGCGGTTGTGGCCTGTCTTGAAGTCGGGAGCGGAGAGCGGCGGCACCCCGCCAGCGGGCAGATGAGCAAGTGGCGCACATGCCTGTATCAGGGCAGCATGATCGACCGCCCCAGCCGCCACCACCCACAGCCGACCACCTGTCAGCAAATCGCGCAGATAAGCATGTAGCGCGGCGCTGGTGGCGTTGGCGATGACCGCCTCCCGTCCCAGAATCGGCCAACCCAGGGGATGCTCGGGCCAGGCCTGCTCCACAGCGGTTTCTTCGATGGCTTCTTCGGGAGTGTCGGCGATCATCGCCACCTCCTGCAACACCACCTCACGTTCGATTTCAAGATCTTGCTCATCAAAGCGCGGGTTAACCAGCATACCGACAAATAGTTGAACTAATTCAGCCATATACTGGCTAGGCACCAAGCCATGCAAAGCAGTAAGCTCGCGCCCCGTATGCGCATTAATCTGCCCCCCCATGGCTTCAAAACGGCGTGCCAGCGCCAGCGCGCTGTGAGTGCCAGTGCCTTTGAACAGCACATGTTCCAGCAGATGCGCATAGCCCACTTGCATCGGCGTCTGGTGACGCCCGCCGTTAAAAATCCATACGCCTAGTGACGTGCTATGTGCGGTGGGCAGGGTGTAGCTGATAATGGTCACTCCATTGGTCAGGCGCGCGGTGTTGATGGTCGGAGTCAAGTCGGGAGTTTCCTTGGGTTACGTCGAAAATGGTTAAAATCATAGCCTACACGGTTTTAGGGGCTAGGCCACCCCCCTTGTTTATGAAATAATGGGCGGAGACTCGGCTGTTAGCTTCCGCCCCCCTCTGTTTATCTGTGCGGGCTAAGTTAACAGTATATAGTAGGGCAGTGGGCGATTCAGGTTAAATAGACAGCAGATTAAGTAAGGCGGCGGGTAAATACAATGGATGACAATAAGCGCAAGGCGCTCAGTGCAGCGCTGAGCCAGATTGAAAAGCAGTTTGGTAAAGGCTCGGTGATGCGTATGGGCGATGGCGGTGTGGCGCGCGATATTGGCGTGATTTCCACCGGTTCGTTGGGACTGGATATTGCGCTGGGTATCGGCGGTTTGCCGCGCGGCCGCATTGTCGAAATCTACGGCCCGGAATCGTCCGGTAAAACCACGCTCACCCTGCAAGTGATTGCGGAAGCGCAGAAACTGGGCGGCACGGCGGCGTTTGTCGACGCCGAGCATGCGCTCGATCCCACCTATGCGAAAAAGCTGGGTGTCAATGTCGACGACCTGCTGGTGTCGCAGCCGGATACCGGCGAACAGGCGCTGGAAATTGCCGATATGCTGGTGCGCTCCGGCGCAGTAGATGTGGTTGTCATCGACTCGGTGGCGGCACTTACCCCCAAGGCTGAAATCGAAGGCGAGATGGGTGATTCGCACATGGGCTTGCAGGCGCGCCTGATGTCGCAGGCGTTGCGCAAACTCACCGCCAACATCAATCGCTCCAATACCATGGTGATCTTCATCAACCAGATCCGCATGAAGATTGGCGTGATGTTTGGCAGCCCCGAAACTACCACCGGCGGTAATGCGCTTAAATTCTACGCCTCGGTGCGTCTGGACATCCGCCGCACCGGCGCCATCAAGCGTGGTGACGAGGTGGTGGGCAGTGAAACCCGTGTTAAAGTGGTGAAAAATAAAGTAGCGCCGCCGTTCAAGGAAGCCTGCTTCGAAATTCTTTATGGCGAAGGCATTTCACTGCAAGGTGAGCTGGTGGAGCTGGGCGTAACACACGGCTTCGTTGAAAAATCCGGCGCCTGGTATAGCTGTGAAGGTGAGCGCATCGGCCAGGGTAAGGACAATGCGCGTATTTACCTGAAAGAGCATCCCGCGCTTGCACGCAGCATCGAAGATAAAATCCGCGCCAAGCTGCTGACCAAAACCGTCAGCGCCGAACCCGAGAAGCTCGACGCTTGAGCTTGATGCCGTGAACGGCCGCCGTTCCCGATCTGCTACTGAAGCTGGCCAATCTCCAGCAGGAGATCCAGGCCAGCCGCGCCGCACCGCCATGAATCTGTTGGCGCGGCGCGAGCACTCCACCCGCGAACTGAAGCGCAAGTTGAAAGTGCGTGGCATGGAGGGCGCTGCCGTCGATCAAGCCCTGGCTGCTTTGCAAGAGGAGCGGCTGCTCAGTGATGAACGCTTTGTGGAAATGCTGGTGCATTCACGCATCAGCAAAGGTCAGGGACCGCTGCGCATCCAGGCCGAATTGCGCGAACACGGTGTGAGTGATGACTTGGTCAGCGCCGCTGTGGATGTAAACGACCCGCAGTGGCATGACAAAATTAAAGAAGTGCGACACAAGCGCTTTGGCGCGAGCCTGCCGAGCACTATTGATGAGCGCGCCAAACAAATGCGATTTTTGCAATACCGGGGATTTACCTCGGAGCAAATCCGCGCGGCTTTCAAGTCGCGTGGGGGTGATGAATGATAACGCCGCCAAGCGGCAGAGTGATGAAGTGAAAATGATGACCAGTGCCGAACTCCGCAATACCTTCCTCGAATTTTTTCGTGGACATGGCCACACTATCGTGCCCAGCAGTTCCCTGGTGCCGTCCAATGACGCCACACTGTTGTTTACCAATGCTGGCATGGTGCAATTTAAAGACGTGTTCCTCGGGCTGGAGCAGCGCCCTTACGTGCGTGCGGTGAGTTCGCAGCGCTGCGTGCGTGCCGGTGGCAAACACAATGATTTGGAAAATGTCGGTTACACGGCGCGCCACCACACTTTTTTTGAAATGCTCGGCAACTTCAGTTTTGGTGATTACTTCAAGCGTGATGCGATCCGTTACGGCTGGGAATTTCTCACCCAGGTGTTAAAGCTGCCGCCGGAGCGGTTGTGGATCACGGTGTTTGAAGAAGACCAGGAAGCTGCCGACATCTGGCTTAACGAGATCAAGGTCAGTCCGCAGCGTTTTTCGCGCATCGGCGCACATGATAATTTCTGGGCGATGGGTGATACCGGCCCCTGCGGCCCGTGTTCCGAAATATTTTATGACCACGGCCCGGCGATTGCCGGCGGCCCGCCCGGCACGCCTGAGGGCGATGGTGACCGCTACGTCGAAATCTGGAACCTGGTATTCATGCAGTATAACCGCGCGCCTGATGGCACGCTGACGCCGTTGCCCAAGCCCTCAGTTGATACCGGCATGGGGCTGGAGCGCCTCGCGGCGGTGATGCAGAAAGTGCATAGCAATTATGATATAGACCTGTTTGGCAACCTGATCCGCGCCATCGCAAAATTGGCGAATATCGATGATATTTCTGGAAATTCACTGAAAGTTGTGGCGGATCACATCCGCGCCAGTGCGTTTTTGATCACCGATGGCGTAATGCCCTCCAACGAAGGGCGTGGCTATGTGCTGCGGCGCATCATCCGCCGTGCGATTCGGCATGGTCATAAGCTGGGCTTCAAAGAACCGTTTTTCCACAAGCTGGTCGCGCCGCTGGTGGTTGAAATGGGTAGCGCTTACCCTGAGCTGACGCGCGCCCAGGAACAGGTAGAACGCATGCTGCGCCTCGAAGAAGAACGCTTTGCCGAAACGCTGGAAAATGGCCTGAAAATGCTGGAGCAGGACATAGCGAAACTCAGCGGTAACGACAACATCATCCAAGCCAGTGACACGCTGAGTGCCAGTAGCGACGTAACAGTGGCTATCACTGGCCAAAGCATGACCTCATCACAGGGCACAGTACAAGCCAATGTTACGGTACCAATCACCGGACAGGCGATTGTAGTCACTCAAGGCAAAGTCATCCCTGGCGACACCCTATTCCGTCTCTACGACACCTACGGCTTTCCGGTTGACCTCACTGGTGACATTGCCCGCGAGCGTGGCCTGAGCCTCGATATGGCCGGGTTTGAGCGTGAAATGGCGGCGCAGCGTGATCGCGCCCGTGCCGCCAGCCAGTTTGATATAGCCTATGGTGGCCGCCTCATGGGCGTAGAAGGCAAGACGGATTTCAGCGGCTACACGCAACTTGCGGACACCGCCACCGTCATCGCGCTGTATCGTGAAGACGGCAGCGCCGTGCCAATGCTTGAGGCTGCACAAGCCGGCAAAATAGTGCTGGATCGCACGCCGTTTTATGCCGAGTCCGGCGGGCAAGTGGGCGATGTTGGCGTCATCAGCACCGCCCAGGCCAGCTTCGAGGTGCGCGATACCCAGAAGCAGGGTGAGGGCGTGCATATTCATAATGGCGCGCTCACCAAGGGCGTGCTGCGCGTGGGTGATAAGGTGGAAGCCGCTGTGCGCCCCGAGGCGCGCCAAGCCATCGCACTCAACCACTCTGCGACGCACTTGCTGCACGCCGCGCTACGTAGCGTGCTGGGTACCCATGTCACACAAAAAGGATCGCTGGTTGATCCGCAGCGTCTGCGTTTTGATTTTTCACATTTTGAGCCGATGACGCCGTCCCAGATCAAAGAGGTCGAAACCCTGGTCAACGAGCAGATTCGCGTCAACCGCGAGGCTCAGACCCGCGTCATGGCCTATGACCAAGCGGTGGGCGCGGGGGCGATGGCGCTGTTCGGTGAAAAATACGGCGACGAAGTACGGGTGTTGAGCATCGGTGAATTTTCCACGGAATTGTGTGGCGGCACGCATGTGCAACGCGCTGGTGACATCGGCGTGTTCAAAATCACCGCCGAAGCCGGCGTCGCGTCGGGTGTGCGGCGCATCGAAGCCGTCACCGGCCAGCGTGCGCTGGACTGGATCGCCGCTGACGAAACGCGGCTGCTGGTGATTGCCGACCTGGTCAAATCCAGCCGTGACGCGGTGGACGACAAGGTGCGCCAGCTTCTGGAACGTACCCGCAAACTGGAAAAAGAACTGGAACAGCTCAAGGGCAAAATCGCCAGCAGCCAAGGCAGTGACTTTGCCACGCAGGCGGTGGATGTCGGCGGCATCAAGGTGCTGGCGGCGTTGCTTGAGGGCGTTGACCCCAAAGCCTTGCGCGATACTGTGGATCAGCTCAAAAACAAACTCGGCTCAGCAGCGATTATCCTCGCCGCCGTGGCAGACGGAAAAGTCAGCCTGGTGGCGGGCGTCACCAAAGATTGCATGGCTCAAGTCAAGGCGGGTGATCTGGTGAATGCCGTGGCGTTGCAAGTGGGCGGCAAAGGCGGTGGTCGCCCTGACATGGCACAGGCCGGCGGCGATAACCCGGCAGCGCTCGCTGCTGCGCTGGCCTCGGTGCCGGAATGGGTGCGGAGTCGGTTAGGTTAAATCTAGCAAAACACCCTACCTCCGTTCGCCCTGAGCCTGTCGAAGGGCATCTGGATGCGGGGCGAGTGGTTCGACAGGCTCACCACGAACGGGCATTTAAATTTTGCGTAAGTCCTATCTAAAAACGACGCTTGGCAACTACGGATGAAGCGCTGCTGGCACCCAGCGCCGTAGCGCCCACTGCTGTTTCGGTTTCGCTGGTTGCATTGAGTAGCCATGCACGGCTTTGCTGTAAAACTTCCGCCGCCCGTCCACCGCATCCCCACAGGCGAATGCAGCGTTCGACCTCGATACGAATCGCATCGCGTGTCTGTTCCACGAGTTCTGCATAGCCAGTGTCGGGCGTCCGTGCATTCTGGCGAATGCGCTTTGCAACCACGTCGAACAGTGGCGCGCTGTAATTGATTTTAGTCGCGCCGCACTGGATCATGCGCCGGAATTGATCGTCCGACAGGTCGCCGCCGCCATGAATACCCAGTGGGATACTGAGTGCCTGGTTGATTTTCGCCAGACGCGAGAAATCGTGCTTAGCGCTGCCGCGCTCCATCCGGCTGACGGATACCGCCAGGCAAGTGACGCCGGTGCGTTCTACATAATGTTTGGCTTCGATGGGCGAGGTCACTCTGCCTGCTGTTGATTCCGGCGTTTCTCCATTGTCGAGATTAGCCAGCTCGCCCACCACCATAACACCGCGTGGCGCCGCCAATTCCACCGCTTTCTTCGTCAACGCTACATTGTCAGGAAAGTTGAGTTGAGAGGCATTAAAAACCACACCGCCGCAACCTGTTTTGATGGCTTCCACCACGGTGTTGGGATCGTCTTCCACTTCCACCTGAAATGCAATGGGTATGCTGGCGCGCTGCGCCATACTCACTACCGCCAGAGCCAGTGGTTCAATATTCTCCGTGCCAGGATAGGCTTTTGACAAACTCAAAATGATAGGCGAGCGCATGGTTTCCGCCGCTTCCACTACACCCCCCAGCATATCCCAGCCCGCAACACCAAATGCACCAACCGCATAGTTGTAACGGTAAGCGTGCTGCAACATATCGTTCATGTTGATTAAAGGCATCTTATAATCCTAAGGCAATGCAGAGTTTATCGCGTCAATCCCATATAGAGCAGCGGCAGTTTTTCCGGCAGCCGTTGCACATGATCCACCACCATATAATTCTTCGCGCCGAAAATACGCGAGACATATTGGTCAGCGCCGGGATCGAGGCTCAAGCAATACGTCGTAATGCCATTGCGCGCCAACTCTTCGACGGATTTTTTGGCATCGAAGCGCAAATACTGCGGATCGCGTACATCGTTATCCGCCGGTTCGCCATCGGTCACCACCAGCAATAATTTTTTCTGATTGGGCTGGCGCTTGAGGAACGAGCCAGCATGACGCATCGCCGCGCCCATGCGCGTGGAGAGTTCGCCGCGCATACCCGCCAGCCGGGCTTTGGCCTTGTCGTCATAAGGCGCGTCAAAATCCTTGAAACGGAAATACTCAATATCGTGACGGCCATTCGAGTCGAAGCCGTGAATGGCAAACGGGTCGCCGATTTTATTCAGCGCATCCGCCAGCAACACCGCCGCCTCACGCGCCAGTTGCAACACCGTGTTGTCCGAACCGCGCACCGGGTCATTGGTGGATGCGGAGAGATCAATCAGCAATAGCACCGACAGGTCACGCACCTTGCGCACATTACGCATCATGATACGGGGATCGGGCTGCTCGCCCATGCGAATTTCGATCATGGCGCGAATCGCCGCATTCAAATCAATATCGTCGCCATCTTCCTGTTTGCGGATGCGCTGTACGCCTTGCGGCTGCATACCTTCGATGAGGAATTTCAGGCGGCTGATAATCGGCTTGTGTTTGACCACGATCTCCTCGATGATCGCCACATCGCCGGACGGGGCACGTTTTTCGAGAACGGTACACCAATCGGGTCGCTCCAGTTGCATCTGGTAATCCCATTCCGCGTAATGATAAGGTTGCGGCGGTGGCTCGCGGCCTTCTTTCTGGTTGATGCTGGTCGTCGGATCCTCGTCGTGGAAAAATTCCGTAGGCAACACCCAGATTTCACCGGCATCGTCACCCGCGCCAGGCACGTCCAGCGTGTTCAACATTTCCATCAGGCTGGCATATTTACGTACTTGCTGCACATTCACGCCTGCGACGACCTGTCCCGCTTCGCGCAAATCAGCGAACTCCCACATATAGCGGTTGTCGTCGCGATAGGGGATATCCGCCACATCGGTTGCCGATGAAAAAACTATCCCCATCTCTAATAGTTCAGCGCTCAGTTGCAGCCCAATCGCGCGCGATATTTCTGTGGATTGTAATTGTGCCTGTTGCTCGTTAAATAATTGGCGACCCAGTGTTACCCAGGCGTGATCGTCACGATAATCGGGATCCAGCCAGGCATGCGCCAGACGCGCCATCAATGCGCCCGCTGATTCACCGGTTGCTGGCGTTGCAGTATGTAAGGGTAACCAGATGTGCTGTAAGCCAGGGAAACGCTGCACGGCCAATGCCTCCACCCGCGCATCTTCGACCAGACCGATCAGTGCTATCTGCAAGGCGGAGAGTCCTGCATTGTCAAACTGTGTGGTGGTGTAAACTACATGGCACGCGGCATGTGCGGCAGCGGCGCGATATACTTCCAGTCCGCTACGCTGTTCTACCCCGGCATCGCCTGGGGGGTGATCATCATAAGCATCGGGCAAATGCATGATGAAGCCTTCGATGTAGGGGCGATAACCTTCGCGCGATTCAAAATCGCCACTGGTGGGGCGCATGTAAAAATCGCGCGCCCACAGCGCGCGCAAATACATACCGATGCGCCGCTGTACGTCAATGAATAAAGTACCTTTGCGTTCTTTTTGCAGCACGCCCAATGATTCCGGGCTTTGCAGGCTGAAATAAAGTTGCTGTGCATCGAAGTCGGTTTTATGTGCGTGCGCGCCCCACAGCGCCCAGCGGCGTAATCCGCCCAGCGTCAATTGTCCGAGCAGCGTGCCGAGCTGATCCAGCATCGGGCGTATGCCGCGCGGCGCTTGCGCCATTAAGGTGTCGAGGAGGTGGAGATAACCGCGAAATAATTCCAGATCACCGAGTCGCGCCGCAGCCACCGGGCTGGAAGAGAAAATCAGGGAGATGACCGTGGCACTGGTCTTGGAATACATCTTAATGGCGGTGCTTAATAGATCACTGACAGCATCTTCGCCGATTTCGTGCGCCACCGCTGGGGCACTTTGAATAAAGCTCACTACCAGATCCGTGCCACGACCCAAAGACTTCAGGCTGGCGGCACCTTGCAGATACGCTTCCAGGCCACGCGGCGTGAAGGTCCGCGCCGCTTCGGTCCACGAGGCACGCAGCACTTCACCCGCATGATCGCCAAGTTCGTCGAGGATGTCCTGATATTTTTCGAGTTCGACCGCCATTATCTTGATCTATGGCCAGATTAAAAGAATGTCGTTACAGCCGCATCCAGCGCATCGCGCATATCCGGGTCATCAGTAATGGGGCGTACCAGGGTGACGCGGCATGCCGCAACAGGGTCGACACCTTTGTTGATCAGCGAACCTGCATAGATCAACATGCGCGTCGAGATACCTTCATCGAGACCGTGGCCTTTGAGATTACGCGCACGTTCGGCGATGCTCACCAGCTTGCCAGCGACATCACTGCTCACGCCGGTTTCGTGGGCGACGATTTCGGTTTCGATATCGTGCGCGGGGTAATTAAAATCCAGCGCGCCAAAGCGTTGTTTGGTGGATTGCTTCAGGTCTTTCATCAAGCTTTGATAGCCGGGGTTATACGAAATCACAATCTGGAAATCGGCGTGCGCGTTGAGCAGCTCGCCTTTTTTTTCCAGCGGCAACACACGGCGATTATCCGTGAGCGGATGAATCACCACCGTAGTGTCCTGACGCGCTTCCACCACTTCATCCAGGTAACAGATCGCGCCATACCGTGCCGCCAGTGCGAGCGGGCCATCCTGCCAGCGCGTGCCACTGGCAGCGAGCAGGAAACGCCCCACCAGATCAGAGGCGGTCATGTCTTCGTTGCACGCTACAGTGATCAAGGGCTTGCCAAGTTTCCACGCCATGTATTCCACGAAACGTGTTTTGCCGCACCCGGTCGGGCCTTTTAGCATGATCGGCATACGCACCGAATAGGCGGCTTCGTACAATGCCACCTCATCGCTCACGGCACGGTAGTAGGGTTCTTTACGAACCCGGTATTGTTCCAATCCTTCTGACATTTCTACAAACCTCTTAATGCAATTTAATCGGGCCAGACCCGCTGCGGGTGCAGATCATCTGAACGCGTCACTGGATTCGCCGCTGGCGGCTGCGCGGCGGTCGCTCCTGCGCCCGCGACACTTGCGCGTCCCTGCGCGGCGCGCGGCGTTGCCAAGTTGGCAGACGTTGCTTCGGGCTCTTGTTCGTGCTGTGATTGAACCTGTGGCTTAGTTTGGGATTTAACCTGGCGCACGCCTTGCGCGAGCTTGGATTCCAGTTTCTTTTTCATTGACGTAACACCTCTTCAATAATTGCTTCGATATCCGCTACCGCTTGTAATCCACGGCTGCCGAGCGCATACACGCTAACACCTTCGACTGCGGCGCTACGGTAGGCCGCACGCCGTTGAATGCTTGCCTGCAGTAGCGGCACATCGAATTCAGCGACCGCTTGTTGCATGACCCGCGACAAGGCATTGCGCGTTTCTACCTGATTCAATACCAGCCAGGCTTGCAATGCCCCATTTTTCTTCTGCGCCGCATTCACCAGCGCCGCCATTTCCACGCTTGCCCATAAATCGAGGGGCGAGGGCAACACCGGAATTAACACCCGGTCTGCTGAGGCCATGATCTCTTCAATGGCAGCGCCCTGCACGGCGGGCGGGCAATCCACCACCACGTAGCGATGATTTTTCTTGAGGTGGAAAATCGCCGCCGCTGCCGAGTCGCCGACCTGGGTTACACGAGGCAATGCATCCTCATTCCCTCCCATCGCAACCCATTGGCTGATAGAACGCTGCGGATCAGCGTCGGCGATCGCTGTGGCCGCGCGGCGCGCCAGACCAGCGGCGAGATTGAGTGCCAGCGTGGTTTTGCCAGTGCCACCTTTCTGGTTGATTACCGCGATTACCCTGTCAGTCATATCGCCTCGATTCGCCTCGGTGACCTGTCTGTGCCCCACCTATGTGGGGCGCGTATTACGCCGGGCTTTGTGCCGCGTATTTTTTCATCTCATCGATGAAAGCGGCTTCTTTTTCGGCCAATTCCATTTGACCTTCGGCGTCAATGCTGACATTGACATAAGTTTTGCCGAAATTAATATTGGGATAATAATTATCGCGCTTCGACAAGTCGGCGAGTTGATCAAGGAAGCGCCGTGCTTCACCATAGCTGCCGAAATCAAAACGCCAGTGTAATGCTGGCTTGTGTGCTGTGGTCTTTATGTCGGTTGGCGCCATGATCTTACCCCTTGCGGAATGCTGACAGTTGTTGATCAAGATCCTGGAGATGACTTAACTCATCTTCCATAATGGCGCGCATCAAGGCCTGTGTTTCACCGTCCTGGCGTCTGCCACAATAGAGCGCCGCCTCTTCATAAAGGCGAATCGCTTCAATTTCCAGAAGGCGATCAATGTGCAGCATTTCCTCCAGCGTCCTGCCGGGCCGGGCCGCAGGTAATTGGGTAGCATTACAAGGAATACCCAAAATCAACATGCGTTCCATCAGCCGTTCAGCATGTGCCAACTCACCGCTGACATCCTGGCGAAAGTGGGCGCTCTGGGCAGATAAGCCCCACATGCTGGTCAATTTGGCTTGCAGTAAATACTGTTGCACGGCGGCCATTTCATGGCTGAGCGCGCGCGACAGGTAGCTGCCCAAACGGGGATCTGTTTGCATGGTTATACTCTTCAGTAGAGGGTTCAGCTCAGACCGTGGTCTTAGCTGATATCCCCATCACGCCCACTGGTGCCTGTATCAGGCTTGGCCGGCAGAATGTTTTCCACTTCATTATGTACGCGTGCAATAATGTGCGCCGCAACCAAGCCATCACCCACACGCTCACATGCATCTGCACCAGCACGTACCGCTGCATTCACCGCACCGGTTTCGCCGCGCACCAATACCGTGACATAACCGCCACCGACAAACTCGCGGCCTACCAGACGTACTTCTGCCGCTTTGGTCATCGCGTCTGCCGCTTCAATAGCCGGTACCAAGCCACGTGTTTCGATCATACCTAATGCAACGCCACCTACTGTGTTTGCCATGATATATTTCCTTCTCTTTTCATCTGATTGTTAAGCGTTATTAAACGACGCTTCTTTAAACCGAGGCTGAACCCGGTGATATATTAAACCGAGATTTGCGTCGGCAAAATGTTTTCCACTTCGTTATGCACGCGGGCAATGATGTGCGCTGCAACCAAGCCATCACCGACGCGCTCACACGCATCCGCACCGGCACGTACTGCGGCGTTTACCGCGCCGGTCTCGCCGCGAACCAACACGGTGACATAACCGCCACCGACAAACTGGCGTCCAATCAGACGTACTTCCGCTGCTTTGGTCATTGCGTCTGCGGCTTCAATCGCCGGTACCAGGCCGCGTGTTTCGATCATACCTAATGCAATACCGCTTACTGTGTTTGCCATGATATATTTCCTTCTCTTTACATTTAGTTATTAAACGTTGTTAAACGATACACCTTTAAGCCGAGACTTGCGTCGGCAGAATGTTTTCCACTTCATTATGTACGCGGGCAATGATGTGCGCTGCAACCAGGCCATCACCCACGCGCTCACACGCATCTGCGCCGGCACGCACGGCGGCGTTTACCGCACCGGTTTCGCCACGTACCAACACTGTGACATAACCGCCACCGACAAACTGACGCCCAATCAGGCGTACTTCCGCTGCTTTGGTCATTGCGTCTGCGGCTTCAATCGCCGGTACCAGGCCGCGTGTTTCGATCATGCCTAATGCAATACCCTGTCTTTCAATCGCCATCTTGCACTCCTTAAGTTTACGTTAATATAAAGCTACGTTAATAAAAACTGTTTTCTCAAACAACCACGACTTCGTTTTTACCCGGTGCGCCCAGTATCCGGATCCCATCCATCAATAATGCCGCCGATGGTTAGGTCAGTAAGAATCCTGTAATTACCCATGCCATAGCGTGCGGGTGATCCCGCCAGCGTAAACACCCATTTACCCTCAGGCACACCCACCGGGTCGGTGGCTACATTGAGCCTGCCCTTGGCGTCACGCACTACCCGCAACGAGGCGCTATACAGGCCGGGCACCCGGCGTGTGGCTACGAGATCTGACACCACCTGCATAATCTCCATGTCAGTCTTCTGACCAATGGTCGATGATGCCGACGATGGTCAGGTCGCTGGGATATTCCTTGCTGCCTGCGGCTTCGCGTGCAGCAGATGAGCCTACGCAAATCACCCAGTCGCCTGGGATGCAGCCCACGGCATCTACTGCGATGCTGCGTGTACCACCTTTTTCTTTCACCACCAGCAATGGGCGATGCCCCATCTCTTTAATCCGGTTGGTCGAAACCAGGGTTTTTTCCACCTGACAAATTTTCATTCAGTGCCCCGCAAAACTTTCAGTGCCACTGGTGCCGATCAATTCAATCGGGCTGCCAGGCTGTTTATCCTGTACTGTCATGCCGCTCACTAATAGCCCTTGACGCGCCAACTCGCTATAGCGCGATTCAATTGCTGCCTTGATGCGCTGGCAGCGTTCCACGGTGCGTTCACGGTTACCCGGCACGCGACTGTCGTAGCGGAAGTGAATTGCCAGTGGGATCGGCAAGCCATGGCTCACGTTCAACATTTTGAAAATTTTAATACCGATATCCATATCCGGCGCGCCTTCTTCCACTGTATGCAGGTGGGCGAAGTACGCCAGGTTGCGTAACTGAAATTCTTCAAAGCCATCGCCGACACTGATAAAGCGTTCGTTATGCCCGATGTCGGGGTAACGTCCACCCCAGTTGCCGCACACATATTCGATCTGCGACAGGTTGTTAATCAACAGCGTGGCAATCAAACGCCGCATACCTTCATGAGGTTCGCCGTTGCCGCCGGCCCAGCCCTCTTTGGCGCTGGCCGCCTGAATCGCCTGATACACCTTGAGCCGCGCGCTGTTTTCGCTATCGTTGACCGTCTCGCGATACAGGCTCAGGTTATCCACGGCGCGATACAAACTTATCTCACCGTCAGCATCGGGTATGTGTACCTTGATTGCATCGGTATCGGTATCGACACCCACCAGCAACATATCCACCGATGCACCACAACAAAAACTGTTTTCAATCGCCTGGCGGAACTCGCGCAAGCGCTCCAGCCCTTTTCCTGCCGCCTGGGTTTCATTGCTGCCATGCGCGGCGCAACCCTCGTGCGCGGGATCAGAACTGCTGGTGTGGTATACCACCATCTTCAGATAACGCGTACCGGCATCAGCGGTGACTGGGCGGCCTTCACGAAAACGCATCAACTCGGTTTCGACCCAGCGTTTTACATTGGCCTCCACATCAAACATTGCGCCAGCATACGACTTGCGGCTGCGCACCGCAGCGGCGGGCAGGCGTAAAATGTAACGCGCCAAGCCTTTTAATCGCCCGTCCGAGCAAGGCGAAATGTCCACGGCGTGGTAACCACAATCCAGTAAAAATGACATCGCCTCATCTACGTTTCCTTCCCCGGTTTCAGTCGGATTTGCTGCGCGGGTTTGCTCCGCCAGTAAACGTAATGTACCCAGCACACTTTCGCCGTACAGGGCGCGCATATCAAGATCAGTCGCCCAGGCATCCGCGAGAATCGAGGTGCGTAGCGAAAAGCCCAGCTCCTGAACGGCAATGGCTTGCGCCTGCTCGACAAAGTCTGGCGTATGCTGTAAGCCAGCAATGCGCTTCAATACCGGAACGATATTGGCAAAGCGTTCCTTAATGGTTCGCTCATGCGCCAGCAAACGCCGATTTTCAATGTCGTTCGTCAATGGGTGGCGACACAAACGGCCGCTCTGTATCGTGCAGGCCGGGTTGGGTTCCATCGCGCTCGCTGTGCTCGCCACCGTATGCACTGGCTGCCGCGCCGGATAGGCATAGGCAGGCTGGCGTCCGGGCAAGGCACCGCTTGGCGTCCCCAGCCCGTAAGGGGTGGGGCGTACTCCAGCTAATGAGCTTGTGCTACGCGCGGGGCGGTTGCGAGTATTCATTCAGATCAGCCGCGCGCGCCTCCCGAGTAAGTGATAGTGGAACCAGTAGCGGTGTTGCCGCTGCTGCCAGTTACTTTGCTTGGTGGCACTTGCAGATGTTCGCGTTCTTTCATCGCAGTGATTTGCTGCATCGCCATGCTGCGCTGATCGCCGCGCAATGTCGGATTGCGCCGCGTTGCAGAGGTACCTTCGGTACCCGTGGTGGTGCCGCCGCGTTTCCATGCGGCGCCCGTGATGGAAAAACCTCCTTCACGACCTTCCCCTGTGACACGATTGGATGATACTACTGCTGGCGTCTGTGCGACAGGTGGCGCGGCGACATAGCCAGCGTCCTGATCGTCACGATAACGAAACTCCGGTGTGCCAGAAACCAGTCCGGCGGCCAGATTCACCGGCCCGGTAATACGGCCTTGTGCGCCGTAAGCCGTGCCGGTAATCCGGCTAAGCTGGCTTTCCTGCGCCGTGCGCGCGGGTGACATCACGCTGAAATTACGTTGCACAGGGGCGACAACACTGCTCATGTTAACCCGATTGGTTTGATCAGCAGGACCCCGTGTCAAAGGGTGCTGGCTCATTCCTACCGCGCCCGAAAGAGCGGGGCGCGCGTCATCTGAATAAGGTGTGCCACTTAGGCGCTGGCCGGCACTTAATCCACTGGCTCCACGCGCACTGCTTGTGACTTTGTTCTCAATGCCTTGCCGTACGCCCGTCATGCTGGCGCCCGCCGCACCGCGTGGTGTGGAAATACGCTCCCGTGTAGCGGTAAGCGCATTGGGCGCGCACACTGCCGTATATTGGCCGGGACCAATGTATTCAGTACCGGAAATCGGCTGGCAACCCCCATACTCATCGCCAGTGACTTTTGAGTTGTGTTCCACGTTCGTACCAGAAACCGCCTGGCCGCGCCAGGTGCCCAGTACGGTAACTTTTTCTGGTGTTAATACCGGTGCACGGTTACAGCCCTGATATTGTTGCAGCCCAGTGTATTCAGTGCCCGTCACGCCCGCACATGCACCGTATTCACTTCCGGTGACAGATGCGCTTGATGCCACGTTGACGCCGGTGACCTGGCGTCCACGGATCGTGCTCATCACGCTTACTTTGTGCGGTACACCGCTGCCCTGACATACGGCGCCGGACTGATCGGGTTGATAATACTGGCTACCGGTCAACTTAAGGCAGGCGCCGGGTTCATCTCCGGTTACTTTGAGGCTACGACCGACTTCAGTACCGCTGACGGAGTGCCCGGCGCGCGTAGCAAACATGCCCACCTTGGCGGGGCTGGGCGCGGGCTTGCTGGCGCACAGTGATTCAAATTGTTCGGCGTTCAGGTATTCGTTGCCCGTCACATTCTTGCAGGCGCCATACTCGTCACCCGTTACCTGGGTGCTGCGGCCCACCTGCGTACCACTTACGCGCTGGCTGCGGCTGGTTGAACCCACGCCCACTTTAGCGGGTGCTGCGGAAGGTGTGGTGGCGCATAATGTCTCGTACTGTTCTGTACCAATGTATTCGGTGCCGGTGATCGCGCGGCAACTGCCGGCCTCGATACCTGTTATCTTGTTGTTACGCTCTACCTGGGTGCCGGTAATCAGGTTGCCACGCAGGGTGTTGCCTTCTTCTACCTTGACTGGCGTAACGGCGGCCGTGCTGCGCACCCGTCCACTGGGGCGGCACACTGGGCTATCGCCGCGACCATTCACGCATAACTCTTCACGTCGCGCCTGGGCTGCTGCACGCCCGCTCAGGCCATTCATCACGCTATTCACCATTCTGGAGCCGCCACTGTTGCGACGCGCCGAACCATTCTTGCCGTTGGGCTTGATGGCCAGTTTGCCTTGACTGGAAAGTGCCTGGCGGCGGCTTTGGCAGAGCTGGCGAACACTGGAAGCACTCGACCCTACGGCGCTTGGCTCTGCATCCACCAAGGCGCAGATGGCTTCCAGCGTTTGTTGTGCTGGGGTATTTTTGCAGCCACAGGTGTCGGTTTTTTCGGTCGCTTCCGACATCCTACTTCCCGCAACACTAGCTTTTCCCTGCGCGTCGCCGTTGCTGGGTGGCGGGCTGTTATTTGCCGGGGCAGAATAGACCGGGGCAGTGGCCGAGGCGGTGGAACGGGCGTCAGAACCCGGTTTCACCCTGGCTGGTTGCGGTTTTGCTGCAACCTGTCCGGTGCCCGACTTACCGCCGTGCGACAGTGCTTGACGGCGCGCACGTGATAACATGCGACCCGCTGTGCCGCTGGGCACGGAACCCTGATTTTCTGCCATGGCGTTGCTCATGCTTTTATCCTTCCATTACACTTTTACTACAATCGGCAATTCATGTGATACGTGGGCGAGCCTGTGCCGGATCGCCCACTATCGGTTGCTTACCTAGGCATCGGATTACCGGCCGCGAAACACCACGAAAGCGCTGCCCTGACTCTGCGAGTAATTGTCGTAGCCGATCAGTCGCACGTGGTTATTGGGATGCGCGCGGTGACAGGCTTCCAGTTCAGCGATGATGACATCGACCGACTGCTCACCAAACATCGGCAACTTCCACATATACCAGTAATAATTAAAAGCGCGTTCAGGCTCTACATGTTCAATGCCCGGGTTCCAGCCCTGACTCACAATGTAGGCGATCTGACGGCGGGTTTTTTCCGGCGTCATCGCTGGCAAATACGAAAAGGTTTCAAATTTGGGCGTTGATTTGTAATCTTGAATATCAGACATTTTTATTTCCTTTCTTTTGAATCGCCGTATATTGCCATTTCATGAATGGCGACATATACGGCGAAAGTGGTCATTTGCAGAGGCGTTTTAACACCCACGTATCATGCAACTCAGAAAAAGCGAGCCAAAAATTAACGGTTCACTACGTCCAGCTTATCCACGGTATCAAACTCGAACTTGATCTCTTTCCAGGTTTCCATGGCGATTTTCAATTCGGGGCTGGTCTTGGCGGCGTTGGCAAGAATCTCTTTGCCTTCACGTTCAATTTCACGGCCTTCATTGCGCGCATCAACACAGGCTTCAAGTGCGACACGGTTAGCGCAGGCACCTGCGGCGTTACCCCATGGATGGCCGAGCGTTCCACCACCGAATTGCAGAATCGAATCATCGCCGAAAATGTTCACCAGTGCCGGCATGTGCCAGACGTGAATACCACCGGATGCCACCGGGAATACGCCAGGCATGGAGCCCCAGTCCTGATCGAAGAAAATGCCGCGCGAGCGGTCTTCAGGAATGAATGATTCACGCATCAAGTCAACAAAACCCAGGGTCGGCGCGCGATCACCTTCGAGCTTGCCAACTACGGTGCCCGAGTGCAGATGGTCACCGCCGGAGAGGCGCAGAATCTTTGCCAGCACGCGGAAGTGAATACCGTGGTGCGGGTTACGGTCGATTACAGCGTGCATGGCGCGATGGATATGCAGCAGCATACCGTTGTCACGGCACCAGTTGGCCAGACCCGTATTGGCGCAGAAGCCGCCGGTGATGTAATCGTGCATGATGATCGGTGCGCCGATTTCTTTGGCGAACTCAGCACGCTGATACATCATTTCCGGGGTCGGTGCGGTGACATTCAGGTAGTGGCCTTTACGCTCGCCGGTTTCAGCTTGTGCGGACAGGGTTGCGTCATGCACAAACAGGAAGCGGTCACGCCAGCGCATAAAGGGCTGGCTGTTAATGTTCTCGTCGTCCTTGGTGAAATCCAGGCCACCGCGCAGGCATTCGTATACCGCACGGCCGTAGTTCTTGGCAGACAAGCCGAGCTTGGGCTTGATGGTGCAGCCCAGCAATGGACGACCGTACTTGTTCATCTTGTCACGCTCAACCTGAATACCGCTGGGCGGGCCGCCGCAGGTTTTCACATAAGCGATGGGGAAGCGCACATCTTCAAGGCGCAGCGCACGCAGGGCTTTAAAGCCGAAAACGTTACCCACCAGCGAGGTAAACACGTTGACCACGGAGCCTTCTTCGAACAGGTCAATCGGGTAAGCAACGAAAGCATAGAAGCAGGTGTCATCACCGGGCACGTCTTCGATGCGGTAGGCGCGGCCCTTGTAATAATCCATGTCGGTCAACAGGTCGGTCCACACTGTGGTCCAGGTGCCGGTGGAAGATTCGGCGGCCACGGCAGCGGCGACTTCTTCACGGTCTACACCCGCTTGCGGGACGATCTTGAAGCACGCTAGAATATCGGTGTCCAGAGGCACATAATTGGGCATCCAGTAGTTCTGTCGATATTCTTTAACACCCGCGCTAAATTTTTTCTTATCACTCATTTACCATCTCCTTTCAGCTTCAGCCCGAAAGCCATAATTAAAAAACGCTACTACCAATAAAACCACTTTGATGACCCAAACCCTGTGTTAGTTAAAAAAGACTATAAATAAATTGAATCATTATTGATAATTAATTATTATTATACTATTCATATATTATTGCAAATGGATTGTGCCGCTCACAGATACACGGCCGTTTAATCAAGGAGCATATTTTAAAGATGAAGAACTTCACTTTCAGGCAGCTCAAGCTACTTGAGGCAGTCGCCCGCAACTCAAGTTTCACACGCGCCTCTGAAGAGCTCCACCTCACCCAACCCGCCGTTTCCATTCAGATTAAACAGCTTGAAGAGGAAGTGGGCATGCCGCTGTTTGAACACATGGGAAAAAAGATTTTCCTCACCGCCGCAGGGCGTGAAATGTATGTGTTCAGCCGCACCATTGCCCAACAGTTCACCGATATCCGCGCCGTGCTGGAGGATATGAAAGGCATCCAGCACGGCAAGCTCGACATCGCCGTCACCAGCACCGCAAAATATTTTGCACCCTATCTACTGGCGGCATTTTGCAAGCAGCATGCCGGGATTACCGTTAATCTCAACGTAACCAACCGGGAAACGATTCTGCGTCAATTGATGGATAATATTCCCGACATGGCGATCATGGGCGGCCCGCCGAAAGAGATGCCGTTGATAGCCGATTCGTTCATGAGCAACCCATTGGTGGTCATTGCCCCCTCCGGCCATCCCTTGGCGCATAGCGGTCGTATTCCATTGCACAGACTTCTGGAAGAAAGCTTCATTGTGCGCGAAAGAGGGTCGGGCACACGCAATGCCATTGAGCGCTTTCTCGAGCAACACGGTCAGACTATGACCACCACCATGGAGATGAGCGGTAACGAAGCCATCAAACACGCTGTAATGGCGGGGCTGGGGCTGGGTATCGTATCGGTGCATACGCTGGAAATGGAATTTAAGCTGGGGCGGTTGGTGTTGCTGAATGTGGAAGGTTTTCCTATCCTGAAAGACTGGTACATCGTGCATCGGGAGGGCAAGCGCTTTTCCGCTGCGGCCCAGGCATTCAAGGAGTTTGTGCTGCAAGAAGGAAATAAACTCATCAAAATTCCAGAGCCCAACGATGGATAAGCGCATGCGTAACTGACCCGTCATTGGGCGCCTGGCGCGCGGCGCGCGCTGCCCACAAGCCCGGCGAATTCGAGCAATAATGCGATGGCCTCCGGGGGTTCCAGCGCTTCATCCGGGCGAAAAGCCAGGAGGGCGTTGTTGCGGATCTCCACATATATACCGGGGTGCTGACTTAACAACTGTTCGAGTCCTGTTCTGATAAAGGCCAGCGCCTGCGCAGGATCTTGCGCGTAGAAACGGTAGTGCGGGGCGAGTCCCGGGCAGCCTGCCATATCCACTTCCTGATATTCCACCAGGTAACGTTCAAGATATTCTCCGGGCGTGATCGCAAGATTTGGCAGTTGTACATCGCCCGTCTCCAGGCGGTAGAGCTGGATCAGCGTGTGGCGGTGCTCCGCGTAATAATCCGGGGCGGCGGTGTGGCTGTAATCGAAGAGCTTGATACGGCAACCCTGATAAGACCCCGTCATTACACAACTCTCCTGACGGTTGTTGCCACGGCGCAGGTAGATAAAATCGTGGCTGTTGAACATGCCCACCGTGTCCGGCGTGAACTGGAAACCATAATGACTCGCCACCTCAGCCATCTGCTGTTCGCGTGTTGACATCTGCGCCTTGTCCTTGACGAGTTTCGCATCGCGCATGCGCGCCGACAATGGATGGGACGTAAACGGGTAGAAATTCTCCAGGCCGAGCATCTCGAAGGGCCGGCCCGTCTGCAGGCACGCTTCCTGGAACTGGTGCAGGTATTCCATCGCCGTGTGGTCAATAATATGGCCGGATTCAGTGATGGCGAGCGTGATGCCCGCCGTGGGTGGCAGGGATTGCAGCAACTTGTCGAACGGCAGCAGATTGAAGCACACGATCGAGCCGAGCGAGATGCGGTAGTGCTGCTGCGTATGCTCGCCGTCAGTGATTTCTTTGACCTTGATAACCGGGCTGCGGAACAGTCCCGAGAAATTTTCCCACAACAGCCGCCACGACTGGATAAAGGTGAGGCGTCCCGTCAGCACCGCACGCAACGACGGCGTGAGCAGGTACACGTGCAGCGCGATCTTCGCCACGACGCCAATCAGGATCCCGAACAGAAGATCGGTGGCGAGAACCGCCGTGACCGTTGTCACAAAAATGATGATCTGGTCTCGCCCGATGCGGAAAGTTTTACGGAACACCTGGATCTCGCATAACCGCCAGCCGACATACACCAGAATCGCGCCGATGGCGGCAAGCGGGATGCGGCTGATCAAATCCTTGGCGAGGAATAGAAACGCGATCAGGAACATCGCATTGTAAAAGTTGGCCCACAAGGTGCGCCCACCCGCATCAATGTTAACGCGGCTTTTGACGCCACCGGGGATGATGGTGAGCCCACCAAAGATACTCGACAACGTGTTTGACACGCCCATGGCGCGTAGCGTCACGTTGGGATCCGATTTGCGTTGATAAGGATCGATCTTGTCCACCGCAGCGATGGTCGCCAGTGACTCAATGCCGTCAATAAGCGTAAGCGTGATCACCACCAGCAGTATTGTCCACCACAGATCCGGGTTATTCCACACCGTATCGAAAGCTGGCAACGTGATGCCGCCCTCAATGATATTGCCGGGCATGGTGATCAGATACCTTGGGTCAAGCTGTAACAGGTAGCCAAGCCCGATGCCGATGCCTGCCACGGACAGCGGCGCCGGAATGCGCCGCAGCCAGGCATGGTGCGTGCGATTGAGGTAGAACATCAGGAACAGGCAGACGCCACCGATCAACGTGATCGCCGGATCGAACCTGAAGAAACTGCCGGGCAGGTTCGAAATCGTCACCAGCATGCTCTTCGCGGGCGGCACGAAATCGCCCAGCAGTGCCGGGATCTGTTTAACGATAATCATGATGCCGATCGCCGCCAGCATCCCCTCGACCACCGTCACCGGAAGAAACAACGCAAAGCGTCCAGCCTTGAACAAAGCCAGTACCACCTGCAGCAGACCGGTAAGGCAGATCGCCACCAGCAACACCGGATAACCCGCCGCAAGATCGCCGCCGCCGAGCATCACCATGCCCGCGAGCAGCGCCGGAGCCAGCCCCGCCGCCGGCCCGCTGATAGTGACATAAGCACCGCCCAGGAAGGGGAAGATCAATCCGGCAATAATTGCGGAGATCACGCCCGTCACCGGCGGCGCGCCCGAGGCGATGGCGATGCCCAGTGACAACGGCAATGACACCAGGGCGACCTGCAGACCCGCCAGCAGGTCATAGCGCCAGTACTTCAGGCCTTTTATCCCGTTTTGCGGTTTTTCAGAAACTTCGGGAAGGCCGCTCATAGTGACGCGTTTAAATCAGACCAATTCATGCACATACCTGTACCGTAGTATCCATAGTTTTTTGGTTGGGGTCAGTCTATGTCCGGGCATCGAAAAACAATAGTTAATCTTTTTTACTATGTGCATTCATTTTTATAAATGATTATTTTGTGCCAGGAAGGATATATTATGGCGCCTCTATGTGGAATACAGTAGGCAATCAACTTCCAACCTCAGGCGGACGAAGGGTCAGGACGGACGGATTTTTGGCTGACTATTCCTTGCTGTTTTCCCTGCGCTTACCGAGGGTTACCCACTACAAATCACTGCCCATGTTGCCCGTTTGCGGATGGAATCCTGCAAACGAGCCAGTGCGGGTTTTCCACCAGTTTTCACGAAATCGTTAAAGGTCATGATCTCATGCGAGCGTCAGGGGTTGCAGGAGTCGCAGCGGCTCGGATCGGCGTATTGCCGGTCGGCCCGCTTGCGGGTCTCGCGGTGCGGGCACTTGAGGCAGCCGAGAATCTCGGCGCGGGTTTCGCGCGTGGGTGCGCCGCAGGCTTCGCACGGGAGACCATCCACGCGCTCGACGATCCAGAATCCTGGCGTGCCGCAGGACGGACAGAGCGAGCGCAGCTTTTTCACCAGGTCTTCGGCCGCCAGGCGGATGTTGTCCATGCGCGTGGGATTGGCATGGGCGCGCACGCGCACGTCGGTTTCGACGAATACCCGCCCGCTGGCCGATGCAGCAAGCGCCCAGGCAAAGACGGCTTCCAGCGCTACCCAGGCGGCGATCCCCTTGCGCATGCGCGGGTCGTCCTCGCTCTCGGGGCGTACCACCAGATGGTGTGCGGGAAATCCCGCCTGCTTGGCGAAGGCCTCGGCCGCAGCCCAATCGTCCGTCAGCAGGTGGGAGAAGTTCGCCGCGCCCTGGGCTACGCCCACGACCTCCAGGCCGCGCTCATCATCAAGAAAAATCAGGAACTCCACGTTCCAGGGAAACATCCCCGCGAACGGGTCGAGGCCGAACGAGCCCTCGCTGGCGAGCCCGAGCGGCAGACCGGAAAGCCGCATACCGATGCGCGCCTTCTTGCGTGCCGCCTCAAGCTGCATGCCTGCGCGCGGAATGTCGCGGGTGAAGGTGCCGAGGAGATCCGTGTCGTAGCCAGCCACCCGCTCGACCCGGCAGCCGAGCGCCGTATCAAGCACCGGGGCGATCACACCTTCCTTGCCGTGCTGGGTGAGCAGGGCCACCCGGCTTTCGGCATAGGTCAAAGACGGCGTCGGGCTCATGGCTTAACTGCTCACAAAAGTTGGATCATTTGGTAATACATCGGTATCCCGAGCACGACGTTGAACGGGAAGGTGAGCGCCAGCGCCATGCCGAAGTAGAGTCCCGGATTTGCCTCCGGAATGGCGACGCGGACTACCGCCGGCACCACGATATAGGAGGCGCTCGCCGCGAGCACCGCGAGCATCAGCGTATCCCCCGCTGATAAGCCGGCGAGGTGGGACAAGGTGATGACAATCACCGCGTTGACCACCGGTATCAGGAAGGCAAAGGCTATAAGGAACGGCCCTACACCCTTCATCTCGCGGATGCGCCGGGCGACCAGAATTCCCATCTCCAACAGGAAAAATGCTAACAAGCCCTTGAACAGGTCGCCGGTGAAAGGCTTCATGACCTTATAGCTCTCCGCCCCCACGATAAAGCCGATTAAGAGACTCCCCATCAGCAAGAGGATGGCCCCGTCGGTGAACGACTCGTGCAGGATCTTTTTCAATGAAAACGAACCGTCATGTTGCCCAATATTCGTCACTGCAGCGCCCGCGCCGTGCTTCGCCAGGCTCGCGCGCGTCATGGCGGCGAGCCCTACCGCCATGATCACGGCCGGCGCCTCCATAATCACCAGCGCCACCGCCATGTATCCGCCGTATTCGATACCCTGATTGTCGAGGAATTGTCCAGCGGCGATAAAGGTCACCGCGCTCACCGAGCCATAGGTTGCCGCGATGGCGGCGGCGTTGAAGCCGTCGAGCTTGCGGCGCAGCAGGGGAAAGGTGTACAGCGGCACAAGGAAGGCCATGAACAGCGCGATCGCAAGCCCGACCAGCATCTGCATATGGAAGCCGCTCACGCTCAAGGCCACCCCACCTTTGATACCTATCGCCATGAGCAGGTACAAGGACAGGAATTTGGCGATGGGCGCCGGTATCTCCAGATTGGATCGCACCAGCGCGGCAAATATGCCCAGGAAAAAGAATAAAATGGCGGGATCAAGCAGGGTGGCAAATAATTTGATGTCCATGGTGCATCTTCCTGATTTTCTATCGGCTTATTTATTATATGATTTTTCGGTGCTGAGGACTCGTGCCCGAGGGTAGCTCCATCCAGTTCCGGTGCCAGCCCTACTGTGTCACAAAGCGCTGAAGGGCGCATTGCGGCGTTAAAATCGGGCTCAAAATGCTCATTTACTTCGTGTAAACTCCGCTTTTTCGCCCGATTTCGCCTTGCACTGCATCCCTTGATCGCTTTGTGACACAGTAGGACTAGTTCGTGGATGCGCCGGAGGCATTCTTGCGTGGCAGGATCGAGATGTCCGTCACGACCGCCTTGATCCGGTAGCCCCGGTTCATCATGTCTTCGAGATCATCAAGCACGGTGACCAGGCGAGCCTCCGACATAATAATATAAATCAGGATGTTGGAGTCGCCGTCGAACATGCCCGCCTGAGTCCCGGAAGCACCGGCTCCGCTGCTGGCCTGCACCACGGTATAGCCGCCGACACCGCGCATGCGCACCGCCTCGATAATAATTTTTTCGAATGCGCGCGAGGTGATGATGGTCAGTAGTTTTTTCTGTTCCAGCCGTCTCATGGTTTGATCCCCCAATAGGTATGTGGCTTGCTACTTACTGTCAGTGTATGTTGCGAAATAAAAAAACAAAAATTAATAACTTTCACTATTTACATAAAAAAAATTAATAATCTTTAATTGTTTGCATTCGAAGCAGTTGCAAAATTCACCATTTAGGGTTGATTTATTACTGTAAAAAGCGTGGGTTGGGTGCTGCCATTTCTGCAAGATGTGGGTTATCGAGACGCACATCGGATACCCAAACCGATACTACACAACGCGCCGGACTACCGCAACGGTGGGTGCTGCATGTCGAGTTGCCACAGGATAATAGTTCCCTTTTCCCCGGTATTAAAGTAAAATCCCCGTCTTTTTCTGGCTTCTTGATCTATCCGGCGAAACTAGTGGCATTGATAGTCCAAAAATACGGTGGCACCTCGGTGGGTTCGCTGGAACGCATTGGCAAAGTGGCCGACAAGGTCGCCGCCGCGCGTGCGGCAGGCGATGACCTGATTGTGGTGCTGTCGGCCATGACGGGCGAAACCGATCGTCTGCTGGGACTGGCCAAAGCCATCGCCGCGCAGCCCGACCCGCGTGAACTGGATGTGTTGCTATCCACCGGCGAACAAGTCACTATCGCATTACTGAGCATGGCGCTGGAAAAGCGTGGCTGTCCGGCGCGTTCTTATACTGGCGCGCAAGTGCGCATTCTCACCGACAGCGCCTTTAACAAAGCGCGCATCACCGAAATTGACGCCGAGCGGTTGCGTAAAGATCTGGCGTGTGGTCGCGTGCTGGTGGTGGCCGGTTTTCAGGGTGTAGATGAAAACGGCAGCATCACCACTTTGGGTCGCGGCGGGTCAGATACCACCGCCGTCGCCTTGGCAGCTGCGCTGAAAGCCGATGAATGCCAGATTTACACCGATGTGGATGGCGTCTACACCACGGATCCCCGCGTGGTGCCGCAAGCGCGCCGCCTCGACCGCATTACCTACGAAGAAATGCTGGAAATGGCGAGCCTGGGCGCCAAAGTGTTGCAGATCCGCTCGGTAGAATTTGCCAGCAAATATAATGTACCGTTGCGCGTGCTGTCGTCCTTCACCGAAGGGTCGGGCACGTTGATTACCTCTGAGGAAAACAGCATGGAACAGGCGCTAATTTCCGGCATCGCCTTTAACCGAGATGAGGCCAAATTAACGATTTTGGGCGTCCCCGACCAACCGGGCGTGGCGTACCGTATTCTTGGCCCGGTGGCCGATGCGAATATTGAAGTGGACATGATCGTGCAGAATATTGCCGAAGACACCACAACCGACTTCACCTTCACCGTCCACCGTAACGACTACGACAAGGCGTTGCGGATCTTGCGCGGCGTCGCCAAAGATTTAGGCGCACGCGAAGTTACCGGCGACAACAAAATCGTTAAAGTTTCCCTGGTGGGTGTAGGCATGCGCTCCCATGCCGGCATTGCCAGCACCATGTTCCGCGCCCTGGCCACTGAAGGTATTAATATCCGTATGATATCCACCTCCGAAATAAAAATTTCCGTGGTGGTCGATGAAAAATACCTGGAATTAGGCGTGCGCGCCTTGCACGCAGCATTTAATCTGGACGCTCCAATAGCAGCAAAAAAATAATTAATTTAAATAAAAACAATGTCTTATATAGCAATAGCGGCAAGCGCTCGTTCCTTGGGGCAAGATTTCTGTAATATATCCTGAAAAGTAGCGTACTTTTTCGGATGGATCGTATACAGTTTCCGACAATGCCGCCGCTATCTATATATAGATAGTAAGGGTACACAAGTATTAAAGTATTTTACAGCCTGGAAAACCTGGGACAGTAGCTTGAATTTCAAGGAGATGAATCATGTTGATTCTAACCCGTCGTGTGGGTGAGACACTAATAATAGGTGATAACGTCACTGTTACTGTACTGGGCGTGAAGGGTAACCAGGTACGGATTGGCGTCAATGCGCCAAAAGACGTGACAGTGCATCGTGAAGAAATTTATGAGCGTATCAAAAAAGAAAAAGAGCAGAATCCTCCCAGTTCGGACGACGAAGGGTTAGGGATTTAGCGTTACACATACCGCTGATTTGAAAAATGAAGGCTTCTGAAACTTTCAGAGGCCTTTATTTTTTTCAAAAGTTACTCCCCCTGACAGACCAATAATGGTAAGATAGCGCCCGCTAGAGTGATGCCTTATTTATGGCGGTTGCCCTAGCCTTGGAGAGATGGCCGAGTGGTCGAAGGCGCTCCCCTGCTAAGGGAGTATGGGGCTTAATACTCCATCGAGGGTTCGAATCCCTCTCTCTCCGCCACCTTATTTACTGTTGTAACGTCTTGTTCTTGACACCCCGTCAGGATGATTCATAATAGACGGCTTTCTTGTGCGCCCATAGCTCAGCTGGATAGAGTACCTGGCTACGAACCAGGCGGTCGGGAGTTCGAATCTCTCTGGGCGCACCACATTTCTTCCTCATGACTTGTTTGTATCCGTTGAGTTGTTCCTTAACAGGCACAGCCAGTCCCCCTCGTTTTTGCTCCTTGTTTCATTACACGCGATGTGCATCGTCCGGACTCGATCCCTGTCCGGCTGTGATTAGATTGGACAGAGGCTCCCACAATCTTAAAGAATGCATGAAGGAATGCCGATAATTAGAGTTGACAGACCCCCCTGTCTGGTTGCTGAATCAGCGTTGCAAGGTGAGGGTTAATCTTGAATCGCCGTTTTCAGGTTAAAGGGGCGTCTTTCGTTTACGCCGTGCATGCGACCGCCAGGGATGGCGGAAGGTAGAGCAACGCAGGAGCAGTTGCCGAGATGCACAAGTGTCGCCAGAGGCAGGTCGAAAAAATGCTCCTGCATTTTCGACACTTCCGCCATCCATGGCGGTCGGATGCCGGAAGCGACCGTGGTACCCTCCTGTGTCAGGCTAAGGAAGTGATGCACAACAACTATTCAACACCATCGCAGACGTGTGCTGATCCTGCAGGGAAGCGTGCATTTCAGCGTTATTCTTTAGATCTGCCTGCATTCATCAGGGTTGCAGGAGGCGCCCATCTGTCATGCGTCATACGTAACTTCTGCATTGGCGGCATGCTTCTAAGCTACCAGAAACCTACCAGTCTGGCGGCGGCCACCCAGGGACATTTACCTGCTGCTGGCGACATTATTACCATCCACTGTATCGTCCAGGCCACAAACCAGGATAACCGGCTACAATTTCAGGCACGTGTTGTCCGTACTTTTGAAGATGGCGCAGGTATGGCGTTCATTAACCCTGACCTGACCGCTTTGCAGATCATGCAGGATTTTGCCATCCAGCCAGCCATTGGAATGTCGAGTGGGGGGAGCATCGCGAGGGGGTCGAGTCCTGGCGATGAAAAAACATCCCATGTTTCCATGAATGTTACCGGTGACATGACCGATAATATGAAAGGCGACACGATCATGAAAGAATGTAACCGTGTAATCGAAAGCGCCCTTGATGGGATTTCTCAAAGTGTGAACTCAAAAATGCCGAACCGCATGTTTGAACTATCACGTGATACAAAAAATCATAAGGAACAGAACTCGTATTTTAACGCACGTGACGTACTGAATCGATCAGCCGTAACACTGACGGATCTTTTCCGTGTCGCCGTCCATAAGCGCCTGGCAAATATTGCCCCCAAACAACTGAGAGCACAATCGAAGGCAACGTCTGATAAAAATGGCGTGCCCATGTCTGAGTTGTCGCTGGTCGAAGATGATGCGCTGACCGACTGGTTATCCATTTCGGATATTAACTACAATGTTGAGTCCACGCACAAGAAATTGCTCTTTGCGATAGAGCAACGCCTCTCCATGGTATGTAATGTACCGATTGGTAAAGATAACAACCCTTATGGCCCCGGCCTTTTTGTAGAGTCTTTCTTGAGTGCCATTAAACCCCTGGGGTTGGATCCGGTGGCTAACACGGCCTGCCTCGCTGTTTTCAAGGATGTGCTTGTTGAAAAAACAAATGATCTTTACCAAAAACTCAACGCTGTCCTGGTAGACTTCGGTGTATTGCCCGATCTCAAATCCAGGGTGCTTAGGGAAAATACGGCGCCACCACGAGATGTAGCGCCGTCCCCGCATGTCCCCCCGAATATCACTGGGAATGCTGGCCCGGGAGGACGCAATCTATATCAGGTCTCTCACGAGATACGCAGACTTCGGGATGGTGTTGCGCATCAGGTGTCGCGCCCGACGGAAACTGTATTTGCGCCGCACACGGATGTGCAAGTGTTGCGGGAGGCAGGATGCCGGGAGCGACCGCCGCACACGGATGTGCAAATGCCATATCGTGAGCCGCCACCATCAACGCAGCCACCCGGCCAGGTATACGCAGTCTCGGATGTCATTTCGGCTTTGGCCAGCTTGCAAGCAGATTACAGTGATCAGATCGCTGGCAATAATGCGCCCAGAAACATCAAATCCCTTGTTCGCGCTGTTCTGGAACGTGCTAATCCAGGAAGCGCTGATAAAGAGATCAGCGCACATGACAGCAGTGTCATGGAAGTTGCTGGTGATCTTTTTCATGCTATTCAGGATGATCCACTCGTCGCTGAGAGCGTGAGACCCTGGCTCAAGCGGCTCGAGTTGCCTATTCTCAAGCTGACCCTTGCGGACAATACAGTGTTTCTTGACAGGGCCCATGTCGCGCGCCAGGTGCTAAACAAGATTGCTCAACTGGAAATTCATGATAATGAACAGACTGGTTCCAGCCAGAGCCCGATCAAGAATACGATTGACCGTCTGATAGACCGGATTAACAAGGAGTTCGACGGCACTTCCGAGGTATTTTCGAAGATTCTGGTACAGTTGGACAAGCTGACCCAGGCGCAGGATAAGGCCTATGCAGAGAATGTGAAGGACGTGGTCACGGTATGTGAGAAAGTCCCTGTGGTTGCAGAGTGGGGCGATGAACCAGAAAGCGCAGAAGATCCTGCCGATGTGATATGGAAAAAGTGGTTGAAGCAAGCGCGCCGCCTCAAGGAAGGGGACTGGATGCTGTTTTTGACGCATGAGGAAAAAGCGCAGCGGCTCCGGGTTGCGTGGGTCAGCAAGTCCACCAGCGGTGTCTATGTATTCGTGAATTCCCGGGGGCTGAAGGAGAAGGTGCTTGGTGCGAAGGATCTTGCCAGGAAAATGCGTCTGGGCAATGCCATACCCTTGGACAATGCCGATGATCTGGCGATGGATCGCGCGCAGTATACGGCACTGCAGGAGTTGCATAAGCAACTGCTCTATGAAACCACCCACGATCAGGTGACAGGCTTGATAAGCCGGCGGGAATTTGAGTCCATGCTGGGCAAAGCTGTGGTGAGCGCGCAGCAGATCGGTCTGCGACATGTGCTGTGTCTTGTTGATGTGGATAAGTTCAGCGCGGTCAATAACAGTTGCGGGTCTGTGGGCGGTGATACGCTGCTCAAGGAGCTGGCGGCGTTACTCAAGAAAACGCTGAGTGGCCGAGGCGTGCTGGCGCGGCTGGGTAGTGATGAGTTCGGCATGCTTGTGGAGAACGCCTCTCCCGATGATGCACGGGCTATTGCCGAGCAACAGATTAACGCCGTTGCTGGTTATCGCTTTGAGTGGGAGGACAAACGTTTTTCGGTGTCCCTGAGCATGGGGCTGGTTCCGGTGGATACGCACGGTAATAACATTACAGAATTGTTACAGGCAGCACAGTCGAGCTGCAATCTTGCTAAAGTTGCTGGAGGCAACCGGTTACAAGTCTACCATGCTGACAATTTCCAGTTGGTTCAGCACAGCGCGGTAATGAAATGGGTGGGGAAAATCGACAGGATCCTGGAGGAAGACCGCCTGCTACTTTTCTGCCAGCGCATAGTCCCGATTAATGGAGACACCTCGGTACAACCCCATTTTGAGATACTCCTGCGCGTCGCGGAAGACCAGAAAAATATTATATCTCCCCATGAATTCATACAGGCGGCAGAATGGTATGGGCGTATGGCGGCAGTGGACCGCTGGGTAATTACAAAGGTTTTTAAGTGGATGGCGGACCATCGCGAGGCCCTTGAGGATATTACCGCTTTTACCATCAATCTTTCAGGCCAAAGCATCACCGACGATAGCTTTATAGGTTTTGTCCTTGAGCAGATGAATAACACGCAGATCCCGCAGCATAAAATATGTTTTGAGGTCACGGAAACTGCCGGCATTACCAATCTTTCGGATGCGGCGGCATTTATAACGGAGATTAAGAAAACGGGTTGTATGTTTGCGCTGGATGACTTTGGAAGTGGCATGTCAAGCTATGCATACCTTAAAAATTTGCCGGTTGATTTCATTAAAATCGACGGCGTATTTGTAAGAAATATGGAAGTCAATTCCATCGACTATGCGTTGGTAAAATCGATCTGTGAGGTTGGACATTTCATGAATAAAAAAGTGGTGGCGGAATATGTCGAAAACGACAAAATTCTCAACCTGCTTTGCGAGATTGGTGTCGACTACGCGCAAGGGTATGCCATAGATAAGCCCTGTCCGCTGGATCGTCTTCTCTCGCTGAAACAGCGCGCCTGATAACGGTGGGCAACAGTGGGATAGGACCTGGCGCAAATGCGTATGGGGCTGGACAGACCCGCTCAACTTTTTTGGGATGAAGCCGTTACCTATGCACATAGAGGTTTGCCAGGATTGTGTCTACACTGGAATTTCACTAAGGACGGGGTCTATCTGAATGTCAACACCGGTCACTATAGTCGACGATTCCTCGTTGTCGCGTAAGCTGATAATCAAAGCATTGCCGCCGGACTGGAATGTTGAAGTCACGCAGGCGTCCAATGGTGTGGAGGCTTTGGACGCCTGCCGCGCCGGCAAGGCGCATGTCATGTTCCTGGATTTGACCATGCCGGTTATGGATGGCTACGAGGTGCTGGAACATTTAAAGCGTGAAGGGCTGAACAGTTTTGTGATCGTGGTTTCTGCCGACATCCAACCCAAGGCCCAGGAGCGGGTGCGGTCGATGGGTGCTATCGCGTTTCTCAAGAAACCAGTCAGCACTGAACAAGTGGCGAAGGTATTGAAGGACTACGGGATACTATGAGCATAGCACCACTGACCACCGACCAATCGGATGCCCTGCAGGAAGTCGTCAATATCGCCATGGGGCAGGCGGGTGACCGTTTGGCGCGTACCCTGGACGTGTTCGTCGAACTCTCAGTGCCCCGCATTCGTCTGGTGCATGTTTCGGAAATCGTCAAGACTGTTCGCGCCATGGTGAATGATCGCGAAGCCATCACCGCCGTGCGCCAATCGTTTTACGATCACCTGCGCGGCGAGGCTATTGTGTTGTTTGGCGCCAGTGGCTGTCTGGATCTTGCTGTACTCATGGGCTACGCCACCGATCTGGACGCCCTCGGCGAACAAGAGTTGCTGCTTGATGTCGGCAATATCCTGATCGGCGCTTGCATCAGTGGCATCGGAGCGCAACTCCAGGCCGATATCAGTTTTTATCCGCCCTCCATCATGGCTGAATACGCGTCGCTGGATAGGGTGTTGGTGCCAGAAAATTTGGCCTGGGAATACAGTCTGCTGGTTGAGGTCAATTTCACTCTCGAAAACAGTAACTTCAAAAGCCATTTACTGATCCTCATGGCCGAAGAGGGCATTGAGTCACTGCGGGAGTCGCTGGAGCGTCTCATGGCAGCGGTGTAATGGATCGCCCCACGCCATCACCGGAATTGCTTGGCTTCATCGTTGACCGGGTGAGTGTCGGCGTTTTCGTTGTTGATCGTGACATGAATGTCGTGCTGTGGAATCGCTTCATGGAAACCAACAGTGGTCGTTCCGCTGCTGAGGTGGTGGGCCATAATCTGTTCGAGAGTTTCCCGGAATTACCGGTTACCTGGCTGCAACGTAAAATCACGAATGTTTTTGTGATCAAGAATTTTTCCTTCACTTCGTGGGAACAACGGCCTTATTTGTTTCACTTTCGCCACAACCGTCCTGTGACCGGCGGCATTGACGCCATGTACCAAAACTGCACCTTTCTGCCGATGAAAGACGCAGATGATGAAGTTGCCTATGTGTGTATTACGCTCTTCGATGTGACCGATACCAGTATCACGCAACGCATGCTCAGAAGCGCCTTGAAATCGCTCGCCGAGGCCAGCAATCGCGATGGTCTGACCGGGATCCACAACCGCCGCTATCTGGAAGAGCTAGTGAATAAGGAGTTCAGCCGCGCGCAACGCTATGGCAGTATGATGTCGCTGATCATGCTTGATATCGACCACTTCAAACGCGTCAATGATGTCCATGGTCATTTGGCGGGGGACGAAGTGTTACGCAATACTGCCAAACGCCTGCGCGAATGTCTGCGTGATGTCGACACTTTTGCCCGCTATGGCGGCGAAGAATTTGCCGTTGTGCTCCCGGAGACGCCCCTGGAGGGCGCTTTAATCGTTGCCGAGCGTTTATGCCATGCCATGGGATCCAACCCCATAACCTTCGGTGATTTGGCGTTGCCCGTTACCATCAGCCTGGGTGTGTCACAATGGGTGCCCGGTATTCCCTGCTACGAAGAATTGATCCGGCGGGCGGATACTGCGCTCTATCAATCCAAAGCCAACGGTCGAAATCGGGTCACCATCTACCGCGAATAAGATATTTAGTCCACAAGGCGTTGGCTCACCGCAGCATTATGCTTTACTTCACTCGTGCTAAAATTGTAAATCATTTTAATACCCGTTCAAAATTTTCATGCAGTAGCGTTGCTGCGATATCCTGTAATTTATGGATAAAATCAAGGTACCCGCCTATGCTTTCCATGGATGTGCAGGTGCGTAAAAATGATAGCTGGGAAGGGTTAAGTAAAACACATCTTCAATGTGACAGGATGATTACATTTATATTTTTTACAAAACTGTAGGGCACCTCTATAAATCCACCATCGCAGCTTCAGCGGATTTATAATAGAGGTACGCTGTAACGTATCATATTCCCGGTTTTGAGTCTGTGCTGGCGCTTGCCCTCGGCGTAACTTGGCTATTTATAAATATGTGTTTGATGAGGATAGCTGTATGAAAAGCGCTGCAATCATTACGGAAACGCGTGGGCTGTGGTATGGTTTCTGGGGCGTGGTTGGGTTTAGCCTCACCTTGCCCGCTACGCGGGTGGCAGTGGCGCATTTTGACCCGGTGCTGGTGGGATTGGGGCGGGCGTTGGTGGCCGCTGTGCTGGCGGCGATGTTATTGGCAGTGACGCGGCAGGCATGGCCTGCACGCCAGCACCTCAAGGGCTTGCTGATTGTGGTTGCGGGTGCGATTGTCGGTTTCCCGTTGTTATCATCTTGGGCGATGCGTGATGTACCTGCCGCACACGCCGCAATCGTGATTGGCATCGTGCCACTGGCAACCACCCTTGCAGCGGTATTTCGCACGGGCGAGCGACCCTCGCTGGGATTCTGGCTGACCAGTATACTGGGCGGTGCAGTGGTGATTACATTTGCGTTCATTTCCGGCGCAGGGCAGTTGCAGGTGGCCGATTTGTTGTTATTGGCAGGTGTTGCCGCTGTGGCTTTGGGATATGCCGAAGGCGGGCGGCTGGCGCATATCCTGGGGGGATGGCAGGTGATCTGCTGGGCACTGGTGATCGCGGCACCGCTGCTGCTGGTGCCAGTGGGATGGGTAGCGTGGCGGCAGGATTTTAATGTGCCGTGGTCAGCGTGGCTGGGGTTTGGCTATGTGAGTGTGATCAGCCAGTGGCTGGCATTTTTTTTGTGGTATCACGGCATGGCGCTGGGCGGTGTGGCGCGGGTGGGGCAAATACAGCTTTTACAGCCGTTTTTAACACTGGCAGCGGCTGGCCTGTTGTTTGGTGAATCAGTGACGGGGACAATACTGGTATTTGCGGTGATCATGGTAGTGATTGTGGCGGTGGGCAAGAACATGCCGGTGGCACGTGCAAAAAAGCCAGTATAGAGAAAGCTATCCTGGCTTACGTGTATAAATTTATCTATAAATCGTCAATGACTTGATTGAGATTGTGTATCCCAGTATTTCGCTTTTTCCACATCACGTTTTAAGCCAAACCAGCCTTCTGCATAACCCGCCGCTAAAAATTCCTGGGCTTCTACAGAGCCGTTTTCGGCGGCTTTGTGATACCACACAACTGCCGCGACTTCATTCTGGCTGATGCCCGCGCCGCTGTGATACAGCAGGGCAAGATTGAACTGCGCCTGTGGATTGCCGCCAATCGCCAGAGGTTTAATGGCGGCGGCAGCCTGGGTGTAATCACCCGCGCGGGCGCTGTCCAAGGCGTCAACGGCCTCGCCAGCCATCACGGGCGAGGCCATGCTGAGAGCGAGAATCCAGAGGTAGAGTGAGCTTGATATTTTTGTGTGCATGGCGGCCGCTCCTTAAAAAATTATTGGGTATAGCCAGTGTAAGGCGGCGCTATGAAAATTACCGTTAAGTGCGTCACAGTTTTTGTAAATCATGATTTTTTAATATGAATTTCACAGCAGATGAGGTGTCTAATTACTTGAGCTTACCCGGCCGATAACCTCATATACAGAGGCCGTTATGTCTACCACGCTATACCCTCATCTGCGATTGCTGGGCGCTGCTTCGGGTTTGGGCGCACGGGATCCACGTTGTGGCGTGGGGCCGGAGTTGTTACGCGGTATGGGTTTGCAGCGCACCTTGTGCGCCGCTGGTTGCGAGGCGGTGTGGCAGGCTATTTTATATCCGCAGCAAACCCCGCTGCTGACGGACGCCTATGATGTCATTGCCGATTTATGCCAACGACTTGCCGCAGAAGTCATGGTTGCGATGCAGGCGGGTACGCCGTTTGCGGTGCTGGGTGGCGATCATTCCTGTGCGATTGGCACCTGGAGTGGCGCCGTAGCGACCCTGCCTAATCGCCGTCCATTGGGGTTGATCTGGATCGACGCGCATATGGACAGCCATACCCCCGAGACCAGTACCAGCGGTGCAGTGCATGGCATGCCGCTGGCCAGTTTACTGGGCTATGGTGATGCGCGTCTGAGTAGCGTGCAATTTGCTGGCCCGAAATTATTCGCTGAACATGTATGCGTGATCGGCGTGCGCAGTTACGAATCTACTGAAGCCGCGTTTTTGCGGCAGCATAAAGTACGGGTATATTTCATGGATGAAGTGCGCGAGCGCGGTTTGTCGACGGTGATGAACGAAGCGTATGAATTGATTTCGCGGGGCACAACGCGGTTTGGCGTCTCGATAGATTTGGATGCAATTGATCCTCTCGATGCCCCCGGCGTAGGCTCGCCCGAGCCTGGCGGTATCGCTGCGGCTGATTTACTGCAAGCGTTGGCGCCGCTGTCTGCCAAGCCCGGTTTACTGGGTATTGAAATTGCCGAATTTAATCCTGCGCGAGATCATGATGATAAAACGGCGCGGGTAATTACGCGTTTGATTGAAGAGTTTTTTACAGGAGGTGGCCGATGAACCCAAAGATGGCTTCAAAGATGAGCCCGATGGATCTGGAACGCCGTTACAGCGCCCATAACTATGAGCCCTTGCCGGTGATGTTAGTGCGTGGCGAAGGTGTATATGTGTGGGATGATAAAGGCAAGCGTTATCTCGACATGATGAGCGCCTATTCGGCGGTAAGCCACGGCCATTTACACCCGCGCCTGGTCGCGGCGTTGACACGCCAGTTGGGTCGCGTGGCGGTTACCTCGCGTGCGTTTTACAGTGATACGCTGGGGCCATTTCTGGAACGCGCCTGCACGCTCACCGGCCAGGATCTTGCCATTCCCATGAATACCGGCGCAGAGGCGGTGGAAACCGCGTTGAAGACCGTGCGCAAGTGGGCGTACAAAGTAAAAGGGGTCGCGGCAGATCAGGCTGAAATTATCGTGTGCAACGGCAATTTTCATGGCCGCACCATCGCTATTGTCGGCATGTCCACCGAGCCGCAATACCGTGACGGTTTTGGCCCGTTTCCTGCCGGGTTCAAGTATGTGCCGTATGGCGACGCCGCCGCCTTGCGCGCTGCAATTACGCCGAATACTGCGGCTTTTTTAGTAGAACCCATCCAGGGTGAAGGCGGCATCGTCGTGCCACCGCCCGGTTATCTGGCAGAGTGTGCACGTATTTGCCGTGAGCACAATGTTCTGTTGATTTGCGATGAAGTGCAAACCGGCCTGGGGCGCACTGGACGCTTGCTGGCGTGCGAGCATGACGGCGTTAAACCTGATGGCGTTATTTTAGGTAAAGCTATCGGCGGTGGTTTATTGCCTGTCTCAATGTTTCTGGCGCGCAAGGAAGTGATGGGCGTGTTTAATCCCGGTGATCATGGCAGCACCTTTGGCGGCAACTTTCTCGCCGCCGCCGTGGGGCTGGAAGCGCTCAATGTATTGGTCGAGGAAGACCTGATTGGTCGTGCTGCGACGTTAGGTGAGTATTTCATGGAACGCTTGCGCACCTTGCACAGCCCACTTATCAAGGCGGTGCGCGGCAAGGGACTGCTGATTGGTGTCGAGATTGATCCAGTCTATTGTACTGCGCGTGATGTTTGCGAAGAAATGATGAGCCGTGGCGTGTTGAGTAAAGATACACATGGTACCGTCGTGCGTCTGGCGCCGCCGCTGGTCGTCACCAAAGAGCAGATTGATGAAGCGGTTGCGGTGATTCAGCGAGTGGTGGATTCGAAGAGTTTGAGATAGTCCTGGATAAGTTCGCAATGTCAGGGTTATCTTCAATGATTCCGATTTTTATAAGGCATAGGGGGCTGCCATTTAGTTCAAAAGTTCAGGCGGATAGTTTCAACGAGTACACGCTATTGAAACCTATGAAAAATGGCGGGTTCCAGCACATAATAATTAATTGATTGGGTTCATGTTCAAGTAACACCCACTGGTTTAATGGTAGTTGTGTGTACCATACTCTAAAAATTCAGTGACGCAATTGCTTCACGAAACCTTCATCATCTTGCCATATTTACTTGCTAGGATTTTTTCTGGATGATTTACGATTCAGAAACTCACAATCTTTGGGAGGTGAATATGATTGGCAAAAGAAACAAACGGTATTTGTTGATAATGTTGGCGATGGGGATTCCCGCGCAGGGCATTGCCGCAGATAAGCTAGAGGGTCGTGCGGTATTGCCAGCAAGCACGTTTGCATCTGGCCCCACATCGGGACAATTTATTGGCGGTGGCGCCAATGGCGTTAGCGCACCTTTTGTCAACAAGCAACCCGTGCAAGGGTTTTCTGCTGTCCATAATAACCAGGACGGTACATTCCTGGTCATGTCAGACAATGGTTTCGGCAGTCTGGAAAACTCCGCCGATTATCATTTGCGTGTTTATCATGTTCGCCCGCACTTCAAGACCAAACAAGGCGGTAACACCAGGCAACGCGGTGATGCCAGGCAACGCGGTGATGGAAGCGTAGATGTGTTGGGGTTTTTTGAGTTACACGATCCTGACCGTAAAATCCCCTTTGCCATTACCCATCATTTTTCCGAAAAACGTGTGCTGACGGGTGCGGACTTTGACATTGAATCCATGCAGAAGGCAGCAGATGGCACGCTCTGGTTTGGTGAGGAATTTGGGCCGTTTCTGATTCATGCCGATGCCAGGGGAAAGGTACTGGAAGCGCCGATTGCCTTGCCGGATTTTTCAAATCCTGGCAAAGAATTACGTTCCCCACAAAATCCCTTGAGTGAAGAAAGTAGCGCAGTACGTGTTATGAACGCCGTGCGTGCACACGCCAATGCGCATGGTGCAAACCGAAAAGTAGTATTTTCCCCCTGGCATGTGATGCTGGATGACAACAATGCTAATACGTTTGTGGAAAACCGAAAAACGCCACCTGCTGGGTCGGGTCTTGCCGCTGCATCCAGCGAAATATTCAATATCAAATCCATTCAGAGCGCGGGCTTTCCGGTGGTGACCTGGACGGTCAACGACAAGGCGCGCATGCTGGAGCTGATGAAGCTCGGTGTAAACGGCATCATCTCCGACCGCCCTGATCTACTGTTACAGGCCGCGCGCGAGTTTGATGCCAATGGCGATGGTATACACGGCGATTTTCTGAATGCCGATGGTTTGATAAGCATCAACAAGCTTGACGCGCAAGGCCATCGCGGCGCGCGCAATTTGCGCCCGGAAAACACACTTCCGGCCATGGAAGCCGCGCTTGACTATCTGATGACTACTTTGGAGACAGATAACGGTGTGAGTGCCGACGCCGTGCCCATGCTGGATCATGATCCGCATATTGAGGCACAAAAATGTCGCCGCGCAGATGGTGCACCCTACACCGTGGCGGATCAAGTGCTGGTTAAAGATCTAACCCAGGCACAGATACAATCGCAATTTATTTGCGACAAGGTGTTTCGCGGACCAGAGCAAACCAACAACTTGGCGATGTCGCCGGTAGCTGTAGCTTTCGCCGCCCATCACGGCTTGATGCATCCGTATGTCATGCCATCTACGCAACAGCTATTTGATTTCGTTAATTTCTACATTACGTATTATAAAACCGGCCCCGGTAGCAGCCATACCGATGCCAGTGTACGTTGGAAAAACGCCGAGAAAGTACGTTATAACATCGAAACAAAAACCAATCCGCGTGGCGAATTTGCTGATCGCACGGCGGAACATGGCCCCTTCACAGCGGCAGTGGCGGGAGTGATTTCCACCAATGGTCTGGAAGCGCGTGCTGATATACAGTCTTTTGATTTCCGTACCTTGCTGCATGTGCACAAGCACTATCCGGCGATTCGCACCGTATTTCTTTTCGGTGACTTTCCCATTTATGCAGATACCTCCATCGCCGGGTCGGATGATGGTACCAATCTGCAAGATGAACATGGCAGTAATACGCCATGGTTGGCTGGCCTGTCCTGGCCATATCGTGTAACCAAAGACGCCACGCCGTTCCGTGTGGAGCGTAGCGGTGGGTTTGAAGGCATGGCGCTATCCAGCAATGGCAAGAAGCTTTATCCTCTGCTGGAACGTCCACTGGCAGGTGATGATACCAAAACGCTGCTGATCCATGAGTTCAATATTAAAGATCGGGCCTACACCGGCAGGCAGTTCAAATACCGTCTGGATGCACGCGGTACCAATATCGGTGATTTCATTCTTTTTAATGAAGAAGAGGGATTGGTGATTGAGCGTGACGGTAGCCAGGGTGATTTGAATGGCTTCAAAAAGATTTTCAAGGTCGAAATGGATGATGCAGGCGTATATCTTGAAAAAGAAGAAGTCGTCGACCTGATGAATATCAAGGATCCACATCATCTGAGCTTTCCAGTACAGCCCGGCGATATTGGCACAGGATTTAACTTTGCCTTTCCTTTTGTCACTATTGAAGATGTAGTGGTGCTGGATAAAAATACCATTGGCGTGATCAATGACAATAATTATCCGTTCAGTGTGGGTCGCCACCTCGATCCAGCCAGGCCAGATGACAGTGAATTTATTAAAATCAAGCTGGATAAACCGCTTAAATTGAAGAGAAATAAATAGTAAATATTGTTTTCTTTAAAATGTTCAGTGCAGGCAGAGATTAGTTTTTGCAAATAATAAGGAACCCTACAGATCACCTCCTGCTTCCATGAACAGCAAGAACGTCTTCGCAACCATGAGGTTGTATTGGTTGCCATCCCCCTTTTCTTCCTGTGGTCTACCCCGCATTATTGACGCAAGTGATTTCTTATTGGCCCTGTAGGGATGGGAATCAAAATTTTGCATATCACACCCCCCGATCACGTGTTTTCATAGTAAAATCACTCCCAAAATAACACTACAGGTTTTTTGGAGAACGCAGCAATGTTAATTGAAAAAAACAAAGTCGTGACGTTTCATTACCGCATGAGCGAACCCGGCCATGATGTGATTGATGATTCACGCAAAGGCAACCCGGTGGTTTATTTGCACGGGTATCAAGGCATGTTGCAGGGATTGGAAAATGCGATGGCGGGCAAACAGGCGGGTGACCAGTTGAGCGTTACACTCACGCCCGAGCAGGCTTATGGCATGCGGCAAGAAGGCTCGCAGCAACGCATCTCCCTCAAGCATGTAATTAATGACAGCAAGAAAAAAGTCACTTACAAACCCGGCAGTGTCGTGCAATTAAATACTGAACATGGCGCGCGTCCGGCGATTGTGATCAAGGCGGGATTGAAAACGCTGGACATTGATACCAATCATCCGCTGGCAGGTAAAACGCTGACGTTTGAAGTGGAAATTGTCGGTGTGCGGGCTGCCACGGTGGAAGAAATCGCCCATCGTCATGTGCATGGCGATGGTGGGCACCACCATTAATACCGCATCTCGAGCGAATTCATTTTTTGCCGTTACTGCACCGGGGTGTGAAGCGCTCACCACGCAGGAATTGCAGCGTCTTAATCTACTTCCCACTGCAGAGCAGGGCGGTGTTGCCTTTCAGGGCGATCTGGACGCCCTGTACCGCGCCAATCTGCACCTGCGCACCGCCAGCCGTGTGCTGGTGCGTGTCGGTGATTTCAGCGCCGCCGCATTTTCCGAACTACGCAAAAAAGCCAGCCGTCTGGATTGGCAACGCTACCTGGTGCCCGGTCAACCAGTGGCGATTCGCGCCACCTGTAAAGCATCGAAGCTGTACCATGCCGACGCCGTAGCCGAGCGCATCGCCGGTGCGATTGCCGACAGCTTGGGTAAACCCATCGTGCGTCAGAAGCTGGGGGACGAGGAGGCCACCAATCCGCCGTGCATGGATGCACAAGTGTCGCCAGAGGCAGGATGCCGGGAGCGACCTTCTCAACTGGTTGTGGTGCAGTTGTCGCATAATCATTGCACCGTAAGCGTGGATTCGTCTGGCGAACTGCTGCACCGCCGGGGCTATCGTCAGGCCGTCGCCAAGGCGCCGTTGCGTGAAACCCTTGCCGCTGCATTGCTGCTGGCCGCGCCGTGGGACACTGCAACGCCCTTGATCGACCCATTTTGTGGTTCGGGTACTGTCCCCATCGAAGCCGCCCTGCTGGCGCTGGGCGCCGCCCCAGGCCGCCAGCGGCGCTTCGCGTTTATGGACTGGCCGGGTTTTGACGAAAAACGCTGGACAGCGTTGCTGGCGGAATCCCAAGCGGCGATGAGAATTGAATTACCGCCGGGTTGCCGGATTATCGCCTCCGACCGGGATGCAGGCGCCGTCCGCATGGCTCAGGAAAACGCCGAACGCGCCGGGGTGGCGCAGCACATACAGTTCACCTGTCAAGCGGTCTCAGCGATTCGCCCGACAACCGCACCCGGCTGGATCATCACCAACCCGCCGTATGGCGTGCGCGTCAGCAGCAATAAAGATCTGCGTAATCTCTATGCGCAACTCGGTAACGTATTACGTACCCAATGCCGCGGTTGGCACGTGGCTATTCTATGCAACGACCAGGCATTGCTGGCGCAAACACGTCTCACGGTGGATACCTCATTTTCGCTGCGCAATGGCGGAATTAAAGTGCGACTGGCACGGGGTTTGATTTAGCACGTTGGTGCAGACGCGGGATAGAGGTCACACGCCCTGTATGTAATCCGCTTCAGCACCAAAAAGGCACCTGGCCTAGAGGCTCCTATTCTGGCTAGGCGAGACGGCCAAGGCGGCCTGATAAGCGGCCTTTTAACCGGCCAAAATAACCCTAAAAATCCATTAACTAAACTATAAATACATGATAGTATAATAATTATGAAGGATTTTTGTGAGGACATTAAAGCGGCCATAATGCCGGACATCCCAGCGCCTCCCGACAGCGGCGAGGGGGTGTCTTCCATGGAGCCAATGCGGATTGCTGAAAGCTCGCGCCAACGTGCCGACCTTGCCGATCTTGCAGTCGAGCTGGCGGCGTATTCGGCAGGGTTTCGTCGCAGCCTTCCGCAAGGCCTGCTCACGGCGCTGGCTGATCTGGTGCGGGCGATGAACTGTTACTACAGCAACCTGATCGAGGGTCACGACACCCATCCGGTCGATATCGAGCGCGCGCTGAAGAACGACTACAGCACCAACGTGCAAAAGCGCAACCTTCAACTCGAAGCCAAGGCGCATATAGCTGTTCAGCAATGGATCGACGCAGGCAATCTACGTGGTCATGCAGCCAGTGTTGCAGGTATCTGTGACATTCACCGGCGGTTTGGTGAGTTGCTGCCCGATGCTCTGCTATGGACGGACGATCCAGACGCGGGTGAGCGTCTGCGGGTCATTCCAGGCAAACTGCGTCAACGCCATGTCAGGGTCGGCCAGCACATACCGGTCAGCCCTGGCGCACTGCCGCGCTTTCTTGATCATTTCGAGCGCGCTTACAGCAATCTCGGCAAAGCGGAAATTATCATCGCTGCCGCTGCCGCGCATCACCGACTACTTTGGATGCACCCGTTCCTTGATGGTAATGGCCGCGTGGCGCGCCTGATGTCCCATGCGATGTTGATGGACGCTCTCGATACTGGCGGTGTCTGGTCCATCGCACGCGGCCTGGCGCGAAATGTGAGCACCTACAAGAATCATCTTGCGCAATGCGATTTACAACGGCGTAATGACTTGGACGGCAGGGGTAATCTGAGCGAGGAAGCGCTGGTGTCCTTCACGCGATTCTTTCTCGAAACCTGCCTTGATCAGGTAAAGTTTATGGAAGAACTGGTTCAGCCGGATCGGCTGCGTACCCGCATCCTGATGTGGGTCGAAGAAGAAGTCCGTGGCGGCACGTTACCAGCCAAAGCGGGCAGCCTTCTGGAGGCCATCTTATACCGGGGAGCGCTGCCGCGTAGCGATGTGGCAGGCATACTGGGAGTGAGTGAGCGACATGCCCGGCGGGTCGTGGCGGCTTTAAGCGAACGCGGTGTACTGGTCTCCGAAAGCACGCGCGTCCCTTTGCGTCTGGCCTTCCCCGCCAGTCTCGCGTCGCGTTGGATGCCGGGACTCTTTCCGGAGAAACTAGCGTAAAGATAAAGTCAATGTCAGCGACGAATTTTTCAGAATTTCCCGGGATGGACAGATCGATCTCCCCTGGTGATTGGCGTAAACTGACGTTACACTTATTTCAAACTGCCTCCGCCCCTATCTGATCAGGCGGAAAATGCAAAGTAAGGGTCTAAAAATGGGATTACCACAGTCTGTTGCACACCTGATGCCTGACGACTACCTGGAATGGGAAAACACCCAGGTCGAAAAACATGAATATGTCAACGGCGAGGTATTCGCCATGGTCGGCGCCAGGCGCGAGGTCGCTCCCGGCATCCTGCCTCCCGCGACACTTGCGCATCCCTGCACGACGCATGTGACAATCGCCGGGAATGTGTTTGCCCTGCTGAAAGATCACCTGCGCGCAGGCTCCTGCCGCGCCTATATCTCCGACATGAAACTCCGGGTCGAAACAGCGAACGCTTTCTTCTACCCGGATGTCTTCGTCACCTGTGACGAACGCGACCACCAGGCCAAACTGTTCATGAGCCACCCCAGGCTGATCGTCGAAGTACTTTCCGACTCCACAGCCGCCTTCGACAGAGGCGACAAGTTCGCCATCTACAGGCAAATCCCCACGCTGGAGGAATACCTGCTGATCGACCCCGGCAGCCTCCGCGCCGACTGCTTCAGGCGAGACAGCACCGGGCATTGGGCGCTTTATGACTTTGGGAAAGACGACGTGGTCGAGTTGCAGAGCATGGCGTTTCAGGTGCGTCTGACCGCGTTCTTTGAGAATGTCTGACAGGCAGGTTTGACTGAATTATCTGGCACACAACTCATCCAAATCAGCCCGCGAATACGCCGCAGCACCGCAATGTCATCAAGCTGGAAGGGCGTCCCAGTTACCGGATGCGCGCAGGGGATTGGCGGATTGTGTTTGAGGTGGATAGTGGGGCGCTGGTGATCATGGTGATCAAAGTGACCCCGCGAGGTGGGGTGTATACGCGATGAAAGCACAAATTATCGAGCGTAACGGCGAACCTGAATATGCGGTGATTCCCTATGCGGAATACAAGCGACTGATTGAGGGCGCCGAGCTGCTGGAGGATATTCAGGACTATGACCGCATCCGGGTGCGGCTGGAGCGTGGTGAGGAGGAGCTTGTTCCCGCCAGCATTGCGCACCGTCTGGCGGAGGGTGAGCCGCCTATTCGTGTATGGCGGGAGCACCGCCGTCTGACGGTCTCCGCACTGGCGGATCGGGCCGGCATCAGCCAAGCTTATCTGTCACAAATTGAGTCGGGAAAGCACGAAGGTAAAGCCAGCGTGTTGCTCGCGCTATCCAGAGTATTGGGCGTGGCTGTGGAGGATTTGATGGCGTCATGAGGCAGCATCTGACCATGCGCGGCGTTAACCGAAACACGAGTAGCGTGCGCTGTGTGCGCCAGAAGTAGGTGCCTCCAGGCACGACAGGACAGGCTGAATGAATGGCTACATTTCGTAGAGCGCTGGACACCCCATTTTCGCTGAATGGCGGGCATTAAAGTACACAATTAGCACGGGCAAGGTAATGCCTGCTACGTAGGCGGGGGAGCGCTGTATTATGCCACGCGTTTAACGGAGGCGTGTTGCTCTGCTTCGAGCGCGCTGTGCCATGTCGCACCATTGTCGGTAATCAGCGCCCAAACGTCCGGGCAATTGCGTTCCATAGACGCTAATACCGTCGCAAGTTCTGCTACACAAGGTTGTCGGCTGCCATGGTAATCAACCATGGGGCTAAGCGGTATAAATTCAATGCTAAATTTTTTCAATAAACGCAGTAATGCCGGTTCCATTACCGCATACCAATGCGTAATATTATGCCGCACACTCATGCGCACTATCGCTAAAAACAAACCTAATGTGATATGGGGAATGATGCGACGTTCCAGCACCTTCATATGTTCTGTTTCGTGTTCATTTAAATTACTGGCACCCCAGGGATATTCGGTATCCATGAGGCGTTTCTTGAACTCTTTTGAAATTGCAAAACGCGATATTTCGGCTATAGAACCACGGGGCAACGTGCTGGTGTCAAACAATTTTTTATCAAAGAATTTTCCGCAATGCTGCTCAATGGGAAACAAGATATGCGGCTGTTCCCGCCGGGGTAAGACCAGTCGCACAGTGCCCACCACCTCATCGTTGCGGCGGCTGAGTAAAAGGCTATGGGCGGAATATGTATCAAACTCATCCTGCTCGATTTCATCCGTGCCCGCAGGTTTTTCGAAAGGATGCTCTATACAATACACCTGATAGCGTAAATGCAGTGCTTGTCGTAACGATGCATCATCGCCTGGCGCCACAACTGCCACTTTAAAATATTTGGAAAAACTCTCCGTTAGCTCATTCACTTTTATCACTCCTGGTCCTTGATGGATCAAACCGGATCCTGATAACTTTTAAGATGTTCCAACCTTACGCCGGAAAAGCGCCGCTGTCCGGACATAAATCACACTTTAATGAATTTTTTATTGTGAGAACATGTGCTGATGTTCAGGTGAGTGCTTCATAAAGTGTGCGCAACATCACAAAGTTCCCGTCAAAGCTGCCCGGCTCCAATAAATTGCTCATCGGGCAGGTGATGGCGATATGTAGTGAAATTAGATGGTGATAGAGGGATGGGTATAGGCGGGGTTAAAGCTTGATGTTGTCTTTGAATAAACCAATCACCATACGGCCAAAAAGAGGAGCCAGCGCCTGGCGCGAATCATCCAAGGGGAAAGCGTGACGTAAGAGCCACCTACGTCACACCGGTGTTCCTATGCTGCCTGAGAATGTGCGGAAGGCCAGATTCTGCCTTCATCGGTAATAAGTCTCCAGATTTCAGGGCAACCAACTTCCATTTGTGCAAGCACATCCCTGGCCGTTGCAACACATGGGTAGCGTTTTCCATGGTAATTAACTGCGGAACCAACGGGCTGGAAGTTGATACTGAACTGCTTCAAGAGGCGTAGCAACGCCGGCTCCATTACTGCATACCAGTGGGTAATGCCATGCATTGCGCTCATACGTACTATTGCAGCAAATAACCCGACAGTAATGTGAGGGATCAGCCGCCGCTCCAAATCAGCCATCTCCTGCTGGAGTCCCTGGTTAATATCGGGAGAACCAAATACATTACTTTTATCAGGAATTCTTCTTTTAAATTCCTTCGATATGGCAAAACGAGAGATTTCTGCCAAAGAGCGCCGTGGCAAAGTGGCGCGATTAAATGCTTCTCCATTAAAGCTCGTTCCGCAATGCGCTTCAATGGGAAATAAAGCATCAACGCTGGCAGGATTGGGGAGAATCAGCCTTACCGTACCAACGACCAATCCCGTTGCGCGATGTATTAACAGGCTATGGGCAGAATGTGCGTCATACTCATCACGTTCTAACTGGTCAGGATTATCATCCGGGTTTTCAAAGTGATTTTCTACACTATACACCTGATAACGTAATTTCCAGGACTGCCTGATTTCTTCCTCCGTAGTTGCTGACACTATCTCGAAATGTCGTGAAAAGCTCTTGATTAATTCGTTGATGTTATGTGTGTGTAAGGGGGATAAACCACCGGATGAATGTGATGCACCTGTATTCAATATATTTTTATTTTTTATGGTGCCGATTACTTGCTCGCCCATGTCTCGGTTAATCATAATTAGCTCTCCTGCCGTCCCTGCTGAGACTAGCCCTGTCATATTGTCCGTTGCCCAGAAATTGTACGGTAATATTTTGGATGGGTGCTGGATTTTTCTTTGAAAAAATCGCAGGAATAACCCTTGCTCATTACCCGGTACAACCTAAACATCAAAGATGCCCAAGGAGCGTTATATGCAAGAATTCGGCCAAAATTAAATAGATTAATAAAATCATATACATATTTAATTTTATAGTTTTATTGGGAGATATTATTGTCTCTATGAGGAGACAGATAGCCTGCTTTTTGAGAATGGAAATTGATTAGCTTGATATTTAATTGTCTCAAAAAAGAGACAATTAAATATCAAGCTAATCAATTTATTAGCTTTTTACTAAAATAAAATCACCGTCGAATTGGTTTTGTACTATCATGAAAAGTGTGGATTAAAACCCGTTGACAGTGAGTGCTCCTCCTTAGATAGTGGTAAAAATTTTTAATATAATCAATTATGTCCCAAAGAGTAGGATGGTACATATCATTATTGAGGGATCTTGCTTAAGATTCCTCAACGGTGCTCGGAGCAGTACATCCTGCGAGGCAAAAGGATTGCTATTGCGGGGCAGGGGGTGAGTGAAGGTTATGAAGAATGAGAGGGGAAAACTATGATATCCACACCTAAACTCTATATTCCAGAAGTTGCATTTTTGATAGAAGCGGCCGGGAGCGCTCCCTCCGCTGACAATTCCCAGCCATGGTGTTTTGACTGGGATAATAATACCAGCACCCTGACTGGTCGGGTACGCCGTCGTGGTGGCTTCCCGGCTGATTATCACGCCACCAGGCTTGCATTGGGCGCTGCTGCCGAAAATCTGGTTTGGGCAATGCAGTCCCTTGGCTTGGATATGGCCTCTTGGTATCTTGGTATACCTGATGAAGATGGCGTTTTTGCGCGAGGCCCTGTAACGGGGCAAGCAAATGCCATTGAACCATCCAACACACCTCTTTGGAAACTGCGCCACACAAATCGTTTACCCTATCGTCCCGAGATTGCCCCAGATGTCGCTCACCGGCTGGCGGCTTGTCAGGTTAATAACGTGGGCGTCAGGACAATTATGGGAGCCGGTATCCGTCAAACAGCGGATTGGGTCAGACAGGCTTCGGAGATCCGTTTCCAGACCCGTGAGGCAAATGAGTGGTTTGCGGCAAGTCTGCGCTACGGTGATTCGCCGGAAGATTTTGCTAGCGGCCTGCATGTCGATACACTGGCATTGCCGCCCGGAGGCGTGGGTTTGCTGAAGTTGATGTCCGATTGGAATCGGCTACAATGGTTGAACCGTATCCGGGCATACAAATTGTTTGCCGCTATCGAAGCAGCTAATTTCCAGAAAGCGCCCTTGGTTGTCGCGATCATTGGATCTTCCGATCATGCAGCAGCCTTTGATGCCGGACGCTGCCTGCAACAAGTGTGGTTGAGCGTGACCGAGCAGGGCTTATCAGCCCAGCCTTATTATGTGGTGGCTGATTTACTGAACAGACTGGAGTTAAACAGCGTGCCGGAGCAATGCATCCCTCATGCCTTGGCGCTGCAAAACCGCGTCCGTTCCGAGTATGGCCATGAGAATACCGTGCATTGCCTATTGCGTATAGGCAAGCCCATTGGCGTAATCAAGGTTTCGGGTCGACTACCGTTAAATGAAATTATATGTAGCGCTGCACACACGAACTGACCTGCTTTTTGCACCCCCCGAACCCGACATGCCTGGGTCAAGTCGGCGCTTCATTCAAGATGTGATCCTTACTCTGAGGATCCGGGGATGGATTAAAGTTTCCAGTCGACCGGTCGTTACATCCGGTAATAACCACAGGGTGGCATTCTGATCGCTTTCTGTGTATCTTTCATTTACTATTTTGAAAAGCGGGAGACAACCATGAAGGAAGACTTGGATTTTGATGTATTAGTGCTTATTGCCTGCGGTCACACCGCCTTCCAACTACTTTGGGCCGGTGTGCAACTGGAGGTGTTTGACACGCTTTCAAAGACCCCTAACCTGACGCGGGATGAGATTGCCGCGAAGATCGGACTCAAGTCCCAGCCCGCAAGAATACTAATGACCGGCCTTGCCGCACTCAAGCTCGTACAAAAAGATGGGGCGCGGTTCCGCAATGCACCAATTGTGGAAAGATTGCTTGTACGCGAGAGTCCGGACAACATGATCGACGTCCTGGGTTGGCAAGCCCACATAGTTTATCCCACCGCCGTCGACCTTGTTGATTCACTGAAGCAATTCAAGAACGTAGGCCTGCGCCATTTCAAAGGGGATGCGGACAATATCTACCATCGTTTGCCGCATAACCCTTTTATCGCAAAAGTGTTTCACGATGCCATGAGCAGCCTCTCCCGTTCGGCGAATGCTGATTTGGCGAAGCTCCCGGTATTCGACGAGATCAAGCACCTGGTGGATGCCGGGGGTGGAGACGGTACTAATGCCATCACTCTGGCGCAGGCGCACCCTAATCTTAAAGTCACTATTTTTGACGGTGAGACAGCTTGTGAAATGGCCAAGAAAAAAATTGCCAAGGCGGGACTGTCAGCGCGTATTGATACGCATCCTGGTGATTTTTTCATTGACCCCTTTCCCAAGGATATAGATGCGGTGATTTTTGGCCACATGATGACTATCTGGTCACCTGAGCGGGATGCGGCCTTGCTTCAGCGTGCCCGTGAAGCATTGCCCGCTGGGGGCCGAGTGCTGGTTTTCAACATGATGGGCGACGACGATGAAGTTGGCCCCATGAGCGCGGCGCTGGGCTCGCCCTATTTCCTGACCACGGCGACCGGAGAGGGAATGATGTATTCTTGGAAGGAACATGAGTCTTTTCTGGCCGCTGCTGGTTTCCGGCAAACGGAGCGGCTTGTGCTTCCCAAGGATCACGGGGTGCTGGTGGGTATCAAGTGACGATCTGAGATCTACTTGTCGTGATGGCTCAGAAATTTGATTACGCTACGGCTTTTTCGCGCAACCTGGGTCTTGTCGGCCCTGAAGAGCAGGAAACCCTGAGAAAAAGCCGGGTGGCCATTGCTGGCCTGGGTGGCGTGGGGGGTGTGCACCTGACGACTTTGGCGCGCATGGGTATCGGGCGATTTCGGATTGCAGATTTCGACCACTTCGAGATTCACAATATCAATCGCCAAGCAGGCGCCACTGCTTCTAGCATGGGTCAGTCAAAAGTGGATGTGATGGTAAGGGTGGCTCTCGACATTAACCCTGCAGCACAAGTGGAATGTTACCCAGAAGGTATCACGCGGGAAAATGTTTCCAGGTTTCTGGAAGAAGTCGATGTAGCCATTGATGGCCTGGATTTCTCTGCCGTGGATGTCAGGGATTATTTTTATGCGGAGGCCTATCGGAAAGGTATCCCGGTCGTAGCTGTTGGTCCCGTTGGCTGTAGCGCTGCTTCCCTGGTCTTCGTGCCGGGGGGGATGCAGTGGAAGGACTACTTCGCGATGGACTTGGCGAAATCGGACTTCGAGCGCTATGTCCTGTTCATCGTGGGTACTGCCCCAGCGGGCTTGCACATGCCCTACATTGATCGGCGCTATGTGGATCTGGCGGCAAAGCGAGGGCCATCACTGGCCTTGGCGGTTCAGCTTTGTTCGGGCATGGCCGCAGCGGAGACTTTGAAGCTCCTTCTAAAGCGCGGACGCGTTCTGGCAGTTCCCATCTATCAGCAGTTTGATGCATACAGGGGACGCTATGCGGTCGGTAAGCTGCGGTGGGGGAATCGTGGCTTGATCCAACGAATCAAATTTTTGATTGCCAAAAGGTTATTGTCACCGGTGCATACTATCCCTCCCAGCAACGGCGGTGCAGTACGGGTGTAAACATATCGCGTTACATTCAGAGCGATCACAACGTTCGCCCATATCGGGCAATTCCAGCGCGGCACCCTTCATTGCGCGGAAGTCATGGCACCAGAAGTGACCCGGATTGTGACGGGGAAGGGTCAATCCATGGCTTTTCCCGCTATCTATTCAGTCTAATCAGTTCGATGCCTTGTTGCGCCGATTCCGTACTGGTTCGGCATACGGAACCTAAGTATTAAGTATAAGGCTGAAAAGCGTCATTCTTCATAGTATGCTCCAGATAAAATGTTCCAGCTTAGCGGGCGTTGTCGGATTTCTTTACACGCAAAACTAGCTATAAATCCTTGCATAAAAAATAATATTATAAATTAAAACAACACCTTGTATTTTATTGAGTAGTATAGTCGGCGGAAATCCCGTAGTAATGTCGGATTTCTTTACACTAAAAAAATAGATATTATTTGTGCATAAATAAAATTTCAATATAAAACAATTGGTTATGCTTATGATAGTGCGTGAGATACATTGGTTATGTCGGATTTCTTTACATTGAACAGGGAGCTATTTTAATTTAGAGATGTTAATAAATAAAAATTTTAATATAAAACAATATGTTAAATTTTTATATTATTGAATGGCATGGTATCTGCATTAGTATTGGTAAGGTATAAACAATGTGCCTGTGGCTTATGTGTTGGGTAACTAAACTTTTTTATTAGGGTGATTATTATGAACTTCAAACGACTAACATCCATCATGGGGTTGGCGCTTGGCTTGGGGTGTATAGCAGCCCCAGTCACTGCAGCAACTCTTTACGCTTTCCAGGACGATGATATCGACTTTATCCTGGACTCCCAGGGTGTGCTTAAAACATCAGGCGCTCTAACTGCGGGTGACACCTTTGTAAGTGTTTTTGAGATGCAGAGTTTTACTAAAGGTGGTAGTAACGGTATTCCTGCTGGCCAGGAACTAACCGGTGTGGCGGCAGTTACGTTACAAGCCATAATTGGTGCAGGGGTCGGCGCCCAATATATCTTTGGAACTCCTAGCATCCCACTATCTTCGCTCGCTGGCTATTCTGGGCCAGCCCTCGGTGCAGGGGCAGCAGTCGCCATGTTTTTCAATGGTGCGCCAGGTGGAGGCATAGATAGAAACCTCGAACTTGACAGGGCTGTTAATGCAGCTACCAATTGCACCAGCTTCAGCGACTGTGTTGAGCAGGCAACCTTGGGTACTTTGTATCAGGTAGACGGGTTCCTGGGCGATCCAGATGAGTTGTGGGTCGCAACCCAGATCCTTCCAGGTGGTGGTGATATAGGCACTGTTTTGGGCACAAACAATTCGATACTGGTAGCCTCATTCAACGTGGCGTTAAGCACTCTTTTTAATTCAACTGGCGCGGTGGAATTCACCAACATAGCAACGGGGCTCCCTTGTGGTACCCCGGGTTACATTGCCGATGGCTGTGTGCAACTCACGGGCAGCGGTACCCTTACAGGAGGGCGAGGTCTTGCGAATGGAGCCGTTGCCCATAGCGATTTCGATGCCCAAAAATTCGTGCCCGAACCGGCCAGCTTGGCCTTGCTGGGAATCGGACTGCTGGGCTTGGGTGCAATGCGTCGCCGTCGCGCCTAATCCTGACAAACCCTGCACAACAATAAGTTAGACTATGATTGACCCCCTCCCTGTGAGGGGGTTTTTTGTGGCCTGTACGGCAGAGTGCCGCATTCATTTGGAGGTGCAAGTCCTCAGCCGGCGGCTCGGCTCGACGAACTGTCGATTGATGGCACGGCAGTGTCAGCCCACTCGGTTAGCCTGTGCACCCGCATGAACATGAACAACCCCCCCCACTTCCGAAAAACTCTTCTCCTTGTGTGTGACTGCCCCAGGACGTGCCACGCTTCGGCGTTTTCCCGGTTCACCTGCAACAATCCACCTGCGAACCATCGAAGTCATTGGCACGGAGGAATAAACCCCCCAGCTAACAAGCGGGCTACGTCTGCGGCTCGCGAATCAGGTAGGTAGCGTGTTTAGCGCTCGTTGATCGCCTGCCCGTTTCAGTGGAGTCGCTGCAATAACTGCCCCACCTGCTGTTCCAATTCCGGGCTGAGCTTCATGTTCTGCAACCGGCCTATTTCCTGGCGTGCCTGAGACGTTTGACCCGCATGGACTAGCGCGTAGGCGAAATGAAAACGTATTTCCTGGTTCTTTGGGGCATCGGCGACGGCTTTTTCAAGGAGTTGAAGGCCGCGCCCAGACTGACCTTGTTGGATCAGGATCCAGCCAAGCGTATCGGCATAGGCAGGACTGTCTGGATCGAGCTTGTAGGCCTTCTCTGCCATCGGCAAGGCTCTGGGATCCTGCTGTTGCTGGTAGAGAACCGCCAGGTTATTGAGTACCACGGCATTATTTGGTACCGAGCTTAGAACGGTTTCGTACTGCCTGATCGCCTCTTGTCTAAGCCCCCGTCTGGTATAGCTCTCTGCGAGGTAGGCCATGGCTATCTGGTCTTGGGGATGCGCCCTGAGCCAGCCCAGGAGCATGTCGTCCGCCTTGCTTGCGTTCCCTGAACGTAGCAGCGCCAGATGCTGCTTGACTACCAACTCACTGTCCTTGCCCTTTGCCAGCGCCTTCTCGTAGGCGCTGGTCGCCTCGGTATAGCGCTTTTCTACCATCAGTGCATCCCCTTCCAAGGCAAACCCGCGGGGCGAATCCGCAACGCTGGCCTGAAGCTTGCGGGCGAGCCTTATGGCTTCCGTCTGCTTGCCGGTGCGGCGTTCCAGCGCAGAGAGGGCAGCCAGCGCATCGCTATAGTCGGGCTTGAGTTCAAGAGCCTTGAGTAAGGCGCCGCGCATCGCCTTTTCGTCAGCCATGGCCGCGTGGGCTTTGGCCAGATCATACTGGGCGGTAGGCGATTTCGGTGCAATGGCTGCGAGTTTGGTATAAGTTGCCACGGCATTTTCTTTCTCACCCGCTGCCAGTTGCATCCGGCCAAGGAGTTCCAGGGCATCGGTGCTGCCGGGGTTACTGGTTACCGCCTCACGGGCAAGAGTCAATGCTTTCTGCAACTGGTTTTTACCGAGATAGTAATTGGCCAGAAAAGCGCGGGGCACAAGCGCCGCAGGGCTGGCCTTCGCCGCCCGCTCCAACCAGGCCAGGTATTCACTCTCTTTTTTCTCCAACGCTGCCAACTCGGCCAGACCGACCATGGCCGGGACGTTCTTGCTGTCTTTGTCCAGGATTGCCTGGTAGCGACCCCGGGCGGCAGAGAAGTTCTTCTCCTGCAGATCTATCGCCGCTAGCCTCACCGCGGCGGAGACGAGGGTGGGTTCCAAAGCCATAGCGCGCTCAAAGTTCTTGCGCGCCTGGGCGAAGTCCTTTTTGCCCAGGTAGGCCTGGCCTTTGAGGCTGTAGGTGCCGGGGCTGTCAGGCAGTTTTTTCTCCAGTACGGCTATTGCCGCCAGCGCTTTGTCGAATTGCCCCTCAGAGAGGAAATAATAGGCGAGCGCTACGTCTGCCCTGTAATCCTTGCCAGCCATAGCGGAAGAAGCTTCCAGTTCCTTGATGGCCTGGGCTTCCTCTCCGGCTACCAGATGGCTCAAACCCACTTGGGTGCGAAGGGCGGTGCTGGTGGGAACCAGGTCGGCCGCCTTCTCGAAAAACACTTTGGCTGAAGAAGGATCATCGCTGCGCAGATGGGCCTCCCCTGCCAGAGCCAGCACCTGGGCATCGGCTTTGCCTGCGGCAATGTACGGCTTCAGCAGCTCTAGGGAGCGATCCGGCTGGCCCAATTTCAGATAGGCGGCGGCCAGCAGCTTGCGTACATCAAGGTGACCGGGAGCCCGTTCCAGGTAACCGGTCAATGCTATCGCTGCCTCCTCATAGGCCTTTCTGTCATATTGCACCAGGGCGAAGAGCAGCTTGCCAGGCAAATAGTCGGGATGAGATTTGAGTGCTCGCTGGACGGAATCCAGAGCTTGGTCTGTCTTGCCCGCGCTATAGTTCAGCACGGCCTCCACAAAGTGGATTCCGAAGTAACCGGGGGCGAGCTTCTTGAGGTTCTCCAGATCCGCTCTCGCTTCCGTCGGTTTGCCGGTATAGGCATAAATCTGGGCGCGGCCAAATAACGCATTGAGATTGTTCGGGTCGTGCTTCAAGGCTGTAGAGTAGGCTTGCGCCGCCGCCTGATGTTTGTTGTTCAGGCGCTCGAATTCCCCGAGAACCACCCAACTCTCAGGATCGGCGCCGTCGATTTTGATGGCCGTATCTATCATGGCCCGGGTCTCGCTGAGATTCCTTTTTGCAAGGGCGCAATTGGCAAGACCCCAATAGGCTGGCACGTGCTTGGGATCAACGCCGAGCGAGTCCTTATATAACTGGCAGCCCTCTTCCATCTGGTTCAGGCCGAGTTTGGCGTCACCATGCATCTGGAGGATTGCTGCCTTATTTCTCTGGGAGGTGCTGGCTGAGGGGCTGATTTCTTCGAGCACACGCTTGAACTTCCCTTGCATCAAGAGCGCCCGACCCATGGGGATCTTGATCGATTCACCTTCAACACCAAGCTCGCGGGCCCTGATCAATTCTTTTTCTGCCTCGGCCCCAAAGCCTTTCTTGACATAAATCTCCCCCAAAAGCCATCGCGCTTCCAAATTGTCCGGGCTTTGCTGCAAGGCGCTCTTGAGCTCAATGACGCTGGCGGTGAGGTCGCCTTTGTCCTGAAAATCCTTGGCGCGTTCGATGTGTTCAATGTCGCTGAGGTTGGTTTTGCCGCAACCGGCCAAGCTTCCTGTTGCTATCAGGCTGGCGAGTAAAATGGTTCGTGTGCGAATAGAAAGTGGCATATTTTTTTTCATTTGGGAGTGTCCGGGTTATAAGCTGATTCAGGCGTACATCAATCGCCCACGAGGCTCGGGGATTGGACGGCCAAGTTCTTTGGCCACTTGAATCCACTCCCCAATCACTTTTTCGGCATTGGCTACGGCCTCTACGTAGGTGGCGCCGTCCGCTATGCACCCCGGTAACTCAGGCACTTCCACGACAAAAGCCTGATCTTCCCCGCTCCAATAAATGATCATCTCGTATCTATTCATCTTCGCCTACTCCCAGCTTGTATTTGAGAATCACATTCCGCACTTGTTTCACCTGATAGGGTTTAGCCATAGAATCTTTGGGTTGCAGATTCACGATTTCATCAATATTCTTTTTGGTGAAAATGTGATGGCTCCCGCGAATTCGTTCATCGAATCCCAGGCGCAACAAAAACCGGACAAGATCCGGGAAGCGAATATTCGCATCCGACTTCCCGCCAAGAATGCTTTGAAGAATCTTTGTGTATTTTCCCACGAAAAGTTTCCAGTGGCGCTCAATCGCCTGAAATCAGTTACTAAAGTATACTATTGAATTACAATAAACATTGAGCTATTGCCGCGCCGGATATTCAGCAGCATGCGTTTGTCGCTGCCTTTTATGGCACGTTCCAGTTCTTCGGTGGTGCGCACGGGCTGACGGTTAATGGAGATGATAATATCACCTTTGCGCAAGCTGGCGTTCCAGGCGCGGCTGCCGGGCTCGACATTAACCACGACCATGCCTTCCACGCGCCGGTATAACGGGGATCCTTCTTCAATGGGCGCCAGTGTTGCGCCTGCCAGGCGCTGGGTGAGATTTTCCGCGTTTACCTTGACTTGTTCGGCTGCGCCTAATACCAGGGTTATGTTGCGTGGCTTGCCATTGCGGAGGATACCCATGGCAATTTTTTCGCCGACGCGCATCAGGCCTACCGTGGTGCGTATCGTTGAAGCATCGTTCACCGGGCGGCCATTGATGGTGGTGACAATGTCGCCCACTTCCAGCCCGGCCTTGTCTGCGGGTGAGCCCTTGGTGATTTTGGCAATCACTGCGCCTTGCTGTTCCTCAATGTTAAAGGCTTTGGCGAGATCGGGTGTGAGGTTTTGCATTTGCACGCCGAGTCGGCCGCGTTTTACTTCGCCAAACTCGACCAGTTGCCGCATGATGTCGCGCGCCATGTTGGTGGGAATGGCAAAGCCGATGCCGATGTTGCCGCCGCCTGGTGCATAAATGGCGGTGTTGATGCCGACCAGTTCACCGCGCAAATTCACCAGCGCGCCGCCGGAGTTACCGGGGTTGATCGAGGCGTCGGTTTGGATAAAGTTTTCGTAACCTTCAATGCCAAGACCCGTGCGCCCGAGTGCGCTGACGATGCCGGAGGTGACGGTTTGCCCGAGGCCAAACGGGTTGCCGATGGCGACCACGAAATCACCCACGCGCAGTTTTTCGGAATCGGCGATGGGCAGCGCGGCGATATTTTTGGCGGGAATCTGAATCACGGCCACGTCGGTTTCGGGATCTGTGCCCACCAGTTTGGCCGTCATAGTACGCCCGTCACGCAGGGTGACGGTAATTTCTTCGGCTTTGGCGATGACATGATTATTGGTCAACACATAGCCTTTGGCGGCATCAATAATGACGCCGGAGCCGAGGCTTTGGGTGGGGCGTTCGCGGGGCATATCCGGGGGCGCGCCAAAAAAGCGGCGGAAGAAGGGGTCTTGTAGCAGCGGATTATCTTCTATCCGCACCCGGCCACGCGTGGAAATGTTCACGACGGCGGGCGTGGCTTTGTCGAGCATGGGGGCCAGGGTGGGTAATATATTGCCCTGACTGTCCGCGTCCGGCAATGCCGCCAGGGTGGGCGTGACACTTGCTAAAATCACGGTGAACAGCAGGGTGGTGAGAGATTTTTGAGGGTTTGTCATGAGGTTACTATGCCATATCTTGGGGTTGTTGATAAGATCTTTTGATGATCAATGTCATTTCGAATGCAATGAGAAATCCTTTATTTTTTGAGATTGAAAGCCAGGATTTCTCATTGCATTCGAAATGACAATCATACAAAGGGCGCGTGCACCCATCGTGGCGTGAGACCTTGTCTGCATAAAAACAGTTCCACTAAAAAGGGCAGGAACAAGCCCCTGCCCTTTGCTGGATACCTTTAATCCACTTCAAAGGATTATCCTTGTACGGAAATTTTACGTGGCTGCACGCCCTCTTTTTTGGGAATGACCACTTCCAGTACGCCGTCCTTGAGTTTGGCGGTGATTTTGTCGGCATTTGCAGTAGTGGGCAAGCTGAAGCGGCGATAAAAGCTGCCATAAGAGCACTCAACGCGCTTGTAGCCATCGTGCTCGTCCTGAGTTTCGGCTTTGCGCTCGCCTTTGATGGACAGCATCCCATTTTCCATGCTCACATCAACATCTTTGCTCTGCACTCCCGGCAGATCGGCTTTGACGACAAAACGGTCAGGCTCTTCTTTGATGTCAACGGCAGGCGCCCACTCGGCAGTGGTAATAGTGGGGAAATTTTCACCTCCGTCCAATATTCCGGCACGATTGTCAAACAGCTTATTGACTTCATTTTGTAACTGGCTAAACAGACTTAAGGGTTCATAACGTTTCAGATTCATGGTTAACCTCCTTACTTGAGTTTGATCTGGAAAGAGCAGGGAAAAATTCCCTGCACATCCCCAATCAGGATGCGTTTTTTTAAAATGGGATCGCTGCCTGTTTCTTTCAAGGGGGATTGTGAGGGTATAGCGGCGCTGTTTGTGCAGTTAAGTGGTGGCGTGGGATTTCAGGCATTCCGCAATGTCTGCAATGGCGGTTGGCGCAGTATGAACTGGGTGCCGAGCAGTCCGGCCAGGCCGACGCCGAGGGTGCCGCCGGTCACGCCGATGATCCATAGCCAGGGGTTGAAGGTGTAGGGCAGGTGAAATAACTGGGTGGCGAGTACGTAGCCAAGCAGGGTGGCGGCGCAGGCGGCGACGAGGCCGGCGAGCAGGCCGAGGGTGGCGAATTCGGCGAACAGGCCGGTGAGGAGCTGGCCGCGCCGCGCGCCGAGGGTGCGCAGGATGGCGCTTTCGTGGATGCGTTCGTCGAGGGTGGACTGGATGGCGGCGTAGAGCACCAGCAGGCCGGCGAGCAGCGTAAACATGAAAACGTATTCCACGGCGAGGGTGACGCGTTCCATGATCTGGCGGATTTGCGCCATGATGGCGGCGACGTCGATGATGGTGACGTTGGGAAAGGTTTTGACGAGCGCATTCATGATGTCGGGTTTATCAATGGGCACATAGAGGCTGGTCATGAAGCTGGCGGGATAGGTGTCAAACGCGCCGGGCGGGGCGAGCACGAAGAAGTTGGGGTGCATGGAATCCCATTCCACTTTGCGCAGGCTGGTGATGGTGGCGTTGAATTCACTGCCAGCGATGGAAAATTGCATGCTGTCACCCAGCTTCAACCCGAGGGTGGTGGCGAGGCCTTCTTCGACGGAGATGACGTGTTTGTCTGGATCAGTTTGTTTCCACCATGACCCCGCCACAATTTTATTATCGGCTTGCATATCAGCCGCCCACGATAAATTAAATTCGCGCGCGACCAGGCGTTGCGCGCGTTCGTCGGTGTAATTTTCAGGTGTGATGGGTTTGTCGTTAACACCAGTGAGGCGACCGCGAATCATGGGGAATAGCACTGGCTTACCGTGCTTTTCCATCGCTGGGGCGTTTGCAAGAAAACTGCGGATGGGCGCGACTTGATCCGGCTGAATGTTGATGAGGAAGCGATTCGGTGCGTCGGCGGGCAGGCTTTTTTGCCAGTCGTCGAGCAAGTCACCACGCACCAGCGTGAGCAGCAGCAGCGCCATGATGCCAATGCCGAAACCGACCACTTGCACTACGCTGCCCTGGGCGCGGCGCGTGATGTTGGCCATGCCAAAGCGCCAGGCTACGCTGTTGTGTCCGCTGTGATGGCGATGTAACAACCGGAGGCCGCGCATGAGCAGCACAGTAAACACGCCAAGCGCCAGCAATGTCACCACCGTGCCGCCCAGCATATACAGGCCGAGTTTAATCTCACCGGCTTGCCATAGCATCAATGCCGCCAGCGCAGTGATGCCTGCGCCATACGCGGTGAGATTAGATATTTGCGGCGCACCAATATCGCGCCGCAGCACGCGTAGCGGTGATACCGATTTCAGTTGCAGCAACGGGGGCAAGGAAAAACCGAGCAGAGTAATCATGCCAGTAAGCAGGCCGGATACCACAGGCCACAGTGAAGGCGGCGGCAATTCTGCAGACACCATGCTGCCCAGTATATTCACCAGCACGCCCTGCGCGGCATAACCCAGCACACAGCCCAGCACACTGGCCGTCAGACCCAGCACGAGAATCTGGTATACATAAAGACGCGTGATGTCACGCTGCACCGCACCCAGGCAACGCATCATGGCGCAGTTGTCGAGATGCCGCAGTACAAAGCGGCGTGTGGCGGTGGCGATGGCGACGCTGGCCAGCATCACGCTCACCAGCGCGGCGAGGCCGAGAAAGCTCCTAGCACGCGTCAGTGCCGAGCGTAATTCAGGGCGCGCATCTTCGATACTTTCGATGCGTTCACCGGTTTTTAACAGGGGTGTGATGGCAGCGCGATAAGCGCTGATGTCCTGCGCGTTATCGCCCGCCACCAGCAAGTGATAGCGTACACGGCTGGCGGGCTGGACTAATTGAGTGCGCGGCACATCGGCGGCGTTGAGCATCAGGCGTGGTGCGATGCTGAACAAGTCTCCGCCGCGCGCCGGTTCGTGGGTGAGCACGGCGGCGACGGTGAGCCGCGCTTCACCCAGTGTGATGGCATCCCCGATGTTGAGATTTAACGGGCCGAGCAGCCCGGCATCAAGCCATACCGTGCCAGGCGCGGGGACGCCAACGGCAGGCGCATCGGGCGCAAAGCGTTGTGGCGCCGTGCGTAGCGTGCCACGCAACGGGTAGCCGTCACTGACGGCTTTAATTTCTGCCAGGCGAGTGTTGTCGCCTGCGACTACCATGCTGCGGAAATCCAGCGTTTCGGTGCTGTGCAGGCCGTGCTGACGTGTCAGATCACGCACATTGGCGGCGAGTGGTTGATCGGAAGCGATTAACAGATCCGCGCCCAGCAATTCATTGGCCTGGCGATGCAGCGCCTGGTTGATGCGGTCAGTGAAAAATCCCACTGCAGTGATGCTGGTAACGGCGACAATCAGCGCGGCGGCGAGCACGCGCAATTCACCGGCCTGCCAGTCACGGCGTAGCATGCGCATGGCTAAGGCAAAGGTGTTCACGCCGCGTTACCCTGATTTATAATGGGATCTATCAGGGGATCTGCAAGTGACCCTGCAACTAACAGGCGGCCCGCATCAAGTGTCAGGCGCTGGTTGCAGCGCCGCGCCAGTGTCTCGTCGTGTGTTACCAGAATCAATGTGGTGTGTTGTTCACGGTTGAGTTCAAACAGCAGATCAACAATGCGAGTGCCCGTGGCGCGGTCAAGATTGCCGGTGGGTTCATCGGCAAACAGCAATTTAGGTTGCGGGGCAAAGGCGCGCGCAATCGCCACGCGCTGTTGTTCACCGCCGGACAGTTGTTTGGGATAATGGTGTACGCGCGGTTCCAGGCCAACGCGCACCAGCACCGCATGCGCTACCTCGCGCGCATCGCGTCGCCCGGCCAGTTCCAGTGGCAGCATCACGTTTTCCAGTGCGGTAAGATTAGGTAATAATTGAAAGGACTGAAACACGAAACCGATCATCGCGCCACGCAAGCGGGCGCGGCCGTCTTCATCAAGCGCAAACAGATCAACGCCGTCAATCCACACCCGCCCTTGGCTGGGAGTATCCAGTCCGGCCAACAGCCCCAGCAGGGTAGACTTGCCCGACCCCGACGCGCCGACAATCGTCACCGCCGCGCCGCGCGCAATGGTAAGATTAATGTCGTGCAATAATATTAACTCGCCATTCATGGGTGAATCAGCCGAGGGCGATTCGGCGCTGTTCACCCGTTTGGCTAACTGCTCAGTGCGTATAATCGGGCGTATGGAATCTTCGGTCATGTTGAAAAAAATCCTGTTATTACTGTTTCTGTTGATGCCCGTAGCAAGCTACGCTACGACTACTGTATCTGCACCCACCATCATGGTGCTGGGCGACAGCCTCAGCGCCGCCTATGGCATAGAGCAACGCGCCGGATGGGTGCATTTGCTGCAACAACGCCTCGCCGAACGCGGCTACCGCTACCAGGTAGTCAATGCCAGCATCAGCGGCGAAACCACCCGAGGCGGTCTGGCGCGGCTGGCGCAAGCGCTTAAAACCCATAATCCCGCTATTGTCATTGTTGAATTAGGCGCCAATGACGGGTTGCGCGGCCTGTTGTTGGGCGAAATGCAGGCCAATCTTGATGCCATTATCACACAAAGCCGCCGCCGCAATGCCCAGGTGTTGCTGGTGGGCATGCATTTGCCCCCTAACTATGGCCCAAGTTATACCAGGAAGTTCCATCAAGTGTATGTTGATCTGGCGGCGCGCCACCGCATTCCACTGGTGCCGTTTCTACTTGAAGGTGTCGCTACTGATGTAACGTTGATGCAGCAGGATGGCTTGCATCCCGCCGCCGCTGCCCAAGCGAAAGTGCTGAATAATGTGTGGACGCATTTGCAGGGCATGTTGCGCAAGTGATTTGTTTATCAGAAGAAGGGATGTATGAATGGTTCGCATTGAAAGCATCAAAGAGTTTGGCGGCTATCTCAATCGCTACACGCATGCGTCTGCCGCCTGTCATTGTGAGATGACATTTTCCGTTTATCTGCCGCCAAAAGCACAAACAGAAAAAGTACCCGCGCTCTATTGGTTATCAGGTTTAACTTGCACCGATGATAATGCCCGCGTTAAAGCTGGCGCGCAGCGTTATGCTGCTGAACTTGGCATGGCGCTGGTTTTTCCTGACACCAGCCCGCGTGGCACCGATATTCCTGATGATGAAAGCCGTTATGACATGGGCAAGGGCGCGGGTTATTATGTCAACGCTACAGCGGCGCCGTGGTCTACGCATTACCATATGTATGATTATGTGACTAAAGAATTACCTGCTTTGCTCGAAGTCCATTTGCCTTTAATTCCAGGGCTGAAGTCGATTAGCGGGCACTCCATGGGTGGACATGGCGCGCTGATTTGCGCGTTGAAAAATCCCGGTGTCTACGCGTCTGTTTCCGCGTTTGCCCCGCTTTGCAACCCGATGGGCATGGCGTGGGGCAGGGAATGTATGAGCGCTTATTTGGGTGATGATGTGAAGTTGTGGAAAACCTATGATGCAACATGCCTGGTTGAAGCCGGAGCCAGGTGTGCTGAGCTTTTGATTGATGTAGGACTGGCTGATGAATACTATGAGGCGGGGGAGTTATTGCCTGAAAACTTAAGCGCCGCCTGTGAGAAATATGGCCAACCCATTAACCTCAGGTTCCACGAAGGCTACGGTCATAGCTATCACTTCGTGGCTACTTTTATAGGCGAGCATCTCAAGTACCACCATCATTATTTAACAAAGTGTTGAGCCGCTATTTTTTTATCCCGGCAGGCGCGCCCACCTGGCGCATGGCAATAATCCCTGCCATACACACCAGTAATGCCCCTGCCAACGTCAGCGCGTGCGGACTTTCATCCCACAACAGCCAGCCGATGATGGTCGCAAATACTACTGAGCTGTAAGTGAATGGGCCTATAAATGAGGCAGAGGCGAGTGCGTAACTGCGTGTGAGTAACAGTTGCCCCGCCGTGGCGAACACGCCGGATAAAATCATAAAACCCCACAGCGCAGGCTCCGGTGTTTGCCAATACCATGCCAAGGGTATCGCTGATACCAGCGTGCTGATGATGCAGAAGTAAAATACGATGCGCGTGGTCGGTTCGGTTTCTGCCATGCGCCGGATGTTGGCCACTGCCACTGCTGCCAATGCGCCCGAGGCCAGGCCGATCAAGGCGGCGGGCGAGAACATCGCCATGCCCGGTTTTAAAATCAGGAGGATGCCCATAAACCCCACCAGGATTGCCCACCACAGCGCGCGTGATACGGATTCTTTAAACCAGAATAACACTACAAAAGGCATAAATAACGGCGCGGTAAAATTCAGCAGCACGGCTTCTGAGAGGGGCAAATAATGAATCGCGTAAAAAAAACAATACATCGCCGCCACGCCCGCCAGCGAGCGCATCAGGTGCGCATTAAAATGCTGTGTTGCCAGGGCACGCACGCCGCCACTCCACAGCCACGGCAACAGGACAATCAAACCAAAGAAATTACGGAAGAATACTGCCATTTCAGTAGGCAGGTCGGCTGAGATGATTTTGATGGTGGCGCCCATCGCTGCGAACATCAATGCGGCGCTGATGGCGAACAATGCACCATACAAATGGTTTTCAGGATACATGGCAGTGCTGGGTTATTCCGTCCGTGAGAGTAGACTCTTGTCAGGGTTATCGTCATCTGCGCGAAAGATGTTAGCGCTGGAAAGGTAGCCATGAAAAATTGCATCCCGCATCATCACATACCAGCACGTTGCCTTGATGATGCCAGTCGCCGAGCACAGTACGCTGTGCCGGTTTGCCATCCACCTGTATATCGTGAACGGCTAAGCGGTGGGTGTGGCCATGGATCAGGTGTGATACGCCGTGTTCACGCAAGGTGTTTTCTACGGCGTGCGGATTTACATCCATAATTTCCATGGATTTCTGGCTGGATTGTTCGCGGCTTTGGCTGCGATAATCCTGCGCCAGTGCAGCGCGTTGCTGGGGTGTAAGCGCCAGGATTTTTTGTTGCCATATGGGGTTACGCACTTGGGCGCGAAAGCGCTGGTAGTCGACATCATCGGTACACAACACATCACCGTGCATGAGTAACGTGGGCGTGCCATGCAGGTTAATGACGAGTGGCTCGGCAATCAACTGGCAACCACTGGCGGTTGCAAAAGCATCGCCCATCAGAAAGTCCCGGTTACCGTGCATCACATAGACGGGAACACCGCTGTCTGTGAGGTTTTTTAAAGCATCAATGATAGGCTGATGCGCGGTAATGGCGGCGTCATCGCCAATCCATACTTCAAACAAATCACCCAGAATGTACAGCGCCTCGGCCTGACGCGCGCGGGTACGCAGAAATTCGATAAAGGTTGCGGTGATTTCGGGTCGCTCTGCACACAGGTGCAGATCAGAGATGAATAGGGTGGTCATGGTGCTAACATTAACCCACACATCCCACGCCGAATAAGTGCAGCGAGGAATGCTGAAAGATCTCTCATATTCGTTCGAGACAAGGATTTCTCCCTTCGGTCGAAATGACAGAGGGTTGTCATCCCGAACAAAGTGAGGGATCTTGGTTTTGAGCGACAATTCACGATAAAACGCCTATTGGATTTTTCGGAATTAACAACAGACCCGCTCAGCCTGAATCGGTGGGCATGGTTTCGCGTTTGGCGTGCCCACAGTGCGGGCAAGTCAATACCGACTCCAGGATTACTGCGGGCATGACGCGCTTCCTCGTTCAGGCGTGGACGGAGGCTTTCTTCGCGCTTCCGTCCGCTGCCATGTAATGCTATTTCGCTTTCACAGCAACCATGCTGGCTTTTTTGATCAGCACGGTGGTTTTAGGCACGTCAGTCGGGAAGGGGCCGCCGGAACCGGTGGGCGTACTGCGAATTTTATCAATTACGTCCATGCCTTCCACAACTTTACCGAATACCGTGTAACCCCAGCCGCGCGCGGTGGGTGCGCTGAAGTTAAGAAAATCGTTGTCTACCGTGTTGATGAAAAATTGCGCGGTGGCAGAGTGTGGATCATTGGTGCGCGCCATGGCGATGCTGCCGCGCACATTTTTCAGGCCATTGTCGGCTTCGTTGCTGACGGGCGCACGTACTGATTTTTGCGCGAAGTCAGGTGTGAATCCGCCACCCTGAGCCATAAAATCTTTGATAACACGGTGGAAGATAGTGCCGTCATAAAAGCCATCTTGTACGTATTTGACGAAGTTATCGACGCTCTTGGGCGCTTTGGCGCGATCCAGTTCCAGTACAATATTGCCCATGCTGGTTTCCATCAGGATGCGCGGGTGGTCGCCCACCGGGTCAGTCGCGGCGCCGGCTTGCGCGCTGATCGCCATCAGGGTGCCCAGCGTCAAAGATTTTAAAAGGTAGTTCATGGTCAGTGTTCCGTTATGTAAGTGGGTATCAATAGTGAAGTGTAAAGGAGCGGGGGATAAAAAGCCAAGCCATCAATGATAATTTTGAGCTTGGTGCAGGTTTCCGTTAACATGGGAGGTTATGACTATTAATATCACCAAAACCCGTTTTGCCCCCAGTCCCAGTGGTTTTCTGCACCTGGGTAATGCCCGTACGGCTTTGTTCAGCACGCTGCTTGCCCGCAAAGAACGCGGGGTTTTTCTGCTGCGCATCGAAGACACTGACCAGGAGCGCAGCCAGACCCAATACATCCAGGGCATTGAAGACGACATGAATTGGCTGGGGCTGACGTGGCAGGAAGGGCCGGGCGTGGGCGGTGCCCATGCGCCCTATTTGCAATCGCAACGCGGCGCCGTGTACCGTAATTATTTTGATAGCCTGGAGCAGCAAGGTCTGGCATACCTGTGTTTTTGCAGCGAGCGCGAGCTGGATCTGACGCGCAAAACGCAAATTGCTGCGGGTCAGCCGCCGCGTTACGCTGGCACCTGCGCGCGTTTGAATGGCGAAGAAGTCGCGGCACGATTACAAAATGGTGGCCAGCCTACCCTGCGTTTTCGTGTGCCCGCGCACCGCACCGTGGAGTTTGACGATGCGGTGCGCGGTCCGCAAAAATTCAACAGCGATGACATTGGCGACTTTGTGATTCGCCGGGGTGATGGCACGCCCGCGTTTTTCTTCAGCAACGCCATTGACGATGCGCTGATGGGCGTGACGCATGTGTTGCGTGGCGAAGACCATCTCACCAATACCCCACGCCAGATCATGTTGCTGGATGCGCTACGCTTGCAGGTGCCGCGTTACGGTCATATTTCGATGATCGTCGGCGCTGACGGCGCGCCGCTTTCCAAGCGCCATGGCAGCCGCAGTATCCGCGAATTGCGCCAAACCGGTTATCTGCCGGGTGCGATCACCAATTACATGGCGCGTCTCGGCCACTATTACCCGAATAACGCGTTTATGGATCTGGATGCGCTGGCATCCGAGTTTGAGATCAGCAATCTGGGGCGCGCGCCCGCGCACTACGACACCACCCATTTGCTGCATTGGCAGCGCGAAGCCTTGATGCGCGCCGATGCGGATACGCTGTGGCAGTGGATGGGCACTGACGTCCACGCGCTGGTGCCTGATGCGCAACAAGCAACATTTGTTGCGGCCGTGCGCACCAACGTGATTTTTCCAGAACATGCGCTGCTATGGGCGCGCACCTTGTATATTTATCCGGTGGCATTGAGCCCGGATGCGTGCAAGGCGGTGGAAGAGGCTGGCGGCGCGTTCTTCGAACATGCGCTTGCCGCACTGGATCAACATGGCGCAGATTACAAGGCACTGGTCAATCACATCAAGCAGGAAACCGGCGCCAAGGGCAAAGCATTATTCCATCCCTTGCGCGCCGCACTCACCGGCGAATTGGATGGCCCGGAAATGGCGCAACTGGTAACGCTGTTAACCGTAGAACGTATGCGCACACGCTTGCAGGCGTGCGTAGCAATGACAACCTCCCCATAACATAAAACCCAAAGTACATGACATTACACATCCATAACAGTCTCACTGGAAAAAAAGAACCGCTGATTCCCATCGCGCCCGGAAAAATCGGCATGTATGTGTGCGGCATGACAGTTTATGATTACTGTCATCTGGGTCATGCGCGCGTCATGGTGGTGTTTGATGTGGTGGCGCGTTACCTGCGCACGCTGGGCTATAACGTCACTTACGTGCGCAACATTACTGACATCGACGACAAGATCATCAAGCGCGCCGCAGAAAATAATGAGCCTATAGATGCGCTCACGCAACGCTTCATCAATGCCATGCACGAAGATGAGCGAGCGTTGGGCGTGTTGCCGCCCGACATTGAGCCGCGCGCTACGGATTCAATAGATGGCATTATCAAGCTGGTGCAGACCTTAATCGAAAAAGGTTACGCATACCAGGCCGCTAATGGTGATGTGTATTATGATGTCAGCCGCTTCGAACACTATGGTGAGTTATCCGGCAAGCGTCTTGAAGACCTGCGCGCTGGATCGCGCGTTGATGTCGACGAAGCCAAAGATGATCCGCTGGATTTCGTGTTATGGAAATCCGCCAAGCCCGGCGAGCCAAGTTGGCCATCGCCGTGGGGAAACGGCCGTCCCGGTTGGCACATCGAATGTTCCGCGATGTCATGCACTAGCCTGGGTGAGCATTTTGATATTCACGGCGGTGGCATGGATCTGAAATTTCCGCATCACGAAAACGAAATTGCGCAATCGGAAGCGGCGACCGGGCATAAATTCGTGAATGTATGGATGCACAATGGTTTTGTGCAGGTCGACAACGAGAAGATGTCAAAATCGCTGGGTAATTTTTTCACGGTGCGCGAGGTATTGAAACATTACAAGCCAGAAGTAGTGCGCTATTTCATTCTCAGCAGCCATTACCGCGGCCCGCTGCATTATTCCACGGAACATCTCAATAATGCCAAAGCTGCATTAGAGCGTTTTTACATGGCGTTACGTGGTTTCACTGCTGGGGCAGTTGAAGAATCTCCAGAGGCTGCTTATGAACAGCGTTTTAATGCGGCGATGGATGATGATTTTAATACTGCTGAAGCGCTGGCGGTGTTGTTTGATCTGGTGCGTGAGATCAATCGTCTGCGTACGGAAGATACCGCCCAGGCCGCGCGTTTGGCAAGCGCGTTGCGAACTCTGGGCAGGGTATTGGGTTTATTGCAAACCCATCCAGAATCATTTTTCAAAGGTGAGTCGGATGCCAAAATCATGGCTGGTGGGAGTGTTGCCGTCGAGCACCTGATTCTTCAACGCAACGCGGCACGGGCCAATAAAAACTGGAAAGAATCCGACCGTATTCGTGATGTGTTGAAAGAGCAGGGTATTCTGCTGGAAGATGGGGCTGCAGGCACCACCTGGCGCCGCGAGTAAGCATGCAAAATAAAAAAATCAGGGGCACTTGCGTACCCCTGGAAAGTGGGAGGTTTAAAGCAATATGTCACTTGTAACGGGTGACACATTTATAGCTAAGCACAAACAATGCCATCCAATTATTTACTTAAAATACAATCATTTAATTATTTACCATGACGGAAACTGGACGCGTGTCCATCACTTTCAAGCCAGAAATTGAATACTGCGTCAAAATAATGTTTGGTAGCTGGTTTTGTAATATTCGTCATGTGTCACACGCCTGTAACATCTTTTGAGTGTAATACATCTGAAATACTTGTTTAATATCTGGGCAAGCCTTTTGAGGATGACGTATGGCTGGGACAATACTGGTGGTGGAAGACGAGTCTTCGGTGCGGGAGATGATCGTATTTGCCCTGGAGCGGGCGGGCTTTGTCATTATGGCGGCGGGTGATGCTGCCCAGGCTCAAGTAATGATGGCTCAACGTACACCGGATTTGATGCTGATCGACTGGATGATGCCCGGCTTAAGCGGTATTGATTTTACGCGGCGCTTGAAAAATAGCGAGGCCAGCCGCCGTATCCCCATTATCATGCTCACGGCGCGCGGGGATGAAATGGACAAGGTTCAAGGGTTTGACGTAGGTGCGGACGACTACGTAACCAAACCTTTTTCGCCGCGTGAACTGGTGGCCCGCATCAAGGCGGTATTGCGCCGTGCTGCGCCGGTCTCTCAAGAGAGGGTCATGGAAGTAGAGGGTTTACGGCTCGATCCCAGCGGCCACCGTGTTACCGCGCATGGGAGTGCGGTAGACCTGGGGCCCACGGAGTTTCGTATGCTGCATTTTTTTATGGCGCATCCCGAGCGTGTTTATAGCCGGGGACAATTGCTCGACAAGGTATGGGGCACCGATGTGTACATTGAAGAGCGCACTGTGGATGTACATATACGTCGTTTGCGTAAAGCCCTTTCTGAACATGGCCATGACCGCCTGATTCAGACGGTGCGGGGTACTGGGTATCGTTTTTCAGCGCGGGATTAATCATTGTCCGAATCTGTGCTAAGTGAAATACGCAGGGTTGTCGGCCTTGCAGTGTTATTGTTGATTGTTGGTCTGCTCACAGGGCACGTCGCGTTATTTTTATTGTTAGGTGTCCTGGCTTATCTGGCATGGCACGTGTTTAATCTGGTGCGCTTCCAGCGCTGGTTTGAAACGGGCAAGCGCTTTCATCCTCCTGAAGTATGGGGTGTATGGGGTGAAGTTTTTTACAATGTCTATCGCCTGCAACAGCGTAATCGCCTGCGCCGCCGCCGTATTATCCGTATGTTGCAACGCTTTCAGGAGGCCACCGCCATTATGCCTGACGCCACAGTGGTGTTGGGTGGGCAGGGCGATATCGAATGGTGGAATGAAGCCGCAGGTGGGTTGTTTGGCTTGCGTTTTCCCCAGGATAAAGGCCAGCGCATTGCCAATCTGGTACGGCATCCGGCATTTGCCGAATTTTTAGCGGCAGGTGATTATTCAGGTACGGTGCAATTTCCTTCACCTATCAATGAACAGGTTATGCTCGCAGTGCGCCTCGTGCGTTATGGCAAAGAGCATTTGCTGTTGGTAGCGCGTGATGTAACCCCAATTTACCGGCTTGACCAGGTGCGCCGTGATTTTGTCGCTAATGTTTCCCACGAGCTGCGCACCCCGCTGACTGTCATCAGCGGATTTCTTGAAACCATGGCCGATGAACACAGCGGCTATCCACAGCAATGGGCGCGGCAATGGGGACGTTCAGTGCATTTAATGCGGCAAGAGGCTTCGCGCATGCAGCATCTGGTGGAAGAACTATTGTTGTTATCGCGCCTGGAAATGGATAAAGGCGTGCATCGCCGTGAAGTTATTGCGGTATCTGGCATGCTGGCCATGATCAGTGAAGAGGCCGTGGCGTTGAGTGGCGCCCTGAATGGGGAGCCGCGCCATATTTTTTCTGTTGTGGCTGACTCCAAGGTGTGTTTGTGCGGCAATAACACAGAATTACGCAGCGCCTTTTCTAATTTAATATTTAACGCCGTGCAGTACACCCCCAGCCAGGGTGAAATTAATGTGCGATGGTATGCGGATGAAAGTGGCGCGCATCTTGAGGTGCAAGACACTGGCCTGGGTATTGCTGCAGAGCATATTCCGCGCCTTACCGAACGCTTTTACCGGGTAGATACGGCACGTTCACGCGACAGCGGCGGTACGGGCTTAGGGTTGGCGATCGTCAAACATGTGCTTAACCGCCATGACGCACAATTGCGTATTGAAAGTGAGTTGGGCAAGGGCAGTACCTTTATATGTGATTTTCCTTTGCTGTTAACGGTGCGCGTTGACTCAATAAAGGCTGAGCATGTCACGCCATTGTCATAATATTGTCACAATACCCTGCGATAGTAGACACAATACAAAGTTTGTCATTTTAACTATGGGAGAAAGTTCATACATGAGCGCAATCAAAACAGTAAAGGGTTTAAGTGCAGTGGCTTTAATGATAGGTGCGCTGAGTGTCAGCGCCTTGGCTAATGCCGCTGCTGTCATTAAAGTAGATGGTTCCAGCACGGTATTCCCAATTACCGAAGCGGTGGCAGAAGAGTTTCAGGCCGCCAAGAAAGGCGCCGTGAATGTGACTGTCGGCATCTCCGGTACGGGTGGAGGTTTCAAGAAATTCTGCCGAGGTGAAATAGATGTTGCGGATGCATCTCGCCCCATTGTGAAAAAGGAAATGGACGCCTGCCGTGAAGCGGGAATTCAATATATCGAATTGCCGGTCGCTTATGACGCTTTGACAGTAGTCATCAATCCCAAAAATGATTGGGTAAAAAGTTTGACGATGGCAGATTTGAAGAAGATGTGGGAGCCGGCTGCACAAGGCACCATCACCACCTGGAAACAGGTGCGCCCGGAATGGCCAGATAAGCCTTTAGTGTTGTTTGGCGCGGGTTCAGATTCCGGTACATTTGATTACTTTACCGAGGCCGTCACCGGTAAATCCAAATCCAGCCGCGGGGATTTTACTGCCAGCGAAGATGATAGCGTACTGGTGAAAGGCGTGGTTGGCGAAAAGAACTCTTTGGGTTATTTTGGTTTTGCTTATTATGTTGAAAACGCCAATAAATTAAAGGCAGTACCGATTGATGGTGGCAAAGGTCCGGTCATGCCCTCGCAGCAGGCGGTAAATGACGGTACTTATCAACCGTTATCACGCCCCATCTTCATTTATGTCAGCGCCAAATCCTTGGATAAGCCAGAAGTGAAGGAGTTTGTAGAATTTTATCTGAAGCAAGCCCCAAAGCTGGTCAAAGAAGTCAGCTACGTGCCCTTGCCAACCAAGGCTTATACCTTGGGTCTGGAACATTTAAAAAACCGTAAGCTGGGCACTGTGTTTGGTGGTGAAGCCGAGGTGGGTTTGAAAGTAGAAGACTTGCTGGCGCGTGAAGCCAAATTGTAAGTTGTAGTATAAAGGCAACCTTAAAAAAGGGGACGAAAGTCCCCTTTTTTAATGTCTGTGCAATAGATTTGGCATGAGTATGGTGTCCCGAAGCCGATTCGAACGGCTGACCTTCCCCTTAGGAGGGGGATGCTCTATCCATCTGAGCTACCGGGACGGGTTAATGATGGGGATGATTCCGGGCTGTGTGGTGGTTCTTACGCTTACCGCACTTGGGCATCCGCCGTGCAGGGATGCACGAGGCAGGATGCCGAAAGCGGTCTGCCCGGCGCAGGAGCGGCCGCTGTAAAGGCGTGGTCCGCAGACTTATTAGAATAGTGCCTAAACAGAGTGGGTGCTGTGTGAAGCGCAAAATTCTTTTGGGTTTGGTGGAGCCGAGGAGGATCGAACTCCCGACCTTCGCATTGCGAACGCGACGCTCTCCCAGCTGAGCTACGGCCCCAAAAAGCCGCACTTAACGGCTGAACCTTCCTTGCAAAAGCATATCGATTCTACCATGAGCAAAGCATAACAGCTACGTGCCGTGCGGCATTTTCTTGATCTGCTCCCTTTCGAGGGTGATGATGTAACGCTGAATAAGTTTCTGCACGATGCTGGGCAGATTGTTGAAGCGTACCCCAATCCGTATGAGATTTTGTTGATTGGCTGCATGAATGGAGCGTACTTCCAGTTTGCAGATGATTTCTTCTTTGGGCGGTAGAGTAAATGAACCGGTGAGGATGTCGGTAGGTTTTAGCGTGGTGGTCAGGGGGTCGCTTTTAAGCTTTATGGAGAGCCCGCCTGCAGACAGATCATAAACTTCTCCATGAAATACCGTCTCGCCGTTATCGATAAGGGCATGCGTCAGATCCACTGTGAGTGGTTTGGCAAGGCTGGGGCGCACGCGATGATGGGCGCGCTGCTCCATGTAATCCATTTCCTGGGGGAGTGCCAGGGTGTAAAAAGCAATACCGGCATCGTTGCCGCTGGATTCAAGTGTCGTGGCAAAAGATATTTTTATACCGTCCAATTGCAGGCGTGCTTTCAATTTTCCGGTTTTTAAGAGTAAATCGTGGCCCTCTTTGGGGGTGAGTTCATCAATGATGATGTGCCCGCGTGTGCCGTCGGATTTAATTTCGAGAATGGCGCTGCTGTAAGGTTTTTCTGGGCCTGGGGGCGCGCCGGCTACGCTGATGTTGAGCGTTGCCCGGCGTTTATGGATTTTTTTTAAAATCCCGATGATTTGCGCGGTGTTTGTGATTTTGTCCATGGGGGACAATCTAAGTCGTCAAACATGGATAACTTGACCATTGTCCATCTTGCATGCGAGCGCCCTGCGTCATTGTCGAATGCTTATGTGGCTTGCCACACCGCGCATTCGACGCCTCGCATGGCATCTCGCCTACGCCGGGCAGGATGCCCAAGTGCGGTGAGCGCAAGGAAGCGTAGGAACCGCCAAGCGGCCAATTGTTCAAGTTATCCATGTTTGACTCCTGGCAGACTTATGCCTGACCAAGAGAATGTGAATCAGGTTTTATTTGGCCTTGTCCGGTAGATGTATAGCAGGGGAGGTGCCCTGGTTCTGAGCCGCGCAAGATACCTAGCGCAGCCTGAACCGATAAGCGTCGCGTCGCAATGATGCTGCCGTTGAGTTGGTTTTGCTGCAAGCACTGTGTGCCGAGTGTATTGAGTTGCTGCCATAATGCATCAAGCTGATAGTGGCCTTGGGGGTCATGATCATGAATGCATGCAAGCATGCCTGCATGATTGGCAGGATAATTATTTTGGCGTAAATACGCCTCACGCTGTTGGCTGGTTTTCTCAAGATCAGTCATGGATTGCTGTTTATTGGCAAGCGCATGCTCAATCGCAGATGCGCTTTTGCCCAGCAACACGGTTTGTTCTTGCTCGAGCGCGTCGAGCAAGACGGAGGCCATGGAAATTTCTTGCCGCAAGTGTGTGGTAAGGGGCGTCAAATTCATGTGTACCTTTTTATTGAGCGCGCGCCCAGGTTACGCGGCGTTATGATAAAGCATGCTTTCAAAACGCAATAACTTATCTGCCACGCGCACGGGGTCAATGATGAAGCGGCCATCAGCGAGGGCTTTTTTGATGCTTTCAGTGCGTTGTGCGTCCACTACTGGTAATGACGACAACGAGCTTTCCAGCTTGCGCAGGTAAGCGGCAGTATCCGTCAGGTTAACGGTATCTGCGACAGGCCGGGCAACGTCTTGCCGAGCGAGAGTGGCTGACTTGGCAATGGATGACGCGGCGCTGCTATCCATGACGCGGATATTCGAAACAGGTTTACCAGAAATTTCAATGGGCATGGTGATACCTCTATGAATCGGTTATAAAGTTAGCGGCAAATCGCCCAATAACTTTAAACCTAAAAATCCCTGTTAGCAATAGTTCATGGCGGTTAAGTTTGTGCATCTACATGATAATTTTAACAATCCCCGCAGAGGTTACAACGCCTTCAATAATCCGTTGCGATGATAAATTGCGTACCTGAATTACCGCGCCTTCCGCGCCGTCCTTGAGCGCCTTTCCGGAAGCGCGTATTTGCATTCCCTGTGTTTCTGCCAGCAGAATCACCTGTTCGCCGCGACGTATCAATGGGGCGGCGCCAACGACCTCCGGGCTAAAAACGGCGCCCATGCCCAGAGGGCGCTTCAGGACTTTGTTGAGCACCTGTTCTGATGTGCTGAGGTATCCTGTCGGCAGGTTGGCAACATCCATCTCGATTGTTTGAAAATCGCCAAGGCTGATGCGGCTACCCGGTAACAGGGGATGGCTGGCAGTGATTACGTGCGTAAAAATTTTGACGCGCATCGGGACGTAAAGGGACCAGGGCTTGGGTTTTTGACAGCGGATGCCGACACTGCTGATGCTCCCGACGCGCCCCCCCGGCGGCAAAAACGCCTGTAAGGTATCCGTGCAGAGGGGAAGCTTCAGGCGGGGATCAACCGTGCCCGTATCCACTTCCACGCGCCCGCCACGGGCGTGCTGCAGGACGAAAGCTTTGGCGGCATCGTGAATGGACGATAAAGGCTGGTAAGTCTCGGCATGGACAGAGGGGAGCGAGATCGTCACCAGCAATAAGAGCAATCCTGATTTTAGAGCGCATGTCATGAGTTTGATTCATGCAATTACCGAGCCATATTTTCCGGCAAGAATATCGCGGTTAAGAATCATCCCCACTTGCCGATAATCTATAGAAGCAAGTACGCGCACGGAGAGAACCATGTCGAGTGTTTTGGAAGATGTTGATAAGCGCACCCGGATGGTGGGGCAGAATCGCCTTGAATTGCTGTTGTTTCGCTTGTGTGGCAGCCAGATTTTCGGGATTAATGTATTTAAGGTGCGTGAAGTGATGCAATGCCCACCCTTGACACATTTACCTAAATCTCACTCGTCAGTGTGCGGTGTGGCAAGTATTCGCGGCAAAACTTTGCCGGTTATTGATTTATCCCTGGCCATTGGTGGCCGGTCGCTGGGTGATACCAGCGGTTGTTTTGTGATCGTGACTGAATATAATCGCTCTGTGCAAGGCTTATTGGTCAAAGGTATAGAGCAGATTATTAACATGAAATGGGAATCGGTCTGGCCGCCCCCCAAGGGCGCGGGGCATGATAATTATTTGACTGCGGTAACGCAGGTCGGCGACCAGATGATTGGGATTCTGGATGTGGAAAAGGTTTTTTCAGAGGTTATCCATTGCGCGTTGGATGTATCCAGTAGCGTGGTTGATATGGCACGGAAAACTACCATGCAACCCCATATTCTGGTAGTTGATGATTCCAGTGTGGCGCGTAATCAAATAAAACGTACGCTTGAACAAATCAACATTTCATATACGCTGGCTATGGATGGCAAAGAGGCGCTTGAGATACTTAAAGCCTGGGTTGCAAATCAAGACCCGTTATTGCAGCGCCTGAACATGGTAATCTCTGATATTGAAATGCCAGAGATGGATGGTTATACGCTGACTGCTGAAATCAGAAAAGATGAGCATCTGAAAGATATTTACGTTTTGCTGCACTCTTCACTAAGCGGGGTATTTAATGACGCGATGGTGAAACGCGTTGGCGCTAATCAATTCATTGCGAAGTTCAGCGCGGATGATTTGGCAATGGCAGTGTTAAAGCGTTTGACCTGAAAGCGGTGATTGTAAGTTTCGCCGTCATCGTGGCTTGATCGAATTTATAGAGGTGCCCTTTAATTAAAGTCGCGCAGTAGTCAGTGATAGGGCTGTCGGAATATCAGCAGTTTTTTCACATCCGGAAACTGCTCCTGCGTTGCTCTACCTTCCGCCATACGTGGCGGTCGTCTGTATTTGCGGAAAAATTCGGTGACATATGTGGTAAATCAATCTATTACTTCCAGGGAATATCAGGAGTTTCGTGAATTTCTCGAGGCCGCGAGCGGCATCGCACTGGGTGACAACAAGCAATATCTGGTCAATAGTCGCCTGGGTGGTTTAGTCTCCGAAATGGGACTAGGTTCCATTGGGGAGCTGATAGAATGTGTTAAATGCGACATGAAGCCCGGCTTGCGTGAGCGCATTATCGATGCCATGACCACCAATGAGACGTTGTGGTTTCGTGATCATTCTCCTTTTGAAATACTTAAATCACATATCTTGCCAGAATTATCTGGCTTACGCGCTCGCCCGGTGCGTATCTGGTCGGCAGCGTGTTCATCAGGGCAAGAGCCGTATTCAATGAGCATGATAATTCAGGAATATCTGCAAGCCAAACCGGGAAGTTTGTCGCATGACGCACAGATTACTGCCACTGATATTTCACCCTCTGTACTTAAGAATGCCAGGGAAGGGGTATATGATGCCATGGCTCTGGCGCGTGGTTTGTCCGATGAGCGCAAGAAGCGTTTTTTTGATGTCCAGGCTAAGGCCGGTGATGTTAAAGCCAAGGCATGGCAAGTTAAACCTGAAATACGCAAGCGCATTACTTTTGCAGAAATGAACCTGATGAAAAAAGATTATCTTGCGCTGGGAAAGTTTGATGTGATTTTTTGCCGTAATGTACTGATTTATTTTTCTGCTGAATTGAAACGGGAGATTCTTGCGCGCTTTTCCCAAGTGTTAGAGCCCGGTGGCTATTTGTGCCTAGGAGCCTCTGAATCAGTGTCAGGGTATGTGGATTTTTTTGAAACCGTGCGTTATCAGGGCGGTTTGGTTTATCGATTGAAAAAAGCGTAATGCTTCCCTGGTAGCCGCGATTAGTTTGCAATTAAACCTGGCGCGTCAGGGTCGGGCGCAATCTCTTTGCCGCGCTCCTGCTGCTGCAAAGCCCACATGCGTGCGTAGAGTGTGCCCTGTTGCAGTAATGCGCTGTGCGTGCCGCGCTCCACCACATGTCCATGTTCCATCACCAGAATCTGGTCGGCGTCGACAATCGTTGATAAGCGGTGCGCAATCACCAGTGTGGTGTGGTTGGCAGCAACTTCCGCAAGCGCAGACAGAATCGCCTGTTCTGAATGAGAGTCAAGTGCCGACGTTGCTTCATCAAAAATCAGAATGCGTGGATTTTTGAGGATGGTGCGTGCAATGGCAATGCGTTGTTTTTCGCCGCCTGAAAGTTTCAGCCCGCGTTCGCCCACCAGGGTTTCATAGCCTTGCGGAATTGATTCAATGAAGGTATGGATGTGTGCCATGATTGCCGCCCGGATTACTTCTTCCCGGCTGGCATCCGGTTTGGCGTAGGCGATATTATAATAAATGGTGTCGTTAAATAACACGGTGTCTTGTGGCACGATGCCAATGGCGGCGCGCACGCTTTGCTGGCTGACTTCACGGATATCCTGCCCATTAATGAGAATGCGTCCGCCGTCCACATCATAAAAGCGGAATAACAGGCGTGATAATGTTGATTTTCCAGCGCCGCTGGAGCCTACGATGGCGACTTTTTTGCCGGGGGGGATTTCAAAATCAAGATCAAACAGAATCTGCCGTTCTGCCTGATAGCCGAAATCAACATGCTCAAAACGTACGGCTCCTTCGCCCACATCAAGTGGAGGAGCGCCAGGCCGGTCTTTAATATCTTGCGGTTTGTCCAGCAGGCTGAACATTTTTTCCATGTCTGTGAGCGAGTGTTTAATTTCGCGGTAGACAAATCCCAGAAAATTAAGCGGGATGAAAAGCTGTAACAGATAAGCGTTCACCAGCACCAGATCACCCATGGTCATGCTGCCATCTACGACCCCTTGCCCGGCCAGAATCATCAACAGCGTTACGCCCACAGCAATAATCGCGCCCTGTCCAAAATTCAGTACCGAGAGCGACCCCTGGTTTTTGAGTGCTGCCTGCTCCCAGGTCGCCATGTGTTCATCGTAACGACGCGCTTCATAGTCTTCATTATTAAAATATTTTACCGTTTCATAATTGATCAGGCTATCAATGGCGCGCGTGTTCGCTTTTGAATCCATGTCATTCATGACACGGCGCACCGCCATGCGCTGCTCGGTTACTACCAGACTATAAACAATATAAACCACAATGGTGACCGTGGTGATAATGGCAAACCAGGCGTTATAGGTAACAAATAAAATAATCGCTACCAGGGCAATTTCAAGAAGAGTCGGCAAAATGTTGAAGAGCATGAAGGACAATAAAAAGCTCATGCCGCGTGTACCGCGTTCGATGTCGCGCGACATGCCGCCAGTTTGACGCTCCAGATGAAAGCGTAACGCCAAGGAATGCAAATGGCGAAATACCTTGAGGGCAATGTTGCGAATGGCGCGTTGCGCCACCTTGGCAAACACCAGATCACGCAACTCGTTAAACAGCGTGCTGGCCAGGCGCAATGCACCGTAGCCAATCAGCAACGCTAACGGTAAAATTACCGCCGCGTTATGTGTGCTATCGAGCGCATCAACCACTTCTTTTAATACCAGCGGCACGGTAACGCCCGCCAGCTTGGCTAATACCAGAAAACCCATCGCTACAATCACGCGCAACCGGTATTCCCATAAATACGGCATTAAAATGCCAATGGTTTGCCAGTCCCTGCGGGGTGTTGTAGTATTTTCGGTAGGTTGCGTATGCATTGGCGGCTTTTTAAAAAAATTGTATATGATAGTTTACAGGATTGATGGCCTGTGCCACAGTGAATATCTGTTTGCATTTTACAGAATACAAGTTACATTCTTCAGTGCCAAACCCCACGGTAAAGTCGTGGCAATATGCTCAATGATGATGGAGATAATCCCATGTATAAACGCATCCTGGTGCCGATAGACGGTAGCGAAACATCTGGTTTCGCTATGCAAGAGGCTATCAAGTTGGCCGCAGATCAACACGCTGACCTGCGTTTCATTCATGTCATGGAAGAAACATACCTGCCTTACACTGAAGGTTATATAGATATTGCCGTATTGCGCGATGCGGTTCGCCAGCAAGGCCACCGCATTTTAGGCAAGGCCACAACGCTTGCCGCACAAGCAGGTTTGAAGTGTGAACAGGCGCTGCTTGAGGCTCACGGCGAACGCGCCTCGCGCATTATTGTGGATGATGCCAAACAGTGGAGCGCCGATGTAATTGTGATGGGCACGCACGGCCGACGCGGATTAGACCACATGATTTTTGGCAGTCTTGCAGAGGGTGTTGTGCGTTTTTCACCCCTGCCAGTGCTGTTGGTGCGTGGCGGCGAAGCGCCGCAGTAATTTCCATCACGCGCTCGGCACCACCCGGCCAATGAACATTTTCAGATAATCCGTTTCGGAAATCGCCGGATGCACGGGATGGTCTGGCCCTTGATGGCCCTGCTCAAGAATTTGCAGGTTGCGGTCGATGTGACGGCTGGCGCGCAGCATCGCATCACGCAAGCCAGCACGCGGCAGATGAAACGAGCATGAGGCGGAGATTATAATGCCGTCCTTGGCAAGCACCTGCATGGCTTGTTGATTGATACGTTGATACGCTTCCAGCCCGGCGCGCATATCTTTGCTGCGTTTAATGAAGGCGGGTGGGTCGAGAATCACCACGTCGAATTTTTCGTGGTCAGCGCGCAATGCCTTGAGCACTTCGAAGGCATCACCTTCCATGATCGACACACGTTCGGCAACATTGTTGAGTGTGGCATTTTGCTGAACCTGGCTCAGTGCAGCCGCCGAGCTGTCGACGCAGATTACTTGAGCCGCGCCCGCAGTCGCTGCCTGTATGCCCCAGCCGCCGATATAACTGAACACATCCAGCACGCGCTTGCCCTGCACGTAGTGCTGCATGCGTGCGCGGTTGAGGCGGTGATCGTAAAACCAGCCGGTTTTCTGGCCGCTGAGCAACGGTACGTTGAAGCGCACACCGTTTTCTTCCAGCATGACCTGCTCCGGCACCGTGCCGAGCGCGGTTTCCACATAACTTTCCAACCCTTCCATGGCACGGCTGCTGGTATCGTTGCGAAATAGAATCGCCGTGGGCTTTATCACCTGCTCCAGGGCTGTTACCACATCAGCTTTGCAGCGTTCCATACCTGCTGTCGTAATTTGCGCGACTAACACATCACCAAAACGATCCACCACCAGCCCCGGCAACCCGTCGCTGTCACCAAACGCCAGGCGGTAATAGGGCTTGTCCGTGCCAAACAGTCTTTCACGCAATGACAGCGCCATGTTAAGGCGATGCACCAGCAACGACTTGCCCAGCACATGCTCCACATCGCGGCTCACCAGGCGGGCGCAGATCAACGAATGCGGGTTGACATAACCGTTGCCGATGGCCTCGCCCTTGCTGTCCTGAATCTCGACCGGCTGCCCGGCTTCAAAGGCGTTCAATGGGGTTTTGGCGGTGTCTACTTCATTGCTGAACACCCACAGGTGCCCGGCACGCAGGCGGCGGTCTTCGTTCTTTTTGAGGCGTAGCGGAGGGAGGTTCATGGGGCACTTTATCTTGTTGAATGACTGCGCATTTTACTCTGTGAATGCGGATTGTGGGGATTTTTCGATGATATATCTTGACGGCATATATCGTATAGATATATATTTGTGACGTTATATTGTGAACGGAGGGTATGTGGACATTAAAACGCTGTGTCTGGGCGCGCTGAGTCTGGGGGATGCGACGGGTTATGACATCAAAAAGCTGTTTGATGAGGCGTTCAGCCATTTTTTTGTAGCGGGGTACGGCTCTATTTATCCGGCACTGGAAAAATTGACTGAAGAAGGCAAGGTGGCGTATGACCGCCAGCAGCAGGAAAAACGCCCTGACAAAAAGGTGTTTAGTATTACGGCGGCAGGTCGGGAAACATTCATTGCAGAGTTAACCCAGACCCCACCACGGGAAAAATTACGTTCTGAATTTCTGGTGCTGATGTTCTTTGCCCATTTGTTGTCGCCACAGCGACTGGCTGAAGTGCTGCAAGAGCGGCTCGATGAATCCCAGCGTGAGCTTGCAATACTGGAAGATCTTGCCAAACGTGAGATGCCCGCAGGAATGAAGTTCACTATTCATTATGGGTTGGCAGCCACGCATGCCGCGATAGCCTGCATTAAAGAAAACCAGGAACGGTTGGGGCGGGATGCCCGCGTTATCGTTAATCAATGCCCTCCATTAAAATCACCAGGAGCGCAGCATGTCTAATATTATTGCGCAGCGTATGACTGCTGACATTGAAGGTGACTTTGTGGTGTTTCTGATTGGTATGCGTGTCAATAAATTCTGGAAGATTCACCAATGGCTTCCCGTTGCGATGGCAATGCCGCCGATGCTCAAGGAATTATTGCAAAACCCTGACAGTGGATTGCTGGGCGTGCATTCTCACTTTGGATTGCCCAATACGCTGCTGGTGCAATATTGGCGCAGCGTTGAGCATCTGGAAGCCTATGCTCTTGATAAGAGCAAAGCGCATTTGCCAGCATGGGCGGCATTCAATAAGAAAATCGCCAGCAATGGTGATGTGGGTATTTGGCACGAGACTTATAAAGTGAGCGCCGGACAGTACGAGACGGTATATAACAACATGCCTGCATACGGCTTGGGCGCGGCGGCGCGACTTGTGGCTGCGACGGGAAAGCGAGAAACGGCGCAAGGGCGTTTGACGTTACATTCACCTGTTGTGAATCGGGGTCATGGCAATGAGTAGCCCCATGTCACCACAGATCATAATTCATTTGTATGCAGCCATTGCAGCATTGATTGTAGGTATAACAGTTCTTTTCCTGAGGAAAGGAACCGTGCTGCACCGTAGCTTGGGGCGCGTCTGGGTGGTAGTGATGTTTGTTGCTGCAGGCAGTTCTTTCTGGATACAGGAAATAGGCGGGATTGCAGGATTTAGCTGGATTCATTTGCTATCAGTATGGACGTTGTTCTCGCTAGGATACGCAGTCTATTTTATTCGTAACGGCAGGGTTACTGAACATCGCAAAGCAATGGTCAGCACCTTTCTCGGGCTGACCATTGCAGGGCTGCTGGCGCTTTTCCCTGGCCGCAGGTTGGCGACACTGATTTTTGGTGGATAAGCGATTATCAATGATTTCCGTAATTTAAGGCGCGGTTTTTTTTACGGTGTTGATTGATTCAGGCAATACAATATTTAACTCCAGCACTTCAAAGTTTCCATCGTGCTCAAGATTAACTTTGACTTGATCAAGGTCAATCTTTACGTATTTTGAAATCACTTGCAGTAATTCCTGGCGCAACTCTGGCAAAAAGTCGGGGCCTTTGCGGTCTACGCGCTCGCGGGCGAGAATGATTTGCAAACGGTCTTTGGCGACAGTGGCGGTTTTCTTGCGTGTGCCAAGCAGATAATCAAGAAATGACATGGCTCAGGCTCCAAATAAGCGGCTGAAGAAGCCTTTTTTGTCGGCGGTCAAGAAGCGCATCGGCACATCTTCACCGAGAAAGCGCGCGACTACATCGCGATACGCCTGACCCGCGTTACTTTCTATATCATGAATTACTGGTACACCGGCGTTGGATGCCTGTAACACGGCTTCGGTTTCGGGAATGACGCCGAGCAGGGGAATGCTGAGAATTTCCTGCACGTCGGTGACGCTGAGCATTTCGCCTGCGGCGGCGCGGCGTGGCGAATAACGCGTGATTAGCAGGTGTTCTTTAATTGGTTCGGCGCCATCTTCGGCACGTTTTGATTTGGCGGCGAGAATGCCGAGAATGCGGTCGGAGTCACGTACCGAAGATACTTCCGGGTTGGTGACGATCAGCGCTTCATCGGCGTAATACAGCGCCATAAGCGCGCCTTTCTCGATGCCTGCGGGTGAGTCGCAAACAATATAATCAAAACTGTCACGCAATTCGTTGATGACACGGCCCACGCTTGCGGTATCCAGCGCATCCTTATCGCGCGTTTGTGAGGCGGGTAACACAAACAGGTTGTCGCAGTGTTTGTCTTTGATGAGTGCTTGTTTCAGTGTGGATTCGCCGTTGATGACGTTGACAAAATCATATACCACGCGGCGCTCACAGCCCATAATAAGATCGAGGTTGCGTAAGCCAACATCAAAATCAATCACGGCAGTTTTGTGGCCACGCAAGGCGAGTCCACTGGCAAAGCTGGAGCTGCTGGTAGTTTTGCCTACCCCGCCTTTGCCCGAAGTAACGACGATAACTTTGGTCAATGTGTGCTCCTTGGATGATAAAAAAATAAGTTGTTAAATTAATGGCGTGATGATGAGGCGCTCATTTTCCAGATATATTTGCACGGATTTACCGTGTACGTCTGCTGCCGGTTGCTGCTCAAAAATACGGTAATGCCCGGCCACGGATACCAGTTCGGCTTCCAGTGAATGCGTGAAAATACGTGCGTTCATGTCACCGGTTACACCCGCCAGGGCGCGGCCCCGTAACGGTGCGTAGATGTGGATGTTGCCATCGGCCAGCACTTCTGCGCCGGCATTGACGGGGGCCAGTAATATCAGGTCACCGCCTTTCGCATAGATTTGTTGTCCGGAGCGCACTGGCTGACGCACGATTTTTGTCGTGGTGGTTTGAGGCGGAGGCGCGGCACTTGCTCGTGTAGTGGGCGCTACAGCGCGTTCGACAGGCTCAGGTTTGGTGCCCCCTTGCAGTATCGCAAGACCAGCGGCAATGACACCATCAAGTTGTTCGGGGGCGGCATGACGCACACCCACGGGAACCAAGTTATGTTTGCGCAACAACGCCGTCAGTAATGCAAAATCCAGGGTAGTCGCGGCGTCCCCGCTAACGTCATGTGGCAGCGCTTTTACATCAATAACCACCGGCGCATTATGAAAAAAACGCGGCGCCCGCGACAGGTGTTCGTGCAGGGCAAGCTCTATCGCCGCATTGTCCGTGCTTTTTAGGCACAGCACGGTCAGCGTGAAGACCGATCCTTTGATGTCCAGTGCCGAGTCTTTTCCGTGAGTGTTTTTTTTGAAATCTTCCCTGGTGGATTGTTTCACTGTTACCTGCTGTTTGGCTAAAAATTAATACTTCGGTCTATTATAAAACAGATTACCGGGCTATTTTACGCAATTACTGCCGGATAAGGCAAAATGAAATGTATTTAATGGCAGAATGAAGAGGTTATAGGATTTAGAACGAGAGCACAGGAACGGTGCCCGCTGCGGAAAGCGGGATTTTGCCGCCTGGCCCTGGGCTACCGAACAGACGCAATGCTTGCACCAGGTCGGCGCGGCTGGCGTCCCGCAATGCAAGTGAGCCAGTGAATTGATACGTGCCGTCTGGCTTGATGCGCAAGATGCCGTCAGCGCGCAGGGGGCTGGCGGGATTATCCTTGAGTACGCCGTTGATTTCGTTGCCGGTGCCGCCGCTCTTGGTGGTGAGGGTCATGACGAAACTGCCGAGTTTTGTTTTGGGCGAAGTGCGGGTAACAAACAGGCCGGCATTATTCCATGAGAGCGTGCCATCCAGCGTGGTTAATTTTCCGTTAGTAAATTTCACATCGGATAAGGCGACATCCACGGCGCCATCAAGGCCTGATCCTGGAATATTCAGGGCATTTTCCAGGGCGGTGGGTGGCAGTTGTGTTTTTACATCGGCAAGATAAATTGTGCCGCCCACGGTGCGGCCAAGCACTGTTTGGGTGTGGCGACCGGCTTCATCGAATTCCACGGAAGCTTCGATGCGCCCTAATAACAACATCCATGGATGCAGCGTCCAGTGGATATTCTGCATTTGCCGTGTACCTGTCACGGCCATGCCAGCGCTGCCAGACCATACTGATCCATGCAGTTGATATAAACGTAATGGCGCTACTTTTTCTTTAATCAAGCTATAGCCGCGTTCCGCAGGCAGCATAACGCACAAAAATATTATGTAAGCCAACAGCGCAAAAATAATATAGCGCCCACTGTGGGCAAAGGAGGGCATGGCCAGGCTGGGTGATGATAGCTTTGCTGGAAATAATTTCATGGCGCGCCTCCCTCAACCGTGATGCGCGCATTCACCAGTGCAGAGGTGCCTTGCCGGTCAATACTCACATTAGTGACCTGAACGCCATAAGTGTCTTTCAGATTGCCCATCCATAACACCACATCATCAAAAGGCGCCTGCTCTATCCATACACGCACTTTGGCGGCGCCTTCCGGTTCGATACGTTTCAGCGCAGTGCCCAGGCGGTCTTGTTTGGCGGCTTGATCCACCAGCGAAAGCAAAGATTGCCCTGCTGTATTTTGCATCGCAGAGTTAGTATTTTTTGTGGCGCGCAAGCGTTGCGCTTCGGCTGAAGCGGTATTGATCCATTGTTGCAAGGCGCGTTGTTCCTGAACAGAGTGTTCGAGTTTTTCAACCTTGTTGCTGAAGGGTTTCCACAATACGGTGTAAATCAATAACACGCCGAGAATGATGCCGCCAACGATCAGGGCATTACGCTCGCGCGGATTGAGATTCCCCATCATGTTTGTAAAGGATGATTTCATGAGGCTTTATCCTTGATTTGCCCGGGGATTTGCCCTGTGATTTGCAGCCGGGCTTCTACCTTGTTGTCACTGCTGGCCGCTGACTCGATATTAACAGTTACTCTGCCTTGGGTCGCAAGGCGCTGTTTGAGTTGATCGAGGCTTTGCAGATCGCCAATGGATAAGGCAAGATCAATCTTTCCTTCGGTGTAATTGATGCGCTGTATTTCGAGCCCCGGTGTTTCTTTTAAAGGCTGTCCAATGCTGCCCAGTAAAGAAATAAATCCACCCGTTTCAATATCACCACCGCGTAATTCCTTTAAGCGTTGTTCCATTTGCGCACGTGGGTTTACGACTTTGCGCGCATCCGGGAAAGTACGTAAATAAGTCTGTGCGATCTGTTGGGTAAGTGCATCGCTTTCGGTTTTAAGGCGCATGTAATCCGCAATGGTCATGCCGCTTTGTATCATCAGCAGGAATACCAGCATGATCAGGGCAGGGCGCCAGGGTTTCCACAATTTGCCCAACTGTTCGCGGCGATTATAAGAACCTTGCAGCAAATTTATGGCATTTTTTTCATTGTAACCACGGCCCAGTACCGACAACACCGCTTCATCGCTTTGCTCAATATTTACTGTAATGCCTGTGTCAGCCAGCAACCCAGAAAAAGCAGCGGCGGGAGCACAGTTAATTACGCGCACCTGTTCGGGTTTCGTCCCGTTGGATTCATGTAAGGCAATGCGTAATAACGCATCAAGATTGTCGATGTCGGCTACCCAGCCTGTCTGTGGGCCGGTACGCACCAGGGCCTGATTACCAGTGACGATAATCACCCATGAGGTGGCTAATCTTGATTCTGTTCCTGATCCCGACCAGGGCAGGGCAAGAATTTCGGAAGTGATAACATCGGGTTCGATATGGGCTTGACGCAGCTTCTCTAACCAACCATCCATATGTGTACGGTCAACTGCGGCAGCGTGAATGCGGATATTATCAATTCGCTCACCCAGCGCAAAATGCAGGGTATCAACATCGGTTGCCAGTTGATCTTCAAGCGCATAGGGAATCGCATTCATGGCGCGCTGACGGTTACCCGCAGGTATATTGGCGATGGCGAGTAAAACATCTGCGCCAGGAATCAGCACAATAATACGGCATCCTGCACTCACGGTGGCAATGTCCTGTAATGTCCCATGGCTCACGTTCAGGCTTTGGCGCGCAGGCTCTTCTACACGCACCCAACTGGCGGCATCAGACGAGTCCGACTGTAAATAAATAAATAATTTTGCGCGCATTGTCAGTAAACTCCTTGTGCACGAACCAGCGTTTGCGCTTTGTTATCGGCCGTTCGGTGAATCAAGCCCAATAATCGCACTTGTCCTTTACCGAAACGTGATGCGGCATCCACTATAAAATAATCGCTGTTGATACCCAGGCCCTCAGCAGGAATGTTGCGGCTTTTTACCGTAGGACTGGTAATGAATTTCTGGATGTCTGTATAACCTTTTGTGCCACGGTCTTCTATCATCGCCTCAGCATCGGTTTTGGTTAAATCATCGGCCAATGTCATTAATATTTCGGGGCGCGCGGTATTAATATTAATAGGCGTGTAGGCAGGTAATGCGCTGATAAAGGGTTCCAGGCGCGCAACCGCCTCTTTGGTGAATCCCTTGACCAGACGTAGCTCGCTGACACTGTTAATTATGTTATTGGCGGTTCTGTACGGGGGAGTGTGTCCCATGTACTCGCCGTCTTCCGCGCCATTCCCTGGCATGGTTTCGCTGTCGCTATCAATCCAGTCGATTACGGCTTCGGACAGATTGGGGTTTAATTCCAGGGCTTTCAAGAGGCGTTCAAAGCGCTTTACATCAATGGGGCTGGGTTTGCCGTCTTTGACGAGGTTGTTGATGTTGAATCGTCCTTGCATATCTTCAATGTGTCCTGCGACATTGCCACCTTCTACACTCAAGGGGGGTAGCACGGTAGCCCACACCTCCGATAAATTATCTACGGTATTCTCACGGCGATCCTGTATCAAAATACTTCTACCCCAGCTTTCCACGCCCAATGCCAGCATATACGCTTGATCGCGGTCCAGTACGTTGCTGCTGCGCCGGATATCCAGTTGCTGGCGGGTGGCCATACCCGTTGCAATCACTGTGACAATGGCAACCACCAGTAGCGCGGTAATGAGTGCGACGCCCGATTGTGATGCGTTTCGTGCCCCATTCATCCTGCTTTTCCGCCCGTGCCCGCAACGCCAAACAAACGCGGAATACGTCCCCAGCCTTCAACGTCAATACTGACTTCAACCGCGCGCGGTAAAACAACTTGCGCGGTAGTAGCGGTAGTGGCGAGTGGCCATAGCAATTGCCAGCGCATTTGCTGGTCAAGAAAGCGAATCTCCAGTCCATTAACCTTGTCGAGTAATACCGTCGTTTGCGGTAGCTGGTTAGGCGCCTGATCGAGCGCCGTCCATGTCATGCGCAAGAGTTGCTTGTTTTGCACTGTATACGCCACGCGCTGCAAATTGCTGCGCGCACGCCCGGCCGGATTGCGCCAGCCGGTGCGTGTAAATTCCAGCATGGCGCCAGTGAGACTTGCCGTATTGTTGCCACCACCCATCATCGCCGGTTGACCACCGCTGCCCACATCCCGGATCGAGCGTGGTGTGGCTTGTTCGATGTCGCGGCCCATAATCATCAATGCCGTTTGCAATGTCGCCAGGCGCTCGGCTTGCTGATCGGAATGGTTGCGGGCATTCAGCACCGCGCGCAATCCCCCGTAGGTCATCGCTGATAGCACGGCAAAGATGGCTAAGGCGATCATCAGTTCAATCAGCGTAAAGCCGTGCTGAGTTTTATTGGCACTGATCAGCTTGCTCACTGGGGTTGCCCTACATATGCTATCAGGCTGTCCAGAGGTTGTTTATCTTCTTTTCTGCTGCGCACTTCCACATCCAGCCGTTGTATGGTCGCGTTCGGGGTGGGGGATACCGTGACTTGCCACGTCCACTCATGTTCCGCCATCAGCATCGTGCCTGTGGTTACTCCCGGCGCAGGGAATACAGTATCTGCCTGCAATTCTGCAACTTTATTCATGGCCACCCAGTGTGCCAGCATGCGGTCGCGCAGATGCGCGGCATTATTGGCATTTGCCCCCACACCTTTAATCACGGCAGATAAGGCAATCGCCAGCACGGCTAACGCTATTAGTACCTCAATCAGAGTAAACCCGTGAGCGCGCCTGCGGGCACCAAATATTCCGGCGGTATTCATGGTGCTGGTGCGCCGTTCATCATGCGCATCTCAATCTTGCCGTTGATATTGCCATTAAGTTGATAACTGTTGGCGCCTTCCCGATTGTTTGTGGCATCTTTCAAGATCAGTTGAAAGGGCGTTATTTCTCCGCTGGATAACAGATAAATACGCGGCAGTACGTTTTCGGTTTCCTGAGACGTTGCTGTGCCAAGGTTCACCGGTTCATCTTCAATCCTGACGGTTAAACGCATTTCTTCTGGCAGCGTGCGTGGGCGGAATGTCTCATCACCCGTGATGCGCGCCCATTTGTTGTCTTTAAATGCCAGAAACTCGTATTTATTGCCATTGAACTGCACGGCTAGTTCACGTGATTCCAGAGTGGCTTCCTGTGCCGCCAGCTCAATTAATCCCGCCAGGCGTTTCATTTCATCTTCGATTCCACGCTCATTGCCGCGTCCGATCGACAAGGCGGCAAAACTTAAAATAATGCCGATGATCAATATCACCAGCAGCAACTCCAGCAGCGTGAATCCGCGCTGAGAGTGGGTGTCAACAGATCTTGAACTATTCAAGATTCCAGTTGCCAATATCGGCATCACTGCCTTCACCGCCCACTTGTCCATCCGCACCTAGCGTAAACACATCAATTGCGCCTTGTGTGCCGGGGCTTAAATATTGGTAAGGTTTGCCCCACGGGTCATTAGGAAGACGGTCGATATAGCCACCTTCTTTCCAGCGTGTCGCATCGGCAGGTTTTTTGGTTAATGCTTCCAGGCCTTGATCTGTCGTAGGGTATTTGAAATTATCGAGTCTGTAGAGATCCAGCGCGCTGACCAGTGTGCGTATGTCCTGTTTGGCCTTAACGATGCGCGCAGCATCGGGACGATCCATAATACGTGGTAAAATAAACGAAGCCAGAATGCCCAGGATAATCACCACGATCATCACTTCGATGAGCGTGAAACCACGCTGTGGAATGCGCGTGAAGCCACGCGGTGAGATACAAGCGCAGCCGCGTTGAGCCAGTCCCGGATTCGGATTGGAAGTTTTTAGTTTCATAGAGGTATGTTCCATATATCATTTCACAAGTTGGTTAAGATCAAAAATCGGTAGCAGAATTGCAATGACAATAACCAATACAGCGCCGCCCATGCCGATAATCAAGAGAGGTTCAAACAGCCCCATCAGCGCTGCCAGCAGGGTTTCAATTTCCTTTTCCTGACTGATCGCGGCACGATCCAGCATGCTTTCCAGTTTGCCACTCGCTTCACCGCTGGCGACCAGATGAATCGCAATCGGCGGAAAATAGCCGCTACGCTCAAGCGATTTATGCAAGTTTGCACCTTCACGTACACGCCGCGCGGCTTCTTCTACCGCCGCACGCATCGGCAGATTGGAAATCACCTGCGCCGAAATGCGCATCGCCTCAATCACTGGCACACCACTGGCAGTAAGAATACTGAAGGTGCGCATAAAACGCGCTGTATTCATGCTGCGCACCAGCCGCGATATCAGCGGCAATGCTAATAATAACCGATGAAATTGCTGTTTGGGGCCGGGTTGGCGTAACGCTCGGGCAATAATAAAACCCAGCACAATTAATGCCAGCAGCAATACCACACCATACTCTTTTAGAAAGTCACTGACCGCAATCAGCATGCGTGTCAGTATCGGTAATTCCTGACCGATATTATCAAACACATCGACTACTTGTGGCACCACAAAGGTCAGCAAAGCAACCACCACCAGAATCGCCACGACCGTGACTATCGACGGGTAAAGCAGCGCCAGCAGCATCTTTTGTCGCAGCGTTTGCCGTGCCTCGGTGTAGTCGGCCAAGCGTTCCAGTACAATATCCAGATGCCCCGATTGCTCGCCGGCAGCGACGGTGGCGCAGTATAATTGCGAGAAAATATGCGGAAAATCGCGCAATGCCGTGGCCAGCGAATGGCCTTCCATAATTCTCGAGCGCACCGCCATCAGCATATTACGCAAGCGCGGCTTTTCGGTTTGTCGTGACACGGTCTGCAAGGCTTCTTCAATCGGCAGGCCGGAGCGCGCCAAAGTAGCAAACTGCCGCGTAATCAACGCCAGGTCTGTGGCGCTGATGCCACGTCCGAATGAAAAACGTGCGGCAGAGCGATTATCTTCGCTTTGGCGCACTTCAGCGACGCTGACGGGCGCCAAACCCTGTTCGCGCAACTGTTGGCGCACCTGGCGGGGCGTGTCGCCTTCCAGTACACCTTTACGTTCGCGGCCAGTGGCGTCCAGTGCTATATATGCAAATGCAGCCATTGCTTATTTTGATCCTTTAACCACGGAGAACACGGAGGGCACGGAGAAAAAAATGTAAATGTAGCCGTATTCTTCACTAAAAAACTCCGTGTTCTCCGTGCCCTCCGTGGTTCATTGTCTTGGGTCAAGCGTCTTCACGCGTAACACGCAGCACTTCTTCCAATGTGGTTACGCCCGCCAATACGCGCCGCAGGCCATCCTGGCGGATGCCTGGCGACATGGTGCGGGCGTGAGTTTCCAGCGCTTGTTCACCCGCGCCCTCATGAATCAGGGTGCGCAGCGCATGATCCACTTCAATCACTTCATAAATACCGGTGCGGCCGCGATAACCGGAAAAGCTGCATGATTCACAGCCGACGGCGTTATACAGTGTCGGAGGTTGGTCATGAGGCAAACCAAACAGGTTGCAATCAGCGGGCGTGGCGCTGACGGCTTGTTTGCAGTGCGGACATAGCAGGCGTACCAACCGCTGCGCCAATACACCGACCAGGCTCGACGATAACAGAAAGGGTTCCACGCCCATGTCACTCAACCGCGCGACTGCGCCGACAGCGGTATTGGTATGCAGCGTGGACAGCACCATGTGTCCTGTCAAGCTGGCTTGCACGGCAATTTCAGCGGTTTCCAGGTCTCGTATTTCTCCGACCATCACCACATCAGGATCCTGACGCAAAATGGCGCGCAGGCCGCGTGCAAAGGTCATATCGACCTTGGTGTTCACCTGGGTCTGTCCCACGCCATCCAGATAATATTCGATAGGGTCTTCCACCGTCATGATGTTGCGCGTTTTGGTGTTGAGCCGTGTCAGCGCCGCATACAGCGTGGTGGTTTTACCGGAGCCAGTGGGGCCAGTCACCAGAATAATGCCGTGTGGTTTTTCAACGATGCGGTGCATGACTTCCAGCCCGGTGGGTGACATGCCAAGCTGTTCCAGATTAAGACGCCCGGCCTGTTTGTCGAGCAGCCGCAGCACCACGCGTTCGCCGTGGCCCGAGGGCAGGGTGGAGACGCGCACATCGACGGGACGCCCCGCCACGCGTAACGAGATGCGTCCATCCTGCGGCAGGCGTTTTTCAGCAATATCAAGTTTGGCCATGATCTTGATACGCGCGGCAATCAACGGCGCGAGCACCCGTTTCGGTTCCAGCACTTCGTGCAGCATGCCATCGACGCGAAAGCGCACCAGCAAACGATTCTCAAAAGGTTCGATGTGGATATCCGACGCGTTTTCCTTGATCGCTTCGGTGAGCAGGGCGTTAATCAGGCGAATAATCGGGGCATCATCTTCGGTTTCGAGAAGATCTTCCGGCTCTGCCAGTTGCTGGGCAATGCTGAACAGATCAATGGTTTCGCCGAGATCACCCATCATTTGCATGGCTTGAGTCGAGTCATGCTCGTAAGATTGCGCCAGCAGGGCTTCAAAATCTTGGGGTGTAGCCTGTTGCAGTTTCAGCGGCGCGCCGAGAAAGCGGCGTAATTCAGTGAGCGCCAAGGTGCCCGCATCGGGGCGGCATACGACAATTGCGCAGCCGTCTTCCCAGCCTTTTACCAATACGCCGTGGCGCTTTGCATAGGGAAACGATACGCGTTTTTCCATGACCTGCGCTGGCGTATGAGAAGGCGCAGACGATGAATCAAGGATCGGTTCCCCGGTTTCCAGCGCAGTGATGCCAGTTGTGATGTCAATGGCTGCGTTCATCGCGTGTCGTTCACTGTGGAGTGACCGCAGGGTCGACTGCGGGACTGGCAGCAGGCTCAGCATTGCCGCCTGCGGAAGATGGGCCGAAGGGCGGTGGCAGCTTCATTATGTCCTGCATGGTAGGCAGCATGGGGGCTTCTTCATTACGTAATATCCCCATGCCTTTTTCTCTGGCTTCGATTTGCCGCGCGCGCATGAACTCGTATTTACCATGTGTCATGCGCTCCGCCAGTTCACCGTCACGCATAATCACGGGATGCAAAAATACCATCAGATTGGTTTTGTCTTTACTGTTTCTCTTGTAACGGAATAAACTGCCAAGCAGGGGTAAGTCACCGAGCAAGGGAATTTTCTGCACACTTTCCCGCAGATCATCGGTAATTAATCCACCCAAGGCAATCACCTTGCCATCGTCCACCATGACATTGGTGCGAATTGAGCGTGTATTGGTAATCAAGTCAGAGGCACCGGCTACCGTACTGGGAGAGAGGCTGTCGACCTTTTGCTCGATCTCCATCCTGATGGCGTTGCCTTCATTGATTTGCGGCTTGATTTTCAGCGTAATACCGACATTTTTACGTTCAATTGTTTGAAATGGATTGGTCGCAGCGCCGCCAGTCGCGCCAGGTGAGGTGAACGAACCGGTAATGAATGGTACGTTTTGCCCCACGACTATTTCTGCCTCAGTATTATCCATGGTGAGCAAGGTAGGAGTAGACAAAATGTTGGAAGTCCCGTCGGCTTCCAGAGCGCGAATCAAGGCGGCGAAGCTTGAGCCGCCACTGTTGAATTTGCCTAGCCCAAATGTCAAACCTGCACCAATTGCGGGAGCCGTGTTATTGGCGATAGCGGCGCCAATGGCTGCAATGCTGGATCCCGCGCCGCCATTAGTGAAGTTGGTGATACCTATTGGTTTGCTGCTGCCTGTAGATTGGTCAAAGGTGCCCCATTGGATACCCAACTCTGCAGCGCGGCTGGAGGTAACTTCAACGATGACCGCCTCGACCAGCACTTGTGCGCGACGCACATCAAGCTGGCTGATCACTGATTGCAACGACTGAAACACATCTTGCGGTGCGGTAATCACCAGTGCATTGATGCTTTCGTCAGCTTGAATATTAATGCCACTGCCGGGCGTACTCATGCTCATCGGAGCACCGCCCGGCACAGCGCCGCCGCCCGGCTTGGATTTGTCTTGCACCTGGCTGGCTACACCCGTGAGTACTGGTACGAGATCTTTGGCTTTGGCATAGCGTAAATATACCACGCGAATGTTACCGCTGGTTTGCAGTGGTGTATCCAAATGCGAGATCAGCGCGCGCAGGCGCAACCGGCCACTCTGTCCACCGCCCACCAGCAGGCTATTGGTGCGCTCATCGGCAATCAATACCGGACGATCCGTAATGCCCGAGGCGCTGGCCGGATCATTTTTGCGCCCTTCCTGATCCAGCGCATTGAGAATGCGCACCACCTCAGCGGCGGCGGCGTGACGCAGCGCGATTACTTCTACGTCGGCGGTATCCGAGGGCTGATCAATACGCTCAATGATCTTTGTCAGCCGTTCGATATTTGAAGCGCGATCAGAAATAATCAGCGCATTGGTGCCCGGGTAGGCCACCATATGGCCTTGTTGCGGTGAAAGCGGCCGCAACACGGGCACCAGTTGTGTCGCTGAAATATTTTTGACATGAATGACGCGCGTTACTACCTCATCACCCTTGCCGGGCTGATCGTCGGTTGCAACGGGTGTGCTGCTTTGTTTGGCGTTGACGTCAGGTATGATTTTGATGACTTTGCCGCTGGGCACCGCTGCAAAGCCATTCACTTCCAGCAGCGATAAAAACACTTGATAGACTTCTTCCTTGCTCATCGGGCGCGCGGAAATAATCGTTACCTTGCCTTTGACGCGCTGATCGACAATAAAGTTTTTGCCAGTAATGTCTGATACTGTGGCAATCACCGCCGCAATGTCGGCATCTTTTAAATTCAACGTAACCGGCTGCGCCTGCGTGTAAGGTGAAATTGTCAACAATGCGGCCAAACAGCTTGCCCGCAGGAGGTTCTTGCGGAACCCTTCGCTGCCGCTCTTCCCTGCGCTCACCGCACTTGGGCATCCTGCCCGGCGCATGTTAGGCATAAATATGTTATCCCGTTTTTTGATGTGTGCCATTTATCAATCCATCCGGTGGTTTTATTAATCTCTTCGGTTTTGGCTCTTGTCATCGCCCTTATCATTTCAGGCGAAGAGAGGGATCTTGCCCACGATTCCTCGCTATGCGCGGAATGACATGGAAAATCCGCAGGAGCTTTAAATTAATTCATCCGCAGGATGAAAGAGCGCGGCGTGCCATTGCGCACGGTGTCCACCCTGATTTCATCTTCTGCTGATATCCCGCGCAATACCTGCATGCCCTTGAGCGGGTTGTCGAGTTGTGTGCCATTAACCGCCGTCACCACGTCACCGGGCTGCATGCCCAGGCGGGATAATAATGTTGGGTCGCGCGGCGAGATAAAACGGTACCCGACAAATTTTCCTCCTTCATGCACCGGCATGGGTTGAATGCGATCCGCCAGGGTTTCCGGATGATTTTGCAAGGCATCGCGGTATTCATCCAGCATGGCTTCATCGGGGTTGGCTATCGGTAAAGGTGGTGCGCCGAACTGCTCCCCATCGCCCTCCAGGCCACCCTCCAGCGCATCTTTGGGCAGCATCAATGTTTCATGGCCGCCACCGCGCAACAGAATAACACGATCTGCATGGATTTCCTTCAGGACCGCCCCGCCTGGCACTTGCGCGTCAAGTGCATAAAAATTTTCAGTGCCGCTGCTATCCGCAATAATAGCGCGTGCGGTTTTTCTGTCGCGGCTGGCGATAATGCCATGCAAGCTGAGGGCCAGGCTGGTTGGGGGCGCGTTTTCCACTGCGCTAGTCGACACTGCCGTATTAACCTCACCCAATAAATGCCAATTGGCTATATCTTGCGGCGTGATGAGAGCGTTGCCCGCCGTGGCTTGTGGGTTTGGCTGATTTGGCATTACGGCCCCTTGTAATGCAGGTTGTATTAAAGGGGGTGGCGCGTCTTCTTGAGGCGGGGCGGGGAGGGCCAACCACGTTAATTTGGCTAAGTAATAAGCAATTAGTAGCACCAATATCCCGTTAACCCAAAGAATGGCGCGGAGATTGGATGTGGTTTTTTGTAATAAAGGTTGCAATAACAACAGCAGGAATCCGCCCGGCCTTTGCCAATTCAGCGATGCCAGCGAGACGCGGGGTGATTCCAGCGAAACGCTGGGCGTGGCTGTATTGGGGTTTTTTTTAAAAAAAGCCATGAGCTTGACCCTGTTGTTCTGCCTTGCTTCCATTATGCCAACCACTATGTCCCTAAAAACAGATACAAAATCGCAAAAAATACCGGTTGATGCAGCATATAAATCGGCAGGCTATGCCTTCCACCAAAGATCAGCAGGCGGGATAAACGGGATTTTCCTTGCCATTGCACCAGGCTTTTGCCCAATGACCCGGCCCATTCGGTAAAGGGTCCGGCAACTGGCGGCGTGGAGAAAATCCATTTGCCCACAAAAAGACCTAATAATACCACCCCAAACCAGGGCAGCAGAGGAACATAATCTTCGGTTAGGGGTTTATGTGTCATTAACCCTATCCATTGCCAGCCGGGTTGATCAAACCATGGGTGCTGCACAGTCAGCCCCACCACAATCAGCGCCACGCCCATGGCTAAATTGACCCAGAACCAGCGGTAAAATAGTAATCCCAGCACACTGGCGGCAGCAATAAAATGCAGGATACCAAAAAAGATCATACTTTTCGGGAACATCATGTAACTGGAGATGCTTACCAGCGCCGCACATCCCACCACCTGTAATAGCCGTCGCACAAACGCGCGTTGATTAAGAAACTGCTCACGATCTCGCTGAAGGGCGCATCGCGGCGTTAAAAGTGTCCTCAAAATGCTCATATACTGTGTGTATACTCCGCTTTTTCGGACACTTTTGCCTTGCGCTGCATCCCTTGATCGAGATCGTGAACAGTTTCTAAGGCCACTGGCTGTGGCCAGGTGCAGGCTGACGCCCATCACCCCTAAAAACAGACCCACAATCAGCGTACGTAATCCTAACCATACAGGGTCATTATTAAAATCAATCGCCACCACGTTGTAATAGCGTAAATCAAACATGAAATGATACACGAACATCAGCACAATAGCTGCGCCCCGTGCGGCATCCACAATCGGATAACGGCTCCGGGGGTGAATCGGGTGACAGCCCGTGTCATGATTGGAGTAATGGTTTGGCGGGACAGCCGTTTTTCCGCTTTGACGGTGAGGGTCATGCGCTTTCTTATGCACAATACACGCAGGCTCCGGGGTTTAAGGGGCATCACCCCGCCTGATAATTGACAGGGTTTCGTTATGTGTCCTAACTTATTGTTTTAATAATGATATTATTTTAGATCGTTTTTTGTCCAAAGCGGCTGTAACACTACTGTAATAGCCGTTTACAGCCTGTGACCCCAAACTTTCCACAGAGTTATCCACAGATTTTGTGCATAACGCAGAATTCAGTATGACACCAATAACTTAGCGTTAATCCATCAAATTTCTATCACTTTCTATAGCTATGTTTCATAAAGTTGTCCTGTGCTTTCTTTGTACAAGAATGTGTTTGAATACCTCAGGATCCTTGGTATGGGTAATTTCCCCGGTGCGGGGGAAGTGTAAATCATGTAGCCGCGACAGCCAAAACCGCAACGCGGCAGCGCGTAACATCACGGGCCAGGCGTCCTGTTCGGCGGTGCCAAGGGGGCGCTGCTGCTGGTAAGCCTGCAGCAGCGTGGGGGTGAGAGCGTCATTCAAAGTGCCATCAGGCTGGCTGCACCAGTCATTTACCGTAACTGCCACATCGTATAGCAGCACGTCGTTGCAGGCGTAGTAAAAGTCGATAATGCCCGTGAGGGTGTCTCCCACAAACAAGGCATTGTCACGAAATAAATCAGCATGAATCACCCCGCGTGGCAAGGCGTTTGCGGCCGGGGTGGCGTGAAACGCCGTTTGAAAGCGCACTTCTTCCTGGAGCAGGGCGGCGTCTGATGTAGTTAAACGTGGTAACACGTTGCTCATGGTTTTTTGGTACCACGCAAGTCCACGGGTATTGGCACGCTGTGCCGGGTAAGCCTGCCCCACTACATGCATGCGTCCCAAGGCGTTACCCAGAGCGTGGCACTGTGCGGGGGTGGGATATTCTGTGCTCCCACCGTTCAAGCGTTGCACCAGGGCAGCGGGCTTGCCGTGTAATATGCGTAGATAATGCTGCTGGTGATCGGCGAGGGGATGCGCGCTGGGGATGCCACGCTCAGCGAAAAAAGCCATCAAGTCAAGAAAATAGGGGAGTTCATCATACTTCAACTGTTCAAACAGGGTTAACACAAACTGCGCGGGAGGTGCGCCAGCCGTAGTTGTTGTGACGAAATAATTGGTGTTTTCAATGCCGGCGCGGATTCCCTCGAAGTTTATCAGCGTACCGAGCGGATAATGGTGCAGAAACTCTTCAAGATCATTGCGCTCAATGCGCGTGTAGACAGACATGTGGGGGCTTTTTTAGTGGGATATGCCTGATATTTTAAACTATGGGTGATGATTACGTAAGTTACTTCCAGCGCAATATGACCCAGCCGGGGATCGCCATGCGCGGCTCCAGGGCATTGTGCTGGGTTTCAAGGTTACCATCGCCATCGGTATCCACCAGATAATAGGCGACACCCTGTTTGGGGGTGACTTTTATCATGTAGAGCGCGCCGCCCACCCGGTATTCTTCCACGGTTTCCTGCGGTCGGCGGATAATGCGCACCTCGGGTTCTGGAGTCTCGCCGTCCAGGCTGTCCGTGGGTGGGGGCGGCAGATCGGCCGGCGCTGCGGCATCGACCGGCGCCGCAACATCGGCGGCGACCGCGAAACCCGGGGTGAGAAACGATGCCAGAATAATTACAATGTAACGCATGGTCGTTGACTCCAATGGCCGTTTAGATTAGAGATCCAGCAGCGTGGCTTTTTCATCTGCCGAGGGTTCAAAGCCGCGATGCTCATAGTGGTTGAAAATTGCGTCAACCACTTCTTGCGGGGTATCCACAATTTGCATCAGATTCATGTCGCCAGGGCTGATAACGTGTTCCATCACCAGCGTGTTTTGAAACCACGCCAGCAAGCCTTCCCAAAAGGGCTTATGCACCAGAATAATCGGGATCTGCCGGGTTTTATGCGTTTGCACCAATGTCAGAATTTCGGCCAGCTCGTCGAGCGTGCCAAATCCGCCCGGTAACACTACATAAGCTGAGGCATATTTCACAAACATTACTTTTCGTGAAAAAAAGTGCCTGAAATTCAAAGAAATGTTCTGGTATGGATTGGTGACTTGTTCATGCGGCAGCACAATGTTCAGGCCAATACTGGGCGATTTACCCGCAAACGCGCCTTTATTGGCCGCTTCCATAATGCCTGGCCCACCACCACTCACCACGCTGAACCCCGCATTTGACAACATCAGCCCAATGTCTTCCGCGAGTTTATAATAGGGGTGATCCACTGGCGTGCGCGCCGAACCGAAGATGCTGACGGAGGGTTTGATTTGCGACAGGCGTTCAAAGCCTTCCACAAATTCTGCCATGATCTGAAAAATCTTCCACGACTCGCGCGTCAACGCGGCGTCATTAATGCTCTGGAAACTGGGGTGAACCGATCTTTCTTCTGCATTCATAAGTGGTGTGTTGCCAATGTTAAGTGATGGTGGGCACGTAGGTGGACAGGCTTCTAGTATAGTATCGGCACGGTTCATCCCATGATAAACCAAAAAAACGGCGCGGCATAGGCGGTGGTTACTGGCATTGTGCTCGTTGTGCATTACGGTGCCACTGGCATCCGTGATACCCTTGCCTGGAGCTACCTGCTTCTGGTTGTCGATCCTTTAATTATTAGATTTGCGAATACCCATGACTGAAACTTCTCCCAAGCCGTTGCTGCTGATCGACGGCTCATCTTATCTGTATCGCGCCTTCCATGCGTTGCCGCCACTGGTTAATTCGCGCGGTGAGCCGACTGGCGCAGTGTACGGCGTCGCCAATATGCTGCGTAAGCTGCTGGCAGATTATCAGCCAGACCGGATTGCCGTGGTGTTTGATGCCAAAGGCAAAACATTTCGTGATGATTTGTTTGCGCAATATAAAGCGCACCGCCCGCCCATGCCGGATGATTTGCGCAGCCAGATCGAGCCGCTGCATGCCATTGTCGTGGCGATGGGATTGCCGTTATTGATGGTGGACGGCGTCGAGGCCGATGATGTGATTGGCACGTTGGCAACGCAAGCCACGGCGGCCGGATTGCATACCGTGATTTCAACAGGCGACAAGGACATGGCGCAACTGGTTGACAGCCACGTCAGACTCATTAACACCATGAGCAACACCGCGCTGGATGTGCCGGGGGTAGTTGAAAAATTTGGCGTGTCGCCGACGCAGATCATTGATTACCTGGCGCTGGTGGGTGATACCTCAGACAATATTCCTGGCATTCCCAAAGTTGGCCCCAAGACCGCCGCTAAATGGTTGCAGGAATATGGCACGCTGGACAATCTTGTGGCGCATGCGGATCAGATCAGTGGCAAAGTCGGTGAAAGCCTGCGCGAGAATATGCACCTGCTGCCATTGTCGCGGCAACTCGCCACGATTCGTTGCGATGTGCCACTGGCGGTGGCGCCGCTTGATCTGCATCGCCAACCGCCGGACGTAAGTACCTTGCGCGAATGGTATAAGCGCATGGAGTTCAAGACCTGGTTGGCGCAGCTTGCAGATACAGCGCAACTTGTCGGGCAGGAGGAACAGGGTGTTGATGTTGTGCAACAGGGGGACATCGCCCGTGATGTCCCCGTTGCAGTTCTCGCCACAGATCCCGTTCCGCTTGCAATTCGACCGCCACGGATGGCGGAAGTGCTGGAAATGCAGGAGCAACTTTCCAGCCGCTATGATACCGTGCTCACGCAGGCGCAACTCGACCACTGGTTGGCGCGTCTTGCGCAAGCTGAATTATTTGCCTTTGATACCGAAACCACCTCACTGGATTACATGCAGGCCGAAATTGTCGGCGTGTCGTTTGCGGTGCAGCCGGGCGAAGCGGCGTATGTGCCGCTGGCGCATGATTATCCCGGCGCACCCGATCAGTTATCGCGTGACGCAGTGCTGGCGCAACTTAAACCGCTGCTGGAAGATGCCATGCGGTCGAAGCTCGGGCAGAACTTGAAATACGACATGAGCGTGCTTGCCAATTACGCGATTACCCTGGCGGGCATACGCTATGACACCATGCTCGAATCCTATGTGCTCAACAGCACTGGCTCGCGTCATGACATGGACACGCTGGCGTTGGCGCACCTCGACTACAAGACCGTGCATTTTGAGGACATCGCCGGCAAGGGCGCGCGTCAGATCACCTTTAATCAAATAGCGCTGGAGCAGGCGTCGCCCTATGCCTGCGAAGATGCCGATATTACGCTGCGTTTGCATCACGTCTTCTGGCCGCGCCTCCGCGCCGAGCCGGGCTTGCAGAAATTGTTTGATGACATCGAAATGCCACTGGTGCCGGTGTTATCACGCATCGAGCGCAATGGCGTGCTGGTGGACGCGCAGATGTTGCATCGTCAAAGCGATGAACTGGCGCGGCAAATATTGAGCCTTCAGGAGCAAGCTTATGTGGTTGCAGGGCAGCCGTTTAATCTTGATTCGCCCAAGCAGATCCAGATGATTTTGTTTGATAAGCTGGGCTTGCCTGTAATCGAGAAAACGCCCACTGGCCAACCCTCCACCGGCGAATCAGTTTTGCAGGAATTGGCGTTCGTCCACCCCTTGCCAAAATTGATTCTGGAGTCGCGCACGCTCAGCAAATTGAAATCAACCTATACTGATAAATTACCCGCACAGATTGATCCGCGCACCGGTCGTGTACACACCTCGTATCACCAGGCGGTGGCCGCCACTGGGCGCTTGTCTTCCTCGAATCCTAATTTGCAGAACATTCCGATTCGCAGCGCCGAAGGGCGGCGCATACGACAGGCGTTTATCGCGCCACCGGGATATAAAATTGTCGCCGCCGACTATTCGCAAATTGAATTGCGCATCATGGCGCACCTGTCGCAAGACGCCGGGTTGTTGAGCGCGTTTGCGCGTGGCGATGATATTCATCGCGCCACTGCCGCAGAAATTTTTGGTGTGGCGGTTGATCAGGTGAGCAGCGATCAACGCCGCAGCGCCAAGGCCATTAATTTTGGTCTGATTTATGGCATGTCTGCCTTTGGCCTGGCGCGGCAACTGGATGTGGATCGCAGCAGCGCACAGGAATACATGAACCGTTACTTTGCACGTTACCCCGGCGTAAAGATTTTTATGGATGCCACGCGCGCGCAAACCGCAGAGCGTGGTTATGTTGAAACATTGTTCGGTCGACGCCTGTATTTGCCGGACATCAAGTCACGCAATGGCCAGCGCCGCCAATATGCCGAGCGTGCCGCCATCAACGCGCCCATGCAAGGCACGGCGGCGGATATAATCAAACTTGCCATGCTCAAGACAGATGGGATGATTGCGCGTAATTCTACAGCCGTTTCCCACGGCGGCACTGAAATGCGCATGATCATGCAGGTGCATGATGAACTGGTGTTTGAAGTGGCCGAGGGAGTGCTTGATCGCGCCGTGATCAGCATCAGAGAATGCATGGGGTGTGCCGCTAATTTAGCCGTACCTTTGGTGGTGGATATTGGTATTGGAAATAATTGGGACGAAGCGCATTAATCCCCGCTTATGCAGTAGCGGGGTTAAAATTAGAAATTTTGTACCCTTGAAGTTGAAGATCGTCATCCCCATTAACTAAGTATAGTGTGATTTTTCACACTTATCCGTCCCACCCCCTCCCGGGACGGAAACCCCTTGCACCCGGTTTCCCCAAACCGGGTGCTCTTTGTCCCGGCCTTCTCCCCCTTTATGAAGGCCGGGATTTTTTTATGCCCTCCCAGCTATTTGAACCGTATGGGTTTTATATAGTCTCTATTGCCGACCTGCACAAATCAGGCCATTCAATAAAAATTCTGGTGTTTGCCGTGAACTTTACGGAAAGCCTGGCGTCTCAGGTATAGGTTGCGAGATTTTCGCGCTGTTCTGTCCTATCCCTCCCGGGACAGAATTTTTTACCACCCGGTTTCCCCAAGCCGGGTGTTTTATGCCCCGGCGCTTTCCCCCTTTTTGGTGCCGGGGCTTTTTTTATGGCTTTAAATCAATCAGTTGCTATTGTCACGGCGTCGGATTTAATCGCCGTTTTCAGTTTTAACCATTCATCTAATTTCCGATGCACATCTTCAATACCGATACCGCGCAGGGCGGAGAAAAGCTGTGTCGTGGGCAGCGGCGCATCGTCTTCATGGTAGCGTTCGGTAAGCGTCCGACGCACCTGTTGCAGCGTGGCGCCCGCCGCGCCTTTGCTGAGTTTGTCGGCTTTGGTCAGCAAAATATGCGTGGGTAGACGGGCATGTTGGCAGGTGTCCAGCATTTGCTGATCAAACGGGGTGAGCGGGTGGCGAATGTCCATGACAATCACCAGCCCTTGCAGTGATTGGCGGGTATTAAGATATTCTTCGAGCGCGGCCTGCCAGTGTTCTTTAACGCTGTGCGCTACTTTGGCATAGCCATAACCGGGCAGATCAACCAGCCGACGACCCTGATTTAATGTGGAATCCAGACTGCTGGCTTCCAGCTCAAAAAAATTGATATGCTGGGTACGTCCCGGGGTTTTGCTGACCCGCGCCAAGGCTTTTTGTCCAGTTATGCTATTGATGGCGCTGGATTTTCCGGCGTTGGAGCGTCCAGCGAAAGCCACTTCATAGCCGCTGTCCGGGGGTAGATAGGCAACTGTAGGTGCGCCCAGTGTGAAGACGGCGCGTCGGTAAAGGGGGTTGAGCATAGTGATTTTTACCCCCCCTCCTGCACAGCGGGAGGGGGTTGAGGAGAGGGGATACATTAATTTTCCAGGCGTTGAATTCTAAGAACCTGTTTAGAATCTCGCTGAAGGGCGCATCGCGGCGTTGGAAACAAGCTCAAAATGCTCATGTACTGCGTGTACACTCCGCTTTTTCGCCCGTTTCCGCCTTGCGCTGCATCCCTTGATCGAGATTCTAAACAGGTTCTAACGCTTACCTGGCCCGAAAATATAGCGCGTCAGGCTGGCTTCCGCTTCGCTGACGTGGCGCACCAGATGGTCGAGGCTAATAATAGCATGTTCCAGCAGATTTACCGCCACATAAGGACGTTCTATGCGCAGGCGCTGGTACATGACGCGCGGCAGTTTCAGAAGCTGGGTTTCGTCGGTGGTGGCGACCACGCGCAACATGCGCGGTTGGCGGTCAAAAAATGACATCTCGCCCATTAATTCACCTTCTTTCATACGCCCGACTTCAAGCGTCTGATTACCGTCATCGTGTATCAGGGCCACCTCACCTTTTACGACAAAATACAGGGCTTCGCCGACATCACCGATGTCCGCAATGACATCATCTTTTTTATACTCCACAAATTCCAGGTAGTTAAGCAGATTCTCTACTTCTGTAACCGTGAGTGATGCACACAGGTGGTGATGGCTGAGAAACTGCGCCAGATTAATTTCTTTTTTTGTCACGGCAACACTCCTTGGCTTTAGTTGTCCATAGCATAGCAAATATATTCCAAATATATCATGGCATGGCCTATTGCGTTAGTGTGATAAGTTGCATAGTCTTAAGCGAAGCTTGTTAAATAATGGCGAAGCTTGTTAAAGCTTTTCAGTCAGCATAGAGGGAATAAATACATGAAGTATGTGGTAAATATGATCTTTGTTATGATGTTGCTGCCATTGTCAGCGTCGGCAGCGCTTTTTTCACCCACTTTTGAGGAGGGCGTGCATTATCAGGTGATTACGCCCCAGCAGCCCACGGTGAGCGGAGAGAAAATTGAAGTGCTGGAGTTATTTTCCTACGCCTGTTCGCATTGCCATCGCTTTGAGCCATATATTGAGCGCTGGCTGAAAAACAAGGCTGAAAATGTCAAATTTGTGCGATTGCCGGTGATTTTCCGTGAGGATTGGGCGGTGCTGGCCAAGGCATACTATGCCGCCGAAGCCTTGGGCGTAGTGGAAAAAATCCATAACCCGCTGTTTAACGCCATTCATGCGCAAAAGCGCAAGATGAATGACGAAGCGGCAGTGATGGCGCTGTTTGCTGAGCAGGGTGTAAGCAATGCAGATTTCAAAAAAGTATTCAATTCGTTTACCGTGGAGAGCAAGGTGCGCCGCGCCCGTGAATTGACGAAACGCTATGGCATTAATTCCACGCCGTCTATTGTTGTGAACGGTAAATACCGGGTAGATGGTCAGATGGCGGGTGGAATAAATGAACGGTTTTTACAGATCGTGGATTTCCTGGCGAGCAAGCCCTGACAAAATCAATGCAGTTATTGGCGGGAATTTCGTGAATTTATAGTGCATTCCGGTCAAGAAATTGAGCACCATGCCGTTATTTTTTATAGAGACACCCTGTGGGGCTTTCTCAAAAATAATCAATAATGCAACCTAGGGTCAGGATATGAAAGCGGCAGAACTGTTTGTAAAGTGCCTGGAAAATGAAGGGGTGGAATACATCTTCGGCATTCCTGGCGAAGAAAATCTGGCAGTCATGGATGCCTTGCTGGACTCCCCCATCAAATTTGTGACAACGCGCCATGAGCAAGGCGCCGCGTTTATGGCCGATGTGTATGGGCGCTTAACACGGCGCGCGGGGGTGTGCCTGTCGACCCTCGGGCCGGGCGCCACTAACCTGATCACGGGCGTTGCTGACGCCAATATGGATCATGCGCCTGTGGTGGCGATTGCCGGGCAGGCGGGCACCAACCGCTTGCACAAAGAATCGCACCAGGTGCTGGACCTGCAAAATATTTTTGAGCCGATCACCAAATATTCCACGCGTTTGCTGACGCCCAACACTATTCCTGAAGTGGTGCGCAAAGCATTCAAACAGGCGCAGATGGAAAAGACCGGCGCGTCGTTTATTGAATTCCCGGAAAATCTGGCCGAAATGCCGATTGATGATTTGCCGTTGCGTGCGCAGCACCCCACGCCCCCGGAGCCTTCTGCCGAACGGGTAATGCGCGCTGCCGAGATTATTTCCGGTGCGCGTAATCCAATTATTCTGGCAGGTAACGGCGTGATTCGCGCGCAAGCCTGGCAACAACTGGCGTCGTTTGCGCAACGCCTGAATATTCCGGTGACCAACACCTTCATGGCTAAAGGTGTAATCCCCTTCAAGCACCCGATGGCGTTAGGCAGTGCCGGATTGCAGGCACATGATTACGCCAACTTTGGTTTTGATCAGGCCGATGTGATTATTTGCGTAGGGTATGATCTTGTCGAATACCATCCTTATTTGTGGCACCCTACATGCGACCGTAAAATTATCCACATCGACATGTCGCCCGCAGAAGTGGATGCGCACTATGTTGTTGAGGTGGGCGTACTGGGTGATCTTCGCTACAGCCTGGATCGCATTGCAGATCTGGCGACACCGCATCAAGGCCACCGCTTGCGTCCGTTGCGCGATGCCTTGATCGCTGAAATGAATCTGCACCGTGCCGATCAGGGCTTCCCCATCAAGCCGCAAAAAATCATCTGGGATTTACGCACGGCAATGGGTCTGGAAGATATTGTGATCTGTGATGTGGGCGCGCACAAAATGTGGATGGCGCGCATGTTCCGTTGTGAGCATCCCAATACTTGCATTATCTCCAACGGCTTTGCCAGCATGGGCATTGCGGTACCGGGTGCTATTGCTGCGCGCCTGGCGTATCCACAACGCAAAGTTGTGGCGGTGACCGGCGATGCGGGTTTTTTGATGAATTCACAAGAGATTGAAACGGCCATGCGCATGAATGTGCCGATTGTGATTTTAATCTGGAATGACTGTAGTTATGGGCTGATCGAATGGAAGCAGATGAATATCTATGGACGGCAAACCAATGTTAAATTCACCAATCCGGATTTCGTCAAATACGCTGATTCGTTTGGCGCCAAGGGTTATCGTGTAGAACGGGCTGAGGATTTGTTGCCCATTTTAAAAATGGCGTTGGCAGATAATACTGTCAGCATTATTGACTGCCCGGTTGATTATAGGGAAAATCTTAAATTGACCGAAAAACTTGGGAATATGATTTTTCAATTATGAATGTACCCTTTATTTCCCCCCAGGACGCGCAAGCACGTTATGCGGCATCGCTCTGTGTAAATGATCTCGCCCCGATCAGAACGCATTTACGCCTGTTAAGTTATAATATTCAAGCGGGGATCGCTTCCACCCGTGCCCACCATTATGTGACGCAAGGCTGGAAAAATGTTTTGCCCCATACCCGCAGTTTTGAGAATTTAGACCGGATTGCACACCTGGTGAGTGACTATGATGTGGTAGCCCTGCAAGAAGCCGATGGCGGGAGTATGCGTAGCTATTTCATTAATCAGGTCGAGTATCTGGCAAGACGCGGGCGCTTTCCTTTCTGGTATCACCAAACCAACCGCAATCTGGGGAAGTTTGCCCAACATAGCAATGGCTTGTTAAGCAAACTTGAGCCACAGGAAATCGTGGAGCACAAACTGCCTGGGTTAATTCCTGGGCGGGGCTTGATGATGTCGCGTTACGGGACGGGTGAGCATCCGTTAGTGGTGTTGCTGGCACATCTGGCACTGAGCAAGCGCGCGCGTATGCAGCAACTTGCATTTATTAGCGACATTGTTAACGCTTATCAACATGTGGTGTTAATGGGTGACCTGAATTGTCAGCCGCAGAGCAAAGAAATGGATTTCCTCCTTGAGAGTACCCATTTGTGCGAACCCCTGGAAACTTTACATACGTTTCCAAGTTGGCGGCCATTCCGCAATATTGACCATATTTTGGTAACTCCTTCACTCAAGATCAGTAATGTACGAGTTCTTAATCACGCCATCTCTGATCATCTGCCCATCTCCCTGGAGTTAGAGTTGCCCGCCAGTGTGCGGCTGCCAGTTTAAAAAATTGGCCACCTTATAAGGATATACCATGAAAAAACTTTTGATTCCCATGGCAGGGCTGACGTTTGCCATATTAATGGCTACGGTGGTTCAGGCGGCGCCTACAGAAATTGTAGTGCGTGTTATCAGTAAAGATGCCAAGTTTATTGGTACCTCAATAGGCGGGACACTCATTACCATCCGTGATGTTGATAGCGGTGAATTGCTGGCTAAAGGAGTCACCAAGGGCGATACCGGTGATACCAGGCGGATTATGGCCATGGATAAAAAACGCAGTGATAGCCTGTCTACAGAGGGTGCCGCCAAGTTTGTGGCAACCCTTGATTTGACCGAGCCACGTTTGATAGAAGTGTCTGCCTATGGCCCACTTGCGCAACGCCAATCGGCCAACAAGGTTTCTGCCACGCAATGGATTGTGCCCGGCAAACACATTAATGCAGGTGATGGTTTCCTGTTGCAAATGCCCGGATTTGTAGTGGATGTCATGGATCCTCCCGTGCATATTAAACTTAGTGGTACGCCGCAAACCATGAAGCTGCGCGCCAATGTCACCATGATGTGTGGTTGTACGCTGGAGCCGGGCGGGCAATGGGATCCGGGCAAGTATGAAGTCAAAGCGTTGTTGAAGCGTAATGGCGAAGCGGCGGGCGAGCTTGCTTTGGAATATGCCGGAGCGATTAGCCAGTTTGCAGCTACATGGGATGTGAAACAGGCGGGTACGTATCAAGCGATGGTATATGCTTATGATCCTGCTAATGGCAATACTGGTGTAGACAGCGTGACATTTATTGTGGCGCCGTGACATTCCCCGATGAAGAAAAGCATCATTTGCTGCATCTGATTCTTAGTCAGCGCTGGGCGGCGCTGGCTACGCTTACTGAAGAGGGGCCGTTGGCATCCATGGTGGCCTATGTGCCTGAGTCTGATTTTGGCGGTTTCTTGTTGCACCTCAGCCGTCTCGCCGCGCATACCCGCAATCTGTTGCAGGATGCGCGCGCGTCGTTGGTAATTACCCAGCCTGACAGTGGCGAGGGTGATCAGCAAACCTTGGTGCGTGCCAGTATTCAAGGCCGGGTGAGTGTATTAAGCCGTGACAGTGAAGAATTTTCCGCAGCGCGCGCCGCTTATATTCACCGTTTGCCAGAGGCTGAGTTGCTGTTTGGATTTAGCGATTTCGTGTTGTTTCGGCTGCACCCGATAGACATACGTTACATCGGCGGGTTTGCGCGTGCTTATGCTCTGAGTGGTGAGCAATTCCAGGAAATCGCTAGGGTATAGTTACTGTTATGATAAAAAACCGTTCCTGCTTCGACAGGCTCAGCGCGAACGGTTTTTAAGTGCGGGATCCCGCATAAGATTCCTCGCTGTGCCCGGAATGACAAGGTTTTTAATATTCCCATCCGCCCTGAGCCTGTCGAAGGGTGATATTGCTATCCGTTAGCGATGGCAATCCGGTTACGTCCCCTGTGTTTGGCGTCATACATGGCTTTGTCAGCGGCGTCATTGAGCGCAACAGCGCTGTCATAGGCGGGGAATGCAGAGATACCGCAACTGAACGTGGATGTGAATCCAACGCCATTACCTTCCTGGCGTATCTGAGAGAAATCTCTCCGGATATTTTCCATAACTTTGCAGGCATTCTCCATGTCCGTATCGATCAGAACTACCGCAAACTCTTCACCACCGTAACGGCCAAGAATATCTGTTTTGCGCAGACGTTGCTGCAATAAACGGGTGAGGCTTTTAATTACCCGGTCACCCGTGGCGTGTCCATAAGTATCGTTGACTGATTTAAAGTGGTCGAGATCAATCATGGCAAAAACCAGCGAAGTGCCCCGCCTTTTCGCAACAGCCATTGCATACTCGAGATATTCTTTGGTGGTAGTGTGATTGTACAGGCCCGTGAGGCTGTCACGTTTCATAAACGAGCGCAATATGCGATAACGGCTGACACGGTTACTGACGGCCAAAACAAGATGATCAGGTTGAATGGGTTTCACCAGAAAATCATCGCCTCCTAACTGCATGGCGCCGAGTTGTTTATTGAGATCGGTTTCACCAGAGAGAAATACGATGGGAACACTGACGTATTTTTCTTGCTGGCGCAGTACGGTGGCCAATTCCAGGCCGGTGCAGCCCGGCATGTAGACATCCATGAGAATCAGTTCTGGCACGAATGATGCCAGTGTAGCCATGATGTTCATGGGATCCATTACGGTTTCTGTAATCATGCCTGCGGCTTTCAAGGTGTGGGAGTAGAGCATCGCCAACGCCTGTGAATCCTCAACTATCAAGACACGGTAAGGCTTGACTTTTTGTTGCAGTGTGGCTTTATCGAGTGTATCGACCAGGGCGTTGATATCGAGCGGTTTGGTTAAATAAGCATAGCCGCCACATTGCACCGCTTTTAAGCGCACAGATAAATCGCCATGGGAAGATAAAAATATCACAGGTAATGACAGGTTATTTGTCTCACGCAGGTCAGCAATTGCATCCGCACCGTTGCCATCAGGCAGCATCATGTCCATGATGATAGCAGCGGGTTGAGCGTCTTTGATGGCTTCCCTGAAAGAAGTGAGGTTTGAAAAGCAGCGCACAGTATAGCCGGAAGGGCCGATTTTCAATGCGACGTCTTTGGCGAAGAGTTCATCATCTTCTACCATAAAAATCGATTGGGTAATGGGGCCGCTCTGTATGGGTATTATAGGGGTATGTGCTGTATCCTTTTCCGCATCAGGAAACATGGCAGCATGCTTAACTAGCGCAGCATCTTCACTGAGGGATTTAAGATGAACTGCCGTGAGCTTGGCTTTCCCATTAATAATGGCCATAAGGGTGCTTTCCAGGGCGCGCGCGGCTGTGCTAAGCGCGCTGAAACCAAAGGTGGCTCCGGAACCTGTCAATTTATGGATGAGAAAATGCAAGGTTTTTAGCGCGTCTGGTGCGGCGTCGCCCACGCGTAGCTCTCCCAGGCATGTTTCGATTTCCTGGATTTTTTCCGGTAGTTGTTCGGCAAAAGATGCGCGTAATACATGTAATTGGGCAATGATGGGATCGTTTTCATTATTCATGGGCTTTTTTCCATAGCGTAATGATGGTTTGAGATAATATCATAGGGTCAAAAGGCTTGGCGATAACACCAATCGCACCCATAGCTATGTACTCTTTTATTTCGTGTGGTTGAACTTTGGCGGTCATAAAGATCACCGGTGTGGTAGCAGTTTGCGGAATGTGGCGTAATGCTTTGAGGGTGCTCGGGCCATCCATATCTGGCATCATGATATCCATCAGTATCAGGTCAGCACTAAAGTCCGGCGCAGTTTCAACGGCCTGTTTTCCAGAGTTGCACATCACTACAGTAAAGCCACCGATAACCTCCAGAGCGATTTTCGCCACCGCTTGAATATCTGGCTCATCTTCTACGTAGAGAATACGTTTTAATGCCGATGTTGTCATATTCTTCCCCGATCTGTATTTTTTAGCCGGCCAGTGCTTGCCATTCCGGCATGTCAAGATAAAATGTGGCGCCTCGTCCCGCGTGACTTGCAAAGCCAATTTTTCCGCCATGGTTTTCTATAATGGCTTTAGTGATGCTGAGTCCCAGTCCGGATCCCGCTTTCTAATACAAAACGAACCTGGTATTGTTCAGCATACACCTGGTTAGCTTGCAGCGCCTCTTCCACAAGCGGGATGATCTCTGTCGGATGGCAGCCAAATACCGTTTTTCCGGATTCCATTTTCTCGATATCCAGAATATCATTAATCAGGCGTACCAGGCGCTCACTGTTATTGCAAGCGATCTCCGCGAGTTTTTTCGCCTGTTCCGGCACTTCCCCCGCGATGCCGCCCACGATTAATCCTAACGCCCCGCGAATAGACGTCAGTGGTGTCCTTAATTCATGGCTCACCGTGGATACAAATTCATTCTCCAGGCGTTTTACGTTCGGTGATATCATGGGTCGTGCCAATAAACATGCGCTGGTTATCCAGAGTTGTTTCACTGATGCCAAACTCGAGGGGGAAGGTGGCGCCGTCTTTACGTTGCCCCGGCAGGCCATGATTGCCAATTTTTTTCAGGTCAGTCTGCATAATCAGAAAATTATTTTTCTGATTATGGCAGGTATCAGGTATTAATATATTAATGTGTTTCCCAATTATCCCTTCCTCAGTATAGCCAAACATACGTTCCGCAGCGGGATTGAGAGATGCGATCATGCCTTGTTCATTTATGGTTCTGATGCCGTCTAGTGCATTGCTGATAATGGCGCGGGTATGTTGTTCACTGTTGCGTAATTCTGCCGTAATTTCCTGTGCCAGATTCCAGCCGCGCGCACGTGAACTTGCCAGTGACCATATCATGCCGGACAGTAGCAGCGTAATGACCACGCCAACACCGAATACAATCTGTGGCGTATTTTCTTCGCTGGTTCGGTAACCCGGCAGGCTTTTAAAGCTGAGTGCCCAGTGGCGTCCGGCAAATTCAAGCGTGGTCAGGAAGTGGTGATGTGATCCGGGTTTTTGCGGCGAGCCGCGGCTGTTATCCCTGTCATATAGCAGCGTGGTGTCGGGGAGGGTGGCAATATCTGTGTGCGGCTCCTGGTTTTCCTGCAAGCGGGCTGGCGTGTCGAACATTTCAATATCAACGCCCTGGAGCGAGGCGCTGGAGTCGGTGCCATCCATTAAGCTATTGATGTAAAATCCCATGTTGACAAAGCCCATTAAGGCAGCACGACGCTGTTCTACGGTGTTATGCGGCAACACGGTGCGATACACTGGTAAAAAGAGACGGAGCGCGGCTTGTTGGGTGGGCCGTGAGCTAAAGTGATGTGGCCTGTGAAACTGGCCTCGTTGGTATCACGTGCTTGTTCAAGTGCTGCACGGCGTACTGGCTCGCGGCCCAGCTCGGATCCCCGTGAGGTTTCGTTACCGGTGTAGGGGGTTACGTATTCAACAACAAAGTAATCATTGCGGTTTCCGGGAGGGGTGATACGGCGTATGTGCTGTTCGTATTTTTCTTTTTGATCATGCGGCACTCGCCGGGCAAAACTCATGGTCTGTATGCCGGGGTAACGTGTTTGCAACTGCAATGCGTCAATGTAACTTTGCCATTCATCGGCGCCAACATTTTGACTGGCGGTAAACAGGCCTTGTACGCCATGGAGTATTTCAGTATAGGTGTCAAGCCGCCGGATCAGTGGGCGCGTGATGTCGTTGGCGTCTCCCTGAAAGGCAAGGCGCTCTTCACGTTGAATAGCGTTTGTCGCAGTAGTCCATGCAAATACCGACAATATGAGTCCCGCAGTCAGTACGATAAATACCAGGCTATTTGCGGATACGTTGTTATTTTGCACTGTACGTGGATGGCTCTATGTGAGATCAGCGGACGTAAACATTGCTTTTTTGACGGGCTGACAAGCGTCATTTTTTTGTCGATCTTGATCTTTAAGATAGTTATGCAACGCCTGAGCCAAGCGCGATAAGTTTATTATTCCTCTTGGCAGGGCAGTTGTGTTTCTGTCATGATTATAAGTTCGCTTGATAATGTTGTTAGCTATTCAGTGTTGGGGAGCACTAAATTATGTCGCCTGAGTCGTTGTTGATGTGGGCTGTGCCGGGGTTATTGGCGGTGGTTCTGATGGTTTTGGTTGTGCACAGTGCGGTGCGTGGCAGAGAGCCGGAGCAAGCAGGATCACACGAAAAATTAACCCCTTCTCTGCAATCCCTTGGCCTTAACAGCGCTGCATTTTCTAATGAACAGGCCGGGTTAAATACTGCTCCTGCGCCAGTTCAATCAAGCCCGCAAGGGCAGGATGACGTGGGCTATCTGCGGCACACCCTAAGCACCGTTTTTCAGCATTTGGGTGACCAGAATTCACATGTGCGCGCGATTATTGAGACGGTCGCCGAAGGCATTATCGTAGTGAATGATCAGGGGTGCATTGATACATTTAATCCTGCCGCTGAGCAGTTGTTTGGGTATACGGCGCAAGAGGCGTATGGCCAGCCTCTCAGCCGATTACTCCCATCAATTATTACAATGCAACAAGTGCTCAATGTGACTCGAGGTAAGCAGGAAGTAGCGGGTATCCACGCTAACGGTTGTGTTATTGCCATGTCAGTGCGGGTGAGCATGATGCAACTGGATGCCAGGTGTATGTATACCTGCCTGGTGTCAGATATATCTGAACGTAAAGCGGCTGCAGAAAAATTAATGAATGCCGAGGCACGCTACCGTGATCTAGTGGAGACAGCGCATGATCTGGTATGGAGCGTGGATACGCAGGGGCGCTGGATCTATCTGAACAAGGCGGCACGTGATATTTATGGTTATGATCCTGAAGAAATGATCGGCTGCCTGATGAGCGAAGTGCAATCTCCCAAGCATGTGGCGCAGGATGCTGGCGCTTTTGCAGAGCTGCTGAATGGCAAGGAGCTTTTGCATTATGAGACTGTGCATGTTGACCGTAATGGTAAGGCGCACAACTTGAGTTTCAATGCGAAACCCTATGTGGATGCAGATGGAAAAGTGGTGCGCAGCAGTGGCACGGCACGTGACATTACCAAACAAAAAGCCTTTGAGCTGCAGCTCGCCTATCAGGCCGAACATGATTCCCTCACGGGTTTGTTTAACCGCCGTTACTTTCAGCAGGAACTGGAACGGTTGGTGGCGCGTGCCCCCAGTGTCAGGCTAGTTGTCGCCTCAAAATTTAACTTTGAGGTGTGGAGGCGACAATGGTAATACGTTATTCAGAAGCATTTATCGAGCAGGCGTTATTCAAGGTATATTCGCGTGGCAAGCGGACTGTGAAGTCGGTCGCGGAAGAGTTGAACGTCAATTGTCATACGGTAAAAAATTGGATGAAAAGAAAAGAAGCGGGCACGGTCAGCGTGTCGGCGGCAAAGGAGAAACGCCCGCAGGATTGGACAGCTGAGCAGCAGTTGGTGGCGTTGCATGAAACGCACGGCTTATCGGGGGAGTCCTTGCAGGCGTGGTGCCGTGAAAACGGCTTATTTGCCCATCATTTAATCAGCTGGAAAACGGCTTTTTGTGCAGGCATCAAGGTCGCACCAGGTAGCCGTGAAATTCGCGTATTGAAAGATGAGAACGACCAACTCAAGCGTGAGTTGGTCCGCAAAGAGCGTGTATTGGCGGAGGCGGCCGCGTTGCTGATCCTGCAAAAAAAATTCCGCGCGCTCTGGGAGGACGGGGTCAAATGACGTCTCTCGTGGAGCGCGGCCAGATCATCACTTTGGTGCGGGAGGCCATGGATTCCGGCGCACGCCAGGATCGTGCCTGTGCGGTGATCAATCTTAACGAACGCACGTTGCAGCGTTGGCAAGTTGATCGGTCACGCGGCGATCAACGCCCCGCGCGGACGCAAGTGCCGGTAAACCAGCTCAGTGTGCTTGAGCGCACCCATCTGCTGGCGGTGGTAAATTCGGATGAATTCGGCCGCCTGCCGCCGAGTCAGATCGTGCCAATATTGGCGGATCGCGGGGAATATATCGCCTCTGAATCAACGATTTACCGCATTATGAGGGCAGAGGGCCAGCGCCGGCATCGGGGCGCCGAACGGCCCGCGCAACGGCGTCACAAACCGCGTGCGCTCTGCGCCACCGCACCCAACCAGCTGTTCAGTTGGGATATCACCTATCTACCGACGCCGGTGAAGGGACTCTATTTCTATCTGTATTTGTTTATGGATATTTTTAGCCGCAAAATCGTTGGCTGGCAAATTTATGACATTGAAAGCGCCGACCTGGCCGGTGAAGTCATACGCGATATTTGCGCACGAGAATGTATTGCCCCCGATCGGGTGGTGCTGCATTCTGATAATGGCAGTCCGATGAAAGGAGCGGCCATGCTGGCCACGTTGCAAGCGCTGGGTGTCGCGCCTTCGTTTAGTCGACCCTCTGTGAGCAACGATAATCCGTACTCGGAATCGTTGTTTAAGACCTTGAAATATCGGCCGGCCTATCCGCATCAGGCGTTTGAAAGCCTGCTTGCTGCGAGGCAGTGGGTTGGCGTGTTTGTGCAATGGTACAACGAAGAACATCGACACAGCGCCATCAACTTCGTGACCCCCGCAGAGCGCCATGATGGCTTGGACAGCGTGTTGCTACAGAAGCGTGTTACCGTTTATGAAGCAGCAAAACGAAGGCATCCAGAACGTTGGAGCGGGCGCACCCGAAACTGGCAGCCAGTTCTCGTTGTGTATCTGAATCCGGATCAACACATTGCCGAAAAAGACGAGAAAATAAAAGGAGATTTAGAACTTAAAATGGCAGCATGAACGCAAGCATTCAGGCGACAACTAGCTTGACAATTTCCG
>LNFF01000030.1 GCA_001464585.1 Gammaproteobacteria bacterium Ga0077554 | reverse complement strand
CAAGGCTTGTGGGATGCTTCGAAAGCCTTCGACTTGCCAGCCAAATTTTTACCCGTTTATTCGCCTTGAGAAATCTCTAATGGAAAATCTCGGTTTAACCTCCATATTTATCAAACATAACATTTTTCCTTTGGCGCAGATGTAGCCGTTTGTAGGGTCATGTGTTTGTGTCTACTTTTTAAAAGGAGGATGTAGCGATGAGTGAGACTAAAAAGGTTGCCGCCAAATAATCAACACATGTGGACAAGGAAGCGCCCGACAAGGTGACGGTTGTGAATGCATCAAAAACGGCCAAAGGTGCTCCGAAACACTCACGAAAGATTTCCATTGCCCCCGGGCAACGCAATGCAATGATTGCTGAAACGGCCTATTATCGGGCAGAGCAGCGCGGCTTTGCTGACAGCGATCCGATTGCGGACTGGCTGTGGGCCGAAGCAGAAATCGATAAGGAACCATAAGTCCTACTTTATTTCTCAACAAATCACGAGGAGAACTACCATGCCTATCGGTGAAATTTGCAATCGCGCAGTAGTATTTGCCAAAAAAGATACCAGTCTCCTGGAGGCTGCCTTGGAGGCTGCGCAACTCATGCGTCAGAACCACGTAGGTGACGTGGTTATTGTGGATGAGAAGAACGGTAGGCGAGTGCCGGTCGGGATAGTGGCGGATCGGGATATTGTTATCGAAGTCATTGCCAAAGAGATTGATATCAATACTGTAGCCCGTCATCATTGGTTGCCTGGAATTCAAGCGTGAATTCCGGATTCTTGATCCGGTAGATGAACTCTCCTTTTTATCCATGGAATGTGAATGGCTCGGCGGGCCAAGCTGGCTGTGTCTTGCATCTGCGGGAACCGAAAGTTCAGGACGCTGTAAAATGGCATGTGATGGCAAGGGTGAAGAGCACATTCATCGCGGATTAGCAGAAATTGGAATGTAGGGTAGGCCGCTGGATTTATGGAGCATCCTGGGTAGATTAAAGCGTCACTACTTTATCGCTATCCCGAATTATTTCATATAAATCGTTCATGGTGGATAGCGGGCATAGATCTGATCCCTGCGAATGACGAATCTGCAAACAGGTTCCGCACGCGAGGATTTCACCACCTGCATCGACAAAGGCCTGCATTTGTTCAGTTACTTTAAATTTCTCTGTATCGAGTGATTCACATTCCACCCCTTTGGCGAGAAGGAAGGTTTTTACGGCGTCGCCTTTTTTTAAGGCAAACACACCGAGGCGGAAGGCATTCCAAACCGTTTCTGTATCAGATGAATAGATGACGATGCCAAGTTTCATTTTATACTCCTTGCTAGTTTATCCTGTTGAAAGTCTGGAGCTCTTCTAAGAGATTCCAATCAAGTTTCCAGTAACTCCACAATTGAACCGTTTGCGTGAATTCTTTTGAGAGCCTCTGCAAACAGCGCTGCAGCATCCAGGATGACGACCTGATCTTTTACCAGAAGGGGATGGCTCTGAACGGGGGAATGGTATCTGTGATCACGGTCTTCTCCAAGAATTTATCCGCCAGCCCATGTGCTGGCGGCGCCAACAAATACCCGTGCGACGCCGCGGCGTAGATTTTTACAGCACCCAGATCATGATACGTCTGTGCCGCGCGCGCCAGGGTTGTTCCCGTGCTGTGTAGCGAGCAAGTAAGCTGTCCTAAAGTTGTAGCACATGGTTCATAGCTTACCCCCCTGTGGAAGGCCACTATAAAACCGGACAGATCATGTGCTACAACTTACAACTTAGGACAGTTTACTTGCTCGCTACAGATATATACCTTATGGTGATATGACCACATAAGGATATTACAGCCGCCCTATTTGAAATCCAGATGTAACATTTTGCCGCCGGTTTTGGTGGCGATGGTGCCATAGCTGAGATTGGTGGCGGGGTCTGATCGTCCCAGGGGCAGGGTGAAGGCGGGGCTGGGGATGCGATCGTAATAGACGGTGTCGTTGGCGGGTTCGTCGCCTACCAGTAAATAAGCGCCGGGCGGCGGCGCGTTTCTGGCGGCGGCGCGGAAACCGTGGCCGACGCTTTCTACGCTGCCGTAGAAAGGCGCGCCGCGCATCAACTTGTCAAACATTTCACCCATGCTGCCGATGTAGGTGTCGGCTTTGTTGTCAGAAAACCAGGTAATGGCAGCCAAGCGCTTGCCGGACCTTGTAACAATTAATCTCAACACCGGCACTAAAAATGACGCCAGGCCGTGCATTGAGCCGGACGCATCTATCACCAGATGCAAGTCGTCGCCGGGTAATTCCTGCAATCCTTTAATGAACAGATCGAAATCCTTGCGGCCAAAAGTGGAGGTTTCGATGATTTTTTCAAGATGGCTTTCTTCACTGCTGGTGATGATTTCCTCCATGTTTTTTTCCAGGCTTTTTTTGTCTGCTTCAGCGGAAGCCAACTGCTGCTGTAATTCTTTTACCTGATTTTTGACAGTTGAAACCTGACTGCCGCCTGAAAGCCGTGAGGTGATGACCATGATGGTAAACAAAAAGATGAAAATCACGAGCATCAACAATGCCATGTCTGAATAGGTAACAAATACGCTTTCATCCATGAAGCGCCGTCGCTTGCTTCTCATGGGCTTTCCTTTATATCTATATCCGGGGTCTTGTTATCGGGCTTGGCTGGATTGGACGGGGTGGGCGCCATGGCTTGAGATTTACGTTTGGACATAAACACTCTGAGCAATGGCGGCCACCAGGCACGGTTAACCTGATCCACCAGTTTGATTTCCTGGCGCAATAAGGCGCGATAATGTTTCTGCATGCGGATCGCTTCGCGCAATGCGGCGATGTCGTCGCCTGTTGCGTCCGCATTATTAAATTGGTGCAGGCGTTTGGCTTCTTCATGAAATGCCGTCATCGCTGCGCGGGATTCGGCGAAAGCTTCTGCCATCAATTTTGCATTTTCTGTAAGTGCGATGATCTCGCCATTGAGGATGCGCACGTCTTTTTCTTCGGTGCGTTTGCAGTCTGCGGCGCAATATACCAGGGAAATTTTCATGATGCGATCGCCGATATCTTCCACGCCAGTTTCAGTGATCAAGGCAAATATGCGTAACAGGAGCCCACCAAACACGGCGCCCAATAGTGTGGCGTAAAAAGCGGTGCCCATACCGCTCATGGCTTTGCGCAGGCCTTCGAGCAACAGGGTTTCGTCGTGGCCCAGGGCGTCAAGCGAAGTGCTGAGCCCGGACAGGGTGATGCTCAAGCCGATGACGGTGCCGATCAAGCCGAGCATGATGAGTAGATTGCCGGTCACCGCCAGGCCGTGGCTGACGCGCTGATAGAAGGCAAGCTCAGTGGCAAGCAGCGCTTCCAGATTGTTATCACCGTTGACCATTACCACGGCTTTTAGCGAGTTAAAAAAACGCCGCACGGCATTGTTTTCGGGGGTAGTGATGATGCCCATCAAGCCTTGCTGACGGGCGGCATAATCGACTTCTATTAATTCGACAGATTCGCGCGTGAGGGTGATGGTGAGCCACAGGCTGATGGCAGTGCTTAATAAAAATAGCAACAGAATAACCCAGGTCAGTTTGGTGCTATCGTGTTTTACGAATTCCCATACGGCGGTATCAATGTATAAACCTAAAATTACGGTAATGGCAAAGGACGCCCAGAGTAGCCATAACAGCAGGGTGCGATAGACTTTATGGTAGGGCATTTATGTTGCGCATCCCGGGTGGTTATTATGGAGGTTAAATTTTTGTTATAGGTATTGATGACATAGTATGTGCCCATTTCAAAATAGGCAAGAGGCGCGGCGCCACCATGCTTTGCGCCTGGGGATAGCTGACCCAGCGGTATTCTTCGTGCTCGGGGCGCCCCAGGAATGGATTTACGGGCAGGGTAATGTGTGCCTGCCGGGTTTCGGCAAGATAGTAGCGCGCCACTTTGCCGCGCCCATAAGGTGGGGTTTCCTGGTAGCCGTCGCCCCAGGTGAAATTCAGGTCCGTGATCGTGGTTTCTTCCGCGACTTCGCGCAGGGCGCCTTGCAGGGGCGTTTCACCCGCTTCGACCACGCCCTTTGGAAAATCCCAGTTTTGATAGGAACGCAACAACAGAAACACCAAGCGACTTTCTGTGCGCCGAATCACCACCACCCCTGCTGAGAGAGTTTTTCTTTCCATAATGTTCCGTCTTCATGGTGGTGGATTGGGGTGGCAGTAAGAGCATCTAAACGGCAATCCCGCGTGCCCTGAGCATGCCTTTGGCTTCCAACGCCAGCAGTGTCATTTCCAGTTCATTTTCCCAATCATAACCTTTTGCCGTTTCCGCATAACCCAGCAGGTTAATGCCATGGAAGGGCGTGTCGGCATAGACTTTGACGTGCCGAGTTTCTTCAATGCTGGGCGGCAATTCAGGCCAGACCTCGTGCAGCATGTCCTGCGCCCGCATCACCGACCATTGGTCAATCAGTTTGTAACGTCCCGGCAGATCTACAAAAGCCTCGGCTGTACCGGTCTGACGTCGCCCGGATGAGCCATCGACATGATCAGTATGGATGTAGACAATCAATTTTGGCGAATGTTGCAGAATGTGGGGGGTATCGTTGATTTCAGAAGGCATCCATGATGAAAAGGCAACATCAAACGCAAAGTCGATATCCGTGATCGGCAGGGTGCGCATTTCGTAGCGTAAAGAATCATAGAAATCAGGGATTTGATTGAGCTTTGCGGTGGGTTCGCGCACGCCTGTGACGCGCACGCCTTCATTTGCCAGCAGGCTGCCAATGAAGCCATTGCCGCAACGCAGGTCACACACGGTGGGTTGATCGGCGGTCGCTTCCGGCATCCTGCCTCCCGCGACACTAGCACGTCCCTGTGCGGCGACTTGACGCGCATAATGGGCGATTTTGCGCATCTCGGCACGCAGTGGGTAATAATGGCTGATCGTCGGCCCGGTGGTGGTGGCATTCCGGTCAGGGTTGCTGAAGATCAGGTTGAACAGCGGCAGGCCCTTAATGCGTTCGGCAAAGGGCAGTGCGGTGTTCCATGCGGGATGTTCTTTCTGCTGCACTGAGACAATGCGCGTGAACATCTCGTTGCTAAACGCTTCCATCTCGCGCAGGGGTTCAAAATTCATAACTATTTCCTAAGTCAGGTATGGTACTGCGGGCTCAGCTCATGAACCGCCGCAATAAAGGCACCGGCATGTTCCGGGTTTACATGCTGATGTATGCCATGCCCGAGGTTGAATACATGACCTGAGCCATAGCCATAGTTGGCGAGTATGGTGGCTACTTCAGCGCGTATGCGTTGCGGTGAGGCATAGAGCACGCAGGGATCCATGTTGCCTTGCAGCGCCACGCGGTTGCCGACGCGGGCGCGCGCTTCGCCCAGGTCCAGGGTCCAGTCCACGCCTAACGCATCACAGCCGGTATCGGCCATGATTTCCAGCCAGTTGCCGCCACCCTTGGTGAACAGGATTACCGGTACGCGGCGACCTTCGTTTTCGCGGCATAAACCATCCACGATCTGCTGCATGTAGCGCAGTGAAAATTCACGGTAATCACGCGGCGTCAGCACGCCACCCCAGGTATCGAATATCATCACCGCTTGCGCGCCTGCGGCAATTTGCGCGTTCAGGTAACTGATGACGGATCGCGCGGTGGTGTCGAGCAGCTTGTGCAGCAGCGCTGGCTGGTCGAACATCATGCCCTTGATGAGGGAATATTCCTTGCTTGACGCGCCTTCCACCATGTAAGTGGCGAGGGTCCACGGGCTGCCAGAAAAGCCGATCAACGGCACGCGTCCGTGCAGTTCGCGGCGAATCAGGCGCACTGCATCCATCACATAACGCAGTTCCTGCTCGGGGTCAGGCACGCCCAGCGCGGCCACATCCTGGGCGGTGCGCACCGGCTTTTTGAAGCGTGGCCCTTCGCCTTCCGAGAAATACAGGCCCAAGCCCATCGCGTCAGGAATGGTGAGAATGTCCGAAAACAAAATCGCTGCGTCGAGCGGAAAACGCTCCAGTGGTTGCAGGGTTACTTCGCACGCCAGTTCGGGGTTAGTGCACAGATCCATGAAAGATCCGGCACGTGCGCGTGTGGCGCGGTATTCAGGCAAATAACGCCCGGCCTGGCGCATCATCCAGACGGGTGTAACATCGACAGGCTGGCGCAGCAGCGCGCGGAGAAAACGGTCATTTTTTAATTCGGTCATGGGTTATTCTTTCTATTATTTATGTGTAAGTGAGATGAGCATTAATCTCATATCCCCAGGTAATCCAAAATTCCCAACGCCGCCTCGCGGCCTTCGTGTACGGCGGTGACTACCAGATCGGAACCGCGCACCATATCGCCTCCCGCAAAAATTTTCGGGTTACTGGTTTGATGTTTGAATTTACCGCGTGCAGGTGCTGTTACACGGCCTTTTTCATCGAGTGCGATGTTGAAATCAGCAAACCACGGCGCGGGACTGGGCTGAAAACCGAAGGCGATAATCACGCGGTCGGCAGGGATGATTTCTTCCGATCCGGGAATGGCGCGCGGCGTGCGGCGGCCGCGCGCATCGGGTGCGCCGAGTTCGGTGGTCACCATTTTCACGCCTGTAATGTGGCCATGGTCGCCAATGATTTCGATAGGCTGGCGGTTCCATAAAAATTCCACGCCTTCTTCCTTGGCGTTCGCGACTTCGCGTTTCGAGCCGGGCATGTTGGCTTCGTCGCGGCGATACGCGCAGGTGACGCTGGCAGCGCCCTGGCGAATAGCGGTACGGTTACAGTCCATGGCGGTGTCGCCGCCGCCCAGCACAACTACACGCTGATCGGCCATGCTGATGAATCTGGATTCATCAGCATCCAGTCCCATATTACGGCGCACATTAGAGATTAAATAGGGCAGTGCTTTATGCACGCCGGGCAGGTTTTCGCCGGGGAAGCCGCCGGTCATGGCCGTGTAGGTGCCCATGCCGAGGAACACGGCATCGTATTCTTCAAGGAGTTTTTTGAAGGCAATATCCTTGCCGATTTCAATATTGAGGCGGAACTCAATACCCATTTCTTCCATGAGCGCGCGGCGGCGTTTTACCACTTCTTTTTCCAGTTTAAACTCGGGAATGCCAAAGGTGAGCAGGCCACCGATTTCAGGATGACGGTCAAATACAACAGGCTGCACGCCATTGCGCACCAGCACATCGGCGCAGCCTAAACCAGCCGGGCCTGCGCCCACCACGGCAACGCGTTTGCCAGTGGCGACCACGCCGGACATATCCGGTTTCCAGCCGCGCTTGAGAGCTTCTTCGGTGATGAATTTTTCGATGGAGCCGATGGTCACGGCACCAAAGCCGTCATTCAATGTACACGCGCCTTCACACAAACGGTCTTGTGGGCACACGCGCCCGCACACTTCAGGCAGCGAGTTGGTGCGGTGCGACAATTCGGCGGCTTCAAAGAAGTTGCCTTCTTCGATCAGCTTCAGCCAGTTGGGAATGTAATTGTGTACCGGACATTTCCATTCACAATACGGATTACCGCATTCCAGGCAGCGTCCCGCCTGGGCTGCAGCATTTTTCGGGTCGTATTGGCCGTAAATTTCCTTGTATTCGTGGATACGGATGGCCGCGGGTTTTTTTACAGGATCCTGGCGCGGGATTTCAAGGAATTCAAAATTCTTGGTCATGTATGTGTGCTTGCTGTGCGTAGGCTGTATATATAAAGGGAGGATCATGCGGCATTGCGCAATGTTTCCAGGAGCGTTTCGATTTCGGCGGCTTTGGGTTTCACCAGCCAGAATTTGTCGCTATACATTTCAAAATCATCCAGCAGGGTTTGTCCCCACTGGCTACTGGTTTCGGCAACAAATTCTTTGATGAGACTGCGCAGATAATTACGGTGTCCGCCCATCAGTTCGGTGCTGATGCGGTGGATGTCCACCAGCTCATGGTTGTAGCGGTCCACAAACGTGTTGTCGTTATCCATTACATAGCTGAAACCGCCGGTCATGCCCGCGCCGAAGTTAAGGCCGGTGGCGCCCAGCACCACAATCACGCCGCCGGTCATGTATTCGCAGCCATGGTCGCCCACGCCTTCGACTACCGCCAGCGCGCCGGAATTACGCACGGCGAAGCGTTCACCCGCGAGACCTGCGGCAAACAGTTTGCCACCCGTGGCACCATACAAACAGGTGTTGCCAATGATGGGTGTTTCATGGCTTTTGAAGGTGCTGTTACGCGGTGGATAAATAGCAAGCTTGCCGCTGGCCATGCCTTTGCCGACGTAGTCGTTGGCATCGCCTTCCAGTATCAGGTTCAAGCCACCGGCATTCCACACACCGAAGCTTTGACCCACAGCGCCTTTCAGTTTGATAGTGATCGGCGCGGATTCCATGCCCTTGTCGCCATGGCGTCGCGCAATCTCGCCCGACAGGCGCGCGCCAATGGAACGATGAACATTGCGCACGGCATAGCTGAACGTGCCGCCACGTTTGTGCTCGATGGCATCAAGCGTGTCTTTCACCATCTGCTCGGCCAGTTCGCCTTTATCAAAGGGCGCATTGCGCGGCTCTTTGCAATACTGCGGACTGGAAGCAGGAATGCCGGCATGAGACAGCAGTGGCTTCAAGTCCAGCTTGTTTTGTCTGGCGGTGGTGCCTTCCAGAATCTGCAACAGGTCAGTGCGGCCAATTAAATCGGCCATGCGCCGCACACCCAGTTGCGCCATCAGCTCGCGCGTTTCGCGGGCGATGAAGCGGAAATAATTCATCACCATTTCCGGCAGGCCGATGAAGTGCGCCTGGCGCAACACATCATTTTGTGTGGCAACGCCCGTGGCGCAATTATTGAGATGGCAAATGCGCAGGTATTTGCAGCCCAGCGCCACCATCGGCCCGGTGCCAAAGCCGAAACTTTCGGCGCCCAGAATCGCGGCCTTGATGACATCCAGGCCGGTCTTCAGGCCACCATCGGTTTGCAACCGCACCTTGTCGCGCAGATTGTTGGCGCGCAATACCTGATGCGTTTCGGTCAGCCCAAGCTCCCACGGTGAACCCGCGTATTTAATCGAAGTCAACGGGCTGGCACCGGTGCCACCGTCGTAACCGGAAATAGTAATCAGATCGGCGTAGGCCTTGGCCACGCCCGCCGCAATTGTGCCCACGCCGGGTTCGGCCACCAGTTTCACCGACACTAATGCTTTCGGGTTGACCTGCTTCAAATCAAAAATCAATTGCGCCAGATCTTCAATGGAATAAATGTCGTGATGCGGTGGCGGTGAAATCAATGCCACGCCGGGGCGCGCATAACGCAGCCGGGCGATCAGCGCATTCACTTTGTCACCGGGCAATTGTCCACCTTCGCCGGGTTTGGCGCCCTGCGCAATTTTAATCTGCAGCACTTCGGCATTCACCAGGTAAGAAGGTGTAACGCCAAAACGCCCCGAAGCCACTTGCTTGATCTTCGACATTTTCTCGGTGCCGTAGCGCTTCGGGTCTTCGCCGCCTTCACCGGAATTGGAGCGCCCGCCGAGACGGTTCATGGCCGTCGCCAGTGCTTCATGCGCTTCGGGTGATAGCGCGCCCAGCGACATCCCGGCGCTATCAAAGCGCGGCAAAATCGCTTCCATCGGCTCGACTTCATCCAGTGATACGGGCGTCACATCCTTACGCACGGTAAGCAGATCACGCAGTGTGAGTGTGGCGCGGTGATTGACCAGCGCGGCGTATTCCTGATAGTGCGCGTAGTCGCCAGATTTCACGGCACGCTGCAAGGTCTGCACCACGTCGGGATTATAGGCATGCTGTTCGCCGCCGTGAATATATTTGAGCAAGCCACCTTGTTGAATAGGTTTGCGTTGCGTCCACGCCTCACGCGCCAGGCATTGCTGGTCATCCTGCAAATCATCAAAGTCCGCACCTTGCACGCGGCTGGTAGTGCCGGTGAAACACAGGTCAATGACATCGTTATGCAGGCCAATCGCTTCAAATAATTGTGCGCCACGGTAACTGGTGATGGTGGAAATGCCCATCTTGGAAATAATTTTGTACAGGCCTTTGTTGATGCCTTTGCGATAATTTTGCGCCAGGGCGCTGGCAGTTTTGCCCACAATGTCACCGCTGGAGAGCATGTTGTGCAGGCATTCATAAGCAAGGTAGGGATACACTGCCGTGGCGCCGTAACCGATCAGCGCGGCGATCTGGTGCGGATCGCGCGCGGTGGCTGTTTCCACCACAATGTTGGCATCGCAACGCAGGCCTTCACGAATCAGGCGATGATGCACTGCACCGGTAGCAAGTAACGCGTGCGCGGGGAGTTTGTCGTGCGCAATTGCGCGGTCAGACAATACCACGACTACTGTGCCAGCACGCACCGCCGCGACGGCGCGGTCGCATATTGTTTCAATCGCGTGACGTAACCCTTTGTCCGCTGAGTAGTTCAGGTCGATAATGGCAGCGGCGTAATTAGCATCGCCCATATTTAACAGGCGCTGGAATTTGCCTTCAGACAACACTGGCGAGTCGAGAATGAGGCGCGCGGCATGATCGGCCGTTTCCTCAAACATATTCTTTTCACGACCCATGCAGGTTTCCAGCGACATCACAATCTGCTCGCGCAACGGATCTATCGGTGGGTTGGTAACCTGCGCGAATTGCTGGCGGAAATAGTCATACAGTGAACGCACCTGTTCTGACAGCACCGCCATCGGCGTGTCGTCACCCATTGAGCCAATCGCTTCCTGGCCTGCTTCGGCAAGCACGCTCAACACCTGGTCACGCTCTTCAAATGTCACCTGAAACATTTTTTGATAGCTGTGCAGTGCGGCGTGATCCAGCGGCTGGCTGCACAGGGTTTCATCGCTCAGCGTAGCATCCAGATGCTTGACGTGTTCCTTGAGCCACCGACGGTAAGGCTGGCCGGATTTCAGGTGCGTATCAATATCGGCAGGTAGCAGCAGCGTGCCGGTGGAGGTATCCACCGCAATCATCTGGCCGGGTTTGAGCCGACCCTTGGCGACCACATCTTCTGGCGCGTAGTTATACACGCCAATTTCCGAGGCCAGGGTAATGTGCCGGTCACGCGTGATGACATAACGTGCCGGACGCAGGCCGTTGCGATCCATGGTGCAGGCGGCATAACGGCCATCGGTCATGACGATGCCCGCCGGGCCGTCCCATGATTCCATGTGCATGGAATTGTATTCATAAAAGGCGCGCAGGTCAGGATCCATGCTCTCGATATTTTGCCACGCGGGCGGCACCAGCAGGCGCATGGCGTGGAACAGATCCATCCCGCCTGCCAGCAGCACTTCCAGCATGTTGTCGAGGCTCATCGAGTCTGAACCGCTCATCGAGACCAGTGGCAGAATGTCTTCCATATTTGGGATTAACGGCGTTTTGAATTTACTGCCGCGTGCCAATGACCAGTAGCGGTTGCCTTGGATGGTGTTGATTTCACCGTTGTGCGCGAGAAAACGAAACGGCTGCGCCAGCCGCCAGCGTGGCCAGGTGTTGGTGGAAAAACGCTGGTGATACACGCACAACGCTGAGGTGAAACGCTCGTCGGTCAAGTCCAGGTAAAACACCGGCAGATTGGCTGGCATCACCAGCCCTTTGTACGAAATGACGTTGCCGGACAGCGTGGAAATGTAGAAAGTATCGTCGTGTTGTTCAATAGCTTTTTCGGCACGGCGGCGCGCAATGAATAGCGCGCGCTCGAACGCCGCGCCGTCCATGCCCGGCGCGGCGTTGACAAACACCTGTTCGATAACGGGCAGACTTTTCAGTGATTCCTCGCCGCACGCCACCGGATTGATGGGCACCACGCGCCAGCCTGCAGGAGCCAGGCCTTGTTCACGTAACTCAGTTTCCACCTGGCGGCGCGCACGGCTGGCCAGCGTGGTATCGCGGCTTAGAAATACCATGCCCACGGCGTACAGCGGTGCCAGTTCAAAATCCTGCTCCTTGGCGATGACTTCGAGAAAGGTGGCGGGTTTTTTGAACAATAGCCCGCAACCGTCGCCGGTTTTGCCATCGGCAGCCACGGCGCCCCGGTGCGTCAGGCACGCCAGGGAGTTGATCGCCGTTTGTACCAGCCAATGGCTGGGCACGCCGTCCATCTGCGCGATCAAGCCAAAGCCGCAACTGTCTTTTTCAAAACTCGGACGATACAGGCCCGACGTTAATGTATCTGCTGTGTTCGTCAAGGTATCTACCGTGTTCACTGAATCAATGTCCCGTTATTCAAGCCGCCGCATAAGCGCCAGCGCTGATATCCCCTTATTGAGCTTACAAAATCCCAGGGGAAATGATTCAAAGTATACCGCTCTATGCAGCGGCATTCAATGGAGAATGTTGGTGTGGGAGAAGCAATGCCTTATGTTTATTGTGGTTGTACGCTTGAGGTGTTTATTGTCATCCTGAGCTTATTTTTGCTGTCATCCCGAGCGCAGCGAGGGATCTTAATAACCCGCTTAAGATCCCTCGCTGCGCTCGGGATGACAGAGGGGCGGAGCGGGGCGTTATTTCGACGTACACCAGAGAATCGCATCACGCGAATTCCAGTTTTATATTAGCCGTTGCCAGATATTCGGCTTCGCATCCTAATTCGGTTTCAGTGAGGGGATGTTGCGCCAGCCAGTCGGCAGGAAACTGAATGCGTAGCGACCTCTTGCCTGCCGCCAGGGTAAATTTGGGCAGTTCAGTATCCGTGCGGTTACGATGCAATAGCACGGCCAGACGCAGCAGTACGCACAAACGCCATTCCTGGTCTATTTGCGCGGAGGGCAGTTGTGAAAAAACCTCCAGGGGAAATTTGCGGCGGTGACCGCGAATCAGTCCTGCCAGGCGGGTTTGTTCCTGGCGCGAAAATCCTGGCAAATCGGAATTTTCCACAATATAACTGCCATGTTTGTGGTATTGATTGTGGGCGATGGCCAGGCCAAGTTCATGCAGGCGCGCTGCCCAACGCAGCAAATGGGCATGCTCTTCATCAACCAGTTTCCAGTCTTGAACGACCTGCGCCAGGCACGTCATGGCAGTATTTTCCACACGCGCCGCTTGTGCAACATCCACCTGATAACGCGCCATCAGCGCATGGATGCTGGTTTCACGCGCGTCTTCATGCTGAATTCTGCCCAGCAGATCATACAATGTGCCTTCACGCAATGCGCCTTCAGCGACTTCGATACGCTCAATATTTAATGCTTCCATGATCGCCAGCAAGATCGCCACACCGCCGGGCAATACCGAGATGCGGTCGCTGCTCACATCGTCCCATTTCAAGCGTTGCACATGGCCTGCCGCGAGCATCGCATCGCGCAGTTTATGCAGCGCCTGTTGTGTAATGCCATTATCGCTCCAGCCATTGGCGCGCAGTATTTTGTCGGCGGTGCGAATCGTGCCCGATGCGCCGACAGCACTTTGCCATCCCAATCGCTGGTACTGGCGTTCGATAGGTTGCAGTTCCAGGCGCGCCGCAATTTCAGCGCGACGCATATCGCGCGCGCGAATCACGCCCTCGGCAAAATACGCGCGGCTCATGCTCACGCACCCCATATGCAAACTCTCCATTGAGAGCGGCGCAAAACCTTCGCCGATGATCAGTTCGGTGCTGCCACCGCCAATATCTATCACCAGCCGCCGCCCGGCGTGTGGCGCCACGCTGTGCGCCACGCCCAGATAAATCAGCCGCGCTTCTTCGCGCCCGGCCACCACTTCAATGGGAAAGCCGAGCGCATGTTGTGCAACAGATAAAAACTGCTCGGCATTGGTGGCGCGGCGCAGGGTATTGGTGCCCACCGCGCGCACATTGCTGGCTGGCATGTCACGGAGCCGCTGACCAAAGCGCGCCAGACATTCCACGGCACGTTTCTGCGCCTCTTCGCTCAGACGATTTTTGTGATCCAAGCCATTGGCGAGCAGCACCATATCGCGCATGCGATCTACCACATGCAACTGGCCGTTGAGGATGCGCGCTATAATCAGATGAAAACTGGTGGAGCCCAGGTCTACAGCGGCCACGACAGATTCGGATGTATTGGCGTCAGCCATTCTTTAAATCCCTATCAATTTCTTTGAGTCCCATTCCCCGCCATTTGTGGCGGTGACTGTGATCCCAAAACACAGCGTATTGTGTCATCCCGAACGTAGCGAGGGATCTTAGGATTTCTCCCCCCGCTTTCGCGGGCGCTAAAGGCTGCTCGAAATGACAGCGGGGTTTCTTATCCCCGTGCCCGCAGTGCACGCAGTTGTGCAGGGTGCAGCATCCAGATCAGACGTGCTTTGCCATGCGCGATCTTTGTAGATGCCGTGTCAGAAAAATCCAGCAGGCAGGCCGAGCCTTTCTTGAAATCCAGGATCGGCTTTTTGCGCCCCGTGAGCAGCCAACTGACAACGCGGCCCAAGTCAGGCTCATGGCCGACAATAGCAATTACGCCGTGTTTTTTCTGGGTTTTCAGCCAGGCGGTCACTTTTTCCGGCGTGTGCCCCGGCGCCAACACCGGCGCTTCCAGAATCTCCAGCCCGCTGTAGGCATCAGAAATAATCTGGGCGGTTTCCACACAGCGCGTTAGGGGGCTGGTGGCGAGCAAATCCACATACGGCATCACCGCATTCAGCCCTTGCGCGGCCTTGCGCATTTTTTTACGGCCATAATCAGTTAAGGGACGCGCCTCATCAGGCTCCCCCGTACTGGCAAAAATCTCGCGGTCTTCAGCGGGGGCGTGGCGGATTACAAGCAGTTTCATGGGGCAGCACCTTAAGGTTGGGGTATCGTGTGATGTAAGCGTAGGGCTTGGAGAAGGATTCGTCCAGCGGTTTCTGGGGGGTGAGGGAAGGTGTGGAGTTTTTCGGCAATCTGTAAAGGAGGTGCTAATGCTGCATGCCCCATACTGTATATGTCATTTCGACCAACGGGAGAAATCTTGTGGGGTTGCTTCGTAAAGGATTTCTCGCTACGCTCGAAATGACAACACATCTCAAGGTTCCTGGAGGGGGCAACAAGATCCCAAAAAAAGCCCACCCGCAAGGGGTGGGTAATCATGCACTGCTTATGAAATTTATTATGAGTTAAAGTAAAATGTTTAAGCTTTTTTGCGGCGCATGGCAGCGACCATGCCGAGTAAACCGATCCCTAACAAGGGTAATACAGTCGGCTCCGGGACAGGGCAGTTGGGCTGGCCGGCCGCGCCGCAGCCTTGGAAACCGCCACCAGGACCAGGACCGATGGTGCCGCCACGCAGGGCGATCGTAATGGCGTCAGTGGGACCCGCGCCATTGTTATAGTAAAACTCCAGAGACTGGAAGGCCGGATCCAAGCTTGGAAAGCGGGTGTGGGTAATGTTTGCTTCGTTAATCAGCGCGTTCGTCATGCCAACCAGTGCGCCGGTTGCGGTAGCTTGCATGCAAGCAGGGGCGCCTGAGGTACAGCCGGGTAGTGGTGCGTTGGTGGTCGTGCCAAAGCCGGGGATGAAACCATAAAAACTGGCACCCATGCCTTGTTCAGTATTCACGAACAGGCTGCCACCAGCATTGAAATAGGTGGTGAACTGTGCAGCAGCAGCGTTCATGGCGGCCGAACCCGCGTTGGTTACGAAATCGAACCCGGAACCAATCACCAGTACATCATTGCCGTCTGAGAAGGCATTGGTCCAACTAGCGAGGCCTAAATCATAAAACTGAAAGTTATTATAGTTTCCCAGGTAGCTGGCCAGCCCTGGGTTGGAGTTTCCGAGATAGCCGATCTTGTTGGTAGGCGCTGCTGGAACAGAAGAACCGTTACCTGTTAACAGATAGGTTAAGCCCCAGTTCATGTAGTTGCTGGCATTGTGATCATCGGTGTCATGCCCGGTGATCAGGATGTTTCCTGCTATGGCGCTAGTGGACATAGCGAGCATAAGCGCAGTGGCCGCCAAGCTCTTGCTAATAAATTTTTTCATGTTGATCTCCCGTTAGATTTTGGTTGCAGTAAAAAATAACATAATTCCGCACTTAAAATTAAAGCAATAACCATGCCGTTATTTTTTTTATTATAAATATCAATGTTATAAACATTAATAAGGTGTTTTTTCTAAGGGTTAATGTAAAGAAATCCGACAAAATAAGCGTTGAAATTAGAGGGCATATAAGAAACCCATAACATTTATTTTTGATATGCCATTGATTTTTAATAAATTTTATCATTTCAGCGTCGAAATAAAGCGTGTAAGAAAATCCGACATCCATATTTTTCAATGACTTATATGAAGTTTGATATTTTTTATGCCAATGAAAAGGGGTGTTGAAGAGGGAGAAACCCCAGTGTCTGACCCATTTTTTCTCCACTGTTTCTCGCTGTTCCAGGCCGGTTTAGAGATTTGACATTTTCTTGTGCCTTGAATGTGCCCTTTGGCGAATGTACGGATGGGGTTATCAGGCGTATCTTCAATATTGCCCGTGTATTGCATCATTGCAGTCAGGCGCTCAATGAAACAAAATTATCGGAGGCCAAAGTGAATGTAGCAAAGGAAAAAATACGGGGGCTATTTGAAAAGCTGCCCGAGGATTGCGCGGTTGAAGACGTGCAGTATCATCCCTACGTTTTTGGAAAAATTCAGCGCGGCATATTTCCATCATTGAACGGGAGGCCGATGGCTATGTTTCGCTTTGCCCTGAACTGTATATCACAAGCCAAGATAATAATACCATCGAAGAAGCCCGGAACAACCTGCGTCGGGCACCATTTCAATGGTAGGCTCCGAGCCAGGTTAAGCGATATCAGCGCGCAACTGCGAGAATCAGGCTAAGTACAGCAATAATACCGAAAACAACCGTGGCGCCCGCTAGCCACACAACGCGGATACGGTTGACTTCCATACGTTTAATGAGTTGGGTGTTCTGGTCGGCGAGTATTTTAATCAACTCGGAGGAGGCGAGCATTTGATTGTGCAGGTCGACGGTAGCGGATTCCATAGTTGCGAGACGCATCTGCAGTGTGGCGATAGCTTGAGCGTCAGTGGCAAGTGGAAGGTCTGTGCTCTCATCTGGCGCCTCTTGGGCAGGAGACTTCTTGCTGACAGCGTTCCACAGCTTCTTTGCTCCATCGGCGACCTTAGGCGCATTGCTTATGACTTCCGCCCAAGGAACCATCCGTAATACCGTCAGCCAACCAATAGCCATTGCAGAACCTTTCCATGAAGTACGTTGGGTGAAACGCTTTTATATATAGCCTTAATGTAAGCCGTGTCGACAAGCCATGGTGATCGCTTTAATTTTTTCCAGAAAAAATACATCCGGTTTTAACCCGAATGTTTCAGGCTGGAACCAGCGCGTAGATACTGTTATCCCTGTCACATTTCACAACCATGATTGCCTGCCAAGTTCTTTCCATTTTAACATTATTCCGCCAACATACTATGTCAACAAAAACGAACCCGCCCACACGCGCCTTTTTGCCATGCCCCGGCAATCCCTGTTGGCGATATAGCTGCGGTGAAACTATTGCCACGCTGATTGGTCGAAATAGTATGATTAAAGTATACATGCGGAGTAATTGAATGTTGCGCTGGATTGTATTAATCGTTGTGCTGTTGTCTGGTTGTGCTTCCATTCCCCAGCCCATCAGTGGGAATGTCGCAGCCATTTCGCCGCAACAGACGTTGCAGGAGGGTGCAGTTGGCAATCGTGTGCGCTGGGGCGGAGAGATCGTCAAGGTTACGGTGAACAAGGAGGACACCTGTTTCGAACTGCTCGCCAAGCCACTTGATCGTTCGGCGCGCCCTCTGCGCAGTGACAACGCAGAGGGCCGCTTTATTGCCTGCGCACCTCAATTCTTCGATCCTGCCGTGTACACCAAGGGTAGGGAAATCACCGTGATGGGTACGGTGATAGAGCCGGTGAGTGGTAAGATTGGTGAGTACGATTATCGCTATCCGCAAGTAACAATTGAACGCCTTTACCTGTGGCCGGAACGTCCCGACTTTTCTACCATGCCGCCGCCTAATTATTATCCCTACGGCTTTTATGATCCTTTCTGGCCTTCGCCTTTCATGCACCGCCATTTTCTCATGCACCGTCATTTTCGGTGACGAATCCATAGATATTACGCTGCTAACCAACCATCACTTAACCGCATACACACCCTTCGCCGCCGCCTGCGCAACACCGGTTTTAATCTGTGCGCCCGTTGCTGCCAGCGTTTCTTCCAGCGCGCGCAGGCACAGTAAGACGTTTTCCTCGCGGCTGCTGTAACCCATCAGGCCGATGCGCCAGATTTTGCCGGCCATGTCGCCCAAGCCAGCGCCGATTTCGAGATTGTAATCCGCCAGCAAACGCCGCCGCACTTCGGCATCATCCGCGTCTTGTGGAAGGGTGACGGCATTTAATTGTGGCAGACGCTGGCTTTCACTGACAAAAAAACTTAACCCCATCGCTTCAATGCCCGCCTTGAGCGCACGATGATTGAGCGCGTGCCTCGCCCAGGCATTTTCCAACCCTTCTTCTTTGAGCATCACCAAGGCTTCGTGCAAGCCGTACAAGGGGTTGATGGGGGCAGTGTGGTGATAGGTGCGCTGGGTGGCGTTCCAGTAAGCCAACACCAGATCCAAATCCATAAACCAGCTCTGGCAGGGCGTTTTACGGTGTTTGATGGCGTCTACCACACGTTCGCCAAAACTTACTGGCGACAAGCCCGGCGTGCAACCCAGGCATTTCTGGCTACCGGAATACACGGCATCCACGTCCCATGCGTCGATCTTCAAGGGCGTACCGCCCAGTGACGTCACGGCATCGACAATCGTGAGCGCGCCATAGCGATGGGCGATATCCACTAGGGTTTTAACATCGGATTGCGCGCCAGTGGAGGTCTCGGCATGGACAAAGGCGAGAATCCTGGTATCCGAATGAACTTTGAATGCTTCCTCCACCTTGCCAGGATCGACCGCCGTGCCCCAGACATCTTCGACGACCACCGCCACGCCGCCACAGCGGCGCACATTCTCGATCATGCGCCCACCAAACACGCCGTTGCGGCACACGATGATTTTATCTCCCGGTTCCACGAGATTCACAAAGCACGTCTCCATACCTACCGACCCTGGGCCAGACACCGGAAAGGTGAGCGCATTTTCAGTTTGAAAAGCGTAGCGCAATAAGGTTTTCAATTCTTCCATCATGCCCACAAATGCCGGATCAAGATGGCCGATGGTAGGCCGCGCCATCGCCGCCAGTATGCGGGGATGAACATCTGAAGGCCCCGGCCCCATCAACGTGCGCGCGGGTGGCAGAAAAGAAACAATATTTTTATAGGTTGAGGTATCCATGTACTTCCCCACGTTAGTTTTATTGGTAAAAGGTGCTGCACGCATTCTAGCAGGCTAAAGCTTTAGTGGCAGCAACCGTTAAACAGGTTGTATGAGTTTTTCCAGTATTCTCCTGGCTCACCCCCTTACACATTGCAAAAACTACACAAAATGGACCTAATATGACTATCAATCAATACATTAAATTCAATCCACACGGAAAAGTTAACGTATCACATAGAGGTGCCCATAGCAGGATCGCGCGAGTAATCAGTCTGGCGTTGCTGTTGATGAGCGGTACGCTGCTGGCAGCGGAGAAAGATAAAATTGCCACGGATCGGCCAGATTTCGTTGAATCCAGCGCTACCGTTGGCAAAAACCGCTTTCAGGTTGAAACCAGCATTGCCTTCGACACCAAAAAAACCGGCACGCTGGAAGAAGATGCTTACACCACACCGACACTGCTACGCTACGGTTTTGCCGATGTGTGGGAAGCGCGCCTGGAAACCGATGGCGCCATTCACTATGAAACACGCGAACTGACCACTGGCATCACTACTCTGGAACGCGGCGCGACGGATCTGTCGCTCGGTGTGAAGTGGCACACCCAGGACGAAGCCGAGACCGGCCTGCGTCCCGCCGTCGCCTGGCTGTTTCATGTCGACGTGCCGTCAGGATCAGATAACTTTCATGGCAACGGCCTGCGTCCCTCGGTGCGCGTGACGATGGAATGGGAGTTTTCGGAAGTTTATTCTTTAGGTATTATGCCGGGTATCATCCATGACAAATATGTCACCGGCGAACGCTTCACCGCCGGTATTTTTGGTATCGTCACCGGCAGATCCTGGACAGAAAAATTTCGCACCTTCGCTGAGATTACCGCCTCACAAATAGCGGAGCAGAAATATGGCGGTTCGGTCGTCACCTATGATGTCGGCGGAGCTTACCTGATCACCAACACGGTACAAGCAGATATGGCGATGTCGTGGGGCGCCAGCGATGCCGCCCCTGATTTTAGCTGGACCATGGGGCTATCCGCGAAATTCTGATTTTTAGAGGATTTATCATGATGCGCAATTTCACTATCAAGCAAAAACTGCTGGCCTTTAGCTTATTAGCACTCACCTTTGTGGTGGGCGTGGCGGGCAGCGGTTACTGGGGTAACCGTGAGCTAACTGACTCACTCACGCACATTACAACTAACTTTTCAGCATTAAAAAATCATCTTGAAGCGGATATGATGCACGATGCGATTCGCGCGGATGTGATATCTGCCTTGTATGCCAGCCATAATGGCAATACCGCGCAATTTCAGGAAGCAGAAAATGACCTGAAAGGACATTCTGCGGAATTACGTCAACATCTGGAAAGCAACGCCGCGCTACCATTGCCTGCCGACATCAAAAACGCCATTGAACAGGTAAAACCGGCTTTAGAAGATTACATACGTAGCGCCAATGACCTCGTAAGTGTCGCTCTCAAAGACCGTGTAACCGCTGATGCACAATTACCGGCGTTTGTGGAAAGTTTCGAAAACCTGGAAAAAGAAATGGCCACGCTGAGCGACCTAGTGGAGAAAAGCACCCAACAATCACAGCACGAAGGTGCGAATGCCGCGCAGCATTCACAGGAATTACTGGCTTTTGCCACTCTTTCTTCTTTCATTGCACTGTTAATCATTTCCTGGTTATTGACCCGAGGCATCACAATCCGGCTGGATCAATTCAAAAAATACATTAAGGAAATTGCCGGGCAGGGCGACTTGACCAAACGCGTACCGCAAACCGGAAACGATGAGATTTCCAGCATTGTTGCCACATTCAATGATTTTATAGACAGGCTCCATGAAACCATGCAACGCTTTAAAGTGGCGGCGCAATCCATGGTAGAGTCTTCAGCAGACCTCTCGCAACAAGCAAATCTTGCACAAGCCAATGCGGGCACGCAAAATGACCGTGTACTGCAAACCAGTGCTGTCATGGAGGAAATGAGCGTCTCCATTCATGGTGTTGCCGCCAGCAGCCAGACTGCCACTGAAACCGCTACGCAAACCCGCTCTATTGCAAAAGCAGGACATGAGGCGATGCTGAAAAGCTATAAAGTAACGCAACAGATGACGAGTACTGTGCAAGCCTCTGCCACGCAGATAGATGAACTCAGCAAGGTAGTACAAAAAATCGGGGCTATCGCCAGCGTCATTAAAGGCATTGCCGACCAAACCAACCTGCTGGCACTCAACGCCGCCATTGAAGCGGCGCGTGCCGGTGAACAGGGTCGCGGTTTCGCAGTGGTCGCCGATGAAGTAAGAACACTGGCGGGACGCACCGCCGCCAGCACCACCGATATCACGCAAATGATTGCGCTCATCGAAGGTGCCACCAGCGCTTCAGTAGCATCCATGGGGCATGTTGCCAAGGAAGTGGCCACCAGCCTGGAATACGCGCACAAAACCCAGGAAACGCTGGAACAGATCGTTCACGCGGCCGGTAAGGTCACAGAACAATCGCTGGATATTGCCACTGCCACGCATGAACAATCCACCGCTGTACAAAGCGCGGCACGTAATATGGAAGAAATCGCCGCAAGCATGGAACAAAATATGCATGCCTTCAAAGCTGTCGATAATACGGCGGATTCACTGAAAGAAAACGCCCAGACACTATTCCAGTTGATCGAGCAGTTCAAAGTGGACGCGACGCGAAAATACGGTGCGGGCAGGAGCTGAACGCCTATTACATAAAGGTTATTTATGCGACCAAAATATCGCTTTACATTATTGATGCTGTTGATGCCATCGCTCTTCGCGGGCTTTGCCTGGGCCAGCGACAAAGAGGCGATTGTCGCCACCGTCATGTCGCTTACCCCGCAAGACGTTGTCATCGTTAAAAAGCATGCGCAGTCCGGCGATGTTAAGGCGCAAACCGTACTGGGCATGACCTATGCCTTGGGCAAAGCCACTTCCCAAAACGATGTGGAAGCGGTCAAATGGTATCGCAAAGCCGCCGAACAGGGTTTCACCGTTGCCCAATATGAGCTGGGCGTTGCTTATGACAATGGCAAAGGGCTAAAGAAAAATTACACTGAAGCCGTGAAATGGTACCGCAAAGCCGCCGAACAGGGTTTTGTAGAAGCACAGACCAACCTGGGCTACGCTTACGAGCAAGGCCAGGGAGTTAAACGCGATTATGCAGAATCCATTAAATGGTATAAAAAAGCCGCAGGAAAAGGCTCAATTGACGCGCAATTCAATCTGGGGCTGATGTATGCTATCGGTAAAGGCGTGGCTCCCGATGTGGAGGCGGCCTATATGTGGTTTAGCCTGGTGGCTGGTGACGGTGATCCCCAGGCGATGAGGAATGTTGCGCAACTCAAGCAGCGCATGACGCCCGAACAAGTAGCGCAGGCACGTAACAAGCTCGCCGAATGGCAACAGAAAAATCCCAAGCCGGTGGCGCCACCTTTGCGGCCTGAAGAAAGTGAGCCGATGATTTCTTTGTAATTGCCTCCCCAGCCCTGTTGAATCATTACAGCACGCTCGCAACATCCGTATAGGGAAGACTCAAACTCTCTGCCACTGCACGATAGGTTAATTTTCCTTGATGAGTGTTAACGCCATTCTGCAATGATGGACTGACACGTAATGCCTGCAAACCTTGATCGGCCAACTCAAGTGTATAGGGCAAGGTCTGGTTCACCAGCGCAAACGTGCTGGTGCGCGGCACGGCGCCGGGCATGTTGGCAACGCAATAATGCACTATGTTATCTACTACAAAAGTGGGACTGTGATGCGTAGTAGCACGACTGGTTTCCACACAACCGCCCTGATCAACCGCAACATCCACAATCACACTGCCCGGTCGCATGCGCGGCAGCATGTCGCGCGTTACCAGCCATGGTGCGCGGCGTCCGGCAATCAGCACGGCGCCAATCACCAGATCAGCATGTAATACCGCTTCTTCAATATTGGCTTGATTGCTGGCGCGGGTCTGCAAGCGTCCGGCAAAAATATCATCGAGATATTGCAAACGCTCATGGCGGGTATCGAGAATCGTGACGAGCGCGCCCATACCCAACGCAATCTTGGCGGCATTCAGCCCTACAATACCACCGCCTAAAATAGTGACCTGGCCGGGCGCCACACCCGGTACGCCACCCAACAATACACCGCGTCCGCCGCGATGTTTCTCTAAGCAGGTCGCGCCCACCTGGGTTGCCATGCGCCCTGCCACTTCGCTCATGGGCGCGAGCAATGGTAAGTGGCCCTGCACACCCGTAACCGTTTCATACGCAATCGCCGTAGTGCCAGAGGAAAGCAGGCGCTCTGTGAGCGGCTTGTTTGCGGCAAGATGTAAATAAGTAAACAGCAACAAATCGGGGCGCAGAAAACCATATTCGGAAGTCACCGGTTCTTTTACCTTCACCACCATTTCGGCAGACCATACGGAACCGGCATCCGGCGCCAGCGTTGCGCCCGCCGCATGATACTCGGCATCTGCGATACCGCTGCCTGATCCCGCGCCATTCTGTACCAGCACGCGATGACCGCGACCTACCAGTGTCTGCACTGCGCCCGGCGTCATGCCAACGCGGTTTTCGTCGTCTTTGATTTCTTTTGGAACACCGATAAACATGAGTGAGTCTCCTTAAGGAACTGCTGAAACGCAAAGATCTCTCCCGGCAACTGCTCCTGCGTTGCTCTACCTTCCGCCATCCATGGCGGTCGCCTGCGGTCGAGACAAGGATTTCTCCCGTTGGTCGAAATGACAGAGGGTTGTCATCCCGAACGTAGAGAGGGATCTTGGTCTTGAGCGACAATTCACGATAAAATATTTGTTGGATTTGCGGGTTTATACGAAATAAAACCTCACTGCACAATATGCTCAACAATCAATTGTACGTTACGCTGACCCTTATATTCATTAACATCCAGTTTATATGCCATATGCACACACGCGGCTTCCTGCAATGCGGGGTTATCCTGCATGTTAAAAGCGATAGCGTCAAACAGCGGCGCAGCTCCAATTCCATTCTGTAACGTGTATACGGGACGTAGCAGCATCTTCAGATGCTTTTCACCGACCACACGCTGATTGACGATCTGGAATTGGCCATCAAACACCGGCTCGGCAAATGCTTGCCCCCACGGGCCACCGCTACGTAATGCTTCGGCCAACTCCATACTGATATCGGCAGAGGCTAACTCACCATCACTCAAGACAATGCCACACAACGCTTCATCGCCCAATAAGCGACGCACTTCCTCATCAAACGCAGTGCTGAATACGCTGAAGTGTTCGCGTTTCAACGTCAATCCCGCCGCCATGGCATGGCCGCCAAATTTCACCAGCAAACCAGGATAACGCGCGGCGATGGTATCGAGTACATCACGAATATGCACACCATTAACCGAACGCGCCGAACCCTTCATTTCTGTTTCAGATGCGGCGGCAAAGGCGATCACGGGGCGATGCCAGCGGTCTTTAATACGTGATGCGAGAATACCGATGACGCCTTGGTGCCATGTTTCGTCAAACAGGCACAGGCCATGTGGCATGGGCGCGTCAACACTGGTCGCTCCCGGCATCCTGAACCCCTCGCTTCGCTCTCCCGCAACACTTGTGGAACCCTTCGCTGGCGCTCTTCCCTGCACGGCGGATGCAGCGAGACTATCCAGCGCGGCCTGCGCCTGCGCCTGCATGTGCCCTTCAATACTGCGCCGTTCCCGGTTCAGCTGATCAAGTTGCGTGGCAATAGTGCGTGCCTGCGATAAATCATCGGTGAGCAAACAGGTGATGCCCAGCGCCATGTCATCCAGGCGCCCGGCGGCATTCAAACGCGGCCCTACCGTGAAACCCAGATCACTGGCAGCGATACACTGTTGCGGCCTGCCCGCCACTTCCAGCAAGGCGCGAATACCTGCGCAACATGCGCCACTACGAATCCGCGCCAGACCCTGCGACACTAAAATACGATTAACATGATCCAGCGGCACCACATCCGCCACCGTTCCCAATGCGACCAGATCAAGCACAGATGCCAGATTCGGCACGGGCAACCCCTTGCTCTCAAACCAGCCTGACTCCCGTAACTTTGCACGCAACGCCAGCATCACATAAAAAATCACGCCGACGCCAGCCAGCGCTTTACTGGGAAACTCATCACCGGGCTGGTTGGGATTAACAATGGCATCTGCAGCGGGAAGCACGGCGCCAGGCAAGTGATGATCGGTAATTAACACCTGCATGCCGCGCTGTTTGGCGGCGGCAACACCTTCAAGGCTGGAAATACCGTTATCTACGGTAATGAGCAGATCGGGTTGATGGCCGCTGGCGACCTCAACAATTTCAGGCGTTAATCCATAACCAAACTTGAAGCGGTCGGGTACGACAAAGCGCACGTCTTTAGCGCCCATCATGCGCAACGCACGTACTGCCACGGCACAGCTTGTGGCGCCATCCGCGTCATAATCCGCGACAATCACGATACGCTGATCATGGCGTAGCGCGTTATAGAGCACTTCAACGGCAGCGTCGATGCCACGCAGTTTTGATGCTGCTGGCAGGTGTTCCAGCGAACGCTCCAGCTCATGCGCCGCGACTACATTGCGCGCCGCATAGACTCGCCGCAATACCGGATGCAAGTCTGCCAATAGAGCGGTTTTATTTTCGTAATCACGTCTTACAATAAGTTTAGCTGTCACGCAAGGTCTCCAGAGAATGCCGCCTTTTCCAGAAACGCCGCAACAGGGCGGGTGTGATGCGAAACATCCGTCCATCTGCGGCACAGATTGATACGCTGTCCAGTTGACGCTGTTTTAATGCTGTGACTAACGGCGTAAACCACTGGTCAGCCATACGTTCCATTGCCGCGCCCCACGCACTTGCATCACCGTACAGCGCATCACGGTAGCCATAATCCAACACCATTAAATGCGTACCCGGCGCAGGAGTGGCTAACCATGCGCGCAGGGATTCAGGTACATGCGCATGTGGAATACCTGCCAGACACGCCAACCCGGCGGCCACAGGTTCATCACTCAGCACCGTATTCCACGTAGACGCTGTGATAGCTAATGGTATAGGGCGCGGCAAACATCCGCCACCCCACAACCATACACTATTAATCGGCGCTGCACCGCGCATTTGGCGCGCCTGATTGACAGGGCTGGAGTGAAACAGCATTTGAATTTCATTGAGCACGGTATGCCAGCGCTTGCCTTGCGCACCGCTCGGCAAAAAGCCATCAATGTGTCGCCCTAAAACTTCTGTAACATCATACGTGCGCATGTGCGGATCGTGTGGCAATTTTAAATACCAGCGTTCGGCATGAGGCGCTTCGAGATGCCAGCCATCATCAGCAAAAAACGTATTAAATTGCGCCACCAACGAATCCGCTTCTGCGCGGGTGATGGACAACATCGCGCTGTCCATCAACACCAGCCGCGACTGATCAGCACGCAAATGCACCGGGTCGGCGCGTATCCACCAATCGCCGGAGCGTTCATCCCCTTCAGCCAACCGCGCCACCGCAGCAACCGGCAAATCCTGTGCGGGATCACGCGGCATACCCATTAAATTAAACAGCGTGGCTTCCAGACCTTTAACAGGCAATGACGCAAGCACCGCGCGCGATAACAACAATTCCAGCGCCGCGCAATTCAGCATGGAAAAATCAATGGCTCTTAAACCGGGAGGGCCAAACAATCCAGGAACAACAAGCGTGAGATGGCGTGATAACGTAGTCATAAGGTGTATTGTAAAGTATCAGGCGATTCAATCACGGGTTAAATCGCACCACTTTCCTGCAACAGGCTCGCCAGCGCTTCCGCCAGCTTTCGATAACCTTGCGCATTCGGGTGCACGGTATCTGATTTAAGCGTGCGACTGGCAAGAATTTCGCTGAGCGCGGCAGCCTCATATGGAATGGCAAATTCCTGCGCAATGTTCTGATAAAACTCTGCGGATGACAACAGTAATCCCGCCTTGGGCACGCCCACCAGCACCACATCCACGCCTTTCCCTTTGGCCAAAGCAATCATGGCGCGAATATTCGCAGCCGCTTGCTGTTCGCCCATGTTGCGCAGCAAGTCATTGCCGCCATGGCACAAAATCAGCAATTTCGGCGTATGCTCATCCAGCGCATCAGACAAGCGCACCAAGCCATCCGCAGTCACTTCACCTGGCACACCCGATCTCACCACCGTGCGTGAAATAAGGCGCTGCAACACCACTGGATAACTGTCTTTTTCTGCCGCGCCTGTTCCATATGTCAGGCTATCACCAAACGCCAGCACCACAGCATCAGGTGATAAGCGCGGCAATTTTGGATGATCAGTACCGCATCCCGTAAGCAGCAGTACCAGCAGCAGGGCAAGACCCTGCGCGATATTTCTATAACATTTAGAAACGATAGGATGCACTCAGGTTTTGAAATAAAACGTGCCGGGTCTACGATACGCACCGTACAATGCAAGCGTTTGCATGGCGACTGTGCCATCAACTCCTTGCGGTGAATAATTGCCACGTATGGCGGTTTCAGTGAATTTGCCTTCCACCGCCATCAAACCCTGTCGGATTTTCATTATCCCCCTGTTTTTTCGACCCTAACCACAGGACATAGTATCACGATGCCTCAATTTTTTTGTGCTTGTCCATCACCCCCCGATCCAGCACCAGGTTCAACGTAAAACGCACACCAAAGCCGCTAATGTCAGTAGGAATATGCGCCAAGCCACCTTTATGGTTCCAGGCGGAAAGGTCAATGTGCAACCACGGCACCTCTTCACGCACAAAACGATTCAGAAAACGCGCGGCGAGAATATGGTCGGCTTCACCGGCCAGCACACATTGCTTAACATCCGCGATATCGCTTTCAAGTTCTTTATCGTAATCGCTGTCGGTGGGAAACGGCCAGACGCGTTCGCCGCTGTCGCGTCCCGCGCGGATGATGTCAAACATCAGTTCGTCACGATTAGTGAAGGCACCACTATAGCTTGTACCCAACGCATACACACAGGTGCCGGTCAATGTAGCGTAATCAATAATCAGATCCGGCCGTTCGGCGCTGGCCATCGCCAGGGTATCCGCAAGCACCATGCGGCCTTCGGCATCGGTATGCACGACTTCAATGGTCACACCGTTGCTGGCGGTCACCACGTCATTCTGTTTGTAGGCTTTGGGACCAATGTGGTTTTGCGCCAGCGCCAGCCAGCAGTGTACGGAAAAATTCACTTTGAGACGCGTCAGCGCCAGCAGTGTGCCTAACGCCACCGCGCTGCCTTCCATATCTTCATGCATGCCGAACATGTTCTTGGCAGGCTTGAGATTATTGCCGCCGGTATCGTAGCAAATACCCTTGCCGACCAGACAGAGACGCTGCTTGGCGGGTATTTTTGCGGTGGTACGGGTTGTTTTCGGCGGGTGATAGCACAGTTGCACAATACCGGCATCATCATCCGCGCTGCCCTGCGCCACAGCGAGAAACGCGCCAGCTTTTTGCCGCCGCAGCGCCTTATTATCAAAAAAGTGCATGTTCCAGCCATTTTGCTCCGCCAACTCGGCAATGCGTTGACGGTACATGGCTGGCGTCAACTCATTGGGTGGCAGATTAGTAAGATAGCGCGCCAGGTTATTGCCTTCGGCTTCGGCAAAGGTGCGTTCCAGATTTACGCCAGCGACGCCATAGACATGCAGCGTCGCCAGTCGCTTGGGCTTGGGTGGCTTGCTCTTGAAGCTGGGCATGGCAAATACCCCTGCCAACAGTGCAGCTGCCACAGCTTCGGTAATACGAGAGGCCAGGATCTCATCTAACCCAGGCAGCAATAACATAACTTCGGAAGGGTTGTAGCCCAACTGGGCGCCGCACAGCTTGCGCGCCAGCGTGAGCAGATCAAAGGCCGAGATATCCGGTTTGACGCACGCCAGCGTCACATGGCTGCCTGCCGCATTGGGTAAATGAGTGGTCAACGGCGTCAGATCATCTTTGTCTTTTTGCTGGCTCCAGCGCTGTTTGAGCAGGTCTGCATAGGGCCACTCATTATCAGTGGCAGGCCAACCGATGCCTGCGGGTGTGTCCGACAAAATGATGATTATGTGCCCCAGAGCGTCCATAACTACCGCTTCGGGAAGCGTTGGAGATTGTTTTATTTTGAGTTTCGTCACCTGATTACCCCTGGCAAAGTATGGAAAAAGTGTGGTTTACCTTGACCTATTTCTCTAAAAAACAGATCATATTCCGTTTGAGGCGTCCGGGAAACGGCCGTAAGGTGTTTTTTGGATTGAAAAGCACCAGTGTAATATGGTCTTTACATCTTTCAAAAACTGCGTATTGCATGCGCCTGGCTTTATTTGACACGCTCGCCAGGATGTTCAGCTTTGTTTATTTTATTTTTCAGGTACGACACAAAGGAGTCCCATGAAGCCCGCCGACAAAAAACGGGTGTTGCGCGAAATGCTGTTTGCGCGGCGCTTTGAAGAGCGCTGCTATGAAGCTTACGTGGAGCGCAAGATCGGTGGATTTCTCCACCTTTACCCAGGCCAGGAAGCCTGCGCACAAGGCGTCATGGAAGCCGCACGTCCCGGACACGACTATGTTATCACGGGTTACCGTGATCATATCCACGCAATCAAGTGTGGCGCTGACCCCAAGGCCGTCATGGCCGAGCTGTATGGCAAGGAAACCGGCTCCAGCAAGGGGCGCGGCGGTTCGATGCACATTTTCGATGTAGCGCATCACATGATGGGCGGTTACGCCCTGGTGGGTGGCCCGTTTCCGCTCGCCGCCGGCATTGCCAAAGGCTTGAAGATGAAAGGCTCGGATGCGATTTCAATCTGCTTCCTCGGCGACGCCGCCAACAACCAGGGCACCTTCCACGAAACCATGAACATGGCCAAGCTGTGGAATTTGCCGGTGTTGTTCGTCTGCGAAAATAATCTGTACGGCATCGGCACACGCATCGACCGCTCAACCGCAGTGATTGAGCAATATAAACGCGTCAGTGGTTATGGCATTCCCGCCACGCAGGTTGATGGTCAGGACGTAGAGATCGTCTATGACGCCGCCAAAATAGCCGTGGATCATGTGCGCTCCGGCAAGGGTCCGTATTTTCTGGAGCTGATGACCTACCGTTATCGCGGCCACTCGATGTCGGACTCCAACGCCTACCGCGCCAAAGATGAAGAGCGCATGTGGAGCAAGCGCGATCCGATTATCATATTGCGTGACCGCCTGATTGAAGCCGGCATCCTATCACTGGAAGTTTACAAATCCATGGACACCGAGATTCTCGACCAGATCGAAAACCAGATCATTAAATTTGCTGAAGAGTCCCCTGAACCCGTGGTCACTGAACTGGAAAAATATGTGCTTGCCGAAAACGATCCTTATGTCCGTGCTGATATGACCCCTAATCTAAATAGGGGAGCACGTTAATGGCGATCATTATGTATTGGGAAGCATTGCAACGCGCGCACGATGAAGAGTTGGCGCGCGACCCGCTGGTGATTGTGATGGGCGAAGACGTGGGCGTCGCCGGTGGCACGTACAAAGCCACTAAAGGCTTATACGATAAATACGGCCCGGAACGCATTATGGACACGCCCATTTCCGAAAACGGCTTTACCGGCCTGGGCATCGGCGCGTCTTTCATTGGCGTGCGTCCCATCATTGAATTGATGTCGGTCAACTTTGCCTGGCTGGCGATGGATCAGATCTTCAATTCCGCCGCCAAAGTGCGTTACATGTCGGGCGGTCAGCTCACGGCGCCGGTGGTGATTCGCTCGCCCGGCGGCACCGCGCACCAGTTGGGCGCGCAGCACTCGGCACGCATGGAAAAAGTATTTATGGGTGTGGTCGGCTTGCGCGTAGTCACGCCGTCCAATGCGCGGCAGGCGTATGGTTTGCTGAAATCAGCGGTACGTTGCGATGATCCGGTGTTCATCTACGAACATGAACTGATGTACAACATGAAAGGCGAAGTGCCTGACGGCGAATATTTCCATCCGCTGGAGGGTTCTGAAGTTGCGCGCGCGGGCCGTGACATTACCTTGTTTGGTTATAACATCTCGGTGCATTGGTGCTTGCAGGCCGCAGAGTTTCTAGCCACGCATCATGGTATTGATTGCGAAGTAATAGATCTTTTTTCGCTGAGCCCGCTGGACCGTGCCGGCATCAAGGCATCTGTGAGCAAAACCCACCGCGCCCTGATTGCTGAAGAAGCGGAAGCGGCTGTCGGCGTCGGCTCAGAAGTGATGGCCATCATCAACGAAGAATGTTTTTTTGAACTGGATGCAGCGCCGGTGCGGGTGTCCGCGAAGAACGTGCCGATCCCTTACAATCACACCTTGGAAAAAGCGGCTGTCCCCAGTTCGAAAGATGTGGTGCACGCGGTGTTAAAGATGTTTGGAAAATCATGATGGCCGAGTCCGATACCCAATCCAATAATGGCGCCGTAATGCAGCAATATGCAGTGAAAATGCCCCAGCTTTCCGACACCATGACCGAAGGCGTGATTGTCAGTTGGGAAAAAAAGATTGGCGACCAGATCAACCGTGGCGACATCGTGGCCACGGTTGAAACCGACAAGGCCATTATGGACGTGGAAGTATTCCGCGATGGCTACTTATCGGGTCCGCTGGTCGCGCCGGATAGCGTGGTGCCTGTGGGCGGTGCCATGGCGTATATCGTTGCCAGCGCCGCAGAGGTAGTGAGTGGCACTGCCACGATGGCGCCGCGTGTGCCCACAGATGCGCCGGAAACGGCCGCCGCAACTATGTCATCGACAGTGCAACCTAACGTAAATACCGAACCCACGGGTGCGCTGCACACCATCAAGATGCCGCAGCTTTCCGACACCATGACGGAAGGTGTGATGGTGAGCTGGAGCAAAAATCCCGGTGATAAAATCGAGCGCGGCGACATCGTGGCGCAGGTGGAAACCGACAAGGCGATTATGGATGTCGAAGTGTTCCGCGACGGTTATCTGTCCGGCCCGATTGCGGCCGTGGACAGCATCGTGCCGGTGGGCGGCGCACTCGCTTATCTGGTAGAAAAGCCCGAACAGGTTATTACTGCCCTGACCCAAACCAGCGCCACAGCCCAAACCAACAGCGGTGCCAACGCTGCACATGCAACGGCTCACGCTGCCACTGCCATTACAAACGCAACGACGCAACCTGCCGCACATCAGCCAAAACCCGACACAGGCGCCGCACCCGCGCCGCGCCCCGACAACAAACACGCCACACCCTATGCGCGTAAACTGGCGGGCGCGTTGCACGTTAATCTCAACAACCTGCGCGGCAGCGGCCCCACGGGTGTTATCGTGGGTCACGATGTACTAAATGCCCAACCCATCGAGCGGCCTACCGAGATTGCGCGTCAACCCGCCGCACATGCCATGTCCGAAATTCAGGTGCCCGGCCACGGTCGCGCCATGAATGCCATGGAGCGCGCGGTCAGCCATTCCATGACGGCCTCGCTGACCATGCCGACATTCCATGTGACAGTCAATGCCAAACCCGACGCTTTAATCAAGGCATCGAAGAAAAAAGGTGTGTCGCTCACCGTCGCCATCGCCAAGGCCTGCGCACTGGCGATGAAGAAACACCCCACGCTCAACTGGGCTTACCAGCCGGTGGACAAACTGGTGGAACGCGATGTGGTGGACATCGGCATGGCCGTGTCTGCCGATGGTGGCGGGCTGGTGGTGCCGGTGTTGCGCCATTGCGAATCCCGCAGCCTGGAAGATCTGGATGCGTCGTGGAAAGATCTGGTGGCGCGCGCCCGCGTGCGCCGTCTCAAGCCCGAAGAATACGCCAATCCGACCTTCATGGTATCCAACATGGGCATGTTGGGCGTGAGTTATTTCGACGCCATTCCCACCCCGGGCACAGCGGCGATTCTGGCCATTTCTTCGGCGGGCGCGCAGGGCATGCCGCTCACCATCACTGCCGATCATCGTGTCGCTAACGGAGCCGAGGTGGCAATGTACCTCAACACCCTGAAGCAGCATATCGAAAACCCCGATGAATGGATGGGCGCCACAACTACTGAAGGCGTCGCCGTCATAGCCCACGGTATTCCCGAAGGCAAATGGGACTATGACGTCATCGTCATTGGCGGCGGCCCGGGCGGCGAAGATTGCGCCCGCGAGCTGGCTGAACACGGCATCAAGGTCGCCATGATCAACGACTCACCGTTACCCGGCGGCGAGTGCCTGTGGCGCGGCTGCATCCCCTCCAAGGCCTGGCGCGCAGCGGCTGACCGCATGCGTGACCGCGTCCACGACGCCCATCTGGGCGTGGAAGGCACCACCCAAACCAAGCTCAACTGGGATGCACTGGAAAAAACCCGCCGTCACGTGCTGCAAACCCGTGGCGAGATGGCGCTGAAGACCGACACCGGCGTGAAAATCAAGGTGATCCAGGGATTTGCCTGGTTTGAAAGCGACCACCGGATTTTTATCGACACCTCCGGCAACAGCAAAGACCCGCATGCACGAGCACCGCAGGGCGACGCCTCCAAGGGCGAACACCTTAGCTTCGGCTGCGCCGTCATCGCCACCGGCGCCCCGCCCTTTGTACCGCCGATTCCCGGCGCAGACACTGGATTGAATAGCGGCGGCGTACTGACCTCCGACACGATCTGGAATCTCACCAAGGCGCCCAAGCGCCTCGGCATTATCGGTGGCGGCGCCATCGGCCTGGAAATGGCGCAGATCTTCCAGGATTTCGGCACGGAAGTGCTGCTGCTGGAAGGCCGCGACCGCATTCTCGCCGAAGTCGAACCGGAAATCGCCAAAAGCCTCACCGCGATTATTAACAGCGACCCACGCCTGACCGTCCACACCTCCGTCAAGATCCAGCAGATCAAAGGCAAGGCGGGCGACATGACCATCGCCTATCAGGACGACCAGGGCGCCGCACAGGCGTTCAGTTGCGACTACGTGCTGATGGCCACCGGCAAGCGCCCGGCGCTCGCCCCGCTCAAGCTGGAAGCCGCAGGCGTAGCCGTAGACAACCACGTCATCAAAGCCGATGCGCGTGGCCGCACCAGCGTGCCGCACATCTTTGCCGTGGGTGATGTGATCGGCGGCTACATGCTCGCCCATACCGCCGGTCATCAAGGCCGCGTGGCCGCGTCCACCATTTTGGGTGAAGATGCAAAGTACGATCAGGACAAAGACTGCGGCGTGATCTTCACCCGTCCGCAAGCCGCGTTTGTTGGCCTGTCGGTGGATCAAGCCAAGGCGCGCGGCATCGACGCCGCCGAAGTGAAAATGCCCATGAGCATCGACGCCAAAGCCATGATCACCGCCGAAACCCAAGGCCTGATCAAGATCGTCGCCGACAAAACCAGCCAACGCATCATCGGCGTGCACTTTCTCGCCGACCATGCCGACACCCTGATCGGCGAAGCGGTCATGATGGTCTCCGGCAACATGACCCTCTCACAAGTGGCGCACGCCATTCATCCGCACCCCACCCAAACCGAAATGTTCGGCGAAATGGCGCGGCGGTTGTTGTCGCGGTTACGGCGTAGTCAGAAAGTGGCGGGGAAATAGAAAACCCTGCATAGCGACATAAATTCGCCAGATACGATTTATGTCGCTATGTATACCGCCGTTCGTAGCATTTGATTACTCGCACCGGTGCCAGAGAAATAGCAAGACCCGAGTCCGAGCCTGTTTAACGTATCAATTTAGCAGGTAAGGACAACCATGGTCTCCCCACTTTACCGTGATATTGATAACATGGCTATTGACCACGACACCAAACGCTACGAAACCCCGCGCCCATGCTGACCAGTGAAGTCGCAAGCCTGAGCGCGGAGGTGGAAACGCACCTGAATAAGATGGGATTTCAGCTATGAGCCAAATAAACCTCTTGCCGCTAACCCAAGACATCGAAACCAGGGCGGTATTGAAAAAACTCGCCAAGGCACATCAGGCACTTGCGGAGCTGAAAGGCGTGGTTGCCGGCATTCCCAACCAGAGCATTCTCATCAGCACGCTGTCTTTGCAGGAAGCCAAAGACAGTTCCGCGATTGAAAACATCATCACCACCCACGATGACCTGTACCGTAGCGACAGCATTGCACGGCACTTTGTCACCGTGGCGGCGAAAGAAGTACATAACTACGCCACCGCCTTGCGCAACGGTTTTGAGCAGGTCAAACGCACTGGACTACTCTCCAACAATGACATACTGGAAATACAAGCCTGCATCGAAGAAAGCCGCGCGGGCTTCCGCAAGCTGCCGGGCACCGCGCTGAAAAATGGCCTCACTGGCGCAACCGTATACACCCCGCCGCAACACCCCGATGAAATCATTGCCCTGATGACTAATCTGGAGCGCTTCATCAATGAAGACGATTTGTGTGACTGGGACGCGCTCACCAAAATGGCGGTGATCCATCACCAATTTGAAAGCATCCACCCCTTCTACGACGGCAATGGCAGAACCGGCCGCATCATTAACATCCTGTATCTGGTGCAACACGGTTTACTGGGCAGCCCCGTGCTATATTTAAGCCGCTACATCAACCAAAACAAAGCCGACTACTACCGCCTGCTGCAGGCTACCCGTGACACGGGCAACTGGGAAGACTGGCTGCTGTACATGCTGGACGGCGTGGAACAAACCTCGCGCCAAACTACTGAGCTGACTATTGGCATCGTCGCCTTGATGCAGCGGCACAAGCACACACTGCGCGAGCAGCTGCCCAAGGTTTACAGCCAGGAGCTGATTAACAATTTATTCCGCCACCCCTACACCAAGATTGAGTTTGTGACGAGCGACTTGCAAATCACCCGTAAAACCGCAGCCAAATATCTCGACGAAGCGGTACGCATAGGACTGCTCTCCAAACACAAGCTGGGCAAAGACAACTACTACCTGAATGATGCGCTGTATGAACTGCTGCTCAATGTGAATGCAAGGCCGGGAACCCCAACATGAGCCTAACACACCTATTGCTTATTCACGACGCAGTTTACGTGGGTAAAAAAATTGATTATCTACCCATGGCACACGCAATGCGTGTCCAAAAGGCAGGTTTTCATCATACGTTAAACGGCATATGCACACAACGGCACCAAGTCTTGCGTTAACACATCATATCTTTTGGCAATGCATCTCAAATGGGTGATGTTGCATTGCAAGACCGGCACAATATTGCTCAATACTGCTACGGCATATGCTGCACCAAATCGCAGTAAGAGGATGAGACCTTCATGCATATTCAATCCATTGAAATTGAGAATTACAAGTGCTTCTGGGAGCCACGGAAGATAAGACTTGAACGTGGATTTAACCTGTTTGTTGGCGCGAATAACTCCGGTAAAACTACCGTCTTGGAGACGCTTGACCTAGCGCCAGGCATGAGCGAACCGCATCGCTCCGTTAAAAATAGGCATTGCTAATCTAATATAGATATTATTATAATAGCCGGACAATCATTTATTGGTGGCGGGAGGTTGCGATGGATTGTCCGAAATGTGGCGGCGATG
>LNFF01000029.1 GCA_001464585.1 Gammaproteobacteria bacterium Ga0077554 | reverse complement strand
CATTGCCGAAAAAGACGAGAAAATAAAAGGAGATTTAGAACTTAAAATGGCAGCATGAACGCAAGCATTCAGGCGACAACTAGCTTGACAATTTCCGCTGTTGATAAAGCCGTCATTTAGAATTACATTGATTACTATTGGTTGATAATCACCCCCTATGGATCGAGTAACCAGCATGAAGGTGTTTGTTACCGTGGTGGAAGCGGGGAGTTTCGCTGCTGCCTCGGAGCGCTTGCAGCTTTCGTGCGCCATGGTCTCCAAACACATAGCCCACTTGGAAAAACATCTCAGCACCCGGCTACTCAATCGCACCACGCGGCGTCTTAGCCTCACCGAAACCGGCGCCATCTATTTCGCACGCAGCCAGCAGCTTTTGAAAGATATCGGGGAGGCTGAAGCCGAGGCGACCCAATTGACCTCGATTCCACGAGGCAGCTTACGGGTCACGGTTCCGTTGACGTTTGGCATACTGCATATCGCCCCGCTGCTGGCGGACTACATCGCACTTTACCCAGAGGTGAAGCTCGACTTTTCGCTGGACGATCGGACAGTCGATTTGGTCGATGCGGGTTACGACCTGGCGATACGTGTCGGCGCGATGGCCGAGACGGGATTGATCGCGCGCAAATTCGCCACCGACCGCCTGGTGGCGTGCGGCTCACCCGACTATTTTCGTCGCCACGGCACGCCACACCTTCCCGAGGAGTTGGCGCAACATTTGTGTTTAACCTACGCCTACGCAGATACTGGCGACGAGTGGCGTTTTACGGACCCCGGCGGTGAACATGTGGTGCGCGTCAAAGGGAACGTGCGTGCCAATAACGGCGAGCTGTTGAAAATCGCGGCACTCGGCGGTGCGGGTATCATCTTGGCGCCACGCTTCATGGTCGGCGCCGATCTGCGGACGGGACGGCTACACGCCGTGCTCAGCGACTATGAAACCCGAGAACTTGGCATCTACGCCGTCTATCCCAGCCGCAAATACCTCTCCGCCAAAGTGCGCTCGTTCATCGATTTTCTGATCAAACGCTTCGGCCCCAATCCAGATTGGAGGGAGTGGCGGAGGATGGACACTACCGCGAGGGAATAACGGGGACACCAAATAAAGCACCCCGCAGCTTGCTGCGGGGTGCTTTATTTGTCTATATGACCAAGATATTGTTCCCAATAGGGTACGCCCGAAAATCTCTCCACCAGAAAATCAATAAAACATCGCACGCGTTGTGATAAATGCCGTGTCGGCGGATAAATAGCATACGCATTTATCTCTGCGACCGAATAATCTTGTAAGATTGGAATTAATGCCCCCTTTGCAATAGATTCATAGGCGATAAAAGTGGGTAAACGCAATATACCTAAACCGGCAATTGCAGCATCACTTAAAAAAATACCGTTGTTCGCCTGCATCAGCTTAGGTACTTTTATGATTTGTTCATCACCTTGTTTATTAATAAACGACCAGTGGCCCGGATTATCCAGGTAACTGTATGTGATGCATGAGTGATTAACCAACTCCTCTGGTGTGGTCGGCGCACCATGCTGCTTAATATAGCCGGGGCTCGCACAGACCACGGTTGACACCCTCGCAAGTTTACGTGCAATCAGACTTGAATCTTGTAAATTGGCAATGCGAATGCCAACGTCAAACCCTTCCTGGATTAAATCTATTTGACGATCATTAAAATCAATGTCGAAACTTAATTTTGGATGTAGTTTTTGAAATTCAACAATCGCAGGCCCTAAGTGCATGACACCAAAGCTTAACGGTGCCGCGACACGAAGTTGACCGCTCAACTCATGATGCGCCTGACTTACTGCGTGTTCGGCCTCTTCTAAATCCGCAAGAATCCGAATACAACGGGTGTAAAACCCTTGGCCACTTTCAGTCAAGACTAACTTGCGCGTTGTTCGGTGAAATAGCTCAACGCCTAGTTGCTCTTCTAATTCGGATAAACGCCGACTCACAGCCGATTTGGCCACGCCTAAACGTGCGGCGGCGACCGTCATCGTCACGGCATCGACGATATGAACAAACGCCTGAATTTCTTCGGTTTTAAGCATATTGTTCTAATATATAGAATAATAAGTTAATAAACAAGCTATATACTCAAATAATAAGAACGTATAAGCTATTTTCATCCTATTTAGAAGCATGAGCAAGGAGAATAATATGAACTTATTTAGCCAGTACAAGCTGGGGAATATCGTATTAAACAACCGTTTAGTCATGGCGCCCATGACCCGCTCAAGGGCCATCGATAACATACCCAATGACCTGATGGTTGAATACTATCGTCTCCGTGCTGCTGCGGGCTTGATTATTACTGAAGGGGTAGCGCCTTCAGCAAATGGCTTGGGTTATCCTCGTATCCCAGGCATCTATAGCCAAGCTCAAATTGAGGGATGGAAAAAGGTTACCGATGCTGTCCACGCAGAGGGCGGAAAGATTTTTATACAACTTATGCACACTGGTCGGGTTTCACATCCTGACAATATGGGTCCCAATACACGGGTGCTTGCCCCGTCGGCCATCGGCATGAGTGGCGGAATGTGGACAGACACAAAGGGTAAACAGGCTTTTCCCGAACCCCTCGAAATGACGTTGCGGGATATTGAACAGGCACAAGAAGAGCATGTAGAGGGGGCTAAAAATGCTATGGAAGCGGGGTTTGATGGCGTTGAGTTGCATGGCGCCAATGGTTACCTTATGGATCAATTTATAAATACTGCATCAAATAAACGGCAAGATGAATATGGAGGCTCATCTGAAAATCGTTGCCGGTTTATACTGGAAGTCGCAAACAAAGTGTCTCAGGCGATTGGTGCGCAACACACAGGGATTCGTCTTTCACCTTACGGAGTCTATAACGACATGGAAATATTCGAAGGGATTGAAGATACTTATGAATATTTGGCTGGTGAGCTAGGAAAATTGCAGCTTCTCTATATCCATATTGTTGATTTTTCATCTCAAGGCGCGCCGGAAGTTACGGAATCCGTTAAATCCAGGATCCGCAATAGTTTTGCACGAGTCACCATTGCCAGCGGTGGCCTGGACAGGGAAAAAGCAGAACATATTTTGAGTGGCAATAGGGGGAATTTAGTTGCTTTTGGACAGGCCTTCTTGGCCAATCCCGATTTGGTTTATCGATTTGAAAATAATATTCCGTTAAATAATCCTGATTACGCTACTTTTTACACGCCCGGCGAAAAAGGCTATTTGGATTATCCGATGGCATCAAATTCTATGGGAATTAAGCCCTATTAACACTGGTCATTACGTTCTCACAGCACTAGAATTTTTTTAAATATGAAATTTATGATCATATCGGTAAAAATTTAGTTAAGCCTCAAAGAGAAGCCTCGCCCTTCCATAAAAGGCTTGATATTGAAAATATTAAATGTGAAATCTCATCTGTTGGTCATGCTCGCTACAATTCTTGTGGCGGGATCATTTTTGGCTTCAGAAAAGCTTGCCGGTATTATTAATCCATTTTCTCTAACATTGCTTCGTTTCATGGGCGCCGCGTTAATGTTGCTTCCTATTATATTTTATAATCAACGATGGAGAAGAAGCATATTGCCGACGCTGCCAAGAGCCATGATAATAAGTCTGTTTTTTTCTATATTTTTCATCTGTTTTTTTGAGTCGTTGAATACAACGACAGCGTTAAATACAGGAACATTGTATACATTAGTGCCGTTGATCACAGCTCTTCTATGTATTCTTGTCTTCAGGGAAGTAGTCACAATCAAACAGATTGCTGTCTATTTTCTGGGGGTTGCAGGAACTTCTTGGGTGATTTTCAATGGTCAGCTTGACTTGCTTTTATCACTTTCCTTGAATAAAGGCGATTTGATATTCATGGCTGGTATATTTTCCATGTGTTGTTACTCCATATCCATGAAATTTCTGTATCGGAATGATGAAATGGTTGTGCTGGTGTTTTGTATTCTCGTAGGTGGTTCGCTCTGGATGGCACTTGCATTACTTTTCTCAGGCCAGCCTCTTCAATGGGATTTGTTACAAGGCCAGTCAGTTTATAACATGGCTTATCTTGTTATAGGTGCAACGCTTGCGACTGTTTACATCTATCAAAAAACTACTATAGTTCTTGGCCCTGCTCGGGTAAATGCCTATATTTACTTGAATCCTGCATTGGTGATAGTGCTGCTGTTTTTGATTGATGGAGCATCAATTCCTATGGCTGTTGTCCCAGGCATTTTAGTTTCATCAATTGCAACGGTTATTCTTCAGAAGGGCCATGCTCAAGAGAGCACAGTGGAATCGTAGATACGTGGGACGCACCCTGCATAATTAGGGGTGTTTTGAAATCATTCATCAAGGAAAACTGGCATGAAAGAGATTGTAGGAATAAATCACATTGGAATTCGAGTTGCTAACCTTGAGCATTCGCGAAAGTTTTATGAAAAGCTCGGGTTTATTTTTTTGGAAGGCCCAATGGGGCCAGAGCCAGTGGCAATAATGGAGCATCCATCAGGAGTTAATATAAATTTTATTCTAAACGCCGATTCGGATATAAAATATAATATACTTATGGATGTATCTGAAAAACATCCTGGATACACTCACATGGCGTTAGATGTTTCAAATATTAGTGCAGTCGAGGTTGAACTAAAAAAATCGAACATCAAGATTACCGAAGGTCCAATAACATTACCCAATGGTGGAGTAATGTTATTTATTCGAGACCAAGATCGCAATGTAATCGAGTTCCATCAGAGCGCTAAGAAATGACAAATAAAATTTAAATTTTTCAGAAGGTAACGCTGCACAACGCGCAATATTTTTCTCTGTGTCCTCCGCATTCTCTACGGTTCAATAGCTTTTTTCAAGTTTACTCAGAATCAATGCCCGAACCACGCAGGCGTTTGGATTGGCCACGCTTTTTCTTGGAATCCAGGCGGCGTAGTTTCGAGGCGAAGGTGGGTTTGGTTTTTTTGCGCGGCTTGGGTTTTTCGGTGGCTTTGCGTATCAACTCTACCAAACGATCTTGTGCATCCTGCCGGTTGCGCACCTGGGAGCGAAACTGCTGCGCTTCGATAATCAGTACACCTTCGAGGGTGATTCTGTTGCCGCATAATTTTATAAGACGTGCGCGCACATCTTCCGGTAATGACGGGGAGCGCGCCACGTCAAAGCGCAATTGCACTGCCGTGGAAACCTTATTGACATTCTGCCCACCCGGCCCCGAAGAACGCACAAAATCTTCGTGAAGTTCATCTTCATCAATCGACAGGCTGGGGGTGATTTTTATCACGTCAAGATCGAATCAACGTGTCAACTGCGTCTGCATGAATGTCACCACATCCGTCAATGCAATATTCTGACTCTCGCTGGATTGGTCTGCGTTGGCACGACGCGCCTTGTATTCGATGACGCCGTCATCCAGCCCACGTTCACCCAGCACCAGACGATGCGGAATGCCAATCAGTTCCATGTCGGCAAACATCACGCCGGGGCGCTCTTTGCGGTCATCAAACAATACTTCGATGCCTGCGGCACATAATTCGTCATACAATTTTTCTGCGGCTTCGCGCACACGATAGGATTTATGCATGTTCATGGGCAACAAGGCCACATGAAACGGTGCAATGGAGTTCGGCCAGATAATGCCCTGTGCGTCATTGTTCTGCTCAATGGCTGAAGCGACAATGCGCGACACGCCGATGCCGTAACAACCCATGGTCATCACCGTGGCCTTGCCCTGCTCATCCAGACAAGTGGCGTTCAACGCCTGGCTGTATTTGGTGCCTAGCTGAAAGATGTGGCCGACTTCGATGCCACGGCGAATCGACAAGTGTCCATCACATCGCGGGCATTGCTCACCAACGCGCACGCTGCGTACATCAGCCACCGTTGGCAACGGCACATCCACGCCCCAGTTAAGGTTGATCCAATGATAATCAGCTTGATTGGCACCGCTGGAAAAATTGTGTATCTGTGCGGCATGGGCATCCACAACCACTGCCAAATCTACTGGTAAATTCAATGGCCCAACAAAGCCCACCGGCGCGCCCGTCACAGCGAGCACTTCGGCGGCCTCTGCCAGACGTAACGTGATTGCACCCAGGGCGTGTGCAGCCTTGATGGTATTAAGTTCATCGTTACCACTAATGAAAAATACGGCGGGCTTGTCATCAGCCATCACTACAATGCTTTTAACAATGCGCTCATGTGAAATGCCAAACATTTTGGCTTGTTCATCCACGGTGCGAATGCCGGGCGTGGCGACTTTTTCTTTGGCGCGCGCAGCTTCGTGTAACGGCGAGGGCAACCTGCTGACAGCCATTTCAACATTGGCCGCATAATCACAGGCGTCGCAAAAGGCAATCGCATCTTCACCCGACTCTGCCAGCACATGAAATTCATGCGAAGAACGGCCACCGATGCTGCCAGTGTCGGCTTCCACAGCGCGGAACTGCAACCCCAGGCGCGTGAAGATGCGTGAATAGGTGCGGTGCATCAGGTCATAGGTTTCTTGCAGCGACGCGTGATCAAGATGAAATGAATAGGCATCCTTCATAATGAATTCGCGCGCGCGCATCACGCCAAAACGCGGCCGGGTTTCGTCGCGGAACTTGGTCTGGATTTGATAAAAATTCGCGGGTAGTTGCTTGTAGCTGCGAATTTCGCGGCGCATTACATCGGTAATCACTTCTTCGTGGGTGGGGCCAAAGCAAAACTCGCGGTCATGACGGTCTTTGAGGCGTAACAGCAACGGCCCGTATTGATTCCAACGCCCCGATTCCTGCCACAACTCGGCAGGCTGCACGGCAGGCATCAGCACCTCTTGCGCACCAGCACGATCCATCTCTTCGCGCACAATCGCCTCAACTTTGCGCAGCACGCGCAAGCCCAGTGGCAACCAGGTGTAGAGACCCGCCGCCAGCTTGCGGATCATACCCGCGCGCAACATCAATTGGTGGCTGATCACCTCCGCATCGGCGGGCGTTTCTTTGACGGTAGAGAGTAAAAATCGGGATACGCGCATTGGGGGTCTTCTTTAAATAATAAGGTTGAAATAGCATGAACAGCAGAGGATTTTACTTGGAATAGGGAGGCCGCGTACAGCCCCAAAACCAGGAGAGTGTCAAACTGACAGCAACATCAACTCATATTTAACCAGCAACGCATATCCCACTAAAAATGCGTAGAGCACATGCCCGGCCTTAATGTAATTAAACAGGCGGAAATTTTTGTAGGCTACCAGCACCACCACACCCGCAGCGGTCAGCGCAAGTTTGGTGAAAAAAAACAGGTCATGATTGATGTTTAACAACCATGCCATGAAAGGGTTGATTTCTGATGCGCCACGCTGCAACAGGTTGAGCGTGAGCATGGCATCGGTACAGCATAATAACAACACGCCAATGGCGGCATAAAACCAGCGCGCTTCGTAGACATCAACATAGGTATTAACCGCCTCTTGCCCACGCCGCGCGCCACGCCGCCTGCCTTGCCAGGCAGCCCGACTAAACGGCGAGGTCACGGCGCGCCGTCGATCCGTCCGGTCACGTCGGTCCTGGGCAATTGTAGTGGTTACTGAATGCATGGATGGCATCTCATAATGAGGGCGGGATTAACATCCATCCCGCGCCTTGGTTGGAAATCCATCATACCGGGCTTATAGACGCTATTCAAGGAGTAATGGCGGGTAAATAACGTAACGGGTCAACCGGCTTGCCCTGGTAGCGTATTTCAAAATGCAGCATTACCTGCTCGGCGCCGCTTTTGCCCATGTCGGCAATGTGCTGTCCGGCGGTGACGGTGTCACCTTCCTGAACACGCAGTTTATGATTGTGGGCATAGGCCGTCAGGTAATTAGCATCATGTTTTATAATCAATAAGTTACCATAGGCCGCCAGACCGCTGCCGCCGTATACCACGCGTCCGGCGGCGGCCGACCAGATGGGTTGTCCGAGACGTCCACTAATAGCCACGCCTTTTTTGCCGGGTTCATCGGCCGCAAAGGTGCGCACCAGTTCGCCGCGTGCTGGCCATTGCCAGGCCTGGGGGGTCGTTACGGGGGATGGCTTTGTAGCCATCGGAGGGGATGCTGTGATTACAGGCGCGGCGGTCTCCACTGGCGTTTTGCTTTTGCCGGGGGTGGCCGCCACCACAGGTACAGGGCGAGCGCCTTGCAACGGCGGCGCGACACGCAACCACTGGCCCGGGGCAAGCACATACGGGGGCTTGATGTTATTCCAGGCCGCCACTTGCCGGTAGTCCTGATCGTATTGCAAGCCAATGGAATACAGGCTGTCGCCGCGCTCAACGCGATGATAGACATGGTTGCCGCAGGCAGATAGCAGCAACGCCACCAGGATAAAAACTGTGGGCGCACCGGGCTGTCTTCGCACGACCGCCATGGATGGCGGAAGTGTCGAAAATGCAGGAGCATTTTTCGACCTCATCATAGAAATTCTATACGCGCGAGTAATCCCTGCCCGACACCAGCGGCACAAAGCTCACGGCGTCCAGCTTCTCTTGCTGAAAACCTTCAGGGGTACGTGTGATGCGCAACAGCGTCTGGGCGCGGCCATTCGGCTCCACTGGCGCGCCCACTGGAATAATCAGCCGCCCACCCATGGCAAGCTGTTCCAGTAATGCCATCGGCACTTCTGACGGCGCAGCCGTGACGATGATGCCATCGTAGGGCGCGTACTCCGGCCAGCCCAGGATGCCGTCCGCATGCTTGAGACGAATGTTACGCAACCCCAACTCAGAGAAGCGCTGCCGCGCCAATTTGATCAGCGGGTCAATGCGCTCCACGCTGTATACCTGCTCCACCAGCCGGGCAAGAATGGCGGTCTGATAGCCTGAACCGGTGCCGATTTCCAGCACATTGGCAAGCGGCGCTGCACCGGGATTAGTGCCAATCAACGCTTCTGTCATACGCGCCACAATGTAGGGCTGTGAGATGGTCTGGCCATGCCCAATAGGCAGCGCGGTATCTTCATAGGCGCGGCTCGCCAGTGCTTCATCGACAAAAATATGGCGCGGCGTGTTGCGCATGATTTCCAGCAACGCCATATTGCGTATACCTTCTTCCTGCAAGCGCTGGATCAGCCGTTCGCGGGTGCGTTGCGAGGTCATGCCTATACCGATGTGGTGATGCTTCATGCCTGCTTTAATCCTGTCAGCCAACTTGCGACTTTATCCAGCGCAGAATAACGTGTTAAATCCACCTGGATCGGCGTGATCGAAACACGCCGGTTTTTAATCGCATGAAAATCGGTGCCCGGCCCGGCATCCTGCTCGGGGCCAGCGGGGCCGACCCAATAAATCTCGCGCCCACGCGGATCGAGACTTTTTATCACCGGCTCGGATTTATGCCGATGCCCCAGACGCGTCGCCTCGAAGCCTTCCAACTGTTCCCACGGCACATCCGGCACATTCACATTCAAAATAGTATCCGCAGGCAACGGATCGGCACGCAAATGACCCAACAGATTTTTTACCACCCGCGCTGCCGTGTCGTAATGACGCAACTCATGTCCGGTCAGTGACACAGCGAGCGCCGGAAACCCCAGAAAACGCCCTTCCATCGCCGCCGCCACGGTGCCGGAATACAGCACGTCGTCGCCAAGATTGGCGCCCGCGTTAATACCCGACACCACCATGTCGGGCTCGTAATCGAGCAGGCCGGTGATCGCCAGATGCACGCAATCCGTAGGCGTTCCATCCACGCGCAAAAAGCCGTTTTCAGCAGGCGTAGCGCGTATCGGCCGCGACAGCGTCAGGGAATTGCTGGCGCCGCTGCGATCACGGTCCGGCGCAATCACAGCAATCTCTGCAATTTCACGCAACATGTTAGCCAGACAAATCAAACCCGGCGCAAGATAACCATCGTCGTTACTTATTAGAATTCTCATTTTCATTGTCATTTTTTATGTAACCGCGAGCTTTTAGGTTAAACTGCCAAACTATACTTGAATCTTAACATCGGAGCGCCGTAACTTCATGCTCTCATTGGAATTCATCCCTGGCTGGGCAATATCGCTGGCCCTTGCGCTGATCATCGGCCTGCTCATTGGCCTCGAGCAGGACAATCCACCGCACGCCAGCAGCCGCCACTTCAGCGGCATCAGCACGCTCCCCCTGATCTCCATGGGCGGTTTCATCACTCTGCACTGGTGGCCGAACCAGCCCGTGTTCCTGCTCGGGCTGGCAGTGCTAGGCATACTCATCACCGCCATGTTCGTGCGCAACAGCATGCTCAACGGCAGCACCGGCATTGGCCAGGAAATTTCCATTCTGCTGTGCTGGCTACTGGGCGGCATCATCGCCACTGGCGAATGGATTGCGCCGCTGGTAATCGCCGTGGTCACCACACTGGTGTTGGGCGCGCGCGCCACCAGCATCAATAAGGGCAATAAGGGCGACCCTGGAACTTCCACCAATGACATGACCATTCTCGGCAAATTTGTGCTGCTGGCAATGGTAGCCTATCTGGTGTTGCCGAACCAGGAATTCACCCAGCTTAATATTAATCCCCGGCAAATCTGGTCCATGATGCTGCTGGTGACGGGCATCGCCTGCATTGGCTATTTCGGCATGCGTGCCGCAGGAGAACGCCGCCATCTTCTGCTCACCGCGTTGTTCAGCGGACTGATCAGCTCCACCGCGCTCACCCTGGCATTATCCCGCCTCAGCCACCTGCGCCCCGAATTATCGGCCAGCATCGCCACCAGCATTATTGCCGCATCCACCGTCATGTTTGTGCGCCTGCTGCTGGAAGTTGCAATCGTGCAGCCCGCCTTGCTACCTATTACCACCGTACTGTTTTTGCCCATACTGATCACTGGTGCGTGGCTATCATGGCGCAATTATTCTAACATGGCGCGCGCCGCACATGGAGGTGCAAGTGCCGTGGGAGGCAGGATGCCGGAAGCGGCCGCTGCACCCCCTACCCCTTCCGCCAACCACGTTGACGTACCTTTCAGCAACCCGCTGGATCTGACCGCGGTATTACAGTTTGGCGCCCTTTACGGCCTGTTATTTGCGCTGGTGCAACTTGCATTCAGCCATGCCGGCGCGATGGGCGTGTATGCCCTGTCATTAGCCGCTGGCATCGTCAGCGTAGATGCTGTGACATTATCCATGGCTCAGTTACATGCCACAGACAGCCTGCCTGCAGCCGTGGTGGTGCTGGGCATTACACTGGCTGCTGTAGGGAACTTGCTGGTAAAACTTGGCATAGTGTGGGGACTCGCAAACCGTAGCGCCGCCACTCCAGCCGCCGCCGGGCTGGGCGCCATCATCACTATTGCAGCGGTTTCCGTGGGGATTATTTTACTTCTGGCCTGGCGCGCCTTGTAGCGTCATGCAGCAACACGACCTCAAAATAACCACATGCATTTTAAATAATTTCACATTTGCGTAGAGATTGAATCTGTGAAACAATGAGTTACACAGGTTCATTCAGATTGGCACACATGATTGATGCAGACGGTTACAGAGCAAATGTCGGAATCATTCTAAGCAACCATGCAGGCCGGTTATTATGGGCGCGGCGTATTGGCCAGGAAGCATGGCAATTTCCTCAAGGCGGCATCCAGGCATCCGAGACCCCTATGGAAGCCATGCACCGCGAGCTGCGCGAAGAAGTTGGGCTAGAGATCCCCGACATAAAAATTATCGGCCGCACCCGGGGCTGGCTGCGTTATCGCCTGCCCGAAAAACTGATACGGCGCGGCAGTAGTGGCCCGCTATGTATCGGCCAAAAACAAGTGTGGTTCCTGCTGCGGCTGATGTGTGATGAAAGCCACGTATGCCTGGATCTTACCAACAAACCTGAATTTGACTCATGGCGCTGGGTAACTTACTGGCACCCACTGCGCGAAGTTGTACCGTTCAAACGTCGCGTTTATCAGCGCGCCCTGCACGAATTAGCCCCGCTGTTACAGAATAATTCCCAGCGGCTAAAAACTGCTGCGCCGGAACTTGCACTGGGCCTGGCACGCGAAGAATGTGATCACCCACTGGTGATTGACGAACGTGAGCAACTCATAACCGTTGAAACGGACGAGTACCCCGCATTCGAAGAGCGCCGCCAGCAACACGTCGCCCCGGTAAAAGATGCGTCTGCTACGTGTGAAGAATGCGCACAACTTATCCCGTTCGAAAAGCTCGGCCAATAAAACACACAAGGGTGCCTCTATAAATTCGATCAAGCCGCGAGGGCAAGGCGGAAATGGGCGAAAAAGCGGAGTGTACACGCAGTACATGAGCATTTTGAGCCCATTTCCAACGCCGCCATCGTGACTTCAGCGGATTTATAGAGATGCCCACAAGGCTAACACTGATTTCCGGATCCTGATACGCACAGAATCCCACTCATTATGCTCAACATATTACGCCGCATTATCCAGGAAGTGAACGCCGCTCAGGATCTTGAGCAGGCGCTGTCCATTATCGTCAAACGCGTCAAGCAATCCATGGCGGTGGAAGTCTGCTCCGTTTACCTGGCCGACCCCAACACCCAGCACTATGTGCTCATGGCCAGTGACGGACTCAACCCCCAAGCCATTGGTCGCGTACGGCTCGCGCCCGGCGAAGGCATTATCAGCGTTGTCGCCGAAACAGCAGAACCCTTGAACCTGGATAACGCCACCGATCATCCGCGTTACCGCTTCATCGCGGAAACCGGCGAAGAGCGCTACCACGCTTTTCTCGGCGTGCCTATCATTCACCATCGCAAAGTACTCGGCATAGTCGTGGTGCGTCAGCACACCCAGCGGCGCTTTAAGGAAAATGAAGTGGCCTTCCTCGTCACCGTGGCCGCCCAGCTTTCCGGCGCCATCGCCCACGCCGAAGTAGTGGGTGACATCCGTGGCCTGCAAGACAACCGCCATGATGGACGACCGCTGGAAGGTTTGCCCGGCGCGCCAGGTGTCGCCATCGGCATTGCCATGGTCGTGTATCCCCCGGCGGATCTGGACGCGATTCCCGATCGTAAAATTACCAACATCAACGCTGAGATTGTCGCCTTCATGGCCGCCGTAAAAAGCGTGCAGGACGATATGGCCGCGCTGGGTGAGCGCCTCAGCCCCAAGCTCAACGCCGAAGACCGTGCTTTATTTGACGCTTACCGATTAATGCTCGGCAGTGACACGCTCATCAACAATACCCTCGACCGTATCCGCGCCGGCAGTTGGGCATCAGGCGCCCTGCGTGAAACCGTTAACGAACACGCGCGTATTTTTGATGAAATGGATGACCCTTACATCCGTGAACGTGCCGAAGACGTGCGTGATTTAGGGCGGCGTATCCTGGTGCGCCTGCAAAGCGGCAAACGTAACATACCGCCTTATCCCGACAACACCATTTTAGTCGGCCAGGAAATCACTGCGACCATGCTCGCTGAAGTACCCAGCGAAAAATTGAAAGGCGTTATTTCTGCACGCGGCTCCAGCTCCTCGCATGTTGCCATTCTGGCGCGTGCGTTAGGTGTGCCTGCGGTCGTCGGCGCGGGCGATCTGCCCGTGGCGCGCATGGATGGACGCGAACTGATTGTCGACGGTTATCTGGGGAAAGTGTACGTGCAGCCTTCCACCACTCTGCTCGCCGAATACAACCGCCTGCTGCACGAAGAAAAACAACTTGTCGCCGGCCTTGCCGAATTACGTAACTTGCCCGCCATCACCCCGGACGGTCTGCGCATGCCGCTGTACGCCAACACCGGATTATTGTCCGATGTTGCATCGTCACTCAACAGTGGCGCCGAAGGCATCGGGCTGTACCGCACCGAAGTACCTTTTATGATACGCCAGCGTTTCCCCAGCGAAGAAGAGCAGCGCCGCGTCTACCGCCAGGTGCTGGAAGCCTACGCACCGCGTCCCGTCACCCTGCGCACCCTGGACATCGGCGGCGACAAAGAACTGCCCTACTTTCCGATTCACGAAGACAATCCTTTTCTCGGCTGGCGCGGCATACGCATCACACTGGATCATCCGGAAATTTTCCTCACGCAACTGCGCGCCATGCTGCGCGCCAGTATCGGGTTAGGTAATTTGCATATTCTGCTGCCCATGATCAGCAGCGTCACGGAAGTTGACGAAGCCATCGTCCTGCTCAACCGCGCCCGGCAGGAATTATGCGATGCGGGCGAAATCGTCGAGCGTCCCCGTATTGGCGCCATGATCGAAGTACCCTCTGCGGTGTATCAAGCCGAAGCGCTGGCGAGGCGCGTCGACTTTCTTTCCGTGGGCACCAACGATCTCACCCAATACCTGCTCGCCGTAGACCGCAACAATGCCCAAGTGGCCAGCCTGTACGATGCGCTGCATCCCGCCGTACTGCACGCCCTGGTGCAAGTGGCAGAAGGCGCGCGCCGCCAGAACACTCCTGTGAGCGTATGCGGCGAAATGGCGGGGGATCCGGCGGCAGCGTTGTTGCTGATGGGCATGGGAATTGACAGTCTCAGCATGAGCGCCGCCAGCCTGCCGCGCGTCAAGTGGGTAATACGCAACTTCACCCGCACCCAGGCGCAAGACATGCTCGCGCAAGTGCTCACGCTCGAAGACGCCGGCGCGATTCGCGCCTGCCTCAACACCACCCTCGAAAGCGCCGGTCTGGGGCATATGATCAGAGGCGGCGGCATCTCGGGCAAGCACCACCTGCCAAATTGATCTTGCGCATTGTCCACGAAAAACACGCCGGGCAGGATGCCCAAGTGCGGTGGGCGCAGGGATGCGCAAGAACCGCCGAAGGACACGAACGGTTTTTTGTGGGGTTCACCCAAACCCGTTCGCCCTGAGCAGCCCGCACAGCGGGCGTGTCGAAGGGTGGCACCTGCCAATTGCGGATTCAGGGTGAAAACAAAAGGTGCGCACGACGCGCCCTATAAATAAAAAATTGTCAACAAAAAACGGGTCTTTCGGCCCGTTTTTTGTGAAACAACTGGGTTAAAATTTAAGGCAACTGCAATGATAAATACTCCGCCACCGCCTCAACTTCCTCAGCACTCAGCTTCTTGGCGATATCAGCCATCATTCCGGCCGGGTCATTGGCACGTAAACCCGACTGTAAATCCTTCAATTGTTTAATGATATAGTCTTTATGCTGCCCAGCAATCACCGGGAAGGTAGAAATGGTACCCGCCTTACCCTTGCCACGCTCACCGTGGCAATTAATGCATGCATACAAATCTTTTTCAGGGCGCCCTTTGGTAAAGATTTCCTCACCCTTTTCCGCCAACTTCCTGTTCGGCTTGTGCAAAGGATCGGACACCATTTTTTGCTGCGCAAAATAACTGGCAATATCCTTCATATCCTGCACACTTTCCACGGTGGCCGCCATGCCCGCCATGGTATCATTATTGGCTCGCAAACCGCTCTTGAAGTCTTTGATTTGTTTAACAATGTAGCCCGCATACTGACCCGCCAGGCGCGGAAATTCAGCACTTTCACTGTTGCCGGTGCCGCCATGGCAACCCTGGCACAGAGCCGATTTATCGGCGCCCGCAACCGGGTCACCAATCGGCGCGCCCGCCGCTAATACGTTTTGCGCAAACAGCGCTAATGAAATCCATGCCAATAAACCATTTACTTTCTTTACCATTACCATAGACCCAACCCTTTGTTAGAATTATGACACCCTGCCCCGCACGCCCCATGTTTTCATGAGCCGCATATTGTGATTTCTCGTTATAGCAAGCTCCTTTTGCCACGTCAATCCACTTGACGCCTTAATCCCTATAAATCGACTATAATCCCATATCTTTAAAAAGGAATTATGAAGAATTAAAGTTTTGGCGCTTCCCTGCCGCTAGTGTTTGGTTTATACTCAGGACACATCTCACTAGGCACTGTTAAGCCATTAGCTGTAGAGTGTGTCCATGACCCATACCCTAAAACATTCATTGTTAGCCTGCTGGCTGTTTATGGGCGGGCTGGCGCTTGCCCCCACTGTGCAGGCAAGCCATCTTGAAGGCCCGACCGGTTTAGATTTCCAACGCGAAGTTAGCTCAGGTTCCAGCGGCGGCTTTGGCAGCAGCGGTTCATTTGGCAGCTTTGGCAGCTTTGGCACCCCCCATTTTAATTGTAACCGTCCCGGTGAAACTTCTGCTAACTGTGGGCTCGGTTCGGGTACTGACCCCGACAAAACCCCATTCCTGCAAGAGCTGGTCAATGACGGCGGCAGAACCTACTACCACATGATTATTGGCCTGCCCGGACAGGCGTTCGTCCAGGAAACTTTCATCAGTACTGGCGGGAGTTCGTTTAGCGGCGCAGACAGCGCCAGTGGCGGACGAACCAGTTGCATGTGTTCCTGGGGCAATCCCGAAGGCATGGCGGGCAGTGGTTGGGATCCGTTGCGTCACAATGCCCAATCCTTTACCGGCATCGCAACCGGTGACCCCACCCAGAATTTGATACGGCAGGTGATCAATTCCCCAGGCATGACACAGGAGTTCCTGAAAGATAAATTCGCGCTGAAACCCAAAATTACGCAAGACCTCAGTACCAATGAACTTGCGGTGCATTTTGTGGTGAACATGAATAACAGCAATTACAGCACCAACAGCACGGCGGGAACCATTACCAGCACGGTAACCTTCACTGATCCGCAAGAAGCCGCATTGGGCAACTTCAACTCGGCAACTCCCGGCGCCACACCGGGCGCGCACGTCACGGCAGGACGCTATACCTATGTTGCGGGCAGCGGCAGTGGTGGCTTTGGTAGCGGCTGGGGTGGCTGGGGCTCTGGTGGCGGCTCATCCACCCCCACTACTTATACTTATGTCGAGGGCGCCAACAGCTTCAACCCCAACACGATAGACTGGCAGGCCTTCCGTGATGCCTCACAAAACTTTGGCTTGCCGGAGGCGGGCAATTCAGGAAAAAGCATCAGTGGTGGGGGTGGCTTTGGCGGAGGGGGTGGCTTTGGTGGCGGCGGATTCTAAAGTCCACACATTATTCGGGCCACTTGAGACTATAAGGAAACTTCACCCTCTGGGTTGTTCCGTCACACGCCAGTGTAAACTCCAACACCCAATCACCTCCCATTGAAAACTCTCCGCCACGCGCCTTATAAACACCGCTGCCACCCTCCTGCACCATGTTATAAACCGTTTCATCACCACTCATCTCCATACCCGGCATGTGCTGCTGGAAACTTACTTTGCAATTGGCGCTGGGTTGATCGCCAGTCTTGATGGTCGCAACCACTTCTGCATTACTGCCCACTTCGGGTGGATTGGGCGTGGTATTCACTGACATAAAAAAATCCCCCGCCTGCTGGGTTGTGCCGTCTGACGACCCGCCTGAACATCCCGCCATCGCCGTCGACAATACAAAAAGCGCAAGGGGATATTTGATAAATAACATGGAACACTCCTCGGTAATTAATTCGCGTCACATCAAAATATCACTGACCCCGATCAGGCTCAAGTAGAATATTTCAAGGAGGAGCACCCACCATGAAAACCGGCATTATCGGATTAGGCGCGATGGGTTTTCCCATTGCCATGAATCTACATCAGGCAGGGCACTTGGTCTGCGCCTGGAACCGCACGCACGCCACCGCAGAGACGCTGGCGGCACACTGCGACAACCTGGAGATCGCCAGCAACCCGGCAGCATTGGCGGCACGCTGCGAGTTGATACTGATCAGCGTGTCTGCCGATGCGGATCTGCGGCAGGTGATAGACGCGCTGCTACCTGCTCTCACCCCCGGCACTATTATCGTCGATACATCCACGGTAAGCTCCGCTACCGTGCGTGACGTGGCACACCAGGTTGTCGCCCAAGGCGCGCAGTTTCTCGATGCGCCGGTCAGCGGCGGTGTGGAAGGCGCAAAAAATGCGGCGCTGGCGATGATGGTCGGCGGCGATGCCACCGCGCTGGAAAAAATCCGAACCACGCTGCAGGTCATCGCCCAACGTATCGTGCATATGGGGCCATCAGGTAGCGGCCAGGCCACCAAGGCGGTGAATCAGATTATGGCGGCGGGCATTAACCAGGCGGTGACAGAAGCATTGGCCTTTGCCCAGGCCATGCAATTACCACTGGACAAGGTGATTGAGGTGGTAAGCAGCGGCGCGGCGGGTAACTGGTTTCTCAACCATCGCGGACCGAGCATGGTGCGTGACAGTTATGCGCCAGGTTTCAAGGTGGCGCTGCATCACAAAGACCTGGCGATCTGCAAGCGCATGGCAGACGATGTCGGTATGTCACTGCCGGTTGTCGAAATGACCTTGATGCACTATGAAAAACTCATCGAAACAGGTTACGGTGATGAAGATATTTCTGCGCTGTTTCGTTTGAAGAAACCTTAGATGTGCTGTCATTTCGGGCATAGCAAGAAATCTTTATGTTGCTGCACGGCATCAATACTCGGACTAATGACACCATACCGCTCATTATGAAGCCTCCAGAAACACCGAATAGGCCAAAAGGCCTAGTGCAATGCCATCTATTTGTCATAAACACCCCCCATACTTTGCCAAACGCTAGACTCATATAGCGGAACACCGGAAACCACTTCAAAAAAGTACGTTCAAAGGGGCATGACAAATGAAAATTGCAAAAAATATCACACGCATATCGGCAAGATCTGTTGTATCTGCCTCCGCGCTGGCCTTGCTTTTGGGATTAGCCAGCCAGCAAGCCGCTGCGGCGGCGACATACAGTTTTTATAATATTACCCACAACAATGTGGGGGCAGAAGCCGATGGGGAAGCCAATCTTAAGGTTGAGGTGAGTGACTTGGGTAGTCAGATGGTGCGGTTCCAGTTCACCAATACTTCCTCCTCATCCCTGACTGGTGCTTATTTTGACGATGGTACTCTTTTGGGAATTTCGTCCATCTCCGACTCAGGCAACGGGGTCGACTTTTCCCAAGGCGCAAGCCCACCAAACCTCCCCGGCGGCAATAATGTTAATCCTGATTTCAATGTAACTGCTGGCTTCTTGGCAGACTCTAATCCGCCCGTCGCTCCAAATGGAGTAGGCATGGGTGAATGGCTGGCTATCGATTTCAACCTTCAAGGCGGCAAAACTTATAACGATGTTCTTTCAGCACTCACACTGCCCAACAACGGCGGTGCCGGTGACTTGCGCATAGGTGTGCATGTACAGGGCTTCAGCGGTGGTGGAAGCGAAAGCTTTATTAATAACATTAGCCCGGTACCTGAAGCAGATACTTGGGCAATGATGGTTGCAGGTTTGGGGTTGGTCGGTTTCATGGCCGTGCGCCCGCGACGCAATACTTTTGCTTAAACAACTGCTGTAAATCAGTTATAAACACCCAAGGCCTGTTGAAACTCAGGCCTTGGGGACTGTGCTTAAAAAGATTAACCCGGCCCGAAATGGCACACGTAATCCAGCAGTTCCGTTACTTCAATTTCAAAGTGTGAATTGGCAGGCACCTCGAAACTCTGCCCTGCCTCATAGTTTTCCCACGCCTGATCACCTGCCAATTTGACGCGACAGTGGCCTTGGGTAATGTCCACGACCTCGGACGCTTGCGTGCTGAAACGATACGTGCCGGGCAGCATCACACCCAGGGTTTTCATTTCACCGGCAGGCGAAATAATGGTGCGGCTGGTGACTTTACCGTCGTGATAGATGTTGGCTTTCTTTTTGATTTCTACATTTTTAAAGTTCATGATTTACGTTTCCTTAAGCTTTGCGCGGACGCGCATGTAATCTGGCAGCAATGCGCATGCGCAAGGCATTCAATTTAATAAATCCACCCGCATCAGCCTGGTTATAAGCGCCTGCGTCATCTTCAAACGTGGCAATCGCGGGGTCGAACAATGAATCATTTTCGGATTTGCGTCCGACCACCGTGACGTTGCCCTTATACAGCTTGAGCCGCACCACGCCGTTGACGCTGGTTTGGGAAGCGTCGATCATCTGTTGCAGCAACTTGCGTTCCGGGCTCCACCAGTAGCCGGTATAAATCAGGCTGGCGTAACGCGGCATGAGTTCATCTTTCAAATGCGCGACTTCACGGTCCAGCGTGATGGATTCGATGGCGCGGTGCGCGCGCAGCATGATGGTGCCGCCCGGTGTTTCATAGCAGCCACGCGACTTCATGCCGACATAGCGATTTTCGACAATATCCAGGCGGCCAATGCCGTTTTTATTGCCGTAGCGATTCAGCGTGGCCAGCACGGTGGCAGGGCTCATGGCTTCGCCATCAATGGCGACGATATCGCCGCTGGCATAGGTTAATTCAATGTAAGTGGGCTGATCAGGCGCCTGCTCTGGCGGCACAGACCACAGCCACATGCTGTCTTCGGCTTCAGCCCACGGGTCTTCCAGCACACCGCCCTCATACGAAATGTGTAGCAGATTGGCGTCCATGGAATACGGGGATTGTTTGCCGCGCTTTTTCTCAACGGGAATACCATTTTTTTCGGCATACGCGAGCAGTTTTTCGCGCGAGGTCAAATCCCACTCACGCCACGGCGCAATCACGCGCACATCGGGCTTGAGGGCGTAATAACCCAACTCGAAACGCACCTGGTCGTTACCCTTGCCGGTAGCGCCGTGCGACACGGCATCAGCCTGGGTGGCAATGGCGATTTCAATCTGGCGCTTGGCAATCAGCGGCCGGGCGATGGAGGTGCCAAGCAGGTATTCGCCTTCATAAACCGCGTTGGCGCGAAACATCGGGAACACGAAATCACGTGCAAATTCCTCGCGCAAATCATCGATATAAATCTCTTTAACACCCATTTGCTGCGCTTTAGCCCGCGCCGGTTCAAGCTCTTCACCTTGGCCGATATCGGCGGTAAAGGTCACCACCTCACAGCCATAGGTATCTTGCAGCCATTTAAGGATGACCGAGGTATCCAGCCCGCCGGAATAGGCCAGCACCACTTTTTTGACATCAGACATGCGATTCGCTCCAGCAACAGGTTAATGCGGGATTATACCGTTGTGACCCGCCAGGTTCAATTTCGACACCAATAATTCATCAAAATAGTGACTGAAATGCAATATAATGATTAGTCAGGCGAATTTAGGTTAAGTTGTCATTTCGAACGCAGTGAGAAATCTTTGCCTCGCCCTTGATCCCAAGATTTCTCCCACTGGTCGAAATGACATATATTTTAAGGAACAATTTCATGTCAAAAAAAGGCGTATTAGTCACTGGCGGCGCAGGCTATATCGGCAGCCATGTGGTGCGGCAACTCGGTGAAGCAGGCGAGCGCATTGTTGTACTCGACAACCTCTACAGCGGCTTTGAAAAATCCGTGCTCTACGGTGAACTGGTGATCGGCGACACAGGCGACCGCGAACTGGTAACGCGCATCCTGCGCGAACACGACATTGATTCGGTGCTGCACTTCGCCGCCCATACTGTTGTGCCCGAATCAGTGAGCAATCCGCTGAAATATTACGGCAACAACACCAGCAACACGCGCAGCCTGCTGCAATGTTGCAGCGAAGCAGGCATCAAGCATTTTATTTTTTCTTCCACCGCCGCCGTGTACGGTATGCCCGATAGTGCCATGGCAAGTGAAGATACGCCCACCGCACCGATCAATCCCTATGGCACTTCAAAACTAATGAGTGAATGGATGCTGCGTGATTTAAGCGCCGCCACTGATTTACGTCATGTAGTGTTGCGCTACTTCAACGTCGCCGGTTCTGATCCGCAAGGACGCATCGGCCAATCCACGCGCGACGCCACACTGTTGATTAAAGTCGCCTGTGAAGCCGCGCTCGGCAAACGCCCTCACGTCTCAATTTTTGGCACCGACTATCCAACCCCCGATGGCACCGGTGTACGCGACTACATTCACGTTGAAGATCTCGCCGACGCACATCTGCAAGCACTCACCTATTTGCGTAACGGCGGCGCCACTTTGAACGGTGGCACCACCTTGAACTGCGGCTATGGTCATGGCTACAGCGTGCGTGAAGTGCTTGATACCGTGCAGCGTGTGCATGGTAAACCCCTCACCATCCAGGAAATGCCGCGCCGCGCTGGCGATCCACCCACGCTGGTGGCGAAAGCGGATCGTGTCCGCAACGTACTCGGCTGGCAACCCCGCTACGATGACCTTACAGTGATTGTTGAAACATCGCTGGCTTGGGAGAAGAAGTTGGGTGCGCGTTAACTGTAGTAATTTCCGTTAGGAGAATCCTATGATTACTTGCTATCTTCGCTATATAGTTGACCCTTTCAAGCTCAAGGAGTTTGAAACATATGGAAAGATGTGGCTACTCTTGGTTGAGAAGTTTGGCGGAAAACATCATGGTTACTTCATGCCTCACGAAGGCGCCAACAATATCGCCCTTGCCTTATTTTCATTTCCTTCGCTTGCGGCCTATGAAACATATCGTACCCAAGCGGCGAGTGATCCAGAATGCCAGGCCGCTATGCGTTACTACGAAGAAACAAAATGTTTCCTTAGCTATGAACGCTCTTTCATGCGGCCTGTATTCGAATAGGCGTATGCATAACATTATGAACCCTTGGTGACTGGTAGCCTGGAAAATGAAAATCAGGGAAGCAACGTTAAGTGATGCACAGGCGATAAGTAATCTTGCGCGCGCTCTTTCAGAAAAATATGTGACTCCCGAGTTTCACGCTGAAGCCCGTGACACATTTCTGAAATCAATGATGGTTGATGGCATCAGACAACTCATTGAGCCAGGGTTGCGCTATCATCTTGCGGAGATAGATGAAAATATTATTGGAATAGTTGGCATGAAAGACAACAAGCATTTATATCACTTGTTTGTAGATGAAAATTTTCAGGGAAAAGGCATTGCGCGGCAATTATGGAACCGCGGATTCAAGCCTGAAGTGCAACTTTGATTAACGGCGACTAAAGGAGGTGGGATGCGGTAGCATCCCTGCCCCTTTAATCGCCAAATTGAAGTTGCAGGGATGAACTACACGCATATCACCGAAGAGGAAAGATACCAGATTTATGAGCTACGCCACGAGGGGTTTAAGCTGGAAGCGATAGGCATGGTATTTACATTAGGGCTGTGTCGGTCGCGTCAGCTTAATGTAAAATGCTCATAACACACTCTCATGCGAGTTATCCTACTCCCCCAAACTAACTGAGCCATAAAAACACTATGCTTAAAAACAAAAAAATCGTGATCGTCGGTGGCGGTTCCGGTATTGGTTATGCCGTGGCACAACAAGCTCTGGAGGCTGGTGCGCAGGTTATTATCGCTTCCCGATCCCGTCAAAAACTCAGTGCCGCAGCAAAGCAACTTGGTGGTGGCGTCCAGACAGAAGTGGTTGATGCCACGAATGATGAATCTGTAGCAGATTTTTTCCGGCGTGTCGGTCACTCTGACCATCTGGCGGTAACAATCAAACCACCGTTACCTGCCGGGCGCTTTCTTGAAAATGAAGTGGACGCAGTGATGGCTGCCTTCGATGCCAAGTTCTGGGGCCAGTATCGACTGGCAAAACAGGGCGCTCAATATGTCCGGCAAAATGGCTCTATCACTTTCACGTCAGGCATCGCTTCTCGCCGTAGCTACCCCGGTTATTCAGCGGTCAGCGCTATGAATGCAGCTACAGAAGCACTGACCAAGGCCATCGCTATTGAGCTTGCGCCGATTCGGGTCAACACGGTTTGCCCCGGCTTTGTGAATACCGAACCACCGACCCCTGGCCGCGCCCAGCATGTTAAAACACTCGTATCAACATTGCCGATGAACCGGCCTGGCATGACCAGTGAGATTGCTGACGCTTACCTGTATCTGTTTAGTAATTCATACTCCACAGGCGCGGTAGTGGTGGTCGACGGAGGAGCAATATGCTGACGTGATTAAATCCCAACACAGCAAGATCCGGGTCGCAGATGGACACTTAACTCTCTATATTTAGATTCGTATTGGAATAAATTTTTGCCAGTACGAAAATTAAATCATGAGGGGTTTAGGAAAATGACTGTACTGTCCAATAAAGTCGCCATTATCACCGGCGCAAGTTCCGGGATCGGTTATGCAACCGCAAAACTATTTGCCAGAGAGGGTGCCAAGGTCGTCGCCGCCGCGCGACGCCAAGCGGAGCTTGACACGCTTGTTGATGAAATCACCCAGGCAGGTGGTTGTGCTGTCGCGCTTGCTGGCGACGTCAAAGACGAGATCTTCGCTAAAGCCTTGGTTGAGCTGGCTATAGGTCGCTTCGGCGGCCTCGATATAGCGTTCAACAACGCGGGCACGATCGGCGCGATGGGAGCTACGCCTGATGTATCGCTTACGGGATGGGAGGATACGATCAGGACAAATCTGACGAGCGCTTTCCTCGGAGCGAAATATCAAGTTCCCGCGATGCTTGACCAGCGCGGCGGCTCCTTGATCTTCACGTCGACCTTTGTCGGTTACACTGTGGGCTTTCCAGGGACGGCCGCCTATGCCGCGAGCAAGGCTGGCCTGATTGGCCTCACGCAGACGCTCGCGTCTGAGTTTGGCACCAAGGGTATCAGGGTAAACGCCCTCCTGCCGGGTGGCACTGACACGCCAATGGGTCGGATTTTCGCTAATACACCCGAAGCGTTAATGTTCGTCCAGGGTCTCCACGCCCTGAAGCGCATGGCTTTGCCGGAGGAAATAGCTAAATCGGCCCTCTACCTCGCATCCGACGCATCGAGCTTCACCACTGGCTCGGCGCTCCTGGTTGACGGCGGAGTCTCCATCAATCGAACCTGAATATGCATAACCAATATACGCACGGAAAATCCAGATGTCCGACTATGATCGCATAGCCCAGGCAATTTCTTTTATTACTGCCAATGCAAATCGTCAACCGGCCCTGAATGAAATCGCGGCGCACGTACATTTGAGTCCCTTCCATTTCCAGCGCCTGTTTTGCCGTTGGGCCGGTGTAACTCCAAAAAAATTCTTGCAAGTGCTGACGCTGGAGCGCGCTAAACAGTTGTTAAGCGAATCTAAACCAGTGTTTGAAGCTTCCGATGCTTTGGGGCTGGGTAGCGGTTCGCGTTTATATGACCACTTCGTTCATCTGGAAGCGATTACGCCAGGGGAATATAAAACGGGTGGCGCGGGTTTGAGCATTGAATATGCCGTGCATGACACACCCTTTGGCAAAGCGTTTATTGCCATCACTCACCGCGGCATCTGTAGTTTTTCGTTTCTCGATAGCACGGAACTCAATGAGCAATTGTTCAGTTTACTCAAAAAGTGGCCCCATGCATCAATGCATGAAAATCATGAAAAAACGCGCGTGGTTATCGGGACTATGTTTAGCGGAAAAATAAAACCAGACCGTCCGCTGTCATTGCATGTTTCCGGCACGAATTTTCAGGTCAATGTATGGAAAGCATTGTTACAAATACCGCCTGGAAAGGTAGCAAACTATACCCAAGTGGCAACGGCCATAGGTCGCCCTCGCTCGGCACGAGCCGTGGGTCTTGCAGTAGGCGCAAACCCCGTTGCTTTTCTTATCCCCTGTCACCGCGTCATCCAACAAAGCGGTAAACTTGGCGGGTATCACTGGGGCGAGCCACGCAAACATGCCATACATGCGTGGGAAGCGGCGCGGCATGAAATGGAATCATCCAAGTAATTCCATTTCCACGTCAATGGTGTAATAATTCCCTCATCGAACCAGCCGGGGAGGTAAACCATGTCACGACCACCGCGAGGCCAGGCAGTCATTGATAGCGCGCTCCAGGCCATTGCCTCAGCGACAACGATCGAGCAGCTACGGCAAGCACAGGCGGTGGTCTTGCCACTCCACTACGGCATGGGCCTGGAACAAACAGCGCACGCCATCGGATTATCAAAAGGCTGGGTGTGTCGTTTGCGCAACCAATTCATTGCGGGGGAAACCGTCGGCGATAAAGGCAAGTCCGTGCGCGGCGGGCGACGCCGGGAGAACTTTACGCCGGAGCGCGAAGCCGAACTGCCCAAACCGTTCCTGGCATCGGCCGCTACCGGCGGCATTTTGGTGGTCGGTCAGATCAAACCCCACCTCGAAGCGGCACTGGGGCGGAAGATGGCGCTGTCGTCCGTGTACACGTTGCCGCATCGGCACCCCTGGCGCAAACTCGCGCCCGACAAAAGGCACCCGCAAAGCGATCCGGCTGATGTTTCAGGACGAAGCACGTTTTGGGCGCATCAACGACGTGCGTCGGTGCTGGGCGCCCCAGCCCGTGCGCCCTCTCTGCCAGGCGATGCTGACCCACGAGTATGCCCCTCCGCCTACGCGGCCGTGGAGGCCAACAGTGGGGAACTCGATTCTTTGATCCTGCCGCACGTCAATACCGGGTGCGGGGAAAAGTTTCGAATCAGAGGTGGGTGCGCGCCACCCCCACGACAAGATCGTCATGGTGCTGGATGGCGCCGGCTGGCACGTCAGCAAGTTACTCAAACCGCCACCGAACATGCAACTGCTGCCTTTGCCACCCTATGCCCCTGAGCTCAATCCGGTCGAGCATGTGTGGGACGAATTGCGCGAGAAGCACTTCCATAACCGCGTCTTCGATAGTCTTGATGCCCTGGAGGATCAACTCGAAGCGGCCCTGCGAACCTTCGAGGGGAATGCACCCATGGTCAAGTCCATTGTCGCTTGGGAATGGATTGTTAGTGCCTTATTGAATTAGAAATGGAAT
>LNFF01000028.1 GCA_001464585.1 Gammaproteobacteria bacterium Ga0077554 | reverse complement strand
TGTCGGTCATTCTGGTCAGGCTGCTTCGCGCTTCGGTTCTCACTGCGCCACATCCAGAGCACTTTATTCGCACGGCTGAACATCGTGGCTAATCAGGTGAAAAGAAGAGACGAACAAAAAACTTAATTATTTGCATGGTTTATCGTCCCTGATGTGTGTGACCGCACCCACTGATGCGCTGTGTAGCGAGCGGAGAGTCGCCTATTATTTGATCATAATAGCACATGCTAAGAGTAGCACTTAAATTAAAGTATTTTAAAGCATTCTGTCTCTTCGAGCCTGGAGAACATAATAGCCACATATAAAATATGATTTTATATAAACGGTTTATTCATCAGGGTTATCAACAACATTTGTATATTATAAAATACTAATATATAATGCATTTGGGGTATGACCCGGCGACCGTGAGGAATAACCATGCCAAAAATACCAATAATGTCTGTGTTTGGAAAACTGCTTGCGGCGCTATGTTTATCCCATGCGGCGCTTGGCGCCGAGGCACCCCTGGGAGTGACGCAGGCACACTACCGCACTGTCGCAGGTGAACAGTTGTTTGATGCGCTGATTGAACCCGCCAGGCAATCCATAGTGGCTGCCCAAACCAGCAGCCGTGTCCACGAGATAACGGTGGACGTGGATGATCGTGTGTCCCGAAATCAGGTGCTGGTGCGCTTGCTGAACACGGAATTACAAGCACGTTTAACGGGCGAGCAGGCCGGATTAAGTGAGGCGCAGGTGCGCCACAAAGAAGCGCAGCGGGATTTTGCGCGCATCAAAAGTATTTATGAAAAACGCCTGATCGCCAGGGTTGAAATGGATCGCGCCACGGCCGTGCTGGATGCGGCGCAGGCGCGGCTGGAGGCCGCTCAGGCGCGTGTAGTCGAGGGGCGCGAGTCCGCTGACCATGCGGTGATAAAAGCGCCTTATGATGGCATTATCGTGCAGCGCCATGCCGAAGTCGGCGAAATGGTGCAACCGGGACAACCGTTACTGACATTGCGGGCGCTGGACAAGTTGCGGGTCTTGATTGATGTGCCGCAAACCTTTATTAAAACGGTGCGCGCCCAGGGTCGTGTACATATTTTAGTGCCAGGTCAGAGCAGTCCGCTGGAAGCTGCCCCGCTCACGATTTTCCCCCAAGCCGATGCCGTGACACATACCGTTAAAGTGCGTGCCGATCTGCCCGCCGGGCACGCCGGTGTTTATCCGGGCATGCTGGTGAAGGCCTCATTTGCTCAAGTCACTGGCCAGCGTTTACAAATACCGTACAGCGCCGTAGTACATCGCAGCGAAGTGACGGGCGTGTACGTCGTTGGTAAGGAGGGGCGCGTGACGCTGCGTCAGATCCGTGTTGGGCAAAACTATGATGATGGCATGATCGAAGTATTGGCGGGTCTGGATGTGGGTGAGCGGGTGGCGCTTGATCCGGTGCGCGCCACAGCGACTTTAAAGCAGCAGCGCACCCGCAAAGAATGAGCGAGCGCATGGGACTATCCGGCAAGATCGCCAAAAAATTCCTGCATTCGCAGATCACGCCACTACTGGCGCTGGTCGGATTACTGCTGGGCGTGTTCGCAGTGTTGGTAACGCCACGCGAAGAGGAGCCGCAAATTGAAGTGACGTTCGCCAATGTGTTTATCGCGTTCCCCGGCGCTACAGCCAAAGAAGTTGAGTCGTTAATCAGTACGCCGGGCGAACAGATGCTATCGGAAATCGAAGGCATCAAACACATTTATTCAGTGTCGCAGCCGGGCCGTGCGGTATTGACTGTTGAGTTTGAAGTGGGTGAAGACCGCACCCAATCCATCGTGCGTTTATATAACGCCATTTATTCCAATCAGGATTGGTTGCCTGCCAATTTAGGCGTGAGTCAACCTATCGTCAAACCGATGGGCATGGATGATGTACCCATTGTTGCACTGACGCTGTGGACAGACGACCAAACGCGGGGTGGATACGAGCTGCAGCGTGTCGCGCATGCCATTGAAGCCGAGTTGAAACGCGTGCCGGGTACACGCGATATTTATACTATCGGCGGCCCCGACCGTGTCGTGCATGTGCAGCTTGATGCCAGGCGTATGGCGGGTTATGGTATTGCGTTTGATGATTTACGTAATGCACTTATTGCTGCGAATGTTTCGCGCGATGCCGGGGCATTGATCGCCAATAATCAGGAAATACAGGTGCAGGCAGGCACCTTCTTTACCCACAGCGAAGACATTGCCGCGCTGGTGGTAGGTATGCGCAATGGTTCTCCGGTGTATTTGCGTGATGTGGCACACGTCACGGTGGGGGCAGATCAGCCTGAGCAGTATGTTACGTTTGGCACCGGGCCTGCCGCCGCAGACAAGGGCATTACCTTCAAGGGGGAAGCCCCGGCAGTTACGATCGCCATCGCCAAAAAACCCGGCACCAATGCCGTAGCCATTGCCGAGCAATTGATTGAGCGTTTTGAACAGATTCAAGGCACGATTGTGCCTGAGGGTATTCACGCTACTATCACCCGCAACTATGGCCTCACTGCCAATGACAAAGCCATGACGTTAATCAGCAAGCTGGCGTTTGCCACTGCGCTGGTAGTGGTGCTGGTCGGTTTTGCATTGGGTTGGCGCGAGGCATTGATTGTCGGCACGGCGGTGGTCATCACGCTGGCGATTACTTTATTTGCCTCCTGGGCGTGGGGTTTCACGCTCAATCGCGTGTCGCTGTTTGCCCTGATTTTTTCGATTGGCATCTTGGTGGATGATGCGATTGTGGTGGTGGAGAATATTCATCGTCATCGCCTGATGGGTGGAAAAAGCCTGGCCGAGGCGATTCCGTTGGCAGTCGATGAAGTAGGTAGCCCCACGATTCTTGCCACCTTCACCGTCATTGCGGCATTGTTACCGATGGCCTTTGTGTCTGGCATGATGGGGCCGTATATGAGTCCTATCCCGATCAATGCCAGCATGGGCATGTTTATTTCGCTGGCCGTCGCTTTCGTTGTGACACCATGGTTAACGTATAAAGTATTGCGTAATGCCAAACATGTTCACGCACCTGATGTAACCGCAAGCGGGCAGGATGATAACCGTTTGTATCGTGGCTTTAAAAAATATATCGGCGGGTTTCTGCAGGGGAATGCAGGCCGCTCGCGGCGCTGGGGATTGTTTGGCGTCATCATGCTGTTGATTATCATCTCTGTGGGCCTGGCCGCAGTCAAGCTGGTGGTGTTGAAGATGTTACCCTTTGATAACAAATCTGAGTTTCAGGTGGTCGTGGATATGCCTGAAGGTACTACCGTGGAACAGACCGCACGGGTATTAAATGAGCTGGGTGTCTATCTTGCTACGGTACCGGAAATTACCGATTATCAAACCTATGCGGGCACGGCATCGCCGATTAATTTTAACGGCTTGGTGCGCCAATATTACTTGCGCAAAAGCGCCAATGTCGGTGACATTCAGGTGAATCTGGCAGACAGAAAAAAACGTGACCGCAAAAGTCATGAGATTGCCGCATCCGTGCGCGCGCCATTGCAGGAGATTGGCCGTCGCTTCAATGCCAATGTAAAAATTGTTGAAGTGCCGCCCGGCCCACCGGTGCAAGCCCCTCTGGTGGCGGAAATTTACGGGATTGATTATCCCGGCCAGATGCGTATCGCACAGGAAGTGCGTAAGGTATTTGAAAATACCGCCGAAGTGGTGGATGTAGATGATAGTGTTGAGACTGAAGCACCACGCCTGATTTTACAGGTCGATCGCCAAAAAGCGGCGACACTCGGTATTTCACAACAGAGCGTGGTGACAGTTATAAGCGCGGCATTGGGCGGCGAAGACAGCAGTTATCTGCACGATAACAACGCCAAATATGCGATACCGATTCGTCTGGAATTACCCGTTGCCGACAAAGCATCGGTTGCATCGTTATTGCAGATTAAAGTGCGCAGCCAGAAGGGCGCGTTGATACCTTTGTCTGAAATCGTGACGGTGCAGCACAGCCACCGCGAGCACGCCATTTATCACAAGGATTTATTGCCGGTGGTGTTCGTCACGGGCGATGCTGCAGGCAAGCTCGACAGTCCGCTGTATGGCATGTTTGACATGCGCGGGCAGTTGAATGATAAACCCATGCAGCATGGGGAAAAACTTGATCAGCATCTGCTTGATCAACCGGCTAACCCCTATCAGTATAGTCTGAAGTGGGATGGTGAATGGCAAATTACCTATGATACCTTTCGTGACATGGGCATTGCATATGGTGTGGGGCTGATATTTATTTATCTGCTGGTGGTGGCGCAGTTTCGCTCTTATCTGGTGCCATTGATTATCATGGTGCCGATTCCGCTGACTATTATTGGCGTGATGCCCGGCCATGCCTTGCTCGGCGCGCCTTTCACTGCCACGTCCATGATTGGCATGATCGCGCTGGCAGGTATTATTGTGCGTAATTCGATCCTGCTGGTGGACTTCATCAATATCGAGGTGGCGCGTGGCGTAGCATTTGATGAAGCCGTGATCCGCGCTGGCAGCGTGCGCGCCAAACCCATTGTGTTGACTGCCCTGGCAGCGATGCTTGGCGCAGTGTTTATTCTCGACGATCCGATTTTTAATGGCTTGGCTATTTCACTGATCTTTGGCATCATGGTTTCCACGCTACTGACATTGGTGGTGATACCTGTAATGTATTACGCGTTTATGCGAAACAGAATCTCCATCGGTTAAATCTCTTCGGGTTTGGGATCCCTCGCTATGCTCTCCCCGCAGCTTGCTGCGTTTATTGTCATCCCGACCCAATTTGGTGTCATCCCGAACGTAGAGAGGGATCTTATAGACTCGGCACGAATTATCCGTGAACTTTTCTGAGCGCGGCATGTCCCATAGCCTATGGAAAAAGAAGACGCGAGAAAACAAACGAGGGAAGTGC
>LNFF01000027.1 GCA_001464585.1 Gammaproteobacteria bacterium Ga0077554 | reverse complement strand
TGGACTACCAGGGTATCTAATCCTGTTTGCTACCCACGCTTTCGCGCCTCAGCGTCAGTATTGGTCCAGGAAGCTGCCTTCGCCATTGATGTTCCTCCACATATCTACGCATTTCACCGCTACATGTGGAATTCCGCTTCCCTCTACCATACTCTAGTGAGGCAGTATTGAATGCAGTTCCCAGGTTGAGCCCGGGGATTTCACATCCAACTTACCAAACCACCTACGCGCGCTTTACGCCCAGTAATTCCGATTAACGCTTGCACCCTCTGTATTACCGCGGCTGCTGGCACAGAGTTAGCCGGTGCTTCTTCTTTGGGTTAAGTCAATACTCAAGGATATTAGCCTTAAGCTTTTCGTCCCCACCGAAAGTGCTTTACAACCCGAAGGCCTTCTTCACACACGCGGCATTGCTGGATCAGGGTTGCCCCCATTGTCCAATATTCCCCACTGCTGCCTCCCGTAGGAGTCTGGGCCGTGTCTCAGTCCCAGTGTGACTGGTCGTTCTCTCAAACCAGTTACGGATCGTCGCCTTGGTAGGCCTTTACCCTACCAACTAGCTAATCCGACATAGGCTCATCTGTTAGCGCAAGGTCTTGCGATCCCCTGCTTTCCCCCGTAGGGCTTATGCGGTATTAGCTTAAGTTTCCCTAAGTTATCCCCCACTATCAGGCAGATTCCTATGTATTACTCACCCGTCCGCCACTCGTCAGCACCCTTGCGGGCCTGCTACCGTTCGACTTGCATGTGTTAGGCATGCCGCCAGCGTTCAATCTGAGCCAGGATCAAACTCTTCAGTTTAATGCTGCTTAGCCACTTATGGTGGCCAATCTCTTTGACTCTACTGACTTAAAAATTTTTAAGGCAGCTTACGTCGATTACTTTTGCAAGGAATCATAACGCAAGCACCCACACAAATTACTTGGTCTTTTTATGTTGTTAAAGAGCTTTAGGTTAGAGCAGCTTGGCTCAACCGAGTCGACAATTATACATCATTTCTAATTGCCGTCAACACCTTATTTTCGCTTCTTCCTGCTTCTGCCAGTGCGCCGTTTCTTCCCGGTTCGCCCTGTTCGTCATCAGGAGTTGCGCATTATACGCAGCCTGAGCGGGAGGTCAACAGCTACGGGGCATTATTTTCAAAGTATTTTGCGTTAAATTAACTTTTAATAATGTTATCAAGTAGTTATATCACACAAAAATAGGGCTTAGTGCACCAGGACGCGCGCGAAGCGGCGTTTGCCCACTTGAATGACATGGTTGCCGCCTGATTTAATTATCAGGTGGCGGTCATCAATGCGTTCGCCGTCAATACGCACCGCGCCCTGCTGGATCATGCGCAGGGCATCGGAGGTGGTGGGGGTGAGTCCGGCATCGCGCAGGACGTGGGTGATGGGCAGGCCATCGCTGGCCGGGCTGGCCGCCAACTGGAACTCAGGCATGTCGCCGGGGGTTTCGCCTTTACGGAAACGCGCTATAAAGGAGTGGTTGGCGTGCGCGGCGGCGTCTTGCCCATGAAAGCGCGCGACAATCTCCATTGCAAGGCGCACTTTGATGTCGCGGGGGTTGGCGCCCTGCTCGACCTCGCGGCGCCAGGCGGCGAGGGTTGTGGCGGTTTCAAAGCTGAGCAATTCGAGGTAGCGCCACATTAACATGTCGGAAATCGACATGAGCTTGCCGAACATGTCATCGGGGGCGTCGATGATACCTATATAGTTGCCGAGCGATTTGGACATCTTTTGCACGCCGTCCAGCCCTTCGAGGATCGGCAGGGTGATGACGACCTGGGGCGCTTGCCCATAGTGTTTCTGTAGTTCGCGGCCGACCAAGAGGTTGAATTTCTGGTCGGTGCCGCCCAGTTCGACGTCGGCTTTCATGGCGACGGAATCGTAGCCCTGTAATAGCGGGTAGAGGAATTCGTGGATGGCGATAGGCTGGTTGCCGGTGTAGCGCTTATGAAAGTCGTCGCGCTCGAGCATGCGTGCGACGGTGTGTTTGGCGGCCAGTTGCACCAGGTCAGCGGCGCTCATTCCGCCCAGCCAACTGGAGTTGAACATGACCAGGGTCTTTTCGGGCTCGAGAATCTTGTAGATCTGGCTTTCGTAGCTGCGGGCGTTGTCGATGACTGCGTCGCGGGTCAAGGGCGGGCGCGTGGTGTTTTTGCCAGTGGGGTCACCGATCATGCCGGTGAAGTCGCCGATCAGGAACAGGACTTCGTGGCCGAGTTGCTGAAACTGGCGTAGCTTGTTGAGCAGGACGGTGTGCCCGAGATGTAGATCGGGGGCGGTCGGGTCAAAGCCGGCTTTAATGCGCAGGGGCTTACCGGTGCTGAGTTTTTTCAGCAGATCGTCTTCGAGCAGAATCTCCTGGGTGCCGTGTTTAATTAAGCTCAGGGCTTCGCTTGCCGTTACAGATGTCATGTTATGTCCCGTTTTTATACAGTGTTGAATATTTTAACCTAAAAGTATGGGGCTTTCCTTGTCATAATGGTGATAAATAAAGTAATCTTACTGCGGCGTCCACGGATTTATACAAGATAGGGCAATGCACCCCTTTAAAGATAATTAATGGGTGCCGCTATTAGTAAGCTCAATTACGCCGTGCTGGCAGCAACAGTAGGCGCTTGGTGGAGGTTCCCTTATTCTGGCCAGGCGCGACCCACCTTAAGGTGGGCGAAAAAGTGGGGTTTGCGCAAATCCAATGAGTATTTGAGTTTGCCTACTTAAGTAAGGCGGCTTTGGCGTATCTATGGGTGCCTACGAAAAGGCGCAAAGGACTCGCAATGAATCTAATAAAATCTTCGGCTCCACAGCCGATAGCGATGGGGCTGCATAACATTGCATATTCCTATCGCTCAACCTTGCTTGCAGGGGCGGTAACGCTTGGCCTGGTGTTCGCGTTTACGCCGAGGCTGCTGCAGGATGCGCCGCCGACAGGTCACAGCAGCATCCTTCCGCTTGCTCTATCTACGGCACAGGCTGCGGATATCCGCTCGGCCAACGTGGCAACTGCGATGATGCGGTCTGCGGAACGCTGGATTTCGGTTAAAATTCAGCCGGGCGACAGGCTGGCGCAGGTCTTCAAGCAGGCGGGCCTGGATACCCAGCAATTGAATAAGGTGCTGGCGCTGGGTGGGGAGGCGGCCAAACTGGCGCGTCTTTATCCGGGCAAGACGTTAAAGATCAAGATGGGCGCCGAGGGGCGCTTGCAGGAATTGCTCTATAACATTACGCCGACACGCACGCTGCATATCAAGGAACAGGGCGACGCGGCGAGTTTTATGGCCAATACGGTGGAGCATCCGCTGGAGCGGCGCATTGCGCGTGCGGCGGGCACGATTAGTAGCTCGCTTTATCTGGCGGGACAAAAGGCGGGCCTGCCTGATGCGCTAACCATGGAGATGGCAAATATCTTTGGCTGGGATATCGACTTTGCAACCGATGTGCAGCGCGGTGATAATTTTACCGTGCTGTATGAGGAGTTTTACGCGCAGGGTGAAAAGGTGCGTGCAGGTGAGATTCTGGCGGCGGAATTCACGAACGGTGACAAGACGCTGCAGGCGATTCGCTTTAATGATGGCAAGGGTCACGCCAGTTATTACACTCCGGACGGGATGGGCATGCGTAAAGCGTTTTTGCGCACACCCGTGGAGTTTTCACGCATCAGTTCGGGCTTTAGTTTAGGGCGCAGGCATCCGATTTTGAACCATATTCGTTCGCACAAAGGTGTGGATTATGCGGCGCCCACGGGTACGCCAGTGAAAGCGGCGGGTGATGGCACGGTATCTTTTGCGGGTAACAAGAGCGGTTATGGCAAGACGGTGATTTTGCAGCACGGCAAGCAGTATTCGACTTTGTATGCGCACTTGTCGCGCTACCCTGAAGGGTTGAACGAGGGCGACCGTGTCGAACAGGGACAGGTGATTGGTTATGTTGGGCAATCCGGCCTGGCGACAGGACCGCATTTGCATTACGAGTTTCGTGTTAATGATCAGCACCGCAACCCGCTCACGATCAAACTTACGCAGGCAGAACCGATTCCATCACAAGAAAAGTCGGAGTTCGCCCGCGAAGCAAAAACCTTGATGGATCAGCTCACCGCGTTCAAGCGCACGCTCACCGCTCGTACGCCTTAGCACAGCCCTCCATGGCGCTATTCGTCGGGCTAATGTCAGGCACCAGCATGGACGCAGTCGATGCGGTGCTGGTGGATCTGACGGACAGCGCGGGTAACACACCACAGATACTGGCCTGCACTGGCCTGCCGATTGCCGCAGAATTACGCCGCGAATTGCTTGGTTTGCGCCACGCTCCCCATAATATTCTGGAACAAATGATGCGGCTGGATGTGGAGATGGGGCGTTTGTTCGCTACGGCCACGCTTAATGTACTGCAACAGGCTGGCGTCAATGCCGCGCAGGTAACGGCGATTGGCAGCCATGGCCAGACGGTATTTCATCAACCGCTGGGCGCGCACCCCACCAGCGTGCAACTGGGCGATCCGAATTTGATCACCGAAATCACCGGCATTACTACCGTGGCTGATTTTCGCCGCCGCGATATTGCCGCAGGCGGACAAGGTGCGCCACTGGTGCCGGCGTTTCATCAAGCGGTGTTTCAGTCACCCGGGAAAACCCGTGTGGTGCTGAATATTGGCGGCATCGCCAACATCACCATTTTGCCCGCTGATGCGCAGCAACCTGTCACCGGTTTTGACACTGGCCCCGGTAATGCGCTGATGGATGCGTGGGCCAATGAACACTTGGGTACACCGCGCGACGATAATGGGCGCTGGGCCGCCAGCGGCGCGGTGCATCAACCTCTGCTTGATATTCTGCTTAAAGATCCCTACTTCAGTATGGCGCCGCCGAAAAGCACCGGGCGTGAATACTTTCACCTCGAATGGCTGCGCAGCGCGTTGCGCATCGGCAAGATGGCGGTGATTCCGTCGCACGATATTCAGGCCACCTTATGCGAATTGACGGCCGTGAGCATTGCCCAAACCATCATTACGCATGCGGTGGATGCGCAACAAGTGCTGGTGTGCGGCGGCGGCATTTATAATCAAACCTTGTTTTTGCGTCTGCATGAATTATTGAAACCGCGTGAAGTACTTTCAACGTCGGCGTTTGGCATTGATCCTGACTGGGTGGAAGCAATGGCTTTTGCGTGGCTGGCGAAACAGACCATGGAATGCAAGCCGGGGAATGTGCCGAGTGTTACGGGGGCAAGACATTTGAGGGTATTGGGGGGGGTTTATCGGGCGTAGTTTGTGTGAGCGGATAAAACCCCTGGGTTACCCAATGAGCGGCTAACCCAAGCTACGTGCTAAAGGTCTAGCAACATGAAAGAAGCCGGGACATTCGACTATCAAGGGTATGTAATCGTCAAAAATCTCTTTAGCCAATTTGATATCGAAAAGTTGGCAGCGATCGTTGATCGTATCTATGGCCAATGGCTAAATGAAAACCATGCTGATTTCATTGAACACAAACTTGTAAACATGCATTCGCTAACGAGTCCACGGTATTTCGAGGGGCATGAGGCTGAAAGGCTATTGTTCTTTCAAACGATTGCGTCAAATCGGCTTACGCAATTGCTGGATAGCATGTTTGGAGATGGCTTATATTTTCACAACACACAACTGTTCTTTAACCCATTCGAAAACAAGAGGCTCCCCTATTGGCACAGGGATATGCAATACAGTCCGATTGATGATTCGATTCTAAAAGATGAACAAAAAAACATGGTCACCTTACATGTTCGGATTCCTCTTGTTCACGAGAAAGGGGTTGAACTAATTCCGGGGACGCACAAACGGTGGGACACTGACCTGGAAAAGAATGTACGCCTCGAACTTAACGGTCATAAAAATAGCGAGGATCTTCCAGGTGCTGTATTAATCGAGTTGGCGCCAGGAGACGTATTGATTTTCAGCGCGCAAATGATACACCGGGGTAATTACCGTCTAAATAAACCAAGGAAAGCCCTTGATCTTTGTCTAGGCAAGCACCACGCCTTCACATCAAAGTACATAGATGAAAGTACCCTTCCAAATATCGGCGAACTGGATCAGATAGTAAATAACCAATGGTATAAGGTGGCGAGAGAAATTGCGGCCAACACATAAAAAGTCTGGTACTGGCCAGATTGCCGCGCCTCCATGTCTGCATAGCAACATACGGTGCAATGCGCTTCGCTTATTGACACCCTACATTACGGGTTGGCCAACATCGGATATGTAAAAAATACAAAGTGCACAAGATTCACAATAAAATGAGTGCCCACAGCCGCTTCAATACCACCCCCTAATTTATACGCCATCCCATACCCACAGCCCGCAAAAAACACCAGCACGGCGTATGTGAAACCACCGCCTCCATGTGCAACCGCAAATATAATCGCCACCACCAGCACCGACCACCATGCCGCGTAGCGTACTTTCCCACTTAAATAGGCCGTCAGATTATCTTGCAGCAACACGCGGAAAAATGCTTCTTCGGCTATGACGGTTACGAACAGGTTCAAGAATATCCATAACGGCAGGTAAGGCGAAAGCTTTGGGTCAAATGCGAAGACTCCCAACAACAAGCCCAATGGTATTACGCACAACAATGTCGCCACTGATGCCACCAGCGTTGCGCGTATGACTTTCCGCCAGCCGTCTTTGGTGCGTGTTACCTGAACGAGAAAAAAAACGAGGAGCGCTCCAGCGAGCGCCTTGTCATATCCAATAGCGAGCCTGAAGGATGTTGCCTGCGGGCTGAGTAGCATATTCGACACGATTGGCGTGTAATTAAATCCGGGGATGATGTGCAACGCCATCAAGAAACTGATACAACCAATACCCGTCAACCACAAGGCTTGCTTGCGCCGATCATCACGCGTATTAGCGGCGAAATAACACAAAACCACAAGAATGACAGCGGCCAAGGCTCCAACACCCGTCACCACACCAGCATAAAGAGCAGCGGTGATGGACACCACCAGGAAGGCAAAAGCAACGCTGCGGTATGGCGTGTAGAGCGTCACAACTGCCGCCGCCAGTGGCGCCAGCGTCATCACCACTGCAATGAGTAGCGTCCATGTGTGCTGCCGTTGCTAAACTGGCTTCCTAGCCCCGCGCGCCCAGCAACACATACTCCCGGTCTTTCTCGCCGGTATACACTTGCGTGGGTCGGAAGATGCGGTTGTCGGCGAGCTGTTCACGCCAATGGGCGAGCCATCCGGCGCAGCGGGAGATGGCGAAGATGGAGGTGAACTGGTCGGCGGGGATGCCCATTTCGGCGTAGAGTACGCCGGAATAAAAATCCACGTTGGGGTAAACGCCCTTGCTGGCCAGGCGTTCGGTGGCGACTTCTTCTACTTTTAGTGCGGTTTCAAACAACGGGCTGACGTTGCCGCCTTTGTAAACGGCAAGTTTTTCCACGAGCTTTTGCAGGATAACGGCGCGCGGGTCTTTGACTTTGTATTCGCGGTGCCCCATGCCCCAGATTTTGGCTTTAACAGCGAGCTGTTTGTCCACCCAGGCTTTGGCGTGCTCGGGCGCACCGATCTCTTGCAGCATTTCCACCACGCGTTGATTAGCCCCACCGTGCAGCGGGCCGGAGAGTGTGCCGATGGCGGAAGCGATGACGCCGTTAGGCGCAGCAAGCGTGGAACCGGCCACCAGCGCGGCAAAGGTTGAGGCATTGATGGTGTGTTCGGCATGCAGCACCAGACAGGTGTCCATGATGCTGGCGTGAAACGGGTCGGGCTCTTTGCCGCTCATCATGTATAAAAAATTTTCGGCGTAGGTGAGGTCAGTGCGCGACGGCACTGGGTCGTAACCATTACGGATATGCTCCCACATGGCGACGAGAGTGGCCATGCGCGCAATGATTTTGACGGTCATGCTATGCACGTAATCAAGATTGCGGCCCACATCGCTGCCGGTAAGGCCTTCGGTGCCAGGGTAAAACATGCCCAGACTTGCCACGGCGGTTTGCAGCATTTCCATGGGGTGCCCATCGGGTGGCAGGCTTTTCATCATTTCACGAATGTTGTATTTGACACGGCGATTGGTGCGCAACTGATCGTCGAATTGCGCCAGCTCTTGCGCAGTGGGCAAGCGTCCATCCAGCAGCAGCAGCGCCGTTTCTTCAAAGGTACTGTGCTCGGCCAATGATTCGATGGGATAACCGCGATAGGCTAGCACGCCGCGCTCACCGTCGATAAAAGAAATATTGGATTTAGTCGCCGGAACGCCTTCCAGGCCGGGCAGATAGTCGCTCATGATGCACCCTTATCGCTAATCTAAAGGAAATAGCATAACAGAAAAGAGGGCGGGAAAACCTGGTTTAGGTGCGGATCGTTTAAGTTGAGGGATGCGCCGCTTTTGGGGCATCCCAATCCAAGCCCGATCCGCTGAATGAGCCGAGAAAAGGGCACAACATATTTCTGGGACACAGGCGAAAACCGTCTGTAACATCGCCGTGCAATAGCGATGGATGAGCCCTGATAAGGGTTTGGTCCAGAACACGCTCCTGATCCACTTTTGAAATCAAATCAAAACACGCACTTTCGGCTGAAGTGTTGTGGCCATAGCATAGGAGCCGTACAAGAGTTTGACATTTAAATTCACTCTGTCCCAACTTTAATTCGGAACAAACCTAAAGACCACATGTTTCAGAAAGTACCTTGTTAAGTATCGCCTTTATGAGTAAATCTGTTCGAAGAGACCGACCTTCGACGTTTAAATGCAAATGGGTATCAAAGAAGTACTTTCTATCGAAAACCAAATCCTCACGTCTATCAATAATGCATCCGATACGGGTAAATTCCTGACGAAAACTTAATTCGCCTCTTCTTAAGGTGTCCAAACCAACCTCTGAAGCGATATAGGGAGTATTCGCGAAATAGACCTGTACCCCCCTTTTTCTCATGCTATCTACAAAGCCCATCAGGTGGTTTGCTGTTTTATCGCATACATGGCTCGGATTGCTAAAATCATAGCCTTGTCCTTTGAATTTAGAGCCTTCTGCCCGCAACATATCTCCATGTTTATTGAGGTTATATGCAGAGTATTTAAAAATAGCGGGAACTGTGCGGACACGAAACCTAGACAAAACCAAGGAGTTATCAAGCGCAGCCAAGCGGTCAGAAATCCTAGCTGGATAAAACTTTTTCAGGATTTCAGCAACCAGCATTTGACCGAGCAATGCAGGCGAAACCAAAGAAACAAATTCACTCTTCTCCAAATAGTTCATCTCTTTCCAGGCATCGTGATCCCATCCGACAATGTTACTAACCTGCCATGAGTTCAATTTTGAATTGCAGTCGTAATATGGGGGCTCTAATGAAAGGATCAAAAAATCGCCACGCTCAACCACAACGCTCATTTCCTGGAGGATTTTTTCTAATCTCAATCCGGCGTGCAAACCAAAATTAATTACCGGCATATCCAGTTGCGCGCTTGCATACTCCGCATTAACTCCAAACAAGGCGCTCGACCCACCCGCAATGATTATTTTTCTTCTTCCCGCATACTCCTTAACTAACTCTTTCTTGATGGTAATCATTTCAGCAACCCAGTATTCGGCTGGAACTGGCGCGTCAACCAACATCACGACGGCAAGATAATAGACCCCGCAAGCCACAAAAGCAGAAACAAAAAATGATTTTATGAATTTCATGATCAGAACTGAAAGTAGAGGAATTCTGATTTGCTTGCGGATGCCATGTAAATGATTATCATGAAAAACAGCACCCCGTAAAATGCCCCTTGCAATATCGAAGGTTGCCACCTAAAAAAACTAAACAACCGGCTTGAAAGCACAACCTCGGCCTTAGATAACGGCTTGGCGCTCTCAATATCTTCACAAGTGGGATGATACTTTAGGAACAGTTGCCGCACATTTGGCAAGCCCCAGGCAACGGCAAAGCCGATCATCAAAACAGGAAAAACATTCTTAGCATGTAGCGAGGTCAATGGCATCCATTGGCCAAAAACAATCCATTCATGCTGTAGAAAATACTTTCCAAGTTTTCCTTCCAATGAATTTGGCAAAGAAACCCCATTGATTCCGACCATGCCATGTAGCATAGCCATCGCTGACGAAACGCTATCTGCACGAAAGAACACCCAGCCCACCACCACCGCCGTAAAGGTTAGTGCGCCTGCGCCAAGGTTAGCCAATCGACCACCATCACCCCACCCCATGCGCTGTTTTAAGCCGCGCCAAGCGTGGTTCACAACCAGGTAAAAGCCGTGCAATCCACCCCATATGATAAAAGTCCAACCCGCACCATGCCACAGACCACCAAGCAACATGGTAATCATCAAGTTTAAATAACGCTGGAATTTCCCGTTACGGCTGCCACCCAATGGGATGTATAGATAATCGCGCAGAAAGCGCGATAAGGTCATGTGCCAGCGTCGCCAGAATTCGATGATGCTGGTGGCTTTGTAAGGGGAATTGAAGTTCATCGGCAGGCGCACGTTGAACATCAATGACAAACCAATCGCCATATCGCAATAGGCGGAGAAGTCAAAATATAACTGTAGCGTATAAGCCAGCGCACCGACCCATGCTTCGAACAACATCGGGCGCCCTCCCGCCGCAACGGCATTGAAAATAGGGGTAGCAAATTCCCCCACAGGATCAGCAATCAGCAATTTTTTCGCCAACCCCAGCACAAAGATACTCAAGCCAACGGCAATGTTGTCCCAGTTGAGGTGGCAGACCCCCCGCTTGGCAAACTGCGGCATCATTTCTTTGTGATGCAGTACCGGACCGGCGATCAGATGTGGGAAGTAGGTAACGAACAGGGTGTAGTAAACGAAATTGTATTCCTTCACTTTGCCTTGGTAGGTGTCTACTAGAAAGGCGATTTGGGTGAAGGTGAAGAAGGATATGCCGAGAGGGAGAAAAACTTCACTTATTGGAAGTGTTGTGCCCACGAGATGATTCAGGTTGTCAGCAAAGAAGTTGGCGTATTTGAAGTAACCAAGCAAAATTAAATTGCTTGCAATCGCACTGACCAACAGTATTTTTGACTGGCTGACTGGCTGACTGGCAACTCTATGTCCAATTAAATACCCAGCGCTATAATTAAATACGATAGAGCCAAGTAACAGACCGACAAAGTGTATATCCCACCAACCATAAAAAAATAATGAGGCGGCGGCAAGCCAGAGTGAGGCTAGATTGTGGCTGTATTTTCCAATACGAAAAAAACCGAAAAAGACAATTGGGAGGAATGCAAAAATAAAAATGTATGAATTAAAAAGCATTGAAGCCGACCCTAATTTTCTTTATCCATGTTGAGGCAGAACCACTGAGCAACACCTCGGCAGATTGCACAGCCGCGTTCACTCGAACGCGGGGTTGGACGTGAAGGGTGCGCGTCAAGTTTATGCCCTGTGAACGGATCTTTAATGAACCCCTGTGAGCCTCATCAGAGAATAAGTGTTGGATCCGCTTGTTCGCATTAACATGCGTTATGCCGCAGCGCTTCGCTCAATAACATATTTTGATATTTTTCAGGTGAGGCGATTGTTTGCTGGGCGGCCTCATCAGCTTATACGCGCCGACAAAGATCCCGCACCGCCGGACACGGCCAATTATACATTGGGAAGTCTGCGGCAAACCTAACCCGAGACACGTAAGGGGTTTAAACGGAGAACGAAGACCCGCAGCCACAGGTGGTGGTGGCATTAGGATTGCGGATGACGAATTGCGCGCCTTCGAGGCCTTCGGTGTAGTCGATTTCTGCGCCGACCAGGTACTGGTAGCTCATGGGATCTATCAACAGGGTGACGCCGCCCTTTTCTACCAGGGTGTCGTCGTCGCTGACGCTTTCATCAAAGGTGAAGCCGTATTGAAAACCCGAGCACCCGCCGCCCGAGACGAACACGCGCAGCTTAAGGTTGTTGTTGCCCTCCTCGACGATCAGGTCGCGCACTTTATTCACAGCGTTGTCGGTGAAAAGCAACGGAGTCGGCATGTCAATCGCACCCATAGAATTTCTCCATTAGAATCTGTTGGTTATCATTATCTATAATATAATGATGGCAGGATATAATCCATTTTCCGCTTATGTGGGGCGGCTGTCAAGGCAGCAAGGCAATAGCGTTGAGTCCAGCGGTTTCGTCGAGATTAAACATGATATTCATGTTTTGCACTGCCTGACCAGCCGCGCCTTTGACCAGGTTGTCGATGACGGACAGCACCACCACGGTGTCGCCACATTGAGGACGATGCACCGCCAGGCGGCAGGTGTTGGCGCCTTTGACGCTACGGGTTTCAGGGTAAGCCCCGGCCGGGAGCACGTCGACAAACGGTTCGTTGGCATAGCGTTTTTCGTAAATTTCCTGCAAATCCAGATGCTTGTCATTGACGACACCATACAGCGTGGCGTGAATGCCGCGCACCACAGGCAGGTAATGGGGCACGAACGTCAGCCCCACGTCTTGTCCGGCGGCCTGGGCTAATCCCTGCATGATTTCGGGCAGGTGACGGTGGCCGGGCACACCATAGGCGCGGAAATTTTCCGCCCGTTCGCTGAACAGGGCGGCGACTTCGGCCTTGCGCCCGGCACCGCTGATGCCGGACACGGCGTTGGCGATCAGGTGTTTAATGTCCACCACGCCCTGCTCGATGAGGGGCAGCAAGCCGAGTTGCACTGCCGTGGGGTAGCAGCCGGGATTAGCCACCAGACGCGCCGCGCGAATGGCGGCGCGGTTGACTTCAGGCAGGCCATACACGGCTTCTGGCAGCAGCTCGGGGCAGGCGTGCTGCATGTTGTACCAGTGCTGCCATACATCAACGTCTTTGAGGCGGAAATCGGCGGCGAGATCGATGAGGCGCACGCCAGCGGCCAGCAGTTCGCGCGCCTGCGTCATGGCGATGCCGTTGGGGGTGGCGAAAAATACCAGGTCACAGGCTGCCAACATGGCGATGGCGGCGGCGCTGTCGGGCGCGGTGAACGTCAGGGCGATGTGGCCGCGCAGATTCGGGAAAATATCGGCCACGGCGATGCCGGCCTCGGCACGCGAGGTGATGACGAATAATTCTATGGATGGATGCGCGGCAAGCAGGCGAAGCAGTTCTACGCCTGTGTATCCGGTGCCGCCGACGATGCCTACTTTGATCATGCTATTCAATCTCTTTGGGGCAGATCCCGTCACCATTTGCGGTGTTTGCTGTCATCCCGAACGCCGTGAGGGATCTTAAGATTCCTCGCCATGCTCGGAATGACATGGGTGAATAGTATATCGCAACTATCGCGGGCGCGCCCCTTACTCCGGCAGCTGATGAAAAGCGCGGGAGACGTAGGTGATGACGGCGTTGATCTGACCATCATTCAATACCGATTTCCAGGCGGACATAGTGGTGCCGGGCAGACCGTCGCGGATTACTTTTTTGAGTCGGGCGCGGGTCATGCCTTGCATGGCGGTGGCGCTGGTTAAATTGCGCGGCGGGGGCTGCAGGAAGCTGCCGATCCAGTTGCGGCCGGTGCCGTCTGCGGCGTGGCAAAACGCGCAATTCTGCTGGAACAGGGTTTCGCCCTGCTGTTCCTGGGCGGTGAGGTTGGCGAGTTTCGGGGGGATGTCATGTTTGGCGTAGACGCTGGCGCTGGTGACGGCGTCTACGGCGGCTGGCGGCTGGGCCGTTTCCGGCATCCTGCCTATCACGACATGCATGGATGCACTAGTGTCGCCAGAGGCAGGATGCCGGGAGCGACCGGCACTTGTGCGCCCCTGCACGGCGTGCGAATAACCGTTGCGCGGAAACGATAGCGCGCGCGGATCCCACATCGGGTCATCTTTGAGTGGCGTGCGGCGCGAGCCTTCGTGACAAGTGACGCACCCTGACATGAAAAGCTGCTTGCCCGTGCGTTGCGCAGGGGTGAGCGATTCCCACGGCGTATCAAGCGCAATCTCGCCCAAGGCGAAAGGGAACGCGGCACGGTAACGCTCATGGCTGGGCCAACCGTTTTCGACGGTGTGATAGCGGGTGTTTTTAGCCTCGCCCTGCATAAACTCCTGGCGCACAAAGTCTACCACGGCTTCGATTTCATGCGGTTTCAGCACGCTTTTGAAGGACATCATGGCGCTGCCTTTGCTGCCGTGGGTAACGGCAGCGATCATTTTTTGCCGGTCTATATTACGTGTGGTGAAGTCGCGGGGTGGTGGAGACAGGTAAGTGGCGGCGACGGTTTTGGCGTCTCCCGCATAACCATGGCAGAAGTAGCAGCGGTAGTTATAGATTGCGCGACCTGGGTCGCTGTTGCGCGCAGTGGCATTGGCAGCATAACCCGCGCTTTTTTTGGTTTTACTCAGGGGCTGGCTATTTTTTTTTTAGTCTCCCCGCTCGCGCCCGTTTCTTTGCCCTTAACAAAGCCCTGAAACACAAATTCCGCGACATTGGCGATCTCCTGTTCGCTCAAAACTTTGCCCCAGGCGGGCATGACCGTGCCGACCTTGCCGTTATAAATAGCTTTGAGCAAGGTGGGACGATTCAGCGTGCGGCGCGCGTCGGGATGCAGGAAGTTGCGTGGTTTGGGGCGGATGAATGTGGCGCGCGGCCCTTCGCCGTCCCCCGCCTTGCCGTGGCAGACGTAACAGTTTTCCATGTAGAACGCGCGGCCCTTGGCGGCGTCACCGACCAGTCCTTTGGGGAAAGGCAGCGACATGTCGGCGTCAACAATGGGCGCGGGCGCGGGAACCTTTGGTGCCGCCTCCGGTTGTATAGCGGCGCTGCCATGCCCCGGCGGCGGCGCGGCAGTGGCGTTCTTCGCGCTGCCCTCAATAAAAGTGGCGCGCACGTAATCTACCACGGCGGCAATTTCCGCATCAGAGAGGCGCTTTCTGAATGACATCATGGCAGTGTTGGGGCGGCCATAGGTGACAGAGGTGATCATGCGTTCGCGGGTCAGTTCCTGGCGGGTTTGCGCTGAGGTGAAATCGCGTGGCGGCGGGTTGAGCGAGGCCTGCGTCCACATTGCGCCCGCGCCTTTGTCGCCATGGCACACCGCGCAATTATTGAGATAAACGCGCTCGCCGAGGCTGGCATCGACCGGGATGATGCGCCGCGAATTGGAACCTGGCCCGCCACGCACTGCACCGCCATGTGATGCGGGAGGCGATGTAGGGGCAGGTGCCGCTGCCGCAACCGGCAGGTGCGGCTTCATGAAAGTGGCGCGGATATAATCCACAATACCTTCGATCTGCTGGGGCGAAAGCTTGTTTCCCCATCCCACCATGGCGGTATCCGGGCGACCATGCGTCACAGAGATAATCATGCGCTCGCGGGATAATTCTTGCTGCACGGCAGCCGAGGTGAAATCTTTCGGTGGCGGGTTGAGCGCGCCGAGGGCGCGGCTTTGCCCATTGCCCTTTTCGCCGTGGCAGGCCGAGCAATATTTCTGATAAAGCTGCGGGGCGGTGGCTACGTCAGGCGCAGGCGCGGACCATGCCGTAAGGGAGGCTGCGCACAACGCGCCCAATAGCACCCACATGCCCCACTGTAATCCTGACTTACCGCTCATGCGCTACCTGACTAAATTTAGGGAAACCCGCCGCAGTATTATAGTATAGCCGCGTAACACAAGGTAATATCTGTAAGGGTGCCTCTAAAAATCCGCTCAAGACGCGAGGGCAAGGCAGAAATGGGTGAAAAAGCGGAATGTACACTAAAGTACATGGGCATTTTGAACCCATTTCTAACGCGGTCATCGTGGCTTCAGTGGATTTTCAGAGGCGCCCTTGACACTGTACACCTTATTTGACTACTGTTACCCCAAAATACTCCGTGGTACTCTATACTTCTATAAATAAATAAGCATGGCATGGTATTCCTGCGCGGAAGATTTCTCGCTGCGCTCGAAATGACAATGAGGCGCTCAATACATCCGGTATTTCTCTGGTGGTAGCGCCAGAAACAATAAAACGAGGCACTGCGTGATCAAGCGTAAATGGTTTGTTGTGATTGGCGCCGCACTGGCGCTGAACAGCGCATGGATAGGGCCGTCACTCAGCGGCACCATTTTAGGCACCAAGCATGACTTCACGGGCTTGAATGCCCGCGCGGGTGTTGTAGCGATGTCGGGCGTGGCCTTTTCGGACTACGGCTCGCCGTGCGTCTATTGCCATATTCCACCCGATAAAACGACCCCATCGGGCACCGACCCCGCACAAAGCATTGAAGACGCCATCAAACAAGGGGCGGCACTGGGGGGGAACCCCAGTTGGAACCGTTTTTTACCCGATCCTGACAGCTATAATCTGTATGACAGCCGCAGCCTGGAAAACAAAGTGCGCACCCCCAGCCCGATCAGCTTGCTGTGCCTGTCGTGTCATGACGGCACGATGGCGCTGGACATGACGGTGTTCAAACCCAATGGCTGGAACAGCAGTGAGGACGCCGCGCTGCATGTGCGCCTCAACGGCGGCGATGATTTGATGAGCTGCGGCAAATGCCATAACGGTAAAGTAGCCCACAGCATCGAAATCAAACATCTCGGTACTGACCTGCGCAATGACCATCCCATTTCCATGCAGTACGCCGGCTTAAATCAAAAAGACGCCGACTTCTGGGCGCCGGACAGCCCCTACGGCTTTGACAACGGGGTGAAGCTGTACGACGGCAAAGTAGAATGCGCCACCTGCCACAACGTACACGATCCCGACATCAACCTGCTGCTGCGCGCCACCTCTGACCGGCTCTGTGAGACATGCCACATAAAATAAGCGGCGCGGGTGCGGCGCGGCGCGGCTTTTTATCTTTGCTACCCTTGCTATTCATGGCGGTGGTGGCAGGATGTGCTTCAGTGCCACCTGCACCAGAATTTGTCCCGCCGGTGTTCCCCTCCCCCCCGGATCCAGCGCGTTTTATTTTTGAACGCAGCTTGAGCTTCAGCGATAACGTCGAAACCACCACGCGCGGTGACCGCTTCAGGCTATTTGCCTTGGGCGAGCAAAAGACTGTCAAGGGACTCATCAAACCGTTTGGTGTTGCCGCGTATCGCGGCCAGGTGTACGTCACCGACACGGCACAGCGCCTGGTGGTAGTATTTGATATTGCGCACGGACGTTATAGGGAAATCGGCGTAGACAAGCCCGGCCAGTTGACCAAACCGATGGGCATTGATGTATCGAGCCTCGGCGAAGTATTTGTTTCCGACATGACCTTGCGGCAAATATTTGTGTATACCAGCGAAGGTAAATATTTACGCACCTTCGGTAACAAAACCCTGTTCAACCGACCCTCGGGGGTGGCCGTGAGTCCTGACGGCACTCGCGCGTATGTCGTCGATACTGGCGGCGTGGAAAGTGATGCGCATCAAGTGTTGGTGTTTGACGCGCAAAGCGGCGCGCATCTGCAAACGATAGGCAAACGTGGCATTAAAGACGGTGAGTTCAACATGCCGCTACAAGCGGCCGTGGCACCCGATGGCACGCTCTACGTAGTAGACAAAGGTAATTTTCGCGTTCAGGCGTTTAACCCCGATGGCAGTTTTGTGCGCGCCTTTGGCAGCGCCGGACGCTTTCCCGGCCAGTTTGCCAGCCCCAAAGGCATCGCCACCGATGCGCAGGGCAATATTTATGTGGTAGACACGGCGTTTGGCAATTTTCAGATTTTTAATAGCCAGGGGCAATTGCTGATGTTCATTGGCGAGCGCGGCGCGGGTGGCGCGCCCGCTAAGTACATGTTACCCGCCGGTATTGATGTTGATGAAGATGGGCGCATTTACATGGTGGATCAGTTCTTTCGCAAAGTGGATGTGTTCAGGCCGATCGCGTTGCAGGCGTATGAAGGGTATGCGGGAGATAAGTAAATCCCCCCTGCCCCCCTTTTACAAAGGGGGGAACGGCGAGGGATGATAACCTCCCCCTTTGAAAAAGGGGGATCAAGGGGGATTTTATTTATTAAGTATCGACTCATCCAGCGACCACCGCGACTCCCGTAACCACACCTCAATATCATCAGGTAACACGGGCTGGCTGATATAATAGCCCTGCGCCACATCACAGTTCAATTCTATTAACATGTTATAAGTAGCCTCATCTTCCACGCCTTCGGCCACTACTTTGAAACCAATATTGTGCGCCAGGTCAATGGTGGAGCGTACAATAACTATATCATCATCACTAACGCTCATACCCATTACAAACGATTTATCTATCTTCAGTTCATTAACCGGCAACTGCTTGATATACGATAGCGATGAATAGCCCGTGCCAAAATCATCAATGGACAAGGTAACGCCCATCTCATTCAGGGCATTCAGGATAGTCAAGGCACGCACCGGGTCTGCCATCATGGCCGTCTCGGTAATTTCCAGGCACAGGCGTCGGGCAGCCTGCGGCACGCTCTGCAATGCCACAGCGAGATGCTCAGCGAATTGCATATCGAGTAAATTGCGCACCGACAAATTCACCGCAATAATCAAGGGCACGCCCCTTATTTCCCATTGCCGGCATTGTTCCAATGCGGCCGCAATCACCCATTGCGTGAGCGGGTTAATCAGGCCCGTTTGTTCGGCAAGCGGAATAAAACTGTCAGGGAACATTAAACCATAGCGCGGGTGGCGCCACCTGACCAGCGCTTCTACTCCAATGACTTTCCCGGTAGACAACAGTACTTTTGGCTGGTAATAAAGAATCAGTTGGTCACCATCAATGGCTCTGCGCAACTCACTGACCAGGGCGAGATTACGCAGGCTATGTTGATCTTTGGCAGGATCATAAACTGTATAACCCAAACTGCCATGCTTGGCGATATACATAGCTACATCCGCATGGCGCATTAATGCACTTTCATCTTCACCATGCCCCGGATACATTGCGATGCCGAAGCTTGCGCCCACATGCAAGGCCTGTTCATCAACGATCAAGGGATCTTCCAATGCGTCAATCAACTTGCGCACAATACTGGTAGCCTGGGCCAAATCGACACCAGGCAGCAATAACGCGAACTCATCTCCGCCTAACCGGGCAATGGTGTCAGACTCACGCAACGCGCTGCGCAAGCGCATCGATACTTGCTGCAATATCAAATCGCCATTCTGGTGGCCCAGGGTGTCATTGATTTCCTTAAAGCGATTCAGATCGGTCAGCACCAATGCCAGTTGGGATCCTTCACGTTGCGCGCGCAATATGGACTGGGAAACCCGGTCTGACAACAGGGTACGATTAGGCAAGTCAGTCAAGGCGTCATGCAAGGCCTGATACTCCAGTGCCGCCATTTGTTCCTTGCGTTCGGTAATGTCGCGCATCACGCCGATAAAATGGCTATGCCCACCCATATCCTGGCCCAAGCGCATTTCACTAATCGTCAAATCAACAGGGAATATTGAGTTATCTTTACGTATGGCTACCAGCTCGCGGCTGGCGCCTAATATTCTGGTTTTGCGCGTGCGCTGATAGGTCGCCAGATATTCATCGTGCATACTGCGGTAGGGTTCAGGCATGAGGATTTTGACATTTTCACCGATCAGCTCATGCGGAAGATAGCCAAACATTCTTTCTACCGCCGGATTAACCGACTCGATACTGCCGCGCTCATCAATGGTGACAATGGCGTCCACCACATTATCCATCACCGCCCGAATGCGCGCCTCGTAGCCTTGCAGATCATCCTGCATGCGGTTAAAAACCTGCGCCACATCACCCAACTCATCCTTGTGGTGCACGGGTAGCTTGGTGTTGCGTTCGCCGTGGCCGGCGCGCACAATCGCATCCCGCAAATTGGCGATGGGGCGCAATACGCTAAAACGCAAGGCGAGCCACATCGCCACGCCTACCAACATCACCAACAGCAGCGAGGTTGCCCATAAATTGTGGCGCATGTTAGTGATGCGGGCCTCAGTGCCTGCCGTCGAAAGGGAAAGTTTGAGCACACCACGCAACGGCGACTCCTCGTAACCGTGGCATGCCAAGCATTCGGTTTTGACAGGGATCGGCATCAGCACGGTAAAACTGTCGGTGCTGCGCTCCAGGACTGTCTCACCTTGCAGTGCTTTCTGAAACGACGGCGTGGACACGGGTCGAGGGTCGTGCGGGGAACGGGGCTCACGTTGAAAACGCGGCATGTTCAGGAAATCATTAACCTGCCTTACAGTGGAAAGATCGTTGAAAGCCTCATTGCCGTCACGGCGCAATACTTCGATGTCGACGATGCCGACAGCCCCGTGCAGGCGATCCAGCCATTCGCGGGCCAATGTGCCCTGTCCATTGAGCATCAGGGTTTGCAGACTGGCAAGCAGGGTCTTGGCGTGCGTCTCGGCCTGGGTTCGCTCTTCTTCGTAGATCGCCTTGGTTAACTGGCGTTCCAGCCAAACGTCGGCGATCAACATCAGGCACAGCAAGACGCCGGAAATGACCAGGGCGAGGCGCAGCCCGAGACTTTTCATGAGTGCCCACTCATATGATAGGGCATATAAGAGGGCATGCGACAGTGGGTAACATTAACAAACGGATACCCATCCTTATGAGGGTTGTTGATTACATGAAAACGCTGCCATGTTGTCATTTCGACCCCCGCGAAAGCGGGGGGAGAAATCCTTTAAGATCTCTCAAAGATCTCTCACCTTCGTTCGAGACTCGAGACAAGGATTTCTCGCTACGCTCGAAATGACATGATTTGCATTAATCAGCGTTGCGCCATTAGATACGCTCCGCATTACCGCTGCGCTACCAGATGCGCCACACCACCAAAGCTGCCAATCCATAAACTGCCATCGGCTGCGTTCGCCATGGAAAACACATTGTCTGCGTACAAGCCATCGGCGGTGGTCATCACGGTAAAGCTTTTACCATCATCATTCAGTCGCGCCAGACCCCGGTTGGTACCGGCCCACAGCTTGCCTTGCGGATCCAGATACAGCATAAAGATATGATTGGCGGGCAAGCCATCTGCTGTTGTAAAGTTGCGCCAGGTTTTGCCGTCAAAACGCGCCAGACCACCGCCCCAGGTGCCACACCACACCACACCCTGACGATCAACCTTGAGTGAAATAATATAATTGGGATTATACGCGACATTCACATCCTGCAAACCTTGTTCGGCCTTTTGCTGGGCGTGATGCGATGAGGACTTGGCGGGATCGTTAGTAAACTGGATCGCATCCTTTACAGCGTCGAGTGGCGCGCCCAGGCCGTCTTTATGTTGCCAGTTCTGCCACTTACCGTCTTTATAGCGCGCCAGACCTTCTTCAGTGGCAAACCACATCTCGCCATTCTTGCCTTCTTCCAGCCCATACACCCACGGATTCGGCAGGCCCCGCTGCGTGCTCTCGACGGTGAAGGTGTCCCACTTCGAAGCGTCTTCCAGCACGCCGCCACGCACCCGGTTCACGCCCGACCAGGTGGCGATCCACACGTCGCCATTCGCTACTTTTTGCACGTCATAGACGAACTGGTCAGCCAGGCCGTCAGGGATGTTCAGATTTTTCCACTGGTCTGTTTTCGGGTCATACACCGACAAGCCGCCGCCGTAGGTGCCCGCCACGATCTTGTCACCCAGCTTGCTCACATGAAAAATGCCGTTGGATAGCAGACCTTTGGTTTTATTGTCAAAAATCCTGAAGTTATCGGACTCAACATCATAACGAATCACCCCGCCCGAGGTACCAATCCACATAATGTTGCCGTCTGCGTACATGCCTTTGACATTGCGGTTACCCACGCGAAAATGGGTAAACTTGCCATTGCCCGCACCTTTCGCGCCCGCCATGGAGGGGTGGGTGGGGGATGCTGCCGCAGCGGTGGCCTTATTGAGGAAGGGCGAGCCACTGCTGCTTTCATTTGCACTGGATACGGATGCGCCCGACTGTTTCTGGCCCATGCCGAGCATATAACCACCACCGCCTGCCACAGCGCCTGCCGCCAGCACGATAATAGCCCAGCCTTTATAATCCAGTTTCACGTTCATTACCTCTGTTCACGGCACTGCCGGTGTCGGCACCTTTATATTATCGGCACCGGTAGCTTTATCAGGCAGGCCGATACGCGCCACCCCACCGCGCGTTCCCACCCATACATCACCGTTGGGGGCAATCTTGACAGCATACACGCCATCGTTAAACAAACCATCACGCCGCGTAAAGGTGCGCCAGGTCTTGCCATCATAACGCGTCAAACCCTGATCCGTACCAAACCATAATACACCCTGTTTATCCTCGGCGATGCTGAATACCATATTACTCGCCAGACCATCTTTGACGGTGTAGTTTGTCCACCGCTTGCCATCAAAACGGCTCACGCCGCCGCCCCACGTCCCGGCCCACACGGCGCCAGAATTGTTATTAGCGGCGGCGGCAGCGCTGACATGGATGCAAAACACATAATTCGGATTGTAGGTGGGCTTACCATCCATCAACACACCCAGATCATGCCGCGAACGCGTACCTAACCCGGTATTGGGGCTGGCGGGCAGATTATCGAGGTTGGGCGCGCCCAACCCTTCTTTATGCGTCCAGGCCTGCCAGGTTTTGCCATCGAACATGGACACGCCACCTTCAGTGCCGAACCACACCCGCTCTTGCGCATCTATGCCAATGCCATACACCCATTCATTGACCAACTCTTTGACATAGGTATCAAACTTGCCGGTACTGGCATCCACCCGAGTAACGCCATACCAGGTGCCGATCCACACTGTACCATCGCGCTGTTCACCAAACGAATACACCCAGTAATCCGCCAGCCCATGCATTGGAAAAAATGTTTTCCACTTGCCGTCACGGTAGCGTGACGCGCCACCGCCGTTGGTGCCAAACCATTTATTGCCGCGACTGTCGACCATAATGTCAAAGGCATATTCATTCGCCAGCCCATCTTCGCGGGTAAAGGTATTGCGCACATCACGCGTCGTTAAATCCACCTCATGCACACCCATTGAGGTCGCCACCCACATACTGTTTTTGGCTGGCTCAACCTCCAGAGCACGCACATACACCCCTTCACCCACGCCAAAGGTTTCCAGCACGCGCAAGGAATCTTTAAGGGCCGCTGGCGCCGCCGGCTTGGCGGCAGGCGAGGTTTCTTTTGCGTCGGAACACGCGGAAATGGCCAATGCCATGCACAAAACAATGCCCGAAGACACGACTCCAAGCCGGGAAAAAACCAGCATCAGCGCAAGGTTCTCAAATAAGAAATCACATCCAGCATTTCCTGGTCGCTCAGCAGGCCTTTATACGCGGGCATCACGCCCGTGCCATCGCGGATACTCCCCAGCAGCACCATGTCCGGCTGAAACAGCCGCTCACGGCGTGAAAAATCCGGAGTACCCGGCATATTGCTCACGCCACCGTCACCATGGCACCCCGAACAATGCGTGGCATAAATCTTCGCGCCATTACCTGGGTCAGCGGCATACGCTACCGCTGTGTTTCCCAACAGCAGCGCAGTGGTGATCAAGGTCGTGGATAAGTAACGTCGCAGCATGGTAGTTCTCCTGTTACGGTCTTGTATTATCTTATATTAAAAGGGCAAAAGGTCAGATCCATTGTCATCTCGACCGGAAAAAAGTTGTCATCCCGAACGAACGTGAGAGATCTTATAAAGATCCCTCTCTTCGTTCGGGATGACAGTTGATCTGAGCGTCTGAGCGGTCGGGATGACACACATCTGTGAAACGGATGACTAGAAGCGGCTCACAGGAATGGCGTCTACATTTACTGGCGTGCCTTGCCAGGCATTTTCCAGCAACCGGATCATTGCCGGGCTGTCCCAGTCGCGCGGCCCCACCATTACGCCGATGAGCGTACCATTGGGCGCGATCAACAATGTGGTGGGGTAAATCTTGATGCCCAGGGTATCGTGCACCACCTTAAGATCTTTATCAATAAAGGCCGCGAATGTCACCGCCTTGTCATTGAGATATTCACGTACGCCAAGCTCATGTTCGTCTACCGACACCCCCAGCACGGCAAAATGCCCGGCATCCAGCGCCTTGCTCAAACGCTCCAGGCTGGGCATTTCGCGCCGGCACGGCGGACACCACGTCGCCCAGGTATTGAGCACTACCAGTTTACCACGGTAAGCCGCAAGTGTCGTTTTGCTACCGTCCAGCCCGGTCAAGGTAACATCAGGTACGACGTGCCCCACGGTTAAGGCGGATGGCTGGGCGTTATTGCCAACCCCCGTGCTGGCTTCGCAGCCCCACAACAGCAACGGCACAAGAAACATCCCAAGCCGCAGCATAAGGTTCAAACTCCTAAAAACGGGGAATAAAAATCCCCGGAATTTGCTGCGGGGATTTTCTATGTCATCCCGAACGAAGTGAGGGATCTTCAGCAAGATCCCTCACTTCGTTCGGGATGACAACCCCTTTGCCATAAGCATAAGGATTATTTGGGATGACATCATGGCGCCACCGAGTCGATCGTGATCTTCACGCCCGCACTACCCACTTTCACAACCGCACTGCTGCCTTGCAGATCACCGGCACGGGGCATGGCATCGCCTGATTTGGAAATGCGCGCGCCGATAATTACTTCAGAAGCGCTCGACAATTTCATGGTGGGCATGGCAGCCATAGCGTCGTTAAGTGAGAATGTCAGGGGCAAATCTTTGGCTTGGGCACGCATGATGGCCAGCGGCATACGTGGCCCTTGCGCGGCGCGGGCAAAGATAAATAACGTATCGGTAGGCGCTATCCTGCTTGCCAGTGCGGGAGTTATGGTCACTGTGCCCGCTACCGTAGCATCACTGTCAGTAGCGCCGCCGCTGGCCGCAGCAAGTGGCGCGTCACTATTCATGGTGGGAAAACTGCTTGGGGAATTCGGATTACCCGATGCCAGCCCGCGCGCCTCTTCGATATTGGTCGCCATGATTTGCGACACCTCGGAATTTGGCGGCAACAGCTTTAGCAGGCGTTCCCAATATTTCACTGCGCCCGCAAAGTTGCCGGATTCAAATTCGGCGGTGCCGCCCAGCCACAAGGCTTTCTGGTTATCAGGGTCGGCCTGCAAGGCGCGGCGTATTAATGCGATGGATTGGTCATCAAGCCGCTCACCATTGGCCATCGCCATCGCGTCAGCGTAGTCGGCCAACAATTGCGCGTCATTTGGCAGCATCGCCACAGCCTTGGAAAAAGCTTCTGCCGCTTCGGCATGACGACCCATCGCATAGAATGAACGGCCCAGCACCGCCCAACCTTCCGCATCCTGCGGATTGGCGCGCAACCGTTCCACCAGGGCGTCCACCATTTTCTGGATCTGTTCGGGCGCATCAGAATGACGCTGCCCGGCAGGCACGCCTGCCTCGCCATTGGCATCGACAGTGGCCATAGCGGTTTGCGGCGACATCACTTGTGGGTTACCGATTTTGAGGTACACCAACACGGTGAACAGCGGCACCATGATACCCACCACTATCGCCGCTACGCGGTTGCCCCCAGAAGCTGACTGCGCGGCGGACGCGCCAGCCGCAACAGTTTTTGGCTCAACCGTTACATCGTCCAGCAAACGTCGCTCCAGCTCACGACGAGCCTGCGCATATTGCTCAGGCTGCACCATATCATTACGCAGGTCATTTTCCAGTTCGACAAGCTGATCTTGATAAATCGTAGTGTTAATCGCCGAACGCCCGAGGGACTGCCCTTTTCCTCTATTATGACTTTCTTTATCAGGACTCTGCTTGCCCGTATTTTTGTCGGCGCCTTTATCGCCACGGGCCAATAACGGCGGCACAGCAAACAACAATGCGGCGATAATGAAACACGCCGCTACAATCCAGAATACAATCATGTTCCAGCTTCTCCCGCCCCATCATTCATTTTTTTATTCAGCAATATAGCGGCGCGTGTGCGCTCCGCATCCGACAGCGGCGTCGCGGCAGCGATGCGCTTGCGCCGCCGTAACAGGGTAATCAATAATACGATTGCGCCCCCCACGATCAGAATCAGGGGGCCAAACCATAACAACGCCGTAGTCTGGTTCATCGACGGACGAAAACGCACGTACTCGCCATAACGCTCCACCAGATAAGCCACCACCTCGGCATCGCTCTTGCCGGACTGCATTAAAGTACGTATTTCACGGAGCAAGTCATGCGCCAGTTCGGAGGGCGAGTCTGCCAGCGTATTGTTCTGGCACTTCAGGCAACGCAATTCTTCAGCTAACGCCATAACGCGCTTTTCCAGCACGGGATCTTCCGCCACAGGCTGAGCTTCACCCGCCACTGCCAGCGGCATGGCTATCCAGAGCATGGCCAGCAAAAGTAGAGAAAAGAAAAAATGATGCGGTACAGGAAGTACAAATGCCGCAGGCGCAGGGAAGAGCGCAAGCGAAGGGTTCCGCAGGAGCGGCCATTTTTGCTTTTCTCCCCTAAAAATTCCAGGGATGGAATTTTTAGGGGTTTCCAACAGATGTTTCATATTTTTTCAAGCTCCTTCACTAATGGCAGGATTTTGGTTTGCAGCGCTTCCATCGTCACTGGCCCAACGTGTTTGTAGCGGATAATGCCCTGGCGGTCGATGACATAAGTCTCCGGCACACCATACACGCCATAATCAATACCCACGCGACCATCCGCATCAAAGGCGCTGACCACATATGGGTCGCCAAGCTGGCTCAACCAATTCACGCCGTCTTCACGCTTGTCTTTATAGTTAAGTCCATAAATAGGCACCAGACGCGCACGCGCCAACTCCATGAACAACGGGTGTTCGTGACGACAGGAAGCACACCACGACGCCCATACATTCAACAGCCAGACCTTGCCCAGCATATCAGCGTTGCCAATCTGGCTATTGGGGTCATGTAATTGCACCACACGAAACGCCGGCGCGGGCTTGCCGATGAGCGGCGATGGCACCAGGCTGGGATCTTTCCCCAAACCCACCCACAAAAACGCCACTAGTGCGGCAAAAATGCCCAGCGGCACCAAAAAACGCAACATCAGGGTTTACTCTCCATCTGCGTTGCCAAGCCCGCCGTGGGCGCTGAATTATTACCTGCACCTTCTTCAGCGGTCACGCCCGGCATCTTGCCTTCAGCACTGGCAGAACCCTGTGCGGCGGCTTTGCGCGCCTTGCGTTCGGCTAAGCGATAACGACGGTCGGACACGGCGAGAAAACCACCCAGACCCATAAAGAAAGCGCCCGCCCAGATCCAGTCAACAAACGGTTTGTAATAGATGCGCACGCTCCACGCGCCGTTACTCACCGGCTCGCCCAACGAAACATACAAGTCACGCAGCAGGCCGGTATCAATCGCCGCTTCGGTCATGGGCATGTTCTGCACCTGATAGTGGCGCTTTTCCGGGTGCATCACGCCTTCTTCCTTGCCGTTTTTGCTGACATGGATGTAGCCGCGGCTGGCGGTATAATTCGGCCCATCAACATCCACCACACCATCAAAGCGAAACACGTAGCCGCCGATAGCAGCCGTGTCGCCGACATTCATACGCACGTCCGTTTCAACCTCATAGCCTTTGACGAGCGTGACGCCAATAATGAAAACCGCCACGCCTACATGCCCCAGCATCATGCCGTAATAACTACGCGACTGCGCCGCCAGCCTGGAGCCCAATGTAGATCCTGGCGTGGCAGAACCCTGCGACTTGCCAACGCGCTGCCAAATGCTTTGCACTGAGGTGGTGATAATCCAGGCGGCCATTAACAACCCCAGGCTCACCAGCGGAAACCACTCACCCATCACAAACGGCAATATAATTGCCGTGGCGGCACTCACCGCAAACGCCCAGCGCAGGCGTACGGCCATTTCAGGCAAACTGGCCTTTTTCCAGCGCGCGAGGGGGCCAAGGCCCATCAAAAACATCGCCGGAGCCATCAACGGCAGAAATACGCTATCGAAATAGGGCGGACCCACCGAGATCTTGCCCATATCCAGGGCATCAAGGAACAGGGGATATAACGTACCCAGCAGCACCGTGCCGGCAGCCGCCATAAACAGCACATTATTGCCCAACAACAGCGACTCGCGGGACACCAGATCAAAGTTGCCACCCAAACCTATTTTGGGCGCGCGCCAAGCATACAGCGCCAGCGAGCCGCCGATCGTCACCACTAAAAAGCCTAGAATAAACACCCCACGCTCGGGGTCGGTGGCAAACGAATGCACGGAGGTGAGTACGCCGGAACGTACCAGGAAGGTGCCGAGCAAGCTCAGCGAGAAGGCCACAATCGCCAGCAGCACCGTCCAGCTCTTGAAGCTGCCGCGCTTTTCCGTTACCGCCAGCGAATGGATCAGCGCGGTACCCACCAGCCACGGCATGAACGAGGCGTTTTCGACCGGATCCCAGAACCACCAGCCGCCCCAGCCCAGCTCGTAATACGCCCACCAGCTCCCCAGCGCGACACCGAAGGTCAGGAACGCCCAGGCCGATGTTGCCCAGGGCCGCGACCAGCGCGCCCAGGCGGCATCAAGCTTGCCACCCAGCAAGGCGGCGATGGCGAAGGCGAACGCCACCGAAAAGCCCACGTAGCCCATATACAGCATGGGGGGATGAACAATCAGGCCAAAATCCTGCAACAGCGGGTTGAGGTCGCGCCCATCCACAGCGGCGGGAATCAGCCGGTCAAAGGGATTGGAGGTGAGCAGCGTAAATAACAGAAAACCCACGGAGACATACCCCATCACCCCGATCACGCGCGCCACCATCTCTTCCGGGAGACTGCGGCTGAAAAAAGTGACGGCCACTGTCCAGCCGCCGAGCATCGCTATCCACAGCAGCAACGAACCTTCATGGCCACCCCACGTTGCCGACAGGCGGTACTCCAGGGGCAACAGCGAGTTAGAGTGCGAGGCGACGTAGAGCACGGAAAAGTCGTTTACAGCAAAGGAATACATGAGGCAGGCAAAGGCAATCGCCACAAACAGCGCTTGCCCTTGGGCGATGGGGCGAGCCGCCGCCATCCAGCCAGACATGCCGCGCGCCGCACCGATAATAGGCACGGTGGCCTGTAACAGCGCCAGGCCCAAGGCCGTGATCAGCGCAAAATGCCCAATTTCAGGAATCATTTTTCTTTTACCCCCTATTGAGAAATCAATGTTGTAGTGCCGGTTGCTGACGTACCTGCGGCGGCGCTATTGGCCTTGGCTTTTATCGAGTCGGCCTTGCCTTTGTCGAGCGCTTCTTTTACTTCCGGCGGCATGTAGTTTTCATCGTGCTTGGCCAGCACTTCTTCGGCGAGAAACACCCCATCCGGCCCGATACGTCCTTGCGCCACTACCCCCTGGCCTTCCTTGAAGAGGTCAGGAAGGATACCAGTATATGTGACGTTAATGTTCTTGTGATTGTCGGTGACCACAAAATGCACTGTCAGGCCGTCATCTTCACGCTTGATGGTGCCTTTTTCCACCAGTCCGCCCAAACGAAAGTTACGCCCCTCCGGTGATTCTTTGGCGAATACCTGGGTGGGGCTGAAGAAAAACACCATATTATCGCTGAAGGCATTCAGCACCAGCGCCGCCACGCCTCCCAGCCCCGCCAATCCCGCAACAATGAACGCCAATCGCTTATGTCTAGATTTCATAGTGTTGTTTATATCCGGTCTTCATGTTTAATCTCGCCCGTGTGCGCGACTGTATCCGCGCCAGCCCGACTCATACGACCCCCAATACGACCCAGCCGCTGCAATAAAGTTCGTTTGCGGCCCAACAGTAATATTACTTCGACCGCCATGCACAACGCAGTAACACTGTACGAACCCCACACATACAGGCCATAACCGCCCATGGCGAAAAAATCACCCCAATTCATCGCGCCTCCCCCGTCATCGCCTGCGCCACCCATTCGGTGTGACGCTCCCGCTCGAGAATTTCACAGCGTACCCGTAACAGGGCGACAACGATGGTGTACATCCAGAAGGCGAAGGTCATTAACAATAGGGCGGTCAACATGCTGGCGGCCATGGTGGGGGCTTTGCTGACGGTGATGGACGCGCCTTGATGCAAGGTGTTCCACCACTTCACGGAAAAATAAATGATGGGAATGTTAACGACGCCGACCAGCGCCAGAATCGCGCTGGCCCGCGCGGCGCGGCGCGGTTCGTCAATGGCGGCCTGCAAGGAAATAAATCCGATGTACAAAAACAGTAAAATCAACTCAGAGGTCAGGCGCGCATCCCATACCCACCACGCGCCCCACATCGGCTTGCCCCACAAAGCACCCGTCCATAACGCCAGAAAAGTGAACATGGCGCCAGTGGGCGCCAGCGCCGAGGCCATCATCGACGATAGCCGTGAATTAAACACCAGGCCCATGCCCGCATAGGCCGCCATCACTACATAAATAAACATCGACATCCACGCCGCCGGAACGTGTATGAACATGATGCGGTAGGCCTCGCCCTGCTGATAATCCGGGGGGGCGACAAAGAAACTGAAATACAGCCCCGGCACGGTAAACAACAGTGCCGCAATCGTAAACCACGGAATCATCTTGCCCGCCAGCGGATAGAAGGCTTGCGGTGAGGAATATTTGAACCAGTTAATTTTCGTGCCCCCTATATATAATGGCATAATGCGTTACACGTCAGCGCGCGTTGCTTTCGCGCGCGTCCGTGTTGAGCGTCGGGTTAGGCTGGTTACGGATCGGGCAACGCCCACCAGAGAATTGAGCGCCGCATTTACCGCTTCATTATTAGGGAAAATTTTTGACAACTCAGGCGTCAACAAAACCAGATTACTGCCTTTTTTGAATTCAGCATGGTGTTTTCCGCGCACACCTTTGCCGAGATCCTCACGCCGATATTCGGCGCGCATTTCCTTAGCCTTCTTCATATATTTTCCTCTCGCGTCTTGTAGCAAGACGTGCGCTGATAATGCGGTATTTTCCTCTCCGATGAGTATATATCACCGCGAGCACCCGTTTTGCCTGGGATAAGCCAAACATAAGCCAACGCTCTTCACCCACTGAATGGTCTGGATCCGCAAAAGTATAGGACATCGGATCACCAAAAACCGATGCCGCATCCTCAAAGCTAACCTTATGCTTCTTCAGATTACGCGCCGCTTTTACTGGATCATCTTCAAATTCCATAGCGCATCATTTTATAAAGATACATCGCCAGTCAATCTGACTGCCATTTGCCCTTATTCCATCGAAATGCGCAATGCCGCGCCGATTGCCCATGGCGCCAGAATCAATGCGCCCAGTAAAAATGCGCCCAGTAACGATAAATGCGCCTGCGCTCCCAATCCGGAAAGGCTTGCGTCCACCGCGCCTGCACCGAAAATCAGCACGGGGATGGTGAGGGGCAGCACCAGCAATGACACTAGCACCCCGCCACCGCGCACCCCCAAGGTCAGCGCTGCGCCGATGGCGCCGATCAAGCTCAACACCGGCGTGCCCAGCAACAGCGACAACACCAGTATCCACAACCCTTGCGCCGGTATGCCGTACTGCAACCCGAGCAGCGGCGCTATTAATACCAGCGGCAAACCCGACACCAGCCAGTGCGCCAGCGTTTTGCCCAGCACCAGCACCACCAGCGGCTGGGGCGTGAGCAACATCTGCTCCAGGGTGCCGTCGCTGTAATCCACCGCAAACATGCGCTCCAGCGCCAGCATGGAGGCCAGCAGCGCCGCCACCCATACAATACCGGGGCCAATAATGCGTAACGTCGCCATGTCCGGCCCGACGCCCAGCGGGAACAAGCTCACCACAATGACGAAAAAAAACAGGGTCGCCAGCACATCCGCACGGCGGCGCATCGCCAGCGTGAGATCACGCATTACCACGCAACGCAGGGCGGTTACCAGACTAGACATGCCGCGCCATCAGGAGTTCCCACTAGGAGATCAGGGACAAACGCTGAACGGCACCTGCCGGACTCGCCTTGCTCAACACGTCGAGATCCTGATGCGTGGTGAGGATAATCATGCCTCCATTATGCAGGTGCTGGCTTAACAACGCCTGAACCACTGCAATCGCCGCCACATCCAGCGCCGTAAACGGCTCGTCCAATATCCATAGCCGGGTTTTATGCGATGCCACGCCGCACAACACCAGCCGCGCCAGCGCCACGCGGCGTTTTTGCCCCTGCGACAAGACCTTGGCGGGCAAATCTTCGCGCCCCGCCAGACCCATGTGATCCAGCGCGGCTACCAGCGCCTCTTCAGGCGCCTCATCACCAGCCAAGCCCATAAGAATGCGCAGGTTTTCCAATGCAGTCAGATCTTCTTTAATGCCGCTGAGATGACCCATGTAGGTCATTTCCCTGAAATAATCTTCGCGTAAAATGCGAATATTCTCGCCGCCCCAGCAAATATCGCCCTGCACTGGCGACACCAGACCACACACCATGCGCAGCAGGCTGGTTTTGCCGCTGCCATTGGCGCCTTGGACATGCAGCAATTCGCCGGGCTTGACGGAAAACGACATTCCGGCGAACAGGCGGCGATCACCACGCACACATTCAAGATTAGAGACTTCTAGCACGACTGGATTTGGCCTTCACTAAGGTTCGCCCTGAACCGGAAATTATACAGCCAGCCGCCAAAAAAGTGCCAGAAATGAATTTAAGATCGGTTACAACCTTGCTAAAGAGCAAATTAAGGCCAGCGCGCCAGGCGAAAGCCGGTGCCGCTGTCGTTCAAGTCTGGCACAGAGTTGCCGCGCACTGCGGAACGGGCATAATCCGCCGGGCTGTTCCAGCCACCACCACGCACTACGCGTAGCGCGCAATCGCCGCCGGGTCGGGGGCGGGCATCGGTGGGTGCTCCCTGGTAATCGGGATGCGCGCAATCTTCCACCCATTCCCAGACATTACCGTAAATATCATGCAAACCCCACGGGTTAGGCTGCTTTTTGCCTACGGGGGCGGTGCCCACGTCATTTTCTGCGCCAAACCACGCATAACGGGACAAATCCCGTGGGTTATCGCCAAAGAAATAAGTGCTGGTGGTGCCCGCGCGGGCGGCGTATTCCCACTCGGCCTCGGTGGGAAGCCGGTATTTGGTGGTTTTCTCCAGCTTGTTAAGTTTCTGTATGAATTCCTGCGCCTGCAACCACGTCACCTGATCCACCGGGCGGCGCGGGTCTTTGTAACGGCTGGGGTTAAAATCCATGACCGCCACCCACTGCGCCTGGGTCACTTCATATTTGCCTATATAGAAAGGCGCGACATTCACCGCGTGCGCGGGTAATTCATCCGCGCCACCGGGCTGGTCGTCAGAGGCTCGTCCCATCACAAAACGGCCGCCCGGCAGCAGCAGCATGGCCATGCCTTGGGCGGTTATCTCCCCGGTAACGCGCTTGTCCGTCGCAGCCGTGGGCACCGAACCAGGCTGATCCGCCACAGGCACCATGGGCGTCGCCAACCACATCAGCATCAGCGCAAAACCCACCACCAGCACCACGGGCACCAGCAACATCGTCATATTGGATTTTGGGGTGGACATATTACTACCTGTTACGTTTGATGAAGACTTGAGAATAGGATGCAGGAGAGGTTCACATCGAACCAAAACCAGCCGCGCACCGATTAAACCCCGGAAACCGCGCCAAGGCAAGAGGTATGTGTGGCGAGCAAGTAAACTGTCTTAAGTTGTAGCATATGATCTGTCCGGTTTTGTAGTGGCCTGCCGGATGGATAGGGGGGTTAAAATGTCAAAAATCAAGATGTGGTCCAATACGGTTCAGTTTAGCCGTTCGTGGTGAGTCCTTCGATAAACTCAGGAGAACCCTGTCGCGAACCACCTGCCCCGCATCCACAGCCCTTTGACAGGCTCAGGATGAACGGGAAGTGTATTGTATTGAGACATGACCCTATCAAGGTTTTCAGGTCACCCCATCGCAGATCACCCGCCACTCAACGCCTGCACCAGATAAACCGCATCGGTTGTACGCAACGGGTGCGCCAGGTCAAACACTTGCTCGCCGTTGATGAAGAAGCGCATGTGCGGGCGGATCTGGTCTTGTTCGTTGATGACGCGGAATCGCAGGCCGGGGTATTGGTGGTCGAGATCAGCGAGCAGTTCCGTGAGTGTCGCGCCGCTGGCGTCGACTTCGCTCTTGCCGGTGTAAGAAAGCAGCGGGCTGGGGATCAGGACTTTCATCAGCACGCTTACCGCACTTCCGCAGACTCGACCGCATAGATTTCAGGAAGGTTGCGGGCGATGCACGTCCAGCGTTTGCCTTCGTCGCGGCTCATCCATAGTTCGCCGCTGGTGGTGCCGAAATACAGGCCGACTGGATCGTGCGCGTCGGCGGTCATGGCCTGGCGCTTCACCGTCCACCACGCCTGGCTATCGGGCAGGCCAACATCAAGACGTTGCCAGCGCTTGCCGCCATTGCGCGTGACATAGGCAGCGGGTTTTCCGTCTGGGCTGGTGCGCGGCCATACGGTCTGACCGTCCATGGGGAATACCCACGCGGTGTCGGCATCACGTGGATGTACTACCATGGGAAAGCCAATGTCTCCGACGCGTTTTGGCATGTTCTTGCCGATGCGAACCCACTGGTTCGAGGGCCGGTCAATCCGGTAAATGCCGCAGTGGTTCTGTTGGTACAAGCGATCCGGGTTGCTCGGGCACAGCCGCACACAATGCGGGTCGTGGAAGGCGACATTGGCGGCGTCGAACCCCCCTACCACTTCCATACCTGCAATAAGAGTTGTAAAACTGCGGCCACCATCCACCGATTCATGCACACCGCCACCTGACATGGCGAAGTAGAGATGCGCTGGATCACGCGGGTCAACGATGATCGAGTGCAGCTTCGGCCCGTCGGGCGTGCTGTCCTGCACGCTGCCCATCCATGCGCGATATTGCGGGTCGTCATTGATACAAGAAAACGGCTGCCAGGTATCGCCACCATCTTCAGAGCGGAACAAACCCTGTGGCGATGTGCCTGCATACCACACGTTCGGTTCGTTGGCGTGGCACGGCGTGAGCCAGAAGGTGTGGTCAACGGCGCGCGCTGGCATTTTTGCATCTGCGCCATCGGCTGGTTTTTCAAACGCGGGCGGTTTGGTGGCTTCCTTCCAGGTGCGGCCGCGATCAGCAGAACGGAAAATCGTCGGGCCGAGGTGGCCGGTTTTTGCTGCGGCTAATAACGTGCGCCCGTCGCGCGGGTCAAGCACCAGATGGTTAATGATGTGGCCGAGGAAATGCGGCCCATCAACACGCCACGTTTTGCGCGCCGCATCACCGTGCAACAGCCACGCGCCCTTGCGGGTGGCGACCAGCACGATCACACGGCGCGTCGCGCTCTTGGCGCGAACGGTTGTACTTTGTTTTTTCCGAACTGGTTTTTTTGGAAGTGATTTTTTCCGGGTTGCTGCCTTTTTTATAATGCGTGCCATGACCCCTCCTCTTGCGTGAGATGTTCCATATTGCATTTATTATCCAGGAACCGCTGATTTATCCACCGCATTCTTGGCATGATAAATCCCGTCACTAATTTTGTCACGCTAATCACGATAAATCTACGGCGTTAAACACAACTAAATAAACTTGGGACAGTACACATAAAGCGTGTCATTCCGAGCGTAGCGAGGAATCCTGGAAGATCTCTCACGTTCGTTTCGGTCGAAATGACAGCATGATGGAGGCTGATGTGAATAACATTGCCCATCCTCTAAAACGAACAATATTGACTCAGGTCACTGAGGGATAGTCGGTATATCCTTTTTCACCGGGCGTATAAAAAGTACTGGCGTCAGGTTGATTGAGCGCCGTGCCATTTTTAAGACGTTCGACAAGATCAGGGTTGGCCAGAAAGGGTCGGCCCAATGCGACAAGATCGCCGCGCTTTGCGTTTAGATCTACCTCAGCACGCGCACGGTCATAGCCACCCGACAAAATCAACGCTCCATGAAAAACCTCACGAATTCGCGCCTTTATTGTCGCAGGCACTTCGGGGGCGCCCTGAGAACTATGATCAACAATGTGGATATAAGCAAAACCCAGCTTTGACAATGCCCCGACGAGATGTGCATACAGCGCGTCTGTCTCAGCGTCCGCGACCATGTCATTAAAGACACCGTAGGGCGAAAGACGCATACCGATGCGCGATGCACCGATACGATTTGAAGCCACCGTTGCTACCTCTATGGCGAAACGCGCGCGATTCTCCATCGAACCGCCCCATTGATCGGTGCGCCGATTACTTGCGGTATTAAGGAACTGCTCTATCAGATAACCGTTCGCGCCGTGTAATTCTACGCCGTCAAATCCTGCCTCGATTGCCAAGGCCGCGCTTGCTGCGTATTCCTCAATAGCCTTGCCGATATCCGCCTCTGACATTATCCCAGGCGTGGGATAGGGCTGCATGCCTTGCTGATCCGTCCACATCGCACCAGAAAGACCTACCGCCGAAGGCGCGAGAATACGCGCACCTTCGGGCATATTCAGCGGGTGCGACACCCGTCCTGTGTGCATCAGTTGCACGAAAATGCAACCGCCGCGCTCATGCACCGCCTGCGTTATCTTGCGCCATGCGGGCACATGACTGGGTGCGAACAGGCCAGGAATGCGCGCATAACCCAGGCCATTTGGTGAAGGCGATGTGCCTTCTGTAATAATGAGTCCTGCGGTCGCACGCTGGGCATAGTAAGTAGCCATGAGATCTGTAGGTATGTGTTCGGCCGTGGCGCGGCATCGTGTCAACGGCGCCATGACCATCCGATTTTTGAGATGTAGCTTGCCGAGATCAAACGATGTGAATAAAGACATGCTCATGATTATCTCCTTGTTGGCTGTATGTACGCTTGAAGAGGCGAACAATATTCCCTATGGCGCATGATGAGATCAATGCTATCACACTGAATATTATTTTTTAAGCTTGTATTTTATCCTGTAACTGGGTTTTTAAGATAAAAATATTACTTCAGCAACTGCTCCAGCAACGCATGTAATCGCACTGTCTGCGCCTTGATGCCCAGGCGCCGCGCGCGGATAATCGCCTGCAGGTCTTTGCGTGCTGTATCGAAATCATCGTTCACTACCAGATAATCAAAATCAGCGTAGTGGCTCATTTCATTCACCGCGTCGCGCATGCGTCGCGCAATTACATCTTCGCCATCCTGGCCGCGTACGCGCAAGCGCTGGTCGAGCGTGGCGCGCGACGGGGGCAGAATAAAAATTCCGATGCACTCCGGCAGTTGTGATTTAACCTGGCGGGCGCCTTGCCAGTCTATTTCAAGAATCACATCCACGCCGTGGCGCAAGGTATCCTGCACGGCGGATATTGAGGTGCCGTAATAATTATCAAATACTTTGGCATGCTCCAGAAACACTCCGGCAGCAATCATGTTTTGAAAGGTGGGCTGATCAACAAAATGATAATGCACACCCTGCTGCTCCCCCGGTCGCATCGGCCGTGTCGTGTGTGACACAGACACCATCAACCCCGGCGTGGCGTCCACCACCGCCTTGACCAGACTGGTCTTCCCCGCGCCCGATGGGGCGGCGATGATATACAGTGTTGCGGGCACGGCTGCCGCCGCTGTATTTTTGGGTCGTGATGCGTCTAACATGATTATTCCCGTTCTTATTCGATGTTCTGGATTTGTTCGCGCATTTGTTCAATCAATACTTTCATTTCGACTGACGCGCGGGTGGTTTCGATGTCTACGGATTTGGAGCCGAGCGTGTTCGCTTCACGATTCAGTTCCTGCATCAAAAAATCCAGCCGCCGACCCACGGGTTCTTTCTGATTTAGTGTACGCTGTATTTCCTGAATGTGTCCGCTGAGGCGTTCCAGTTCTTCGTCCACGTCCATTTTTTGCGCCAGCACCACCAGCTCCTGCTCGAAGCGCGATGCCTCCAGGTCCACTTTGGCCTCAGCAATGCGATTCAGCAAGCGTTCTTTCCAGCGACTTTTCACTTCGGGTAAACGTACTCGCACCTGAGCCAGCCAACCTTCCAAAGCGATGCCGCGCTGTTCGATAACATCTTTCAATCGCGCGCCTTCACGGGCACGCGCCTGAATCAAATCGTTTACCGTGTCATCCAGTAGCGCCAGCGCGGCCTGGTGCAACGGCTCAAGATTGATTTCAACTATCTGCGATACGCCCGGCCAGCGCAGAATGTCCAGCGCCTTCACATGTGAATCTATCTGGGCAGGGCGGCCCATCATGCCCTCAACCTCACGGCAAGCGCTGACCAGGCGACGCACCAATTCCTTGTTCACCACCACTTCTATCGGCATCGTGGGTGATGGGCGAAAGCGCAAATTGCATTCTACTTTACCCCGCCCCAGTTTAGCGGCCAGCTTTTCACGCACCACAGGTTCCAGGCTGCGCAGATCATCGGGCAGGCGCGTTGAAACCTCCAGAAAACGGTGATTAACCGAGCGCATCTCCCAGGTCAATGCGCCCCATTCCGTATCCTGATCACCGCGCGCAAACGCCGTCATACTATGTAACATTTATACTTTATCCTGCAAAAAGCTTTTGAACCTAAAAACGGCGGGTAATGCCTAAAAAACCGCCCACCCCCACATCCTTGGCGTATAATAGCTTCTTTTTCATTGCAAAAGGTATCAGATGCGACCCAGCGGCAGAGCACAAAACGAATTACGTCAAATCAAACTCACCCGGTACTATACCAAACATGCGGAAGGCTCAGTGCTGGTGGAGTTTGGCGATACCAAAGTCATCTGCAATGCCACCATCGAAGACAAAGTACCGCGCTTTCTCAAGGGCACCGGCAAAGGCTGGGTCACCGCCGAATACGGTATGCTGCCGCGTTCCACCGGCCAGCGCATGGGTCGTGAAGCCGCACAGGGCAAACAGGGTGGACGCACCATGGAAATTCAGCGCTTGATCGGACGCTCCCTGCGCGCCGTGGTCGACATGCAAGCCCTCGGGGAGCGCAGCATCACCATTGACTGCGATGTCATCCAGGCCGATGGCGGCACCCGCACTGCCTCCATCACCGGCGGCTATGTGGCGCTGGTGGATGCGATTGCCCACTTACGTAAAAGCAAAATCATCAAGAGCAACCCGATTCACGGCTATATCGCCTCGGTGTCAGTGGGCATCTATCAAGGCGTGCCCGTGCTGGATCTTGATTACACCGAAGACTCCGACGCCGAAACCGACATGAACGTGGTCATGAACGAAGCTGGCGCCTTTATTGAAGTTCAGGGCACCGCCGAAGGTCATGCGTTTCGCATGGACGAGCTGCAAGCCATGCTGGAGCTTGCCAAAGGCGGCATTGGTGAATTGATTACAAAGCAGCAGGCGGCGTTGCAGGGTTAACTATTCTTTTCTCCCCTTTCCCTGCCTCTCCCCGCACGCGGGGCGAGGGGTATATAATTGCTCTTTGATTGATTTGCCCCCCCCCGGAAACTCAACTGTAGATTTAAAAATGAAACGCATCGTATTAGCCAGCGGCAACGCCGGCAAAGCCCGTGAAATCAGCGAAATACTGGCCAATTACCGCATTGAAGTGCTGCCGCAATCCGCTTTTAATGTAATTGAAGTGGAAGAAACCGGCCTCACTTTTGTCGAAAATGCCCTGCTCAAGGCGCGCAATGCGGCAACTCACAGCGGACTGCCAGCCATCGCCGACGACTCAGGCCTGGAAGTGGACGCGCTGCATGGCGCACCGGGGATTTATTCAGCGCGCTACGCGGGCGATGATGCCTCTGACAGCGATAACATCGCAAAATTGCTGGCGGCGCTGACAGGAGCGGAAGGGGCGCAACGCACCGCACGCTTTCAATGCCTGATGGTGTATATGGAGCACGCCAACGACCCCACGCCCATCATTTGCCAGGGCACCTGGGAAGGCCGCATTCTGTTTGAACCGCGCGGCACACAGGGCTTTGGCTATGATCCGGTGTTTTTTGTGCGCACCCATAACTGCTCGGCGGCAGAATTACCGCCAGTAGTCAAAAACAACCTCAGCCACCGAGGGCAGGCATTGCGCCAATTGCTCACGGCGTTGGGCGCCCGCCAATAAAAAAGGCGCAGGCGAATATATCTCCAGCGCCTTTCGTTATTTCGCGTCACAATTAAAGCGCAACCCGCTTACGGAACATCCGTCTTGCGCGTCCGGTTAAGCTTTGCGCCTCCTGCGTGAGTTGCTTAAAGTATTTTCCGCGCACCCCAACTCCGAGAGTTTCCCGCTTCATCTCTGGGATGTCTTGATCACCCCTGTAATGTAAATCGTTTTTTCAAAGCTTGGCCAGTTTATTCCCAGCAGCCCGTAGCAACTTCGCTTCCATCCATTGTTTCAGGCGGTTAGCATCACCCAGACGGCTGCGCATGCCTTGCGAATCAAGCAGCACGATAATCACGGCCTGCTGCGCAATGCGCGCCTGCATTACCAGGCAACGTCCGGCTTCGCTGATGTAGCCGGTTTTGCTCAAGCCAATATCCCACGTGTCATTCTTGACCAAGGCATTGGTATTGCCGAAGTGAATGGGGCGACGGTAATCATCCAGCACCACTTCATAGGACTGCGAGGTGCTGAACTGGCGAATTATGGGGTATTCGTACGACGCGTTCACCATCTTGACCAGGTCTTCTGCCGTGGAAAGATTGCCGGCATTCAGCCCGGTCGAGTCAAGAAAATGGGTTTGCGCCATGCCCAGATCACGGGCTTTTTTGTTCATGGCGGCGACAAAAGCCGGGGTACCACCCGGGTAGGCGCGCGCCAAGGCGGATGCGGCACGATTTTCCGAGGCCATCAGCGCCAGATGCAGCATGGCCTGACGGCTTAACGTGGCGCCCACTTTGAGTCTGGAACTGGTGCCTTTCAGGGTATCAACGTCATCTTGCGTTACTGCGATCAGCTCATCCGGCGGCAAGTTCGCATCCATTGCCACCATGGCGGTCATCAGCTTGGTCAGGGACGCAATCGGGCTTTTAACGGAGGAGCGTTTGGCGTAGATCACGCTACCATCTTCCTGGTTAATCACCAGCGCCATGGACGAACGTAAAATCGGCAGGCCGTCACGTGTCATGGTACGCGCAGGGCTGCTGCGGCGCTTTACAATCAACTTTTTTTGCTTCAACACTCGATGGGTAGCCTTCTTGGCCTTACGCACCATCGACTTGGAAACCGGGGCTTTGGTGGCCTTCACCGTAGCGACCCCAGACGGCACAGCAGGCGCGCTCACAGAAGCCACGGCCGTCGCCGCCATTATCGGCCTTGCAGAAGTCAGGGAAAGGCCTACTATTAAACTGGTCACCAATATTTTTATCAACACCGTTTACGCCTCCACTGGCAAAAACGCCCAAAACCCCCCGTATGATGGGCTCCGTGACGCGAAAAGCAACTCAAAAACCGCTCTTTTCCTTTATTTTTCAATTGCTTAATATCAAATGAAAAATAGAGACATTTCCGTATACCCTACCCGACCGTGTAAATATTATCCATTATATCAGAATAATAGCCACTGTATGAGCAATGGTACTCACTTTACCCTAGATTTATGACAAAAAAACAATTCCCATGTGTCATTGTCCAGTGTCACAATGCAACGCTTTACAAAGACATATGCCCATGTTTAACTTCACCGCACTGCCGCCATTATCGCTGTACATCCACATTCCGTGGTGCGTGCGCAAATGTCCGTATTGCGACTTTAATTCCCATGAGACCCGGCAACAGCAACTTCCCGAAGCCGACTACATTACGGCGCTCATCGCCGATCTGGAGCAGGATCTACCCTCGGTGTGGGGGCGATCCATTGACAGCATTTTTATCGGCGGCGGCACGCCCAGCCTGTTTTCCCCGGCCAGTATTGACCGGTTGCTCTCAGAAATCCGCGCCCGTCTGCCGTGCCGACCCACCGCCGAAATCACCATGGAAGCCAACCCCGGCACCTGGGAATACGGCAAATTCCGTGAATTTCGCGCCCTCGGCGTCAATCGTTTGTCGCTTGGCATCCAAAGCTTTGACGCCGAGATGCTCAAACGTCTAGGTCGCATCCATGGCCCGCATGAGGCGTTTAGTGCTGCCGAAACCGCCCATGCCGTGGGCTTTGAAAATTTTAACCTTGACCTGATGTATGGCCTGCCGGGGCAAACCCAGGCTCAAGCCTTGTCAGATATAGAACATGCCATCGCCCTGAAACCGACCCATATTTCCCTGTACCAGCTCACCCTGGAGCCGAACACGGCGTTTTATGTTAATCCGCCCACCTTGCCCGAGGATGACACACTCTGGGAAATGCAGGAACAGTGCCAAGCCATGCTTGCCGCCCATCATTATGGGCAGTATGAAATCTCTGCCTACGCCCAACCGGGGCGGGAAAGCCGCCACAATCTCAATTACTGGCGCTTTGGCGACTACCTGGGCATCGGCGCGGGCGCCCATGCCAAAATCAGTGATGCGCAATACCAGCATATAACGCGCACCTGGAAAGTCAAAAACCCCCGTGATTACATGGCCAAAGCCGCCACGGGCGAGCGCCTCGGCGGCACCCAGCGCTTAACACGAGCCGATGCTGGCATGGAGTTCATGATGAACGCCCTGCGCCTCACCGACGGCTTTCCCACCGCCCTGTTTGCCGAACATACCGGCCTGCCGATTTCCACGGTAGCGGCGGCGCTCGCCCAGGCCGAGCAAAAAAAGCTCATCACCTGGGATATTCACACCATCCGCCCTACAGACCTGGGCAAACGCTTTCTGAATGACTTAATCGCGCTGTTTTTGCCAGCTTAATAAGCCGCCCTACCTGACTATATCGACCCGCTGGCGATTTCTTGAAAGGTTTTCGTGCGATTTGCGACAGAAGCCTCAGTTTTTAACTCAATCCCCCGCAAAATCTGAAGTTGCGCCAAAATGGTGTATGATTATGAGCCATCCCAACTAGCTGATACTGCACACAAACCCAATGCCTACCCTGATACTTCAAGGCGCCGCGCTCACCCGCGAAGCCGCGCATACCATTGCCGATGAACTCAACGCCGCCATTAAAGAGCGTGGCAGCCATTACACCCTGCGCACCGACAAACCCGTAGCGCCCGAAACCTTGGCCACTTTGCGCCACACGGCCAATTTCGACATTAATGTGCTGCCGGAAAACTTTGATCCGGCGCAAGTACGGCTGCTGGTCACCGACATGGATTCCACTTTCATCAATATTGAGTGTATTGATGAGATCGCGGATTTTATTGGCGTCAAACCTCAGGTTGCGGCGATTACGGCCGCTACCATGCGAGGTGAAATTAATTTTGAAGCGTCGCTGACACAGCGTGTCGCCTTGCTCGCCGGGCTGGACGCCAGCGCCCTGGAACACGTGTATAACGAACGGCTCAAACCGAATCCCGGCGCCGCAGAAATGGTGCGCGGACTGCGCGCGGCAGGCATCAAGATTGGCCTGGTGTCAGGCGGATTCACTTTTTTCACCGACCGACTCAAACAACGCTTCAGCCTCGACTATGCGCGCGCCAATGTGCTGGAGATTGCCGACGCACGGCTCACTGGCCGCGTTCTGGGCAAGATTACTGGCGCAGCGGGCAAAGCAGAGTTTCTGCTGGATCTGTGCAAACAACTCGGCATATCACCCCAGCAAGTGGTTGCGATGGGCGATGGCGCGAATGATCTGGAAATGATGAAAATCGCTGGACTGAGTATCGCCTATCACGCTAAACCCACAGTGCAGGCACAGGCACATGCGGTGATTAATCATGGCGGGTTGGAGTGTGTTTTGGGGTTGCTGGATATTGGTAGTTAGAGGTCAGGACTGGAGACCACTTGAGAACGAATTACGTGCTTATCGACTACGAGAACGTGCAGCCTGACACTATGGCCGTTCTTGATAATGAACACTTTAAGGTCATCGTGTTCATTGGGGCCAACCAAGCAAAGATTCCCTTTGAAATGGCATTGGCAATCCAGCGCATGGGGGATCGGGCCGAGTACATCAAGATCGCTGGCAATGGCTCAAACGCTCTCGATTTTCATATCGCCTTTTACATTGGACAGATCGCCACGCAAGAGCCACAAGCATATTTCCACATCATTTCCAAAGACACAGGGTTCGACCCCCTCGTTCAACATCTCAAGACCAGAAAAATTTTGGCCTGTCGCACACACGACGTGGCTGACATTACAATCGTGAAGGCTGCGAATTCAAAATCACCCAGCGAGCAACTATCCCTAATCGTAACGAACCTTCAACAACGTGGCACAGGTAAGCCACGAACGGTCAAGACCCTTACCAACACCATCAACTCACTCTTTCAGGGACAACTTTCAGAACAAGGGTTGTCGTCACTGCTGGACGAGTTACAAAAACAGGGCATTGTCACAATTCATGACACGCGAGTTTCATATGCACTTCCCATATAGCATCCATTACTTTGAACATTACACACGCGTAATCTGCACCAAGGAGAAAAGCACATGAAAACCACATTACACACGCTCATGCGGAGCATTGCCATTGTATGGCTGCTGGCAATTTTGGCGCCCCACGCCAATGCCGAACAAAAATCGTTTTTATGGCAAATCACCTCGAAACAAAATGTAGTGTATATGCTGGGATCAGTGCATGTGGGAAACAGCTCACTTTATCCGCTGAACAAAACCATTGAAGATGCGTTTACCCAATCCAGCGTGCTGGCCGTTGAAGCAGATGCGACCGATGAGCAGGCCATGATGTCCACCATGATGACGGCGCTCTACACGCCGCCGGATAACATCAACAATCATCTGCCACAAGATCTGATCGCGCGCATGCAGAAAATCCTGCCTAATTACAGCTTGCCCATGGAGGCGGTGCAGATGATGAAGCCGTATATGGCGGCGATGGTGTTAACGCTATCTGAAAGCGCGCGGCTTGGTTATGCGCCGGAACACGGCATTGATTTGCACTTTCTCAAGCGGGCCAAGACTGATCAAAAGAAAATTATTGAACTTGAGTCTGCCGACAGCCAAATGCGCATGATGGATTCGCTGACTGCCAAAGAACAAACGGCGATGTTCAAACACACGTTGGTCAGCATCGAAAAAAACAAGGTGGGTGATGAACTAAAAGCGATGTTCAGCGCCTGGCAGCAGGGCGATCCGGTGCGATTGGCAAAAGTCGCCGATGCATCACTTGCTGAAGCGCCGGAACTTCAAACCACGTTTAATGAAAAAATGATTATCTCAAGAAATAAAACCATGGCAACAAAAGTTGAGGATTTTCTGAAAAACAAGGAAACGTATTTTGTGGTGGTTGGCGCTATGCACCTGACCGGTGAGCAGGGCATGATTAATCTGCTGCGCAAGAAAAATTTTCAGGTGAAGCAGCTTTAACTTTATGGTCATTTCGAGTGTAGCGAGAAATCCTGAAAGATCCCACAAAGATCTCTCACTTTCGGTCGAGACTCGAGACAAAGATTTCTCCCTACACTCGAAATGACACCGATTAATAAGATTCCTTCGCAAAAATCAAATCCCAAATCCCATGCCCCAGCCGTTGGCCGCGCTGTTCAAACTTGGTGAGTGGGCGATATTCGGGGCGTGGCATGTATTGCCCCACTCCCGCGATGTTGAAAAACCCCGGCGCCGCGCCCATGACATCCATCATGTGCTGGGCATATTCCTGCCAATCCGTGGCCATATGAAAATGCCCGCCGGGCTTGAGTATGCGGCGTATTGATTCGGCAAAAACAGCATTCACGATGCGGCGTTTGTGATGGCGGCGCTTGGGCCAGGGATCGGGGAAAAACAGGTACACGGCCTCAAGTGACGCATCCGGCAAATTTTTTTGCAATACCGTAATCACATCGGCACTCATCACGCGCAGGTTTCTCAACCCGCGTGCGTGCGCTTTTTGCATGGCGCTGCCGAGGCCGGGACGATGCACATCAATGCCCAGGTAATTACCTTGAGGATCAGCCTGGGCCATCTCCACTAACGCATCGCCCATGCCAATGCCGATCTCCAGATACTGGGGGGCGTGGCGGCCGCCAAACAGGGATGGAAAATCCAGCGCTGCTTCGCCTGGCTCTACGCCGTAGTCTGCCCACAACGATTCCAGGGCATGGCGCTGCGCGTCTGTGAAGCGTCCGTCACGGCGCACGAAACTACGGATATGGCGGTTTTCAGGGGATTTATTCACGGGCAGGCTCTAGGGGAACATTAAACCTATAGTATACTTGAAGAATGACATCTTTTGACCATGGCAACCTGGCTGGCAAAGTCGCGCTCATTACGGGCGCGGCGCATCGCGTGGGCGCGATGATCGCGCGCGCGCTGCATGCCCAGGACATGAACTTGGTGCTGCACTACCGCCACTCTGGCGAGGCCGCGCAACGACTACAGGCCGAGATGAACGCCGCCCGTGCTGATTCTGTTGTTTTGGTACAGGCGGATTTACTCGATAGCGTCGCTTTGCCTACGCTGGTAAACACCGCGTTGAACGCCTGGCAGCGCCTTGATGTGCTGGTGAACAATGCCTCCAGTTTTTACCCTACGCCGGTGGGCAGCGTTACCGAAGCGCAGTGGGACGACCTGATGGGCAGCAATCTCAAGGCGCCGTTTTTTCTGGCACAGGCCGCCGCGCCCTCTCTGGCGCAACAGCACGGTTGCATCGTGAACATTGTCGACATCCACGCCGACCGGCCACTGAAAGCCCACCCTGTCTATAGCATCGCGAAAGCCGGGTTGGTGATGCTCACCAAGGCGCTGGCGCGCGAACTCGGCCCACAGGTGCGCGTGAACGCCGTTGCGCCCGGCGCGATTCTGTGGCCGGAACACGATCTTGACGCGGCGGCCAAAGACTATATTATTTCCCGCACCGCACTCAAACGCCAAGGCGCGCCGCACGATATTGCCCAGGCCGTGCTATTTTTAATCCGCGACGCGGGCTACATCAGCGGCCATGTGTTGACGGTGGATGGCGGGCGCTCACTCAGTAATTAAAATCGACGAGAACATACAATGACGACTTCAAATTTAACATCACACGACTTCGTCGTGGTCTACTACATCGGTAACCGTAAAACCGGCACGCTGCATATCGTCACCCACAAAAACGGCGTAACCACCATCGAGCATTTTCCCACGGCACCTGACACCGGCCTGGAGAAAATGCGCAAGCCGATACTGGTCGGCATGACCGCCGAGCGCCAGGTAGTGTTGCTCAACCCCAGCACCAAAGAAACACATATCGAAACCGCATTCCCCGTCGATGGCTTTCCCGCGCATCTCTATGCTGATCCTTATTCCAACCGCGATTGGTTCATGAACGACGGCGACAAAGACACCGGCAACGACACTTTAAATTGCGGCGACAAAGGCTCGTCAGTCACCGTCATCGCCAACACCGCCAGCCGTCTGGATGTGCAATACCTCAAAACCATTTGTGTTGGACGCGGCCATCACCAGGCTGCATTTACCGCGCCCTCCCCCGCCGCACCTGCCATGCCACGACGCGCCTACATCAGCAATCTCAACGATGGCACGATTTCCGTGATTGGCAGCGATGAAAAAGATGCCGAACATTATCTGAAACTACTGGCCACCATTAACCTGTGTAAATCTGAGCATGAAGACGGCATTGCCCACAAAATTCCGACCGCCAGGGATGGGGAGAGCGAAGCGAGGGGGGTTGCTGGAAATGCAGGAGCAACTTTCCAGCCCAACAGCGCGTTTCCACACGGCCTGGCCTATTCATCCGTCACCGGCAAACTCTATAACCTCAACAGCGGTTACGGCACACTCGCCGTCATCAACCCGCTGACCAACGCCATTGAAACGCGCACACCCCTCAAGGGTTACAGCAATCTGTTCGCTGTGCCTAGTGGTGAACAAAATGGACGTTATCTCATCGCACGCGGCGCAGACCGCAAAACCGATCCCAACCACGTCATAGCCAAAATCGCCGTGCTGGACACCGTAACCCAACGCGTGGTGGATCATCTTGACCTGCCAGACATCTACTTCAGCAAATATTACTTCAACGCCGAAAGCACCAAACTCTACATGACCACCGGCAACTCCGGCAGCCCGGAACAACAGGCCAACATCAAGCCCGACGTGCTGCTGGTATTTGACCTCACCGCGTTGCCCAAGCTGCGCCTGATACAAGAGATCAAAACTGGCCCGGCCGGATCAGTGACTTTTCTGGTAAAAGATGGCGTCACGGATTTGGTATTTTCATCGAATGCCGAAGCAGGATCGCTGGTCGTCATCGACGGCAAGAGCGATGAAATAATGGAAACCATCGCTGTTACTGAGGGTGCGTCACATGCGCGGATTTGGATGTTGGGAGAGAGGGCGTAATTCCATTTCCACTTCAACCAGTGAATAAATATATCCCCCCTCCTCGTAAGCGGGGAGAGGGGCAGTTGAAAATATGATTTTTTCAGATAGTTTTGGCTCGCCATCCACCCTCTCCCCAACCCTCTCCCGCCCTGCGGGAGAGGGGGTAAATACACTAGACCTCTTTCGAAACTTAAATTTCAAGCTCAACGTTGTATATCCCTGCGATCAAGTTAAATCGCAACCCAAAACGTTTTCGCCTGTTGCGATAACG
>LNFF01000026.1 GCA_001464585.1 Gammaproteobacteria bacterium Ga0077554 | reverse complement strand
CTCTCCATTCGTCATCCTTCAAGCTTTCGGCTAGTGTAAATGGCATACCACTCAATTTGTTAAAATCGGGAAGTTATTTCGTAGGCGTTCCTAAGCATGTGGATCACGCGCGTCGGGCGGAGCCTTGCCGCCTTGCATGGACATGGTTCCATGATCCATGCCACTCTCGCCGTGATTCATGTTGCTCATGCCGTCGGCTTTCCTGGAAGCCGCGTCGCCGGAGTTCATCGGAGCCGCTTTCGGCATTTTGTCTTCCGCAGCACTTTTACTCCCCTGTCCATCGCCATGGTCCATCCCCGGCATTGCCTCCATCTCCCCGGCCTTTTCTGCGGGAGGTGCTGCGGGGTCTTGTGCCCAGACAGCAGACATACTGAACGCCATCGCGGCGGCAGCGATCGTATTCCCTCGTTTATTCATCATTGCTTTCTCCGTTGTTCGATTACGCCACGCCTGTTCTGAGAGAAATTGAACGGGGATCAGGCCAGGCCACGACCACTTGGCGGAACATGCCCGCATCCATGTGCAGGAGCAGGTGGCAATGCCACGCCCAGCGACCCAGGGCGTCGGCGGTGACGAGGAAAGTGACCCGTTGCGCGGGTTGCACATTGATAGTGTGTTTGCGCACCTGAAAATGCCCGTCGGCGCTTTCCAGCTCCTGCCACATGCCATGCATGTGCATCGGATGGGTCATCATCGTGTCATTGACCAGCACCACACGCAGCCGCTCATTGTGGCGGAAATGCACCGGCGTGGATTTTCCGAACTCCAGCCCGTCGAACGACCAGGTATAACGCTCCATGTTGCCGGTAAGATGCAGTTCGATTTCCCGCTCAGGCTCGCGTTTGTCGAGCGGCCCACCGATCGTGTGCAGATCAGCATAAGTCAACACGCGGCGGCCATTGTTGCGCAGGCCGATGCCGGGATCATCCAGATTAGTGCGCGGCGTATCCACGCGCATGTCGGTGCTGGGGCCGTACTCGGTCTTGGCATGATTCACGCGCACCGTTTTCGAACCCTCAGCGTGGGCGTTGTGGTTCATTCCCGCCATGCCGGCCATCCCACCGCCGCCCATGTCGCCCATATCACCCATCATATCCCTCATGGTGAGCGGTTCGGGTTTATCCGGCGTGGGAACCGCTGCCGCCATACCAGCGCGCGTTGCCAGCGTGCCACGGACGAAGCCGGTGCGATCCATCGATTGCGCAAAAATAGTGTAGACCTCGTCATCAGGTGTCACGATGACATCATAGGTTTCGGCGACCCCGATGCGAATTTCGTCCACCGTCACCGGTTCGACGTCCTGGCCGTCGGCCTGCACCACGGTCATCTTCAGCCCCGGGATGCGCACGTCGAAAAACGTCATCGCGCCGGCGTTGATAATGCGCAGCCGCACCTTCTCACCGGGACGGAACAGCCCGGTCCAGTTACCCGTTGGCGTGACGCCGTTCATGAGGTAGATATAGGTGTAAGCGGAGATGTCGGCCAGATCGGTAGGGTTCATGCGCATCTGGTTCCACATGCGCCGCTTGTCGAGCGCGGCGGAAAGCCCCGCGCTGGCCGCTACCGCCATCCCTGGCTCTCGCGGCACTTGTGCGTCCTGCACGGCGAATACATCGCGGAAGAAGTCGACCGCCGTGGGCTGGTTGAAGTTGTAGTAATCGCCTTGTATCTTGAGCTTGTGGAGGACCCGATGCGGATCCTCATCGGTCCAGTCGGAGAGTTGTATGATGTAATCGCGATCGGCGCGGATCGGATCGCGCCCGGTAGCCGGGTCGATGATGATGGCGCCATACATGCCGCGCTGCTCCTGCATGCCGGAGTGCGAGTGGTACCAGTAGGTGCCGGTCTGCACCACCTTGAAATGATAGGTGAAGGTTTCCCCGGCGGGGATGCCTTTGAAGCTGATGCCCGGCACGCCGTCCATCTGGAACGGCAGGAGAATGCCGTGCCAGTGGATGGAGGTATCTTCGGCAAGCCGGTTATGGACTCGAATAGTGACGGTATCACCTTCCCGCCAATGTAAGGTGGGCGCGGGAATCGATCCGTTGATAGTGACAGCCATGCGCAGTGCGCCGGTGAAATTGACCGCCGTTTCCTCAATCGTCAGATCAAACTCGGTGCCGGTCAGCACGGGCGCCGTACCGGTGGCGGTATTGGCCGTTGCGCGCTCCTGCGCCCAGGCCGGCTTGAGCCACGGCGACAAGCCCAGCATGACACCCCCGACAGCAAGCCCTTGAAGGAATTGTCGGCGCGGCAGATTGGGTAATACCCTGGAGCCGCTCTCGCCATCCTTGGCTTTCGTGGTACTTGGGTGTCCTGCACGGCTTAATGGTGGAATACGTTTCATCTCGATCTGTCTCCCAGCAAGTAGATTAAGACACAATATAGCCTCAGCCCTCTGTCCCTGGCGTGACAGGTGCATTACAATTTTGTAATCGTCTTGTCATCTTGTCGACAGGCCGCTACTGCCATCCTTGGCTCTCGCGGCACTTGCGCATCCTGCACGGCGTCTGTCCGCGCTAAACTGGCTTTGTTTCTGAACTTCGCCTCACCTTACGTGGATCCCCGATGAAACTTCTGATTGTCGAAGACGAAATAAAAATCGGCGAGTATCTCCGGCAAGGGCTGGCCGAGGCCGGTTTTGTGGTAGATCTCGCCCGCAACGGCCGGAACGGGCAACATCTGGCGATGACCGGGCATTATGATCTGCTCATCCTCGACGTCATGCTGCCTGATATCGACGGTTGGCGGGTGCTGAAATCGCTGCGCGAATCGGGCAACCCGGTGCCAGTGCTGTTTCTCACCGCGCGTGACAACGTGGACGATCGCGTCAAAGGCCTGGAACTCGGCGCCGACGATTATCTGGTCAAGCCCTTTGCCTTCGCCGAGTTGCTGGCGCGGGTGCGCACCCTGCTGCGGCGCGGCACCGCCCCGACAACCGAAACGACACTCAAGATCGCCGACCTCGAACTCGATCTGGCGCGCCGCCGTGTCAACCGCACCGGGCAACGCATTCATCTGAGTGTCAAGGAATTCGCCCTGCTGGAATTACTGATGCGCCGCCAAGGTGAGGTGCTGCCGCGTTCCCTGATCGCCTCACAGGTGTGGGACATGAATTTCGACAGCGACACCAATGTCATCGACGTCGCCATCCGCCGCCTGCGGGCGAAGATCGACGATGGCTTCGAACCCAGGCTCATCCATACCGTGCGCGGCATGGGCTACATGCTCGATGCAGAGACCGGGAACTAAGCGGCCGATGCGGCGCCCTCCCTCCCTCGCACTACGCGTCACACTACTCTTCGGCATCGCCGCAGCAATCGTGTTTCCGGTATTCGGCTGGATCATCGACCGTTCCATAAACCATCATTTCAGCGATGAGGATACCGCTGAACTGCAGATCATCGCCACCGCCACACACCAGGCGCTCGAAGCCACTCGCAGCGAAGACACGCCCGCAACGCTGCAACCGCAACTCGACGCCATCCTCACCCGGTATCACAGCGCCTCGCTGTTCATCGTCACGCAAGATGGACGTTCAATCTTCGCCAGCTCTGGCCCCGGCTCTGGTCCCGATCTCTCCCTGCTGATCCGCGACGCCGTCCCTGCGTCCCCGCGCAGTTCGGTTCAGCAGTGGCGCGACACGGGCCACGCCTATCGCGTACTCATCCAGCACCCCGATCAGGGCAGCGGCCGCGCCTACACGATGGTGGCCGCCATTCTGATCGACCATCACATCCAGTTCCTCGAAGATTTTCGTCACACCCTGTGGCTCATGACCGCCAGCGCCATCGTGCTCATGAGCCTGCTCGGCTGGATCGCGGTGCGGTGGGGACATGCGCCGCTGCATCGGATCGTCACCCAGATCCGACAGATCAGCGCCAATGAACTGAATACGCGCATCGCCCCGGAAACAGTACCGGTGGAACTCGCCGATCTGGCAATGTCCTTCAATGAAATGCTCGGCCGCATGGAAGAAGCCTTTGTCCGGCTCTCGAATTTTTCCGCCGATATCGCGCATGAACTGCGCACGCCCGTCACCAACCTGATGACGCAAACCCAGGTCGCTCTCTCCCAGTCCCGCAGCCTCGACGAATACCGCGAGACCCTCTACTCCAACAGCGAAGAATTCGAACGCATGGCACAGATGATCGGCGACATGCTCTTTCTGGCACAGGCAGACAACGGCCTGTACACGCTGAACGCGATTACCGTCGATCTGCACAAGGAAGTACAATCGCTCTTCGAATATTATGAAGTCTGGGCGGATGAACGCCATGTGACACTGGCGCTGGAAGGCGCCACCACGGTCCCGGGTGACCGGTTGATGTTACGGCGAGCACTGAGCAACCTTCTGTCCAACGCGATCCGTCACACGCCCACCGGCCAAACCGTACGGGTAACACTTGAATCCAGCGCCCGCGATGCGTTCGGCATTATTGTCGAAAATCCCGGCACCCCCATACCGCCCGAGCACCTGCCCAGATTGTTCGACCGCTTTTACCGCGTCGATCCTTCACGACAGCGCGGCGGCGAAGGGACAGGGCTGGGGCTGGCAATCGTCAAATCCATCGTGGATGCGCACGGCGGCAGAATTGAAGTGAAGTCCACCGATGATTGCACAATATTTCGAATTACGTTCCCTGGCTGATATGGGCTGTATTTCACGAATAGACATTTTTACTTCCCCCGTGACTTTGCATAGGCGAATTTATTTCAAACAACCAAAAGGCCGCCCTCGCCTGCCAAGGGTGATGTAAACTCCAGTAAATGACCAAGCTTATAAATCCCTCCTGGAACCCGCAATTTGTTTTTTGTTCACCGATGTTCGAACCATTGATTGCATTCGCGCACAAACTTGCGGTTTTCAAGGATGGCTGGCCGAACCTGGATGATTACCAAGCTCTGTTGACACAACATCCTGAACCGATCCTGACGCAGAGTGGCATCCCACTCAGAATTGCTGCGCAAGGCCCGCGACCGGTGGGTCTTGAAGAACAATATGCGTCGCGAATTTATCTGACAGGCGAGATACAAACCCGCGTCGCCAACTGGCACGATTTTTTTCAACTGCTGACGTGGCTAACCTTCCCCAAAACCAAGGCGGCAATCAATGCCATTCACCATCAGGCTGCCACAAAGCGTTTTGCGGGTGCCACAGAGAGCGGTCGCCGCTCCCCGATCGAAAACATGTTATCGCTGTTTGACGAAGGTGGCGCGATTGTCGTGTGTTCTGATGCGGATCTGCTGCAAATGATCCGTGAATTTGACTGGAAAAATCTGTTCTGGCAAGATCGCGCAACGCTGATTGAGAAAATGAATTGCATCATCTTCGGTCATGCGCTATATGAAAAAGCCTTAACGCCATATGTTGGAATGACAGCAAACAGCGTGCTGCTACCGGTCGACCCAGATTTTTTTTATAAAGTTATGGATGAAAAAATAAAGACTATTGATGATCTGTTATCAACACTCTTTATTAATGGCAGTAACTACCAATCCCCTCAAGCACTGTCGCCCTTCCCTATCCTCGGCATGCCCGACTGGGATACGCGCAACGCGCAAGAAAACTATTATGACAATACTGGCTATTTTCGGGCAGGACGCAATACTGTTCGCTTAACAACCCCCCGTTCGCCCTGAGCCTGTCGAAGGGTTCTGGATGTGCGGCGGGTGGTTCGATAGGGCTCACCACGAATGGTTAAACGAACCGTATTGGGGCAGCGCGCCAAACGCGGTTAAGGCGGCAACCCTGTGATACGCCCGCTGTGTGGGCTACTCGGGACAAACAGGTGTTGGGTCGCCATTAATAAAAGCACGTTTTGCGGCGGGTGTCAGACATTTGATTGCATATTCCTTGCGTAAAGCTGCGCCATGATCAGCGGCGGATTCTTTATAAACCAACACTACTGGCCCTCGTGCGCGCGTGTATTTTGCGCCTGTGCCCGCATTATGCTGCGCCAAACGTGCATCTATATCTTTTGCAACGCCAGTATATAAACTATTATCCGCGCATTGCACAATATAAACGTACCAGGCATCCATCACTTACACCACCTCGCCGTCTTCACTCATTCGCATTTAAAGGCGATTTGCCCAATGCAGTGTTTGATGCTGATTTTTTTGTTCAGGATAATCTCGTTCATATGTTGTAAAAGCTCCCACTACGCAAACCCTCAGCCAACAACTCTGCCCGTTCTTCATTAAGCTTCTGATACAAGGACAACACCAGCATTTCAAATTCATCCGCTGCGTAATCATCGGCACAAAAAATCCGCCGTTCAGCCATAATGATTTCCTTTTGAAACACCGTGGACACCTGACGCAGATTGACCAGATCCACGTCCTTTTTCAGCAGGGATTCAAGCGCAAAATGCCATTCACTCATCACCAGCGCCCCCGCCTTTTTTGCCTCGTCGGGCGGCAGCAACAGGGCGATATCCACGTCACTATCAGGCCATTCATTTTCGGTGCCGTAAGAGCCGAAGAGATAAATTGCCTGTGTGGCGGGGTAAGCTGCCAGAAGAGTGCTGATAATGCCTTCTATGGTTTTCACTCCATTTTTCATCATATTGCCCGTGACTATCGCTTTATGTGATAATTCGTATTAGATACGGTGCTGGAATGCACCTTTACTTGGCTGATCGTGCTACGCTTACTGCACTTGTTAAGCCTCAATTTCTCCACGCTCGTGATGCTTTTGCTACCCCGATCATCGCTGACAAATCCTTGCTCTTGTCAAAGTCCCGTGTGACAACACTCAACACCTGTTGATTCATAAGTGCCAACTCCCTGAAAGGCATTGGCGATTGTTGGTTTGACACCTTAATGTATGCGACAATTCGGCCGAAATAAAAGCGGTAGGCGTTAATGCCGCTCCACTGCTCGCGGACGGGATTCATTAGCACCTGAGTAAAATAGTCGTGTTCTTCTGTCGCAGTCCAGCAAGACAAGACTGCGGAAAATATGCCAGATACCGGTTGTTCAGGCACTGAAACCGCGTTGGCGGCTACTGATTCATAGGGGCCAAGGCGAACACGATCATAGTATGGTTGTGTTGAGACGGATGCTCGCCAAAGGGTGGCAACCAGAAACCGCAGAAGCAATTCCTGATCTATATCACGAGCCTGAAATGCAACTGATGTACCCTGATGATTTATAGGCTGAAAGAGTTCTTCGAATCGATTTAAAAAAACATCAATCCCATAGCTGTCAACGCTACTGAATTTTGATTCGCAATCTTCACAAAGAATACCTTGGTCATATACGCCAATTTGTGAACGCTTTGGATAATGGCCTCGTAAATTCGTAATGAGTAATGGTATTTCACCCCCTGCACGCAAAGCACGAAAAAATGCCTCAGGCACTATATGAGCCTTAACGAGATTGCGATCTTTTGAACACAGGCGGCATAATGCCATATGAGGCCCAATTTATTATTAGGTACCTTTACTGTATGTTAGTATCATACGCAAAATACCCTGCGTCAATGAATCTCGACATAAAATTCAGTAAGTTACTGTGCTTCCATGTTGCTTTACCCTCTTTGGCCCATTACAAGGAACTCGGTATTGTTACAAAGCGTCACTTTCAAACCCTACCCCACCTAAGGTGCTCTAATAAGGTGTATTGTCATTTCGACCAACGGGAGAAATCTTTTGCCCGGGAAGCGGATACAATCCCAGCATTATAAGATTTCTCCCGTTGGTCGAAATGACACATGCGGGCGTCTCCAAGCCCGACAGGAGGCTGTGTTACAATTACACCCCTTTTACTTAGCCACAAACTCACTACACCAACACTATGACCCCCGCCCTTTCCCTACACAATCTCACCAAGGTTTACAAGAACGGCATTACGGCGCTGCACAGCATTGATCTGGAAGTGGCACCGGGGGATTTTTTTGCTTTATTGGGGCCGAATGGGGCAGGCAAGTCTACAACGATTGGGATTGTTTCTTCGCTGGTCAACAAGACCGGCGGCACGGTGCGGGTGTTTGGGCATGATATTGACACTGATCTGGCGGCGGCCAAGGCGTGTATTGGGTTGGTGCCGCAGGAATTTAATTTTAATATCTTCGAACCGGTGGTGGAGATTCTGGTTAATCAGGCCGGGTATTATGGCATTCCGCGCCGGGTGGCGTTTGAGCGTGCCGAACGCTACCTGAATCAGCTTGGGTTGTGGGAGCGGCGTCATGATCAGGCGCGCATGTTGTCGGGCGGAATGAAGCGGCGTTTGATGATTGCGCGGGCGCTGGTTCACGAGCCGCGCTTGCTGATTCTCGACGAACCGACGGCGGGCGTGGATATTGAAGTTCGCCATTCGATGTGGAGTTTTCTTGCTGAGATCAATGCGGCAGGTACGACGATTATCCTCACCACGCACTATCTGGAAGAGGCCGAGCGGCTGTGTCGCAACATCGCTATTATTGATAATGGGCGCATCGTTGAAAACACCAGTATGCGCCAGTTGCTCAATCGCATGAACTCGCACACGCTGGTGCTGGATCTGGCGCATCCACTCGCAGCCCTGCCCAACCTGCCGGGCTTTACTGCTTGTCGCATTGATGATCTTACGCTGGAAGTGGAAGTGCCGCGTGACGCCAATATCAACACACTGTTTGCGGTGCTCTCTACGCACGGCATCAAGGTGAACAGCCTGCGTAATAAAACCAACCGGCTCGAAGAACTGTTCATTGGGTTGGTGGGCAACAAGGAAGATGCGGCATGAATGGGCGTGCGCAGTATATTGCTTTTCGGGCGATTCTGATCAAAGAAGTGCTGCGTTTTACGCGCATTTGGATTCAGACTATTTTGCCGCCGATGATTACAACGACGCTGTATTTTGTGATCTTTGGCCGCCTGATCGGTAGCCAGGTGGGTGATGTGCATGGCTTCGGTTACATGGAGTACATTGTGCCGGGATTGATTTTGATGACGGTGATTACCAATTCCTTTGCGAATGTGGTGTCATCTTTTTATGGTGCTAAATTCCAGCACAATATCGAAGAAATGCTGGTGGCGCCAGTACCCAATTATTTAATCCTGCTGGGCTTCATCGGCGGCGGGTTGGCGCGCGGTCTGGCGGTGGGGCTGGCTGTGACAATCGTGGCGCTGTTCTTTACGCCTATACCGCTGCATAACCTGTGGGTGGCAGTGTCGGTGCTGATGCTCACCAGCATCTTGTTTTCGCTGGCGGGCATCATTAACGGGATTTACGCCAAGAGCTTTGATGACATTTCAGTGATTCCCACGTTCGTGCTGACGCCACTGACGTATCTGGGCGGGGTGTTTTATTCGGTGTCCATGCTGCCACCCGTGTGGCAGGCGATCTCGCTCGCCAACCCGATTTTGTATATGGTCAACGCGTTTCGTTATGGCTTGCTGGGCGTGTCTGATGTGAATCTGGGTGTTGCATATCTGGCGATTCTGGGTTTCATCGCGGGATTGTTCGGCTTTGCCCTGCACCTGCTCAATCGCGGCTATGGTATTCGTTCATAGCGGCACTTGCACATCCGTGTGCGGCAGCGTGACCAGGATTTTATCGACACGATTACCGTCCATATCCATTACTTCAAAGTGCATACCCTCCCACTCAAAACGATCTGCGGTGGCAGGCACACGCCCCAGGTAGGTCATGATGAAGCCACCCAGAGTATGATAGTGACGGCTTTCTTCGCCGGGAAGTTTATCCCCGATATCCATGAGTTCACGGAATTCATCGACAGGCATCATGCCATCCACCAGCCACGAGCCATCACTGCGCTGCACCGCCAGCGGTTCTTCTGAATCAGCAAGTGAAGGCATGCCCCCGACGATAGCTTCAAGCACGTCATTAAGCGTAATCAAACCCTGGATGTCACCATATTCATTCACCACCATGCCAATATGAGTGCCGGTTTTTTTGAACAGTTCCAGTACTTTCAATACGTGCATGCTCTCGGGTACAAACAAGGGATGATGCAGCGCGGATTTGAGATCCATCGGTTTACCCGCCAGCGAACTCAACATGAGATCCTTGACGTGGACAATGCCCAGAAAATTATCCAGCGTGCCCTGCTTCACGGGAAAACGCGAATGGGCGCTTTCCGTCATCTTCAGTAGTGTTTCTTCCAGTGGGTCATCAAAATCCAGCCAGGCGATCTGTGTGCGCGGTGTCATGATGGTGTTGATGCGCCGCTCACCGAGGCTGAATACGCGTTCCACCATATCCTGTTCGGCCTCTTCGAACATACCCGCCCGCGTGCCTTGCTCCATTAACACCTTGATTTCTTCTTCAGTGACGGGCGGTTCGGTAGACTCGCGCATGCGCAGTAAGCCCAGCACGAGATCGGTCGAAGAACCCAGCAGACGCACAATCGGCGTAGCCATGACTGCCAGCATGCGCATGGGTTTGGCAACAAACGCGGCGATGCGCTCGGGATTATTTAACGCCAGGCGCTTGGGCACCAGTTCACCGATAATGATCGAGAAAAAGGTAATTACCAATACCACGATACCCAGCGCAATAGCCTCCGCGTAGGGCATTAGCGTGGGGAAGGGTAATGTGTTCAACACCAGCGCCAATTCTTCAGCAATTGTGGCGCCGCCAAAGGCGCCCGCCAGGATACCGATAAGAGTGATGCCTACCTGAATAGTGGATAGCAAATCATTGGGGGCATTGGCGAGATCAAGGGCGGCACGCGCATTATCGTCTCCCTCATTGGCGCGCTGCTGCAAGCGCGCCTTGCGCGACGAGACCACAGCCATTTCCGACATGGCAAACAGACCGTTGATCAGGATGAGCACAACGATGAATAATATTTCTAGATATATTTCGGACATTTATTTTAATAAACTAATAAGTAACATTAAATATTTCAAATTTAATGTCATTCTCATTGTAACTTAAAGTGCGTTTATTGTCATCCGAACGAAGCGACGACTACAAGAACAGTTGCTGAGAGTCTTGCTTAAAATTTCTCCCCCGCTTTCGCGGGGGACTGAAGGCTACTTGAAGCGACATCACAAAGCGCGAAATGATAACAACAAAAGTGCTTTCATTTACTCATCACACCCATTCCCGCACATCCACAAAATGCCCCGCCACCGCCGCAGCAGCGGCCATCGCCGGGCTGACTAAATGGGTGCGTCCGCCAGGCCCCTGGCGACCTTCGAAGTTACGGTTAGAGGTCGACGCGCAGCGTTCACCCGGCTCGAGTTTGTCCGCGTTCATTGCCAGGCACATTGAACAGCCCGGCTCGCGCCATTCAAAACCCGCATCGCGGAAAATCTGATCCAGACCTTCGGCTTCTGCCTGACGCTTTACCAGGCCGGAACCGGGTACTACCATGGCCAGTTTTACATTGCCCGCTACCTTGCGGCCCCGCACTACGCTGGCCGCCGCGCGCAAGTCTTCAATGCGCGAGTTGGTGCAGGAGCCGATGAATACTTTGTCGATGTGGATGTCGCTTATCGCCATGCCTGCCGTGAGACCCATGTAATGCAACGCATTCCTGATGCCTTCGCGCTTCACGGCGTCGGGCGCAGCATCGGGATCGGGCACACGACCATCGATTGCCACCACCATTTCTGGCGAGGTGCCCCAGGTGACTTGTGGCTGGATGGTAGCGGCGTCGACATGCAGCACGCGGTCAAATTTCGCATCGGCATCGCTACGCAATTCACGCCAGTGACTGACGGCTTGATCCCAGGTGTCGGCCTTGGGGCTGTAGGGTCGGCCACGCACGTATTCGATGGTCTTTTCATCCACCGCTATCATGCCAGCGCGGGCACCCGCTTCAATCGCCATGTTGCACACGGTCATGCGCCCTTCCATGGACAGTGCGGTAATGGCGTCGCCACCAAACTCAATGGCGTAGCCGTTGCCTCCGGCCGTACCGATGCGGCCAATGATCGCCAGCACAATATCTTTGGCGGTGACGCCGGCGCCCGCGTGCCCGTCAACACTAATCAACATGTTCCTGGATTTCTTCTGGATCAAACACTGCGTGGCAAGCACATGCTCGACTTCCGAGGTGCCAATGCCGTGCGCCAACGCGCCAAACGCGCCGTGCGTAGAGGTATGCGAATCGCCGCACACCACCGTCATGCCCGGCAACGTGGCGCCCTGTTCCGGCCCGATAACATGCACAATGCCCTGCCGCAAGTCGTTCATCTTGAATTCGGTGATGCCGAATTCTTCGCAGTTCTTGTCCAGTGTTTCCACCTGGATGCGCGATACCCGGTCAGCAATGCCATGACGACGATCCGTGGTCGGCACGTTGTGGTCCGCCACCGCCAGATTGGCAGACACGCGCCATGGCGCACGCCCCGCCAGGCGTAGCCCATCAAAAGCTTGCGGCGAGGTGACTTCGTGTACCAGGTGGCGGTCTATGTATAACAGGCACGTGCCATCCTCGTTGCTGCGCACCACATGCGCGTCCCACAATTTATCGTATAAGGTCTTTCCGGCCACGTTTCTCAACCCCGCTGTATCCACAGTAAAACACTAATATTACGCGAGATAGGGGCATTACACAAAACTCAGCGTAGCTTGTTAATCACGGGTGGCATCACGGGTGGCATCACAGGTAGAATAGATGGTTATAATTTTACAGGTTTAGTATATGGCAGCTCAGATTATAGACGGCAAGGCCATTGCGGCGGAGCTTCGCAACACCATCAAAAATAGTGTTGCGCAACGCCTGGCGCGTCACCAGCGCGCCCCAGGCCTGGCGGTAGTGCTGGTGGGTAGTGACCCTGCCTCACAGGTGTATGTGGGCAGCAAGCGCCGCGCATGCAATGAGGCGGGCATTTTTTCCAGGAGCTTTGACCTGCCCGCCGACACCACCCAGGCAACTCTGCTCGCGTTGCTTGACGAACTGAACGCCGACCCCGCCATTGACGGCATTCTGGTGCAACTGCCACTGCCTGCACACATTGACACCGAAACCATTATTGAACGCATCCACCCTGATAAAGACGTGGACGGTTTTCACCCTTATAACGTCGGCAGGCTGGCGCTGCGCCTGCCCGCCCTGCGCCCCTGCACGCCGCACGGTGTGATGACGCTGCTGGCGAGCACCGGGCAAAACCTCAAGGGCAAAGAGGCGGTGGTGGTGGGCGCCTCCAACATTGTGGGGCGCCCCATGTCGCTGGAACTGCTGTTGGCAGGGTGTACCGTAACCATCTGCCACCGCTTTACGCAAAACCTTAATGTTCATGTGCAACGTGCTGATATTATGGTAGTTGCCGTGGGGAAACCAGGCTTCATCAAGGGGCAATGGATTAAACCCGGCGCCACCGTGATTGACGTGGGCATTAACCGCGATATCATGGGTCAGATTATCGGCGATGTAGAGTTTGACAGCGCCGCCCAACGCGCCGCATGGATCACCCCCGTCCCCGGCGGTGTCGGCCCAATGACCGTGGCGACGTTATTGCAGAATACATTGTATGCAGCGGAGCGCTCGGGGCGTTAAAAATTACCCGTTTCAGGATTAAGCGTTTAACGAACAATTCCGCGCGTGGTATTTCTCAGAAACTCCACCCAGCGTGTCACTTCCGGGCAATCCTGCTCTAACTCCCGAAGCTTTTCCAGCGCCTGTTCAACCGTATAATTCGAACGATAAAGAATTTTATAGGCGCGACGTAATTGACTAATGCTATCCGGGCTAAAGCCGTGCCGCTTCAAACCTTCAGTATTCAAACCATGTGGCCTCGCCATATGGCCTGACACCATCAAATAGGGAGGCACATCTTTGGAAATTGCACTGGCCATCGCTGTAAATGCGTAAGCGCCTACGATGCAAAACTGATGCACCAACGTAAACCCACCCAAAATCACATAATCCTGAACAGTCACGTGGCCGGCAAGTGAAGCATTATTGGCAAACACGATGCCGTCACCAATAATACAGTCATGCGCGATATGCACATAGGCCATAATCCAGTTATTACTGCCTATACGCGTAATGCCGCCACCTTGTGCGGTGCCGCGATTAATGGTGCAACCTTCGCGTATTACGTTGCCGTCACCTATTTCAAGAAAGGTCTTTTCACCCGCATATTTCTTATCTTGCGGCACCGCGCCGATGGAAGAAAATTGGTAAATTTTATTGTTACGGCCAATACGTGTGGGGCCACTGATGACCACATGGGGGGCGATCCAGGTGTTTTCACCCACCTCCACATCCGCGCCAATGATGGAATATGCGCCTACGCTCACGCCGCTGGCGAGCCGGGCACCCGGGTCAATAATAGCGGTAGGATGAATCAAGACCCCAGCTTCCTTGCCGCGCACATTAATTCCGCACTGGCAACCACTTCACCGTCCACTTTCGCAGCCGCATAAAATTTCCAGACGCTATGGATAACGCGAATCACCTCCACTTCAAGCCTTAACTGATCACCGGGCATCACCGGTTGCTTGAAACGTGCCTTATCAATGCCCACAAAATAATAGAGCGTGCCATCAGAGGGCTTGGTGTCAGTAGTGCGGAAGGCGAGAATACCAGAGGCCTGCGCCAGCGCTTCCAGTATCAATACTCCGGGCATGATGGGATGTTGTGGGAAATGCCCCTGGAAAAATGGCTCATTAAAGGTGACATTTTTCAAACCCACTAATGATTTACCCGCCTCATAACTGAGTACCCGGTCAATCAGCAGGAAGGGATAACGGTGCGGAAGATACTTAAGCACCTCATGAATATCAAAAGATTCCAAGATTGTATCCTTCTCTGTAGTTTTACCGGGGGCATCGCCGCATTTCAGGCTGATCGTGTGACCGTTATTTTTTCGGCTTCGCCGAGGCGGCGGGCGCTGATGTATCCTTGGCTTTTTCGCGTAAGCGCTGCATGGCCTTTTCGGTTAAATCGGTTTTGGGACTGGCGTATGCTACGCCGTCAAAGAAAATAAGATCATAATTTTCTTCTTTACCGATCGACTGGATAATTTCACGGACGATCTGCTGAAGTTTGGCCAGTTCCTCATTGCGCCGCATGGTTAAGTCTTCACGATAAGAATCCTGTTCACGGCTGATATCACGTTTACGTACGACAATATCACGCTCCATTTTGCTACGCTCCGCTTCCGTCAGCGTGGCACCATCCTTGGCAAGTTTATCCTCCAGTTGCTTGAGTTCTTTCAGATCCGCCTGCATCTTGTTACGGCGCGGGGTAAACTCCTGCTCCATCCTGGTGCTGGCGCTTTCTGCCTGGGGGGATTTTTCCAATAACTCAGAGGCACTGATATAACCCAGCTTTGCTTCGGCTGCAGCAGTGGTGGTATACAGAGGCATAACTAAAGCAAGACATGTACCGATAAATATAATCTTTTTCAAGGTTCGTACTCCATCATTAAATTTCAGAAAAATGTTCCCAACGAGAACTGGAAGGATTGCGTAGAATCACCTTCTTTACTGTTCAGTGGTTTTGACAAGTTAAACGTCAGGGGGCCTAAAGGAGACAACCAGATCGCCGAAACACCTACTGAATAACGCAGAGCTTCTGTGTCAATCTGCTCTACACTAGGGTAAACACTGCCCGCATCAAAAAAAGCGCTCATGCGAAAGGATTTGCTATCTTCAAGAAACGGCGCGGGAAAAATCACTTCGACATTCCCTACCAGTTTTACGGTGCCGCCCACCGCCCGATCACCCTCCCTCGCTCCCAGGCTGTTAGCCTGATAACCTCGCACAGAGTACGCTCCACCTGCATAAAACCGTTCAAAAAACGGTAGCTCGGTGGTCTTGCCATAACTATCGCCATAAGCCAACTCACCATTTAACAACAGGGTGAGATTGCGCGTCAATGGATAATAGACCTGGGTACGTGATGAAACTTTGTAAAATTCCAGCCCACTGCCCGGCAATGCAATTTCAGAAGACAGGTTCTGCAACATGCCCCGGTCAGCAAAGATAGCGCGATTGCGGGTGTCGTGCGACCATCCCAGCGACAATTTGATTATATCAAAAGTATCCGCATTTGCATTAATGAAGTCGATATAAGACGGCGGCGTAAAGGCGGTGGTTTTGATAAAAGTATTCTCATAATCAAGGCTTAATCGCCCGGTATCGTGCTCGGAAAGCGGAAAACCATAATTAACGCCTGCACCAAAGACATCTGAAGTAAAACTGCCCACATTCAGGCGGGTTGCATCAGTTTGCCTGAAAAACCCACGAAAACCGCGACTTACCCCATCTTCCGTATAATATGGATTAGTATAGGCAAAACTGTAGACGGTATTGACCCGGCTATTGTTAATTTCGGCGCTGATGCGTTTGCCGCTCCCCAAAAAATTGTCCTGGGTAATGCTGGCGCTGAGCAGCAAACCTTGCACCTGTGAAAACCCGACCGCCGCAGTCAAGGTGCCAAGCGATCGCTCGGTGACGCTGACGTTGACATCTACCTGGTCAGGCGCGCCGGGCACCGCCGGGGTTTCGATATTGACATCCTGAAAATATCCCAATCTTTGCAAGCGTATTCGTGAGCGGTTGATTTTGTCGGTGGTCAATAAGCCGCCTTCCATTTGGCGGAGTTCACGCCGTATCACTTCATCGCGTGTTTTGGTATTGCCTTCAATATTAATGCGACGCACATAGATACGTTTAGCAGGATCAATAGCAAACGTGACGATGACACGATTATTCTGCTTATCAATTTCCGGCACGGGATTGACGTTGGCAAAGGCATACCCTTCAACGCCCAAACGTTCGGCAATTTGGGATGAGCTTTCAGTGACGGCCTTGCGCGAAAATACAGTGCCTGCAGACAATGTAATAAGCTTGCGTAATTCGGCCTCACTCACCACAAGATCACCTGCCAGCTTGACCTCGCTAACGGTAAACTGTTCGCCTTCGGTAACATTGATAGTGATATAAACACTACTTTTGTCTGGGGAGATAGACACGGGCGTAGAATCAATATTGAAATTGATATAGCCCCGATCCAGATAATATGAACGCAGCGTTTCCAGATCAGCGGCCAGCTTTTGCTTTGAATATTGATCACTGCTGGTAAAAAATGAAAACAGGGTGTCAGTGCTTAATTCGAAGTTTTTTATCAGATCTTTATCGCTGAACACCTGATTGCCTACGATGTTAATATGGGCGATTTTGGCGGACGTGCCTTCCGTTATGTCAATGCCCAGATCGACGCGGTTAAGGTCGAGGGGCTTAACCGATACCTTGATTTTGACGCCATATTTGCCCTGGCTGAAATACTGCCGTTGCAACTCGCGCTCTACCTTGTCAAGCGCGGAACGATTAAGCACATCGCCTTCCACCAAGCCAATCTGCTTCATTGCCTTGGTCAAGTCTTCTGATTTTATATCCTTGTTGCCGACAATTTTGATGCTGGCAATGGTAGGCCGTTCTTTGAGGACAATAACCAGCACGTCACCCTCGCTCGCCAGCCGTACATCTTCAAAAAATCCAGTCTTGAACAAGACGCGGATCGCTTCCGCAGAGCGGGCATCATCCAGCGTTTCGCCTACACTTACCGGCAAATAATTAAATACTGTGCCGGGGGAAATGCGCTGCAATCCATCCAGCTTGATCTCTTTGATAACAAAGGGAGTGATGGCCCATGCCAGTGGCGATGCCAGCAACATTGGCCCCAGCATCAATAATGGGCCCACTCGCTGAAACCAGCCCTTAATAGATGGCATAGATGGCGAGAAAAAACAGATCCTTCTTGTGCAAACTCTCATTTAATTATCCAGACTTTTTGATGAATTAAGTTTTCGTGATTACTGCGGGCCAAACAAACGCGTAAGATCATTATAAAAGGCAAAAATCATCAGCGTTCCGAGCAACGCAATCCCCACCCGCTGGCCTAATATCTGGGCATCATCTGAGACCGGGCTACCCTTTACTGCTTCAATAAGATAGTACATAAGGTGTCCACCATCCAGCAGCGGGATCGGCAACAGATTGAGCACCCCCAGGCTAATGCTGACAATCGCCAGAAAACCCAGAAACGCCACGAACCCGGCATCCGCAGAAGAGCCGGCATATTGCGCGATACTGATAGGGCCACTGAGATTGGTTGCCGAGAGCATGCCGGTGATCATTTTATATAACATGCGCAGTGTCAACACTGACATATCCCAGGTTTTTATTATCGCTGGCATGATAGCTTCGCCGGGCGAATAACGTAATATTGACTGTAATTCTGCGGGTAATTCATCGGGCACTTTCACGCCCACGCCAATGCGTCCAATCGTGCCGTCTTTGGTCGTCACGGCAGCGGGGCGCACCTGAAATACCTGACGCTCAAGCGCCCTGCCAGCATCTGTAACACGGCTCCGCTCAATGTCGACGCGTATCATCTGGTTGGCGCGGGGACGCACATACGCTACCCAAGCATCCCAATCAGCAACTGGCTGCCCATCCACGGCGATGATTTTATCACCCACCTGTAAGCCCGCCTGTTGCGCGGGGCCACCCTCTTCAAGTTGCCCCAAAATGGCAGGCAGTTTCGGGCGAGACGGTGTAATGCCAATACTTTCCAGCAGATTTCCCTGATCCAGATCGCTGCCGGTGATGGTGGTTAAGTTCAGGTTACGTATCACATCACGTTGAGCACTATCACGCACCTTGATCGTTACCGCCTGCTGTTCCAGCGCTCTATCCAGCATGGACAACACCACGGTTTCCCAAGTGGGAGTGATTTTGCCATTCACTTCGACTATGACATCACCCACCTGTAAACCGCTGCTGTGCGCGATAGAGTTGGGTGCCACCATACCGACCACCGGCTTAAGACCGCTGATGCCGATAATGAAAATCGCCCAATAAACCAGAATGGCCAATAAAAAATTAAACAGCGGACCCGCAAACACAATCGCAAAGCGGCTGCGTAACGGCTGGCGGTTAAAGGCGCGATGCAATTCATGCGGCGCCACTGGCGCTTCGCGCTCGTCGAGCATTTTGACATAGCCGCCCAGGGGAATAGCCGCGATGACATATTCGGTGTTATCGACTTTGCCGTGATGTGTCCACAAGGGTTTGCCAAAGCCGATCGAGAAGCGCAGCACTTTCACGCCCATTTTTCGCGCCACCCAATAATGGCCGAACTCGTGGATGGTGATCAGTATGCCGAGCGCCACGATGAAGAAAAAAACCGACGACAACACGGTATTCATCATATCGCGCCACGCCCTTGCAGCACATTCGCGCCACGTGATTGCATCGCGTCCGCGATAGAACGCTGTGCGCTTTCGCGCGCTAAAGCGTCATCTGCCAATACCACTTCCAGGGAGATAGCCGCGTGCGCGGAAACATTCGCCAGCGTGGTTTCGACCACCGCAGCAATCGCTGTGAATTTTAATTTACCCGCGAGAAACGCCGCCACCGCGACCTCATTTGCCGCATTCAAAATCGCGGCGGCGGTGCCGCCTGCCTGCATCGCCTCATAGGCGAGTCGCAAACAGGGAAAACGTGTCAGATCCGGCCGCTCAAAATCCAGACGGCCAATGTCAAAAAGATTCAAGGGTGTAACTCCTGAGTCAATACGTTCTGGCCACGCCAACGCATAAGCAATCGGCGTGCGCATATCCGGGCTGCCCAACTGCGCCAGAATCGAACCATCTTTATATTCAACCATAGAGTGAACAACACTTTGCGGATGCAGCACCACTTCAATCCTGTCAGGAGTGGCATTAAATAACCAGCACGCCTCAATAACTTCCAGCCCTTTGTTCATCATCGTTGCGGAATCCACCGATATTTTACGCCCCATCACCCAGTTAGGGTGTGCGCAGGCCTGATCAGGGGTTACATCGTGAAGTTTGGACAATGCAAGGGTACGAAAAGGTCCGCCAGAAGCGGTGAGCAAAATACGCTGCACACCGGCAGCATCCAGACCAGCGGTGATGTCGGTGGGCATGGATTGAAAAATAGCATTATGTTCACTGTCCACCGGCAATAACTCGGCATTATGGCGCCGGATTTCATCCATGAAAATCTGCCCCGCCATGACCAGGGCTTCCTTGTTGGCCAGCATCACGCGCTTACCCGAGCGCGCTGCCGCCAGCGTCGGCAACAAACCTGCCGCGCCGACAATGGCCGCCATGACGTAATCCACCTGCGGCAAGGCGGCAACGGTTTCCAGCCCGGTGATGCCCGACAGGATTTCAATATCAGGATGCTGCGGATGCAGCCTGGCGCGCAGACGTTGCGCGGCATCCGCATCGGCCATCACCGCATAGGCGGGGCGATGCGCCAGGCATTGCTGGTAAAGCCTTTCGACATCATTATTAGCGGTGAGTGCGACGATATGGTAACGATCGGGGTGACGTGATAAAACATCCAGTGTGCTGACACCGATCGAGCCGGTAGCGCCCAACACGGTAATCCCAATCAACCCACCGACTCCATCAAGATCAACCCGGCAGTAAAGATGGGAGCCGCCGCCGTCAGGCTATCGATACGATCCATGATGCCACCGTGCCCTGGCAAAAGATTACTGCTGTCTTTTACGCCGACCCGCCGTTTAAACATGCTTTCAAATAAATCCCCCACCACTGAAAATGCTACCGTGATAACACACAGTGAAACAAACATCGGCAGTTTTTCAGCGCCAATGCCCAGAAAATGTCCGCCGGTTAATGAGAGAATCAGCGCTATTGACAGCGCGCCCCACACCCCTTCCCAGGTTTTACCGGGGCTGACATTCGCAGCCAGTTTGTGAGTGCCAAAGTAACGCCCGGCAAAATAAGCGGCAGTATCAGCCAGCCACACCAGCACCATCAAAAACAGCACATAATGTGGCCCATAACCCTTCCCGCCATGCAGGATCACTAACGCCATCCATGCCGGCACTACCACGAATGCACCGGAAATACCCCCCACCGCCCAATTAGGGGGTATTGCTGAAGGACGAGAATTAAACCACATCACCATCACCAGACCCACTAACCATCCGGCCGCCCCCACATAGGTTACGATCAAAAAACCCTCTGGCACAAAGCCCGCCGTCCACATCAGCGGCAGCACCAGCATGACATATACCCAGCGATCCCAGAACGGTTCAATACCCATCAAACCCGCCCATTCCCACAAGCCAATGACAGCAATCAAACCCAGCACAATGGCAAACACGCCGTTAGGTAGAAACAAAATCGCAGCCACCATGAGCGGAATCAGCAGTGCGGCCGTCAACAAACGTTGCTTAAGCACGGGTATCCTCTCCAGGGGGTGTTTTCGGGGGTATGGTCGTAGCCTGTTTTTCAAGCTCTACCTGATCTCCCGTACGCCCAAAACGGCGTTGCCGTTTTGAAAAGGACATCAGGGCATCCTCAAAAAGACTGGCGCTAAAATCCGGCCATAAGGTATCGGTAAAATAAAATTCTGTGTAGGCAAGTTGCCACAACAAAAAATTGCTGATGCGCTCTTCGCCGCCCGTGCGAATAAACAAATCCGGTTCCGGCAATCCCGCCATTGACAAATGTTGCTCCAGGGTCTCTTCAGTGATCTGTGACACCGTCATTTGCTGCGCCTGCACCTTTTGCGCAACTGCCCGGGCAGCTTGTGCAATATCCCAACGCCCACCATAATTAGCCGCTATCACCAGTGTCAGGCCAGAATTAGCGGCTGTGAGCCGCTCCGCTTCAATAATTTTTTCTTGCAGCTTCCCGGAAAATCCACCGCGCTCGCCAATAATTTTCAGCCGCACCTTGTTCTCATGCAAACGGCGGGTTTCACGTCCCAGCGCCGTCAAGAACAGATCCATCAGCAAACTTACCTCAGATTGGGGGCGTCGCCAGTTTTCACTGCTGAATGCAAACAGGGTCAACACTTCAATGCCGTGCTGACCACAAACCCGCACAGCGTTACGGACAGTTTCTACCCCCGCACGATGTCCGGCGATACGCGGTAAAAAACGCTTCTTTGCCCAGCGGCCATTACCATCCATGATCATTGCCACATGGCGCGGAATTGATTCTATGCGGCGGGCATTATTTACCGGAGTGGACATGCCGATTCAAGCAACGCCTGTATGAGCGGGAGGAACACACAAATTGATAACGAGAATTTTGATTTTAAATTTCCATTAAATCTTTTTCTTTAGCGGCGAGAAGTTTGTCAATTTCCGCAATATTTTTGTCGGTGATTTTTTGAATTTCATCCTGGGCGCGCCGCTCATCATCTTCGGAGATCACTTTCTTTTTTAACGCATCCTTGAGTTCACTATTCGCATCACGTCGCACACCACGCACTGCAACACGGCCATTTTCAGCCGCAGCGCGTGCCTGTTTAATCAAATCACGACGACGATCTTCGGTCATGGATGGCAACGGTATACGTAGCGCCGTACCTGCACTCACCGGATTCAGGCCCAGATTGGAAGTCAAAATCGCCTTTTCAATCACCGGCACCATTTTCTTGTCCCATGGCGTAACCAGCAGATTACGGGCATCGGCAACAGTGATAGTTGCGGCCTGGCTAATGGGTACCTGGTTTCCGAAATAGTCTACGGTGACATGATCCAAAATACCGGCGCTCGCACGGCCAGTGCGAATCCTGGATAGCTCCTCTTTCAAGGCATCAATGCTCTTGAGCATACGGGCGAGCGCGTTTTTTTTAAGATTATCCATCATTGCGGCGCATCTCCGTGTATCCCTCCATGAGTTCCGTCATATATCAGGGTACCCTCGTGTTCCCCCATCACAATGCGACGTAGCGCGCCCGATTTGTTCATATCAAAAACGCGTAGCGGCATGTGATGGTCGCGGCACAATACAATAGCCGTGAGATCCATCACCATCAAGCGGCGTTCCAGCACCTCGTCATACGACATGCTCTCATAACGTGTTGCCGTGGGGTCTTTAACAGGGTCAGCAGAATAAACGCCATCAACCTTGGTCGCCTTGAGCAACAGGCCTGCGCCTATTTCAATGGCGCGCAGGCTTGCGGCAGAATCGGTAGTGAAAAATGGATTACCCGTACCCGCCGCAAAAATCACCACGCGCCCTTTTTCCAAATGGCGTACGGCGCGACGACGAATGTAGTCTTCGCAGATCTGGTTAATCTTGATCGCCGACATGACGCGTGTGTATACATTTTTTTGCTCCAGCGCATCCTGCATCGCCAACGCATTCAGCACCGTGGCCAGCATACCCATGTGATCACCCGTCACCCGGTCCATGCCGGCGGCTGACAGACCCGCACCACGGCAGATATTACCCCCGCCGATCACCATCCCAACCTGCACACCAAGATCAATCAGCTCTTTGACTTCATTGGCAACACGGTTGATCACTAGAGGGCTAATGCCATATTCACCATCACCCATCAATGCTTCGCCGCTGATTTTCAGCAAAATACGCTGGTATGCGGGCGTGGGCGGCAATTGGCTCTTGGCAACTGTCATGCGTTAACCTCCACGCACCTGAGCCATTACTTCTTCAGCAAAGTTCTCCTGCTTCTTTTCGATGCCTTCGCCGACCTCGAAACGCTCAAAACCAATCACGGTGGCCTTGGCTTCCTGCAATAACTTTTCCACGGTGATCTCAGGATTTTTTACGAACGGCTGACCCACCAGGGTGATTTCCGCGAGGAATTTCTGGACGCGACCACTGATCATTTTTTCAATGATGGCGGCAGGCTTGCCGCTCTCGGCGGCCTGGGCGCGAAAAATATCTTTTTCTTTCTCGACAATATCAGAAGGCACCTGCTCTGCCGACACACACACCGGCTTATTAGCCGCCACGTGCATGGCGATGTCTTTGGCGACCGCCGCACTGCCGCCTCTCAAACCCACCAGCACGCCAATGCGGCCGCCATGCAAATAACTGCCCACCACGCCTGCGGGGGACTGCATCGTGACAAAGCGCCGTACATTGATGTTTTCACCAATCTTGGCGACTAATTCCTGGCGTCGGGTGTTAATGGTTTTTACGTCGCCATTCTGGAACGGCAATTCCAGCAATGCGCCCAGATCCACCGGTTTTTGGGAAAGCGCCTGCTGCGCGACTTGCGCAGCAAAATTCAGGAAATCATCGGCCTTGGAAACAAAGTCGGTTTCGCTGTTGATTTCCACCATGACGCCCTGAGTGGCATCCTCGCTCAGGCGTATGATAACAGCGCCTTCCGCAGCGACACGACCGGATTTTTTGTCGGCCTTCGCCAATCCGGTCTTGCGCATTAACTCCACGGCAGCATCAATATCCCCCTGGGTTTCAACCAACGCTTTTTTGCACTCCATCATGCCGGAGCCGGTACGTTCGCGCAGCTCTCTTACCAGCGCAGCTGTAATTTCCATACATCACCTCGATTGAATAAATAATTATTTTGACGGTTCCCGCGGAACCCTTCGCTGCCGCTCTTCCCTGCGCCCACCGCACTTGGGCATCCACCGTGCAGGGATGCACAAGCGCCGCCAGAGGCAGGATGCCGAAAGCGGCCTGCCCGGGCGCAAGGACGCATTGATGTGTCAGCAGACACCATCTCGACGCACGAATGCTTGTTGATTGCGCCATACATGACAAAGCGAATTTTTAGACAAATCCTTAACGCAAAAAGCATTATTTGAATTGACAGTGAGAGGCGACAACGCCGCCTCTCACTGTCTCTGCCAAGTGGTTGTTACTCTGCGTCGCTGGCGCCTGCTGCCGGGCGCTTCTTCGCCGCTGGCTTTTTCAAGGAAGCCTTGGCAGGTTTCCTTGGAGCTTTGGCAGCCGCTGCCTCGTCATCCATTTCGATAAACTCATCTGCGCCCCCTGCTGCACGGGTAGCACGACCTTCCAAAACCGCGTCGGCAACCCCACGCACATAAAGCGCAATGGCGCGAATGGAATCGTCATTACCCGGAATCGGGTATTCGATCTCTTGCGGATCATTGTTGGTATCAACTATGCCAATCACCGGAATATTGAGCTTGCGTGCTTCACTGACGGCATTTTTTTCATGGCCAACATCAATGACAAACACGGCGTCAGGAATGCCGCGCATGTTTTTAATACCACCCAGGCTGCGCTCCAGCTTTTCCAGCTCGCGGGTCAAGTCCAGCGCTTCTCTTTTATTAAAGCGGGTCAAGGTGCCGTCTTGAGACATGGCTTCCAGCTCTTTCAGACGCTTCACAGACTGTTTGATGGTCTTGAAATTCGTCAGCATACCACCCAGCCAGCGCTGGTCAACATACGGCATTTCACAACGGCTGGCTTCTTCTTTAATGATTTCTTGTGCAGCACGCTTGGTGCCCACAAACAACACATTCCCATTGCGCGCGGCAATGCCACCAATAAAATTCATGGCATCATTGTACAACGGCAAGGTCTTTTCAAGGTTAATAATGTGAATTTTGTTACGGTCGCCAAAGATATAAGGCGCCATACGGGGATGCCAGTAACGGGTTTGATGACCAAAATGCACGCCCGCTTCCAACATTTGACGCATAGAAACAACTGCCATGAGAATGACTCCAATCGTTAGGGTTAAACCTCCACACACCCCATATATCAACCTGTCCAGAAATAAGGGCAGGCACCCTGATACACGTGACGATGTGTGTGCGATTTTAATTCCACACAAAATATAATGATATTAAGGTGGTTCTGCTGTCAAATTACCGATTTATACGGTTTTTTAGCATTGACTTGCCTTTATATCATGAAATGCCCCTTTAACTCAATCAATGACGATAAAGCCACTATCAAAAAGGCATTGGGTGATGATCTTAGCTTATTAGGAGGGGTGGCGTAAAATAATACAAAATACGAAGGGGCTGGGAGTAATAAAAATTTTGCGGCTGCGGCGTTTATTGTCATCCCAACCGAAATGGGGGATCTTGTTTAAGATTCCTCACTACGCCCGGAATGACAAAAACCCCCGCAGCAAGCTGCGGGGGTTTTACGAATATTCTTGCCACAGTAAAAAAGTGTTAAAAGCCAGCTTGAGCAACGGCTTTTAACACCCGGAAACATTAATACGGCTTGGTGCCATAATAAGTATGCACTTTAGTGGCCCATGACAAATCTGCCATATCCGGCCATTCATCTTCGTCGAAGCCCGGCGCGTCCTGTAAGCGATCTTTTTCCACGTTTAAAATAAAACGCTCATTAACAGTATCGAGCGTCAAAGCTGTCCATGGTACGGCGAATAGTTTTTCATTCATTCCGAGAAATCCGCCAAACGACAACACGGCATAGGCTACTTTACCGCTCCGCATATCAAGCATTATTTCTTTAATATCACCCAGATCTTCATCCTTGTGATTATAAACATCATTTCCAATCAATGTATTGGCACCCATCAGCGTGGGTCCAGGGCCGTCATCATTATAAGATTTATACATACCAAAAGTATCGCGATCCAAATAACTCATGATGATTTTCTCCTTTAAGATGCTATGAGGTTACACAATACCTGCGAATAACAATAAGGTCTGTTCGGTACCTAACATATTTGGGAGGGCTGGCTTATAGGGTCTACGCACAGTAGATCATTATTAAAACCCAAGTAAAAAAGCATTGTTTACGGCATGAAATTACGAGCTTGGTTTCAATATCATTTGTTGAGGGCATAACAAGGAGCGTTCTCAACTTCAAGCTATCGCCCAGTAAGCCATGTTAAAATATACACAAGGATGCTTTTTGTTTGCGGTTGAGCACACATAAACGGTAAGATGTGTAATCTACTTTTCTGGCTTGAAAATCAATGAGTGTTAGCATCAAAACCCCTGAAGAAATCGAGAAAATGAGTGTCGCCGGCAGGCTGGCGGCAGAAGTGTTGCACATGATCCGCCCCCATGTGAAGGCGGGCGTTGCGACCGATGAGCTTAATCGCCTTTGTCATGAGTATATTGTGAATGTGCAACAGGCTATTCCGGCACCGCTTAATTATCACGGCTTTCCCAAGTCGATCTGCACGTCGGTAAACCATCAGGTATGCCACGGGATTCCGGGCGATAAAATATTAAAAAATGGCGATATTATCAACATAGATATCACCGTCATTAAAGATGGCTATCATGGCGATACCAGTAAAATGTTTCTGGTGGGCGAACCGTCAATTATCGCCAAGCGGGTCACCCGCATCAGTTACGAGTGCATGTGCCTGGGTATCCGGATGGTGAAGCCGGGGGTGCGTCTGGGTGATATTGGGCATGTAATTCAACAGCATGCCGAGTCCAACGGCTGCTCGGTGGTGCGTGAATATTGCGGCCACGGGATCGGCCGGGTGTTTCATGAGGAGCCGCAGGTGTTGCATTACGGCACGCCCGGCACCGGGCTGGTGCTGGAACCCGGCATGACGTTTACTATCGAGCCGATGATTAATGCGGGTAAACGCCATGTGAAACTGCTGCCCGATGAGTGGACAGTGGTGACCAAAGACCGCAGCCTGTCTGCACAGTGGGAGCATACCATTCTGGTCACTGACACTGGGTTTGAAGTTTTGACCAAACGGCCTGAGGATGGACTTTAGCCCACCCGTGCTAACTGCGACCCTCTTTGATAGTACCGCCCTGGACGACAACCTGGCTCAGGTTGTAAATGGGTCAGCTTTGGCGCTATCTGGGTCAGCGCTGGCGCTATTTCGTACCGCTTTACAAACATCCCAGCAGAAACTTAAAGAGCAATTCCTCAGCGGTGTCCCAGCGAGTGAACTGGTACACAGCCGCGCCCAGGTAATTGACCAATTGCTCACGCGCGCCTGGCGCCGCTTGGTGGTAGCCGACGATTGCCGGAATGAACACGGAGCGGTTGCCGAAGCCGGCACCACAATCGCCTTGATCGCAGTGGGCGGTTACGGGCGCGGCGAACTACATCCTGCATCGGATATTGATCTGCTGATCCTGCTGCAAAATGATAATCACGCACATTATCAAGCGCGTCTCGAACAGTTTCTGATGTTTCTCTGGGATATGGGGCTGGAGGTAGGCCACAGCGTACGTTCGCTTCAGGAATGTATTACCGAAGCGGAACGCGACATTACCATCGCCACTAATCTCATGGAATCACGTCTGCTGATGGGCCCTCAAATATTGTATGGGACACTGCGGAGCGCGACGGGATCAGCACACATCTGGCCGAGTCGCCAGTTCTTCGAAGCAAAATGGCAAGAACAGATTGCCCGTCACATTAAATATCACGATACTGCTTACAATCTGGAACCCAACGTCAAGGAAGGGCCGGGGGGATTGCGCGATATTCAGATGGTCGGCTGGGTAGCGAAACGGCATTTTGGCGCCGCTACATTGCACGATCTGGTCACGCATAATTTCTTGACTGAAGCGGAATATGGGGCCCTCATGGCGGGGCAGGATTTTCTCTGGCAAGTAAGGTTCGCGCTGCACACACTCACCGGCCGCCGCGAAGACCGTTTGCTGTTTGATTATCAGCAGACTATTGCGCAGCAGTTTGGCTACTGTAACGAAGAGCATCGGCTTGCGGTTGAGCAGTTCATGAAGGAGTATTACCGCACCATCATGGAATTGGGCCGGCTTAATGAAATGCTGTTGCAGTTATTTCAGGAAGCCATTCTTTATGCAGACAGCCCCGCCACCGTGGTGCCTATCAATAGCCGCTTTCAGTCATGCAATGGCTTTATTGAGGCGAAGCATAACGGCATTTTCAAGCGTTATCCGTTTGCCTTGCTGGAAATTTTTCTGTTGCTTCAGGAGCACCCGGAATTAAAAGGGGTGCGCGCTACCACCATTCGCTTGATTCGGGACCACCGTTACCTGATTAATGATAAATTCCGTGATGATCTGCGTAATCGCAGCCTGTTTATGGAAATGCTACGGCAACCCCGGGGCGTGACCCACGAGTTGCGCCATATGAATCGTTATGGCTTGCTGGCGGCCTATTTGCCAGTATTCGGCGCCATTGTTGGGCAAATGCAATACGATTTATTTCATGTGTACACGGTGGATGAACATACGCTGATGGTGGTGCGCAACTTGCGGCGTTTAACCGTGCCGGAATTTTCACAGGAATTACCGCTGTGCAGTGAACTTATCCAGCGCATTCCAAAACCGGAAATTCTTTATCTGGCGGGCCTGTTTCATGATATCGCCAAAGGACGTGGCGGTGACCACTCTGAACTTGGCGCACACGATGCCATTGCATTTTGCCTGCATCATGGCCTGAGCCAATACGATGCGCGCTTTGTTGGCTGGCTGGTCAAGAACCATCTGGTGATGTCCAGTACCGCACAGCGCAAGGATATCAGTGACCCGCAGATTATTGCCGATTTTGCGGCTATTGTGGGCGATCAGGTACACCTCGATTACCTTTATCTGCTTACAGTTGCTGACATTCGTGGCACTAATCCTACGCTATGGAATAGCTGGAAAGATTCACTGCTGGCCGAGCTTTACAACACCACAAAACGCGCCTTGCGACGCGGCCTGGAACATGTCATAGACCGCACTGAACGGCTTAATGAAATCAGGCAACAGGCATTGGCAGCACTGCAACAGCAGATCACAGATGTAGTGGCCATCGAGCATATCTGGCGCGAATGGGGTGACGACTATTTTTTACGCCATAGCGCCGATGAAATTGCCTGGCACACGCTCGCTATTTTGCGGTGTACCGCTGCTGACCTGCCGTTAGTGCTGGTGCGCCAACAATCACCGCGCGGAGGCACTGAAATATTCATTTACACCCATGACCAGGAACATTTGTTCGCCACTACTACCCAAGCGCTTGATCAATTAGGCCTCACCATACTTGACGCACGGATTATTACTGCAAACAATGGTTTCACATTAGACACGTATATTGTGCTTGAGGCGTCCGGTGAACCGATCACTAACGCGCACCGTCTGCAAGAAATTCCGGTAGCACTGAAACAGCATTTACAAAATCACGGACAAAAACTGGCTTCTGGCACACGCCGCCCACCCCGCCAGTTGAAATATTTTACAACGCCCACTGAGATCACTTTCAGTAATGATGCCCGCAATCAGCGCACCGTGATGGAATTAATCACTACCGACCGTCCCGGCCTGCTATCACGCGTAGGACAAGCGCTGCGCGAATCGGGCGCACGCCTGCAAAATGCTAAAATTGCCACCTTTGGCGCGCGCGTTGAAGATGTTTTTTTTATCACTGATAAAAATAATCAAGCTTTACAGACTGACGCTCAATTCAACCAGTTGCGCAATACCATGATTAAGTATCTGGACGAAAAAACCGGGTAATATTACTCTTGCTTGCGGGCAACAAGCCTGTTTAGTGGAGAGGTGAAAAATAACATTATTCGGGGGATGATCACGGCGTCCCGTGAACCAAATATCAGGGTGAGGATGGCCCGTCTTGCAACCACCCATTCACCTGCTCCAGATCGGCCAGCGACAACATGCCCGCCGCCTGCTTCAGGCGCACCATGTTAAGCACGTAATCATAGCGTGCGCGTGACAGGTCGCGTTGTGCGCGATACACATCGCGCTGCGCATTCAGTACATCCACGGTGGTGCGCGTGCCTACTTCGGCACCCGCCTGCGTAGCATCCAGGGCGCTCTGGCTCGACACGGTGGCCTGCCGTAGCGCGCTGATGCGGCTGATGCTGGCGAGCACGTTCATGTAACTGTCGCGGGTTTGGCGCACGGCGGTGCGTTGCTGTTGTTCTAACACTTGCTTGCTTTGCGTCAACCGATGCTGCGCTTCACGCACGCGCGAGTTAACGGCACCGCCGCTGTACAGCGGCACACTCAGTTGCACTCCAATCGCGCTATCGAGAGTTTCGCGGTTACCAAAGGCCCCGCCCGACGAGCCGTAACCATGACTCAACACAGCATCAAGCGTTGGATGATGTCCGGCGCGTTGCGCTGCGATATTTTGCGCTGCCACATCGGTGGCGGCTTCTGCTGCGATGATCTGAAAATTCTGGTTGCGCGCGGTGTTTACCCACGCCTCGGCATTCTGCGGTTCGGGCGATACCAGCGGTACAGTGTCGGTTAATCCACTGAGCGTTGCGGGCAGCGTGGCGGTCATCTCGCGCAAGGCTTCACGGCTGCTGGCAAGACGGGTTTGCGCTTCAATTTCCTGGCTGCTGGCCAGATCAAAGCGCGCTTGCGCTTCATGCACATCCGTAATCGCCACCAGACCCACTTCAAAACGCTGACGAATCTGCTCTAGCTGCCGCGCAATCGCCTGCTTTTCAGCTTGTGCAAAGCCCAAGGTATCGGCTTCGGCCAGCACGGTAAAATAATGCTCCGAGACCCGCAGCAACAATCCCTGCTGCGCCGCACGATACTCGGCTTCTGCCTGACGGATGCGCGCATCGCTCTGGCGCAATTGTATATAGTAGTCGCGGCGATATAGCGGCTGGTTTAAATTAAGGCTCAGCGATTTAGTGGTAAAATAAAACGTGCTGCCTGACGGGAACAATAAACTCGAAGAACTGACAACCTCTTGCCGGTTGCGCGCGGCATTACCATCCAGGCTGATTTTTGGATGGAACAAGGCGCGGCTTTGCTGGCGTGTTTCCTGCACCGCTTGCCACGATGCTTCAGCGGCTTTTACCTGCGGATCACTGGCTAGCGCCAGGCGATACACATCAAGCAGGTTTTCTGCCTGTGCGGCATTCGCAGACATCGCCATTGCGACCGCCAGGACAAGTGAGGTTTTTTTCATGAATAAATCCTTAAACCTAAAAACGGATTCTGATATATAACGGGTCGTCATTTCGACCGCAGGGAGAAATCTTTATTTTGTTAAATCTAAATAACTCATTAGCGGATCAAGTGCAGAAACGAAACCAGATTTCTCCCGGCAACTGCTCCTGCGTTGCTCTACCTTCCGCCATCCGTGGCGGTCGCCTGCGGTCGAAATGACAGCCCGAACGAAGTGACGCACATCAGAGGCTCTTTAATACGTTGGCATCGACCGGTCAACGTCATGCGACCACGCATCAACGCCACCCGTCAGATTAATGAGGCGGGTAAACCCCATCCGCTCAAGATAACCCGCCACTTGCAGGCTGCGCCGGCCATGGTGACAAATCACCACGATTTCCTGCTGCGGATCCAGCGCTTTAAAGGTCTGGGGAATCTGCTGCATGGGCATTAATCTGGCGCCCTCAATATGACAAATCTCATACTCCCAAGGCTCGCGCACATCCAGCAGTAATGGCGCGGGTGCTGCGACCTGCAGGTAGTCCTTCAATTGTTGTGGGGTGATCTCACGCATACCACGCTCCGCGTATATTACAAAATGATAATATATTAATATTGATTAAAACACAAACCGGGGCTGCTTGGGGTGCAACAATGGCGGCACACTGGTTTCAAACAGACTCTCGCGCCCCCACCCTTCACGCCCATCACGCATTACCAGAATCGCCTCCATGACCGGCCCGGTACCCGCAATCGCCACCATGCGACCATGCGGTTTCAGGGTTAAATCAAATGCCTTGGGAATGACCGGCAATGAACCGGTAATGGCAATCACGTCATAGGAGCCGTGTTTGTCCCAGCCATTGGCGGCATCGCCAGTTTCCAGCGTGACGTTGCGAATGCCCTGCCCAGTCAGGCGACGCTGCGCGCTTTCGGTAAAGTCTGGCATTATATCAACGCTATAAACGTGTTTTCCGAGCCTGGCGAGCAGCGCGGTGAAGAAACCACTACCCGTGCCGATCTCCAGAATCACGTCGGTAGACGCAATGTTCAAGGCCTGCAACAAACGCGCTTCCATCTTCGGCTCCATCATCACCTGACCATGACCAAGGGGAATCATGATGTCAGCAAAGGCCAGATCGCGGTATTGCGGCGGCACGAACTCTTCGCGGCGCATCTGGCTGACCAGATCCAGCACCTGCTGATCCAGCACTTCCCAGGTGCGTATTTGCTGCTCAACCATGTTAAAGCGGGCTTGTTCTATATTCATAATTCACCGTTTTTTTTGTAAGCCATTTTTGCAAGCGGGATACCTAAAGATTTCTCGCTGCGCTCGAAATGACATGATAGGGTTACATGGGTCAAGAATAAGCGGTTTAGCCGTCCCAGGCAACAAATACCCGGTGTTACTTGCAAACCACTCGAATATAATATAACTTTTACCTAGTTCAGCCTATTGCTGAAGACAAATGCTAGGGGTGCCCCGTAATCAACCCATTCATATTGGGGGGCTGAGATAAACCCTTTGAACCTGACCCGGATAATCCCGGCGTAGGGAAGCTCCAGTTCGAGTTTTTCTGCGCCCTTGCCACAAGCCCCTGAAAGGCGAGGAACACACATGAGCGCAATCCCCAAAGAATTTTTAAGCCCCACGGACCCCAAGGAATTTTTAAACCAGCGCGCCCGCGTCAGCGAAGACGCGGTGCGGCCGTTTCCGCAATCGCAAAAGGTTTATATTACCGGTAGCCGCCCGGACATTCGCGTGCCGATGCGCCAGATTTCGCTGTCTGATACGCCGGTGAACCTGGGTGCGGAAAAAAACCCGCCAGTGTATGTGTATGACACCTCAGGCCCGTACACCGATTCCCACGCCCACATCGACCTGCGCGCGGGCCTGCCAGCGCTGCGCGCACGCTGGATTGAGGAGCGTGGCGATAGTGAGGCATTAAGCAACCTGACTTCCGAATTTGGCCGCCACCGCGCCCACGACCCCAAGCTCAGCCATTTGCGCTTTGAGCATATTCGCCAGCCACGCCGCGCCAAAGCCGGCGCCAATGTAAGCCAGATGCACTATGCGCGGCGCGGCATTATTACGCCGGAAATGGAATATATTGCGATCCGTGAAAATCAGAATCTGGCGCTGGCTCACGCACAGGGTTTAACCGCGCAACACGCTGGTGAATCCTTCGGCGCCGCCATACCGCAGGTGATTACCCCCGAATTCGTGCGCGACGAAGTGGCGCGTGGCCGGGCGATTATTCCCGCCAATATTAATCACCCGGAACTCGAGCCAATGATTATTGGCCGTAACTTCCTGGTAAAAATTAACGCGAACATCGGCAATTCGGCGCTGTCTTCGTCGATTGAAGAAGAAGTTGAGAAAATGGTGTGGTCGACCCGCTGGGGCGGTGACACGGTAATGGATTTATCTACCGGCAAAAACATCCACGAAACCCGCGAGTGGATTATTCGTAATTCACCGGTGCCGATTGGCACTGTGCCCATCTATCAGGCGCTGGAAAAGGTGAATGGCCGCGCCGAAGACCTGACCTGGGAACTGTTCCGCGACACGCTTATCGAACAGGCGGAACAGGGCGTGGATTACTTCACCATTCACGCCGGAGTGCGTCTGCGCTATGTGCCGCTCACCGCCAAGCGCGTCACCGGCATTGTGTCGCGCGGCGGCTCGATCATGGCCAAGTGGTGCCTGGCGCATCATCAAGAGAACTTCCTCTACACCCATTTTGAAGACATCTGCGAGATCATGAAAGCCTATGACGTATCGTTCTCGCTCGGCGACGGGCTGCGTCCTGGCTCGATCGCCGACGCCAATGACGCCGCACAATTTGGCGAGCTGGAAACCCTCGGCGAACTGACGCAGATCGCCTGGAAGCACGACGTGCAGACCATGATCGAAGGGCCGGGGCATGTGCCGATGCACCTGATCAAGATCAACATGGAAAAACAGTTGCGCGAATGCGGCGAAGCGCCGTTTTACACGCTCGGGCCCCTCACCACCGACATCGCGCCGGGTTATGACCACATCACCTCCGGCATCGGCGCGGCGATGATTGGCTGGTTCGGTTGCGCCATGCTGTGTTATGTAACGCCCAAAGAACACCTCGGCCTGCCTAACAAGGAAGACGTGCGCACTGGCATCATCACTTACAAAATCGCCGCGCATGCCGCTGATCTGGCCAAGGGCCATCCCGGCGCACAACTGCGCGATAACGCATTATCCAAAGCGCGTTTTGAATTCCGCTGGGAAGACCAGTTTAACCTCGGCCTCGACCCGGAACGTGCGCGCGAATACCATGACGAAACCCTGCCCAAGGATTCGGCCAAGGTCGCGCACTTCTGCTCGATGTGCGGCCCGCAGTTCTGCTCCATGAAAATCACCCAGGATGTGCGCGATTACGCGGCCAGCCTTGGCGTGGATGAGCTGGCGGCGGTGCAGGCGGGCATGGATCAAAAATCGCAGGAATTCAAAGCGCAAGGCGCCCAGGTTTACCACAAGGTATAAGATGAAAGACATTCGCTATATGGGCATACACGAAGACACTTACGGCGGCATGACGCCCGCTGGTGCCTTGATCAAAGATGCCTGGGTGCTCGGCATACTCCCGGAAAGTGAAGATGGCAAAGGCTGGGGACATGCGCAGATGCTCGCCCTCAATGAAAAAGTAATGGCGGCCTGGGCGCCCTATGGGAGCATGGTCAGCAACCTGCCACCCGAGTTACGCGAACGCCATGCCTGCATTTACGATGCCGCGATCGCCAAAGCACGCACGCTCGGCTGGCCACCTCAATTAGATGACGAGGATTAAGCTACACCATGCCGAGCATCATACCCATTTACCCTGTTGGTATCACACCCGAAACCAAGTGCGGTTTTTGCACTAACTCAAAGTGTTGCACCTACATTACCCAGCACGTGCCCACACCGCGCGCCAAAAATGATTTTGACCATATGCTGTGGCAAATCTCGCACCAGGGCGTGCAATATTATAAAGACACCGACGGCTGGTATCTGCTGGTAAACAGCCGCTGCAATCACCTGCAAAAAGACGGACGTTGCGGCATTTACGACACCCGCCCTCAAGTATGCCGCGTCTATTCCAATGATTATTGCGAATATGACGCGTCCGCAGAAGACGGCTTTGAGTTGTTTTTTGATGGTTACGAATCACTGTTACGCTATTGTAAAAAGCGTTTCAAACGGTGGGGTAAGGAATAATCAGCACTCCAACAAAGATTGACGGCTCCGTATTTAACTGCCACGCCACCCTGGAAGTGGACCGCTGGGGCAACGTGGTCAACCGGTTACCGCTATCGATGCGGGTGCCGGGCATGACGCAAGTCACCCATCTCTATGTGCCCGCACCGCTACCAGGCGTAGTGATCTTCGTACACGGCGTCAATTCCAGCGGCGAGTGGTACGACGCCACCGAACAGGGATTGTGCGAGGGGATCAACCAGCGGCTGGGACGCGCTGGCGGACACTGGGGTAACATATCCCATAGCGGCCAATCGCGCCCCGCCGTGTATGCGCCGGAACTCAATGCCAACGGCACGCTGCGTGACGAGAACAATAGCAGCACTTTCATCGCCGACCATGGCCGCTCGCCGGTCATCCGCTTCCGCTGGGGCTACAGGGCGAACAAGGAAGATCTGGATCAATATTCCGACAAAATCTGGCTGGATGAACAGGAAGCCTGGGGCGGCGGGCCGTTCCAGAACGGCTGCTCATCGCTGCCCGATCTCTGGGCGGAAGGCCTGAACGACCGGTTGTTCCTGTGGATACGCGCGCAAATGCTCAATCCCGTGCCGGGGCGTGATGTCTATGCCTGCCCGCCGCGCCACTACTTCGTGCATGCCGCGTACCGCCTGGCCAAGCTGATCGAACAGATACGCACGCGCCAGGCGGACTGCCCTATCACCGTGGTGGCCCATAGCCAGGACAATATCGTCACGCTCGCGGCGGCGTTTCTCGGCGAGGGCATGACGGCGACCGATGGCGATGGCGCCACCAGCAAGGCGCTTGCCGACACCTATATCCTGTGCAACCCGCCGTACAGCCTGATCCATAACGGCCTGGAAGACTGGACATTACGCTATAGCCGCAACGCGGCCAGCGGCAGCGGCGGCCAGACCGATGCGGCACGCGCGCAGACCCTGGGCCAGTTCATAAAGCATGTGGATGCGCGCAAGGGTCTGGGGCGCTCGCCGGAAAAGATCGGCGAGTGGCTGGGACAGTGGAAGGGCGAGGATAAGGACGGCTGGCGGTTAGGGTCTTTCTGGACGAAGCCACCCGCCGCCGGCGCGGACCGCGACAACCGGGGGCGGGTATTCCTGTACTGCAATCCCCACGATCAAGTGATTTCGGCGGCCAGCGTGCAGGGTATCGGCTGGCGCGGCGTCACCGATGCGCAATGCGCGGTAATCGACCCCGCCAGGCAGACTTTCTATCAGCGTGTATGGGCGCAAGACATCAAGGTGGGCGACCCTGCCCGCGACCGCTACCACTACTGGCAAGATCACTGGAATGGCGCCACCCCGCAGAACAAGGGCTACTGGAGCCCGGCCTCGCCGCCCGCCCGCTTCAGCCTCACCGCCACCCCCGGGCGCAACTGGGTGGCGCAATTCTTTGCGACGCTGACGGCTCCCATCATGTATGCGGTTACTTCGCTTACCCGGCTCAGCATCAACGCCGAGCCACCGCACGACCATGCCGTGCCCGTCAACGCCCCAGCGCTCGCCGAACCCCTCGCCCCGCAAGGGCGCGGCGGCTCGCCGTTCGATGCGGGGCTGGATCGCGCCCGGGACGAACCGGACCAGGCCCGGCAAAATTACGAGTACCGCGCGCGGCTCAAGCTGGCCGAAAATCGCGGCGGGCTGGGCGTATCCCCAGACGCGGGCGATGACGAAAAGAATGCCGCCAGGGAACGCCTGCGCCAACGCTATCTTCAGGAGGAAACCAATGCCACCGATCACTCCACCATCCTCAGCAATCCCCTGCACGCCGAAAAAATACTGGCCCGCGACGTGGCGGTGGGGGTATGCACGCTCCGCGGCCAGGACTGGTACAACCTGCGCCAATACGCCGACTGGCGATGGGTTGATAAAGATGACCCAGAGGGCTTCCCCCAGTATTATAAGAAAGGTTATTTCAAAGACAAAACGCTGGCGGAGGTCTACCCCAAAAGCGGCATGCCTGCTGGCATTGTCGATGAGCGTGTGTGGCCTGAACAGCGAGGCGGCGGCGATGGGAATCCTTGACAAACTCTTCGGCGCCCGGCCTGCCGCGCAGACCCCGCCCCCGCCGCCAAAAGACAGCCCCGTGATGGCGCAGGTGATCGCGCTGGAGCGCATCGCCCCCATCGTGCGCCGTTCCGATCCCGTGGAGGAAAACCTGCTGCGATTGCTGGAGCAGGTGAGCGCAGGCAAGGCCCCCACCGAGACCTTTTTAGTCGCCGGCGTCATGAACTTTCCCGGAGAGACGGTCGCCCCGATAGACTTGCAGGTTGAAGATTATAATGACACGCTCTTCTTCGACCACTTTCGAACGCCGTATATCCTGAACCCCGACGCGTTCTACACCGTCAGCCGCAAAGCCTCCCTGAAACGCCCGATCAGCGCCATGCCGGTGTATCTGGCCCTGCCCCGGCGTGTCGACCCCGTCAAAGCGGAGAAGAGCTTCGCGCAGGCCATGCTGGATATTCATCCCGAACCCGACGCGGATATACCCTGGGCGCTGCCCTGGACGCCGCCCACGATCACGATAGACCAGGACGGCGTCAGCGCCGGTTTCGCTTCACTCGCCAAGGCGGTGACGGCGGCGCAGCAGGATAAAACCAAAACCGTGTGGCTGGCGGCCTTCGATGCGCCCAACTACCCCGAGATTGAGCAAAAGAACGAAGGCATATTGTTGACCATTCTGGGTCACGCCCAGGCCGACTTCAACCGCGTGCCGCTGGCGCGCGTCTATATGCCGGTGACCAAACGGCCCGCCGACTATCCGGCACAGGAGGAGGAGAAGGACATCCCCCGCGCCGTGCTGGCCTGGCAAGACGCTATCACACAAGCCTGCGCGCAGGCGGGCATCTCCCCGCAGGACATCAAGACCGTGGTGCATGACGCAGGCTCCGCATCACAGGCCTATGGCAAGCGCCTCGCCCTGCTGGGTCGCGTGCTGTTTGAAATGAATCCCGATCTGCCGGTCACAAGCGCCGACCGGGCCTTGAATGTCCCCGGGGTGCTGGGTGACCTGGGCGCGCTCACGGCATCGTACCTGCTTCAGGTGGGTATCACCGCCGCCCATTACCGCAACCATCCGGTGCTGCTGGCAGGCGTGTCAGACGACAGCGCCGCCCATGCCGTCATCATCCTGCCCCCCGAGGCGCATACCCCGCCGGATCCCAAGCGCGAATTCCCCCGCGCCCGCAGAGAGTCCCAGGCGTATTTTCCGTGGTGGGCGAAACGGCTCGATGGCAAAAGCGACTGGCCGTAAGGGGGTAACATCGGCAGCCGGTAAGTTTGCCGCCGAGCCAGATAATATCCATAGGATTGCGATGCGTAATCGCGTAAAATCTGGTTTTCGATAGCCGCAAATCTTACTGGATGTTCATGCGTAAACTTCCCAGAATATTAGGCGCACAAACCATCAGTAAAACGCGTCTTTTCCATGTCGAGCAGTTAGACCTGGAATTTTCCAACGGCGTGGTGGTGCAATACGAACGTCTGCGCGGTTCAGCGCGCGGCGCGGTATTGATTGTGCCGATGCTTGATACTGACACGGTGCTGCTGATCCGCGAATACGCGGCGGGTGTGCAGCGCTATGAGCTCGCCCTTCCCAAAGGCCGCATTGAACACGGCGAAGGCATTATTGAAGCTGCCAACCGCGAAATTATGGAAGAAGTCGGCTATGCCGCCCACACGTTGCGCCACATCACTTCGCTCACCGTCGCACCGGGTTATTTGAGCCACACCACCCATGTGATACTGGCGCAGGACTTGTATCCCTGCACAGCCGTCGGTGATGAACCTGAAGAAATTGAAGTGGTGCCGTGGAAATTAAGCCAGCTTAACGAATTATTGCAATGCGACGATTGCACCGAAGCGCGCAGCATTGCAGCGCTGTTCATGGTAAAGGAATTATTAAAGAATGAGCGCTAAAGTCACGGGTGTACTGCTGGATGCTGTGATTGCCCTGGCTATCGAAGCGGGTCACGCCATCATGAAAATATATGCGCAGGATTTTAGCGTAGTGAAAAAAGATGACCTCTCGCCGCTCACTGAAGCGGACATGGCCGCACATCACATCATTGTCGCAGGCCTGGAAAAACTCACGCCAGAACTGCCGGTGTTATCCGAAGAATCCGCCGCCATATCCTTTGCCACACGCGCCACCTGGAATCGTTATTGGCTGGTAGACCCACTGGATGGCACGCGTGAATTCGTCAAGCGCAATGGCGAATTCACGGTGAACATTGCCTTGATTGAAAATCACCAGCCCGTATTGGGCGTCGTGTATGTGCCTGTAACGGGAGTGTGCTACTACGCACGCCAAGGCCAGGGGGCTTATAAACAAGAAACCGGCAACGCACAATCACCCCAGCGCATCCATATACGCGCATGGAATGGTGAACAGCTTATCGTGGCGGGCAGCCAGTCACATCGCAGCAATGATTTTGCTATTTTTCTTGCCAACATTGGTGACTGTCAGGTCATCAGCATGGGCAGTTCACTGAAATCCTGCCTGGTGGCTGAAGGCAAAGTACATATTTATCCGCGCCTGGGGCTAACTTCAGAATGGGATACGGCGGCGGCGCAATGCATTGTCGAAGAAGCCGGTGGCCAACTCACCGATACTGCACTGCGTCCGTTACGCTATAACACCAAAGAATCACTGCTGAACCCTTCGTTTCTGGTGTTTGGCGATGCACGGCATGATTGGTCAAAGTATGTGCCAATTAATCACGCTGTAGCTTAACTTGGCACGAGTTACATAAACCGTGTAGCCTCGGCGAAAGCGAGGGGAATTTCACGATTTATCGGCAAACATTTCCTTCCGTATCCTTGCAGTTATCTTTATCTTCCGCAAACCTCCTCAAGAAAAAAAATTAACGCCCGATAACCAGGGTGACGCACCACCTTCAGCAAATTGCATCTTTATATTTGCGGATCGCAGGGTTGTCAAACCGTTGAATCCCCACCGTGGTAAACAACAAACAAGATTCCAGCCATTTTTGGTCCCCTCAGGAGCCATACATGAAAAAACCTATGTTATGCAGCTTTACCTTGAGCTTGATCGCCCTGTTTGCGGTACAAGCGGCACACGCCGCCGATCTAAAGATGGCAGTCAACGCCCCCCGGGGAGCCGTCGATGTTCAAAAATGGACAGCCTTGGCAGACCAATTAGTTTCCACAACCGGCAAGACCATTGAACTTGTGCCATACCCTCCTTCCAAAATTGATGATGCGATTGCTAAGGGTGAAGTGGATTTTGGGCTGGTTAATCCGGTCTCGGCGGTTGTCGTCATCGAAAAATTCAAAGCCAAACCGATGGCGACCTTGAAAGCCAAGGGCACCGCATTCTTTGCCGGGGTTATTATCGCCAGGCAAGGCAGCGGCATCACCAAAATTACCGACCTTAAAGGCAAAAAAGGCAAGGCGTATAATCTGGGGTCCTCAGCGGGGGCTTATGTATTTCAGTCCTATCATTTGCTGCAACAAGGGTTTGACCCTCATAAAGACTTTGCCTCATTCAAAGATGCGGCAAAGCAGGATGAGATTGTCCTGTCCGTAAAACTCGGCTTGATCGATGTTGGCTTTGTTCGGAGTGGCCTGCTCGAGTCGATGGTCAAAGAAGAAAAAATCAAACTCAATGAATTCATCATTATTGACCAAAGAAAGGATGAACTGAAACTCGTACATAGCACCGATTTGTATCCAGAATGGTTCCTGGTGGCCACTGCAAAAACCGACATGGGCTTAGTCAAGAAGGTGCAAGACGCCGCGATGAAAGTGAAAATTTCAGATGCGGGCGCAAAAACTGCCGAAATTGATGGCTTTGTTGAAGCGCAAAATCTGGATGGCCTGAGAAAAGCATTGAAGGCGCTCAAAATGGCGCCCTATGACGGAGGTTAATACTCGCTAACCTATCATGCAGCGCTTTCATTGGACGAAAGCGCTGCATGACCAAAAATCGACGCTTTCTTCGGGTTCGGATCCCTCGCTACGCTCTCCCCGCAGCTTGCTGCGTTTACTGTCATCCCGAACGAAGTGAGGGATCTTGCTTAAGATTCCTCGCGGTGCTCGGAATGACAAGAAATACCCCGCAGCTTGCTGCGGGGATTTTTATCAACCGTCATTCCCGCGAAGGCGGGAATGACTAATTTAGAGGTGCCCTCTACTCATAGCGCAACGCATCAATCGGATTAAGCCGTGCGGCTTTGACGGCGGGATAAATACCAAAAAAAGCGCCCACCAGAAATGCAAAAATAAATGCCATCGCCACCGACCAGGCAGTGACATCCACCGGAATCACTGGGAAAGCAGCCTTGGCGCCATAGGCCACGCCCGCGCCAAACAAAATACCGATGATGCCACCCACCACGGACAACGCCACGGACTCAATCACGAATTGCAATAAAATATCACGCCGCGATGCGCCAATCGCTTTGCGCAAACCAATTTCACGGGTGCGTTCGCGCACTGACACCAGCATGATATTCATGATGCCAATGCCGCCTACCAGCAACGAGATGCTGGCAATGCCCCCCAGCACATAAGTGAAGGTGCTGAGAATTCCTTGCATAGTGGAAAGCATGGCTTGTTGACTGACAACAGTAAAGTCCTCTTCGCCATGACGTTCAGTAAGCACGGTACGCACCTGCTCTTTGGCGCGCTCAATTTCGCTTTCATTAATCACTTGGGCAAGTATATTGGTAAGTCCGTCCTGATCAAAAATCTCCTGTGCTGTTTCTACGGGGATAAATACGTGGTCATCAATATCCATGCCCAACGTCATGCCCTTTTTTTCCATAATGCCTATGACGCGAAATTTTGTTTCGCCAATTTTTATCATGCGCCCCAGCGGATTGGCTTCACCAAATAACTCCGTACGCACGGTGCGCCCCAGCACGGCGACACGCCGTCGCGCATCTACATCGGATTTTGAAATAAACGCGCCAATTTCGGCATGCAGATTACGCACGGTTGGGAAATTTTGGTCAGTACCAATAATCTGCACGTTGCGCAAGCGGCTTTGGTATTTCACCGGCGCATTGCTCACTACCGCTGCGGCCATGGCGCGCAATAATGTGGTGCGTTTTTCCAATGCGTGCATGTCACTGATAGTCAATTTTCGGATACCGGAAGGCATGTGTCCTGCGCCGCTGGTTTCGGTCTTGCCCGGCACAATAATTAACAGGTTGGTACCAATGCCCATCAATTCCGTGCGTATGTAAGTCTTGGCGCCCTCGCCTATTGCCACCAGCATAATCACCGAAGCCACGCCAATGATCACACCGAGCATGGTAAGAAAGGCGCGCACTTTATTGGCCGCCAGGGCGTCCAGCGCAATGCGTACATGTTCAAAAGGATTCATGCGGCAGGCTCTGTAACATGATGTCGATCACCCACAATACTGCCATCGGCAAGCACCAGCACACGCTGCGCGTGCTGTGCGACACGCGTATCATGCGTCACGACTATCACCGTAGTGCCTTCTGTATTAAGTTGACCAAACAGGTTAATAATTTCCATGCCGGTTTTGCTATCCAGATTACCGGTGGGTTCATCAGCAAATAATACCGCCGGATCATTTGCCAAAGCGCGCGCAATCGCCACGCGCTGCTGCATACCGCCGGACAGTTCTGCGGGATAATGGCCGGTAACACGCTCCAACCCAACCCGCGCCAACAACACCTTGGCTTTTTCCAACCGTTCCTTGCGCCCCAAGCCGCCATACACCATGGGCAGCGCAACATTTTCCGCAATGGTGTAACGGCCTAACAGATTAAACGACTGGAATACAAAACCGAAAAAGCGGTTGCGGATGCGCGCCAGTTCGGTATCGGTTTTGGCAGAGACTTCATCACCCTGCAAGTGATAGTGCCCGCTACTGGGCACATCCAGACACCCCATAATATTCAGCAACGTGGATTTACCCGATCCTGACGCACCGGTGAGTGCCACATATTCGCCACGCTGTACCTGCAGGGTAATATTCTTGAGCACCTCATAAGGAATGGCGCCAGTTACGTAAATCTTGGTGACACTGGTAAGCTGGATGAGCGGCATATCAGCCATACTATTTTTTCTGCGCCCGCACGCCAGGTTTCAACCCGTCTTGATCCAGCGAAGTAATCACCACTTCGTTTTCACTTAGCCCCTTGCGAATTTCTGTAGAGTCCCAATTTGAACGGCCGGTTTCTATAACACGCTTGGCGACCTTGCCTGCGTCAATCACATACACAAACTGTTCTTTGTCTTTGGTCATAATGGCTTGGGTGGGAACGTGTAAAACATTTTTCAATGTCTCGACCTTAATCTCCACATCTGCCGACATACCGGGCCGCAAAAAAATTGGCGGTTCGACAACCCGCAACTTGATGGTGACATTCCGGCTTTTGAGTTTTTCGACAGATACGCCGGGGGAAATTTCAAACAACTGTGCGGCAAATTTTTTGTCCGGCACAGTATCAAAAGTAATTTCGGCAGATTGCCCGACAGTGAGCCGGCTCAGGTCTACTTCATCGACCAGCGCCTTCACATATAAACCTTCCAGGCGCGTAATGCGCGCCACCATCATCCCCGGCTGCACTAATTCACCGGGCTTCACCGGCAGTTCCATCACGGTGCCATTAATCGGCGCACGCACCGTACCATGCGCCAGGTTAAGCTCGGCGACACGCAGTTGCGCTGCCTGCTGTCTGACATCCGATTCTGCAACTTTAATTTGCTGCTCCTGCACCGCCACTTGCTCAAGATTGGCCTGCGCCACATTCAGCGCCGCTTGTGCGGCACTGAGTTCAGCCGCGCTGGATTCCATTTCACCTGATGCGATCAAGCGATTATCATAGAGCCGTTTCTTCTTGTCATGCTTCTGCTTTGCATCCGCAAAACGCGCCTGAGCCTCGGCCAGGCTCGCCGCCGTGCGCGCTTTTTCCATCGGCAAGGCAATCCGCGCCGAATCCAGCCGGGACTGAGCGGCCGCCCTACTGGATGCCGCCAGATTCAAACGTGCCTGCATTTCACCCACATCAAGGCGTAGCAGTACATCACCAGCTTTTACTTCCTTACCTTCCTGCGCGGAAACCTCTACGACACGCGCCGCAATCTCAGCCTTGATCTGCGCTGTCGCATCGGTATCTACCGTGCCGGTTTCTGTGGGCGTTACGGTAATCACCAGATCGCCACGCTGAACCGCCACCGTTTCCACACTAATCACTTTGCTATAGCGATAATAAAATACCAGTGCGACAATAATCAGTACCGCAACACCGGCCATCAGCCATTTTTTGCGGGATGACGACATAAAAATTCACTCCTGACAGACAGCATTTTTAGAATCATAGCAAAACAGAAGGACCTTATGAGAAAAATTGACCAATTACTTACGCACGTCAGCCTGCTTGATGATATTAGCCTGGCGCTGCCCGCCACGACCCGCGCCACCCAGCTACAGAACCGCGCCGCGCAGGCCGGATTTGACTGGCCGCACATTAATCAGGTGATGGACAAACTCGCCGAAGAGATGCAGGAGATCCACATCGAGATCAACCAAGGCGCGCACCAGGAGCGCATGGAAGACGAAATAGGCGACTTATTGTTTGTTGGCATCAACCTGGCACGTCACGCCAAAGTGGATCCTGAAGCCGCGCTACGTTGCGCCAATGCCAAATTTGAACGCCGCTTTCGGCGCATTGAAGCCCTGCTCGCCATGCAGGGCCGCACACCCCATCAATCAACGCCCGAAGAAATGGATGCCTTGTGGGATCAGGCCAAAAAAGAAGAAAAAAATGGTGCGCTCCCATGACCTGCCGCACTGATCTGCACATTTTCAGCAGGGTGGAGGGGATAGCATCACCTTAATATTACTTCAATACCTCAACATCAACAATCACCGTAATATCCGCATCGCTCACCCAAACCTGTCCCTCTTGTATCGTGCATTGCAGATTCATGGATCGTTGCGCCAATTCTGCCAATGCCTTGGTCGCCGACTGAGGCAAGTTGATAACCTGCAGATTATCAAAACGCAGCGATTTACCAGAAGCCTGTTCCCACCACAGCTGCGCGGCACGCCCGCCATACGCATAAATATAAACCTGTTTAGCGCGGCCACACGCCTTTCTTATACGCTTCTCATCAGGTAAACCCACATCAATCCACACCTCGATTTCATCCGTCAAACTCTTCTGCCACACATCCGGCTCGTCATCCGCACTAAGCCCTTTAGTAAATTGCAGGGCGTCACTCGCATGCAGCGTAAAGGCCAACAAACGCACCATCATCCGCTCATCTGTTTCAGATGAATGTTGCGCCACCGTCAGGCGATGATCATTGTAATAACCGCGATCCATATCTGCGATTTGAAGGTGAGACTTGAAAACTGTTGCTTTTTGAGCCATGGGAATGTCGAAATATCTGCTGTAAGGGATCAGCAATGTATCTTACCATACAATATCGTCCCGCCTTTGCCCTCCATGGGCAGCCGAATCGCCGCCGACGACTGCTTTGCTACATCATGGAGATATCCCGCTTGCAAGGCTGGGGAGACACAAACCCAAAGATACTCAGCTCGTATTTGAAGGAATCGTGTTTGTGCTGTGAGCGGGTTGTCAGTGTAAGGAGCGTCTCTTTGAGCGTTTCGGCAGCGCCAGTACAATCCATCCTTGCCGAAGGATAAGCTTCCACCATTTCACCTTATTTTTTAGCTATGACAGGAAAATTTTTATGGAATGTGCGGTAGCGAACAGTGATGATAGGGAGAATTAAGGCAACGTGTACTATCAGAAACATTGAATTATTCAAACGGTATTCCGTCCGCGACGTTTTCCGCAACTTCAGCAAACGTTTATTTACGGAGAGGAGAAATATCATGCCACTAAGAAAGGGTAGTAGCCCCACCGTCATCAGCAAAAATATCAAGACACTGGTTCATGAGTGGGAAAAGGATGGATCAATAGGCGCCAGCCATCCCAAGACGAAAAAAAAAGCAGTCAAGCAAGCTGTTGCAATCTCACTGAAAAAAGCGGGTAAAAGCCGCAATCCGTAAACATACATTTTGTGTATGGAGTCCGGCGCTAATCGCAAGTCGACAAGTCATATCCCTATAACAATGGTTCTCGTCAGTTATTCCCGTCGTCAACGTCTGGCGTGAAATAGGCTCATTTGACAACTTTATTAACAAGGAGAAACGTATGGCTAAATGTGATGGATGTGGAAATGAATATGATAAATCTTTTCAAGTAATCGCTTTGGGTAAAACCTATACTTTTGATAGCTTCGAATGCGCTATTCATGCCTTGGCGCCCACATGCGAACATTGCAATATACGCATCATCGGGCATGGCTTGGAAAAGGATGGGCGAATGTTTTGCTGTGATCATTGTGCGGAAAAAGAAGGCGTGAAGGAATTGCGTGATCGTGCGTAATTGCACTTTTTAAATAGGGTTTTAATTAAGGAGATTAAAAATGCCAAAACTTAAAGATGTGATGAACCGGGATGTGCAGATCATTAGTCCGGATGAAACGATCCAAAAAGCTGCACAACACATGCTCGACTTTAACTTCGGAATGATGCCGGTGGGAGAAAACGACCGCATGATCGGCGCGATTTCAGATCGCGACATTGCGATTCGCGCCGTAGCAGAAGGCAAGGGCCCGAACACCAAGGTACGTGATGTCATGTCAGAAGGTGTCATCTATGCTTATGAAGATGATTCCGTGGATGATGCCCTTAAGCTTATGAGCGATCACCAGATTCGGCGCTTGCCGATTGTGAACGCCGATAAACGGCTCGTGGGAATCGTGGCGCTGGGCGATTTTGCCGTTGAGAGTTCTGATATAGAAGCTGCCGGTGAAGCCCTTGCGGAGATTTCAAAACCCTCTTGATTCAGGCCCCTTGCCGCTATGACTTGATACCTCTTCCAGGTACGGGAAAAAGGAAAGTTATGATGAGTTACCGATAAAGATTAGCAATGACAGAGTCAGACCATAGGCCAATCGTCCTCATCACCGGCGTGACCGGTAACCTCGGCCGTTCGCTTGGGGAGGGACTCGCTAAAGACTACCGGATCGTCGGCTTGGACCGTAAAGCCGATGATACCGACTTCACAGTGTTCGAGATCGATCTCGCATCCGATGCCGCCGTCGATCTGGCATTGCACAATTTCCGCGACATGTTCGGTTCCCGCATCGCCAGCGTTATCCACCTCGTTGCCTATTTCGACTTTACCGGCGAGGACAATCCGCTTTACCAATCCGTTAATGTTGAGGGCACGCAACGCCTTCTACGGGCGTTGCAAGGCTTCGACGTGGAACAATTCATCTATGCGAGCACTATGTTGGTACACGCGCCTTGTCGGCCTGGTGGGCGTATTGACGAGCAGCTGCCAATTGAACCGCGCTGGGCTTATCCGAAGTCGAAGGCCACCGCTGAAGCAGTGATCCGTGCTGAGCACAAATAAATTCCTTATGTTATTTTGCGGCTGGCCGGAGTCTACGACGAACACTCAATGGTGCCGACGTTGGCCCAGCAAATAGCGCGGATCTACGAACGCGACTTGCAGAGCTACTTCTGCTCAGGCAATACGCCGGTGGGTCAGGCAATGCTGCATCGCGACGACATGAAATAAAAATCCCCGCAGCAAGCTGCGGGGAATAAAACCCGAGCGAGATTGACCATCCTGGTACGCGATGCCTTTAATGGCTCAAATTGGGTTCGCCATAAACCGGACTGCTCTAGAAACTTTAGTTATTAATATCGTCAGGGGATTAAACGATACGAAGATGCATTTGGTTATCAAAAATCAGGCTTTTCTGTGTGATATCGTACAGACCAACAATGATCAGAGATGTAATTTATGTTAAAACTTAATGATTATTGATCATTGAGGGCACTTCATTTATTAAGGAGAATACAATGAACCCACAAAAGTTAATGTTAGCAGGAGTTTCACTGGTAGTGGCCATAGGACTTGCGGGATGCGAAACCAAGGAAAGTCATGAGCAAGAGATTGATTCATCATCGAATAGTGTTCGGGGTCCGCAAGACTTTAATGAAGAAGCACAAAAACTTGACAATAGGGAACCCAAGAGAGTTCCTGTTGACCCGCAGAGAGATCCAAATGATCCTGCCACTACACAAACAGAGCCGAACAGCCCGGAGAGTTCAGGAACCCCCAACAGTCCTGGCAATAACTAAACATAACGTATCGGATAACCTTATTTTAGTGGATGCATTTTTAATTTAGTGCGCTTTCGTACAGACTATAAAATTATTTTTATTTATTGTGGAGCCAAGTTGATATATTTACTTGTGAATGTAGAAAATGTAAATAATTTATCCACAAAGGAAGGAGTGTATGAAAAAATCTCTCTTAACAACCATGGGTTTAATGCTTATCACTGGCATAGTGGAAGCGCGGGAACCTGTAACCTCAGATACCCCTGCTCCCAACCCGACGGCAACGGAAAGAACAATGCCTGATAACACGGAGATTAATAAGCGGGATAGGGATGAAAGAATGTTGACACCATTAGACCAGTCCATGGCGAAGGAAGACCAGGACATTACACAAGCAGTGCGTAAATCAATCATGCAACAAGATCTTTCCATGAATGGAAAGAATGTCAAAGTAATCACCCAAAATGGCGAGGTTACTTTAAGGGGTCCGGTCGAAAGCCGGGCAGAAGCAGAAACGATCGTTAACCTGACAAAAGCAGTCCCAGGAGTTAAAACGATCCACAATCAACTGGAAGTTAAGTAAGTACTTAAAGGAGACTATCATGTCAAAAGCCGTTATATGTATTGCAAAAACTCAAATCCAGGCAGAAACCATTATTACCCGCCTTCAACAGGCAGGCATATCTACCTCTGATATTTCAGTACTAATGCCTGACCGCAGTGGAAGCCGGGATTTTGCCCATGAGCATAATACTAAAGCCCCGGAAGGCGCCACCATTGGTGTCGGTGCCGGTGGTGTTGCGGGTGGTGTATTGGGTTTACTCGCAGGTATTGGCGCCTTGGCCATTCCCGGTGTCGGGCCTTTTATCGCAGCAGGACCCATTATGGCGGCCTTAAGTGGCGCAGCCGTGGGCGCCACCATTGGCGGCATTGCGGGAGCCTTGGTGGGACTTGGCATGCCTGAATTTGAAGCTAAACAATATGAATCCAAAGTGAAGAATGGAAATATTCTTATATCCGTTCATGCTTATGATAAGGATGAGGCAGAGCGTATCGAAGAGATTCTGGAAGCTGCCGATGCCGAAGATATTTCCGTGACAGGGGAAGAAGATGTAAGTGATTCAGATGAACCTGTTCGGAGGAGACGCAGTAACGATAGGTCTGATATCTACAACAACAATTGAATATGACGCTAAGGAGCACGATACGTCCCACTACTGTTCGCTTAATACACTTCCCTTTCGCCCTGAGCCTGTCGAAGGGCTTTGAATGCGGCGTGGGTGCTTCGACAGCTCACCACAAACGGCTAAACCGAACAGTATTGCGATACCTCCTATTCATTAATGTTTAATTATTAATAGGATCTTCTTTCACACATAAAATGATGTTGTTGTGGTGAGTGTATGGAAGAAAGATATTTGATGCGATCATGAACTTTGTGCGCAGACTGATCGCCTGCGCATTTTTTGACTATTATGGAGAGAAAAATGAACAAACAGACCAAAGAGCTTTTGTATCAAATGTTGGAAACTGAAATGGGTGGAGTGCAAATTTACACGACTGCACTTGAGTGCGTCATCAACGACGAGCTAAAAGAAGAATGGCAAGGATATCTCCAGGAAACCCATCATCACGTCGAGGTCATGCATGAGTTGTTTGCCAAAATGGAACTGGATCCTAAGGTGCAGACACCAGGGCGTCAGGTGGTGCGTCATATCGGGGAATCGCTGGTAAAGGCCATGAAAATGGCGAAACAGAGTGGCGTGCCGGAAGCTGCCGAGTTGGTAGCTTGTGAGTGCGTAGTACTTGCGGAAACCAAGGACCATTTAAACTGGGAATTGCTGTCCCGATGTGCAGAAGCAGCCAAGGGGGAAGAAAAGAGGGTGTTGAGCGCCGCGTGTGAAGAAGTAGAAAATGAAGAAGATGAACATATTTATCATAGTAAGGGTTGGTGCCGCGAGTTGTGGATTCAATCACTGGGGATGCCAGCTGTACTACCTCCACCGGAAGAAGAAAAAGAAGTAAAAACCGCTATAGGCGCGGCTCGAGCCGAACAATCACGTGAAAAAATGCTGTGACGTATTGCTCGAGCCGGGATAATGTAAATAACCAAGTAATATTAACGGGGTGGTTATAAATTTCACGATCGCCGAAAGTTATTCGTGATGATATGACCACGCACGCCATCCGCCGACCAAGGGAAAATAAAGCCCTAAGTGGATGGTGTGCCTTTTTCCTGACTGGTTATCCCACTGCTGCATGAGCGCAGCATATTTTTCTAACTGTCCACGATAGCGGTTTTGTTCATTGTCTAAAAAGGCGTTAATATCACTCCCTTCATGACTTCCCGTTTTGTAATCAATAATCCAGCGTATGCCTTGTGCGTCGACAAAGGTGCGGTCAAGGATAATATTGGTGAGCTTCCCTTGAATCAACCCGCTCAGTGCGTATTCACAGCGCGCATCATAGTGCTGCTGATCCATTATCCAACGACCACGTTCATCGGTGAGGGTGCATTGCAGTGCAGTTGCGACACGTTGTACGGCATCGTCAAGCTCGGGCGCTATAACTCCTAGTTGAATCAGCATGGCATGGTAACGACGCTGCTGCATTTCCGGGGAAGTGTTGTTCCAGACGGCAATACCCTGCTGGGCAATTTGCCGTAACATGCGATGCACTACCGTGCCAATATGCCGCGCTTTATCACTGGCCCATAGAAACTCAATGTCTTCCAATGGCATCACGGACACGGATGCCTGCCCCACCCCTGTTACAACATGAGGCGGCGCTTCAGGTAAGTGCCAATCGCTACTGAGCCGACGTAAACCACGGCCAGAAGAGGAAATTTTTTTCTCATTATCCTGTTCATTGGCGCCGATTTTTTCAGGGGTGTTTTTTACAAACTCTGCTTCAACGACTGGCCACAATTGACTGAGCAAGGAACCCCGTGCAGGGGTTTTAATGCTGCCATCTTTTTCATTCAAGGTGACAGACGCAAGCAAATGCAAGGTTTTTTTGGCGCGGGTGGTGGCGACATACAATAACCGCGCGGTTTCATAGTGTTGTTTTTGTTGATCAACATATTTCAAATAAGCATAGATGGCATCTTCTTTTTGCCCGCGCGCTTTAATTGGCGCGAGCAACAGGTCACTCTCTTCGCGTGGCACCGCGATATGATCTCGCCTGTGATCTATCCGGGGCGCGGCAGGCCGCTCCATCCATCGCAGCAAACGATCTTGATCCGATGGCATGCGGCGCGCCAGGCCCGGCACTATAACGGTATCAAACTCAAGGCCTTTAGCTTTATGGATGGTCATGAGTTGCAAGGACTCATCCGCTTCCCGATCCGGCAATGCAAAAAGCCGGATAAGCTGTTCTTCCAGACGGGCAATATTTTCAATATCCCCGCCACGTTGCATCTGTTCCAACAAATCAAAAAATACCGCAGCATCTTCCAGATCAGTTTCACCTCCTACACAGGCGGGCCCACCCAAAGCAAGCCAGATTCCCTCTACCCAGCGCCGCAAATGCTGGCGGCGGCGCTGCGCAAGACCCGCCTGTAATATTTTATGTATACGGGCAAGGCGCGCCTGGCCGTCAATAGTGAGTTGGCTCACACTGAGTTGCGTAGTAGCGTTTATTACATCGAATAGAACTGTGCCAGGCTGCTGGATAGTAACCAGCGCATGTAAATCCCCAAGCGTCAAGCCGCACCAGGGGGCGCGCAGCACCGCTAACCAGGCAATACGATCCGCCGGGTTCAATAGCGCGCGCGTTAAGGCTAACAGGTCTTGCACTACGGGACGATGCCCCAAGTTTTCGATTTCGATAGCACGATAGCGCAATCCTGCGGCCTGTAATGCCGCGACGATATCGGTTAAATGACTGCGCGCGCGCACCAGAATCGCAATTTTTTCATCCGGGTTGGTAGTGCGCGCATGCTCGATAAGAGAGACTACCTTTGCTGCTTCGACAAATGAGCTTTTTTCGAAACAGGGATGTACGTGTATTGCATCACCCTTCCCTGTCGGGTGTGTGGCCACCGAAGAACTATAGGTAACAGCACCGCTGGAGATATTTTCATCTACAGGAAAAATCAGCTTGAAAGCGCGATTAACCCATTCAACAATACCCGCCTGGGAACGAAAATTAACCCGCAGGGTTAAAGGCTCAAGTCTTACATCACCAACCCCGTATTCACGGGCGCGGAGGAACAAACCCACTTCCGCCTCACGAAAGCGATAAATGGATTGCATGGGGTCACCGACTAAAAACAGGGTGCGCCCATCACCTGGTTGCCAACCTGCCGTGAGGCGTTCCAATAGTTGATATTGGCCAAAGGAAGTGTCCTGAAATTCGTCTACCAGTAAATGTTGTATACGATAATCCAGCGCTAAGGCCAAATCTGTAGGATTCTCTGGCGAACCTAATGCTTGTACAGCACGTTGCGCCACTTCACTAAAATCCACCTGACCTCTGTCACGGAATACCACATGCAGTTGCGCCACCGCTACGGGCAGAAGGTCCAGTAGTGCCTCCATGATGTCCCACTGATCATCACGGTATTGCATGGATGGTAAACAACGCAAATCATTTAATGCAACACGTAAACCGTCGTTGTTTTGCGAAAAGTCATCAAGCAACAGTTTGAAATGGTTCTTCATATCTTTACGCGATGCGGCATTTCCATCTTTCTCGCTGTCAGGCGCAGGAAAACCAATATTTTTATCGGCTTGTTTGCGCCAGGTGCCTTTGTCGGTTAATAACAATGTAGCGATGCCGAGCCAGGCGGGTAAATCAATAACATCGTATCCCGGAAAAGACTCACAATTTTGCAGCGCTTGAATGGAACAATTTTTTTCAGGCAGGGGATTAAAGGCCGCATAGCGCATTAATTCCAGAAGATGGGGCGCTGTATCTAAAGGTACGTGATGGCGCATCTCCGTCAGCGCATTTTTTATCGTATCGTATAAGGCTTTTTCCAGCACACTACGTTGTTGGGCACGATCGGCAGTGCCAGTGGTAATATGGCGTAACCACTGATCACGCTTTTCCAGCATGTTGGCCAACAAGCCTTCTACCAACATCAGATCATTATCCAGATGTATCAGTAAGCGCTCAATGGCAAGTGACCATCGTTCTCCGGTTTCGAGTAACGCTAATGTTTCGCGCGCCGCTTCGCGGTAAAGATCAGCCATGTCCGTGGTGGTGACAGGTGCGGCGCCAAAATTTGACAGTACCGGCATTTGTCGCGTCAAGTTATTACATAACGCATCTATGGTATGAATGCGCAGGCGTGCTGGATGCGCCAGAAGATTCCAGCCACTATGTTCGTCACGCGCCAGAACTGCCCTAGCAAGCTCCCATGTATGGCGCTCATGTTCAGTAACAGGAGGCACATCACACGCCTTGTTTAAAGCCTCAATAATGCGATTACGCATTTCTGCAGCGGCTTTGCGGGTAAAGGTAATGGCGATGATTTCCTCAGGATGATGTACATGCGCAAGCAAGGTGAGATAACGCTGCGTTAGCAGGCTGGTTTTTCCTGAACCCGCCGGAGCCTGAACGATGAAAGAACGCTGCGGATCCAGAGCTTCACGACGCTCGATAACATCCTGCGCAGCATCGACAGTGACAAATTTATCAATCATCATCGTCTTCCTGCGCTTCTGGCGTCAGCCCTAAACCGTCATGCTCATGAATACGGCATAATGCAGTTAATTCACAATATTGACAGGTAGCCCCCGGTTTTTTTGGATCAACCGGCGCATAGCCAGCACGGAATCCTTCGGCTAAATGCTGCAATACCTGACGCCAGTCATTGAATTGATCTGACCAAGTAACAGTAGGTGCGTTTTTAACGCTACTAAACTCTTTTACATTGGGAATAATACCTTCAGTGTCGCTAAATCCTTTAAAACATAGATTCCCGGCACGTAATTGGGCAAAAGCCAGTCCTGCCACTGCATGTGTATCAGAGATTCCATACAACGGTAATTGCGGCTCATCGGGGCGTTCTCCAAACCAGCTTTGAAGTTTTGCATCTCCTGTTTTATAGTCAATAATGACATGGCGACCATCCGGCAACTCATCAATGCGATCAATGCGGGCGGTAAACGCAAGTCCGCCTATTTCAATCAAGCGTTCCTGTTCTGTCTGGAACACCGTAAACGGACTGCGTTGTTTTTCCAGCAGCATCCAGGCAGTAATAAGTTTTTCCAGGCGGGTTCTTTCAAGAGCCGTGAATTTTTCAGAAAACGTAAACTGACGGTTATGCGCCATTTTATTTACAACCCGTGCCACTGCATCCCTGATAATACTCTGCAATTCTTCTTCGGATATGCCGCATAATATTGCGTGGGATTGCACGGTCTTCCATACAGCTTCCATCGCGGCATGCAGTAACTTTCCACGTTCGCTGGCATTCAGGCCTATACCAACCGGATTTAATGGCTGCGCACCCAAACGGTGCCTGGCAAAGGCGCGGAAGGGACAAGCCGCTTGTTGTTTCAAAACGTCGGTGCCACCGGCAACCACCGTGCCAATTTCCAACGGCGGCGCCATATCATCCTTAAAAATTTCAAGCCTTGCGCTTTGCCTTGCTCTTTGATGGATAAGCTGCGCATAAAATGGCGCGTTATCCATAACCAAATCTTGCAGATCCACTTCCTGCAATGGACGGATCAAAGGCGATGGATGCAGCTCCCGATCAGCTTCTTGTTGCGGGTAACTGACTATGACATGTTTTGCACTGCTGAAAAGACGCTGTGTAATCTGTTGCGCAAACGCTAATTCACGCGCTGCGGAAGCGTGCGGCAGATTATGTTGCCGTTGTAGTGTTAAGGGTAAAAAAGGATTGGGGCGCGCTGGCTCTGGCCAGGCGCCATCATGCAAACCCATAATCCACATATGATCAAATTGCAGTCCGGCTGTCTCCAGCAATCCCATAATTTGAATCGGCGTCTCCGCGCTTTGTGGCTGGAACAGCGTAACTGCCGCCATGTGGCGCAGATGCCCCACAGCTTCACCCAGCGTCTGTTTCCCTGCTGCGGCATCCAGTAGCGCATAATCAGCCAGCAAGCCACGCCATGCCATGTGTGCCTGATATTCACGACTATCTAACGACCGCTCGCCCGGCCAGCCTGCACAAGCCAACAACCGGGTAAAAAACGCCATCCATTTACTGGGTACGTGTTGTTCCTTTACCATAACAGACAAAGGTCTGATGGCTTCCGCCCACTTTATCAAATGATTCGCCAGCACCGGACACGCATAAGCATTCTCTGCGCCAGTTGCATTATTATGCGTAGCGTAATAGCGCAGCATGTCTAATGTTACGTGTGTGTCGCTTGCGCGGCGCAAACGCGCATCCAATAACGCGCGGCGTGTCATTTCCTGCTCTGCGCCTGCCAAAAATGGCGAACGCAGCAGGCTCCCCATTTTTTCAATTGTCAGTTTTCCCTGCGCAGACTCCAGAATCAGGAATGCAGTATGAATGACAGGTTCATCCAGCAACGCAGTGCCTAAAGAAATATTATAGGGAGTGGTGACATGAGAGGTACCAGGAAGATCACTCGCAGGCGAAAAAACCTGATCAAAGGTACGCACTACTGTTTCGCGCACCGCACTTAGCTCAGGAATGACCACGGCAATGGTAAGTGAAGCATCGCGCTCCAGCAAATGGCGCGCCCAACGCGCGGCAGCAATAATCTCGGCGCGACCATCAGCGCATCCACAACGTACCAGGCTGACATTGAGATTTTCTGGCGCGGCAATCTGTGTTACGTGCGCGCCTGCTAAAGATAAAGATTGCAACAAATACTGTTGTTGTGGCGTAAATTCGTCAAAACCTGCAAAGCCCATATGTGTGGGTAAGGGTAATGTGCCTGATTTAATGTGCTGGATCACGGCATCCGGCAACGTCGCGCTGTCGAGCCACGCATTTTTTTTGCATAATCGCCCGAAGCGGCGTGCCCACTGTGCAAAGGCATGATTGTCGGCATTCGCCGTGCTATGAAACACGCTGGTAGCGCTTTCCAGCGTAATGCGCCATTGCTTGAGTAAAGCCCACGCTGCCAACGCATTTTCTGCAGCCGTGGATACCTGCAATAAATGCTGGCCTTCCGCAGATTCGGCAATGATGCGTTCCCACAACGCTTGTTGTTGATAGGGCGTTAACAATCCAGGCAAACTATTGGCTAAGTTGGTTTCCAGTATTTCATTCCAGCATCGTTCCAACCAGGTGGATAACGGCAAAATATCCGGGGTCACCCACACGTTGCGCCCCAATGTTTGCTGATACACATCAAATTCCTGGCGCAGATAGCGTGCCAGGCGTTGATTCGCGGTAAGTAACGTGGCACCTTGTTCAAGTGACGAAAAAAAATGGGCAGGATTCACAGTTCCAACAGTCTCAAAATTGACGGAGCATAACCTTTTCAGGCAGGGTACCATAGAGGAAATAACGCAATCCTCATTGGAATTTAACCATAAAGCATCTTATGACTACAATAAATTACATTAACCAGTTGAAACATAATATTGATTATAAAATAATATTATATTCAACAATAGCACTTTTCTGTCCTGCGCCACTCTTTGCCGCCACGCCCACAGAAGATCTCACCGGTACGGGACTTGGCATCGCCGCACTCGCTATTTTTATAATTGCCTATGCCTTGGTCGTTACTGAAGAATTTTTGCATTTACGGAAGTCCAAACCCGTTATTGTAGCGGCGGGGCTTATCTGGATATTGGTCGGCATCTCTTATGCCCTGCGTGGCGACAGCCACACCGCCGCTGAAGCGTTGCGCCATAATCTGCTGGAATATGCAGAACTCATGCTGTTTTTATTATCCGCCATGACCTACCTCAACGCCATGGAAGAGCGGGACGTGTTCAACGCCTTGCGCGCGCGCCTGGTATCCACGGGGTATTCTTTACGCACTATTTACTGGATATGCGGGACGCTGGCTTTTTTTATTTCCCCCATTGCAGACAACCTGACCACCGCACTTTTAATGGTAGCGATTGCCTTGGCGGTAGGCGCGGGGCACACGAAATTCATTGTCGCATCCTGCATCAGCATCGTGGTGGCCGCCAATGCGGGGGGCGCATTCAGTCCATTTGGCGATATTACGACCCTCATGGTATGGCAAAAAGGCGTAGTGAAATTCCATGAATTTTTTGCGCTTTTCATCCCTTCTCTCGTCAACTGGCTGGTCCCCGCTGCAATTATGGCGCTTGCCATTCCTGCCAATGCGCAACCCAACGCGAACAAGCACAACGTTGCTGTAAAACAAGGTGGATTTGTTATGATCGGCCTGTTTCTACTGACGTTAACCATGACGGTCAGCCTGCATCATTTCCTGCATTTACCACCGGTACTGGGCATGATGACCGGGCTGGGCCTATTGCAAGTGCATGGTTATTTTCTCAAACGCAGCCAGCAACGCCAGATCAATGCCACATCAGCACACGCCACTTTAGAGCCGCGCGATGATGCTTTCGACATCTTCAACAGCCTGCGCCGCATTGAATGGGATACGTTGTTGTTTTTCTACGGTGTCTTGCTGTGCGTGGGGGGATTAGGCGCGTTAGGTTATCTGGCGGTATTATCACAAACACTTTACATTGATCTTGGCCCGACCACCGCCAACATTTTGATAGGGCTGCTCTCCGCGGTGGTCGACAATATTCCCGTTATGTATGCCGTACTCAGCATGAACCCAGACATGTCGCTGGGGCAATGGTTGCTTGTCACATTAACCGCAGGCGTGGGTGGATCGTTGCTCTCGATTGGCTCTGCCGCCGGTGTTGCGGTGATGGGCCAAGCACACGGAGTGTATACTTTCTTTGCCCATCTGAAGTGGTCATGGGCAATTGCGTTAGGCTATGCCGCCAGTATCTGGGTACATTTTCTTATCAATGGCGATTTGATGTAACTGTGGGTTATGGATTTGGTGATTAACTAAATAAAAATCCCCGCAGGCTGAGGGATTATTTTTGATTCACAAGTCGCAGTATCACGACCGCCGAGCACCCAGGCGGCCCGGTTCGCCCTGTCGCACGATCCACCGCCTTGATGATCCATTTTTTGTTTTTTTGAGCCAATAAAGTGCCACATTTCGTCGAACTCCATCTCGCGAATGGCGCCGGACACCTCGGGCACCTGCAACGTCGCGGCCTCAGCCCATCTCCACTTCAGGGCGGCGGACGGCGTCACACCAAACAGCCCAGACGCTTCCTTTCAAGTTTCAATCCTCACCCGTCTCGAAAGACGGGTGCTGCTTCCAGCTTGCGCGGGGATTGGGCAAAAATTCAGCGTTTCAATCCTCACCCGTCTCGAAAGACGGGTGCTGCATGCAAAAGCAGATCGACAAGCTGGCCGCATGGAGTTTCAATCCTCACCCGTCTCGAAAGACGGGTGCTGCCTGCATTAGCCTGGAGGAAAACCCGCCGACAAAAGTTTCAATCCTCACCCGTCTCGAAAGACGGGTGCTGCAGCGTTTTTGTGGAGCCAATACCGATACCGCAGGGTTTCAATCCTCACCCGTCTCGAAAGACGGGTGCTGCTCGTAGTGGCTGCCCTGAACGGCGAGCTTACAGTGTTTCAATCCTCACCCGTCTCGAAAGACGGGTGCTGCCTTTAGTAGTTTTGTTGTCGGCAGCTTGCAAAAGGTTTCAATCCTCACCCGTCTCGAAAGACGGGTGCTGCCCAGATAGCGTTGGCGCGTTAACCACTCGCAGCAGGTTTCAATCCTCACCCGTCTCGAAAGACGGGTGCTGCGATAAGCCCGTGGACAACACGACTTATCCGTGCTGTTTCAATCCTCACCCGTCTCGAAAGACGGGTGCTGCATCCGCTGCACCTGGCGTTATTCTGGTTGTATTTGTTTCAATCCTCACCCGTCTCGAAAGACGGGTGCTGCCATGCCGCGATCGCCGCCCATGCCCTACCCTTATCGTTTCAATCCTCACCCGTCTCGAAAGACGGGTGCTGCTGTGTTGCGCCAAGTGGTGGCGCAGACAGGGCAGGTTTCAATCCTCACCCGTCTCGAAAGACGGGTGCTGCTTTGGGCACACTTAAAGGCTCAAACAGTGAAATGGGTTTCAATCCTCACCCGTCTCGAAAGACGGGTGCTGCATCCGAAGCCGCAGCTAAGGGAGCGTAGCGAGTCTGTTTCAATCCTCACCCGTCTCGAAAGACGGGTGCTGCCATTGCCATTAACAAGCTGCCATCGGGCTGGTGGGTTTCAATCCTCACCCGTCTCGAAAGACGGGTGCTGCTTGATCTGATTGTGTTTTTCTGTTCTAGGTAGATAGTTTCAATCCTCACCCGTCTCGAAAGACGGGTGCTGCAGGCAGGGGGTGCCGCTGCAAAGGCATATCGATGCGTTTCAATCCTCACCCGTCTCGAAAGACGGGTGCTGCCGTTCGCCTTTGGATCGTCCGCGCTGGATGCGGCGTTTCAATCCTCACCCGTCTCGAAAGACGGGTGCTGCCCGTGACCGATTCGCCGCCGATCTGCTGGAACTGCCGTTTCAATCCTCACCCGTCTCGAAAGACGGGTGCTGCTGGCATTGCGCGAGTTAGCCGCGCAACCCACGGAAGTTTCAATCCTCACCCGTCTCGAAAGACGGGTGCTGCGCGTATCAAAGTTCGCCCGGTCGATGTCTCCGGCGTTTCAATCCTCACCCGTCTCGAAAGACGGGTGCTGCCTGGGGCACTATTGCCCCATGCACGGTAGTGGTAGTTTCAATCCTCACCCGTCTCGAAAGACGGGTGCTGCTTCACGGCGGTGGGTTGGTCGGGATGGTCTTATGAAGTTTCAATCCTCACCCGTCTCGAAAGACGGGTGCTGCAATAATTTCTGGAAAGCTTATTCGCTTTAGAAATGTTTCAATCCTCACCCGTCTCGAAAGACGGGTGCTGCCCGCCCTACCTCGGACTTGCCGAAGCGTTTTACGGGTTTCAATCCTCACCCGTCTCGAAAGACGGGTGCTGCATCGGCACGGGGACGGTGCCGCCCCACAAGTGCAAGTTTCAATCCTCACCCGTCTCGAAAGACGGGTGCTGCAGTCAGATGGCTACGGCGAACCGATCCGCGCAATCGTTTCAATCCTCACCCGTCTCGAAAGACGGGTGCTGCACTACTACTACAACCTCATGATACCTTATAAAATTTACAGAAGTAAGCGCGGACTTGATGCTATAAAGCAGTTTGGCAAGCACGTAATATAAACTCTGAATGGGTTTTTCATGTAATAACAAAGGCTTGGGCTTCACGCGAACATCCCGGCATTTTGCCATCGCTAAGGGTTCGCGCATGTCAGACAATTAATGGCGCATCGAAATTCACCGCACGAAAATTTCCATATTCTTTGACATGCAAATCAACCGGCTCTGTCAGGCGATACAATCTTAAGTTATCTTCTTTTTCGTTAATTTCAGCCAATAGCCGCCGCTCCAATTCTTCGTATTGCATGAGGCTGACACGGCATTCGAATACCGATTTTTGCACTCGTTGACCGGTGCTTTCACATACCTTGGCCACGCGCCGTAATCTTTTTCTTCCGGCAGCGGTTTCTGTTGATACATCATAAGTGACGATAATAAGCATAACGACTACCTTGCCAGGAAAGGCACATAGCCTTCCATTTCGCCACGAATGGTTCTCGCCATAAACCGTGCCTGTAGCTGCGGCAACAAGCCAATCGGCACCTTCGTTTCAAGCAGCGGATGGATAATCTCTTCCTGTTTGCGTTCCTGGTAAGCCACGACAACTGTTTTTCGACCATCGTCATGCAAATAAACCGCACCGCCTTCCCGATCCTGAAAATCTTTTGCGTTTATTTGGCCACGGTTAATGAGCGTAAGTGCAAGGCGATCTGCCAAAACGGCGCGGAATTCCTCCATTAAATCCAGCGCCAGCGCCGCCCTGCCAGGGCGCACAGCATGCAGAAATCCCAATTGGGGATCAAGACCGACAGACTCCAGGGCGGAGCGGCAATCATTCATCACCATGGAATAAAGAAACGACAGCAAGGCATTAAATCGGTCGCGGGGCGGTCGCCGTGAACGGCCATTCATGGCAAATGCCTCACGCGCGTCCGGGCGCAGCACACAAGTGAGCGCTGAAAAATACCCCTTTGCCGCATCGCCTTCAATACCGCGCACCACATCAAAATTATCTGCAAAGGCAAGATTCCTTAATGAAGCAGCCAATGCTTCAGCGGTGTCGCTTAATGTCCGACGGTCATTATCATCGCTTGCTTCACGCGCACCGCGCATCAACACCTGACGCGAATTCCGTAGTTTTCCAGCAATCACCGCACGCGCTATATCAATGGATAATTTGACATCGCCAGCAACCCGATGCTGTGCCTGACGCAACAGGATGTTGCCGTTTATGGCTCCTTCCAGACGCGCTTTGAAACGCCCATTGCGGTCGAGTAAAACAACGCTAATACCTTCATCCGCACAGCGGTGCATAATCGCAGGAGACAGCATCACATCGCCAAAGCATACTACCGTGCCAATATGATGCAGCGGCGCTTGCATCTTTTTTTCGCGTTCCACGTCGACACGAATGGTATCGTTCTCCAGATGCAGGTAGGCATTGGGCGTCATAACATAGAGTGTATTGAGGATTTGTTGCATCAAACTGTCCCAGGGATGTCAACGAGTCTGCAAAACTGCCATTCCACTTTATGAGCCCTCTTGTTCGTCTGCCTGAAAAAGTGTGTTGCGCATTTCATGTAGTTTCGTTATAGAGGTCATTGCCTTGGGTTGGCAGAGTTCTTTTAGGGAACATTCCTTGCACCGGGCATCATTGACTGCGGGCGGCAGTTTCCCGGAAACAAACATGGCCCGGATCGTTTCCACGGTTTCTTCCACTTGGCGGCGCAAGACATCTGTAAGTTGCACTTCACGGCGGCGGCGCGAGCTGTGATGATAAATCGCACCGCGTGGCACGGGCTTTCCTGTCATTTCTTCCAGGCATAGGGCTTGGGCAACGAGTTGCAGATCGTCATGATGCTTCTGCCGCTTTGGCCCGTGTTTATACTCCACGGGATAAGGCGTGCCATCGGGCAAAAACTCCACAATATCCGCCTTGCCGACCAAGCCCAAACGATCACAATAAAGCGGCAAGGCGCGTTCAATACGTGCCCCGGCGTTTTCCGAAAACCCCGGATCATCCACCCGTTCATGTACGGCATTACGGCGCATGGTATGCACATTTTCCGCGAATGCCTGCTCTATGTGAATCAGCGCATACTGACGCGGACAATAGCTATAGTGCTGGAGGGCGGAAAGCATGATGGGATCGGCGGCTTCCATCCCCATTTGCCCCTAAATAGAGAATGGATTGGTAACAGTGAGCTTGCCTTCAATCAACTGCCCATGCTGCAAATCTTCCGTATAGAGCGTGTCGCATCCGGCTTCAATGGCAGAGGCAACGATCAGGCTGTCAAACCAGGAGAATCCATAGCGCCCGGCGATGTCGAGGGCGCGTTGCATGGTTGCCGGCGTAATGATCTCCACCCGGCATGTTGCTTCGAGCATCGCGAGCAGCTTCCTTGTTTCAGAAAGCGGCAACGCCAATTTTTTCAGCGACACATTGGCTGTTTCGGAAAGTACCTGCGTAGAGATGGTAGGGTGATGCGCAAAAAGCGGCGCAGCGAGCACCGTCTTTGCAGAACTCTGACCGAGTGCGTAAATGACGATGTTCGTGTCAATGAACGCCTTAGGAACGCCTACGAAATAACTTCCCCTTTTTGCCAGTTCAAATTTGGTAGAACCGTGTAATTCCATGCAGGCAGGAGGACATCGGCAACGACAC
>LNFF01000025.1 GCA_001464585.1 Gammaproteobacteria bacterium Ga0077554 | reverse complement strand
ACATTGGAGAGATCCCCTGAGCGTGTCAAAAAATATTTTCAGGATGCGCGAGTAAAATATGCTGCATGACTCACGGATAAATGATGCCGGATCAATAAGACGCCTTTGCCTGTTCGCCAATGGGACCTTACTGACCCATGGTCAGCTTGGTGTGACGCCGCGTGGGACCAAACTTGCAGCGGCGACGAGCAATGGGTGCCACCGGACGGTTGGGAGATTTGCCGCTTTAACCTTGTCGTAGACTCGATCAGCAAGGGCGAATGGAGAATTAATTCTGTCGAAAAGCGCCGACTCAGCGTTCATCTCCACAGTTGGGGGAGCAGGTTTCCGCTGGATCGTTGGGGCGGCTGGGTTCGAGTGCGGCTTGCCACAGTCAATCTAGTTGCTGCTGGCGCACCAGACGCCAATCGAACAGCGCTAGGCTGCAGTTTCGCGAATGGTGCAGGCCCCCAGCGGGCAGCCCGGGCACTGAGGAGGCATTCTGCTTGAAGCCACCAGGTCAGGCGGGCGTCGGAACGCAGATGTGCATGGATTTCATCTACGAGGCAGACCCGAAGAAGTACATCCGTGGCCCCTATGCTTGCGGGGTCTGCGCTTCAAACTGAGTGAGGCCTAACCCATCGTCCAGGGCCACGAGGTGTTGTCGGGCGGCTCCAGCCATTGCGTCGAAGCTCGCGTGAGACGGTAGAGGCTGACCGGGTGATGGACTTGGCAATTGCGGCAGGTTTGACCCCCATCTCCAGTTGCGTTTGTATCATTGCCCGCTCTTCAATACTCAATTGATCATAGTTTTTTCCCATGCAACATTATCCCCTAAAAATGTTGCACTTGGTTTTTGAGCGCGCCAACCAATAATACATCCAACTACACCCAATATTGAGAATTAACTAAAAAACATGCCCATTAACCACACCTGCAACAACTCAAATATTTCTACTCTTCTTGATGATATCGTAGGCAAGCTGGATTTCCTTGGCCTGCTCGGTTGCCATGGCGATCATGTCTTCCGGCACGCCTTGGCCGATCAATTTGTCCGGGTGATATTGGCTCATCAGCTTGCGATAGGCGCGTTTGATCTCCTGGTCGGTGCTGTCTTTCGTGACGCCCAAAGCTTTATAGGCGTCGTCCAATGCCGTGGCCGTGTTGGCTTGCCCCCCGGAGAAACGGGATTGATTCAGCACCATGTCCATCAATTGTTTGAACATGGCTTGGTCATAGCCAAGACGGCTGGCGATGTCGGCGAGTAACGCTTCTTCAGATGGATGTAAATGCCCGTCTGCCAGCGCCGTCACGATCAAATAAACCAGCAATACCTGCTTCAGATCCTTGGTGTGCCCGCAAATGGCCATGAATCTTTTGATTGTCGGCCCGATGTCAAACGCCGGTTCCGCTCCCCGCTTGAACAACGCAATAGCCTGTGCGCGATGTGGTGCGGTCATGCCCAGTTTTTGCATGAACTGCTCAACATGAGCGATCTCATCTTGAGAGACATGCAAATCCGCCTTGGCCAGCTTGCCCATCGAAATGAAAACCGTTTCAAGGAAAACGGCTTGGCGAATCGCGTTCCGTAGCGGGTTCATCCCGCCAGAACCATACGCTCTCATGCGATCAATAAATGCCCCGACGATCAGCCCGAGGAGCGCGCCGAAGAATCCGAAAAAGTAATAACCTGCAATGACCCCAATGAGCTTAAACATGACAGATCTTACTTCTTTTCTTCAACGCTAATCCTGCTCACACGCTGCATTGCTTTAGGCAATAGAATGCCGCGACGGCCCCTTTCGCCAAGGTACTGCGCGAGATCAGCGGATTTGAGGATATGCTGTTTTTGCCCTACGTGAAGCGTCAAGCTTGCTTTACGTGGAACAATAACCAGTGAGGTTATATACTCTTCACGTGCAGCGCCCGCCGAGGTTGCGAGGCTGATAATTTTATTGCCCTTACCTTTGCTGAGCATGGGTAACTCACTTGCAGGATGCAATAATAATCGTCCGGCATTAGTAATGGCCGCGATGTTATCCGTATCCATTTGCGTAATGGGCAGGGGCGGCAACATGCGCGCGCCTTCCGGCACACTTAACACTGTCTTGCCATTTTTGTTTTTGGCATAGAGATCTTCGACTTTGGTCACAAAGCCATACCCCGCATCACTGGCAATCACATAAAGATCGTCAGGGTTGCCCATTACAACACCCGTGAATATTGCGCCCGCCGGAGGACTGACACGCCCCGTCAACGGCTCGCCCTGACCACGTGCTGAAGGCAAAGTGTGTGCCGGAACCGAATAGCTACGCCCGGTCGAATCAAAAAATAGCACGGGTTGATTACTGCGACCAGTGGCGGCAGCCAAAAATGTATCGCCCGCCTTATAACTCAGCGCTGCCGCATCGACATCATGACCTTTGGCCGAGCGCACCCAGCCTTTTTCAGAAAGAATCACTGTCACTGGCTCAGTAGAAATCAGCGCGGTTTCATCCATGGCTTGTGCGGGCAGGCGCGAGACTATCGGCGAACGGCGCACATCACCGTATTTTTCCGCATCGGCGACAATTTCCTTGCGGATAAGTGTTTTGAGGCGCTGCGGCGAACCCAGGGTTTTTTCTAGGCCATCGCGCTCGATAGCCAGCTCATTCTGCTCGCCACGAATCTTCATTTCTTCCAGCTTGGCCAAATTACGCAGCTTTAATTCCAGGATCGATTCAGCTTGTGTATCACTGAGCGCGAAGCGTTGCATTAATGCTGGCTTGGGTTGCTCTTCGTAACGAATAATGGCGATCACTTCATCCAGATTCAAATAAGCAATCAGCAAACCATCCAGAATATGCAGGCGTTGCACGACTTTATCGAGACGGAATTGCAAGCGACGACGCACCGTTGTGGTACGGAAAGTTAACCATTCGCTTAAAATATCGCGCAGATTTTTAACCTGTGGCCGACCATTGATGCCGATCATATTCAGGTTAACACGGTAGCTGCGCTCAAGATCAGTGGTGGCAAACAGATGATTCATCAACGCTTCCAGATCAACACGATTGGAGCGCGGCACAATCACCAGGCGCGTGAGGTTTTCATGATCGGACTCATCGCGCAGATCTTCCACCATCGGCAGCTTTTTGGCATTCATTTGAGCGGCAATCTGCTCCAGGATCCTGGCGCCCGATACCTGGTGTGGCAAAGCGGTGATAATAATACCATCCCCTTCTTTTTCGTAGCGCGCACGCATGCGCATGCTGCCATTGCCCGTATGATACATACGCAATATGTCAGCGCGGGGCGTAATGATTTCAGCATCCGTGGGGAAATCGGGACCCTGCACATGCTCACACAATTTTTCGATGGTGGCGTTAGGCTCATCAAGCAGTAGAATGCACGCAGCGGCAACCTCACGCGTGTTATGCGGTGGAATATCGGTGGCCATGCCCACGGCAATACCCGTGGTACCATTCAGCAACACATGCGGCAAACGCGCGGGCAGCAATGCAGGCTCTTCGAGGGTGGCGTCAAAGTTCGGCACCCATTCAATAGTGCCCTGCCCTAACTCGGCCAGCAACACTTCGGCAAATCGCCCCAGGCGCGCCTCGGTGTAGCGCATTGCGGCAAATGATTTGGGGTCATCAGGTGAACCCCAGTTGCCTTGGCCATCAACCAGTGGGTAACGGTATGAAAACGGTTGCGCCATCAACACCATGGCTTCATAACACGCAACATCACCGTGCGGATGGAATTTACCCAGCACGTCACCGATAGTACGCGCCGATTTTTTGTGTTTGGCGGCGGCCGACAAACCCAACTCAGACATCGCGTAGATAATGCGACGCTGCACGGGCTTGAGTCCGTCACCGATATGCGGCAAGGCGCGGTCAAGAATTACATACATGGAATAATCCAGGTACGCTTTTTCGGTGAACGTCTTGAGCGGCTGGCGCTCAACGCCTTCAAAATTTATTGCGGGGGTTTTAGTCATTGGGATATTAACTTAATATATTACAAAACATCGGCAAGATTTCCCTTGTCTTCCAGCCACACCTTGCGGTCTGACGCACGTTTTTTTGCCAGCAGCATATCAATCAGGCTGTCTGTTTTATCGTTCTTCTCAATGGTCAATTGAATCAAGCGGCGCGTATCAGGCGCGATGGTGGTTTCGCGCAACTGCTGCGGGTTCATTTCACCCAAGCCTTTAAAGCGCTGGATGCTGACTTTACCTTTGACTTTTTCCGCTGCAATGCGATCCAGCACACCCTGCTTTTCGGCATCATCCAGCGCATAAAAAATTTCTTTGCCCACATCAATGCGATACAGCGGCGGCATGGCGACATAAATGTGCCCTGCCACTACCAAGGGCTTGAAGTGACGCAGGAACAAGGCACACAGCAAGGTAGCAATATGCGCGCCGTCTGAGTCAGCGTCAGCCAGAATACAAATTTTGCCGTATCGCAAACCTTGCAGCGCATCTGAGCCTGGCGTTACACCAATCGCCACGGCGATATCATGCACTTCCTGCGAAGCCAGCACTTCGTTTGAATCAACTTCCCAGGTATTAAGAATCTTGCCGCGCAGCGGCATAATGGCCTGAAATTCGCGGGCGCGCGCCTGTTTTGCCGAGCCGCCTGCGGAGTCACCTTCCACCAGAAATAATTCGGTGCGCGCCAGATCCTGTGATGTGCAGTCGGCCAGTTTACCGGGCAAGGCCGGGCCGCTGGTGATCTTTTTACGCACCACGGCTTTGCCTGCACGCAAGCGGGTCTGGGCGTTATTAATGACAAACAGCGCGAGGCGCTCGCCCATTTCGGTGTGCTGGTTCAACCATAAGCCAAACGAATCTTTGGCAACACCCGAAACAAAGGCAGCACATTCGCGCGATGATAATCGTTCTTTGGTCTGGCCGCTGAATTGAGGATCCTGCAGCTTTACAGAAAGAATATAACTGCAACGGTCCCACACGTCCTCAGGCGCCAGGCGCACGCCACGCGGCAACAAATTACGGAAGTCACAAAATTCACGGATCGCTTCGGTCAAGCCAGTGCGCAAGCCATTAACATGCGTGCCGCCTTGAATGGTCGGAATCAAATTGACGTAACTTTCAGTAATCAGTTCGCCACCTTCAGGCAACCACACCACCGCCCAATCAGCGACTTCTTTATTACCTTCAAAATGGCCGACAAACGGCTCTTCAGGCAATAATGGCGTGCGCTGCAACTCATCGAGCAGATAATCTTTCAGGCCATCCTGATACTGCCATTCAATTTTTTCCTTGCTCGCCTCATCATGAAATGTCACCAGTAAGCCCGGGCACAACACTGCTTTGGCGCGCAACACATGCTGCAACTTCGGCACCAGGAATTTCGGCGTATCAAAATATTTAGGGTCTGGCCAGAAGCGTACCGTCGTACCGGATATTTGTTTATCCACGTTGCCGATGGCTTTAAGCTTGGAGACCTTTTCGCCGTCGGCAAATGCCATGTGATATTCTTTGCCACCCCGGCGCACCCATACTTCCAGATGCTTTGACAAGGCATTCACCACGGATATGCCTACGCCATGCAAGCCGCCGGAAAACGTATAGCTTTTATTGGAAAATTTACCACCCGCATGCAAACGCGTCAAAATCACTTCAACGCCGGACACTCCCTCTTCAGGATGGATATCCACTGGCATGCCACGCCCATTGTCACTGACTTCCACAGAGCCATCTTTATGCAGGATGACATCAATGCGTTTGGCGAACCCGGCAATCGCTTCATCAACGCTGTTGTCAATAATCTCTTGCGCAAGATGATTGGGGCGCGTGGTATCGGTATACATGCCCGGGCGTTTGCGCACCGGGTCGAGGCCACTTAAAACCTCAATCGCTGAGGCGTCATAATTATTATTCATCGTTCAGTATAGTTCATGAAAATCGTGTGTACTCTTAAATCATTCTGCGCACGCGTGTGACGCCTGCGAGTGTCAATCCAGAGTGTAAATTGTGGAGAAAGCGCGAAAGATAGCGGCAGATAATCTCTTATTACTTAATCCTGGTCAATGTTTATAGCCGACCAAGTTAAAAAAATATATCATATATTTATTATAAATGTATGATTGCAATCATTTTAATTTTAATAAAAATCCTGTATCAGGGCTTGATGTATTTCCGGGGAAAGTCTGCCCACCTGCAATCGGTAAGCATCGTGGTCTATTCCAACAGCAATCGCGGCGCCTTCTTTCGCGGCAGAAATCATTAACGGTGTAAACTCAAAACGCAGAAAATGAACCGCTGAGGTTTTCTCATCATTGGTGCGATCCATGTCTTCATCGGCAATCGCCCAGACACGCTCATGACTGCCTATCTGTACCCAGACCCGATCTTCAATATGCGTCATGCGCGCTAACGCCTGCTGGCGCTCACTCACATCATCATATTCAATCATGAAAGTGGCTTTCCAGTTGCTGCCATCCGGGATCAGCGGGTTATACGCCGCCAGTTCTTCTTCAATACCGGCCGTTTCAAAAATGCGCTCGGCACGCAGCATTTCCTGGATCTGGTATTGGATGGTCAAGCGGTCTTCAAAATACAAGGTGGCGTGCGGGCCAATGGCAACGCGCCGATGTTCTTTGTGTGCGATCACTTCAGCACGAAATGCGGCGCGCAACTCCGCATATTTTTCCAGGCCATATAAATCAGCGCGTGTAAGTTTTTTCATGTTAGATACCATACGCTAAACGTAATAATGTCAAAGGATGCACCGGCGTACTGCCATCGTCCAGGCCATTTTCGATCTGATGACCTGCCATCGGGCAATCGCTGCTGTAATAATCTGCCTGAGCCTGTTTAACACGGTTTACCACCGGCTTGCCAATTTTCATGGAGGCCGCATGATATTCGCTCTTCACTGCATAGGTGCCATTATGCCCAGAACAACGCTCAATCGGCTCGACCTGTGTGCCCGGTATCAAGTGCAGCATATCCCGCGTTTTGAGGCCGATGTTTTGCACGCGCAAATGACAGGACACATGATATGAAACGTTACCCAGCGCTTTTTTGAAATCAGTTTTCAAGCGCCCTTCTTTATGCCGTAACATTAAATATTCAAAGGGATCAAAAATCGCCTTGCGCACTTTGTCCACCTCCGCATCGCCCGGAAACATCAAGGGCAATTCCTGCTTGAACATCAGCACACATGAGGGCACCGGCGCCATGATGTCCCAACCTTCATCAATCAACTTTGCCAGCACCGGTATATTAGCCTCTTTGGCGCGCGCCACGGCTTCAAGATCACCTAATTCCAGCTTGGGCATACCGCAGCATTGCTCCTGCGGAACCAGCGTCACCACAATGCCGTTATGCTCCAGCACCGTGATTAAATCCATGCCGATCTGCGGTTCGTTACGGTTGCCATAACAGGTGGCGAACAAGGCGACTTTGCCGCGCGTACGCTCGGTTGCAACCGGCGTAATATTTGGGGCGGCGCGGCGTGCGGCCTGCTTGCGCAAGTTGTCGCTGTGAAATTCTGGCAACAGCGCATCGGCATGTATACCCGCCACTTTATCCATCACATTGCGCAGCGTCTTGTTTTTGTTTGCGGCATTCACCATCTGCACCACCACGGGTATACTGACCAGCTTGCCTACGGCATCCGTAGATGCGAGTATTTTATCGCGCAGCTTGTCTTCACCTTTCTGGTGCTTAACGGCCTTGCCACGCAACATGAGATGCGGGAAATCAACATTCCATTCGTGCGGTGGCACATACGGGCATTTGGTCATGTAACACATGTCACATAAATAGCAGTTGTCTACCACATCCCAGTAGACTTTTTTGTCAACGCTATCCAGCTCCATCGTGTCCGACGCGTCAATGGCATCGAACAGCAGCGGAAATGACTGGCACAAACTAAAACAACGACGACAGCCATGACAAATATCAAAGACGCGCTCCATTTCATGCAACACGGAGGCTTCGTTGTAAAAATCGGGGTTTTTCCAGTCCAGCGGGTGGCGGGTAGGCGCTTCCAGGCTACCTTCTCGTCGATCATCCGGCGGTTTTGACATGATTACTCCTGGGATGAAAGAGGGATTATGAATAATCAAAAGTCAGGTTCGGGCGCGGACTCAAGATCACCCTGAACCGCACCCAAACCCTCGCCCAATCAATTACCCAGGCTATCCAGCGCCTTCTGAAAGCGGTTGGCGTGAGAACGCTCGGCCTTGGCCAGGGTTTCAAACCAATCGGCAATTTCATCAAAGCCTTCTGTGCGCGCCGCTTTCGCCATGCCCGGATACATGTCGGTGTACTCGTGGGTTTCACCCGCGATGGCCGCTTTCAGATTAGCCGCAGTGGGGCCAATTGGCAAACCGGTCGCCGGGTCGCCGGAAGCTTCCAGGTATTCCAGGTGACCATGCGCATGACCCGTTTCGCCTTCCGCTGTGGAACGGAACACGGCGGAAACATCGTTATAACCTTCAACATCTGCTTTTGCGGCAAAATACAGATAACGACGGTTAGCCTGAGACTCGCCCGCAAATGCGGCTTTTAGATTTTCTTCAGTTTTGCTGCCTTTAAGTGCCATAATCTTCGCTCCCCTACATAGTGCCTGATGGTGCTCGCCCGTAACACGGATTAGACTTTGTCTAAACCATAATTCAAAGTATAAGCCATCCAGCGCCCACGTCAATATAGTTTTTCCTGAGCAGGGCTAGGCTAAAGCCATGTTGTAACCGCTATATACCACAACGACAGCGACCCACCTCGATTGTACGCAAAATGTCTGGGATATGTTAGAATGACGCAGATAATCTTAAGCAATTCATACTGTTGATAACTAGTCCGTCAGGTAACTCAAACTCATGATGCAGGCCGCCAAAAATCTCTATGCCTACCGCGAATTAATGGGGGTCCTCGCCTGGAAAAACATCACGCTACGCTATAAACAAGCGTATATGGGCATTGCGTGGGCAGTCATTAAGCCTTTGACGCTCATGTTGATTTTCACACTGGTCAAAAGCTTTGTCGGTATCGACAGCGGCGCCATCCCTTATCCTTTATTAACTTTTGTCGCGCTGGTTCCGTGGATCTTTTTCCAGGAGGCCACTTCCGAAGGGGTGGGCAGCGTGGTGGGTAACGCCAACCTGATCCGCAAAATCTACTTTCCGCGCGAGATATTTCCGCTGACCACGGTAGTCACCAAACTGGTCGAGCTCGGCATTAACATGCTTATTCTAGCCGGGTTAATGGCGTATTATGGCTTCATGCCCACGGCTACCATGTTATGGGTTCCGTTATTGATTCTATACACGGTTTTGGCGTCACTGAGTATCGCCCTGATGGGCGCTGCGCTCAACGTCTATTATCGTGACATCGCCACTGCCCTGCCGATGTTGCTCTCATTAATGATGTATGCCTCGCCCGTGATCTATCCGCTCGCGCTGGTAAAAGAAAAGTTGCTGATTAATCAGGCGGCGGGCGAATGGTCCAACACCCTGTACACGCTGTACACCCTGAATCCTTTGGCGGGCATCATCGACGCGTTCCAACAAACCATCTTGCGCGGTGCCGCGCCGGATATCGCCACCCTGTTGCCCGGAATGATTCTGGTGGGCGTACTGTTACCCATCAGTTACATGATTTTTAAACGGGCCGAGGCTTATTTTGCGGATGTGGTGTGAAGCGTTCATGAATAGTGAGAAGACAGGTTCAAAAAAGCAGAATATGTTGATTATGCGGAATACACCCAGGAGATCAAATATGGACTACAGAGACCGAATCACCATTGAGCCAGGCAAGCGCGGCGGCAAACCCTGCATCCGTGGCATACGCATGACGGTATATGATGTTCTGGATTATCTAGCCTCCGGGATGACATCCGGTGAAATCCTGGTCGACTTTCCCTATCTCACGGCGGAAGATATCCAAGCCTGTCTGGCCTATGCAGCCGACCGTGAAAGACACCAGATTACCGTTGCGGCATGAAGCTGTTGTTCGACCAAAATCTCTCGCCGCGTCTGGTAACGAAATTGTGAGTGTAAAGAAACTGATATATAGAAGCCACGCCATCAAGCGAATGTTTGAGCGTGGCATTGGAGAGGCGGACGTAAAAGCCGTTATTAACCTGGGGGAAGTGATCCAGGAGTATCCTGATGATGCGCCCTATCCAAGCCGATTGATACTCGGCTGGTGCAAAGAACGACCGATTCACGTGGTCGCCGCTTATGACAACCAGGAAAAAACAGACATCGTGATCACCGTCTATGAACCCGATCATTCACTATGGGAAGACGGATTCAAAAAGAGGAAGCCGACATGAAATGCCTGATCTGCAACCTGGGAGAAACCCGTGAAGGATTTGCCACCGTTACACTTGAACGAGGGCAAGCCACTCTGGTATTCAAGCACGTGCCCGCCCAGGTCTGTACAAATTGTGGGGAAGAATACATTGATGATGCTGTCGTCAGGCACTTGTTTGAACACGCCGAGGAAGCGCTGGAAGCAGGTGTCGAATTAGACGTCAGACAATACAAAGCAGCCTGAGCCACCAAGCACGCTCACGACTTATGCTCTTTAAACTAACCCCCAGGAGTCCCTGAAAATGAGCCTCACAATTGAACAAATCGCCGAAGAAGCGCTTTCCCTCCCGAGCGAAGCCCGGGCTTTGCTTGCTGATCGCCTTGTTGAAAGCCTTGATCCCTTGGAGGACGGCTATATACGGCAGCTTTGGGTTGCTGAAGCGCGCACTCGCCGTGATGACGTCAGGAATGGCCTGGTTAAAACCATTCCGGGTCAGGAGGCGTTGGATCGCGTTCGGAAGTCAGTCACGCCATGAAAATATTGGACAAGAATAAGCTGATGGTCCAGGAGACAATGATATCGCTGACGCGGATTAATGACAGCGATTTTATCTCTCTTACCGACATCGCCCGCGTAAAGAATCCTGCCGAGCCCAAGGACGTGGTGAAGAACTGGCTGCGCAGCCGCTCTACTATCGAGTTTCTCGGTTTATGGGAGAAAATCAACAATCCAGACTTTAAAGGGGTCGAATTCGACCCCTTAAGAAATGCAGCAGGATCCAACAGTTTCACTCTTTCGCCAAACAAATGGATCGAAACTACGGGCGCCATTGGCATCAAGAGTACAACCGGTCGCAATGGCGGCACTTTCGCGCACAAAGACATCGCCTTTGAATTTGCCTCGTGGATATCCGCCGAGTTCAAACTCTTCCTCATCAAAGAATTCCAGCGCCTCAAGGATGAAGAGATCGCGACGCGCTCCCTTGAATGGAACCTGACACGAAGCCTCAGCAAGATTAACTACCGCATCCATACCGACGCCATCGCGGAAACCCTGATTCCGGCCAGTATCACTTCGGCGCAATCGCGGCTAATCTACGCATCCGAAGCCGAGGTGTTAAACATGGCGTTGTTCGGCATCACGTCAAAACAGTGGCGCGAAGAAAACCCAACCAAGGAAGAAAACATGCGGGATCACGCCGCCATAGAACAACTCGTTGTACTTTCCAATCTGGAAAGTATCAATGCCGAATTGATACGACAAGGCTTACCCCAAGAACTGCGGATCATAGCCCTCAACACCACCGCAATCGCGCAGATGCGTTCCCTGCTTCAGAGCGCGGCCATCAAGAAACTCAAATGACCAACGAAACAATGGCCAGCACGTCACTACATCATAGGCACTACCTATGCCCATTATCGAAGTAAACCACGTCACCAAAGAATACCGCCTTGGGCAATTGCAAAGCCTCAAGCATAGCCTGCAACGCGCCACCGCAAAACTGCGCGGCCAGTCTGTGCCCGAACGTCCCCTTTTCAAGGCGCTGGACGATGTAGACTTTAAAGTTGAAGCTGGCGAAGTGCTCGGCATCATCGGCCATAACGGCGCGGGCAAGAGCACGTTATTGAAGATGCTGGCGCAAATCAGCGTACCCACGCGAGGAAGCGTTAAAATACGTGGCAAAGTAGCCCCGCTGATCGAAGTCGGCGCGGGGTTGATCGGTGACCTCACCGGGCGCGAGAATGTCTTTTTGAATGGCGCTATCCTGGGAATATCCAAGGCCGAAATCAGGAGAAAATTTGACGACATTGTCGCCTTCGCGGAACTGGAAGAGTTTATTGACACCCCGATCAAGCGGTATAGCTCCGGCATGTCGGTGCGGCTGGGCTTTGCCATTGCTACCAGCATTGATGCGGATATTCTGATCGTGGATGAGGTGCTGGCGGTGGGGGATCTGGCGTTTCAGCGTAAGTGTTTTGACCGGATGGAGGATTTGATCAAGCGGCAGGGGAAGACTGTTCTACTGGTTAGCCATAACATTAGACAGGTGGAACGCATATGTTCGCGAGCGATTATTCTCGATCACGGCCAAATACTCAAGGATGGCGACCCGAATGATGTCTGTGGGCTTTTCTATTCTCGAAATGATGAGAAGATCAAGCAAGATGCTGCGAAAGCAAAACAGGCAGCTCGACATGAGTCTTCCGGGGATGTAGATTTGGTGGATGTGTCCTTTGTCGGAAAAAATGGCCAGCCCACCGATCATATCGCCTATCTTGAGGGCACAAAGGTCGCTGTCACCTTCAAAGTCAATACACGGCTGGTTCGACCTTCTTTTGGTATCGGCATTCACACCACCGACTTCGTCTACTTGGCAACTGAGATTAGTGATGATTTATTCAAAGACCAGGTGTTAATGCCTGGGCTTCATCAAGTTGAGTGCAGCATACCCAGCTTCCCGTTCATGCCAGGCGCTTATTCTGTGCGCATTGGCATGAACGCCGGGGAGGTTGTTCGCACAGTCCTTTATGCCGAAAGCGTATTCCACTTTCAAGTCGCTTGCCCGGCCGAGGGGCGAACCGAAGCAATGCGTGAGGGTTTCATCTCAATGCACGGTGAGTGGTCTATGGCAACGATAACGTCTGTCAACGGAGACCTGCCTGCCCAACCGGAGCACACTGCTGAGTTCCACCGAGTGAAGCATGGCTCGCATGAAGCCTAGCAACAGAAAAAAAGCGAATGCGTACTCAAGCAGCCCGCTACTTTACGATGGCCCCACCCATATTAAGGAGGTCAATGATGGTCACTGCTTCCTCGGATAACCATGCCTATACCATTCCCAAAGCTGATTCCTACCAGTCCCAGCACGGTGAGGACAAATGGCTCGACAAGCACTTTCACCAGAAGCGCCAAGGCTTTTTTGTAGAAGTCGGAGCCTACGATGGCATAGTGCTCTCCAATACCTACCACTTTGAGAAGGAGCGGGCATGGAGCGGGATATTAGTGGAGCCAGATGCACGGAAAGCAGATCTCTGCCGGAAAAACAGAGCCAATTCGCATATCTATGAATGTGCCGCCATCGGATCAGGGAATGTTCAAGAAATCTCGTTCTTCCAAGTCGACGGCGGCGAAGTCTACTCCACGATAAATCTCGTCGATAGCCACCGTCAAAGACTTGAAGAGTACGGCTTAACACACCGTGAAGTCCGAGTGCGTGCGATGACGCTTGATCAGATATTGACTGAGTGCCAGCCACCTCGAATCGACTTTTTGAGTATTGATGTCGAGGAGGCAGAACTCGAAGTGTTGAAAGGATTCAATATCAGGCGATGGAAACCGCGAATCGTCATTGTCGAATCAAATTCTTCTGAACGGAAACCAGAAATTCGTGATTACTTTGTTCGGAACGGATACGCCTATCTGCACTCGGTCGAGGTCAATGACTTCTACCGTCCTGTTTTAGGCGGCGCAGTCGCCGCAAAGGTGCTCGACCACTTCCGTTACAAGCATGCGCGGAAGCCCAAGGTGGAAAGGTCGTACCTGCGGCAGTTACGGAGGTTTCTCGACAGACATCTCTTGTGGCGCTTCAAGAGCCACTGACGATTGATGACTGCGTGTTCCTCCTGAGCCTGCCGGACAAGCAGTTTCAGCCCTTGTTGGCCGCAAACAAACCGTAACGATAGTCTGCCACTTTGATGAACATCGGCATGGGAGAAGACTTGACCATTAAAAAATTAGCCGAGGCCGTAGTGGGCTATAAGGGCGAAATAGTCTTCGACATTAGCAAGCCTGATGGGACACCAAACAAACTCATGGATGCCAGACGATTACAAAGTTTGGGGTGGAAGGTAAGCGTATCTCTATCACAAGGACTTAGGCAAGCATACTTAGATTATCTCGATCAACGTACACAGGCTTAACCATGAAATATCCAAAATTTACAATCGTGACCCCAACATACAATCAAGGGCAATTCATTGAAAAAACTATCGACTCAGTTTTATCTCAAGGCTATCCCAATCTGGAGCTCATTATTATTGATGGAGGCAGCCAGGATAATACCTTAGAGGTAATCAAAAAATATGAACACCATCTCACTTATTGGGTCAGTGAACCAGATCGAGGACAGAGCCACGCCATCAACAAAGGTATGGCTAAAGCAACGGGTGATTATCTGACGTGGCTCAATTCAGATGACTGGTATACCCCAGGTGCATTAAAAAAGTTTGCCGATGTATCCTGCCAATATCCTGATGCAGGAATGATAGTCGGCACTGGTCAGATCGTTGACCAGACTGGCAAGATTGTTTATTACAAAGAACCCACGGATCCAATCACGCTCGAAACACTCTATGGCTGGTTTACTGGCGGCGCATTCATGCAACCGTCGAGCGTGTTTTCGCGCGAGGCTTGGGTGCGATGCGGTCCACTGGATGAAAATGAGCATATAGCTTTGGATCTGGATTTATGGCTAAAGATCGCCCGTGCGGGGTTCCGGTTCGTCCCCCTCAAAGAACTGCTTTCCGAGGCTCTTAGCCATCCAGATGCAAAAACCACGGCATTTGAGAGTCTGATGCGGGTCGAAGGTTTGTTGGTCATCGCAAAGCATGGCGGTACAGAAGAGCTCAAGACGGGAATGATCGAAATGAGCAAACAGGTTGACGACTTGACACGGCGGCTGGATTGGTACACGCGTAACTACGAAATCATGGTCAACCATCCTCTCGCCAGAATCCTAAGACCCATCGTAAAGCGGCTGGGCAAGGAAGGCTCCTATTGGCAGAATAAGGCACCGCCATGGGTAAAATAAAATGAAGATCCTGGCCATTTCCTATGACATTCCACACCCTGACCAAAGTTCGGGCGAGTTGCGTTTTTTTACGCTACTCTCACTCCTGGCCTACAGTCACGAGGTGGCTTTCTACTCGAAAAACCAATCCCCCCTCTCAGAGCCGGACGCGGCTGCCGAGAAATTGGGGCAACTTGGTATTCGACTCGAAAGGGGTGCATTCGAACACTTGCTGCGGCGCACTCGTTTCGACGTCGTTTTTTTTGAGTTCTACTTCGTTGCTGAAGATTTACTTGACATCGTACGAGCCTGGCAACCAGATGCACGGATCATTGTAGATTCAGTAGACGTTCACTTTCACCGGCTACGTTCCAAAGCACGGCTAACCGGATTGCCAACAGATCAGAAACATGCCGAGACGGTGTGTGACAGCGAATTGGGCGTCTATCGCAAAGCGGATCTCGTACTTACAGTAAGTGAGGATGATAGTCGCGTTTTACGCGGAGAGGGGCTAGGTGGTGATATCAATGTCATCCCCAATATTCATGCGATACATCCGCTTGTTTCTCACAACTGGCCTGACAGATTGGAACTGATTTTTATCGGCAGCTATAAATGGTTACCTAACGTTGATGCCATGATTTATTTCTGCCAGGAGATGCTCCCACTTTTACGCCACACGATCCCACATTTCCGATTGCGTATCGTGGGCAACGCGCCTACCGACGAAGTTAAGGCTTTAGCGGCGGACGATGTAGAAGTGGTAGGTTTTGTGCCAGATACAACCCCTTTTCTTCTCTCAAGTGATATTTCCATTGCACCCCTCCGCTACGGTGGAGGCATCAAGGGAAAGGTCGGTGAGGCAATGGCGCACGGTTTGCCTGTCGTAACAACTTCGATTGGTGCCGAAGGGTTCGGTTTCCGCATCGGCGAAGATGTATTGGCATGCGATACACCGCAAACATTCGTCGATGCCATCGCAACATTGTGGCGAGACCGGAACCGCTACGAGACCGTCCGACGAAATGGTTGGAGTTTCATCAATGACCGTTACTCTGAGCAGGCAGTAGCTCGCCTTATCGCACCTATTTTCGAAAGTTTAGCCACGCAGCCACCGAAACGCATATCCAGAATTAAGCGCATGAAACTGCTTGCCCCGCACTACCTGGACAAGCACGTGCTTTGGAGATTTAGAACATGAGCACGAACCAGGCTGATAGTACGGATAGCACGGATAGGCAACCACGCCTGATTGCCTTTTATCTCCCCCAATTCCACCCTGTTCCTGAAAACGATGAATGGTGGGGACGCGGCTTCACTGAATGGCGCAATGTCGCCAAGGCCAAATCGCTGTTTCCGGGGCACTACCAGCCGCACTTGCCTGCTGATCTGGGCTTCTACGACTTGCGGTTGCCTGAGGTACGTGAAGCGCAGGCTGAACTTGCGCGTCAGCATGGTATTCATGGTTTTTGTTATTACCACTACTGGTTCAATGGCCGCCGCATTCTGGAACGGCCATTCAATGAAGTGCTGGAAAGTGGTAAACCAGATTTACCATTTTGCCTGTGCTGGGCAAATGAAAACTGGACGCGCGTGTGGGATGGTGGCGAACGTAATATATTGCTGGAACAACATTACAACCATGAAGACGACCTGGCACACATTCGCAGCCTGATGCCAGCGTTCAAGGATCCACGTTATATCCGCATCGACGGCAAGCCGCTGTTTCTGGTGTACCGCACCGAACTGCTGCCTGACCCTGCCAAAACGGCGGCGCTCTGGCAGGCAGAAGCCAGGCAGGCCGGGTTGCCAGGACTCTATCTTGTGCGTGTGGAAAATTTTGTGAGGGATGTTGATCCTGGCAGTATAGGATTCGATGCGGCGGTTGAATTTGCGCCCAATTCATCCAAGAACAGGAAGGCGTTGTTTCGTGGCCGTGTGACCGACCTGCTGGGGAAACTTGGCTTGCTGCCCGCTGTCTTCCGTGATAGCTGGATATATTCCTATCCTGCCACCGCACAAAGTATGTTATCCAAACCTGAACCGCACTACCGCTGGTTTCGCTGTGTGTCCCCGATGTGGGACAACAGTGCACGGCGTAGCGCCAATGCCAATATTTTCATCGGTTCGACACCAACGATATATAAACAATGGCTCAGTAAAACTGTGGCCAGGACCCGACAACGCCATAGCGGTGATGAACAGATTGTATTTATCAACGCATGGAATGAATGGGCTGAAGGCTGTCATCTGGAACCCGATCAAAAATGGGGGCGGGCTTATCTTGAGGCGACACGCGACGCGCTGACAGCAGTGCCTACTGAGACGGCGGTCTCGTTCGCTGCAAAGCCGAACGCACCTAACCCTTTAAAACGTTTTTTTTGGCGGCTTTCCGCGTCACTTTCAGAAATACGCATCATCATTGCCGCGCTGTTGTGGCATCTCAAGCATCGGCTTCCGCCACGATGAGCATGCCATTTCTACCTGTTAGGCCAGATACTTTTACGATTACCATTGGGTGTGGCGTATAGGCGCATGAACGGATCACGTATCAGCATTCTGATGCCGGTTTACAAGGGTGAACGATTTATCGCGCGCGCCATTGAGTCGGTGCTGGCGCAAAGCCATTCCGACATTGAGCTTATCATCGTCAATGACGGCTCACCGGACAACAGCGCCGCCGTCATCCGGCCTTATCTCGCTGATGTGCGCGTGAAATACATCGAACAACAAAACGCGGGCGTGGCATCCGCACGCAACACGGCTTTGCAGCATACAACTGGCGCGTATATTGGCTTGTGTGACCAGGACGACGAATGGTTGCCACATAAAGCTGAAAAACAGATAGCGTATATGCAGACACACCCGGAAGCAGGACTGGTGCATGGTGACGTGGATTACATTGATGCAAACGGCCAGCCGCTACCGCACGAACCTTATTTTCCGGCGGCGGTATCCGGGCGGTGTTTTGTGCGTATGTACATGGGCAACCCGGTGATGGCGGTCGCCGCGGTGTTTCGCCGTAGCGTGGTAGATACCATCGGCAGTTTTGATCCATCCATCAAATACGCTGATGATTACGACTTATGGCTGCGTATTGCGGCCCAACATGCCATAGGTTATATAGATGAGCCCGTCGCACGTTACCGCTGGCATGCAGAAAATAACAGCCACCATCAGGTAGCCATACGCGAATACACTTTGCGGGTGCTGCGCAAGGCCGAGCGGAAACTACCCGATGCCTGTGCAAGCGTTCCTGTTGCTGACAGAAAGCTTAGATACTGCAGGCTCTATGAACAGATGGCCCACTATGCAAGCGCAGAATCCAGGCCGTTGGCTGCGGCAGCTTATACGCTTAAGGCTGCTGTCTGGGATCCGTGGCGCGCGATTAACAACATGATACCCGCGAGCGTACGTAATCGTGCTGCGTGGTATTGGTCACGTTTCAGGAGAACTCGCCCGTGACTAACATTCTCTATATTGCAAGCCGTAGTGACATTGCCGGGGGGGAAGTCTATCTCCTGGATGTATTCAGGCATCTCGATCATAGCCGGTTCACGCCCCTCGTGGTGTTGCCTGGAGAAGGTGCTTTCAAGGTGAAGCTGGATGAGCTGGGCATTCGCTGTCTGGTAGTCACAGCGGATTATGGCTGGTTGAAGCCACCGGCGCCCTGGTACCGTTTTCTGTCTGACATGCCGCAACGGGTGCGCCAGCTTGAAAAAATCATCCACGCAGAAAATATCGGTCTGGTGCATACCAATTCCAATATGATTCTGGATGGTGCATTGGCGGCAAAGCTGGCCGGGGTACACCATGTGCTGGTGGTGCATATTCCGTTTCAAGCGAACCTGCCTGTTTATCAGCGCATGCCGATTCAACCCGCGACCTTCGCGCAACTGGCGGGTGATCTGTCCTCTCGTCTCATCGCTGTAGCTGAACCCGTGGCTGCAAGCCTTTCTCCGCCAGTATCCAGAGAAAAGATCCGCGTGATCCATAATGGGCTGGAGCTGCAAAAGTATGCGGATGCCGTCAGCCTTGCTGATGGCTCGGTCAGACGTGAATTGGGCATCACGCGGGATACACCGTTGATTGCCGCAGTGGGCCGCATCAATCCTGACAAGGGGTTCGAATATTTCGTCGAGGCGGCGGCGAAGGTCAGGCAATCTATGCCTGAAGCACATTTCGTTATTGCGGGTGCGGCAGACTCTCCCCAATACGAACAAGATTTGCATGCGCGCATTGCACAGGCGGGGCTTTCTGACCACATGCACCTCTTGGGCTTCCGCGCCGATGTTCCACGTATACTTGCCGAGGCTGATGTGTTTGCGCTAACTTCACGTACCGAAGGCGGCCCCTATGTGCTCATTGAGGCTATGGCATGTGGCTGTGCGTGTGTCGTCACCCGATGTGGTGGATTCGTCGAATATGTGATCCGGCACGGAGAGACGGGATTTCTTGTCGATTATGGCGATGCTACTAGCATGGCAAATCATTTGCTGGAGCTACTGCGTGATATAAACAAGCGGACGCGCTTTGCCGAAGCTGGAAAGGCACTGGTATTCAGCGGTGAATTCGATGTGCGCAACTCGGTGGACAAGCTCATGCAGGTTTACCAAGAAATACTTGACGAGCCATCGCCCACACCAGGCTCCTATGCCGTCGACCTGTTTCTCCAGACCGCCTCCGAGATAGGTTATCTCGGGGAGAAAGTGACGGACATGGAGGAGCGGTTGAAAAAAGCGGAACGTGCGGCGCAATTGCTGCTCGACAATCCCCTGGCCAGATTTGCCCGGCGGATTTTCGGTAAACAGACAAAATAGCCATGGCCGAATTCGATATCAATACATTCTTTACCGCAGATGCGTCTCATCTACGCTTGTCTCACGGGCAACGCGGCACTATCCTTGCCGACGACATACAACGCGTACAAGACACATTCGAAAACGCGGATTGTGTGTTTTTGCGTACCGACGCCGCCATCAGTTTCCGGCTGGATGGAAACTACGCGCTGCAACGCTGTGCTGCGGGTGGCTGGCTGCTACGTAGCCGCGATGCGGCTATGCCGAGTTACTGGCTGCCTACTCCGGCGACGCTACGACGTGTCAGCGCGCAAGGCCATATTCTCGAAGAACGCGCTGCCGCATGGGAAGATTTCAACCTGGATTCAAGTGGCGTGAAAATTGCCTTTGCCACGCTGCCCAAAAATACCTCGGAGAATTGGACACTTGATGCGGTGATCTGGCGGCTCAACGATCCATCACTGATTGACGAATTGCAAACACTGACGCCGGTGGAAATACACGGCTATTTCCTGCTTGGTTCGCACACCCGTTACGGAAAACCTGCTGATCTGTATCGCCATCTGATTCACGGCTGGGTATATGAAGACCGCTACGCGTGGCCGCACAAACGCCGCATTTGTTCGGAGAACGATGCGCACGCATTGCATCTGATTTTTAATGGTCTACATCGCGCTACGGGCAAGCGCATTTATGGTCTGTTAAAAACCCAGTTGCTGTTATCCGTGCTTTCACGTCAGAGTGAAGACGGTGGCTTCCGCCACGGCGAGTGGACAGAGGACATGGAATCCCACTACCGCCTGCACTGTTCGGCCATGCACTTGATGATGGATGCGTTGAGCGAAACTGATGACCTGGCTGTGCGGACTGCGCTGGCACGGGGCATGCGCTTTATTTCGGATAAGCATGACTCAACAGAAGCGGGCGCGTGGTTCTTTCATGACGAACTGGAATTGACCGAAGCCGGCATGAATGGTGCGCCCTTCAAGTGGTTGCCGGGGCAGGCGCTGGGCAAGTCGCCGCAGAATATGCTGGTCCTCAACACTCACCTGGATATCCTGATCGCGCTGGATCGCTACCGTCAACTGAGCGGCGACGCGCAATATGCCCCATTGGTCGATTCCGGCGTGACAAGTGCGCAGGCAGTGTTGGCGCTGAGATCCGCAGAGTGGCTTTATCGACTGCTTTTCTCGGCCATCAATCTAACGCTCCTGCCCACTGCACAGGCCATGCGCCTGCCGTTGTGGCAACGCCTGTGGAAACGCATCGGCTGGCAAGTATTCATTCCCAATCTGTACCGCATCAAGAACCGTTTTCCGCGTCTGGTCATGCCGGGTGGTTATATTGACCGCCATCTGGGGCTGGGCAGTTGGGCGTTTCACTATCACACGGTCAATCTCATGGATCTGGTGCGCGCGCGGCGGCGCTTCGGTGGTACCCGATTTGATACGGCCATCAATGAAGCTGCACAATTCGCCCAAACCAGTGGCGTACGCGGACGCTGGAAAGAGCTGAAATACGAGCGCTATGCGCTGGGCTTCTGGGCTGAAGCTTTATGGCATCTGTGCCAAGAATTTCCCGACCATACCGAATACCTTGACTGGTATGAGGAGGCCTGTGCCGACCTGGAGGCGATGAATATGGGATTGCCGCCCTCCTCATTGGGTGGCAATGCTGAAGCCGTACTCGCGCGCCCTCCCGCCCCGACGGCCTGAAACTTGCTATACTGAGTGCCTATGAAAATCGGTCTGATTGCTCCCTTTTTTATGCCGGAAATCGGCGGCGCCTGCCTATATGGTTATGAGCTGGCATGCGCACTGGGTAAACTTGGCCATGAGGTACATGTGTTTTCCATTCCGGGCGCGCTGGAAGACCCGGCGTATCGCTTGCACCCCGTCCTCACCCGCACCCTGGAACGGGATATTCCACTGCTGCTACAACACGATATGGACGTGTGGCACTCACTATATTTTTACCATGCGCCGCTGGCATTGCATCGGCCCAACGTGTTTGCGACCATACATGGCGATGACGGCTTCAGTTTCCAGTTGCGCCTGCGTCTGCCTGGTCGCGATGCCCTGGCGCGCCATCTGCTGTGGCGACTGCCGAATCGCGTCAAATTTGCGGTGGACACGGCGATCAACCCTATAGAAGACATCTACAATCGTCATGTTTACCAGCAAGCCGTGGACAAGCTCGCCGGTATCGTCACAGTCAGTAGCTTCACGCGCGACCGTTTCGGTGAACGCTATCGTGGCGTAGCGAGTAAGTCCACTATCATTCCGCCAGGCGTGTCCGAACGTTTCTTTGAACTGCGCCCCAGTTGTCATTCTCGTGCCCATCTGCTCACGGTGACCCGGCTGGATGGATGCGACCGTATCAAGAACGTGCATAACGTCATCGCTGCGCTGGGACGCCTGAAAGATCGCTACGATTTTCACTATCAGATCGTCAGCGGTACTGTCACTGGCGGTTATAAAACCGAGTTGGAAAACATGATCCGCGATCTGGGTCTCACCAACCACGTCGCCATTGTCGGCCGCAAGACCGACGATGAGCTGCTCGACCTCTATCACGACACAGGCCTATTCATCCTGGTATCGTATTCCGAGGCGAAAAATTTTGAAGGTTTCGGCATTGTCTTTCTCGAAGCCAACGCCTGCGGCGTGCCCGTGCTCACCTCGCGTGACGGCGGCATGCGCGACTATGTGGTGGATGGCGAAAACGGCATTTATGTGGACACGCCCGATGCCGACGGCATCGAAGCCGCGCTGGTCCGATACTTCGAAGGCCGTGACCGCTTCGATGCCGCTGCCATCCGCGCCCGGCCTGAACCCTATCGCTGGGTGCATATTGCCGAGCGCGTTGCAGCGTTCTATCAAACCCGAATGGCACATACCGTCAGTGGGCGGACACATGCAACATAACCCGGCTGACTGGAACATTGGGCAATTGGGCAAGCAATTCACGCGTTTTGCCGCCTGCGGCGCAGTCGGCACACTGGCCCACTATCTCCTGTTGGTGTTGCTGGTACAGGGCTGGGGGAGCCCGCCAGTTGCGGCCTCCAGCGCCGGTTTCGTGCTGGGCGCTGTGATCAATTACACGCTCAATTACCGTTACACTTTCCGTAGCACCAAACCTCACCGCGTAACCATGTGGAAATTCTTCGTGGCGGCCTTGATCGGCGCTTTGATCAACGCGGCGCTCATGTCCATCCTGATCCATCACGTAAATCTGCATTATCTTGTGAGCCAGGTGATCGCTACTGGTATCGTTCTGGTCTGGAACTTCATGGCCAATCGAATCTGGACATTCAGAAAGTAACTATGCCGCACGACAGCACGACGATTGCCGCTATCTCTCCACTACTCATTTCGGTGGTAGTGCCCGCTTACAACGAAGAGGAAGTGCTGCTGGAATTCCATCGCCGACTGACAGAAGTGTTCAACCCACTTCCGTATACGCTGGAGGTGGTTTACGTGAACGACGGAAGCAGCGATAAAACCGTGTCTGTCATCAGCGATTTGATATCCCGTGACCCGCGTGTCGCCCTGGTGGATTTAAGCCGCAATTTCGGCAAGGAAATCGCCATGACGGCGGGGTTGGATTACGCCAGCGGTGATGCCGTGGTGGTGATTGATGTGGATTTGCAGGATCCACCTGAATTAATTCCTGAACTGATCCGGCATTGGCAAGAGGGCGCCGACGTAGTGTATGCCAAACGCACCCTGCGCGAGGGTGAGACCTGGCTCAAGAAGTTCACGTCCGCAGCTTTCTATCGCTTGATCCGACGGGTCAGCCGCGTACAGATTCCAGCGGATACGGGTGATTTCAGGCTACTCAGCCGACGCGCCATGGACGGACTCGGCGGCCTGCGCGAGCAACACCGTTTCATGAAGGGTCTCTTCGCATGGATTGGTTATCGGCAAGTGGCGGTGCCCTATCGCAGAGATCCGCGCTTCGCCGGAGAAACCAAATGGAATTATTGGAAGCTCTGGAATTTCGCGCTCGACGGCATTACATCGTTCACCACCGCCCCGCTCAAGATCGCGACCTACCTCGGGCTGACGGTTTCCCTTGCAGCCTTCATTTATGCGGCCATCATCATTTACAAAACACTCGCCTTTGGTGATGAGGTACGCGGCTATCCTTCCTTGATGGTCGTGGTCCTGTTTCTTGGCGGCGTGCAATTGGCCGCGCTGGGCGTAATCGGCGAGTACCTTGGCCGCATGTTCGATGAAACCAAGAACAGACCGCTATATCTGTTAAACAAACTGGTTCCCGCCCAGACCCGGAAAGACACGTCAGCCAGAACAGCGCCAACAAGCTCGCGCCTTGAAGCGTCATCAGAGATATCATCATGACCTCACCCAGCATCTCCCGCACTCGCTGGCTACTGCCGCTGATACTAGTGGTGACGGTCGGCCTGATTGTACCTCTCGCCTATCCACCCCTGGATCAAATCCGGGACAGCCTGTTCTGGGCTATGGTAATACGGGACGGCAACGATCTGTATTCGCTTTACAACCCCCATCACCTCATCTATCTGCCAGTTTCCCGTGTCATTTATGTTGTGCTTTCGCAGATTTGCACTGACTGCAACTCCATCATTGCAGCCCAAATCCACTCTGTCGCCTGGGGTTTGATCGCTGTAGCGGCGACCTTTGCAGCTACGCGCAGATTGACGGGATCTTCCTGGCTGGCTGTAGCCATTTCCCTGACCTTGATCGTCTCTAATACATTCTGGGTTTACACCATGCAGGTGTCGCCCTATGTGCCGATGGTTGGCGCGCTCGCCCTGCTTGCGCTCGCAGCCGTACTGCTTGAAGCCAACCCCACTTCAAAGTTGCGGTTCGCACTGCTTGTCAGCGCCTATACTTTGGCTGTGTTGTACCACCAGGCCGCCGTACTGCTCATCCTGCCCATCTGGATTTACCTGTGGTTACTTTATCCGGCAGGGTCGCGTATCCGTAGCATGATGGGGGTCGCGTTACTTTCAGGTGTGCCCGTTCTGATCTTGTATATTGCGGCGTTCGTGCATATCTATGGTGTTGGCGATATCGGTTTCGCCGCATTGCTGAAGTTCGCCACGCGCTACGCCTCCATCCCTGATCCCACCTTCTCCACTCTGGCGAATTTCAGCGCGGATGGCTTGTTTTCACTGCTGAAATATCAGTTTGAGAATTTCTTCCTGCCGCCCTGGCGATTGCGTAACGTGGCGGTGCTGACCTTCGGCGCACTGCTGGCGTTTCTGTTGATCTGGCACCTCACCCAGGCAATACGCGGGCGGTCACGCGCCGTGCGCGTCTTTCTGCTGGCATGGCTCACCACCATGCTACTGTTCTATCTCTGGGCAAACCCGACCGAAGACGCCTATTTGCTGGTCAACATGCCGCCGCTGTTATTGCTGGGCATCTGGGCTTTGCACGATATCATACCGTTTCCAGCACGCATCCCTGGCGCGATGATCGCCTGCCTCGCCGCTGCCGCAACGTTAGTGGGATTAGCATGGTGGAATCTGCACGAATCCATTCTGCCCATGCACGCGTCCAAAGGCCGCTACTATGAGAAGGCGCGTCTTATCGCTGAAGCGACACCCAAGAACTGCCACATCATCGAGCTCAATCAACTCACGCTGCAAAATCTTGGCTATTACTTTGGGCGCAGCACAAATGACGGCTGGGATGTGATTTCCTGGTTTTATCACGGCAAAGAAAATTCCATACCCTTCACCTGGGAACGCTTCCGCTTCGCAGACCATGCCTGCCTCGCCATTCCAGTGCGCAATCTCAGTCTGGCAATGAATGTACGCACGGCGAATGGCATGAAAGAGCCCAGGCTCTGGTTTGAATATTTCAGTTGGTTGACGGCGCTACGCCCCGCTGGCGCCGGACAGGTTCAGACGTACTGTTTCAAAGTTGCCCGTGGCGCGGGTGGAGAGGCAATGCTCATTCTGGACACCACAAAAACCTGTACCCATCCGACGCTTGCCGCCACTTTCCAGGCTTTGGACAAAGCGACAGGCGCGATTGGCCCCGAACACGGAGCACATGGATACTCGGACTGGTTCATGCAATATCAATCAGTACTGCCGCCCCCCGGCCAGGCAGGCAAACACTCACGCTTTCCCGGGCAAGGATAAAACCCATGTGCGGCATCGCTGGACACTACGCCTATTCATCTGACGCGTCCCCGGTAGACCGGGAAGCGCTGCTGCGCAGCCGCGACAGCATGGCCGCGCGTGGGCCTGACGGAACGGGCATGTGGTTTTCTGATGACGGTCATCTGGGACTGGCGCACCGGCGGCTTGCCATCATCGACTTGACCGAAGCCGGCGCGCAACCAATGCACAGCGCAGATGGCCGTTACACCGTCACCTTCAACGGTGAAATCTACAACTATCCGGCGTTGCGCGTCACGCTCGAAAAAGAAGGCGTGATTTTCCGCTCGCATTCCGACACTGAGGTACTCCTGCATCTTTACCACCGCGACGGCGCGGCGATGGTGGAAAAACTGCGCGGCATGTTTGCCTTTGCGCTGTGGGATGCCCACACCCGTAGCCTGTTTCTCGCCCGTGACCCGCACGGCATCAAGCCGCTTTACTATGCGGATGACAGCCATACCTTCCGCTTCGCTTCACAGGTCGCTGCACTCAAGGCGGGAGGGAATGTCGATCTCACTCCCGACCCCGGCGGCGCGGTTGGCTTTCTGCTGTGGGGTTCTGTACCCGAGCCTTTCACGCTGCACAAGGGCATCCGCCTGCTGCCTGCGGGCAGTACGCTTCGAGTTACGCAAACAGGGACGACCCATCCCAAGCGTTACTGGCACCTGTCTTCTCTCATGCAACGCGCCGCCCTGCAGGCAGATGCTATTCCGCGCGGCGAAGAACGGGATTACCTGCGCGCGCAATTGCTCGACAGCGTACAAGCCCATCTGCTCGCCGATGTGCCGGTGGGCGCCTTTCTTTCCGCCGGGCTGGATTCATCCACCCTGGTGGGATTGGCGCGCGAAGCCACACGCGCGCCGCTGCAAACCCTGACGCTGAGCTTCGACGATTTTCAAAACACCGCCCATGACGAGTGCCCGATGGCGACGGACATTGCCCGACATCTTGATGTCACGCACCGCTGCATCGTCCTCGCATCGGGTGAATTGGATCGTGAGCTGGATCGTTTTTTTGCCGCCATGGATCAGCCCACGGTGGACGGCATCAACACCTGGCTGGTCAGTCATGCCGCCGCCCAAGCCGGACTGAAAGTGGCGCTGTCCGGCTTGGGCGGCGATGAATTGCTGGGGGGATACGCCACCTTTCGGCAAGTGCCTGATCTCATGGCGCAAGCGCGGCACTCCCCCTGGAGTCAGTACGCACCGCTATACCGCAGGCTGCATACCCGATTGGGCGCCCGGTTCAAATGGCCGGCCAACAACGCAGGCATTCCTCAATACGGCAAGACAGCGGAAGGCGCCTATCATTTGGCCAAAGGCGTGTTCATGCCCTGGGAACTCTCCGCCGTACTGGATCGCGACTTCATCGCCGCCGGGATGCAAGCGCTGGCAACAGAAGACGCTGCATATCAAGAATCGCTGGAGCATCTCAATGCCTTCCAGCAGGTCGCCTGCCTGGAATCCGTGCGTTACATGCGTAACCAGTTGCTGCGCGACTCCGACTGGATAAGCATGGCGCATTCGTTGGAAATCCGCGTGCCGCTGGTCGACAGCGTCCTCACCGAAGCCGTCATCGGCCTGGCCGCCAGCGGACGGCTGGGAGCAGGCAAAGCCTTGCTCCCACAGACCCTGTCCCGCCCCTTGCCGGACCGGGTATTGCATCGTCCCAAAACAGGATTTGTCGTACCCACCTGGCGCTGGTTGCGGCACCATCCCGAGCTTTCTGCCTGGAAGCAGGTGCCGCTGCTGAAACAATCCCATATCCGCGACAGCCGCCGCTGGGCATACACGTTATTGCATCGCGTCCCCGAAATGCGCGCATGCCTGATGTAGCTCGCCATCTACTTCCTCTAATAATTCGTCATTCTCGTAAAGGCGGGAATGACGAATTATTAGAAGTGCCCTTTTATGATAAAATCATGTTCATGAATGAGCCGATAATCTCTGACCGCATCAGCGTCATCATGCCCTGCTATAATGCCGCCGCCTTTGTCGCAGAGGCGGTGAATTCTGTCATGAACCAGACCTACGCCGATGTGGAACTGATTGTCGTGGATGACGGCTCCACTGACGGTAGTGTCGATATTCTGCAACAGCTTGCCGCGCAACACTCGCAACGCCTGAGTCTACTGTTTCAAGACCACAAAGGCCCCTACCCAGCGCGTAATCTTGGGCTACAACATGCGCGGGGCGGGCGAATTGCGTTTCTCGACGCGGACGATTACTGGACTCCCGACGCATTGCAAAAACTCGCAACTGCACTCGATACATATCAAGCCGACATCGCCTATTGCGGCTGGCAGAATGTTGGTATCGGCGCCCCCGGAACAGAACCTTATATTCCGCCGGACTACAGCCATATGGATATGGCTACGGAGTTTCTGCTTTCATGCCCTTGGCCCATTCACGCGGCGCTGGTACAACGCAAAGCTATTGACGCTGTGAAAGGGTTTTCAGAGCGGTGTTTTTCAGCGATGGATTACGATCTATGGCTGCGGCTTTATGCGCACACCCAGAAAATTGTTCGGGTGCCGGAAGTAATGGCCTTTTACCGCTGGCATGACAAAGGGCAAATTTCAAAAACCAAATGGAAGCAGGTGCTCGATGCCCTGCGGGTGCGCCGCGATTTTGTGGCTCAATATCCTGAACGTGTTGCGCATCTATCAACAAACAAAGTGTGCGAACTGTCCGATGGTTTCCTGCTGCGTGAAGCGTATCGTGCCTACTGGCAACGCAACCTGCTTGACGCGCAAAAATTGTTTCGCCACGCCCTCACCCAAGGCCACTGGAAAGTAAGCGATTTGAAATACCTGATACCCGCCCTGCTCCCCATGCCACTTTTTCAGTGGGTGGTCAGTGCGGCCGACCGTCCTAAAGAGAAACATACATGAACGCCGAACGGATTCCCATACTCATGTATCACCGCATCGGTGATGCGCATAATGATTGGGAACGCAAGTATTGCGTCAGTCCGCAGCGTTTTGCCGAACACATGCATACGCTGGCACGCGCTGGCTGGCAAGCAGTGACCATAGACAACTTCTTTGCCTGGCTCGACGGCCGAAAAGAATTGCCGAACCAATCTTTTTTGCTCACATTTGACGATGGCTTCCTCGGCGTGCATGAACATGCCGCACCAGTGTTGAAAACATTGGGCTGGCCGGCCACAGTATTCCTGGTGAGTCAATTGATTGGTCAACGTGATGCGTGGTGTGAGGAACATAATCCCAGCGGAATCACTTACCCTTTAATGGACGCATCGCATATCCGTGAACTGCGTGCCAGTGGCTTCAGTTTTCATTCCCACACCCGCAATCACGCTGATCTGCCAACGCTTGATGACAGCGCATTGCGCGATCAGCTCGCGGGTGCGCGTAATGACCTGCAAGCTCTACTGGATGATACAGTTGATTATCTCGCTTACCCGTATGGCCGTTACGATGACCGCGTATTGCACGCGACACAGGCGGCGGGTTATCGCGCGGCCTTTTCAGTGCAACCGGGATTTAATCGCCGCGACATCGACCGTTTCCGTTTGCGTCGCCTGGATGTATTCGGCACGGACAGCGCCACAGCGCTACGCAGAAAAATCACCCTCGGCAGCAACGATGGCAGTCTGACCCATACCGCCGCCTATGCCGCAAGTCGACTATTGGCACGGCTGGGCATGCGCCGCAATGAATAATTTCCATATCATTCCGAGCACAGCGAAAGCGGGGGGAGGAATTCTTGAAGATCCCTCTCTGCGTTCGGGATGACAGTTATTCTTACGTTCGGAATGACAGTAAACGCCGCAAGCAGATGGCAACTCAACCCAAAGAGATTGGCAGAAAAACATGAATCAACCCTTTCTCACTGTTGCCCTGTGCACCCATAACCATGCCGACCGTCTGGCGCGGACACTGGCCGATCTGGCGCACGTACAACATCCCCGCCAGCCGTGGGAATTTCTCGTCATCGACAATGCCAGCAGTGATGGCACCCCGGAGTTGCTCGCCACAATGGACTGGCGGCCTGCGGGGGTTGAAATACGCATTGTGCGCGAAGAAAAACTTGGGTTGTCAAATGCGCGTAACCGTGCATTGCAGGAAGCGCGCGGTGATTATCTGCTATTCATGGACGATGACGAAACTCCCGACCCTGCCTGGTTAATCGCCTATGAACAAGCGATGCTCGAACACCAGCCGGATGCGTTAGGCGGGCGTATAGAAGTGTTGTTTGAAGATGGTGCGCGCCCAAGCTGGTTGCAAGATGAATTGCTGGGTTTCCTTGGCAAACTTAATCACGGCACTGCTCGCTGGTTGACGGAAAGCACCACCCCCATTTTCGGTGGTAACTTCGCTTTCCGCCGCAGTGTGTTCGCACGGATTGGCAATTTTGATGCGCGCCTCGGTCGCCAGGGCGCCGCCAATATCGGTGGCGAAGACACAGAGATTTATCAGCGTCTGCTCGCGCACGGTTGCCATGTACGTTGGGTGCCCGACGCCATCATCCAGCATCGCATTCAAACCCCTAAATTGCGGCGCAGTTATTTCCTTGACCTGCACTTTCGTCAGGGCCGCATAGAGGGCAACCATGAACGCGCCGACAAATCGAAAATTCCACCAGCTTATCTGTTGCCTCAATTGTGGAGGGCCGCCATTGGGGCATTGGGGCAGCGACTGCGCGAAGGCCCGAATGTAACCTTGCGCCGGGAAATGAATGCAGCTTATTTTATCGGTTATTTGGTAGGCTGGGGCTTGGGACAGCGTGGAAAAAAGTAGCATAAAAAAACCACTTTCAAAAATTAATACGGTAACAATCATGCCCGAAAATACACACAATAAAACAAGTGTTGCACAGGCCACTCATGTGCACAATGGCCCCATTTTTATCGTTGGCGCACCGCGTTCTGGCACTACATTGCTGCAATATATGTTGCGTTCCCATCCGCGTATTTCGCTGCCAACAGGTGAGTCACATTTCTTTATTCCGCTGTTTCGCGCAGTGGATACCTACGGCGATTTGACACGCCTGGAAAACATCCGCGCCGTGCTGGCAGAAATGTATCGCCGTAGCGCAGATTTTCTCGACACCGATTTGCACGGCATGAAGTTCGATATCGACACGCTGGCGCAGGAATTACATACCCAGGGTCGTCATACGATGCAGGCTATTATCACTGGCTTGTTCGGGAAAAATGCGCGTGGCGAAGGGAAAGCCCGCTGGGGTGATAAAACGCCGTACTACGTGTTGCATCTGTCAAAGATAATCGAGTGGTTTCCTGATGCGCAGATCATCCATTTGATTCGGGATGGGCGCGATGTGGCGCTTTCCTTATTTGCCCGGCAGGATGATTTCGGTGTTTACAATACCTACTTTGCCGCAAAATATTGGCAGCAGTATGTCGAAACAGGACGAGAACAGGGGGCAAAGCTTAATCCTGGCCAATACCTTGAAATGCGTTATGAAGATATTTTATCAAATCAAAAAAATGCGCTTCAGAAAATCTGCGATTTTCTCGGCGAGGAATTCAACGAGTCTTTGCTGGAATTCAAAAAATCCGGTGAGGTGGGGAAAACCCCTCTCCTGCAAAAACCCGTGCAATCTGACAATGCTGATAAATGGCGTAGCCAAATGAGTTCGACACAAATCCGTGTATTTGAAAGCGCGGCGGGTGGCACACTTCAGGAGCATGGCTATGCGCTTATGACCCCCGCCCGCAGGTTACCCTTGCCCATAAGAGCCGCAATGCGCGTGCATAACCACTTTGTGACCTGGAAGCGTAGTAAATAATCCCTCAGGGAGGCGGACAAAACCGGCACCACGGACTGGCAGGTGTTCCTATAACAGGCGCTGCATCAGTGGGCGCAGGCGGGACAGGAACCGCACTGTCCGCAGCCGGAGCGTTGCTTGAAGGAGCAACCTCTGTCTTCTTGTCATCGGCAGGCTGACTATTCGTGGTATTTGGCTGCACCTCAGCGGCAGGCGAGGCCTGCTCAGGCACTACTGCAGGCGGCTCTCTCTTTAAGGGTTCAGGAAAAGGGAGCTTACCGCCTAACTCGGTATAGCGGCGTTGTAAAACCCGCGAGTTAGGCGCACGTTTCAGGCCCTCAACAGCAAAATTCAATGCTTCTTTGCGTATGCCGAGCCGCGCATAATGATCGCTCAGCGCCACGTAGGCAGGAATCAGATCGGGATTTATCGAAAGCGCCCGAACAAACTCCGAAGAGGCCTGCGACCCTTTGCCTTGCAAGCTGAACGCCTTGCCTTTTTGCAGGTGAACCTCGCCACGCATATTAAAATCAGGCGTGGTATGACTCAAAACATAGTCGCAATTATCTATGGCCCGTGAGATTTCGTGGGCACGCTCAACCCCGGTTTTCGTAATAGCCCGATTGGTGAACCGCACACAGTCGCAAAAGTGGTGCATATGCCCCCAGTTTGCACGATCTGAAGTATCCCGACCATCATAAATCACGGCCTGACACATGGCCTGCTCGCTCGGCGTCGCCCCAAAATCACTGACGGCCTGCGCCACTGCGACGGGGAGAAGCACCCCCATAAGGCACCATTTAATCATACATTCTCCTGCGAACTTGGTTCTGGATGGCTACTGCATCAACATTGTAGAACCCAAAGTATATCCTTAACTTACGCGCATCTGGCAGCGTGTTTGTATATAATCTACAACATGGGATAAACTCTGGCAACCGCTTGCTTGACCCCTTATTGGGCCGACTATCGGACTTATAGAGAATCTGCCGCAAAAGCGGCCATGCGCTTCATTTTTCGGCTATTTTTCGTTAAGGATCCCTCATATCCACCAATGACAAGGGAGGATAACCCATAACGGCGGCGGAGCGGCAATTCACTACAGGGCACCTCTATAACCATAGATTATTATGACACGGACAAAACCTGCATGAAACGTATTACTGTTCTTGTCTGCACGCATAATCGCTGTAATCTACTTGAACCCCTGCTGCAATCTCTCAATTCAGCCCGCCGTCCCTTGGAGTGCAAGGTTGATATTCTTATCGCCGCCAATGCCTGCACGGATCAGACTCACGCGTTGCTGGATACTTATCAAGATCGCACATCCATAAACAATTCTTTACCCCTTGAGTGGTTTGCGGAACCTACTGCGGGAAAATCTTACGCCCTCAACAGCGCGCTGCCGCGTATCTCATCTGAGCTTGTGGTGTTGGTGGATGATGACCAAAGAGTGGCTGAAGATTTTTTAATTAATATCTGCCGCGCCGCAGAAACTCACCCTGAAGCTACCCTGTTCTGCGGCAGAATATTGCCCGATTGGGATGGCACCGAACCTGAATGGGTGCGTGATGAGGGCGCTTATAAGGTATACCCACCGCCCATTCCTGATTTCGAATTAGGCGCGGTGGCGCATTATGTTTCAGCCGAGGAAACCACCCCGCCGGGGGGAAACCTTATGATCAGAGCCGAGGTCTTTGCGCGCGTCGGGCAATTCTCAACAGATCTGGGCCCACGCGGCCATAACCTCGGAGGAGGCGAAGATACCGCCTATATTCTCAAGGCGCTCGCGCAGGGCGAACGCCTCTATTACGTGCCTGATATTGTTCAATACCATTACGTTGACCCCAAGCGGCTAAGGCTTGGTTTTCTGATGCGCTTTGCCTTTCACCGCACCTATGCGGCGGTGCGATTAGGATCCGGCACGGGCAGAATGCCTGCCTACATGTGGCGAAAGCTTGCGACTTATATTACCCATACCCTATTTTCCTTTGCATCAAATCGGCGTCGCTTTTTTCTGATGCGCGTAGCGGCAACCCTGGGAGAAATCAAGGGACTGCATGAAGTAAATACGGCAGCCCATCCGCGCCGCCTTCCCCTTCACGGAAAATGGCCCGGCAAATGGTTAGGGTTGTTAACGAATATTGCAGCGCCCATAATCCTGACAGGACTCGCCATTACGTGGATAAAACCCCTGCTGGAAACCGGCGCTGTCATCGCCATGATTGTTGCAGGGCTGTTTGTCAGCGGCCTGGTAATCAAATCAGCTTTTAACTTTACGCGCACCGGCCCCCAACTCAAAGCAGAAATAAAGCAGTATTACCTGCCATACTCGCTCTATGCTGTGTTCCGTTTAAGCGCATGGGCCTTCGTGCTCTGCACGCTAATGGCAATGGCAGGAATCATTTTTTATTGGTCTCTGGCCACGGCGCTGGATTTTTCCATAGATCAGCCCATACATCAATACAGCGCCGCAGGTTTTGGCTTGCTGAGCATCTTAATTATCACAGCCCTGCAGTTCTGCCGCCAACTACTGCATATTCCCGGCAGCATCGAAGCTTCATCAAATTATCGTATGAGCCGCTTCTATCCGCTCTGGGCGCTTCTGACACCGAAGCGTATCAAAGGCGCACGCCAACTGCTGCTGTTGCTCTTCGCGGCGGTTGCGATTGCGGGAAGCGTACGTTCGGCTTTACAAGATCAGACTGAGTTCGCACTAGGATTACTGGCGATAGCGGCGGCATTTCTGCTGCCTGCCTTCTGGGCGCAGCCAGAAAAGGAGCCGCGTCCGCACCGCTCAGATCGCACCACCGGTCGCCCAAATATTCTGATGATCGGATCGGACTCGTTACGTTCTGATCGCCTGGGCGTGGACGGCAATCAACGCGGATTAACGCCGACACTTGATGCACTGGCGCAACGCGGCACTTTTTTTCAGCAATGCTACGTACCCTGCGCACGCACTGCCCCCAGCCTGGCTTCGCTGCTGTGTGGTCGCTGGCCACATAGCCATGGCATTCGCGATAACTTTACCACCCTCAAGGAATCCAACCTCGGGCACCGGCCACTGCCGCGTTTATTGCGCGAACAAGGTTACCATACGCTGGCGATCAGCGACTGGTGTGGCTCGGATCTCGGCAAGTTCCCCTTTGGCTTTGAGCATCTCGACCTGCCGAAAGACCAGTGGAATATCCGCTATCTGATTCGCCAGGGGCCAAAAGATCTGCGGCTGTTTTTGACGTTTTTTACGCATAATAATTTCGGTCGCCGTTTTTTGCCTGAACTCTATTATCTGGCGGGTGTGCCGATGACATCCGAGCTGGGAAAGCGTACCCGTGAAGCCATTAGCCACTACGCCAAAGACGATGCGCCGTTCTTCATGAATGTGTTCATGTCTGCCACACACGCACCGTTTGGCTCGGAATATCCTTACTACACCCAATATACCTCCCAGCAATATGCCGGCGGTTCAAAATATGTGATGAGTGGCCTCAATGAACCCTTCGAGGTTATCCAGCGCCAAAAACAAGGTAAAGCCTTTTTCGATTTCGAACAGATTCTTAACCTGTATGATGGCTGTGTGCGCAACTTTGACGACGAAGTGGCGCGCATCATCAACCACCTTGATCAATGCGGAATGACTGATAACACCATTATTGTGATCTATAGCGATCACGGCATGGAATTCTTCGAGCGGGAAACCTGGGGCCAGGGCAATAGTGTCATCATCGATGACAGTTCACGCATACCGATCATTGTCGTTGACCCGCATCATGCGCAAAGTCGCACCATCAGCCATACCGTGCGCAGCATTGATGTGGTGCCTACCCTCCTGGATATGGTGGGCTTGCCGATACCCGAAGAAATGGAAGGCGTGTCACTGAAGAAATGCATCCATGGCCAGATCACCGATCCAGGCCTTGCCGCCTATGCTGAAACCGGCATTTGGGTGACCCGCGTTCCCAGTCTGGAAGAAGATCACATCACCTATCCTGATCTGCCTGATCTGCTGGAAATTCCCGATAAGCGCGATGGAACACTGACCATTAAAGCGATTTATAAAGACATGATTATCAGCGCCAAGGATCGCATGGTACGTACCGACCGCTGGAAGCTGGTGTATCTTCCCATGCATCAGGGTGTTTCACGGCGGCTATTTGATCTCGACACTGACGCAGGCTGCCAACATGATGTGTCAGCGTTGCACCCCGACATCGTGAAAAAAATGAGCGCGCTGCTTGACCAATGGTTACTCAAGGATGCCCGCACCCATCAATGGAACCCTGATCACCCATTTCTTGCGCCGAAGCCCGATGCAGACCCGCAGAACACCGTGGACATTCACCATGCGGGGCAATAATCATCATCGAGTGAGTGTCGTTATCCCCGCCCACAACGCCGCGCGCTTCTTGCCCGAAGCGATTGAAAGTGTCTTGCAACAGACCTGCCCCGTACATGAGATTATTGTTGTGGATGATGGCTCAACCGATGACACTGAACATGTCATCAGTGCGTTGGGCAACAATGTTACCTATATACGTCAGGCCAATGCAGGGGTATCCGCAGCACGCAATCGGGGAATTAGTATCGCCAGTGGAGAACTCATTGCCTTTCTGGATGCTGATGACCGTTGGCTTCCTGAAAAAACTGCACGGCAGTTGCAAATATTTATCGACAATCCACGTGCGGGACTGGTGGCGACTGATCGCGCCGATATAGATACCCACGGCAATCTGCTACTCGACTCATTGTTTAAAAAACAGGGCCTTTACCCCCTGTTTGCCGGGCTGAACGGACAACCCATTCCAGCCGCCCTGAGCCGCCTGGTACAGGTTAATTTTATTCCCACCAGCAGCGTTATGGTACGAAAAGCCGCGCTTGAAAAAGTGGGGGGGTTCGATACGTCGATTCGCTATGGTGAAGACCTGGAGTTATGGGTGCGCCTTGCCATAGAGTATGACATTATTTGTCTTGCAGACGTCCTGATACATTATCGTCAACACGGCAACAATGCCACCCAAGCCACAGAAAAGTTGCTGCTCGACATGGTGCGCGTCATGAAAAGCATCCGCGTGTGGGGCGCGGATGCTTTAAGCAAAGAAGGCTTGAATGCCAATCAGGTGGTCGCCCAATCACTTTGGGATTTAGGCTATTGGTATTTCACCTCAACGACCCCACAGCGCGCTCATGCACTTTTCATGGAAAGTTTTAGAGAGAACTTTTCGCTGCGTACACTCATTTATGTTTGGCTAAGCCTGATTCCCGCCAGCATGATTAGCAAGCTGCGCCGCATCAAACAGAAAACTATGCGTTGAGACAGATGCCTTTTTGTAGAAAATATGCGGCTATTCAGATCCCCTACCACAGCGTCATTCCCGCGCAGGCGGGAATCCAGATGATAAAAAAATCTCCCGCGAAGCGGGACAACATCGCGGTTTTGTTCGCTTCCCGGATGTTTGTCTTTGCTGGATTCCCGCCTGCGCGGGAATGACGGGTTAATGGATTATTTGGGTTTAACTATGACTAAACAGTTACGAAAGCGGATTCTGTATGTCGAAAATGGCATCGGTTACGGCGGCGCCATCATTTGCCTGCGGCATTTAGTGAGAAACCTGGACCGCAATCAATTTGAGCCTATGGTCATCACCGGGATCATTGGCCGAGAGTATGAAGAAATAGCCACGGAAGCGTATTGGAAACATATTCCAGACCGGCGCCTTGATATTGTATCCATGAAACGCAAACTCGACGCGGCGCGATGGCCGAATGTCTTGCCAGGTCTACGATGGATCATGAATCAAGGCCTGTCACGACTGGATGACGTGGTTAATTTCCTGCCGGCTTTTATCCAGACGCTGCGGGCAGTCATGCGCTTCAAACCTGATTTAATCCATGTCAATAATGAGCCGTTATGTAATCGTGCGGCAATATTGGCCGGGAAAATAGTGGGAATTCCTGTAGTGGCTCATGTTCGTGGTGATCAGCAAGGCTCGGCGTTGATGCATTCATTGTTCAAAATGCCAGATTATTTCATTGCCGTATCGCGTTGGGTTTCAGACAGCATCGGACAACTCGGCGTACCATTGCACAAGCGCACTTATATCTACGATGGCATCGAACTGCAAAAACTTGATACGGCGGCTGACGGGCGCGTTTTTCGCAGGCAACATGCCATTGCGGATGACGCGTTTGTGGTAGGCCTGGTTGGCCTGCTTATTCCCTGGAAAGGACAGCAACTATTTATCCAGGCAGCAAAAAAACTACATCAAGACATGCCGCATGTGATATTTGCAATTGTCGGAGGAACCCCCGACGAGTTTCGCGCTTACGACGCTGAGCTAAAGAAAGTTGCGGAAAATCCCGCCCTGAATGGCAGCGTAGTCTTTACCGGCCATGTCAGTGATATGGCCGCAGTTTATAATAGCCTGGATGTGGTAGTGTCTGCCTCCACGTCTCCCGAACCGCTTGGCACCATGATTATTGAAGCCATGACCATGGCGCGTCCCCTGATAGCCCCGGATCATGGCGGAGCCGTTGAGATGATCGAGGATGGAAAAACCGGATTGCTATTCAAGGCAGGGGATGCGGAGGATCTTGCAGAAAAAATTCGCAGCCTCTATCTGGATCCGGAACAACGCAAAAATCTTGGGCAGTCCGCCCGCACCCATGCGTTACATACATTTTCTGTAGAGGAACACGTCAGGAAAATTACGGACGTATATCAGAAGTTACTTAATGTCAGCGGGCAGGCTTAGTGATTTTATATAACAAGAATGCCGGTATGACCATACCACTCAGGCAGGCTACTCTCCACAACGCTGGTACTTCACGCGCGCGTAACAACCATACGCCTATGCGCCGCATAATTTTCCGTTGAATAAAATCGGGATCGGCCGCCACGAATACTTCCACCAATTTCGCAGTAGACATAAAAAGCACACTGGGAAAATGCTTGGTTGTTTCTTCCAGAAAATGATCCAGTTGAGACAGCGCGGCATCCGCAACATCAGGATCATCAACATAGTTAAACCGGTGGGATTCCAAAAGCGTAGGACGGCCTAAACTACTTTTTTTAACTAACGCTGCCAATCCTTTTTCAGCCAGGTGACCTAACCCTGGCTCAAAGTAATCGTCACGTACCACATACACCTGACCATACGCATTGATCTGGCCATTATAGATAAGCGATCCTTTCGCCGTCATGCCACCATCGCGGTCATGTGATTCACAGCGGTAGCCAGGGGTAACGATGATACGCACGCCCACGTCCGCCCAGGCTTTTTCCACCAGGTTATTCCAGCAAAATGCGGGGGGCACCACGACCTCGGGCATTACGCTAAAGATTCTGGAAAATATTTTTGCTTCCAGCGATACAGCCGCTTTAATTTGTTCTTCAGGGAGAGGACGCGATGGCAGGCTGGTAGCATTCGTCCAGCGGCTGCGCAGATGGGGAGGCAGCTCTTCGGTTCTGGGAAATTCGTCACTCAACAACCATGCTTTAACTTTTTCATTGGCTTTGATTGCCCACAACAGCGTGGGCGGCCAGTAATGTTCCAAGCCCTGCATATGCACGGCAAATATGCCGGATGCCGTACCACGCCGCATTACCTCGCAGATTGCCGGGCACAACAGAGGCGAGAACAACTGGCGATAATATTGTGCGTAATCATTTAATGCCATGCGTTTTACATCGGGCAAAGCCAACGCAACCCCCAGCGTCATTACTGCGGCATTGCCACGCGCGTCATGATGGCGCTCCAATATTTTAGCGATGCGGTGCAGTTGTTGCCCGTGGGCCTTGGGACCCGGTCCCCAATCATCGCTTTCAATAATCAGTATGGGATGCCGCAGTACGGGTTCACGCCAGAGCGCCAGCAGCACGCCACGATAATACCAAAGCAATATGGTCCACACTGTTAAAATTACGGCGCAAAAGATTGTAATCAAGGCGAATGTTGGCATCACGATTTTAAGAATTCCCTGAATGTCATTTCGAGCGTAGCGACGACTGCATGGATGCAGGAGGTAGAGCAACGCAGGGAGCGGTTGCCGAGAAATCCTTGTCTCGAGTCTCGAACGAAGGCGAGAGAACTTTGAGAGATCCAGGATTTCTCCCCCGCTTTCGCGAGGGTCGAAATGACAGGACGCCACATATCAGAGGTTCCTTCAATAACCTGAAACCAGCCAGATTCATTCGTGTCCCGGGGGGTTTTTATTTTACTGGCAAAGCATCGGCCTTGCTACAGGCTTTTATGGGAAGTGGACATAGATAATCTATAATCCTAAAAACTACTGCGTTGGTATGTCTTTGTAATGCAACACCTCTTGCAACGAACGAAAGGCGGTCGCATCAAAATCCCTAAACATCAACCCTATCCCGTGCGTTGTGGCACGCACTACTTTAGCTTTGATTTTATGTTTGAGGCGAGCCTCGCCCGCACCCAGCAGGAAATACAGCTCTACATTTGAGTCCGGCAGTATTTCATCGGGGTTTATTTTCAGAAAAACTCCACCTAATCCAATATCAAGCGCCTTACAGGCTACCATCCCGGCTCCATGGCTAAGCACTTCAACATCCAGATTAATCGGCGTGCGTGCAGTCCAGCGACGTTCGATCATTACCACCCCCACTCTCAATCTTTCAGGTTAACCATTCCAGTCTGGCTGCATTCGCCGTTTTGGGTTGAAACACTGCTGATACGTCCCAATTTCACACTATTTTTTTAGTTATTACTGCGTTATAGGGCACGGCGCCCAAAAACCGACACCTGAAATAATAATGCAATATTTACGCCTTATTTATGCCACACACCGGGAATATCCATGTAAGTTTATATTTTATAGATATTTTTATATTCCACCTTCCAGGAGATACGCGTTTTTAGGGAACTATGCGCCCACCCCGTGTAAAGTTTTCCGACACTTTTCGGCGATTTTTCAGGCAAAACCCTCTACAGATACGCTAAAGGAAAAGCAGTGATATCGTCAATGGTAGATACACCTGCCACTAACATGATCAGCCGATCCATACCCAAAGCGACACCGCAACAGGCGGGTAGCCCGGCCTCTAATGCCGCAAGCAAGCGCTCATCAAGGGGAGAAACCGATAGACCTGCCGCCTGGCGCGTCACCCTGTCTGCCTCAAAGCGGCGGCGTTGTTCGGCGGCATCACCTAATTCGTGATAACCGTTAGCCAGCTCCAACCCCTGAATATACAGCTCAAAACGCTCCGCCACCGCCGGATTACCAGGACGAATTCGCGCCAGTGCGGCTTGGGAGGGCGGGTAGTCGAATAAAAACAGGGGGGCCAGGGTATCATATGGCCGACCAAGCTGGGGTTCTATGAGATGGGTAAGCAGCAGGTCTAACCAGCCGTCACGCATTTCGTCCGTCAATCCCGGAGGCGGCGTAATGCCATGTTGTGTGGCGCACTGACGTAAGGCGCTTACGCTGGCGGTGTGCGGGTTTATGCCCACATAGCGAATGAATGCGTCAGCATAACTCAGATATTGGGTGGAACCCAGGGCAAGCGATGCGCCCACTATCTGACGCACCAGCGCATCGACTTCGGCCATCAACTCGGCGAGGGTAAAGCCGGGACGATACCATTCCAGCAAGGTGAATTCGGGATTATGGCGCCGTCCGGCCTCGCCATCGCGGAACGCCTTGCCTAACTGATAGATCGGCCCACTGCCGGCCGCGAGCAGGCGCTTCATGGCAAATTCCGGCGAAGTTTGCAGATACAGCGTACGCCCCGCCGGAGCGCCGGGGCCGGTGTAACGGGTGGCAAAACTGTGCAGGAGAGGATCCGTGACAGTGGCCGGATACAGCAGCGGTGTCTCCACCTCCAGCACCTCACGCTCAGCAAAAAAACGCCGCACGTTCGCCAGTAAACGGGCGCGCAAACGCAGTTTTTCGAACGTTGCGCTGGGCCGCCATTCGTGCTGCAGGACAGCCGCTTTCACTACTACTAAGCTTTACTGCGCGACAAATATTCGCCAGTACGGGTATTGACCTTGAGCAAATCACCGATTTCAACAAACAAGGGCACGCGCACCACAGCACCGGTTTCGAGCGTAGCAGGCTTGCCACCGCCGCCCGACGTATCGCCACGCAGACCAGGATCGGTTTCTGTCACCTTGAGGATCACGGTATTGGGCGGAGTGACGGCCAGCGGCACGCCATTCCACAGGGTAATCATGCACACATCCTCGGCTTTCAGCCATTTCATGACGTCTTCCACCGCCGGTGCGTCAGCGCCGATTTGTTCAAAATTTTCAGGATTCATGAAATACCAGTGCTGACCATCGTTGTAGAGATATTGCATTTCTACGTCAATGACATCCGCCGCTTCCAGGGTATCGCCCGACTTGAAAGTACGCTCGATGATACGGCCATTTTTCAAATTACGAATTTTAACGCGGCTGAACGCCTGTCCCTTGCCAGGTTTTACAAATTCGTTTTCCACAATTGAGCAGGGATCACCGTCGAGCATGACTTTGAGACCTGATTTGAATTCATTAGTGCTGACTGTGCCCATGGCATCCTCATTATTAAAAGTTGTAAATATTCGGGGTAATTACAAGCGCTTTGCGCCAGAATTACAAGCGCTGCGCGCCCTGTTCCGTTAAACTGTTCCCATGTTACCGCGAATCTCCGTTTCTGGGCAGACTGCCACATGGCAAAAACTGCTGGCCCAGGCCATTAATAGCCCCAGCGAGCTACTGGAGATGTTGCATTTACCCGCCAACGCCCTGCCGCTCGGGCAATTGGCCGGTCGCCAATTTGCGCTACGCGTGCCGCGCGGCTATGTGGCGCGCATGCGCAAGGGCGACCCGGATGATCCCCTGCTGCGCCAGGTTTTCCCTTTGCATGATGAAGAAATTCTGCTGCCGGGCTATAGCGCTGATCCGGTGGGCGACCTTGCCGCCATGCCGGTGCCGGGGCTATTGCATAAATACCACGGGCGGGTGCTGCTGGTCACTACCGGCGCCTGCGCGATTCATTGCCGTTATTGCTTCCGGCGGCATTTCCCCTATAGCGACGCCAACCCCGCCAACCATGACTGGGACGCCGCGCTGCAGTATATCGCATCTGACGCCACAATAAACGAGGTGATTTTGAGCGGTGGCGACCCATTGACGCTCTCGGATCAACGCCTCGCACCGCTGGCACAGCGCCTGTCTGACATTCCCCACCTGCGGCGGCTGCGCCTCCACACTCGCCTGCCGATTGTGTTGCCAGAACGGGTGGACGAAGCCTTGCTGGACTGGCTCCATGGTTCCCGCCTCAAAACCGTAATGGTCATCCACGCCAATCACGCCAACGAGATCGACGCCACCGTCGCCACGGCCCTGTCACGCCTCACCCAGGCGGGCGTGGTGCTACTCAATCAGTCCGTGCTATTACGCGGCGTCAATGATAGCGTACGCGCCCTGGCCGAGCTTAGCGAGCGCCTGTTTGAGGCGGGCGTTACTCCCTATTACCTGCATCTGCTCGACAAAGTGCAAGGCGCCAGCCATTTTGACGTAAACCCCGCCCAGGCTCAACAACTTATGCAAGATCTGCGGAATTGCCTGCCGGGTTATTTAGTGCCACGGCTAGTGCATGAACACGCGGGCGCCCCCAGCAAACTGCCGGTTTATTAACGCACCCTATGCCGTAGCGCTTGCATAAATTCCCGCGCGTCCTTCCCACAAACTGCTAAATAATTAATCACTCCCGCCGATAAATAAAATAGCGCGGGCTGCGCTGACTGTGGCACACGAGTCTTACATCACTAAACGGGAAGCGCGACATGGAAAATAGCAGTATTATCAAATTACATTTCCCGCAAAAACATGAACGCCTTGAGAACCCCGGACAAACTCATCCAGTCAAAGTAAAAGACTGGCTGGATCGTTTGCGCCTGTCAAACACTGGGGAAAACAGCGGCGAAACAACGCGCCTGGTCTATCAGGAATTAACCACCCTGAACCGTTCCACTATTCCCGCGCAACACCGCTTGCAAATCCTCGAATTTTTCAGGGCGCCAGTGCAGCACGTCACCACTGAATTAAAAAAACATTATCTGGGCGTGCCGTTACCGTTAACTGAAATCAACCTGAAAGCAGCGCATTTAAGCCGTGAATTGCACATGGAAATGGCCAACGGCTACAAGATTATCATTGATAATCTGTTAATCAATAATGCCACCGCCAGCATGATGCTGATCCATCTGCATCGCGCCATCAGCTACCTGAACCGCGTGATACTCACGTCTTACCAGATGTGCGCCACTTGCCCGCCTACCGTATGGCACGACATTCATCAACTCTATCGTTATGCCGAGCAAAAAAAACTGCACGACAGCCCGATAGAAGACCATGATAATCCCGTTGACAGCTATCGCAGCATCAACAGCATTTACAAGCAATGCCTGTTATTGGCCTTGACCAATCCCTATCAATTATCCCAGGCAGGCATCACCGATATTTATGCGGCTCTCAGCGGCGACTGGCCTTTATATAGCGGACTCACTGTGGCAACCGACCCCAACAGCGTGTCAGGCGCATTTATTGTAAACCTCACCCAGGATGAACCGCCCAGCGCGTTGGCGTATAGCAAAGACTGCCCGATGGAATCGTGCCGCGCATTGGACACCACTGCCCTGGTGGAATATTTACATAAGCTTGCTGATGGCCCGCCCGAACAATCCATCCCTGAGGCCACTGCGCCTGCCTTGGCGCCCGGTTTATTACGCTGGTTAATTTCGGCGTGGGGCATTGTGTCCCGACGCACTTTTCCGCGCCTGAGAAAAACTGGCGCATTTACGCTGTCGATAGGGTTTCAGGCTGCGTACCACTTCGCCGTGCAGGGATGCACAAGTGTCGCCAGAGGCAGGATGCCGGAAGCGACCGCCGTGCAGGGAAAAGCGGCGCCTGCACGCAATAAAAATCCCGGAAAATCCCTGGTATTATTGACCAACCCCACCTATAACGGCGCTGAAAAATCCACGGCAACACGCAACAATAGTGTGCGTGGCGATTACTTCAAAAGACAGCTCACCGATAACAATTCCGGCGATAAAAATCTCACGGCAAAATTACAAGGGAATGAAGCAACACCTCCCACTTACACCTGCACGGTCATTAATGAAAGTACCGGCGGCGCAGGCCTGGCATGGAAAGGTGATAATCAGCAAAAGAAATTTCGCACCGGAGAAATCGTCAGCATTAAAATTGCCAACGACCAAGGTTCATCTGAATGGGAACTGGCAGTGATACGCTGGGTAAGAAATTCAATGCCCGAAGAACTTGAATTTGGCATTCAAATGCTGGCGCCCACCGCAGAAGCCGTGTTTGTGCGCACCCTGATTGCAGAAAGAAACGGTGAACCCGCCATTCCTGCCTTATTGTTACCTGAAGTAAAAAACGATAACCAATCCATCTCTCTCATTACACCGGCCAACGCCTTCCCGATTGGCGCTGAAGTTACCATTAGCATGAGCTGTGGAACACGCCATGCCTTATTAACGGAAACCTTGGAAAATACCGCTGGTTTTACGCAATTTCGCTTTATGCCCGTGCAAACAGCCGATGAAATTCTTGCATCCATCAATCAAACCCATGACCGGGACTTCGAGAGCCTATGGGCTGCGCTGTAGAAATATTCGATAATAAAAATCCCCGCAGCAAGCTGGGGTATTTCTATGTCATTCCGAGCACAGCGAGGAATCTTAAGCAAGATCCCTCAAAGTTCTCTCACATTCGTTCGAGACTCGGGATGACAATACACGCAGCAAGCTGCGGGGAGAGCATCGGGAGGGGGCCAAACCCGAAGAGATTAAATAGGGAGGCGCGCAGGCCTCTTTCACAGAACCCCAAAACGCGCCAAGTTATTGCTTAAGTATTCGCCACACCTGCCGCTATTCCTTTAGAGCCTGTTCAATATCTCGATCAAGGGATGCAGCGCAAGGCAAAAGTGACCGAAAAAGCGGAGTGTACACGCAGTACATGAGCATTTTGAGGGCACTTTTAACGCCGCGATGCGCCCTTCAGCGAGATATTGAATAGGCTCTAATATGCCCTCACACACCTGCGGGGGGCCATCCAGGACTGCCGCGCCATGGGACATCACAGCACGACTCACTTACAAATCCCGTCCATCCGGGAATCTCACGATTTAGGATTTGATGCACATCCCACCAAAGTTAAAGCGTGGGTTGAGAAATTACCTCTTGCCGATGTCGGCAGATCCGCGCGCATGATTTACCATGCCCTGGTCACCATGAATAGAACGCTGATTGCCATGCAGCATCGCAGTCAAATTCTGGAATTATTCCGGGAGCCCACTCACCACATTACTGAAACCCTGAAAAAATACTACATTGGCCAGGCATTTCCCCTGGCTGACAAAAATTATAAAGCAGCGATGCTGGCGCGCGAACTGCACTCGGAAATGGCGAACGGTTATAAAATTGTGCTGAGCAGTCTTTTAACCAATCAGACACCGGTATTTACGGCTGGAAAATCCTTAATACCCTTGCATCGTGCCATGCATTATCTAACTGAGTTACTGATTACATCCTATCAAACCTACACTCCTTGCCCTGCAACTACGTGGCACGATATTCATCAGTTACACCACCACGCCGAACTGAAAGTGCTCGATCAAAGCCCTATTCATGATGGCAGCCATAAAATGCCGCCCCATCATAATATTGGTAACCTCTATAAAAAAATTCTGCTCTTAAGCATCGCCGGGCCTTATCACTTATCTCAGAGTGAGATCAGCACAGCATTTTCAGCACTTGATCAATGGGCCGCACACAGCACCTTAACACCCATGCTAAACGCGGATGACCTACCCGAGGCCTACATCATTAATCAAGACAAGGATGAACCCACGGCTTTTTTAACAGCTAACCGCCTGCGGCGCGACAAAAACCGCATCCTGAGCGGCTGTCTAGCGCTTAACACCACGGACTTGGTCGCTCACCTGCACAGCATCGCCAATCAAACCACTCCCCAGGCCCTGCTGCCTGCAGAAGCCCAGCTATCCCCCGCGCTGGTGCGGCGGCTGATATCCGCCTGGTCAATGACATCCAAACGCAATCTTTCGCGTATTCAAAAAAATGCAACGCTGATTATTGGTCTGGGCTTAAAAACAGCCCATCATGTCACGGCTAATAATCTTGATCCTGATAAAGTGCGGCCTCACCATATCCCAGCCCCCAACGTGGCCCAATTTACCAGCCGTGAATTAGGTGGCGCAGAAACTACCGCGCCAGCACATGATGTATGGAATAGATCTCATCAAACCGCTTATGCCCGAACCCAACAAGGCTTAACTAATGACGAGGATATCGGAAAATCCATCCAGGGCATGTCAGTGTATGCCACTTACAACTGCAAGGTAGTCAATGAAAGTGCTGGCGGCGCGTGCTTATCATGGACAGATACGCTCACTACCGCGTTACGCATTGGCGAAATTATTGCCGTGCATGGCACCCGCGAAGAAGATACCAGCGAATGGGGCATCGCCACTATTCGCTGGATGAAAAACACCACACCCACAACGCTCGAGTTTGGCATTCAGATGCTCACCCCCACCGCTGAGGCCGTGCAGATACGGCGTGCAGACACGGAAATAAACGAGTTTTTAGCGGGGTTACTTTTGCCGGAATTAAAAGTCATCAACCAGGCCGCCACATTAATCGTACCCGCGCAACTATTCACTTCAGGTGATAAAATATTGGTGAAGATCAATAATTGCACCCAGCATTTCATCCTCCATGAACTCGTGGAGGATACCGGTATTTTCAATCAATTCCGCTTTTCACTGGCGCCCAATCTCAGTGAACCATTGATGTCTGCCAGCACCGAAGACAAGCAAAAAGAATTCGAGTCACTGTGGGCAACCATTTAATCCCATCGCGATTCCCGGTATTTCCTCGAGGCTGTCATTTCGACCAAAGGCGACCGCCATGGATGGCGGAAGGTAGAGCAACGCAGGAGCAGTTGCCGGGAGAAATCCTGGATTCCTCGCTACGCTCGGAATGACATGACTTAACCTACAAAACTTTTTCAAGGTTTAAGTTCTCAATAAAGAGGCAAACGCCTCTGCCGCCACTGGCCGACCGAAATAGTAGCCTTGGCCTTCGTCGCACTGCCGCGCCAGCAGCATTGCATGCTGCTCCGAGGTTTCGACACCTTCCGCAATCACGCGGTGCTTGAGGCTTTTACCCATACTGATCACGGCACTGACGAGGCTGGCGTCACCTGGGTTACAAGTCATGTCATTGACGAACGACTGGTCGATCTTCAGGGTATTGATGGGAAACCGCCGCAGATAACTCAGGCTGGAATAGCCAGTGCCGAAGTCATCCACCGTAAGCTTTACCCCCAAGTCTGCGAGTGCATGCAGCATGCGATTGGTAGCGTCCGCATCGCGCATCAGGACGCTTTCAGTCAATTCGAGCTCCAGATAGCGTGGCTCCAAACCCGTGTCCAAAAGTGTCGCCTGTATATTTTCGATAAAATCCTTGGCGCGGAATTCGAGCGCGGAGGTGTTGACGGCGACAGTGATCGGCGGCAAGCCCGCCTGCAGCCAGACCCGAGCCTGGCGGCAGGCTTCGCGCAGCACCCAGCGACCCATCGGCAGGATCAGGCCACAATCTTCGGCGATGGGCACGAAATGTCCGGGCAGCAGCAACCCGCGCTCCGGATGCTGCCAGCGAATGAGCGCCTCGACGCCGACAATCGCGCCGCTGTGAAGATTTATTTTCGGCTGGTAGTGCAACACAAATTCCTGCCGTTCCAGCGCGCGGCGCAGGCTGGCTTCGATGGACTGCCGCTGGACGGCCCGAACATTCATGCTCTGCTCGAAAAATTTGTAATTGTTCCGGCCGTTTTCCCTGGCGCTGTACATCGCCGTGTCGGCGCTCATGATCAGGGTTTCCGCGTCCTGACCATCGTCGGGGTAAATGCTGATGCCGATACTCGCGCCGATATGGAGATCGTGCCGGTCAATGTTGTGCGGCAGCGCGAGCGCCGCGAGTATCTTTTGCGCGGACAGCGCCGCGTCTTCTGCGCGCTCAATAGTGGGAAACAGCAGTACAAATTCGTCCCCACCCCGGCGACTGACGGTGTCTGAGTGACGCACACAACTCACCAGGCGTTGCGCCACCGACCGCAATAATTGGTCGCCCACCGCATGCCCAAGGGAATCGTTGATATATTTAAATTGATCCAGATCCATAAACATCACCGCAAGTTGCCTGCCTTGACGACGCGCCAACTCAATCGCCTGGTTAAGCCGGTCTTGCAGCAATATACGATTAGGCAAGTCGGTGAGCACATCGTGATGGGCCAAATGATCCAGCTCAACCTTAACCGTAAGGACTTGTTCAGTCAGTTTCTGTGCTTCAATGGCAGCAGTGACCAGATGTGCGTTTGCTTGCTGCAACATAATGATGTGGGCGGGCGCTGTCTGCATCTCTGCCGCGCGAATTTCATGCTCGCGCGAGGTGGCTGCCCTTTCGCGCGCATGGGCTTCTCCTTCCCGTATCTGCACCACTCCCTCGCGCACATGGGCAGCGTCTTCACGCAAGTCGGCAGCATCTTCTCGTGCCGTGGCCGATTTCTCGCGGCTTAAAACCGCCGCTTCATCGTCAACGACGGCGCTTTCCCTATGCGTGATATCTTTGTCGAGGACATCTGCCGATCTGTCTTCGATCTGGCCCGGTTGACGCAGGTCACCGGTATCAAAAGCGCCGTTCTTGTCCGTGCCGTTCATGGGCGCCCTCCGTCAGCCGGGGGGTCGGGCGGCAGGCTGACCGTGGGCCGCCCCGACATGATGCCGTCATATTCGCTCAGGGTCTCGCCCAGCACGATGCCCTGGTCGGTGATGTCAAACAGGCGAATGTCCTTGCTGTGTTCACTGCCGCGCACTTTCACCACCGATATCACGCGCTTGAACTGGCCCGCGAGTTCGATATAGCGCTGCACGATAATCGCGTCCGCGAGAAACGCGCTGCCATACGGGCTGAAGCGCAAATCGGTGTAGCGGTCTTCCAGTTCGGCGAGCATCAAAATGGTGACGCCCATGCCGGTCAGCTCGGCGATCATCCGGTACAGCGAGCCGCGAAAGTCTTCGCGGAACTCGGGCGCCAGCGCCAGTTCAAACCCCGACAGGGAGTCGATGACGACGCGTTTTGCCTGCATGCGCTGGATCATTTCGATCAGGTCATGCAGGGTTTGATCGATCGACAGGTCCAGCGAGCGCGTGTCGATCACCCCCACCTGGTGCGACGTGACCAGGCGATGCAGCGTGGTGCTCAGCAGTTGGCTGGGGGTCTTCTCGAACGCCGCCATCACCCCCGGTTCGCCGCGCCGTACGCCTTCGGCGAGAAATTCGGTGGCGAGTATGGTTTTCCCCGACCCCGAGGGCCCGACCAGCAGCAGCGAATAGCCCACCGGCAGGCCGCCGCCCAGCATCTCGTCCAGGCCCGCCACGCCCATCGCCAGACGCGCGTACGCCGGGGCGGCGGGCGCGGCCGCCTCCGGAATTCCGCCCGACCCGACAATCGCCCGCGGGAACACCTGGAGGCCGGTTTCATTGATGCGGAAGGTATGCAGCCCCGGCGCGTGGCCCTGGCCGCGCATTTTCACCACCTGCATCTTGCGCACCATGGAATTGCGGTGCAGGTTCTGTGACAGCCACAGGATGCCGTCCGCCACGGTAAACACCGGGCTGGACTCGGCTTCCGGCAACAAGTATTCCCCGATCAAAAAGGTGGTGGCCTGCCAACTGGTCATTTGCATGCCGAGCTGTTGCACGAAGCGCTGCAACGCGGACGCGCCCTGGTTCACTTGCTGGGTTGACTGCACCACGGAGCGGAACGAATCGACAAACACCAGACTGGGGGCGAAGTCTTGCACTTCTTCGGCGATGCGCGCCAGGACGCGGTCAAAATCGCCTTCCAGCAGGTCGGCCGAGAGATTGACGAAGCGGATCGCCTCATTGATTTTGGCGACATCAAAAAACGCAAATTGCTGCTGGTAACGCAGCATCTTCAACGCCGGTTCGCCGAGCACCGTGAAGAACAGCGCGCGGTTGTCCGGGGTGGCCAGGGCGAACATGATCTGGTGCGCGAGCGTGGTTTTGCCGCTGCCCGGCGTGCCCGCGATCAGGTTGAACGAAAATTCCGGCAGGCCGCCGCCCAACAGATTGTCCAGCCCCGGCACGCCGGTGGCCAGGCGCCGTATGCTTACCTTGTGGCTCATGGTTGACTTCCTTGGTTGGCGTCCGGCGCGGCATCACTGCCCCACGCCGACTGTAAAATACGCGTGGTTAACGGCTCGCCAATCAGCGAGGCCAGGATATCGGTGAAGGTAATGAGGAGTAAACGATTCGCGGCGCGGGCCTCGGCGGGGGGGTGGCCTGCCAGGTTTATTTTCAAGTCCGCGAAGCGCTGAGGGGCCGGGGGTGAACGCGCGCTGGCGGCCAGCCAGGGAAAGGTGGACGCGGCGAGGAAGACACTGCGCGCATACAGCGAAGCAAAACCGCCTTCCCCCACGATCGCGATAATGTGCGTCGCCAGGGGTTCCCATGCCAGAATCGCGGCGTCCGCGCCACCTTCAGCCGGGCGCGCCAGGCGGGCGTCGATTATCAGGTGGCGCGGCGATCCACGGGCTTCCATCGGGATACATCCATGATTAGTTGATATCTAAATAACGACCGTAGTGGAATACAATCGCTCCCCCAATTCAGACAATCAGTTAGGTGGCGCATATTTAACATGCGCCACCTATAATTCTGTGTCAACACAATAGTCTACTCTTAAATTTAAAACTTTATCTCATCTATTAGCGCTTGTAAAAAACTTGATCAGCACATCAAAGCGAACATGCAGCCTCCTCTATCGCCATGATTATAATTACGCCACTTCTCAGTGAGGCCAGAGAGCATAGGTGAGCGAGCCGGCCGGATTGTTGTGAAAAACAACACCTGTCATTCCGAACGCATGTGAGGAATCCTTGAAGATCTCCCAAAGATCTCTCACCTGCGTTCGAGACTCGAGACAAGGATTTCTCGCTACGCTCGAAATGACAGTAAATATGGGCGTTTTGTCAAATTGCTGGCTTGCATGTCGAGAACTGGGTTTAATAAAAAACCGAGACCTCCCTCTCACCCTGTCATTCTCTGTAAAAAAGCTGGAAATGGTACAGGGTTACGGGAAACTGCGCAGGTTATCCAAATTCTATTGGATAACGTTGGAGTTAAGGGGAGCGCCGCTTTTGGCGCGTCCCTCTTGCGCGAGGGGTTAGGCCGGTTTTCGGTTCGACAAGACGCCCTGTGACATATTTGTGAAGGACGCTGGCCATTAGTGTTTGATAAGGAATCGCTTCTTCTGCGGCCTTTGCTTGAATATCATCAAGGTCTCGGGAGGAGATGCGAATATTGACGCGCTTGTCTTTTGCCAGAGATGCAGAAGCCATTGCCGCAAAACGTGCAATTTCACTTTTGCCTTTTGGCGAAGGTTGCCATTCGCCTCTCTCAAAAGAAGCCAAAATTTCTTCCTCAAGTTTACGTTCTTTATCCAGTTTAGGTTCTTTATCCATTGCAACGCTCCTCATCAAGATAAATACGTGTGGCTTTTCGGCTCGGGATTATTGTTTTCAGGAAGACCTCTTGTTTTGTCTCCACAAACGGTACCAGATAGGCATAGCCACGAATGCGAACCACAAACATACGTTGGTTCGGATATTGATCTGTGTTCGGATGATCCAGCACGACGAGAAGGCCACCATTCGACATGGCCGATAGCACCTCCTCAAAAGACACGCCTCGCTCAGCTTTGAGGCGGATATTTTTATCGGTGTTCCAGTTCACAGGCTTCACGTGGATGATCTTACACCCGTGTGCCTTATGGCATCAAGAGGCCTAACCTGCTTTATTGGCCGTAAACAAACTGTGGTAAGTCGTGGAATGTGGTGGGCCGTGCGGGATTCGAACCTGCGACCTACTGATTAAGAGTCAGCAGCTCTACCAACTGAGCTAACGGCCCGAAGAAATAAGACAGAAAATGGGGTGACCGATGGGGCTCGAACCCACGACAACCGGAATCACAATCCGGGACTCTACCAACTGAGCTACGGCCACCATAAGTGTGCTGCCCGCGCGGATGCCCGCGAGCATGTTCAATACTGGCGCGCCCGGCAGGACTCGAACCTGCTACCCTCGGCTTAGAAGGCCGATGCTCTATCCGGATGAGCTACGGGCGCTAACAGCCAAAGCGGGCAGTATACCCCTAAAAACAGCGGAGGTGACCTACGGCGAATGTATCAGAGCATTTTGCACTCTTGCACGCTCACCGCAAACACTCAGCGCCATCTTCAGAATAGCGGGCAAAAACCTGCAAAGTTACTGAAATTACAACAGAAAATGGTCGGGGTAGAGGGATTCGAACTCTCGACATCCTGCTCCCAAAGCAGGCGCGCTACCAGGCTGCGCTATACCCCGAACGTGTACTCATCCCACCGCAACCCTAAAAACACCCAGCCTGCGGCACGAAGCCAGTAATAATACTTATTATAGCCCACCACGTCAATTTTTTTGAGGCTTCTAACCAACAATCCTTCCCCCCTCTTACGCGGGTCTACCATTGAAATTGTGGATGGCGCCCATTGGCGAGAAGCGTAGCATCACTTTCTGACGCAATTGATCGTGGCTCTGTAAGTGGACGAGCCGCAGGGATGATCTCTCCATTTGGCTTGTCTTTAATCAGGCGTCATTGATGAACCCTCCCTCTCCCCTCAATCCGAGTGGCCATTGATGTCGGCAGTGATCGTCACTTTGTGGCGGCCGGCCTGCCGGATGGCAAAATCCCCGAAGAATTCAATATCAGCCACCCCAGTAGCGGTTTTGACGAATTCTTCCAGCGGATCGAAGCCATCGAAAAGCGTTATCCACGGCCGGTGGCCGTGAGCCATGGAAGGCTTTAATGGGTGGGCACGCCCGCTGGACGGACACCTCCGGCGGCACGGCTATCGCCTGTACAATGCCAACAACCGCTGGTTTCTCAACTTCCTGACCTGCCGCGGCAAGCTAAAAAGTCCAACGCTGGGTTAGCGAAATCCCCCACGCGCACAGTGACAACGCAAAACAACCCTGTGTTCCTGTCAATTTATGCCGTATTCAAATTGGAGTGCCTCAATATCAGGCACAAAATAGGCCACTTTGGAATACGAGTGAAGCTCTTTCTCAAAGCAACCCGACAGGCTTATTTAAAACTTCAGATTTTGCGGGCTGCGTAACATCAGTTAATTAACATGACGGCAAACTTGAGACGTTTCACCTCCCAATGCTCCGGCACCTCCCCCAACCACTCCACGCCGGAGTCTTTCATCTTTGCCTGGGGATCAAGACCCTTGGTGAAGGCATGGCTGATGAGGGCGGTGCGCTTTTCCGTGAGCTTTTCCAGAAGCGCTTCTTTTTTGGCAATGAGGGCGTCGGTCTGCGCGGTTTTGTGATCGAGAAAGCGGGCGATGGTGTGTTGTTCTTCATATTCAGGTAGCAGCATTGGCAAATTGCCAATGTAATTCCAGCTTGCGCGGGGCATCTTGCTGCCATAGGTGGATGAATCCACCATGCGAACGAAATCACGTGAGACCATGGAATAACGCAAAAAACCTTCATGCACCTGATTGGTCGGTCGGAGCACTAACGCCTCAGTTGAAACAAGACCTTCGTGTTCAGCCAGATAAACTAAGGAATCGCGCCGCTATTCCTTCGCTACTCGCACTCTCATCGTCAACCTGCTTACCGCTCCAAGATTCAATATGTTCCAAACCCATGTAATCGAGTTCTGGTGCGTCTGCATCAAGTTTCTCGCCAATGAGGTTAACCGTGAATTTAAGACGTTTGATTCCCCAGCTTTTGGGGATACCGCATAGATCCCGCTCTCTAGCGCCTTGATGTCGGCCTCGATCTCGCCCAGGGCGCGCGGCGGCTGGTAACCATAGAAATGGCGGTTGAGCGGGATGCCATTGAAGCCCTGCTCCGTGCATTCCTCTTCGACAAAATTTTTTTCCGGTTTCCATTCCACGCCGAAGGGCGGGTTGGCGAACATGTAATGAAACTGTCTGGCGGGGTGGCCATCGTGGGGCACGAAGTTGCCCGTAAGCCGTTTGGCGTTCTTGATGCCGAGGGTGTCGCCATACACCAGGTTGTCGATGGACTCGTCCTTGATCAAGAGATCGGAGCAACAGATGGCGTAAGCCTCGGGGTTGTATTCCTGGCCGAACAATTCGATGTGCGCATCAGAGTTCTGTTCTTGGATAAACTCCTGACTCACCGAGAGCATGCCGCCCGTGCCAGCGGTGGGGTCGTAGATGCTTTTGTAGATTTGTTTTTTATAAATATCCTGCTCGCTGGTGAACACCAGATTCACCATCAGGCGGATGACTTCGCGCGGGGTGAAGTGATCCCCCGCCTCTTCGTTGGCCTGCTCGTTGAATTTACGCACCAGCTCTTCGAACAGCTAGCCCATTTGCAGGTTGGAGATGCCCTGGGGCGAGAAGGCGTGGATATAGGCTACCAGGTTACTGGCGATATTGGCCGGGTCGCCCAGTAGTTTTTCAAAGGTGAATTTGCTGGTGTTATACAGCGGCTGGGTGCGCCCCGCCCCCACCGCCACGCGCGAAAAAGCCTTTTCCAGTGCGTTGTCTTTGAGACCCTTGGCCTTGAACGCCTTGAGCGACTCCAGCACTTTGTCCTTGGTGGGCGCCAGCACCAGATCGAGGCGGCGCAACACGATCAACGGCAGCATCACTTTGCGGTACTGGGGTGGACGGTAAGGGCCACGCAGTTTGTTGGCGATGGCCCAGATCAAGCCGATGAGGTTTTGGTGTTCGTTATGCGGCATGAGGTTGCTCTCGTTCAGTAACGGTGCGCGCACTACCGATGCTGATGCTTTGGCGGTTTATTCTGGAAACCGCACACCCTGTCCCCCGTCCAACTGCCATTTCAGGATCATCTCATGGAGCGTTCGGCAAATGACAGGCTGGCGCGAAATCCTTCGCGGACAAACATGCGGTCTGCGTATTGCTGCAATGGCTTGGCTTGATCCGGTAATTCAACACCAAACATGGGCAAGCGCCACAGCAAGGGCAACAGGCTGCAATCTGCCAAAGAAATTTCATTGCTCATGAAAAAAGGTTTCTGCAGAAGCGCCGGGGCGATCAAGGTTAATCCATCGCGTAGCTGTTTGCGCGCGCTGGCTATTTTCTTGCTGTCGCTGCCCTGAAGATCAGCCAGCAGGCTATACCAGTCATTATCCATACGGTATAAATAGCTGCGGGTGCGCGCGCGTGAAATCGGATCGACAGGCATCAAGGGTGGATGGGGGTAACGCTCCTCAACATATTCCATGATGATGTTTGAGCTGTATAACACCAGATCGCGCTCCACCATGGTCGGCAGGGTGTTGTAAGGATTAAGGTCGAGCAAATCTTCCGGTAAGTTATCATTACCCACATCAATGATTTCGGCGCGGATGTTCTTTTCGGCAAGCGCCAGACGCACCCGATGCGAATACGCGCAGGTGCCGCGCGAATACAGGGTAATGGACGACTTTCGGTTAGGGGATGACACGATACCGCCTTGGTGACCTGCTTACATACTGCATTGTAGCGTATTATGCTCCAAGTTGCGCGACTGCGCTCAGACCACGCTGCAAATCCGCCTGTAAATCCGCCACATCTTCCAGTCCCACGGCAACCCGTACCAATCCTTCGGTAATGCCGGCCTGCGCGCGCGCTTCAGGCGTGATGCGGCCATGCGTGGTGGTGGCGGGATGGGTGATGGTGCTCTTGCTGTCACCCAGATTCGCGGTGATGGAGATCATTTTGGTGGCGTCAATCAGCGCCCACGCGGCCTCTCGCCCACCTTTTACCTCAAAAGACAGCACGCCGCCAAATCCTGATTGCTGGCGCGCCGCAAGCGCATGCTGCGGATGCGAGGCAAGGCCGGGATAATTGACTGTGATGATTTGCGATTGTTTCTCCAGCCATTGCGCCAAATGCAGGGCGCTGGCGCAATGCGCGTACATGCGCAGACGCAAGGTTTCCAGGCCTTTCAGAAATACCCAGGCGTTAAACGGGCTCATGCTCGGCCCGGCGGTACGCAAAAAGCTATAAATACCGCCTCCTACCAACGCCTCACTGCCCACGATGGCGCCGCCTACGCATCGCCCCTGCCCATCAATAAATTTGGTAGCGGAATGCACGACAATATCTGCGCCCAGCGCCAGCGGTTTCTGCAAGGCAGGCGTGCAGAAACAATTATCTACCGCCAGCACACAGCCATGACGATGGGCAATTTCCGCGATCGCTGCGATGTCACCTATCTCCATCAACGGGTTCGACGGCGTTTCAAGAAACAGCAATTTTGTATTGGGGCGTATCGCCTGCTCCCAGGCGTTCGTATCAGTGAGCGACACAAACGTGGTGTCAATGCCAAAGCGCGCCAGGATATTACTGAACAGCAATACGGTAGGGCCGAACACGCTACGTGACGCAACAATGTGATCACCCGCCTTTAACAGGCCCAGGCACGTAGTGGCAATGGCGGCCATGCCCGAGGCGGTGGCCACACAGCGTTCACCGCCTTCCAGTGCGGCCAGGCGCTGCTCAAAAGTACGCACGGTAGGATTGGTAAAGCGCGAATAGATATTGCCTGGCGAACTTCCGGAAAAACGTGCGGCCGCCTCAGCGGCACTGGCAAAGACATAGCTGGCGGTGGTAAAAATCGGCTCGGATTGCTCACCTTCATGCGTGCGCACCTGACCCGCGCGCACCGCCAGGGTATCAAAACCGTATTCTTCAAATTCAGGATGTGACATGGATATGCTCCTTTATGACTTACCTTTTTGACTTAAAAACGGGCATAAAAAAACCCGCTCGCAGCATTCGCCAAAGCAGGTTACCCTCTTTAGCTGCATTTATTACGCGCCCGCAAGCTGAATCAAATCGGCGCAATAGGATTATAATACTAACATTATCGGCGATCTGTCAAAAAAATCGCCGAAGCTACAAGGTCACTTCATCAAAAAACGAGCACGAAAATGAAAAGATCTCTCTGCGGTCGAGACAAGGATTTCTCCCGGTGGTCGAAATGACAGAGGGTTGTCATCCCGAACGCAGTGAGGGATCCTGGCTTTGAGAGAATTATTAATAATAAATCGCCATGATGGATTTTTCGGGTTGATTTTTAATGCGGCGACCCTAGCCGAAGCTATAGATATGATCTATATCAGGAAACATTATACAGATCAATCATCGACGCTTCCGCATCGCGGATTTGCGCCATTTTATTCAAATCACTGCGGCGCTGCTCAAGATGGTCAAGATAGTCTTTAGTCACATCGCCCGTCACATACTCGCCAGTAAACACCGAGGCATCAAAATGCTCCAGGCGCGGATTGCCTTTGCGCACCGATTCAATCAGATCGGCAAGATCCTGGAATATTAAACGGTCGGCGCCAATTTCTGTCGCCACTTCCGCATCACTTCTACCATGGGCAATAAGTTCATCTGCCGCAGGCATGTCAATGCCATAAACATTGGGATAACGCACCGGCGGCGAGGCAGAGGCGAAATAGACTTTACGGGCGCCTGCTTCGCGTGCCATTTGAATAATTTGTTGTGAGGTAGTGCCACGCACAATCGAGTCATCGACCAGCAATACATTTTTGCGCTTGAATTCGAGAGCAATGGGATTAAGTTTTTGGCGCACGGATTTCTTGCGTTGCTTTTGTCCGGGCATGATGAAGGTGCGGCCAATGTAGCGGTTTTTAATAAACCCCTCACGGTAATTCACATCCAGGCGATTGGCGAGTTGCAACGCGGCCGTGCGGCTGGTATCCGGGATGGGGATGACCACGTCGATGTCGTGATCTGGCCATTCGCGCAGGATTTTATCGGCGAGTTTGTCGCCCATCCGCAGACGCGCTTTATATACCGATACATCATCAATAATTGAATCCGGACGCGCCAGGTAAACATATTCAAAAATACAGGGCGCATACACCGGAGCGTCCGCACACTGTTGCGTATGCAAACGGCCTTCCATGTCCACTGCCACAGCCTCACCCGGGGCAATGTCACGGATGCGATGAAAGCCCAGCGCATCAAGGGCGACGCTTTCAGAGGCGATCATGTATTCCGCACCGATGTCGGTGTCACGCTTGCCGAAGACTACCGGGCGTATACCATAAGGATCACGAAAGCCGACAATGCCATACCCTGCAATTAATACCACCACGGCATAGCTGCCACGGCAACGGCGATGCACACCCGCCACCGCATTGAAAATGTCACGCTCACTTATCTTGAGTTTGCCTTGCGCCTGTAATTCATGGGCGAAAATATTGAGCAGGATTTCAGTGTCAGAATCCGTGTTGATGTGACGGCGATCTTCAATGAAGAGCTCCTGCTTAAGCTGTGCGGCATTGGTCAGGTTGCCATTATGCGCAAGCGCAATACCAAACGGTGAGTTGACATAAAAAGGTTGCGCCTCGGCAGAGTTGGCGCGCCCTGCGGTAGGGTAGCGCGTATGCCCAATGCCCATGTTACCGCGCAAGTTCATCATGTGCCGGGAACGAAACACGTCACGCACCAGGCCATTATCCTTGCGCAGATAAAACTTGCCGTTGGCATCACACGTAACGATGCCCGCAGCGTCTTGCCCGCGATGTTGCAGCACAGTGAGCCCGTCATACAAGGACTGATTAACACTGCTGGTAGCGATGATACCGATAATGGCGCACATGAGGGTTACCTACTGTAATAATTCGGGATAAATCAGGATACTAGCTCTTGAATCTTTCAATAAAACTACGCGCGACACCACGCGGCAACACGTCGCCAACCCATACCAGCAGCGTTTTAAAATAATCGACAAATATAGAGGCTTCCCACCACGGGGCGCGCACCAGCGGCGTCACATTCATTATCATCACCAGCACGGTAATGATGACTACGCCACGCGCCAACCCAAAAAACATGCCGATGGAGCGATCAAGGCTGCTGAGACTGGTTTTACGTACAAACTTGTTAATAATGTAGCCAATGACCCCGCCCAGGATCAGGGTCACCAAAAAAAGAATCACAAACGACATCACCAACCGGGGCGAGGCTGCCGTTATAACATCGGCAAAAAGATCGGCAAGTTTAGGCGTGTATTCCAGCGCCACCCAGAAGGCCAGCACCCATACCAGCAGCGACAACACTTCGCGCACAAAACCGCGCAACACACCCACCAACACTGAAAGGCTAATGATGACGAAAATGGAAATGTCGACCCAACTCATGCCTGACTTAACCATGAACCTGGCGCATCATTGCGCCCTGTAACTACTATCCATAGATACCGCAAAAAATCACCCTTGCATCCAAAAAAATCAAATACCGTATTGCCGTGAACTGGCCACAACCCTCGCGTGCGCTGGAACGATTCAGCCACGGTGAAAAACCCTCATTTTAGCAAATTTCATAGGGTTTGACAAAGAAAGGAAACCAGGGACACAGGGATTACGGGGATCTCTAAAAATTCGATCGAACTGAAAGACAGTAGCGCACGATAAAACAATAGTTACAAAGGCTTGCGTCACACTAAAATGCGGCAACTGGCTAACCCTGTTGAAACATGCTTGGTGAAGTGGTGTGTTATCACGTGCTGGACTGGCGATTTACGGCAAAATCTCAACCTGGGTACCTTCTTTAACCAGATTCCAAACCACATCCATTTCATCGTTCTTCAACGAGATACAACCCTCTGTCCAATCTCGATGCCTGGATAAAAAACCGAGCCAACCGAGACCGTTCTGACCGTGAATCATGATCTGGCCGCCTGGGCTCACGCCACGCTTTTTTGCGGAAGCCACATCGTCTGGACTTGGGTAAGAAATATGGATGGCCTTGTAAAATGCGCTATCGGCTTTCTTGTAATCCAGCGTGTAGCGGCCTTCCGGCGTTCGCTTATCCCCTTCTTGTTGTTTGTGTCCTTTGGGATTGCCGCCAAGCGCCACCCTGAACTCATGGATAACTTTGCCTTCGGAAAAAAGCATGAGCTTGCGCTCAGACTTTATGACACGCACCAGGTCAACAGGCGCCTGCGCAAAAGATACGGATAGATAAAGACATAACAGTATGCAGAGCAAGATGCGCATGAGATTTCGAATTAACCCTTCGGCGCCACGTACCCCGACGGCACAGTCCGTAGGTGGGGTTAGCGTAGCGTAACCCGACGATTTCCCGACATGCCAACCACAATCAAACAATCCAACCCCATCACTCATGCCCCACCCCATCCAAATTCATCGCACCCCCAATCCGCTGGATACACGCCCGCCTCCACATACCGATGAAGGCTGGAATATGGCCATTCCATTGCGGATGAAACCAACCCATGCTTCACCGGATTGAAATGAATGTAATCAACGTGCCGGGAAAAATCCGCTTCATCCCGCAGCATGTGTTCCCAGGCTGTTTGTCGGGTTACGCTACGCTAACCCGACCTACGGAGCGATTTCGAAGGAGATCAGACCTCAAACACACGGCTGTGGTCTCGCGGATCAATCAAGATGATCTTGTCAAAGGCGTGCTGAATACTTGGCATTACTTCGACCCTGAACACTTCGAGATCCTCCACGTCCATGCCGTAGTTAATGTGATCTGTAAGAACAAGCCACCACTCTGGATACTTGTCTCGGTACGGTGCAATCTTGCGCTCCTTCACCGAAAGACAAAGTCGAAGATTCTTCTCCATCTCACACATGACCCACCCGCCTGAATCCTCGTCGCTACTTGCACCGAGGAGAAAAAAGCTTCCTTGGTCTTTCCCCGCACGAAGCAGATCCAGCTCGAAGTTTTGGGCGATTTTGATAGTTGTGGCAGTTCGGGACGTACTACGCATGAAAGAGAGAAGGGCCTGTTCAATCTTGGCTTGAAGCGGCTTCCACTGGCCGATTGGGCGCCGGAAGTCTATGCAGACGAACCAACTCTCACCATCGATAGATGAGCCCAGCATAGGTAGAGCTTGCTGCAAGCGCTGCAACAATGGAATGGCCAATTCTTCGAGCCCTTCCGCCGAACCATCAGGTCGTTCGTAGTTCTCATTGAGACGACGCACCTCAACACCAATGCTGCCGTCCAAGGAGAAGTCCGGTGGAATATTGCCGTCTGGCTCGAAAACCACAGCACCCCGGCCGAGAGCCAAGAGGTACTTCTCTACGAGCCGCTCTGATTCATCCATTGAGATCTAACTACCCTTCGGCGCCACATACCCCGATGGCACGTCCGAGCCTTCGCCAAAAAAGTATTTTTCGAGTTCGGCCTGCAAAAACTGCCGGGCTTTGGGATCGGCAAGTGCCAGGCGGTTTTCGTTAATCAGCATGGTCTGGTGTTTGATCCACATTTGCCAGGCTTCTTTGGAGACGGTTTCATAAATCTTTTTGCCCAGCACGCCGGGATACGGCGGCAGGTCGAGGGCTTCGGCTTCTTTGTTGAGTTTGATGCAGTGAATCATGCGTGCCATGTGGTGTGTTCTCCGGTGTGTGTAGTCAGGAATCTCTGATGCAAAACCTGCTGTCGAAATGACAGTTAATTTAATGACGCATATTTCAGAGCCTCTCTAACAGCCGCTGAACGGGCGCCGCTAATCCTAGCGCCTGGGGTGATGCGGGATTGTACCAGACGCTGGCACCTGCATCCATGACGCCGCTGGTGTGTTGCACACGGGCGCGCACCGGGGTGATGTCGAGGTGAAAATGGCTGAAGGTGTGGCGCAGCACGGGCCAGGCTTCCACGCTGTCGATGCGGCAACGCATTTTTTGCTCGCACCAGTCTTGAATGTCCCACCCGGTCGGGCATTCGGGAAAACTCCATAGTCCGCCCCAGATGCCAGTGGGCGGGCGCTGGATTAGCAGCACATGGTGATTGGCGTCGTGCAGCATCAGTAGTGTAGTCGCGCGCACTGGCAGGGTTTTGCGCGGCTTGGGGGTGGGGAAATCGCCGACGCGATTCTGCTGATGGGCGGCGCAATCAGCTTGTAGCGGACAGCGCGCACATGCCGGATTGGCGCGCGTGCATAACGTCGCACCCAGATCCATCATCGCCTGGGTGTAATGCGCTACACGTTGCTCCGGCACGGTGGCGGTGTGCTGTTCGGCCCAGCCCCACAGGGTTTGCTCGACAACGGCCTGCCCCGGCCAGCCGTCCACGGCATGAAAACGCGCCAGCACGCGCTTGACGTTGCCATCGAGAATCGCGTGGCGCTGACCGGTCGACAGGGCAAGAATCGCAGCAGCCGTGGATCGCCCAATCCCCGGCAAGGCCTGCACTGCGTCAATGTGCTGCGGAAACTCGCCGCCGTGCTGCGCCATAATCACCCCGGCGGCACGGTGCAGATTACGCGCGCGGGCATAGTAGCCCAGCCCCGTCCACAGGTGCAGCACCTCGTCCAGAGGCGCCGCCGCAAGCGTGAAAACGGCCGGAAAATGCTCCATAAACCTTTGAAAATATGGAATAACTGTTACAACCTGGGTTTGCTGTAACATTACTTCAGACACCCACACACGATAGGGTGTAGGCTCGCGCTGCCATGGCAGTGTGGTGCGGCCGTGGTCATCAAACCATTCCAGAACCTGATCGCTAAACTGCGCAATGGACATTAATGATCATCCTCAACGAGCGCACCATAATAGTGATAAGCCTAGTAATAAACTCATATGGTATGCTAATGTTCTGGTTTATTGTATAACGATAGTGTAATGGCGACCATTGAAGAACAAGACGTACGGATCAAAGTCAATGATGGCGTTACTGCCTGCGATGGGGTATTTTTCGAGACCCATTATACCCCGCACGACCGCCGCGTCAGGGCCATCAAAGCGCTGGGGGGATTGTGGGGGCTGGCGGTGTTATTGATACCTGTCCCTCCTATACATCTTGTGCTGATACCCGCGTTCTTGATCGCCGGACCCGTGGTGGCGTATAAACGCTATAAAACCAGTGTAGCCGCCAACCATGTAACTGGGGTGTGCCCCACGTGCAAGCAGGACATCAAACTTGCCCTGCAAACGGCGGATCACTTGCCGATGTGGAAATACTGCCCGAAATGCAGCGCGCCAGTACACATAGATGTAAAATAGACTCTATTCAAACTTTATTTATTGGAGGCGTGCCATGCGTGGCGTATTTGCTGTTTTTCTTTTAGCTGTGCTGTTACTGACCTTCACCGGCATGGTGGTCACCGGGCTGTATGCGTTGGGAGTCATTGGCCCGACAGATTAAATCCCGGAGCCTGCTCAAAATGGAGCGGGTGATGGGAATCGAACCCACGCTATCAGCTTGGGAAGCTGAAGTTCTACCATTGAACTACACCCGCGTTCAGCAATCTGGCATTTTTGCGCGTTTCGCGGCCCCCGTCAATGATGGAGTCAATGTTTTTTGCAATTCGTTTTTCTGGATAGTACCGTGAATCATAAATATCGGAATAGGATAAAACGGATGGATTTTTTCGCCAGGCCAGGCGCAGACCCGCCGCCGCACTCATTGTGCGGCAAGGGGTTGCAACGATGCATGGCGGAAAAAGACGCCGTTTTATGTTCCGATATTTATGATTCACGGTACTAGTGTATGGAAATTTTAGTTAATGGCGCATCGCGCCAAGTGCGTGATGGTTTTAGTATCGCAGACTTGATTGAAGACATGGCGCTGATGGACAAGCGCATCGCCGTGGAAGTTAACCTTGGCATTGTGCCGCGCAGCCAGCATGGCGCGCACCTTTTGCAACCCGGCGACCGGGTGGAGATTGTGCACGCCATCGGTGGCGGTTAGCCGCGAGTTGCACCTCGCCCCTTACATATTAACCCCCCATTTTTCAGGACTATACTCATGCCGCACACGCCTCTTAGTAACGACCCGCTGATTATCGCCGGAGTCACCTATCATTCTCGCCTGCTGGTGGGCACGGGCAAATACCGCGATCTTGAAGAAACGCGTCTGGCAACTGAAGCCAGCGGCGCGCAGATTGTTACGGTTGCGGTACGCCGCACCAATATTGGCCAGACGCCCGGCGAGCCGAACCTGCTGGATGTGTTGCCGCTGGACAAATATACCTTGCTGCCCAACACCGCTGGCTGCTATACCGCCGACGATGCTGTACGCACCTGCCACCTGGCGCGTGAACTCCTGGACGGCCATGACCTGGTAAAGCTGGAAGTGCTCGGTGATCCCAAGACGCTGTTTCCGGACATCAGCGCCACCTTCAAGGCCGCTGAGATTTTGATTAAAGATGGCTTCAAAGTCATGGTGTATACCAACGATGACCCCATCGCCGCCAAGCGCCTCGAAGAAATGGGCTGCGTGGCGGTGATGCCACTCGCCGCGCCGATCGGCTCGGGTCTGGGGATACGCAACCCTTACAATATCCGCATTATTGTTGAAAACGCCAAGGTGCCGATCTTGGTGGATGCAGGCGTGGGCACCGCCTCTGACGCCGCTGTGGCGATGGAGCTGGGCTGTGACGGCGTGCTGATGAACACTGCAATTGCCTGCGCCAAAAATCCAGTACTGATGGCTTCTGCCATGGGAAAAGCCATCGAAGCAGGCCGTGAGGCGTATCTTGCCGGCCGCATACCGCGTAAACTTTACGCTAACGCATCTTCACCATTAGATGGCACATTTTTTTGAATCCTGGTCATAATATTTTCGTAACATTCCTTTGGTATCATTTCCTTATTTGTGTCGCAATCAAGCTTGCCAATAATAATGAATGATGCCGACCTAAAACAGCCCGCGCTCTATATCAACCGCGAGCTGAGCCTGCTGCAGTTCAATCGACGCGTGCTGGAACAGGCCAGCGACGAAGCTGTCCCCTTGTTGGAACGGTTGCGTTTTCTGTGCATCCTCAGCAATAACCTTGATGAATTTTTTGAGACGCGCGTCGCCAGCCTCCAGGAGTGGACTAATCTCAATTCGGCAACCTATGTCGGCCCCGACAATCTCAGCCCACAAGAAACCTTGCGTCAGATCAGCATTGAAGTGCGCGCGCTGCTCGCCGAACAATACCGCATGCTTAATGACGTGCTGATTCCAAAATTGGCGGAACACGACATTCATTTTGTGCGCCGCAATCATTGGAATGCAAAGCAGAAACGCTGGGTAAAACATTTTTTTGAAAATGAATTGTTGCCGGTATTAAGTCCGCTAGGGCTGGATCCTGCGCACCCCTTCCCTAAAGTGCTTAACAAAAGCCTGAATTTTATTATTTCGCTTACTGGCAAAGACGCCTTCGGCCGCAGCAATGGTGTGGCTGTCCTGCAAGCGCCGCGCGCTTTGCCGCGGTTAATAAAAATGTCCGCCGAATGCTCCACAGGAACCCACGATTTTGTGTTTTTGACCTCTATCATTCATGCCCATATCAATGATCTTTTCCCTGGCATGAAAGTCACCGGCTGTTATCAATTCCGCATCACGCGTAATAGTGAATTATTTGTTGAAGAAACCGAGAATCTGTTACAGGCGGTAGAGGGCGAGTTGCCTTCACGCCGTTATGGGGAGGCAGTGCGCCTTGAAGTTGCAGACAATTGCCCTCCTGAAATGGTGGACTATCTACTCAAGCAATTTGACTTGGGCCAGGAGGATGCCTATCAAGTCCAGGGGCCAGTGAACCTGGCGCGCCTGATAACCATTCCCGACTCTGTAGACCGGCCCGATCTTAAATACCCGGCGTTCACACCCGGTATACCCACACGGCTAAAACGCAGCACGAATATTTTCCGCACATTGCGCCAGGGTGATATTCTGTTGCACCACCCTTTTGAATCATTCGCGCCGGTAATTGATTTTGTGCGCCAGGCAGCGGCTGACCCGAATGTATTAGCCATTAAACAAACTTTGTATCGTACCGGCCGTGATTCGGTATTGGTTGATGCGTTATTGGCGGCTGCGCACGCTGGTAAAGAAGTAACTGTGGTTATTGAATTGCTGGCGCGCTTCGACGAAGAAACCAACATCAATATGGCGACGCTGCTGCAGGAAGCAGGTGCGCATGTGGTATACGGTGTGGTGGGCTACAAAACCCACGCGAAAATGATTCTGGTGGTGCGGCGCGAAAAAGACGGGCTGCGTAACTATGTACATCTGGGCACGGGCAATTATCATGCGCGTACTGCACGGCAATATACCGATATAGGGTTGCTCACCGGCAATGAAATTATCGGCGAAGACGTGCACAAGATGTTCCTGCAACTGACCAGCCTGGGGCGCTTCACCACGTTGCGCAAGTTATTGCAGGCGCCCTTCAAGCTGCATAAACATCTTCTTGAGCAGATTGAGCATGAAATCGGGCACGCGCTGCATGGCCGCCCGGCGCATATCATGGCAAAAATGAATGCGCTGGTCGAACCAAACATTATTCGCGCTTTATATCGCGCTTCACAGGCGGGCGTAAAAATTGATTTGGTAATACGCGGCGTATGCTGCCTGCGCCCCGGCATCCCTGATGTTTCCGACAATATCAGTGTACGCTCTATAGTAGGCCGCTTTCTTGAACACAGCCGCGTTTTTTATTTTCATAACAACGGCGACATTAAAGTATACTGCGCCAGCGCGGACTGGATGGACCGTAATTTTTTCCGCCGCGTGGAAGTGGCTTTTCCTATCGAAGGAAAAATGTTGCGCAAACGCCTGATACAGGAAACATTGACCGCCTATCTTCAAGATGATACGCAGACATGGATTCTGCAGAGCGATGGCCAATATCAGCGCACTACTGCCGGTAATCGCAAGCCTTATTCAGTGCAAATGGTTTTGCTGGAAAAGCTGGCGGAAAATGTGTAGGCCTATGCAAGGCCGCAGCGCCCTCTCCCACAAGCGGGAGAGGAAGGGTCAAGTCAACTGAAATGGGTTAAATAACCGGTCGTATTCTTTAATGGCAAACCGATCCGTCATCCCCGCAATATAATCTGCCACAGCGCGCGCCCGACCCCCGTCCCCCCTGCTCTGCTCAAACGCCTGGACATTACGTAAGGATTCTGGCGGTAACAAATGTGGATCACCCATAAAAGCCTCGAACAATCCATTAATCACCCGCGCGGCCTTGGATGTCATGCGCCGTACCCGGTAATGCTGATAGAGGTTTTTACGCAGGAATTGCTTTAACTCAAGGTTTTGTGCATGCATCGCAGGGCTGAAGCCTATCAAAGGTTGCGGTAATCTGCGCGCTGCGTCACTGTCCGCAAGCTGCCCTCCTGTAAGCTGTGCCTGGCTGGTCTCCACAAGATCAACCACTTGACGATTAATCATGCGCCGCACAACTTCATGTACGATACGCCGCTCCGCCAAATCAGGATAGGCAGTTTTCACGATGTCATATTGTTCACGAAATAATGAAACACTCTGTAATTGCTGCATATCAATTAATCCGGCACGCAGGCCATCATCAATATCGTGATTATTATAGGCAATCTCATCGGCTAAATTGGCTAACTGCGCTTCAAGTCCGGCTTGTTGCCTGTTAATAAAACGCTGGCCAATATCGCCCAACTCTGCCGCCTTGCGCAATGAACAATGCTTCAATATGCCTTCGCGCGTTTCAAAGGTAAGATTCAGCCCGGGAAATTCCGCGTAGCGTTCTTCAAGTTTATCGACCACGCGCAATGATTGCAGGTTATGTTCAAAACCATCGAAGGCGTTCATACATTGATTCAAGGCATCCTGGCCGGCGTGTCCAAAAGGCGTGTGGCCTAAATCATGCGCCAGGGAAATCGCTTCGGTAAGATCTTCATTGAGGCTTAGCACACGCGCAATGGAGCGTCCGATTTGCGCCACTTCAATTGAGTGCGTCAGGCGCGTGCGAAACATATCGCCTTCGTGATTAACAAACACCTGGGTTTTATATTCGAGGCGGCGAAACGCAGCGGAATGCACAATGCGATCCCGGTCGCGCTGGTATTCGCTGCGGTAAGTGGGCGGCACCTCCGCGTAACGGCGGCCACGCGATTTTTCGGGATGGGCGGCGTAAGGTGCGAGATGCAGTGGCGCGTTCATGATTTAGCCATTATTTATCAAGGCTCACGACATTCGTTGATGACTGCCGCGAGTAACTCTGGCGCAAAATCATCTGTGACGATGGCCTTACCGATGGCTTCGAGCAACACCAAGCGAATCCTGCCATCTTTGACTTTTTTATCTACGCCCATCAGATCAATAAAGCGTGCTGTGTCTAATACTGCTGGCGCGCGGATGGGCAGATTGGCACGCTGTATCAAAGCCTCGGTGCGCGCCACATCGGCATGACTCAGCCTACCCAGCCGTGCCGACATGCGCGCTGCCATGCACATGCCTGTCGCCACTGCTTCGCCATGCAGCCACACTCCGTAGCCCATGCCGGTTTCGATAGCATGGCCAAACGTGTGGCCAAGATTGAGCAAGGCACGCACGCCACTTTCACGCTCGTCGGCGATGACTACCTGGGCTTTATCAAAACACGAGCGTTCCACGGCAACCATCAGTGACGCTGGGTCGCGCGCCAGTAACTTATGTATATTAACTTCCAGCCAGCCAAAAAATTCCGGGTCGCCTATCAAGCCATATTTAATCACCTCGGCGAGACCCGCGCTCAGCTCCCGGTCGGGCAAGGTATTCAGTGTGTCAATATCGGCAATCACGCAACGCGGCTGATGAAACGCGCCTATCATATTTTTACCCAGCGCATGATTGACGCCGGTTTTACCGCCGACGGATGAATCCACTTGTGCCAGCAGTGTGGTAGGGATCTGAATAAAATCCACGCCGCGCTGATAACACGCTGCGGCAAAGCCCGTCATGTCACCGATCACCCCGCCGCCCAGCGCCACCAGCGTGACGCTACGGTCAAACTGCTTGCTGAGCAGGCTGTCAAAAATGCGGTTGAGAACTTCCAGCGTTTTGTACTGCTCGCCATCGGGTAAAATTACCGTGTCGTAGCGCCGAACCGCGCTCGCGCCGCGCAATGTGGCCAGGGTCTTTTCCAGATACAGCGGCGCTACCGTGTCATTCGTCACCACCAGCACCTGTTTTCCAGCAATGTGCCGCGTGAATAACTCAGACTGCCCCAGCAATCCACTGCCAATATAAATCGGGTAATGACGCTCACCAAGCTCGACGCGCAAAGTTTTAATATTATTCATAATGCTTTACTTTTTGTTGGGGGCTGCGCGATAGATTGTGTGCCATGCCGCAACCAGCCTTCGATCGCGTTCAAAGTGGCGCGCACGCTGCAACGGTCTGTCTCCACCACCAGATCAGCAATCTCGCGGTACAGCGGATCACGCTGCTCCAGAATCTGTTGTAGTCGCGCACGCGGGTCATCCGTCTGTAACAACGGGCGGTTGTGGTCTTTGGCGGTACGTTTCAGCAGGTGTTCCAGCGAGGCGCGCAAATAAACCACCTGCCCGCGTGCGGCCAAGTGCGCGCGGTTAGCCGCATCCAGCACCGCGCCACCGCCAGTGGCCAGCACAATGCCGCTACGCTGGGTCAGCTCGTCGATCATCTCGCGCTCGCGGCGGCGAAAGCCTGCTTCGCCTTCCACCTCAAAAATCAAAGGGATACTCGCGCCCGTGCGGCTCTCGATCTCATGGTCACTGTCCATAAAATCCAGCCCCAGCGACTTGGCGAGCTGGCGGCCAATGGTGGTTTTGCCCGCGCCCATCGGGCCAATCAGGAAGATATTGTCGGATTTGGTTGCGTTGCTTGGTGTGCTCATCAGCAAATAGTATGCCGAATGGGGAGAAATGAAAAGGGAAAGGCCGCAAAAGCGGCCTTTCATACAAAGTAAATAATAATAATTATTTGTAAGGTTTGATCAATCAATCACACTAACTGTGGCAGAGCGCGGTTCGCCACTGGGCGCGGTCACGGTCACGGTCAATGTACCCGTGCTCGCGGTACCATCACTGGCAAGACCTACGCTATAGCTCAATGGCCCATTGAAACTGGTGTTGCCGACAGTGTAGCTGGTGGAGCCAGAAAGTGTACCATTACTGCTCGAGATAACGATGGTTGTGCCCTTGGGCATCGGCTGGTTGTGGGCAAAATCACCAACTGTGATCGTTACCGTCTGAGGCGCCCCGCTCACATTGACTGTGGGGCTTGGACTTATACCTATAGTTGCAAACGAGTCTGCCATTACCAGCACCAAGTCATCACGCACACTCACAGTCTTGGCGGTACCGCATAAAGTAGCGTGCTCGCACAGTATCCCGTTGAATTTCCCATCTGCCGCATCATACACAGCGTTCACGGTGAAATCAGAGAAAAACTCCCCGGCATCATATACGCCATTTTCATTATCGTCACGAAATGCTTCAGGGAAATCATTTGCGGGGGAGAAAGTATCCGCATTGTCGAATTTGCCGTTCCCATTGGTATCCACGAAACTTTCCTCACCAATAACCGTCGCCAAAATGGTCGCCCGACCAGTGGAGGGACGAAAATCCTGGCTGATCCAATCCACGGAGCAAGCGCCGACAGTAGTGGTGCATGAGCCACCGATGGAACCACCCTCAGTAGTAAATGTCACCGCTGTTCCATCCGGCACCGGGTTATTAAAGCGGTCGGCAAGACGGGCGGTAATTTTCACGACTACGCCATCAATGCGCCAGGCCTCCGGGTTAAGTGTCTCCGCGCTCAGGGATATATTCTTTTGATTGGGTATTCCGGTAGTAATTGCTAATTGATCAGATTGAGTGGCAATAACCGGGCTGGTGCCGACAATCGTCGCGGTAACGCGCACCGGTGTGGGTATAGTGCCCGACTGGACTACGGTTTGCGCCTGTCCATTGGCATCGGTTCGTGCGGTCGCAGGGCTAATGGACACACCACCGACTGTGGTATCCAGTACAAAAGTCACATCACGATTAGGAACCGGACCACCCACTGAATTCAATACTTTGAATACCACCGTTGAGGTTTCAGACAATCCGGCGCCTCCGGTTCCCTTAAGTGCAATACTCTTTGGCGTGGCGGAAACAAACTGGACAGACCCCAATACGGCTGGCAATACCGTGACGGTGGTCGTGGCGATGACCGTGCCGCTGCCCGCCGTAGCCGTGGCCGTGATGGTGTCCACACCTTCACACCCCTTGGCAACGTAGGTGCTGATGGCTGAACCGCCCGATGTGGTGATGGGCGACGTCAAAGAAGCGCTCTGTGCTGTGCTGCATGCGGAGGTAAAAGTAACGTCCGTGTCCGTAGTATACGGGGTTCCTGAAATGACGTCGGTAAGGACAGCGGTAACACTTGCGCTACCACCAGCAGAAAGCGTGCCTACGCCAACCGTCAACGCCATCTGGACGTCGGTGGCGGTTCCGGCCCCACCTCCCGGCGGTGTAGTGGCACCCGGCGTCTCAAACGCCTCATCCCCACCCCCACACCCCGCCAGCAGCATCACCATCACTAAAGCTATTAATTTTGCTACCATTTTATTCATTTCCATAGTCTCCGGTACACTTTGAAATGCGGCTCCATATCGCCCAACCAGGCCAAGCGCTCACTGAAAAAGGGTTGTTGTATGAATTTATCGGCAGCATTTCCAGAATTCTGAACGTAATCATTAGAAAAACCTGTAACCGGGCGCTGCAAAATAATTTGGCATGGCTACTGTAAAAGCAGTTGCATTTACTAATGAGAATCATTATCATTATCTGTCACTAATTCTTGCACTGTTCACAAGGACTTTACCTGGAGAATCCACCATGACTCACCTTAAACGTAACGCACTCGGTATCGCACTCTGCGGCTGGTTAGCGATGATCTCCAATGTACACGCCGCCGATGATCTGGTGGTTTATTCCGCGCGCAATGAGCAGTTGATCAAGCCGCTGTTTGACGCTTACGAAAAGGAAACGGGCACCCATATCAAATTTTTAACTGGCAAGGAAGGCCCGCTGCTGGAGCGCCTCAAGGCCGAGGGCGCAAGGACACCTGCCGATATTTTGATGACTGTCGATGCGGGTAATTTATGGCAGGCGGCGCAGAGTGGTTTGCTGGCAAAAGTCGATTCCAGAATCCTCAACGAAAATATCCCCGCTCATCTGCGTGATCCTGACGGCCAGTGGTACGGCCTGTCGGTGCGGGCGCGCACCATTGTTTACAACACCAAAAAAGTGAAACCCGCTGATCTTTCCACCTATGAAGCACTGGGGGATGCCAAGTGGCAGGGCCGTTTATGCCTGCGCAGCTCGAAGAAAGTGTATAACCAGTCGATGGTGGCGATGATGATTGCACACCACGGCGAGGCTCAAACTGAAGCAGTGGTGAAGTCGTGGGTGAAGAATCTGGCGACCACGCCTTTTTCCGATGACGACAGCCTGCTGAATGCCATGGCGGCAGGACAGTGTGATGTGGGCATTGTAAACAATTATTATTTTGGGCGCTTCCAGCGCAAAACACCTGACGCGCCCGTGAACATATTCTGGGCCAATCAGGCCAGCAACGGCGTGCATGTCAACGTCTCTGGCGCGGGTGTCACAAAACACGCCAAGCACCGTAATGCCGCCGTGAAGTTCCTTGAGTGGCTGTCATCCGACAAGGCGCAAAATCTGTTCGCTGACGCCAATCTGGAATTCCCGGCCAATCCCAAGGTGAAACCCGACCCCATCGTTACTTCTTGGGGGCCGTTCAAACAGGACACTATTAATCTTGCCGAGGCCGGCAAACTGCAAACCAGGGCGGTCATGTTGATGGATCGAGCCGGGTATAAATGACCACGCAGCCTGCGATTGAGCAGGTACGCGTAGCGTACACCGTTCCCGTTGCAAAGCGGCGGGGATGGTTATTCAGTCATGGCGGCGCATGGCGACTGACTGGCGTGTTGATCGCCGTGCTCACCGCCCTGCCGCTGTTGATGTTGCTGCCGGCCTGGCTCACCGCCGAAGACGAGGTATGGCGGCATCTGGCCGACACTCTGCTGGTTGATCTGCTGCGCAATACTGCGGTACTCACGCTGGGTGTGGGCGTGGGTGTTTTCGTGTTGGGGGTTGGCCTGGCGTGGCTGACGGCGATGTGCGAATTTCCTGGGCGCCGCATTTTCGACTGGGCGCTGATGCTGCCGCTGGGCATTCCCACTTACGTGCTGGCGTTTGTCTTTATCGGTTTTCTGGATTTCAGTGGGCCGATACAAAGCAGTCTGCGCACGCTATTTGATACCGACACGCTGTGGTTTCCGCCGATCCGTTCTGAAGGCGGCGTAATCGCGGTGATGGTGCTGGCGCTCTATCCTTATGTATACATGCTGGCGCGCGCCGCCTTTCTCGGCCAAGGCCGCAACGTACTGGAAAGCGGCCGCGTGCTGGGGCTTAATCCCTGGCAAGTATTTTTTCGCATCTCATTGCCAATGGCGCGCCCTGCGATTGCCGCAGGCGTGGCGCTGGCGCTGATGGAAACCCTGGCGGACTTCGGCGCCATGACCATTTTCAATTACGACACGTTTACTACCGCCATTTACAAAGCCTGGTTTGACCTGTTTAACCTGCCTGCCGCTGCGCAACTTTCCACACTGCTGTTACTGTTTGTTGCACTTGCGCTGGTGGCCGAGCGCCAAAGCCGGGGACGCGCGCGCTTCTACAGCGGCGGCAAACACGCCAGCGCACAGCGCTATCAACTCACCGGCAAACATGCCTGGCTCGCCAGCGGCAGCGCTGCGCTGGTGCTGGCACTGGCATTTTTAATTCCCGTCGCACAATTGGTCGTGTGGGTGGTTCGCACCGGCATGGCCGACCTTGACGAACGCTATCTGGAATTTGTCAGCCACACGTTGTTGTTAGGAGTCATGGGGGCGTTGCTCACCGTCGCCTGTGCGTTGCTGTTGGCCTACATCCGCAAACAATGGCCGGACAATATCACGCGTTTTTCCACCCAGCTTGCCACCCTCGGCTATGCCATGCCCGGCGCAGTGCTGGCGGTGGGCATTATGCTGCTTTTCACCTGGATGGACGCAGGGATCGAAATCATGACAGGAGGAACGGGTCTGCTGTTAAGCAGCAGTGTGATCGCCCTGCTGTTCGCCTATCTGGTGCGTTTTCTGGCCGTGGCGCATGGCCCGGTAGAAAGCGCGCTGGAACGCATCACGCCGTCCATCCAGCAGGCCGCGCGCAGCCTGGGCGCAAGCCACCGCGAAGTGCTGTGGCGCATTTACCTGCCGGTGTTGCGCCCCGGCCTGCTCACCGCCGCGTTGCTGGTGTTTGTCGACATCATGAAAGAAATGCCCGCCACCCTGCTGTTGCGCCCATTTGACTGGGACACCCTGGCGATCCGCATTTTCGAAATGACCTCCGAAGGCGAATGGGAACGCGCCGCCTTACCGGCTCTGACCCTGGTGCTGGTGGGGCTGATTCCTGTCATATTACTGGTCAGGCGTTCCGGGAAATAGTACAATCAGGCCATAACTGTACCCGTGTGGGAGAGATTCTGTGACTGCTACTGTCACGGAACGCCGAAGGCGCAAACCGCCCGGAATCGCTCAGGCAAAAGGACCGCACGGAAAAGTTACTCTGGAGAGAGATTGGGCACACCAATCCGCCGAAGGGGCTAAGCTCTCAGGCAAGCAGGACAGAGGGGCGGCGCATGCAGCATATTTTACTATGCTGCATGCGCCGCCCTTTTTTTATGCCCATAACTTTGGAGATTTATGTTGCATATTCCTGTTTCAGAGTCGACGGCATCAGAGCAACCTAACATCAGCCGTATGCCGCCGTGGATACGCCAGCAGTTAGGTAACCACACGCATTACGCACTCACCGCCGATGCCGTGCGCAGCAACGCCCTGCACACTGTTTGCGAAGAAGCACGCTGCCCCAACCGGGGTGAATGCTGGAGCCGTGGCACTGCCACCTTCATGTTGCTCGGCGATGTCTGCACGCGCGCCTGTGGTTTTTGCGCGGTTAAAACCGGACGGCCCGGCGGCTATGACCGTGATGAGCCGCGTCGCATCGCCGATGCCGTAATGGGCATGGGCCTGGACTATGTCGTACTCACCTCCGTCAACCGCGATGACCTGCCCGATGGCGGCGCGCAAGTCTTTGCCGACACCCTGCGCGAACTGCGCCGCCGCAAACCCGGCATTGGCCTGGAGCTGCTCACCCCGGATTTTCAGCAATGCCAGGATGCCGCCATCGACACAATTCTCAGCGCCTCATCCCAACTGGTGTGGGGGCACAACGTAGAAACCGTGCCGCGCCTTTATCACACCGTGCGCAAAGGCTCCAAATATCAACGCTCGCTGCAACTGCTGGAAAAAGTCGCGCGCCAACCCGGTGTGGAAGCAAAGTCGTCGTTAATGCTAGGATTAGGCGAGAGCCGCGCTGAAGTGCTGGACGTACTGCGTGACTTGCGTGCCGTGGGCGTGCAACGTGTCAGCCTGGGACAATATTTACGACCCACGCGTCAACACTTGCCTGTGCAAGAGTACGTGACCCCGGAAACATTTAACGACTACGAACAAGAAGCGCGTAGCCTGGGCTTTTCCTGGGTGAAAGCAGGCGCATTAGTGCGGTCTTCATACCATGCGGAGGAGCAGCAGGGATTGGGAAACAGGCCGGTATAATTGTTATTTTTGATATTAAATGGAAGGATCTAATGGGTAAAAAAACACCCCTGTATGATATGCATGTTGCAATGGATGGAAAGATCGTTGATTTCAGCGGTTGGGACATGCCGTTGCATTACGGCTCGCAAATTGAAGAACACCACGCTGTACGTCGTAGTGCGGGCATGTTTGATGTATCGCACATGACCATTGTTGATCTGGAAGGTGAGAAAGTACGCGGCTTTCTGCGTTACCTGCTGGCGAATAATGTTGACCGTTTGAAACAATCCGGCAAAGCACTTTACACGTGCATGTTGAATGAACGGGGCGGCGTTATTGACGACCTGATCGTTTATTTCATGCATGAAAAATGGTTCCGTCTGGTCGTTAACGCCGCCACCCATGACAAAGATCTGGCGTGGCTCGAACATCAGGTGCGGGCGTTTCAGGTGCATGTTACCGAGCGTCAGGATCTGGCTATGATCGCGGTACAAGGCCCTCAGGCGCGCGATGCTGTACATACCGTACTGGGCACCGCTGTTAAAGATGCGCTGGCGACACTCTCACCGTTTAATTCCAGGCAAATCCGCGATATTTTTATCGCACGCACTGGTTACACCGGCGAAGATGGCTATGAAATCATTCTACCGGCGGATCAGGCCGCCAAATTCTGGCAGGGTTTACATGCCGCTGGCGTGAAGCCGATTGGGTTGGGCGCACGCGACACATTACGCCTCGAAGCAGGCATGAATTTATATGGCGCTGATATGGATGAAAACATCAGTCCACTGGAATGCGGACTGGACTGGACCGTCGCTTGGGAACCTGCCACACGTGATTTCATCGGCCGCACTGCGCTCGAAACACAACGCAAAAACGGCGTGAAGCATAAGCTGGTCGGTTTAATCCTGAATGACAAAGGGGTGTTGCGCAATCATCAGCACGTCATTATTGAAGGACGTGTCTGCGGCGAAATTACCAGCGGCAGTTTTTCGCCTACTCTGGGTCACGCGATTGCATTTGCACGCGTATCTACAGAAGGCATCGCAGCCAATGCGGCCAGTATCTATAATGGCGGCTGCGAAATTGATATGCGTGGCCGGTTAGTAGCGGCCACTGTTGTAAAACCACCGTTCGTACGGCACGGCAAATCGTGCCTGGAACCAAAAAACTAAAGAGGCCACCACCATGAGCACTGCTTCCCTACGCCCCGGCGTACCCAATGAATTAAAATACACCCGCACGCATGAGTGGGCCCAACTCATGGACGATGGCACGCTACGCATCGGCATCACCGCGCACGCCCAGGATCTGCTCGGCGACATGGTGTTTGTTGAACTGCCAGCGATTGGCCGCCATGTTGCCGCCGCGCAGGAATGCGCCGTAGTCGAATCGGTAAAAGCGGCTTCGGATATATACAGCCCAGTGGCGGGTGAAGTTATCGCCGTCAATGAAGCGCTTACCAGCAATCCCGAACTGGTCAACAAAGACCCCTACGGTGAGGGTTGGCTAATGCGCCTGAAGCCCAGCAATGGCAGTGCCGATTTAAATGGACTACTGACTGCAGCGGCCTATGCCGAAATGATTGCCGCCGAAGCGCATTGATGACGCAGCCATAGTAAACATGTAACGAGATAAACCATGCCTTTTATACCTCATACCGAAAACGATGTACGTGACATGCTGCACGCCGTGGGCGTGTCGAGCATCGACGATCTGTTTGACGAAATCCCCAAGGATTTGCGCACCATGGGAGGCCTGGCAAAAATCCCGGCCGGCATCAGTGAAATGGAGATTGGCCGCCTGATGATGGCGCGTGCCGAACAGGATGGCCGCCCACTGTGCTTCATGGGCGCGGGCGCGTACGACCATCACATCCCCGCAGCGGTGTGGGAAATCGCTACGCGCGGTGAGTTCTACAGCTCCTACACACCCTATCAAGCTGAAGCCAGCCAGGGCACGTTGCAACTGCTTTATGAATACCAGACCATGATGGCGAGCCTCACCGGCATGGACGTATCCAACGCATCGTTATACGATGGCGCATCGGCACTGGCGGAAGCAGTGTTGATGGCGGTGCGCGCCAACCGTAAATCAAACACCAAGCGCGTGTTGATGCCCAGTACCGTGCATCCTGTGTATCGCAAGGTGGTTCACGCCATTGTGAAAAATCAGGGCATCGAACTCATCGAATTGCCTTATTGCAGCGAGCGCGGGCACATTACTCTGGAGTCACTGCAAAAATATGCGCATGACGACATCACCGCACTGGTAATTCCGCAGCCTAATTTCTTTGGCGTCCTCGAAGAAGTGGACGCGCTCACCGACTGGGCGCATCAGCATAACGCCCTGGTGATTGGTGTAGTCAACCCGATCTCGCTGGCGGTGTTAGCGTCGCCCGGTGAATGGGGTAACGTGGGTGCGGACGATGCACATGGATGTGCAAGTGCCGCAGGAGGCACGAAGCCGGGAGCGGCTATTGTGTGCGGTGAAGGGCAACCGTTGGGCGCGCCGCTATCTTCCGGCGGCCCCTACTTCGGGTTTTTATGCTGCAAGCAGGAACACGTACGCCAGATGCCGGGCCGCATCGTCGGTCGAACTGTTGATCTCGACGGAAAACCCGGCTTCACTCTTACATTGCAGGCACGCGAACAGCATATTCGCCGCTCCAAGGCCACCTCCAATATCTGCACCAATCAAGGTCTGGTGGTCACGGCTGCTACCATCCACATGTCTCTGTTAGGGCCCGATGGCCTTGAGCGTGTCGCCGCGCAATGTCATGACAATACATTAAACTTGATAGATAAATTAGCAACCATCCCCGGCGTCACCAAACTCTTTGAGGGCCCGCTGTTCCATGAAGCGGCGCTACAATTACCACGCCCGGCAGATGAAGTGTTGACCAAACTGGCCGCGCAGGGCTTGGTAGGCGGCTATAACTTGCACGACGATTACCCGGAACTGGGCCATGCACTATTAATATGCGCCACAGAAACCAAAACCGCAGCGGATCTTGAAACCTATGCTACCCATTTGCGCGGTATACTAACGTGATGCATTGCATACACGGAACATAAAACCTAGCGATTTATCTGACAACTAACCAGCAGGAGACGAACCATGGCAACCGTTACATTGAAAGGCAACCCGATTCACATTTATGGTGATTTACCCAAAGTCGGCACGCGTGTCCCCGACTTCAGTCTGGTTGATGGCGACTTGAACGACAAAGCCCTCAGCAATTACAAAGGCAAAAAGAAATTGCTGAATATCGTCCCCAGCCTGGACACGGCCACCTGCGCGCTGTCCACCAAAAAATTCAACGACTTCGCGAAAACCCGTAGCGACACAGTGATATTGATCATCTCTGCTGATCTACCATTTGCGCAAAAACGCTTTTGCGGCAATGAAAATCTGCAAAACGTAATCCCGTTATCATTAATGCGCGGCCAGAATTTTGCCAAGGAATACGGCGTATTGATTCAAGATGGCCCCCTGGCAGGCATCACCGCCCGCGCCGTGGTGGTGATTGATGAAAACGATAAAGTAGTCTATACCGAGCTGGTGCCGGAAATCGTGGACGAACCAGACTATGAAAAAGCTTTGGCTGCATTGAAATAACAAAGCAGGTGGAGTGGGTCTGCCCACTCCGCCCATAGACGTGGAGATAATCACAGCGTGGATCCGGAAAAATTGCACACCATTAATAATTTTATTGCAGTGTCAGATACTATGGCGACTGCAGGGCAACCCACGGCGGAACAGTTTGCGCTGATCGCTGCTGCGGGATTTCAAGCCGTGATTAACCTGGCTATACCGGATTCGGATGACGCGCTGGAGGATGAAGCCCGCATAGTGCAATCGTTAAACATGGACTATGTGCATATCCCTGTCGCGTGGGAAGCGCCCAGCATCGCTGATATTGAACAATTCTTTGCGGCGCTGGACAACCACCAGGGACAAAAGATTTTTGTGCATTGCGCGGCAAACAAACGCACGGCAGTATTTGTATTTTTGTATCGTGTTATGAAAGTGCAGCAACCATGCAAAGAAGCGTTTCCAGATGTCATGAAAATATGGACGCCCGACGCAAGGTGGACAAATTTTATTGAGCAAGTATTAGATCATTACAAATTCGGTAACCATTAATGTTAATTTTCGAACTGTCGCACCCCCACCGGCGCAACCCATCGCAAGCCCCGCTTAACAAAGTGGAAATAAAAACGATCCCTGAAAAATTCCGGCGCAAAAAGCGACCGCTGTTGCCAGAGATTTCCGAGCTGCAGGCGGTGCGGCATTACACGCGTTTATCGCAAAAGAATTTCTCCATCGATACGCAATTTTATCCGCTGGGTTCATGCACCATGAAGTACAACCCGCGCGCGTGTAATCGTTATGCGATGCTACCGGGCTTTCTAGCACGCCATCCCTATGCACCCGACACGCTGAGCCAGGGATATCTGGCCTGCATGTACGAGTTGCAAGAAATGCTCCTTGAAGTCACCGGCATGAAGGGCGTATCGCTCACCCCCATGGCAGGTGCGCAAGGTGAGTTTGCGGGTGTGGCGATGATACGCGCGTATCATGAATCGCGTAACGACACACAACGCGCTGAAATCCTGGTGCCCAACACAGCTCACGGCACCAACCCCGCAACAGCGGTAATGTGCGGCTACACCGTGCGTGAAATACCCACCGATGAACGTGGTAATGTTGATCTGGCAGCACTGCGCACTGCCGTGGGTCCGCAAACGGCAGGCATCATGCTCACCAACCCTTCCACATTAGGCGTGTTTGAGCAGAACATTAAAGAAATGGCGGGCATCGTACACGATGCAGGTGGCCTGCTCTATTACGATGGCGCGAATCTTAACGCCATTCTCGGCAAGGTGAAACCGGGTGACATGGGTTTTGATGTCATCCACATGAATCTGCATAAAACATTTTCTACACCGCATGGCGGCGGCGGACCCGGTGCCGGGCCGGTGGGCGTCAGCGAAAGACTGCTGCCGTTTTTGCCCATCCCTATCGTGGCAACGGATGGCAAAACCTACCGCTGGCTCACCGAAAAGGACCGTCCACACTCCATAGGGCGGCTCTCAGCTTTCATGGGTAACGCTGGCGTGTTATTGCGCGCGTATATTTACGCAAAATTACTCGGCTGTGAGGGCATGCAACGTGTCGCGGAATTTGCCACATTGAATGCCAATTATTTGATGAAGCGCTTATCACAGAGCGGTTTTGATCTGGCCTATCCTGAGCGCCGCGCCACGCACGAGTTCATTGTCACGCTGAAACGTCAGGCCAAAGAACCGGGCATCACTGCCATGGACGTAGCAAAACGCCTGCTGGATCTGGGCTATCATGCGCCTACCACTTACTTTCCGCTGGTGGTGCCCGAATGCTTGCTGATTGAGCCCACCGAAACCGAAACCAAAGAAGCGTTGGATGGTTTCATTGCGGCCATGGCGCAAATTCTGCATGAGGCCAATACCGATCTGGCACTTGTAAAAACAGCCCCACATACACTACCGGTACGACGGCTTGATGATGTCAAAGCAGCACGAGAACTGGATTTGACATGGAAAGTTGTGCCTAATTAATCAAGATGGCCGGAAAAAACACTGGATTCACCCGTATTTTCTGCGCCATCGGCTATTCAATGAAGGGTCTGAAAGCCGCCTATATCCACGAAGCCGCGTTTCGCCAGGAGCTTGCGTTATGCGTGATACTCGCGCCACTCGGCGCATGGCTCGGCAATAACGGCGTAGAACGGGCGTTGCTTATCGGCAGTTTGATACTGGTATTAATTGTGGAGTTAATTAATTCCGCAATAGAAGCGGCGGTGGATCGCTACGGCACAGGGCATCACACCCTCTCAGGTCAAGCCAAAGATTTAGGGTCAGCGGCGGTGATGGTGTCTATACTGAACGTCATCATGGTGTGGGCGCTGATTCTGCTCAATTGAGACATCAAGAGGTGGGCAAAAATTCAATCGGGAACGTTGTTACCGTCACCGCCACATCTTTGCTGCCAAAATCAAACAACAATACCCGCGCTACAATTTTCTGTATCAGCTCCGGCGCACTCATCTCGCTGGATACCACCTCACATGAAATAACACCGCCAGAAGGATCTATGGTGATTTTCAGCACTACCTTACCTTGTAGCGTGGGATCCTGGCGTAAAGCCCGGTTATACAACGAATACAGTGCGTTTTTATTCTTATCAAACACCAATTGAATTTCCGCATCCGTACGCGATGCCTTCTGGCCTGGCGCTTTGGTTGTATTGGCAAGCTTACCCGCAGGTTCGGACGCCGCCGCCAGTGCCGACGGCGCATTAACACGCGTGGTGGCACGCTCAGATAAACCAGCACTGCTGACGCCCTTGCTTAAATTCGAAGTATTGATACCAATGTTCGCACCCTTGGTCGCCGCAACGCCCGATGTAATCATGGCGCGCTGCACCACCGCTTCCTTCCTGCTCGGCCCGGAACCGGTAAGCTTTTCATTGCCAATGGTGTTCGATACCACAGGCTTATCACGTATCGCCGCCAGATCATTGCTTAACGCCAGCAACCCAGTAGTCGCGGCTTTCTTTCTTGCGGCAGCAATTTCAGCTTCACGTCTTTGCTGCTCCATACGCGCTATCGCTTCAAGGTCCGGTTTGATCTCTGCCACAGGCTCTGGTTCTGGCTTAACTTTCAGCTCAACTTTAGGCGGTGGGGGCGGCTCTTCTTTAACTGGCTCCACTTTCTTTTCCGCAACCGGCGCCTTCGCCTTGGATGGATCGGGCGGCTGATCTGGTAACGCAGCGGGCGGTGGAGGAGGTTGCTGAAGTTTTTTATGCTCAAGAACCATTTTGGCCACGCGCTCGGGGATGGGTTGGTTTTTGGGCCGTTCAATCTTCGGTACATCAATCATCGGCAGGATAATTGAAAATAAAAAAAATAAAAAAATCGCAGCCGCAGCAATGCGCCGAAAACGACGTTCATCGCGTGGATCATCTGTCCAGGGTAAATCAGGCGAGTGATGGTACGTGATTGCCGTCACTAATTTTGCCCTCCGACACCGAGAGGGGCTTGTCCTCTCACCTTTTGCACCACTGCCAAAGAGATATTGCTGTAATTGGCTCTGGTGCAGGTCACCATAATTTTCCTCAAGAGTCGATACGGAATAGCTTTATCACCCATAATAGTGATGTCGCCACCCACCTTCCCCTGTAGTCGACTCGCCTGCCCTTCCTCGTCCAACCTGGATTTCAAAGATGCAATTACATCGGACTTGGCATCCATAACTTCCTGCACAGAAGCAACTTTGATCCCCTCTACCATAATATCCTTATCGCTCACCATCACCAGCACGTTCTTGCGCGGTGCTTTTTCGGTGATGGATTCCGGCAATTTTACAACTTTGGTATTAGGCAGAACTTCCACTTCTGACGAACTGATCACAAGAAAAAAAACCATGATTGTGAAAATATCGACAAGCGCAACCAGGTTAAGACCACCCCCGCGCTTGGTGCGCGAATGATTACGCTGCATACGTTTTGCACGGCGTGACATTTTCACTGGAAAATGCTCCTGCCTTTCCAGTACTTCCGCTGTGCAGGGATGCACGAGTGTCGCCGGAGGCAGGATGCCGGAAGCGACCGCCATCCCTGGCGGTCGCATGGAAATAGCCTGCGTGCGTTACTTATCGGATTCATTTGGTGGCGCGTCCCCGATAGAAATATCCGGGAAAAGTTCAGCGGAACTACCATCCTTATTCCGTACCGTAGTGTCTTCCCTGAGAGAATCCATCACCTGCACCAGGATTTCATAAGCGATGTCATCTTCGAGCAAAATAGATGCGTCGCGTTTTTTGGGAAAGCGTGACTTTAATTCACGCAACTGCTGCCCCAGCGAGCGTATGTCATACCCTGTCTTCAAGCTGTCGAATTTTTTATAAAAATCTCCGTTCCTGTCAGCAATTTCGATTGAATTTTTGCGAATAATAACCTCCAGGGCAAGGTCTTCATTTTTCCTGGAAGTATCTTTTTCCGGAGTAGCCTGTGCCGCAGGAGGCATTTTTAGTTCGAGAACTGTTACACGGGAAAAAACTGCGGTAATCAGCAGAAAGCACACCAGAATCACCATCATGTTGATCATGGCGGTAAGATCCAGCTCCTCTGCATCGCGAGGCCCACGTGAGATACGGCGTTTCATGAAGGAACCTTATTTTATGGCGTTTTCTTTAATTATGTTTAATACCTTCACCGATGCCATTTCCAGGCTATCTACAATTTCAACCGTCTTGGCCTGCAAAAAACTATAAATCAGCAGTAAAGGTATCGCCACCAACAGGCCAAATGCAGTGGTATTCATCCCCACAGCAATACTTGCGGAAAGCAACGCAGCTTTTTCGGTGGGATTAGCATTAGTAACAGCGGTAAATGCATCAATAAGACCCACCACCGTACCTAACAATCCCAGCAGGGTAGCCACATTGGCAAACGTAGAAAGATAATGTGTACGCTTTTCAAGACGCGGAACCGTTTCCAGAAACCCCTCCTCCATTGCCGTCTCAACATCATCATGTTTATGGGTAGTGCCAACCCGCGACAATCCATATGACAGAATATTACAAATAATGGCATCTGATTTTGACATGATCTCCAGCGCTGCCTTGTAATTACGACTCTTTAGCAACGGCAGCACTTTGTCCCACATCTGCCGGTTCTTGCTTTTGGTAGCAACAAGATAAATATACCGTTCCGTGGCGATGGCTACCCCCAAAGCAAGTACTCCAAGAATGGGATACATAAAAATACCACCGTCCTGGAAAAATTTTATTGAATAATTAATACTGTCCATTTTGTTCTCCTGCGTGGTACTGAATCACGATCTCTAATCGGCATTTCACTGCAAAACTTAAGGAATATCAGAATACACTCCGCTGATTTAGATGCTTATTTGTGCCTCGCCGATCCATTCCGTTGAAATAATTCATTTTGTTTCATTTGAAAAACCAAAAACTCTCTGTTGATTGATGACAGCGCATCATTAATAAAGGGTGTGATAGGACGATTAGATACGGTAGGCAACGCCGGTTTTTTCCAAGGCACAATATACAGTGCCTTTGGCATATCGGAATCACCGATAATACGCGTTCCTTCAGATTCAATAACATCTTCTGCCATGATCACCACAGAATTACTCAAGCTCACGACAAAAACCATAATATATAATCCATACTTGATCATGGCTTGCTCTCAGCAACTTTCTGTACGCTTTTGTGGCGCTTCTCCAAATCAGCAATCCATAAACTCACTTGCTTATCTTCACTTGATGCCATAGCCAGGTATTTTTTATAATTTTCCAGGGCCATGGGGATATTCGCTAAATATAAATCATAAAGAATGCCAAGATTGTATCGGGCTGATTGATAACCTGGATCAATATTCAATGCTCTTTCATACATCTTGCGCGCATCCTCAAAACGCCCTGTATGGCGATAAAAAATACCCATTTGATTGTAGCCTTCCGCTCTGCCAGGATTAAGCTCGACTACCTTGAGCAAAGACCGCTCCTGCGCCTCTTTTTCCTCTGAACTCTTATTTCCCATGGGATCGGTAACGGTATTCGCAATGGCACCCGCAAATACAAACCCCTCACTTTTTTCAAATTTCCCATAACGTCCGGGGAGGAGCCTGCCTAATTCGGTAAAACTAAGTCTCACCGAGTCATCATAAACTCCTTTGAGGGCTCTCTGGGCATTCAACTCATGTATTTGAATCGCTTTTTCTTCAAAGGGAAAAACCTGCTCTTCCAGCAACAAATTATATTGATCCAACTCATCCGGGCTTAGCCCTTCCGGGCGTTGCGAGTCCATAAGCGCGCGGCCAAAATCACTGTATATTTTGGCGCTCTGATAAGTAGCCGCCGTTGCTATTTCTGCCACGCCAGACTCTGCCGCAAGGTTATAAGCTTGCAAAGCCAATTCCATTTTTTCCTTTTTAAGTACCAGGCTCTTTTGCAATGGTTCCACAAGACGCGTATCCGTAAACGCCTTGTGAACTGGCTCTGCCATTGAAAAAATCACTTTTGCCGCCATTAAACGGGTACGATCAGTACGTTCATCACCCCCGAGCCGATCTGCCTTAATGATTTCCTGCAACCAATAATCACGCATTTTCACATTATTGTTTTTATTATGTATGTCTGACAACTTCAATCGCGCTTCAATCGCTTGCTCTAAAGGACTAGGGAAAAGTTCGATATAGCGCTCATAAAGACGCATTGCACTGGCAGGCTCATTCGCTTTCTCATACATCCCTGCCGCCTGCCATGCAGCTTCCTGGCGAAGTGGTGCATCCTTATTGCTTAACATGATTTTTTCAAGCTCGGCCGCCGCCTGAAGAGGTTGGTCCAACTCAAGGTAAATATTGGCAAGCTGTTTTGATATGTCCGGTAACAGCGGATGATCAGGATGAGTTTTCTGAAAATCAGAGAAAAGACGCGAGGCATTCTTCCAGTCACGTAAAGTCATATAACCTAACGCCGCTTCATAGTCGGCGGTGGTCCGTATGGACGAGCCAGGCGTTAATTTCGCAACCCTCAGAAAATGGGCAATGGCTTCTTCTACTTTATCCAAAGCGCGCAACTTTTCCCCTTGTTTATATATTGATGCCGCTAAATGCTCGACAATATCATTTCTTTCTTTAGCGTCAACCGGCAAAAAACCCAACACTTCCACATACCCTGCTTCCGCCTTGTCAAATAATTCCCGTTCAAAATCACTGTGCGCAATAATGATAGAAGCACGTTGACGTAATTTCTTCTCAATTTTTTCTCCCGCTTTCAATATAAGACGTGCCGCGTATTCGGCCTTATCATATTGCTTTAAAGAAAACAATTCTTCCGTGGCAGTCGTCAACAATGCGGGAACACGGGCGTCTTTGGGGTATCGCTCAGAAAAGCGTAATGCGCTCATAATTCCGTTACGTCGCCATACACTTTGTTCATATCCAGAAAGTTTTTTCTCGTGTTGTTGATAAGCAAGCAATGCCGCATAACCTGCTTCCGCGCCATAACTATTTACTGCCAGACTATATGCCACCTCTTCATAACGTATTACGGCTTCAGCATACTGGCCGTTTTCATAAAGAGCCTCTCCAAGCAAAAAAGTAATTCCGGGGATATGCGCGCCATCCTTGAAGTTATTGATCAGCTCCAGGTACCATGAAATAGCTTTTTTATATGCGTTTTTCTGCTTGGTTTGCTGGGCATCAGCATGATAGTACCGCGCCAGATCTTCTATGTTTTCTTTCAGAAAGGCGACAATGTTCCCGCGCGCCTTTGGGTCTTTAAACATAATATGCTCTGAGTAAGATTTAGGTATCGGCCCCGTCAAGCGCTCTTCATATTGGCGGTAAACCTTCATGAATTCTTCTTTCTCCTGCAATCTTAAATTTGAAAACTCTGGCTTTTTATATGCATCTATTATTTTTTGCTGCAATAACACCGTTTGCGGATACCCCGGTGTGGACTTTATAAAAGCCCTGTAACTGTCCACAGCATTATTAAGCCGTTCTTTGCTGATGTTCAAATCACCTAATTGCCTGTAAATAAGAAAGTCATACGGACGTGCGCCTTTCTTTGCAAGGTAACTGCCAATAGAATCCGCACCATTCATGTGGTAAAAACATAAACTCACTACATGCAGGGTATCTTTTATAAATTCCTGCTCACTGCGTGATGCGTAAAAATTATCCGCCAATACATTTTTTGGTGATATTTTTTTGTCCAGAATAATAAAAAATGCATCTAGCGCCTCCACATACTTGTCTTGCTTATAGAGCGACCAGCCATACTTATAGGTCGCTATTTCGTAGAATTGTGATTTTTTCCATGCCAGTATTTTCTGATAGGCTTTTTCCGCCTCAGCATAATCTTTTAGCGTAAAAAGAATCTCGCCTTTCCTGAAATAAACCTCATCAATATAAGCCGCCTTGGGATAGCGTAGCGAAAATTTTGTTAATGCTTCGAGTGTTTTCCCATAATCTCCACTTTGTTCATAGGCTTTTGCCAACTGATAAAGAATGTCTTCATCCTTTGCTGAATTAGAGTTATTTTTCAATAAATTTTCATAGAGTTTGATGGCAGCCTGGCTGTCAGCGCCAGGGGTAACCCCAGCGGCCAAGGTATTTTGACTCACCCCATCAACTTGAGGAGTTTGTTTATCTGCCTGATCAAACTTGTCCGACACGATCAATTCTGCCTCTTCCGCAGAAAGATCTGCCAATTTCCGCATGGCCTCCCTCTGCACGATTTGATTGTTGGGTGACTCCAGAATTGACTGATAGGTTTCCTTGGCTTTTTCCCTGCTGCCATCAATAGTTACATCTTTCTCGACAACTACCGATTTATGCTCCAAACTTTTGAGTGTTGCACCATCATTTTTAACTTGTGCGCAGGCTGCCATTATAAATAACGGCGCCAGGATAACCATATGTGCAGCTTTCATTTATTGATCTCCACGCTCTGCGGCATGGTGATAAACCTTGGCTGAGCCAAGACTGGCCTGTGACAAATAACCGTTCAAACTGGCCTTTCTGTTTTGCAGCCAATTAATGGCGAAGTTTTGTATGTAACCCTCAACCTTAGTTATGGTGTCGTCAATTTCTGCTATGTTCCCAGAAATTTTTTCGGCATACCTTGCTGTCACAACCTGGCTTAACCCATAATCATTCAAACTTTCCTTTTGCGAGACCACCATATTACGAAGAGCCAGCGCCTCTCTGTATAAAGATACTGCTTGACGAAATTCTTCATTACGCAGATACCAGGGAAAATAACGTGCTTCCGGTAAAGCAGAGGGCTGCATAATAAAATCATTCCAGCGATTTTCTTCCAGCATTCCCTTGGCAAGAATGCTTGTTGTTATTTTTCCGGCGCGCGTTGCTTCTATTGCGGCAGATAGGTCGTCAATCTCTGATTTATACAGGGATACCGCATTTTGATAATTGGTTTGGGCTTTTTTATAAGATTCCAGCTTGAATAGTGTTTCAGGAATCATTAACGATGCTTCCTGCACTTCTGATTCCCTTATGTCCCTCTTCTGTAATTCAAGCCAGGGAATAAGCGCACGCTGATGTTGCCCCAATGCAGCTTCAGCGAAGCCTAATCCCAGCAATGCCTGCAAAGAGAAGGGGCCATTTATTTTGATTTTTTCGAAATAGCCAATTGCGGCATTCATATCGCCCGCTTGAATATAAGCGTAGCCTAGCACCAGATTCACCTTGTCTTGCAAGGCGCGTCTTTCATTGTCATCAAAAGATTCCGCGCTGATTTTCCGAAGAATACTAATACCTTGGTGGGATGGGCCATTCTTGAGCATTGCCACGCCCAGGTTATGTTGGCCATACCAGATCAATGTATCGACTTCTCCTTCTCCATTGGGTCTTGGCAAGATTTTTTCTGCTGCGGGAAACTGATTGTTATCTATCAATACATTCGCCAACAAAAGATCTTTTTCTTTTTTCAAACGGGACGGCAAAGTATCACCTATAGAAGATAAAGTGTTACTTGCTTCCGCCAACGCGCCTTGTTTATAGTGAATTTTGGCCAAATATAAAGCCGCGATGTCGCGGGCCCTTTGGGAATATTTTTTATTTGATAAAATTTTGGCGAAAGATCCTTGCGCGCCGTTATCCATGCCATAGGAGCGCTCTAAAATCCCCAATAGCAAATCGCTATCTTCCTTTTGTGTGGGTAATTGCTGCATTTTTTCAAATGCTGCCAGGCGTACCATGGAAGACCGGTAATTTCCCTGGTAAAAATATAATAGCGCCTCGCCAAAATGTGGGTCTGTTGCCCTCAAATGAACAATATCGGGCACAGGTGCGGCGATGCCCGACCGGTAGAAAGTGGATAGTGCAATTAATATTAACGCTTGAATAATAATGGCGCACTTAGTGTGCATGCTCGGCATGATCATTGTCATTGGCTACCCAAGTAGTGCGTTTCACCAAAAGCATTACATGAAACGGCGTCTTTTTCCGCCATGCGTCGTTGCAACCCCTTGCCGCACAATGAGTGCGGCGGCGGGTTTGCGCCTAGCCTGGCAAAAAAATCCATCCGTTTCATTGTGTAATCCTTTTGGTGAAACGCACTACTAACGATCTTCCCGTATTGTCATGCCAGGGGTACTATCCTGAAGAAAATCGGAAACCCCCAAGGTGAAGACTTTTGCTTTTTCTGCTTTCTTGAAGTTGTAGCTAACACTGCCACTGTATTTTTGTGTGCCAAATAATTTACCCGTGAAAACAGCCTTTATGGCATGTAATCCGGCACCTACATTACCCGTATAGAGACGATGAAAACCACCTTCTTGCATCGCCTCTTTTTCGTGTAGGGTATAGCTATGATTAGACACTACCCGGCCATCCAGTTGCAGTTCGACTGACTCCAGTTGAAATTGTGGTAGTTTATCCATCGTCAGGAATACTGTCACCTGCGAACGCTCTGGAAATTGTGCTGCTTCTCGCAGCACCAATAACTCGCTGTCGATATCCACCAGACTTTTTTTAACTGCCTCTAGCGATGTGCGTATCAGCAATAATTCTTTTGTCTGGGCATCTTGCGCCACGGGCGATTCCTGGCCATGCACTGCCAGGGGCAGAGCTGCCATAATATACATTAAGCACATGATATTAAAAGGTTTAAACAGCATGACACAACCCTGTGCGCGGCCCAACCCGACAATATATTTGCGAGTTACCCGTGTTGTAGTTATCGGCCAGATATTGCCTTCCTTGACGGTGAGTTGTGCATTTCAAAGAAGGGGTATTTAACATTAAAACCTGCTGTTACTACTAATATAGACAGGTATAATGTTTGATTAACATTAATCTAATTGGAAAATCCTTATGTCTGCCCTGATCTGTGGTTCCATTGCTTACGACACCATCATGGTGTTTCACGACAAGTTCAAAAATCATATTTTACCAGATAAAGTGCACATCTTGAATGTGTCATTTCTGGTGAACAGCATGCGCCGGGAGTTTGGCGGTTGTGCGGGAAACATCGCCTATAACCTTAAATTATTGGGTGGCAAACCCGCCTTGATGGGCACGGTAGGCGCCGACTTTGGACCTTACGCGACATGGCTGGAACGTTGCGGCATCAGTCTCGAACATATAAAAATTATTGACAACACCTACACTGCCCAGGCCTTTATTACTACTGATCTGGATGATAATCAGATTACCGCTTTTCATCCTGGCGCGATGAATTTCGCACATGAGAATCAGGTCGCCGATGCAAAAAAAACCAGCATCGGCATCGTTTCACCCGATGGACGCGAGGGCATGATAACCCATGCCACGCAATTCGCTGAGGCGAACATCCCTTTTATCTTTGACCCAGGTCAGGGCATGCCGATGTTCGATGGAGATGATCTGCTAACCTTCATTGACCAAGCCAGTTGGGTAACCGTCAATAGCTATGAGATGCAGCTCATGCAACAACGCACCGGCAAATCACCCCACGAGCTGGCCGATCGCGTGCAGGCGCTCATCGTCACCTCAGGCAGCGAAGGATCGCATATTTACACTGGCAAAAAGCGCATTGATATACCGACAGCCACCCCTAAAGCCGTGCTTGACCCGACGGGTTGCGGAGACGCCTATCGTGCCGGTATTTTGTATGGTTTGATGCATGACATGGATTGGGAAACGACAGGGCGTATTGCGTCGTTGATGGGCGCAATAAAAGTGGAGCAGCATGGCACGCAGAATCATCATTTCGAACGTGCGCAATTTAACGCACGCTTCAAGGAGAGTTTTGGGTATTCGCTGTAACCGGCTCGGCAACAACATTCCCAACAAAGCGAATCGCCGCAAAACGCCGCTGTAAGGTTTTACTGTAAAAATCGCTCATGCGCACACCATTGCTATAGCGGATGCGGCTGCCTGGGGAGAAGTTACCTTTGGCGGCCGCCAGCCACTCTTCATCACCCTGAGCGGTGATGATGCGCAAATAGGTGTAGAGCGTCGTATCGATTACCTCGGCGATAACGGCTTCATTGGGCAGCGCCACGGCTGCGGCGGGACGCGGCACGCTCGGCGGTGATTCCACGCGTTGTGGCTCCCCCCAAAAACCGGGATCGCCCGCCTCATTAAAACGCGCAGAGATTACTGTATTGTAATACCCCCCAGAATTAGTGCCACCCAGAATATAAATCCAATCCTTATAGGTCACCACACTAAAATCCGCCAGTGGCAGGGGCAATGGCGTGGTGCTTTGCCACGCGGGCGCAATGTCCTGTGCTCCTATCTCAAGTTTCTCAACAGTGCTCTGAAACACCAGGCTATTAATGCCCCCCAGCGCATACACATGATTGCCGTGCGCGGCGGTGGACAAACCATAGCGCGCGGTTTGTAGCGATGCAGCACGTCGCCACGTCCTATCTTTATTATCGTTAGCAAGCTGTGCCCATTCCACTTCAGGCTGCGCGTCGCCTTGGTGCTGCGCATGTCCGCCGATAACAAATACTGCATCGTTGTGCTGAGCAACTGCATGCACATAACGCGGCATGGTTAAAGGTTGCGATTGCAATGTCCATTTACCCAGGCGGCCATCAGGCAAGATTTCTGCGCGCTCGACACTATCCAGCAGCGCGCCGCTATAGCCGCCGATCGCATAAATATAATTACCAATAACCGCCAATCGGGTACAACGGCGCGGATAAACCAAAAGATTTTTTTCTTTGGCCCACGCACCAAGATTACCTTCAGGCAATATTTCAGCGCGTTCAACGGAACGCAACAGATTACTGCCATTCGCGCCGTTTCCACCACCTACCACATAGATGTATTTTTGATGGACTGCGGCAGAAAAAAAACCGCGCCGTTCTTGCAGTTGAGTCGTCGCGTGCCAGGGTGATAACGCGCCATCCGGCATAATGCGCGCATATTCGGTAGATCTCAGAAAGCGCGTGCCATCAATACCACCCACGGTATAAATCACCCCATTCGCTTCGACACTGGCGGCACCGGCACGGGGACTCATCAAGGTCGACTGATTCTGCCATCCGGCAACCCATGCCGTCTGCGCTGCCGCCAACGGGGTGAAGGCGGCACTCAGACAGCATAAGATGGTATAAATTACTGCGCGCATGATTTAAGGCATTCAGAAAAAGTATGGTGTAGCTGCGCGTCGTGCATGGATGCACAAGTGCCGCGAGAGGCAGGTCGAAAAATGCTCCTGCATTTTCGACACTTCCGCCATCCATGGCGGTCGGATGCCGGAAGCGGCCAACGCTTGGTGGGTTTTCAACCCACCCTACATTAAATAGTAATACGTATGAGCCAACGGCTGTGGATCACATATTGGCGACGATGGCTTCGCCAAATCCGGAGCAGCTTACGCGGGTAGCTTCGGGCATCATGCGTGCCAGATCGTCGGTGACAGTGCGTTGCCCAATCGCGCCTGACACGCCCTTGATAATCAAATCTGCCGCCTCGTTCCAGCCCATATGCCGCAACATCATTTCAGCGGAGAGAATTACCGAACTGGGGTTAACATCATTTTTACCTGCATGCTTGGGTGCAGTGCCATGAGTGGCTTCAAACATGGCAACGGTATCAGACAAGTTAGCGCCCGGCGCGATGCCGATACCACCTACTTGCGCGGCCAGCGCGTCAGAAATATAATCACCATTGAGATTAAGCGTGGCGATGACGCTGTAGTCTGCGGGATGGAGCAGAACCTCTTGCAGGAAGGCATCAGCGATCACATCTTTGATGATAATCTCGCTGTCGGTGTTGGGATTCTGTAATGAACACCACGGACCTTTATCAATTTCAGTGGCGCCAAATTCATTTTTGGCAATATCATAGCCCCAGTTTTTGAAGCCGCCTTCAGTGAATTTCATGATATTACCCTTGTGCACCAGGGTAACGGAGCCGCGGTTGTTGTCGATGGCATACTGGATAGCCTTGCGCACCAGGCGTTCAGTGCCTTCACGCGACACCGGCTTGATGCCAATTGCGGAAGTGTCGGGAAAACGGATTTTCTTCACGCCCATTTCATTGCGTAAAAAGTCGATAAGTTTTTTTACTTCGGGCGTACCCGCTGCCCATTCGATGCCGGCATAAATATCTTCGGAATTTTCGCGGAAGATCACCATGTCAACTTTTTCCGGCGCTTTTACCGGGCTGGGCGTGCCGGTGAAGTAACGCACCGGACGCAGGCATACGTAAAGATCCAGCGCCTGCCGCAATGCCACATTCAATGAGCGAATGCCACCGCCAATCGGCGTCGCCAACGGGCCCTTGATGGATACCGGATATTCGCGCACGGCCTTGAGTGTATCTTCGGGCAAGTGCATGTCTTTGCCATACACTTGCGTGGCTTTTTCGCCTGCGTACACTTCCATCCAGGCAATTGATTTTTTGCCGCCATAGGCTTTTTTGAGTGCTGCGTCCACCACGGTACGCATCACCGGGGTCACGTCCACACCAATGCCGTCTCCCTCAATAAACGGAATGATGGGACGTGCCGGAACATTCAGCGAAAAATCCGGATTAACAGTAATTTTTTGGCCGTCGGCGGGAACGGTAATTTTGGCGTAGCTCATGAACACTCCCTATACATCAAATTCAAAAAGTCGTTGACGGATATTCTAGCACTTCGCTGCTCCCGCCGCACGAGGAAGTGGCGGTTCTTGCGCATCCCTGCGCTCACCGCACTTGGGCATCCTGCCCGGCGCAAGTGTCACGAGAGGCAGGATGCCGGAAGAGACCGCCGCACGAGCGTGTGGGTGGTATAATATGCCCATGCCAAAAATTATCCTGTTCAACAAGCCTTATGACGTGCTGACCCAGTTCACCGATGAAGCGGGGCGTGAAACCCTGGCGGATTATATTGATTTGCCCGAGGTTTACCCCGCTGGACGGCTGGATTACGACAGCGAGGGTCTGGTGGTGCTCACCGACGATGGTGTGCTGCAACACCGCATCAGCGATCCGCGATACAAAATGGAAAAGACTTATTGGGCACAAGTGGAAGGCGCGCCGGACGCCGCTGCATTGCAGGCACTAAAACAGGGCGTTATGCTGAATGACGGCAAGACAGCGCCTGCCCAGGCACGCCTGATGATGGAACCCGCAAATATTTGGCCACGCTCCCCGCCGATCCGTCACCGGGAGACTATCCCCACTGCGTGGATTGAGCTTAAAATCAGCGAGGGGCGCAATCGCCAGGTACGGCGCATGACTGCGGCGGTGGGCCACCCCACCCTGCGTTTGATACGCTATGCTATCGGCGACTGGACGCTGGACAATCTCGCGCCCGGCTCGTGGAAAGAGAGTTTTTTGCCGATACAGGACATACCGCAAACCCATCGCACAAGGAAAACATCCCCATGACCTGGAAACCGCATGTCACCGTTGCCGCCGTCATTGAACGCGAAGGCTGCTTTTTGATGGTGGAAGAAAAAAGCGAAGGCCGACTTGTTTATAACCAGCCTGCGGGACACCTCGACGAAGGCGAAGGGCTGATCGCTGCGGCGATCCGCGAAACCCTGGAAGAAACGGCGTGGCGTTTTGTACCAACTGCGCTGATCGGTTTCTACCGCTGGCAACACCCGCAAAAAGGCAGCACCTATTTGCGCGCCTGCTTTACGGGCACCTGCCATGGCCATGACCCCCTGCTCAAACTCGACACAGGCATTGTACGTGCGCTGTGGATGCCACGCGCCGCGCTAATGGCGCAAGCCGACCGTTTACGCAGCCCACTGGTAATCCAGTGCATTGACGACTACCTGGCGGGCAAGCGCTACCCGCTGGAGATTATCAGCGACCTTCACCTTGATGAGCGTCACGCGGCGGCCTAGTGGTCCATTTCTTAATTTCCCTGTCATCTCGACCGCCGGGAGAGATCCTGGTAACTATCACAATAGATTTCTCACTTCGTTCGAAATGACAAAAATGTAATTGTTTTTATGAAATGGGCCACTAACAGCAGCCTTTACCTCACTCTCGATCAAGGCGGCCACGCCAGTCGCGCATTGGTATTTGATGCCAGCGGCAAAATAATCGTTAGTGACTTTCAGCCTATCGGTGTCAACCACCCTCAATCTGACTGGGTGGAACACGACCCACATGAACTCATCACTTCATTGCGCACCGCCATCAGCAACGTCATCACCCAGCTTGGCGCGCGCAGCACAGATATCGTTGCCGCCGGGTTGGCCACCCAGCGTTCCAGCCTGGCATGCTGGGACAATACTACTGGCGCAGCAGTATCGCCAATTATCAGTTGGCAAGATCGACGCGCACATCACCAGTTACAACAATTCGAATCACAGCGACAGGCGATTCATCAAAAAACCGGGCTATTCCTCAACGCGCATTATGGCGCCAGCAAACTGCGCTGGTGCCTGGATCACCTACCCGCCGTCCGTACCGCCCAGCACAACGGCACGCTGGCCTGTGGCCCTTTGGCGAGTTTTGTGTTATTCCACTTACTGGAAGAACGCCCGCTGCTCGCCGACCCCGCCAATGCGTCACGCACTTTATTATGGAACATCAGCACGGGCGACTGGGATGATGAGTTGCTGGCACTGTTCGGTGTGCCACGCACACTTCTGCCGCGCTGTGTATCTACCCGGCACAGCTTCGGTCATCTGCGTATCAATGATTTTTCCATTCCACTCACCGTGACCAATGGCGACCAATCCGCCGCCCTGTTCGCCTTTGGCCCGCCACAGCCAGACATCGTGTATATCAATGTCGGCACCGGCGCATTTGTGCAGCGCGTTACCCAACAACGGCCTCATCATTCGCGCCTGCTCAGCAGCGTCGTCATGCAAACCGCCGAACATACCACCTACACACTCGAAGGCACCGTCAACGGCGCCGCCAGCGCCCTGCAATGGGCCAGTAAAACGCTGGGTTTAGCCAATGTCAAATCTAATATGGAAAATTGGTTGGCTCACAACACCCACCCACCCCTGTTCCTCAATGGCGTCTCCGGCCTGGGCGCACCGTACTGGATAGCCGATTTTCAATCGCGGTTTATTGGCACAGGCGAAGCGTGGGAAAAGATGGTGGCTGTCGTTGAAAGCATCGTGTTTCTGCTGCACGCCAACCTGCACGAAATGGAAAGCGCTTGCCCTGCACCACGCACCATCGTCATCAGCGGTGGCTTGGCCACACTCAATGGCCTGTGCCAACGCCTCGCCGACCTTTGCGGCCTGCCTGTGTGCCGTCCCGCAGAATGCGAAGCCACTGCACGCGGCATGGCGTTTTTACTGGCCGGGCAAGAAATAATGTCCGATCCTTGGGGTCTGCACAATTATAGGCACAGCCCAGAATCCATGCCTGACACGATTTTCACGCCCGCCCCTAGCCCTGCCCTGCAGGAGCGTTACCGCCTGTGGCAACACGCCATGCCGAAATATGCAGAAACCATTGATGACACAACCAGTGATGTATAACGATATGGCACGACAGTCACGAAACGCGCCAAATAAACCACTAAAGTGGCGCAAAAAGTTATTGCGTGCCAAATAAAGTGGCGTGATACTGTGTTACGCGCCACAATAAAGAGCAGACTACTGCGCGGCATGACAAGGTATACCGCACCCAATACTACAACCTCGACATCGTTCCCACCATTGCCAGACAAAAGAACCATAAAACTCATGGCCAAAGCTAAAGCAGCAAAAGAAAACAAAGACGAACCGCTGGAAAAGCAACTCTGGAAAGCTGCCGATAAACTGCGCAAGAACATCGACGCCGCTGAATACAAGCATGTGGTGATGGGGTTGATCTTCCTGAAATACATCTCCGATTCCTTTGAGGAAATATTTGCCAGGCTGCAAGCAGGCGAAGGCGAGTACGCCGGAGCCGACCCCGAGGACAAGGACGAATACAAGGCAGAGAATGTTTTCTTTGTTCCGTCCGAGGCGCGCTGGTCGTTCCTGCTGGCCAAGGCTAAACAGCCCAACATCGGCGGCTTTGTTGATGAGGCGATGGACGCCATCGAAAAAGAAAACCCCTCTCTCAAGGGCGTGTTGCCCAAAGTGTTCGCACGGCAAAACCTCGACCCCGCCAGCTTGGGCGGGCTGATCGATCTGGTCGGTAACATTGCGCTGGGCGATGCCAAGTCGCGCAGCGCCGATGTGCTGGGGCATGTGTTCGAATATTTCCTCGGTGAATTCGCGCTGGCCGAAGGCAAGCAGGGCGGGCAGTTCTACACCCCACGCAGCATTGTGGAGTTGCTGGTGACGATGCTTGAACCCTACAAAGGCCGGGTGTTCGACCCCTGCTGCGGCTCGGGCGGCATGTTCGTGCAGTCAGAAAAATTCGTCGCAGAGCATCAGGGCCGCGCCAACGATATTTCCATCTACGGGCAGGAGAGCAACCAGACCACCTGGCGGCTGGCCAAGATGAACCTCGCCATTCGCGGCATCGACAGCTCGCAAGTGAAGTGGAACAACGAAGGCTCCTTTCTCAACGATGCCCACAAAGACCTGAAAGCCGATTTCATCATCGCCAACCCGCCGTTCAACGTCAGCGACTGGAGCGGCGAATTGCTGCGCGGCGATGGCCGCTGGCAATACGGCGCACCGCCAACGGGCAATGCCAACTTCGCCTGGTTACAGCACTTCGCCTATCACCTCAACCCGCAGGGGAAAGCGGGCGTGGTGCTGGCCAAAGGCGCGCTCACCAGCAAAACCAGCGGCGAGGGCGACATCCGCAAATCCATGATCGCTGACGGCAACCTGATTGACTGCATCGTCAACCTGCCCGCCAAACTGTTTTTGAACACCCAGATTCCGGCGGCGCTGTGGTTCATGAACCGCGCCAGAAATAACGGCCACCCGCGCAAAAACGAAATCCTGTTCATCGACGCGCGCAATCTCGGTCATTTGATTAATCGCCGCACCAAGGAGTTCTCGCACAACGACGTCCAGAAAATCGCCGATACCTATCACGCCTGGTTGGTAGGGGCAACCCCCCGTGGTTGCCCTGATGGTGTTGGGCAACCACAACAAACAGGGCAACCACGGGTTGAAGGGCAACCACGGGGGGTTGCCCCTACGTATGCGGACATTCCCGGTTTTTGCGCCTCCGTGCCGATTTCGCGTGTTGCGGAATTGGACTATGTGCTCACGCCGGGGCGCTACGTCGGCCTGCCGGAAGAAGAGGACGACTTCAACTTTGCCGAACGCTTTGCTGCGCTGAAGGCTGAGTTTGAAGCGCAGTTGGGGGAAGAGGCTAAGCTGAACAGGGCTATTGCCGAGAATCTGGCGAAGGTGAAGGTATGAATGGGTGGCGGGAGTTGAAACTTTCTGACTTCGTTGAACTTGGTAAAGACCAGTTCAAACCGGATCAAAATGCCGACTTCAACTACATTGGTCTAGAGCACATAGAGCAAGAGAGGTTGCGTTTAAATTCAGTTGGACATTCATCCGAGATCGCCAGCAACAAGTTTTTCTTTAAAACTGGCGATATTTTATTCGGGAAATTGAGGCCATATTTTCGGAAGGTTGTAAAAGCAAAATTTGATGGCGTTTGCTCAACTGACATTTGGGTCGTGCGAGCAAAGAAAAATTGCTTACAAGATTTTGTGTTTTATTTCTTGGCTAATTGGGAATTCATTGATACTGCCAATGCTAGTGAGGGCGGTTCTCGTATGCCAAGGGCTGATTGGAATTTTCTCAAAGATACAAAATGGAGAATTCCAGAGCGTGACGAGCAAAAAGCCATCGCCGCCGTGCTCAGCAGCCTCGACGACAAAATCGACCTGCTGCACCGCCAGAACCAAACCCTCGAAGCCATGGCCGAAACCCTGTTCCGTCAGTGGTTCGTGGAAGAGGCGCAGGAGGATTGGGTGGGGAAGAACCTACTCGATGTTATTGAGCTTGTCGGTGGTGGAACGCCTAAAACTTCAGTAGCTGAATATTGGGATGGAGAAATACCATGGCTATCTGGGGGAGACATTGCCTCAAGCCATAAATCATTTGTTGTTTCTTCTGAAAAAACGATCACTCAAGAAGGGCTTGTAAATAGTTCTGCAAAATTATTGCCTAGATTCGCTACCGTGATTTCTGCAAGAGGAACTGTTGGAAAATATGCGCTTCTGTCAAAACCGATGACCTATAGCCAGTCAAACTATGGGATATTGCCCCAGGTGGAAGGCTGCTTTTTTTTCACCTACTTGCTGATAAACCACGCGGTAAGTGAGCTTCGTTCATCCGCCTATGGCAGCGTCTTTGACACAATAACGACAGCTACTTTTCGGGATATTGTGATTACTGTCCCACCCCATGAGGCAATTCAAGACTTCGAGAAAATGGTGTCTGGGTATTTCATGAAAAAACTCCACGTCTTGACACAAATCCGCACCCTCGAAAAACTCCGCGACACCCTGTTGCCCAAGCTGATGAGCGGCGAAGTGAGGGTGGCTTTGGACTTATAGCGTAGAAAAACGGGAAAGGAGACGCGATGAAAGAGTCAAAAATTCAGATTTTTCAAGCCGCAGATGGCGTGGTGCGGCTAGAGGTAACTCTGGATCAGGATACGGTGTGGCTGTCGCAAGCGCAGATGGTAGAGTTGTTCGGGCGGGATCAGTCGGTTGTCTCGCGTCATATTCGCAATGCCTTATCTGAAGGCGAGCTTTCAGAAAAAAGCAATATGCAAAAAATGCATATTGCAAATTCTGACAAGCCGGTTGTCTATCATGATCTGGATGTGGTGATTTCTGTCGGTTACCGTATCAAGTCTGAGCGGGGCGTGCAGTTTAGACGCTGGGCGACCCAAGTGTTGCGCCAACACCTGGTGCAGGGCTATACGCTGAACCAGTCCCGCTTTGACCAAAACGCCGCCGAGTTACAGCAGGCGCTGGCCTTGATTCGCAAGGCGGCGCGATCACCGGAGCTGAGTGCAGAGGCGGGCAGCGGACTGGTGGAGATTGTCAGCCGCTACACGCAAACCTTTCTCTGGTTGCAGCGCTATGATGAGGGGATGCTGGCGGAGCCTGCGGGTCAGTCCGGCGGGCGTTTGCCTGCCGAGTCCGACGCCACGGCATCTTTGCAGGCGTTGAAGCAGTCGTTGCTGGCGCGGGGCGAGGCGACCAATTTGTTCGCCCAGCCGCGCGGGGATGGGTTGTCGGCGATTCTGGGCAATCTTGACCAGTCGGTGTTTGGCGAACCTGCTTATCCGACAGTGGAAAGCAAGGCGGCGCACTTGCTGTATTTTATGGTGAAAAACCACCCGTTTTCGGATGGCAACAAGCGCAGCGGGGCGTTTTTGTTTGTGGACTTTCTGCATCGCAATGGCCGTTTGTTGAATGCGCAAGGGGAAGCGGTCATCAACGACACTGGCCTGGCGGCACTGACGCTGCTGGTGGCGGAGTCCGACCCCAAGCAGAAAGAAACGCTGATTCGCCTGATAATGAATATGTTGAGCGTGCAGGAAAATGTGTAGGGGAAAATGAAATACAACCCGGATATTCACCATCGCCGTTCCATTCGGTTGCGTGGGTATGATTACTCGCAAAAAGGGCTGTATTTCGTGACCATTTGCACGCAAGACCGCCTGTGTCTATTTGGTGATATTGAAAATGGTGAAATGAATTTGAACGATGCAGGGAAAATGGTACGCACCATATGGGATCAAATTCCGGCGCATTACTGCGGCGTTGAAATTGACCAATTTGTTGTGATGCCAAACCACATCCATGGAATTGTCATAATCGTAGGGGCAGGCCCCCGTGCCTGCCCTGTTGGTGAAGGGCAACCACGGGGGGGTGCCCCTACGGGGTTTTCGTTACCTGATGTGGTTCACCGATTCAAAACCATGACCACGAAACAATATACGGATGGCGTTAAACAAAATGGTTGGCAATTATTTCCAGCTAAATTATGGCAACGCAATTATTACGAACATATCATCCGCGACGAGGATTCGTATTTGAAAATTGCCGAATACATCCAGACCAATCCCCAACGGTGGGAAGAAGATAGCTATCATGTCTAGACTCACCGAATCCGCCATCGAAGACTTCGCCATCAAGCTATTCGAGCGCCTGGGTTACAGTTACGTTTACGCGCCGGACATTGCACCGGATGGTAAGCAGCCAGAGCGCAGTCATTATGATGAGGTGTTGCTGAGAGGGCGGCTGGCGCAGGCGCTCAAGCGCATCAATCCCAAGTTGTCGCCTGCGGTGTTGCAGGCTGCGCTTAAGGAAGTGCAGCGCATCAGTTCGCCCGATCTGCTGGCGAATAACGAAGCCTTCCACCGTTTGCTCACTGAGGGCGTGAAGGTAAGCCGCCAGCAAGACGGCGACGAGCGCGGCGATCTGGTGTGGCTGATCGATTTTGCCCATCCCGAGAACAACGAGTTCGTTGTCGCCAATCAATTCACGGTGATCGGCCATTCTGATCACCAGGGGCGCCAGAACAAACGGCCCGATCTGGTGCTGTTCGTCAATGGCATTCCGCTGGTGGTGATTGAGCTGAAAAACGCTGCCGATGAAAACGCCACGATCAAGGTGGCGTATCAGCAGCTTGACACCTATAAGCAATCTATCCCCAGCTTATTCACTTCGAATGCCTTGCTGGTGATTTCCGACGGGTTGGAGGCCAAAGCGGGTTCGCTTTCCGCAGGCTTGAGTCGTTTCATGATGTGGAAGAGTGCGGACGGTGTAGGGGCAGGCCCCCGTGCCTGCCCTGATTCTGGTAGCCACGGAATGACGAAGGGCAACCACAGGAGCCTGCCCCTACCGGAATTGGAGACGCTGATTCTCGGCATGTTGAACAAGGCCACGCTGCTGGATTTGCTGCGCCACTTCATCGTCTTTGAAAAGAGCAAGAAGGAAGATCCGAAAACCGGCGTCATCAGCATCAGCACCGTGAAGAAGCTGGCGGCCTACCACCAGTACTACGCCGTGAATGCGGCGGTGGCTTCGACGCTACGCGCGGCAGATATCAGGGGTAGTGCGGGTGTGCGTGAAACCCCAGCCAGCTACGGTTTACCGGGGGTTGGCCACCAACCCAGGGGTGACAAGAAGGCCGGTGTGGTGTGGCATACCCAAGGCTCAGGCAAGTCGCTCTCCATGGTGTTTTACACCGGCAAGATTGTGCTGGCGCTGGATAACCCCACCGTATTGGTCATCACCGACCGCAACGACCTGGACGACCAGTTGTTCGACACCTTTGCTGCCTCCAAACAGCTTTTGCGTCAGGAGCCGGTGCAGGCAGCGAACCGGGAGCAGTTGAAGGATCTGCTGAAAGTGGCTTCCGGCGGAGTGATCTTTTCCACCATCCAGAAGTTTCAGCCCGGCGATGGCGATGTGTACGAACTGTTGTCCGACCGGCGCAACATCGTGGTGATTGTGGATGAGGCGCACCGCACGCAATACGGCTTCAGCGCCAAGACCCTGGACGAGAAAGACGCCAATGGCGAGGTGATTGGCAAGAAGGTGGTGTACGGCTTTGCCAAATACCTGCGCGATGCGCTGCCCAGCGCTACTTACCTTGGCTTTACCGGCACACCGATTGAAAAAACCGATGTGAACACCCCGGCGGTATTCGGCAACTATGTGGACATCTACGATATTGCCCAGGCGGTTGAGGATGGCGCGACGATACGGATTTATTACGAGAGCCGTCTGGCGAAGGTGGGCTTGAGTGACGAAGGAAAAAGGCTGATTGCCGAACTGGACGAAGAATTTGATGATGTAGGGGCAGACCCCCGTGTCTGCCCAGAACAGGGCGAACACAGGCCAGAACAGGGCGAACACAGGGGTTCGCCCGTCCCCGAGATGCAGAAAGCCAAGGCCAAGTGGACGAAGATGGAGGCGCTGATCGGTAGTGAACAGCGCATCAAGAATATTGCTAAGGATATCGTGGCTCACTTCGAGGCGCGGCAGGCGGTGTTCGCAGGCAAGGGTATGGTGGTGAGCATGTCGCGGCGCATTGCCGCCGAGCTGTATGCGGAAATCATCAAGATCAAGCCTGCGTGGCACTCCGATGATTTAAACAAAGGCGCTATCAAGGTAGTGATGACGGCCGCCTCCAGCGATGGCCCGCTGCTGGCCAAACATCACACCACCAAAGAGCAGCGCAAGCAATTGGCCGAGCGGATGAAGGACGACGATGACCCGCTCAAGCTGGTGATTGTGCGCGATATGTGGCTGACTGGTTTTGATGCGCCGAGTATGCACACGCTCTACATCGACAAGCCGATGAAGGGGCACAACCTGATGCAGGCAATTGCTCGGGTGAACCGGGTACACAAAGACAAACCGGGCGGCTTGGTGGTGGATTATCTGGGGATTGCCGCTGATCTGAAAGAGGCACTCTCGTTCTATTCTGATGCGGGAGGTAAGGGCGACCCGACTCTGGCGCAGGAACAGGCGGTGAGCCTGATGCTGGAGAAGCTGGAAGTGGTGTCTGCCATGTATCACGGCTTTGCCTATGAAAACTATTTTGAGGCCGATACCGCACAAAAACTGTCGCTGATTCTGGCAGCCGAGGAACATATTCTCGGGTTGGAGGATGGCAGAAAGCGCTATATCAACGAGGTGACGGCGCTTTCTCTGGCTTTCGCCATCGCTGTGCCGCACGAGCAGGCTATGGGTGCCCGCGACGAAGTGGGATTTTTTCAGGCAGTGAAAGCGCGTCTTGCCAAATTCGACGCTTCTTTTGCCGATGGGGGCGAAGGGCGCAGCAATGAAGAGATTGAAACCACCATCCGCCAGGTGATTGATCAGGCGCTGGTGTCAGAAAAGGTGATTGATGTATTTGATGCGGCGGGTATCAAGAAGCCGGATATTTCCATATTGTCCGACGAATTTCTGGCCGAGCTGAAAGGTCATGAACACAAGAACATAGCCTTGGAGGTGCTGAAAAAACTTCTCAATGACGAACTGAAAGCACGCGCCAAAAAAAATCTAGTACAGAGTAAAACCTTGATGGAGATGCTTGAAAACGCCATCAAGAAATATCACAACAAGATTCTGACCGCTGCTGAGGTGATGGAGGAACTGATCAAGATCAGCAAGGAGATCGTCGCTTCAGATGATGAGGCCAAGCACATGGGCCTGAGCGATTTTGAATATGCGTTTTACACTGCAGTGGCCAACAACGACAGCGCGCGCGAACTGATGCAGCAAGACAAGTTGCGCGAGCTGGCCGTGGTGCTGACGCAGCGGGTGCGTGAGAATGCGTCGATAGACTGGACGATCAAGGAAAATGTGAGGGCCAAACTGAAAGTGATTGTGAAGCGCACCTTGCGCCAATTTGGCTACCCGCCCGACATGCAGTTACTGGCCACCGAAACGGTTTTGAAGCAAGCCGAGATGATTGCTAGTGAGTTAGCGGGTTAATCACCAGCAGGAACAGAGGGGATGCACACATCTAACCACGAGGGTTTTTAAATGAAAGCAACCGCTGAATTACAGGTCATACCAATTGGTAAAAGTATCTCTGTGAGGCAGGAGATCGCCCGTGTTGTTGAGTTGCTTCAGGCGTATGACTTTATTATTGAGACTCATGCCTCGGGCACCAACATTGAAGGGGAGTTGGCGGATATTCTCGCCGCCGTTGCAAAAATACATGAAGTGTTGCACAAGGAAGGCTGTGTTCGTCTGGTGAGTTATTTGAAGGTGGAGACCCGCACTGATAAGGCGCCGACCTTGATTGGGAAGCGGCTGTGAAGGGCAATACGCGCCATCACACTACAGTCGCCAGGCCGGGCCGCGATTAGATGAAGCCGCTGTTAACCTTGAAAGAGCATGGGATATTGCGCGCGGCGCTGCAAGCTGGCGTGCCGAATGTCGACTGCTCGCTCGATCTGGGACGAACGACAACAACCGTTGCGGTGGGCGCTGAAGGCTGGAACTGGCAGGGCCAATTATTTCCCTATCTTGAAACCTGCAATGATAGAACCATTTATTACTGGGTTGACGAGTCATTTCAACCGGTGTCGCGCTACACCACATCGTTGATCAAATTGGTGCCGACGCAGTGGGGGCCGCCGACCTTCGAAATTGATGGCATCAAGATGCTGCCCACCGCACACACGTCTCCCTATGCAGACGCCGAACGCAAGGTGGCGTTGATTCAACCGCGTGGCAAAGTGATTTTGGATACCTGTGGTGGCCTCGGTTATTTTGCCGCATGGTGTATGCAGGGCCAGGCCAGGCAGGTGCTGTCTTATGAGAAAAATCCCGACGTGATCTGGCTGCGCAGCCTGAATCCTTGGTCACCCCAGACGGATGATGTGTTGAGTTTAACCCTGGGTGATATTTGCGAGCAGATTGTGTCGTTGCCTGGCGGCTCGGTCGATGCGATTTTGCACGATCCCCCACGTTTTGGTATTGCTGGTGAACTTTATTCACAGGCTTTTTATGACCAGCTTGCCAGAGCGCTAAAGCGCAAAGGTAAGCTGTTTCATTACACAGGCGCACCGAACAAATTAACTAGTGGCCGCGATGTGCCCAATGAAGTAGCGACACGCTTGCGGCGCGCAGGTTTCGTCACAGAGTTGAATGGCGATGGCGTGCTGGCGGTAAAGAGCTAAGCTTGTTATCACCTCAAGCTCGATAAATGCGACGCGGCCGCAGTGACTGGGGTTACGGTAATTCCTCTACCAAGGTACACTGTTACTCACTATGGATATTCTTCAGCACGCCCTCGCCATGATCCTTGCCGTCACGCTTATCGGCGCGCTCGGCAAGCGTGTGCCCATACCGTTGCCGCTGTTGCTGGTCGGCGGTGGCGTAGCGATGAGCGCTATTTCCGGGTTCGAGAAAATCGAGCTGGAGCCTGAAATATTTTTCGCCCTCTTCATCCCACCGCTATTGTTTGCCGACAGTTGGCTGCTGCCCAAGCGTGAATTCTATCAGTTGCGCTACTCCATTATGCTGCTCGCCTTTGGGCTGGTTTTTGTCACCATGCTTGCAGTGGGATATGGACTGCATCTCCTCATTCCCAGCCTGCCCCTCGCCGCCTGTTTTGCCCTCGGCGCGGTGGTGTCGCCTACCGATGCGGTTGCGGTATCCGCGCTAACGCAGAAGGTGCGCTTGCCGAGCCGCAGCGCCAATGTGCTTGCAGGGGAAAGCCTGATCAATGATGCCTCCGGTCTGGTAGCTTTCAAATTTGCTGTAGCCGCCGTATTGACGGGCAGTTTTTCGCTCCAACAGGCGGCGGTGTCGTTTTTCGCACTCGTGGTTGGTGGCCTGCTTACGGGTGTTGCTATCGCGGGAGTTATTCAATGGCTACGGCTTTCACTGGTGCGCCGTGGGCTCAGGGATCCTTCCGTGTCGGTCGCCCTGTCAGTGCTGACCCCCTTCGCAGCCTACCTGGTGGGAGAGCAACTGTTTCATTTTTCCGGCATCCTTGCCGTGGTCGCCGCCGGGTTTTATGCGGGAATGCATGATACCAAGCATCTGGAGACCGATATCCGACTGCATGCGTCAAATGTCTGGACCATGCTGTTGTTCGTTTTCAATGGTCTGGTGTTTCTGTTGCTGGGACTGCAACTGCGTAGCGTGTTCGCTGGCATCTCCGGTTACAACTGGCATGAGCTGCTATATTATGCACTGGCCGTGTCTGGCATGGTGATTGCCGTGCGCTTGCTTTGGATGTTTCCCTTCTCGCGTGTTTCAACGTGGCTGATGCGCCTGCATAATCCGCACGTTGCGACACCTCCGTGGCGGAATGTATTCATCACTGGATGGGCAGGTGTTCGTGGGGCTGTGACGCTGGCAGGTGCCTTGTCGATTCCATTGATGGCAGGGGAAACGCCCTTTCCAGGGCGTCATTTACTTATCTTTTTGGCGACCAGCGTCATCATTGCAACACTGCTCATCAACGGCTTGACCTTGCCGCTGTTTATTCGCTGGTTCCGCGTGCAGGCAGACGACATCGTGGAACGTGAGACACAGGCGGCGCGGGTAGCGACAACGGAAGCAGCTATCAAGTCGCTGATGGAAATGTCAACCGCCGAACTTCCAGAGGAGCAGCGGTATTTTTTGTTACGGTTGATAGAGGAGTATGAGCGTCGACTCTTGCATCATGCTTATCCCGATACCGAGAAAGGACAGATGGCAAGAACCCACCTTGAGCGCGAGTCGTCGGTTCGTTTGAGGGCGCTCGCGGCGGAAAGAAAAGAGTTACATAGATTGCGGCAGGATGGCGTCATCAACGATGAAACGCTAAGGACGATACAGCTTGATATCGATTACGCCGAGTCCAGCATCATCGGGGGTACACACGGCATGTCGTAGAACTGATTATAAATCCTGTTCTTTCATTTCCTGCTTATAGCGTTGGCGCTCCGCTTCTTCTTTGATAACAGCGTCGATTTCGCGCATGATATTCTCCACATCTGCCGGTTTTTCGCTACGTTCGAAGCGTCCCGCCAGTTCAACGCCAGGGTGCAGATCCCCCTTCTCGTAGAGTGACCATATCTCCATGCCATAGTCGGTAACAAGTAACTCAGGCGCAAACTGACCAAAATAAGCCGCCAGATTATTGATGTCACGCAGTAACATGCTGCAAGCGTTGTTGTTGCCAGCGGCGTCAACGGCTTGGGGCAGGTCAATGATAACGGGCCCGTCGCCGCTGACGAGCACGTTATATTCGGACAAGTCGCCGTGGATAATTCCGGCACAGAGCATGAGAACCACCTGAGTGATCAGCATGCTGTGGTATTCGCGCGCCTGCCCTGCCGTTAGCACCAGGTCGTTAAGCCGGGGGGCAACGTCGCCACTCGCGTCAGTCACCAGCTCCATCAGCAATACGCCGTCAAGAAAATTATAGGGCTGCGGAACACGCACGCCAGCGGCGGCAAGACGGTATAGCGCATCCACCTCTGCGCTTTGCCAGGCCTCCTCCTGGGTCTCGCGGCCATGGCGACTACCCTTTTCCATAGCGCGGGCGCGGCGGCTGTTTCTCACCTTGCGGCCTTCGGTATAATTAACGCTTTGGCGAAAGCCGCGCTTGTTGGCCTCTTTGTACACCTTGGCGCAACGGATATCCTCGCCACAGCGCACCACGTAGACCATGGCCTCTTTGCCGCTCATGAGCTGACGGATCACGCTATCGACAAGACCTTCTTCGACCAATGATGCAATTCTTGTGGGAGTTTTCATAAGGAGCTTCTTTCCGGCGCTTCGGCGTAATATTGTTATTATAGCATCGACAGGTTTTTTCGACATGCGCGCCAATTTTATTGGCGATTATCACCCTGTTCTGGCACAGTCAGGTTTTTTCAAACATACCCGTTTTCAGAAACGATACAACTTGCCGACTGACTTCCGTGGAATTTGCCATGAAAATATGTCCGCGATTGACCACCCAAAAATCTTTCATGCCTTCCAGGCGGGCGCTGGCCACCGACACTTTGCCATCATTCTCAGTTGAAAATAAGGGTGAAAACCACGGATCGCTGCTTTTGCAGCCAGCAATAATTCCCACTTCAAGGTTCAACGGCTTGAGCGAGTTAGGGAGGCTGGTGGACTCGGTACCCAGTTCCTGACCTGACGGGCCGGTAGCCAATTTAAACCACCATTTATCCCGCCAATGATCCACAATTTCACTGCCATGATTCGGCGGCCCCAACATCACCACGCGGCCAATATGTTCGAGGCCATGATCTTGAAAATAGTGGCGAACTAAAATACCGCCCAATGAATGCGTCACAAAATGGACGGGCGTTGCGTTTTTCTCAACGCATTGCGCAATCGCCTGGCCTACGGCACACGACAACTCTTCAATGGATTTTTTTGTTGAAGGATAACTTTTATTCCAGACACAAAACCCGCTGTTTTCCAAATCGCGTTGCAGCGCACGCATCGACAGGCGGGTGCGGCCCAGCCCATGCAGAAGCACCACACATTCCTTAGGCATTACTTCAACAACTTATTTGGCGCAGCGGAAACCCACATCCGTATAACTGGCATTGGGGTCAAGGTAGCCTCGGTAGGCAGTACGCTGAAACAGACTCAACGCATAATGCCCCTGACCGCCCGACCCGGCGCCACGCACTACTTTATACTTTTCGCCAAAATCAGGGCTTTTGTAAACTGCACCAGGATACGGCTTGTACCAGTCTGCCACCCACTCACGCACATTGCCTGCCATGTCATACACCTCATAAGGGGACTTGTCAGTCTTGTATGAACCAATGGGCGCGGCGCCGTATTCCCAGGATTCTTCGCCGGTGTTAGATAAACCGGCTTTCCATTCTTCTCCCCACGGAAATTCCAGAGCCTTCGTCCCCCGCGCGGCTTTTTCCCACTCGGCCTCAGTCGGCAGACGCTTCCCCACCCATTTGCAATAAGCATCTGCGTCGTGCCACGACACGGTGGTGACTGGCAAGGTATCAATGACAACAAATTTTTTGTCGATCTCTTTGAGAAGATCTTCCTTGCTCATGGCGCGGGTATCCAGATCGAGATGAAACACTTTTACGGCGGCTTTGCGCAGGGCTTCCACGTCCAACGCCAGCAGTTTGTCTTTTTTCATGCTGATGATATAACCGGTTTCCATCCAGCGATCTGGCGGTGGCGCATTATTTTTTGCCATGAACTCTTTGTACTGGCTGTTGGTGACTTCGTATTTATCAATCCTGAACGCCTTGAGCTTGACCTTGCGTTCCGGGTGCTCATCCTGATACCACGGTTTGGTGGCGCCAAATTCACCGGCTTTTTTCGAGCGGTCAACCTTGTTGCTGCCCATGACAAATTCACCCGCGTCAATCTTGGACATCTCTGCATTGGCACTCTGCACAGCGGGTTCAGCAGCCACCACCAACATCGGCGCGCACAAGGCCAATGCAGCGATTATTTTAAAGCGTTTCATAAAGACTCCTCAGTTAAAGGCGCGGTAAAGTCTTTCGCGCACCTGAATCCAAAAGTTTTGTTTTTGGTGTTCCTCAAAAAAAACGAGCGGTTATAAACGGGCGAGGAAATGCCGCATTTATAGAACGAGCAATCCCACCATGAACCGCCTTTAAGCGTTTTATATTTCTCGCCGTAATTTTCTGTAATTTTGGTATTGCCGGGATAAGGCAAGTACCAGGAGTCTGTCCACTCCCACACATTCCCCGCCATATCATGCACACCGTAAGGGCTCACACCCCCATCAAACGCACCCACTGGCGTGGTGTCACCTTGCAGTTTTAAATTGCCCCAACGCACCGGGCTGTTCACTTTGTTAATATCAAAAACTTCACCCCACGGATAAGTGCGGCCATCCGTACCGCGCGCGGCTTTCTCCCATTCCTGATCGGTGGGCAAGCGCTTGCCTGCGGCGCCGCAATACGCCTTGGCATCATGCCATGACACAAACGTGACGGGATGATCAGCTTTGCCTTCCGGGAACGTGCGGTTTTCGAAATGATCGGGAGATTTGCGATGCGTAGCATCGATAAACCGCTTATATTGCAGATTGGTCACTTCATATTTGTCGATATAAAAATCGCCCAGCCATACGTTATGCTGCGGACCTTCATCTGACAAACGGTGATTGGTGCCGCGAATAAACTCGCCCGCAGGGATCAGGATCATTTCATTGGGTTCAGCGCCAACACGCGTCTGCTCATAATACATGGGCGCATTCATGCCCGGCCCCTGCCCTTCTGCCTTAGGCAACGATACCCCTTCGGGAGCGGTCTCGACAACCGTTTCCGCTTTTTGCTTTGCCGTTGTGCGCTGTGCCGCCTTTTGTAACCCACCCATCCGCCTCTCTGATAACCCGGCAGGCAATCTGGCGCTATGACAGGCCAGGCACTCGCGGGTGATTACTTTTTGAGAAATCGGACGCGCCACATATTGATGACATTGCGAACATTCACCCATTGCCGACCGCACCGGAGCCGGGGTCAAATGAGCACGCACGGCAGGCGCCCGCGATGGATTTTGCGCCATTCCAACACCGCTCACCATCACCCACGTTGCCGCCCAAATCAAGCCCGGCAATCCTAATTTACGTCTGATTCGCTGCATTGCGCCTCGTTTACCCTGTTTGCCCCACTATTTCAATCAACTTTACAAGCATAAAACATCCCGCCGCCCTTGCCCATCAAAAATTTGTTGCAAGTAATACGTCAAGCCCCTTCACATGAGCCCCGTCTCCGTGCTAGTGTTTTAGTGGGTTATTCTCTTAACAACCCACACCTCATTTTACAATCCAAATATAACGGAGGTAGTCCATCATGCACAGTAAATTTCGTACCTCATCTATCTTGCTCACGCTCAGCATCGCCCTGTGGGGCGCCAACGCGCTGGCTGACGACAATGTCAAAATCACTTCACCTGCCGATGGCAGCAAGGTTAAATCCACCGAACCGGTGAACGTCGTTTATGACATTACTCCCAACGCCGGAGGTGATCATGCCCATATTTACGTCAACGATAAAGAAGCAGGCATCCTGCGCAAGCTGAAAAGCAGCTTCAGCCTTGATCCGTTACCTGCGGGAGATCATACCGTGTGCGTCAAGGTGGTAAATCGGGGACATTCACCGATTGGACAGGAAAGCTGTATTAAAGTCACTTCCGGTTAATTTACTCTTCTTGTATTGCAGAACCCCGCCGTAGTCGGCGGGGGATGCTTCCCTGCCCCCATACTACCCATAAAAAAATAAAATATCATTATATTTCAATAAACTACATAAATACCCTATAAATCACTGAAAAATATCATTAGCTTTTACTAACATGCCCGTGTATAGTGTGCGGCGTGTCATTGAAGCAGTTCGACACTGTCGTCGTCTCTAACCTCTCCTGCTGTACTCGCAGTATTCTCCTGGTTGGTGGCGGTTTGCCTTACTGATACTTCCAGCGCGGTCGCCCCCAGCCACAGCGGTTTCCGCCCCTGTAATACCTTCCTGTTTTAAATAAACAGGTTACTTCACTTAAATTCCGCGGTGGCCAGCGGAAGAGGATACTATTTTGTCTTTTACAGAACTAAAGTTAAGCGAACCCCTGCTGCGCGCCATTGAAGCCAGCGGTTACACCACCCCCACTGAAATTCAGCGCCAGGCCATTCCGGTGGCGCTGGAAGGCCGTGACCTGATGGCGTCGGCTCAAACCGGCACCGGCAAAACCGCCGCCTTCGTGCTGCCCGCCCTGGAGCGCCTGCAACAGCCTGCCGCCGTACAAGGCCGCGGCCCGCGCGTATTGATTCTTACCCCTACCCGTGAATTGGCTACCCAGATTCAGGAAGCCATTGCGCGTTATTCACGCTTTACCAAGCTGCGCTCCGGCGCCATCGTGGGCGGTGCGCCCTACCCCGCCCAGGAAAAACTGTTGCGTATGCCGCTGGATCTGCTGGTCGCCACTCCTGGCCGCCTGATGGATCACATGGAACGCGGTCGCGTGGACTTTTCACGCATGGAATTACTGGTGCTGGACGAAGCCGATCGCATGCTGGACATGGGTTTTATCGAGCCGGTTGAAGAAATCAGCGCCGCTACCCCCGCCAACCGTCAAACCCTGCTGTTTTCCGCAACACTGGAAGGCAACGTGGAAAAGCTGGCGCGTCGTTTGCTCAAAGACCCGCTGCGCATCCAGGTGTCGGGCGTGAAAGAAAAGCACGCCAACATCGAACAGCGCATTCATCAGGCTGATGATTTCAAGCACAAGAATCAATTGTTGCAACATTTGCTGAATGGCCAGGATATGACCCAAGCTATTGTTTTTACCGCCACCAAGCGCGGCGCGGACAAGCTGGCTGAAGAACTGGGCGAACAGGGTTACCCGTGTGCCGCATTGCATGGTGACATGAAGCAGAGCGCGCGTAACCGCACTGTGCAGCGCATGCGCCGTGGCGATGTGAAGGTGCTGGTTGCCACCGACGTGGCAGCACGCGGCCTGGATATCACTGGCGTGACCCACGTGATCAACTTTGACCTGCCGATGGTCGCCGAAGATTATGTGCATCGCATTGGCCGCACCGGCCGTGGCGGCGCATTCGGCATTGCCGTGTCGCTGATTGGCCCGGATGACTGGAGTAAACTGGCACAGATTGAACGCCTTACCGGCAATCGTCTGGATCGCACTGTGATACTTGGCCTGGAACCACGCCGTCCTGCCCCCAAGCCGGGCGAACGGTCTTCATCTCCCCGTAGCGGCGCAGGCCGGCGTCCGGGTGGTGGGTCTTCACGTCCTGGCGCACCGCGCCAGGGTCAAGGCGCGGATCGCTTTAATCGTTCGGACGCACCGCGCACCAACTCGTTCCGTGCTGACCGTCCACGCTCCGAGTCGTCACACGCACCCTCCGGGCAGCGTGACCATGCAGCACCCCGCAGCCGGGATACGTCTTTCACCCCAGGTGATCGCCCAGCACGCGCGCCGTCTCCGTATGCACAGGCGCAGCGCAAGGAAAGCTACAGCAGCCGTGGCAATGACAACTCAACCCCACGCGGCGATAGCACTTATCAGCGGCCCTCTGCTCCCCGTACCGGCGAAAACCGCCCGAAAATCTCGTTCTCACGCCCTGCGCGCAAGACGGGACCCCGGGACAGTAAGCCTAATTACTAGAGAGTAAGGTTGGTTAATAAAAAAGGGGCGGTTAATACCGCCCCTTTTTTTGTCTGGATAAATGGTCAGGTTATATAAACCGTGTCATTCCGAGCGTAGCGAGGAATCTTAGGATTTCTCCCGGCAACTGCTCCTGCGTTGCTCTACCTTCCGCCATCCATGGCGGTCGCCTTCGGTCGAAATGACAGGCTGGACAAAGTCATGACATGTCTCCTAATTTACTTAGCCATGACGATGCCCTTGATCTTCATTTCCTTTTCCAGCTTCTGCTGCACGGCCTCGGCTTTAGCACGCTGCAACTCGGGGCCGATACGCACCCGAATCACCATTTTGCTGCCTTCAGAAACACGTTCAACAAAGGCGTGATAGCCTTTATTACGCAATTTATCGCGCAACGCCCAGGCATTTTGTTCGCTGGAAAAACTTCCCAATTGCACTACCCATGCGTTGGCAGGTGCTTTAGCTGGTGGGCTACGCGTGACGCTGGAGGGTGCTACTGGAGCGCGTGCTGGCGTAGTCGCCGGGGCGGTCACTGGCGTTGGCTCTGACACAGATGGTTTTGTGGGCACAGGCGCAGGTACGGCAGCAGGCGCGGGCGCAGTGACGGGTGGCGTGGCGGCGTCGATCACAGTGTCGGCAGTGACTTCGTCCACGGGCGTTTCTGGGGCGCTTTCTTCTATCGGAAGATCAGCGCCTGGAATCTGTTCCGGGGCAGGCGGAATGCTGGCAATGCTTTCTGTCGACGTGTTTGGTTGATCGCCCAAAAAAAACGGAACGATGATTGCGAGCAGTGCCACCAGCACCAGTGCGCCGACAAGGCGCTGCCTTAATTGGCTTTTTTCCATTTTTTATTGACCATACAAGATATTTTCAGGGCCTGGGGTTACGCCCCCTCCCCCTCACCAGCAAGAGAGGGAAGCGCACGTAACGTCAGTTATCATAAGTGTTTGCAAGAATTTGCGCTATCGCCTGATAACCCTCCTCAGTAATTAATACGGCATTAACCGTGGTCGCATATAACCTGCCACTGCGCTGCATTTGCGCAAACAGCGCGGGCTGGATGCGCGAGTCTATGCAATAAAAGTGTTCGCCTTCGATCCATGACTCGTTCGACCGGGCAGAAAGTTGCTTGAAAATACGAAACGCGCTGCCCTTGGCGCAATGATGCAGCTCATCAATCTGCTTGAAGGTTTTCAGCCGTGCGTCATTGACAAGACCAACGGCCATTATAGGGTATCCAAAATTTCGGCAACAGTGTAAAACGAACCAAATACCACGACGCGACCAGCGGCCACCTGATCAACCAACTGCACTGCCTGTTGATAGGCGGCGGTGATGCTGGGGTGAACATGCACAGAGACAATGCCTGGTGCCTGCAAATGCCCGGCAAGCTGCGCGCCCGATAAGCCGCGCGGCACGTCCAACCCGGCCACATGCCACACATCAATCACATCGCGCATGACACTAATCACACCCTCGATGTCTTTATCTGCCAGCATCGACATCACTGCGTGTGTCTGACCCCCGCATGGCTGGCTGCGCAAGCTCTGCGCCAACACCTGCGCGCCGTGCGGGTTGTGCGCCACGTCCAGAATGCGCAACGGCATCCCCGGCAATACCTGAAACCGTCCCGGCAGTTGCACGGCACTGAGTCCCTGGCGAATATCCCCCTGATTCGCTGGCAGGACTTGCGTCAACAACTCCAGCACCATCAATACACCCGCCGCATTCTGCAATTGAAACGGGCCACGCAAGGCTGGGTGCGGCAGCGCGTGGCGGCGTTGCGTTACGCTCCACCACGACCAACCGCTATCATTGACGGTGTCAATGATATAGCCAAAATCCCGGCCAAAGCGGTAGAGCGGCGCGCCCACTGCATCGGCGTGTTGCAACAAGGTGTGTGGCGGATCGGGATCACCGCATACGGCAGGGCGTCCGGCCCGGAAAATACCGGCTTTTTCAAAAGCAATTTCTTCACGCGTGTTGCCCAGCCAGGCGGTGTGGTCGATGCCGATGGTGGTCACCAGCACCACGTCGGCATCCCACAGGTTCACCGCATCGAGCCGGCCACCCATGCCCACCTCGAGAATCACGGCATCTAGCTGCACGGCGCTAAAAATGGAAAATGCGGCGAGGGTGCCAAATTCAAAATACGTGAGTGAGATGTCCTGGCGCGCTTGATCAATGGCCTCAAAGGCGGCGCACAAGGTGGCATCATCCACCGGCGCGCCATGCAGGCAAATGCGCTCGTTGTAGCGTAATAAATGCGGTGAGGTGTAGGCACCGACACGATAACCTGCCGCACGCAATATGGCATCAAGCATCGCCACGCTCGACCCTTTGCCATTGGTGCCGCCCACGGTGATAACGGCGCACGGCGGTCTCTGCAAACCCATCCGCAACAGCACGGGGCGGACGCGCTCCAGCCCCAGATCAATAGCAGAAGGATGCAGTGTTTCCTGCCAGGTTAACCACTCATCAAGGGTATTAAAGCGCATGTAATGGGGCTGGATCGCATTAGGCCCGCTTTCAGGCAGGCGTAGTTGTCGATAATTCCTGATGCGTCAATATCGCCAATATCGAAGCGATGCGGTCGCGCATTTCACGGCGGTCAATAATTAAATCAATGGCGCCATGTTGCAGCAAAAATTCACTGCGTTGAAAACCTTCGGGTAACGTCTGGCGCACCGTCTGCTCAATCACGCGTGGCCCGGCAAAGCCGATCAGCGCATTGGGTTCAGCGATATTCAAATCACCCAGCATGGCAAAGCTTGCGGATACACCGCCCATGGTAGGGTCTGTCATCACCGAAATATACGGCGTGCCCTGCTTGCTCAAACGCGCCAACGCAGCGCTGGTTTTAGCCATTTGCATCAGCGAAAATAAAGCTTCCTGCATGCGCGCGCCCCCACTTGCCGAAAAACAGATCAGCGGGATGTTATGTTCGAGCGCGGCATTCACCCCACGCACAAAACGCTCACCCACCACCGCGCCCATGGAGCCGCCCATGAAGCCAAACTCAAATGCACAGGCTACCAAAGGCAGGCCGTTGACCTGGCCTTGCATGACAATCAGCGCATCTTTTTCGCCGGTTTCTTTGGTGGCCAGCGACAAACGGTCACGGTATTTTTTGCTGTCACGAAACTTGAGAATATCAACCGGCGTCAGATCTTTTGCGATCTCGCTGCGCGGCGCAGGATCAAGAAAACCATTCAGCCGCTTACGTGCGCCAATACGCATGTGATGCGCGCATTTCGGACACACCTCAAGATTACGCTCCACTTCAGCCCGGTATAACACGGCGCTGCACACCGGGCACTTCGTCCACAAACCTTCCGGAATGGATTTTTTCTGACGCGCATCCGTCCGGATTTTTGAAGGTATTAATTTTCCAAACCAGCTCATAAGTTAATATTCACACGTATATATTCGTTAATCTGAACGATTGTGTCGCCCCGTGCCCGCAGTTATTTTGATAGCACCGAACCCACCCTTAGAGTATATCCAAGCGCCCAAAATGGCTACGCCCAACGACACAATCGTAACATAAAAATTCATAATCCATGTTCATAACTTCTTCATCATCATCTCAAATGCCGATACGTGACCTCATGGTTCTGGCACTTCGGGCAACTGTGGCCACAGGAGAATGGTTGGCGCTGACCTTGACGCGTCCCGTACAATGATTCAGCGCCCGGATAACCTTCCTGGCGACCTGTGGTGCACCGCCCCGATCCATGCGGGCACAGGGTGGGAAAACGTGCTTTTTCGGGGGATTCCATAGTAAACTCCTTCACAAGAAAGCGCGGAATTGAGTCGCCCATGGAACATTACACAAATACTGATTTTTCCTGCCGCATAGCGGCTTCGTCCAACCAATGGCTCGATCAGCCGCCCCATAAAGTAGCACGCCTGTTAGCTCAACCGTTAGAACCCTGCATTCATGAATAAGAAGACAACAACATCTGAATACATAAGAAATATCAACGAACCCAGCGCATCCCTGTTCCTCATACTCCTTCTTTGTGCCGACATTGCGTTTATTGCGCTTCACACAATCTTTACCTTGTTTCCATTTCCACAGAGCTCATTTTATTCTCTCGGAAAAGGTGGTGGTTATCCAGAGATGTACCAGTATCTCAAATGGTCCTGGATAATTATTCTGGTGATATATGTTTCTATATTAAGACGGTCGTTTAGTTATATCGCATGGGGATTGGTGTTCACATACTTTCTTTGCGATGACGCTTTGGCCATCCATGAGAAAATCGGAGCGCACATAGCAGGGAACCTTACTTTAACGCCCCCTCTTGGGCTAAGGCTTCAAGACCTTGGGGAATTAACTGTCTCGGCCGTTGCAGGAATGATTTTATCACTCCTTGTCATATGGGCTTATTTGCATGGATCGCAAGCCTTCAAGAAAATGTCCCAGGATATGCTGCTGCTGATTCTTGCCTTGGCCTTTTTCGGTGTGGTCGTCGACATGGCCCATGCTTCAATCAAGGTGAGAGGGGTATCTTTCATTTTAGGGGTTATGGAAGATGGTGGTGAAATGTTGGTAGCGAGCCTGATCGTTTGGTATGTCTTTCTGCTGTCCATTCGCGAAGAAAGTGCCACTTCATATCTTTGGCATTTCGTGCGCGTTGTCCTGACACGACGCTCTCCCCAAAGGGAGGGGAGCCATCGCATAAACCTAAAAAACTGATGCCAGCCTTATTCATGCGGTGTATAGTGCCACGTTCCGTTACCGCCACTCTTTAGGGGTATCATTCGATGATCGTGCAGAAAAACTATCATGCGCTTGGTTGTGGCGAATGTGTTGGTGGGGCGGGGCTGGATTTCAATTTTACCATGGCATTTCAGCCGATCGTAAATACCACTACCCGTGAAACCTTTGCACAAGAAGCTAGCGTCTACAGGGCGCATCTATAACCCGGCGGGCTGCGGAAAAGCGGCCTAACCAACGTAGGATGCAGTGAATGTATGAACTGCATCGCTCGCGCTTGATGCGGTTCACAACGCTCACCACATCCTACATGAGATGAACGCACCATGACTGAAATCATCGGCATTGACCATATCTATATCACTGTGTCTGACATGACGCGATCAGAAGCATTTTACGATTGCGCCATGAGGATAATGGGTTTTCGCAAGAGCACATTCGCCATAGAAGGTGATGTGCACATTCAATACTTCAACCGTCATTTCGGTTATGTGCTGCGTCCGGCGCGGTCTGTCAATGCGCACGACGCGTACTCGCCAGGGTTGCATCACCTGTGCTTTCGCGTAGATTCAGTAGCAGATGTTACCCTGGTTGCTAACGGTCTGCGCGCCGCTGGCATCAACGCTACTGAGCCGACATTACACCCAGACCACGCAACTGACTACTGGGCGACATTCTTCAGTGACCCCGATGGCGTTCGTCTTGAAATCACTAACTATCGGCAAGAAAGACGGGAACGCCACGACCAGTGGGATCGAACCCAGGATTAACCTGCCCAGCATAGGGTATGGGTTATAATTAACAGTATGACCACAGCCCCTCCCCCGTCCGTCTCTTTTACCGAAGCATTGAAATTCTGGCTCAAGCTGGGTTTTATCAGCTTTGGTGGCCCTGCCGGGCAAATTGCTATCATGCATCAGGAGTTAGTAGAAAAACGCCGCTGGATTTCAGAGCGGCGCTTTTTGCATGCGCTGAATTATTGCATGGTGTTGCCGGGGCCCGAGGCGCAACAGCTTGCGACTTACATCGGCTGGCTGATGCACGGTACCAAAGGCGGAATTGCGGCGGGGATGCTGTTTGTGTTGCCGTCGTTGTTTATTCTCATCGTGCTGTCGTGGCTGTATATGGCGTATGGCAGCACGCCCGCAGTGGTCGGGGTGCTGTATGGCATCAAACCGGCGGTGACGGCGATAGTAGTGTTCGCGGCCTATCGCATCGGTTCACGGGTATTGAAAAACCGCGTGCTGTGGACAATGGCGGCGGCGGCATTCATTGCTATTTTTGCTTTTGATGTGCCTTTCCCTGCGATTGTATTGGCAGCCGGACTCATGGGGTATATTGGCAGCCGCGTGGCACCCGATATCTTCAAGCCAGGCAGCGGCGGTCACGGCGCAATAGACAAACATTTTGGCGCGGCGCTGATTGACGACGATACGCCCACGCCGCCCCACGCCACCTTCATGTGGAATAAATTTTACAGATTGATGGCGATCGGGCTGGTGCTGTGGGTGGGCGCACTGGGTACGCTGCTGGCATTACTCGGCTGGCAAGACACGCTCACGCAAATGGGCTGGTTCTTCACCAAGGCAGCGCTGCTGACGTTTGGCGGTGCGTATGCGGTGTTGCCCTATGTTTACCAGGGCGCAGTGGAACATTATCAATGGCTCACCGCCACGCAAATGATTGACGGCCTGGCGCTGGGTGAAACCACGCCGGGGCCGCTGATTATGGTGGTGGCGTTTGTGGGTTTTGTCGGCGCGTGGACGCGTTCACTGTTCGGGCCGGAGGCGCTGCTGCTGGCCGGGGCGGCGGGCGCCTGCGTTGCGACATTCTTCACTTTTCTGCCATCCTTTCTCTTCATCTTGATGGGCGGGCCACTGGTCGAAGCGACCCACGGCGAATTAAAATTTACTGCGCCACTCACCGGCATCACCGCCGCGATTGTCGGCGTGATTCTTAATCTGGCGGTGTTTTTTGCATACCATGTGCTATGGCCCAAAGGCTTTGATGGCGATTTTGAATGGTTTTCGCTGATGATTGGCCTGGCGGCTGGTGTGGCGCTGTTCCGTTATAAAGTCGGCGTTATTCAGGTGATCGGCGCGAGTGCAGTGGTGGGGCTGTTCTCAACACTGTTCGCTTAACGTCCCCGTTCTCCCTGAGCCTGTCGAAGGGCGCTTGATGCGTGGCGAGTGGTTCGACAGGGCTCTCCTGAGTTTATCGAAGGGATCACCACGAACGGTTAAATAAACAGTATTGGGGGCTGCCCTATACTTTTTCAGGATTATAAATTGTCGCTCTACTGGATTCCTCCCACCGATAAAACCTGCCGGTTCCCGCCGGTGGAAGAGGCGTTGCACGAGCCCAATGGGTTACTTGCTGTCGGCGGCGATCTCAGTCCCACGCGGCTGATTAACGCTTACCGCAGCGGCATTTTTCCCTGGTATAACGAAGGCGAACCGATCTTGTGGTGGTCACCCAACCCGCGTACCGTGATCTTTCCCGCGCATCTTAAAGTATCGCGCAGCCTGCGCAGAACCCTCAGGAGCGGCGAACTCCATGTCACCCTTGATACACAGTTCAGACAGGTGATGGAAGCCTGCGCCGCGCCGCGCAAGTCAGAGGGCGGCACCTGGATCAGCGCTGAAATCATTGACGCCTATTGCCGTTTGCACGAGATGGGCGTGGCGCACTCGGTGGAAGTATGGAAAGGGCATGAGCTGGTAGGTGGCGTATATGGGCTCGCCCTTGGCCCGGTATTTTTTGGCGAGTCCATGTTCAGCCGTGTCACGGACGCCTCCAAAGTCGCACTGGTGCATCTGGTGCGTCAACTTGAGCGTTGGGGGTATACTGTCATCGACGGCCAGGTCAGCTCGCCGCATTTATACACGCTGGGCGCCGAAGATATTTCACGCGCTGCTTTCATCACAATATTACAGGAAGCGACCGACGCCTCCGCCCCACCTGGCCCCTGGCAACTGGACGCAGACTTAAAACCATGACCAGCATCAGCGCCCTGACTTTTTACGCGACCATGCCGCATACCTGCAGCTACCTGGCAGGGCAGAGCGCCGCCACGCTGCTGGCAGATCCGCAGGCCGCGATCAACACGCCGCTCTACAGCATGCTGATTGATTATGGTTTTCGCCGCAGTGGCGAACGCGTCTACCGGCCACGCTGTGCACATTGCCAGGCATGTATTCCGGTGCGCGTGCCGGTCGCCACCTTTAAACCCAGCCGAATTCAGAGACGCGTCTGGCGGCGCAATCACGATCTTGACGTACAGTGTGTTGCTCCGTTGCGCAGTGACGAACATTTTGACCTGTATCAGCGTTACCTCGCGCAGCGTCACGCCAGTGGCGGCATGGATGACCCTGATCCCGACAGCTATCTCGCATTTCTTGCCAGCCCGCATATCGACACTGGTTTTTACGAATTTCGCCTGCACGGCCAACTGCTCGCCGTGGCGGTGGTGGATCATCTACAGCAGGGTTTATCAGCCGTGTATACGTTTTTTGACCCGCAACATGCGCAACGCAGTTTGGGCGTGTATGCCGTGCTCTGGCAAATCGAACACGCCAAACGATTGAACCTGACGTGGCTGTATCTGGGATACTGGATTAAAGAGTCGCCGAAAATGAATTACAAAGAACACTACCGGCCATTGGAGATGTATCAGCGTGGGCAGTGGGTTATGGTATTGCCTGATGTGGATGTGTCATCAACCATATCCAGGTAATGCTTTGTGTTGCTGCACAACACTTGGTGGGCTTAGCAGCCCACCCTACATTTGACTCGAATGTATCAGCACGAACAGTCGCTACGCATCAATACACCAGATAATCCAGCACCGTAAACTGAGCCGTCGCACCCACGCCGCTATGTTGAACCAACGCAATCCGGCCATCGGCATGCGCGGCCAGTGTTGCAGTGGCTTGCTGCGCGGTGAGCGGCAACGCCAGTGGAGCACCGCCATTAAACGTAGTATCGACGCTGCCATCGGTATTGTAACGCGTCACAGTCACCTGCGTCGCGCCAACCAGCGCTTTATTGGCCACCACTATTTTTCCATCACCCTGCAACACCATGGCATAACTCGCCTCGCTATTCATAGGGACAGAGGTACTCACAATACCGCTGGCGCCAAAAGTAGTGTCGGCACTGCCGTCCGCATTGTAACGCGCCAGAATAAACGCCGCGCCATCACTGCCTGAACCTGCCACTATTATCTTGCCATCAGTCTGCACCGCCACCGCCACGGCACGTTCGTCCTTCCCCGTACCCAAGTCCACTGCATGGCGACCATCATCACTAAAGGTAGGATCAAAACTGCCATCGGCCAGGTATCGCGCCAATGCAAAATCTTTATCCGTGGCATTGGATCCCACACCCACGGCGACGATCCTGCCATCGGCCTGCACCGTTGCCGCCAGGGCCTGCGAATGCCCTGAGCCGATGATAGTTGATGCGATGCCGTCGCCACTGAATGCGGCATCCAATCCCCCACTGGCGTTATATCGAGCCACCACAAATTCCATGAAATTCGCGCCATTGATATGTCCGGCGGCGATCACCTTGCCATCGGCCTGGATTGCCGCAGCCGGTGTTTCACATGTAATAGGAGACGCCGCCAACGGCGCAGCCCGGCTAATGCTGGGCGCAGGGCCACCCCCCAGGTTAGGAGGGGGTGATCCCGTCATAAAATTCCAGGAGTAATCGGCTGGCAGCACAGTACCATCCATGGCCCGCACGCCTGCCTTTATGGTCACCGTATAAATGGCATCATAAGCCAAGGGCGTGGCGGGCTGAAAAAGCATAAAACCATTGGGATAAGAATCTGTAGGACGATGAAAAATAAAGCCACTCACCGGATTTCCGTTGGTGCTCAATAGCAGCGACGCCGCAGTAAACGAACACAGATCCATCTGCCGCGAAAACGCCACCGCGATAGCCACATCTACTGATGCGCCCGCAGTAGGCGAGTTGGGATCATTGGTCAACTGCGCAGGAATTTGGAATACTACCCTTAGATCATCCTGGGTATTATCGCGGGGGCTTTCCCCTTGCCAGTTACAGCTACTCAGCAATAAAAAGAATACGGCCGCCAGCAGCATCGCCATTGAGTGAGAATGTTTTCGCATCATTGTCAAGGGGCAATAAATCCTACCAGTAAGAAGTTCGAGTCGGTTCCAGTGCCTGTGCTGCCCACCAGCACCACTTTACTATCGGGCCGCAACGCCAGTCCATAAGCCGTATCATGCGCCGCACTAATATTGGTAACGACTTTACCATCGGCGTCAAACGTCGTGTCTGCACTGCCATCCGTGTTGTAACGTGCCAGAGCCAAATCATTGTCTTGGCCTGTTACAAAGGCCGCACCACCCACCATAATCTTGTCATCGGCCTGAATCATCAAAGCCAGCGCAACATCGTTACTACCTGCCATATCGGTAAGCACTGTCCCTGGTATAGTGCTGGCTGCGCCAAAGGTAGTATCCAATGCCCCATTATCATGGTAGCGCACCAACCCAAAGTCATTATTATTACTGGCGGTATTAAAAACCGCGCCCGCCGCCACAATCTTGCCAGTAGACTGCTGAATCCCGACTGCAAAAGCACCTTCATCAGCCACGCCTATTGCGGTCGTCACTTGTCCATCCATATCAAATGTGCCATCTAAAATACCATTAGCGTCATAACGGGCCAAAGCAAAATCGTTATTGATACCGTCACCCAGGGTACTATCGGTAATGCCGGCGACAACGATCTTGTCAGTGACATCTTGAATGGCAACAGCATAAGCCGCATCAACTCCATTCCCAAAAGATGTCCTCTGCAGGCCGCTCGTACCAAATGTGGTGGTGTCAAGCGTACCGTTAGTGTTATAACGCGCCATGGCAAAACTTGAATCGGTAAGCGATCCCGTTTGCCCAACCACTACAATCTTGCCCGTAGATTGAATGGCCATGGCAAAGGCTTCGTCCTTAGTGACACCAAAGTCGGTTACTATGTATCCGTTCGTGTTAAAGCTTGTATCCAGACTGCCATCTGCGGAGTTATAGCGGGCCACTACAAAATCTGTGCCTGTACTATTATTAGTTGTAACACCGGCTACCACAATCTGGCCATTAAGCGGTTGAATCGCCACAGCACGCGCTTCATCGCGGCCTGCCGATATGGCGGTGGTGACAATACCATTCCCACCAAAGCTGGTATCCAGAGTGCCATCCGTGTTGTAACGCGCCACGGCAAAATCATAATTTCCGTTACCGCTATCAACATACCCCACGGCCACAACCTTGCCATCGGCAGGCTGTACGGCCACCGCACGTGCGCCATCCCCCAGCGTCATTGAAACTGGCGTGATCACTACACCGCCATTACCAAAACCGGGATCCAGCGGCCCAGTCGTAAAACTCCACGAATAGGGTGCGGCCAACATAATTCCATCCGATGCCTGCACTCGCGCAACGGTAACAGTATAAAGTGTACTGGGAGCCAGCAATGCAGAAGGCAAAGGTGTTAGTGTAGCGTAGTCGTTCTCATAGGTAATCGTGCCATTGACAACACTGCCAGTGCTTGATTTAGCAGTAAATGTAGTGGCGGTAAATGTATCGGCTTTCATTACTTTGGAAAATGCCACTGCAATCGGCTTGGTCAGCAGCACTCCCGTCGCATTATTGGCGGGACTGGTGATCAGCACCACCGGAGCAGTCGCCGCGCTGGGGGTATCATCACCCCCCCCACCCGCGCAGCCGCTCACTACCCCCGCCATTAGCAGGGTAAAAATTATCAATATTGTTTTTGGGTTAATCCAGGCCATGGTCGTCATTCCTCATCCGTAAAGTGCAACACAAAAGCTTGCCGGGCTAATGAAATATAGCGGCCGACACTCGTAAAACAGCCTCCAGCTGTACGTTAAATAGTAACACACTCCCAACAACTCTTGCGGTCAAAGGTTCCACATAACGGCTTTTTTGCCAATTTGGTAAAACTCAGGCACAATAGCGGGCTATATCCTGGGCTAAAACCTTAGCTAAACCCACTTTTATCTCCAAGGCATTGTTTGAATGGCAAAAGAAGATCATATTGAAATGGAGGGCGCGGTATTGGATACGCTGCCTAATACCATGTTTCGCGTACAACTAGATAACGGACACGTGGTAACCGCCCACATTTCCGGAAAAATGCGCAAAAATTACATTCGTATTTTGACGGGGGACCGAGTCACTGTAGAAATGACCCCTTATGATTTAAGCAAGGGCCGTATTATTTTTCGGGCTCGCTAACAACCTCTACGGAACCTTCGCTCACAAGTTGTCATTTCGAGGCCAGTTTGTCATTTCTCGCTCCGCTCGAAATGACAAACGCGGACACCCTTAACTTTCCTGTAACTCTTCAGCCCCTTCCATTTCAAACGCCAGCTTTTCATTACGCACGGAAATGCGGATGTGTCCCCCACGCGCCAACTTGCCGAAGAGCAGTTCTTCCGCGAGAGGCCGCTTGATATTTTCCTGAATCACCCGCGCCATAGGGCGTGCGCCCATCTTTTCGTCGTAACCATGCAGCGCCAGCCATTGACGTGCTGCACTGTCAACCTCGAGAGTAACGCGTTTTTCTTCAAGCTGGGTTTCAAGCTCAATGATGAATTTGTCGACCACAAACGCAATCGTCGCGCTGTCCAAAGATTTGAACTGAATAGTCGCATCGAGGCGATTACGAAATTCCGGACTGAACAGCCGCTTGATAGCCTCACCGGAATCACTGACATGGTCCTGATGCACAAAACCCATCGAGCTACGACCCATCTGCTCGGCGCCCGCATTGGTGGTCATCACCAGAATCACATTGCGAAAATCTGCCTTGCGCCCGTTATTGTCGGTGAGCGTGCCGTGATCCATTACCTGCAACAGAATGTTAAACACATCGGGATGCGCTTTTTCGATTTCATCAAGCAACAATACCGCGTGCGGATGCTTGGTGACCGCCTCCGTGAGCAAGCCGCCTTGATCAAAGCCGACATAGCCGGGCGGCGCGCCAATCAGGCGCGACACGGTATGGCGCTCCATATATTCCGACATATCAAAACGAATCAGTTCGATGCCCATGACATGCGCGAGCTGGCGCGTGACTTCAGTTTTACCCACGCCCGTAGGCCCTGCCAGCAAAAATGAACCTATCGGTTTTTGCACATTGCCCAGACCAGCACGCGACATTTTAATCGCCGATGCTAAAGATTCAATAGCCTGATCCTGCCCAAACACCAGCATCTTCAGGTTGCGTTCCAGATGCCGCAGCACATCTTTGTCGGAACTTGAAACGCTTTTTGGCGGGATGCGCGCAATCTTGGCAATAATGTCTTCAATTTCTTTAACATTGATCACTTTCTTGCGCTTGTTAGCGGGTAATAAATGCTGGTTCGCGCCGACTTCGTCGATCACATCAATGGCTTTGTCCGGTAAAAAACGATCGTTGATATAGCGTGCCGCCAGCTCGGCTGCTGCACGCAATGCTTGCCTGGAATATTTGACATGGTGATGCTCTTCAAAGCGCGATTTCAAGCCTTCAAGAATCTGTATCGTCTCTTCAACGGTAGGCTCAGCGACATCAATCTTCTGAAAGCGCCGCGCCAGGGCGCGGTCTTTTTCAAACACGCCCCGGTATTCCTGATAGGTGGTCGAGCCAATGCACTTTAACGCGCCCGACGCCAGCACCGGCTTGATCAGGTTCGACGCATCCATTACGCCACCCGAGGCCGCGCCGGCGCCAATGATGGTGTGGATTTCATCAATAAACAAAATAGCGCCCGGCTCTTTCTGTAATTGATTGATGACGCCTTTCAAGCGCTTCTCAAAATCACCGCGATATTTAGTGCCGGCCAGGAGCGCGCCTAAATCCAGCGAATAGACCGTGCTGTGCGCCAGCACTTCAGGCACTTCGCCATCCACGATCATTTTCGCCAGGCCTTCAGCCAGCGCGGTTTTACCCACGCCTGCTTCACCGACATATAACGGATTGTTCTTGCGGCGGCGGCACAGGATCTGAATGGTGCGCTGAATTTCATGCTTGCGGCCAATCAACGGGTCAATCTTGCCACGCCGCGCCAGTTGATTAAGGTTGACGGCGAAACTTTCCAGCGGGGTTTTGGCGGGGGCATCACCGCCCGCCTCATCATCACTTGACGCAGGAGATGCGCCCTCCCCGTCACCGTGGACTTTGGAAATGCCGTGCGAAATGTAGTTCACTACATCAAGACGCGTGATGTTCTGCTTGCCCAGCAAATACACGGCCTGCGAATCCTGCTCACCAAAAATGGCGACCAGGACATTCGCGGCCAGAACTTCTTTTTTACCGGAAGACTGCACATGAAATACGGCGCGCTGGAGTACACGCTGAAAACCAAGGGTCGGCTGCGTATCGCGCTTGTCGTGTGCGCTCAACAGCGGGGTATTTTCATCAACGAAGGCGGCAAGATCTTTTTTCAACACTTCAATATCGGCACCGCACGCACGCAACACCGCCACCGCGCCAGGATTATCCAGCAAAGCGAGCAGCAAATGCTCGACAGTCATGAATTCGTGCATTCTATCGCGCGCCTCGCGGAAAGCGAGGTTAAGCGTAAACTCAAGGTCTTTGCTTAACATGGATTCAATCTCTCAATAAAAAACCATTAAATAATTACTCCACTCCCTTCGCCCAACCTGACATTGCCACAGAAATGCCTATGCCTCTTCGCCTACATTTCTTCCATGGTACATTTCAATGGGTGCTGATTTTCCTGTGCGCACTGCGTTACTTGCGCCACCTTGGTTTCCGCGATGTCACGCGTGTATACACCACACACGCCCACACCGCGCGTATGCACATGCAACATCACCTGCGTGGCTTTTTCCTGGCTCATGCTAAAAAACACCTCCAGAATATAGACGACAAACTCCATTGGCGTGTAATCATCATTCAACACCAACACCTTGTATAACGGTGGGCGCTTGAGTTTAGGCTTGGCCTCCTCAAGCGCTAACCCATCGTCATGATTATCCTGTGAGCCTTCTTTCATGGTGACTTGATTGTAACTAAAATTCACCAAAAAACCTACTAAGCTGCATCAACACGCCATGAGTTAATGGGGGCCATCTTCCAAAAACTCAATATCCACCAGCCATTTTTCATTAAAGCATGAGTTTTTTATCTTAAACTTGAATGGTTTGATTAAAAAATACCGGGCAGCATTTGCACTATTTGATCCGGCCAGGTGAAGTTTTAACTTTTGAAGCAAGAAATCTCACGTTTGAACTATCTCGGCGTGAATAGTGGCTTCAAACTCCACCTGGTCGGATCATATAGTATAGAAGCTCATTATAGTCATCGGCCAAAAAACCGATTTTTCAAGGTGTTTTGAGGTGGATAAATGGCTGGGGCATATTGTGCTTAAGAAAGTCGATCATAAGCCGTACTTTATTCGACAGATAGTACGGTTGGGATACAATAGCCTCGCCCCTACCCCATTCTGCCGTATGCAACTTTCACAGATATCCGGAAGGCTCGGCCATGGCATTTACCCCCGGCTTGATCAAATTTATAGAGACACCCTATCGTTAGCAAACTCAAACGCATCAAAATAAAAATACCCCGGCAGCAAGCCGTGCGCCAGACACGTTTGACGTGCGGCATTAATCATGGCGGGCGCGCCACTTGCATAGACTTCAAAACCGTGCAGATCAGGGAAGTCGGTTACGGCGGCATCCTGCACATAGCCCCGTTTACCCTGCCAGTGATCTTTAGGCGCGGGACGGGATAACACTGGCACATAGCTCAGGTTTCCTGCCTCACTCATCCAGCCTTGCACAACGCTCTCAAGATATAAACCGGCACGCGCAGTGGCGCCCCAATACAGATACATGGGACGCTGAATACCTTGCGCCAAAGCCTCTTCGATGATGGCTTTAATGGGCGCAAAACCGGTGCCTGCCGCCAGAAAAATAATCGGGCGCGCCGAGCCTTTACGCAGGGTGAAATCTCCTAAAGGACCTTCGATGCGCAGGATGTCTTTTTCTTTCATGCCTCCAAAAACATGGCCAGTAAATTCTCCTCCCGCTACCTTGGCAATATGCAGTTCCACCAGTCCGTGTTGCGGTGGTGACATACCGGCCATTGAGAAGCTACGTCTGCGGCCATCACGCAATATAATATTGATATATTGCCCTGCCACATACAGCAGGCGCTCGGTATTAGGCAACTTGAGATATAAGCGCATCACATCGGGAGCGAGCAATTCTTTCTTTTCCACCCGGCACGGTAATCTTTTCACTACCGTATCCTGCCCATCAGCGCCTGAACTGCGCGGCTCGATGGTAATGTCCGTTAATGGCCTGGCCTGACAAAACAAGGCGAGACCCGCCGCTTTTTCCTGTTCGCTCAAGGCATATACGGAATATGCGCCATAATCTACCTGCCCTGCCACCACACGACCTTTGCACGCCCCACACAGGCCATTACGGCATCCATAGGGCAGCATGACGCCTTGCCGTGCAGCGGCGTCGATAATGCTTTCTCCAGTGGCAACGGTAAAATCACGTGCGCCAGATTCGATATGAACTTTGAAAGTCATGGCCTAACTTTGTTATGCTGTCGCTATCCGTGAATAAATGAATGGTGTTGCTGCGCGTCGTGCATGGCGGGTTACGTAACCCGCCCCACTTAGCTCTAATTTTACACGAGAACAATATGACACATGCTTTTATCATCGGCTGCGGCGACATTGGTCAACGCACCGCAAAATTGTGGATGGCGCAGCATGGCACGGTGAGCGCCCTGGTGCGCTCTGTGGAAGCCACCAGGACTTTGGCTCATCTGGGCATCACTCTCGTCAAGGGCGATCTGGATGACGTTGACAGCCTGGTGCATTTGCCGCTCCAGAATACCCTGCTGTTTTATTTCGCTCCCCCACCCAACAACGGCACCACAGACCCGCGCCTGCGCACCGTGCTCGCGGCAATCACTGCAGAAAACCGGCCGGGGGAAATAGTCTACATTAGCACCAGTGGCGTCTACGGTGACTGCCAGGGTGCCTGGATCAGCGAAGACACGCCCACTCATCCCCGTAGCGAACGTGGCGCGCGGCGTTTGGACGCGGAAATGGCGCTGCAGGATTGGCAGCGCGGCACGGGTGTGCCCGTAGTAATTTTACGTGTACCGGGCATCTACGGCCCCGGCCGCTTGCCCATTGAGCGCATCAAGCAAGGCTTGCCAGTGGTACGCGAAGAAGAAGCGCCTTACAGCAACCGTATTCACGCGGACGATCTGGCTCGCATCTGTATCGCAGCGGCAAAACACGGTCACCACGGTGCAACTGCGCAGATATACAACGTCAGTGACGGTAGCCCCAGTTCCATGACCGAATACTTTAACAAAACTGCGGATCTGCTCGGCATGCCGCGCCCCCCTGCCGTAAGCATGGCCGAAGCACGGACGCGCCTTACCCCCGGCATGCTCTCTTTTATTGAAGAATCGCGGCGAATTGATAACCGCAAGATGCGTGAGGAGTTAGGCGTGGATTTACTTTACCCCACTCTTGAAAGCGGACTACCCACCTGCCGTTAAAAAAGAAGTAAAACTCCCAACTATTATAGGGCCATCATTTCTGCCATTGATTAACCTTGCTATCCATATATTCTCATGTAATTATAATATCGTCAGCGTTTAGACAATGCTGTTCGTTTTTTCTGGTTCTTTTGGTTTTTTCAAGGCACAATCAAAGAAGGGCGGGGTGGATAAAGAGGGTGTCCATGTATACACTTGGGACGCAATCATCTCAAAACCAATGGATTGATGGTTTCTAAAAATCAAATAATATAATTCAATATAAGTGGAGGATATTTCAGATGCATAAATCAGCAAAAACCTGTTTTACCGTTCTATCTTTACCCGCGTTATTTTTTGCAGGACACGCCATGGCAAGTGACGCTCACTCGTCTGCTGCCGCAGGAAACGAAAAAGAACAAATCAGGGCCATCGTCAAAAATATCGTGGCTGACAATCAAAGTTTCGTCAAAGGAAATAATGCAGCCTACTTTTCCGAACACATTAAAGGGCAAAAACCCCGTGCCACGGTTGTAACCTGTTCCGACTCGCGCGTGCATACCACGGCACTGGACAAAGACCCCGAGGGCGATTTGTTCATGATACGTGATATCGGCAATCAGTTAACAACTGCCGAAGGTTCTGTCGAATACGGCGTGCGTCATTTGCACACACCCTTGCTGTTGGTCATCGGCCATTCGGCATGCGGCGCGGTGAAGGCGGCGATGGGTGATTACGCTGGCATAGAAGCGCCAATCAAACGTGAACTTGACACTATCAAAGTACCTGGCAAGAACGCAAGCGACAATAAAGAAGTGATGGCCAGCGTAGAAGCCAACGTCAATAACCAGATTGCTTTTGCGATGCAGAAATTCGCACCCGAAATCAAGGGCGGCAAGCTGGCGGTTATGGGTGCCGTTTACGACTTCCGCAATGATTACAACCAGGGACACGGCAAGCTGGTGATTACCAATATCAACGGTGATACAGACGCAGCCAAGATCAAGGCCGCAGGCATCCTGCCCAAGTAATCCTGTCTTGTAGTTACAACATTCCGCCCGACACAGGTTCTACACTGTGTCGGGCGTTTTTTTATCCAGGATCTTAAAAAGCACTCCGTCCACGAAAGCCACGCCGGGCGGGCGCAACATCAGGTGGCGGGGAACGGTGCCGCACTGTCAGTCCAATCTTCCAGCGGTGGGTCCACTCCCAATTCTATAGTGTTTCCATCCGGATCCTGTACGTAAAAAGTGTGCATTACATTATGCTCCACAGCGCCCATGAAAGGCACACCCGCTTCCTGACAACGCTGATAAAGAGCCGCTAATGCCGCTTCACTGCTTACCGTAAAGCCCAGGTGAAACATCCCTGCATGATGGGGCGAGGGAAGCTTTCCGGCGGCGCCCAGCTCGAACAACGCCAAATCATGCCGCTGCCCACCCGCCCGATAAAACCACATTCTAGGACGCTCACCCACTTTTTCCATGCCCAGTATTTCGCGGTAGAAGCGATCGGAAGCACTGAGCTCACGTACCTTTAGGGCAACATGATTAATCCTGCGTAAGCTCACATTACCACCTGGCGGTAATGTGAAAAATTCCAGGACTGAAAATACAACCAACAACAGACCGCCTGTACACCAGGAATATCAGACTCCCTTTTCATCGCTGCGTTTTCCACCTTTCCAATTAATTGGCACACATCAATATAACACTAACATTTGCTATGTTTTTACCATGGAAATAGCGCTAACACAAACTATTTTTATGGGCTGTTTAAAACGGATTATGCAACTTCTTTAACGGCCGTCGCACGCGCGCCATGTCGCTTACACCGACTATTTTTGTCAACCATTTTTTAGAATCCCCAGCTCTTCCCATATCATATCCACCCGCTGCTTCACATCACTGCTCATTTCGATGGGCACCCCCCATTCGCGGCTGGTTTCACCCTTCCATTTGTTGGTGGCGTCAAAGCCGATCTTGGAACCCAGCCCCGATACCGGCGAGGCGAAATCAAGGTAATCAATCGGCGTGTTTTCAATAATCACCGTGTCGCGCGCCGGATCCATGCGCGTGGTCATGGCCCAGATCACGTCTTTCCAGTCACGCACGTTGATATCGTCATCCGTGACGATGACGAATTTGGTATACATGAATTGCCGCAGGAAAGACCACACGCCCAGCATCACGCGCTTGGCATGGCCGGGATATTGTTTTTTCATGCTGACTACGGCAAGGCGATAGGAGCATCCTTCGGGCGGCAAATAAAAATCGGTAATCTCTGGAAACTGTTTCTGCAAAATCGGCACGAACACTTCATTGAGCGCCACGCCCAGCACCGCAGGCTCGTCAGGTGGGCGGCCCGTGTAAGTGCTGTGATAAATGGGATTGCTGCGGTGGGTAATGCGTTCGATGGTGAATACCGGAAAGGTTTCCACCTCGTTGTAATAACCGGTGTGATCGCCAAACGGCCCTTCGGGCGCGGTTTCACCCGCTTCAATATATCCTTCCAGCACAAACTCGGCGCTGGCGGGCACCTGCAAATCATTGGTCTGGCATTTCACCACTTCGGTCTTGCTGCCACGCAACAATCCAGCGAAGCCGTATTCGGATAAGGTATCGGGCACCGGCGTCACTGCGCCCAGGATAGTGGCGGGATCAGCACCCAGCGCCACAGCAACCGGAAAACGCTGGCCAGGATGGGCAAGTTGCCAATCACGAAAATCCAGCGCACCGCCACGATGCGCCAGCCAGCGCATGATGACTTTGTTGCGGGCTATCACTTGCTGGCGATAAATGCCCAGGTTCTGCCGCTCCTTGTGCGGACCTTTCGTCACTACCAGCGCCCAGGTAATCAGCGGCCCGGCATCGCCCGGCCAGCAGGTTTGAATCGGAAGTTTAGACAGGTCAACATCCGCCGCGTTGATGACATGCTCCTGGCAGGGCGCATGGCTCAACACTTTGGGCGCCATGTTCAACACCTGCTTGAACACCGGCAGCTTGTCCCATAAATCACGCAGCCCTTTGGGTGGTTCTGGCTCTTTGAGGAATGCCAGCAGCTTCCCCACGTCACGCAACGCCTCTACCGAATCTTCTCCCATGCCCAGCGCGACGCGACGCGGCGTACCAAACAGGTTGCACAATACGGGAATGGCATAGCCTTTGGGATTTTCAAATAACAGCGCCGGGCCACCCGCACGCAAGGTGCGGTCGCAGATCTCCGTCATTTCGAGATGGGGATCTACTTCAAAGGCAATGCGTTTGAGGTCGCCCGTTTGTTCGAGCTTGGCGATAAAATCGCGCAGGTCATGATATTTCATAGGGGATCAGCACACGCTAAAAATGACAAGCACCCAGTTTACAAGAGAAACAGGAATGTTTTTCACTCTTCATAAAGTATTTATATGTTTCATAAATTCAAAACAAATCAAACACGGTTACAACGGGCGTGTGATCCGAAGGCCGTTCCCATGCGCGGGGTGTTTTATCAATGTGGCATGACACGCACACGTCGCACAAAGCGGGACTGGCGAGCACATGGTCGATGCGTAATCCCATGTTGCGGCGAAACGCCGCCATACGGTAGTCCCACCATGAAAATTGATCGGGCGATTGCTCAAACAGGCGGAAGGTATCGCACAACCCCAAATCGACAAGCCGCCGAAAAGCGGCGCGCTCCGGTTCCGAAAATAACACATGACCCTCCCATAATGCAGGGTCATGCACATCACGCGGCTCAGGGGCAATATTAAAATCACCCAATAATATGAGATGCGGATAAACCGCACGTTGCGCTTCCACATACGCCGTGAGTTTTCCCAGCCAGGCAAGTTTATATGAATATTTTTCCGAGCCTACGGCTTCGCCATTGGGAATGTAAACATTCAATACGCGCACCGTGCCAAACGTGGCGCACAATACACGACGCTGATGATCATCAAGATGGGGGATGTCAGTGACAATATCACTGCCCGCAATACGGCTCAATATTGCCACGCCGTTATAGGTTTTCTGGCCGGAATAAATGACGTTATAACCGGCCGCTTCGATGTCCTCCAGCGGAAAGTTCTTATCTTCCGTTTTAGTTTCCTGCAAGGCAAGGATATCCGGCTTCCCGGTCTTGAGCCAATCAAGAACCTGCGGCAGCCGCACACGTAATGAGTTAACATTCCAGGTGGCGATTTTCATCGTTAGGCAGCAATGCCCGTGTGCCTTAGTAAAGCATCAATTTGTGGTTCGCGGCCACGGAACTCAATGAACAATTCCATGGGCTCACGCGAACCACCCTGCTCCAGAATCGCTGACATAAATTCCAGGCCGGTTTTACGGTCAAAAATACCGTTCTCCTCAAACTTCGAAAAGGCATCACTGGATAACACTTCGGCCCATTTATAACTGTAATAACCGGCCGCATAGCCACCCGCAAAAATGTGCGAAAAACTGTGGGGGAAACGGTTAAACGAAGGTGGATTCATCACGGCCACTTCCTTGCGCACCTCATCAAGTATCTGGTAGATGCGGCCACCTTTGGCGGGATCGTATTCCAGATGCATGCGAAAATCAAAAATCGAGAACTCCAGTTGCCGCGCCATTTGCATGCCAGACTGAAAATTTTTGGCGGCCAGCATTTTATCGAACAACGCGGGTGGCAAAGGTTCGTCGGTTTTGTAGTGCCCGGAAATCAAATCCAGCGCCTCACGCTCCCAGCACCAGTTTTCCATAAACTGGCTGGGCAGCTCCACCGCGTCCCATGCCACGCCACTGATACCGGCAACACTGGGGTAATCAACGCGCGTCAACATGTGATGCAGGCCATGGCCAAACTCATGGAATAGCGTTTGCACTTCATCATGGGTGAAGAGCGCCGGGTCAGCGCCAATGGGCGATGAAAAATTGCAGGTCAGATAGGCAACCGGTGTTTGTATCCCTTGTGCAGTACGCTTACGCGTCAGGCATTCATCCATCCACGCGCCGCCACGCTTGTGGGGCCGCGCATAAAGATCCAGATAAAACTGGCCGCGCACAGCGCCTTGACTGTCCCTGATTTCAAAAAAGCGCACATCAGGATGCCAGGTTTCGACGCCCTGTATGGCCTGAATATCCAGACCATACAAGCGCTGCACCACCGCAAACATTCCAGACAGCACGCGCTGTTCGGGGAAATACGGCTTGAGTTCTTCCTGCGAAATGGCGTAAGTATGTTCGCTCAATTTTTCAGAATAATAGGGAATATCCCACGACTCCAGACTATCCACACCATAATGGGTGCGCGCAAAATCACGCACCTCTTGTACATCTTGACGCGCTATTGAAAGGGAGCGCCGCGCCAAGTCATGCAAAAAATCCAGCACTTGCTGGGTTGACGCCGCCATCTTGGTGGCAATGGAACGCTCCGCATAATTGGCGAAGCCCAACAATCGGGCGACTTCATGGCGTAATTTCAGGATTTTTTCCATGATGTCGGTGTTATCCCATTGCCCTGCGTGTGGACCAGCATCAGAAGCACGCGTGACATAGGCTTCGTACATTTCACGGCGTAATTCCCGATCATCCGCGTAAGTGATGACCGGGAAATAAGAGGGAAATTCCAGCGTGAATAACCAGCCGGGTTTTCCGGCCGCCACAGCAGATTGACGCGCTGCCGCCCTGGCAGAGCCAGGCAAACCGGCAAGCGCCGCTTCGTTTTCAATAACTTTCTGCCAGGCGTGCGTCGCATCCAGCAAATTCTCTTCAAACTTGCTGGTCAGCGCCGACAACTCTTGCATGATGGTTTTGTAACGCTCTTTATCCTGTGTGGGCAAAGCCACACCGGATAAACGAAAATCACGTAACGCGTTATCAATTATTTTCTTTTGCGCAACATCAAGCCTATGGTACTCGGCACCCTCGGCGATAGACTTGTACGCCTGATACAGGCGCTCATTCTGGCCCATCTCCGTCGCGTAATCACTGAGCTTGGGCAGGCACGCGTTATACGCGGCACGCGACGCATCGGAATTTACCACCGAGTTCATATGACTCACCGGCGACCAGGCGCGATTCAGGCGTTCGCCTACATCTTCGAGAGGCTGGATCAAATTACCCCAGGTATAGGTGTCGTTAGCGGCAAGCACACACTGAATTCGGGCACGGCTTTCCGCCAGAATGGCGTCAATGGCAGGCTCAACATGTTCAGGGAGAATCTGGGCAAAATGTGGCAGGCCAGTTGTTTCAAGCAAAGGATTGTTCATGATGGTTTACCTGCAAAATTCCATATAGGAAAGATTCCTAATGTAGCATAACCAGGCTCTGTTGACATTCTGTACCGTAAAAAATCACAGCTTGATATTTACCGAAAATAACCGCACCATTTGTCTATGGCGATTAGAACTTACCAAGGCATCACCCCCACCGTGCCCGACAGCGCCTTCGTCGACGAAATGGCGCTGATAGCAGGTGACGTTGCACTGGGCGACGATGCTTCGATCTGGCCCATGAGCGTAGCACGCGGTGATGTACACCGTATTGTGATCGGTGCGCGCACCAATATCCAGGACGGCTCGGTGCTACACGTCACCCAATCCAATCGCTTCACCCCCGGCGGGTACCCATTGCTTATCGGCAATGACGTTACCGTTGGCCACCGCGTTATTTTACATGGTTGTATGGTAGAAGATTACGCGTTAATCGGTATGGGTTCGACGGTGCTGGATGGCGCGATTATCCGCTCACAGGTGTTACTCGGTGCAGGCAGCTTGGTGCCACCCGGCAAAGATCTGGAAAGTGGTTATCTGTGGCTGGGCAGTCCGGTGAAAAAAATCCGGCCATTGACGGAAAATGAGCTAGCTTACTTTGCGTATTCGGCAGCACACTATGTGGCATTAAAAAACAGGCATATGGAAAAATAGTCCTGACACGAAGCACACGCATCACCGGAACTGCCGGTTTTTTATCTTAATGTGTAAATGTGTAGAAGTCCACATGTGTAGAAGTCCAGACTTGATCTGACAGTTACCGGTTTTTTCGCCCTGATGGATACGGTCATGATTATAGTATTTCATCCAGTCGTCAAGGTCCTGCTGCAACATCGGGATGTCCGTGTAGAGCTGTTTACGGAACGCCACCTGATAAAACGCCTGCAGAAGGGTTTTATGGAATCGTTCGCAGATGCCATTGGTTTATGGCGAGGCCGCGCGGGTTTTGGTGTGCTCAATGTCATTGAGCACCAGGTAGAGTTCATAGTCGTGCTGTCCGGCCTTGCCACAATACTCCGCGCCCCGGTCGGTCAAGAGCCGCAACATCGGGAGATCCTGCACCCCGAAAAACGGCAGCACCGGGTCAGTGAGCAGGTCGGCGGCGGTAATCGGGGTTTTGGTGGTGTACAGCTTGGCAAAGGCCACTTTGCTGTAGGTGTCTGCTGATAAATCCGGCCCACGCCTTTGAGGGCGCCCACATAAAAGGTGTCTTGTGGACCCAGATAACCGGGAGGCAGGCGGTGTCAATTTCACCGCTGGCCTCGTCATCGCGTTGTTTTTTCTCCAACGCGGCGATCTGCGCTTCGGTGAGGATAATGCCGTCGCGGCCGACCTTGGCTGCCAGGGCGCGGAGTCGATTTTTAAAGTGGGCCAGGGCATGGCGCAACCAGATGCTGAGTACCCCACTGCCGGAAACAAAGACCCCGCGCAGGCGCAGCTCGTTGCGGGTACGGTGTTGTCCGTGGGCCGGAAAGCCACCGCATATTCGACCCCCACCGCTTCGGTGGCGTCATCCACCCGGTTTTTAAGGTTGGGCTGACCGTCGGCTACGCTCGAACAGGGCGTCCATCCCGCCCGATTCCAGCGCCTAAAACGTGTCTCGCGACAGCCCCATCATCTTGCGGGCTTTGGACACGTTCCCCAGCGCCCGAGCCAGATTCAACAGCCCGACCTTGTGTTTAATCACTTTTTCAGTAGTATGTAACATGAGGGTTACCTCTTCAGTAGGTTTAAATGAAAGTTCGCACTTCTATCTAAACCGGTAACCCTCACTTTTTCAAGTGGGTATCAGATCAAGTCGAGACTTCTACATTTTATTTTGAGGGGCTTCCTCACTCAAGATAATAATATCTTGAGCTTAAACCCAGGTTTTCCAGGGGCACTTTTCAGCACCTTGTGCTCTCTCGTGACGAGCGCTAATGGAAAATCTGGGTTAAAATAGAAAATACAAGATTCCAATCGCCATTTTCAGGATAACCCCATGAACTCCAGCCGACCTTATTTAATCCGCGCGATTTATGAATGGATTGTCGACAATGGCTATACGCCGCATCTTCTCGTTGACACCCAACTCCCTGAAGTGACCGTGCCAACCCAGTACATTGAAAATGGCAAGATCGTGTTGAATGTTGCGCCGATGGCTGTACACGCGCTGGAGCTCAGCAACGAAGTGGTGCGCTTTAGCGCACGCTTTGGTGGCACGCCCATGAATGTCGTTGTCCCCGTGGGTGCCGTGCTGGCCGTGTACGCCAGGGAAAATGGCAAAGGTATGGTATTTGGTGACGGTGATGGCAGCGATGCCCCCACGCCGCCATCACCCGAGAAGCCCCGCCGCCCATCGCTGACAGTGGTAAAGTAAAAGTGCTGCTATCGCCCGGATTCCATGGGGCGTCCGCGCGAGCGCGTTGTTAGCGCGGGCGGATTCATATACTAAGTGCGACAGTCTTTTCCAAAGGCGAGGCAAGCTGTGATACTAAGGTTTTTTCGCTCCCGCCAAGAAATGAATCGACCTGATGTAGTGGTCAAGTATTTTCGGACACATCAATAAGTTTTTATGCTGCCAATTCCATTTCGTAAATCATCGGTGGCAGATTGCCTAAGGTAGAATGCAGCCGCACGCCATTGTAAAACTCCACTATGTAACCTGTAATGTCTTTAACTGCTTCCAGGTGATTTGCATAGTCACGTTGCCAAACACGCTCCATCTTCAGGTTGAGGAAGAAACGTTCCATGACTGCATTATCCCAGCAATTCCCCTTGCGGCTCATGCTGCAGACAATAC
>LNFF01000024.1 GCA_001464585.1 Gammaproteobacteria bacterium Ga0077554 | reverse complement strand
GCAAGGCTTGTGGGATGCTTCGAAAGCCTTCGACTTGCCAGCCAAATTTTTACCCGTTTATTCGCCTTGAGAAATCTCTAATGGAAAATCTCGGTTTATGCATACAGGCCACCAACGCTACTTTTTAGGTTTGCCTTTGCTCAGCAACCGGTCAAAACGGGTCTGTCAATTGAACTGTGTAACTTAATTTTCAAAGCGCCGAAAGCGGCACACGCTCTTCGCCGAACATAATCTGGAAAGATTGTAATGCAGGCTTCCAGTTTTGGATGGATTTCCAGTTTTTTGAGGCTTCACGGATGGCCACAAACAACCCCTTTAATGCCGCATCGTCGTTAGGGAAAATCCGCCGGTTGCGGGTGAGTTTGCGTAGCACCATGTTCATGGACTCAATGGCGTTGGTGGTATAAACCACTTTGCGGATTTGCGGTACGAACTGGAAAAACGGGATGATATTGTCCCATTGGCCACGCCATAAGCGCATCACGGAGGGGTATTGCCTGGCCCATTTCTCTTCAAGCGCATTGAGTTCGCGCTCGGCTTCATCCACGGTGGCCGCGCGGTAGATGCGCTTCAGGAAATCCACCATCGGCGCAGCGTCCTTATCGCTGACATAGCGTAAACTGGCGCGCACCAGATGCACAATACACATCTGCGTCAAGGCCTTAGGAAACACGCTTTGCACTGCGCCCGGCAATCCGGTCAGACCATCCATGCAGGCAATGTAGATGTCTTGCACGCCGCGACTTTTGATTTCCGTGAGCACGGATAACCAGAATTTAGCGCCTTCATTCTCGGCAATCCATAAGCCCAGTACTTCTTTTTCACCGCGCAGGTTGACACCCAGGATGATATGCGCTGATTTGTTGATGACACGCTTGTCCTGCTGAACCTTGATCACGATGCCATCCAGCCAGACCAGCGGATAAATCGCTTCCAGGGGACGGCTTTGCCAGGTTTTTGCCTCATCCAGCGCCGCCTCGGTAACCTGCGAAATTACGGTATGTGACAACGTGACGCCGTACAGGTCAGCCAGTGCGTCCTCAATATCCCGCGCGGTCATTCCCTTGGCGTACAACGTCAATATCTTATCTTCCATGCCCGCCAACCGAACCTGACGCTTCGCCACCAACTGCGGCGTAAAACTCCCGTCGCGATCACGCGGCGTTTCGATGGCTAAGTCGCCATACTGGCTTTGGATCACCTTGCTCATTTTGCCATTGCGGCTGTTGCCGCGCGTTTCGCCCGGCGCTATTTTGTCGTGCTTGACATAACCAATATGCGCCTCCATCTCCGCTTCCAGGCCGCGATTAATCATCCTTTGCAACATCTGGCTATGCAGCGATGCAATATCTTCCGGCGTCTTAATATCCTTCAATAAAGCGTCTAACATCTCAACATCAATGGCCATGTCTTCTCTCCTGTCAGGCTTCCGCCTCTTCATAATAAACCAAGGGAAGTTACACAGTTGAGTTTACAGGCTCCAGCTTTACCGCCCGACGACAGTTTGAATTCGATGAGCCAGTTCTTGTCTGCCGTAAACTTAAGGCGATGCATATGTTGCGGGTAGGGTGGTTCAGTTCCATTTATGAAGGCATGTTCAAACGAGGTAAAGCGCCATCCATCCCTCCTGAAATCAATTTCAAAGTCATGGGTATCGAAATCCACACCTGACTGGCAAATCCCGTTTTTCCAAATTGATCCCACCGTGACCTGCCCCAATGCCGTGAGTGGTACCCGACTCAGAATTACATTATCCGAGAGATTGCCGCTTAATATTTCCCTGAAACCAACGAGCACATTAGGTTGGCTTTCGGCGGCATGGTTCTTATAGATGCCGTACCACCAGGCCACCCGCTCAGAATAGTTGCCTTTCAGCACGCCATCAATCCTGATGGTCTTCGCCGTTGGTTTAATTTTGAAGTTGAACGGTATGGGCACGGTTATTCTTGATTGACTCCTTAGCAGGCTGTTGAAAATGAAGCATGTACGACTTTGTTTTTCATTTTGATCTGTAAAAACCAGCTAAAAATCACCAATTCATCCCAATATAAGATTGGATTTTTGAGTTTCCCCACACCTTGACACCCATTAGGCGGATTGACCTTGTAAATTGCGCATTCGCGTCAAGTTCCAGCCAATAAATGTGAGATTGAATACCGCGTTAACTCGCGCCAGTCCGCGGACTTTGACTTGGCGAATCAGGCCGATGGTCTTGCCCCAGCCAAAACCCTGCTCAATACGTTTACGCACGTTCTGGCTCACTTTATAACCTTCATGACGACTGGTGCGACCATCAATCGCTGAGCCTCCACGACGTTTGTCATTGCGCGCTACGTGGGGGGTGATGCTTTTCTCCCGACAGGCACCAACAAAACCGTGCGTATCGTAGTTCTTGTCTGCGCCCACGGTTTTACGATGCGCGCCGGGCAGTTCGCCAAGCTGCTTCAAAGCCGTGTCGCGCTCTGCATAACCATCCGCCAGGCTGGCATCCGCTTTAACAATGAGGCCGTTGCGGTTTTCCATCACCGTATGGCCCAGATAGGCCATTTTAGCTTCACTGCCCTTGGACTTTTTATAGTTCCTCGCCTCAGGGTCTGTGCGGGACTCATGGGTATCGTTTAGCCGTGTTTCACCGTGAAAATCCCGCTCAATATTGCGCCCCTGATGTTCGGGCGGGTTGCCATCCTCATCCTTTGGCCGAAAACTCTTTTGTGAGGCCCAGGCTTGTATCAGGGTACCATCAACGCTGAAATGATCTTCACTCAGCAGATCTTGTTTACGTGCGAGCTCAACCACTTCTTCAAACAGTGCGGGGATAATGTCGTGCTCCAAAAGACGATCACGGTTTTTACTGAAGGTGGAGTGATCCCAGACCTCGTCATCAATGCTCAGGCCAACAAACCAGCGAAACAGTAAGTTATAACTCACTTGCTCGACCAGCTGGCGTTCGCTTCGAATGGTGTAGAGCACTTGTAGCAACTGTGCACGCAACAAACGCTCGGGGGGAATCGATTCCCGACCATACTCGGAATAGGCGCTATCGAGTAACCAGTTGATACGTTTCATGGCCTGGTTAAATAAATCCCTGATCGGTCGCATCGGGTGATTGGCAGGCACAAAAGTTTCAAGATGAACGGTGGTGAATAGATTTTCTTGTGTAATGTCAGCGCCGCGCATCTGATGATGCTCCTGGATAGTATCGTTCTGCATAGTTTAACCAAACTAGTTGCGATGTGGGAGAATTTCAACAGCCTGTTAGTTACCTCATAACGAAAAACGCCACCCAAGCGTAGGCATGAGTGGCGTCAGGTAGCAGGCGTGATTGTCGCGCTTAATTTCTGAAATGTCGCAATAATTTCTGAAAGTCACAGTGATAATCTCAACAAACAACAGCCGATGGTTTAAGCGGGAGTGGCCTTTATTGACGGAACACATCACCTCCCAGGTACGTAGCTCAGCGATCTGCGTGCTTTATGCGCGATGTACAGGTGACCTGCGTATGAGGATAGATTGCCTTGATGGCCTCCGGTAGCCCATTGAGACCATCAACGCAGGCAATGAAGCAGTCTGGTAGGTCTCGATATTGAATTGCGTAAATGATGTCCATTATAAAACACCCCAGATACCTCCGGTTCAAACACCGGAGGGTGGTGCACGGAGTGAAGCTATTGAGCGCTGTTTCCACCTCTAATCTGGAAAGTATTGCACGCTGTTTGACAGCGCAAATTAACAGCGCATGTCTCCACGATCCAACCGGATGCCAGGTTTGTGATACAATTTTACTTTTTCCGGCAATGTAAAGTAAGAGTCATAAAAATCAAGGGGGATAGGACGTTTTTAGGATACAACTTTATTTTGCGTTAACATTATCCCCATTCAACCCGCGAGCCTCGGTAATTTGAGTGATGAGCATGTATAGCGTTGCATTCTTTTTCATTAGCATGTTTATTGTTTTATTATTTTCTGCATTAACGCTTTGGGCGTATGGTATGCGACCGTTTGATAGCGCCAACTTAGGAGGGTATTTTTCTTCTTTTCCTAAATGGACAATAAAGCCTATAAAAATATTTGGTCCGGCGATTATTTTGTATAAATTATATGAAATATATAAATACATTTAGTGGGGTTGGCGGCGAACGGAGTATCTACGAGTCCAGCTTGCCGAGCAGTATCATGTAAGTTTACAAAATTCCTCAGATTGAGCTGCAAATATCTCGCCCACGAAATTCCTGATGATCCCTATGACAAATACACGCACTTTTTTCGCCACCGCCCCCAAAGGCATGGAACCACTGCTCGCCGATGAGTTGCGCGCACTAGGTGCATCCACTGTCGCGGAAACGCGTGCCGGTGTCTCGTTTGAAGGGCCGCTGACATTGGCGTATCGCGTGTGTCTGTGGTCGCGCATTGCGAACCGCATATTGTTACCGCTGGCTACGTTTGCTGCGCCCACTCCCGACGATCTCTACGACGGTGTGCGCGCCATCCGCTGGGATGAGCATCTGGGGGTTGAAGGCACGCTGGTAGTGGATTTCAGCGCGTCGAATTCGCAGATCACGCATACGCATTTTGGCGCGTTGAAAGTGAAAGATGCGATTGTCGATCAGTTTCGCGACGCCACGGGTGAGCGGCCTTCGGTGGCGCGTGAATGCCCGGATGTACGCATTAATCTTTATCTGTTACGTGATGTGGCAACTATCAGCATCGACCTGGCGGGCGAGAGTCTGCATCGTCGTGGTTACCGTGCATTGGGTGTAGAAGCGCCGCTCAAGGAAAATCTTGCGGCGGCAATATTGTTACGCGCGGGTTGGCCGGACATTGCGCGCGCGGGCGGCGCGTTATTGGATCCGATGTGCGGTTCCGGCACCTTGCCCATCGAAGCGGCGTTGATTGCAGCGGATATTGCGCCCGGTTTATTGCGCAGCCATTATGGTTTCCTGAATTGGCGGCAGCACGATGCAGTCGCGTGGGCAACATTAATGGCCGAGGCCATGCAGCGTAAAGAAGCGGGTATGGCGCATCTGCCGCCTATCATCGGCTATGATGCTGACCCGAGCGCGGTACGGCTGGCGTTGGCAAATGTTGAAGCCGCAGGTTTACATGGCCACATTCATATCGAGCGCCGCGAACTTGCTCACGTAGAGGCACTGCGCTCTGCTGCACTCGGTTTGGTGGCGGTTAATCCGCCTTATGGTGAACGCCTGGGTGAAGTGACGGAGCTGCAACATTTATACAAGGCGCTGGGCGATAAGCTTAAGGAACATTTTGTGGGCTGGAAAGCCGTGGTGATTACCGGCAATGCCGATCTTGGCAAGTGCATCGGCGTGCGTGCGCGGCGTATGCATACTTTGTATAACGGCGCTATCGAATGCAAATTGCTGAGTTTTGATATCGACCCGCAATGGTATATGGGCCACTATGCGAAGAATGTAGCAGTCACGGCTGCTGCAAAAAACCCACTTCAGGTTGATGACACGCAATCGCAGCACACACTAGCGCCATTGCCAAGTGTGGCGATGCCAGATGCGGAAGTATTAAGCCCTGGCGCAGAAATGTTTGCCAATCGCCTGCGCAAAAATCTCAAGACCCTCGGCAAATGGGCACAGCGTGAAGGCGTGTATTGTTATCGCGTTTATGATGCTGATCTGCCGGAATATGCGCTGGCCGTTGATATTTACGAGCAATGGGTACACGTTCAGGAATATCAGGCGCCCAGAACCATCGAGCCAGCCAAAGCGGCTGCGCGTTTGCACGAGGCGATGGCGGTGTTGCCCGAGGTGTTGGGCGTTGTCAGGGAAAAGATTTTTCTTAAAGTGCGCCGCCAGCAAAAGGGCAAGGCGCAATATGAAAAACAGGATGAGCTGGCTACCCTGTACGAGGTGCGCGAAGCCAACTGTAAATTCCTGGTGAATTTTACTGATTATCTGGACACCGGCCTGTTTCTCGATCATCGTCCCACCCGCGCGCTCATCCAGCAACTCGCCAAAGGCAAACGCTTTCTTAATTTATTTGCGTACACTGGCACTGCGACGGTACACGCCGTCGTGGGCGGCGCATCGGCCACCACTACCGTGGACATGTCTGCCACTTACCTGGCCTGGGCGCGCCGCAATCTGGCATTGAACGGCTTCAGTGACCGCAAGCACGAATTCATTCAGGCCGATTGCCTGGTGTGGATGGATAATGAGAAGCGCCGTTTTGATTTGATATTTCTTGACCCGCCCACTTTTTCCAACTCCAAGCGCATGGAATACACACTTGATGTGCAGCGTGATCACGTCGCGCTGATTCAATCTGCGGTTAAACTGCTGGATCGCGGCGGTGTGTTGTTATTCTCAAATAATTATCGCAATTTCAAAATCGACAGCGCCGCTTTAACAGGATTGATCCTGCACGACCTGTCGCGCGCTACCTTGCCCAAGGATTTCGAGCGTGACCCGAAAATCCATAATTGCTGGAAAATTACCCGGGCTGAATAGATTCATACGCGGAACTATTACGCCATAAAAATGGTAATTTTACCCGATCTGTGAGCTTGACTATCGCCGCATAACCAGTTCACTATGGAACCCTCACACCCCGTATCACAGACAGGGAGGTTGTATGGCTAATGCACCGACTACAGTCAAAGATCTGGATTTTATTCCCCTCACGCCGTTACATCCTTCCCCTCTGGATTGGCGCGATTGTGTCATCTACTTTCTGCTGGTGGACCGCTTCGACAATAATGCCGCCGCCATTCCACCGTATTCCCCCGGCGTCACCGCCACCGGCCGTGATGCTGCGCAAGGCGCGGTATTTCAGGGCGGCAACCTCAAAGGTATTCTCCGCCGCCTGGATTACATTCAGGGCTTGGGCTGTACTACGCTCTGGCTCAGTCCAATCTTCAAAAATCGCCAGGATCAAACCGACAGCTATCATGGTTATGGCATTCAAAACTTCCTCGACATCGACCCGCGCTTTGGCACCCTCGACGATTTTCGTGAACTTGTCGCCGCCGCACATGCGCGCGGCATGTATGTGATTCAGGACATTATTCTAAATCACACCGGTGATGTGTGGAGCTATCTTGGTGGGCACCCCTATTTTTATTTTGAAGGCCAGCGTTTTGATTTTGGCGCGTGGCGCGAATCTAATCCCACGCCGGGCCTGCAACAGAATGATGGCGTCTGGCCGGTGGAATTGCAGAATGCGGATAACTTCAAGCGTATGGGAGAAATCCGCGACTGGCAAAATCTTCAGGAAGCGCGCGACGGTGATTTTCTCAGCCTAAAAGAATTGGATCTGGGGCGTCCGCAGGTGTTGGACACGCTCATCAAGGCCTATAAATACTGGATCCATCAGGTCGATATTGACGGCTTTCGCATCGACACCGTCAAGCATATGGAAATTTCAGCGACCGCAATTTTTTGCAATGCTATCCGTGAATATGCGCAGCGTGTCGGCAAGCACAATTTCTTTCTGTTCGGTGAGATCGTGGCTGATGATGCCTTCATCCAGCAATACATTGGACGCAACAGCCGTATTCAGGATAGCAACGAACGCTTCCCCTCGCTTGATGCGGCGCTGGATTTCCCGCTTTATTTCAATCTTGAAGAAGTCATCAAGGGCGAACGCAACCCGGCCGCGTTACGCCAGCGCTATGATACCTTCCGTGATCACTATGCGGATCACGGCGCGGCAGGGCGTTATTTCGTCACGTTTGTTGATAACCACGATCAAATATCGCGGGCTTACCGGCGCTTTATGCACAACAATTCCAACACGCTGCAGGCGGTGCTGGCTATCGGTTATCTGCTCACCAGCCAGGGCGTGCCGTGCATCTATTACGGAACAGAGCAAGGCTTCGATGGCGGTGGTGGTGATGACGACTATGTGCGTGAGTGCATGTTCGGTGGGCAGTGGGGAGCCTTCAACACCACAGGCGCACATTTTTTTGACCCCGCCAATACCATCTACCAAAAAATACACGCCATCGCGCAACTTCGTCAGCAGCACGCCGCGCTACGTTATGGACGGCAGTATTTCCGTGAAATATCCGGCAATGGAATAGATTTCGGTTATCCACTGGATGGACGTTGCACACTCGCCTGGTCGCGCATACTCGATAGCGAAGAAGTACTGGTAGCATTGAATCTCGACAGCCAGCCGCGCGCCGACCACATCACCGTAGATCGCAACCTCAGCGCCTCCGGCCAATCAATGCATAACCTGTTGCAGCCGGGCGCGAGCGTTCAGGTGCGCGATAGCAACGGTCGCGCCTGCGTGCAGGTGACGTTGCCAGCGTATGGCATGGCGATACTCAAATGCGGTTGATAGTAGCGTGCGCTGTGCGCACGACCGGTCTGTCGCCATGTATAAGTTCCGGTTCAGCAGACCGGGATTTTTAGTTTTGCAAGAGGCTCATATTTATAGCTATCCCTGTTATTTCGGCTTTACAACCCTGCCTGTCATTTCGATCGAAGGGAGAAATCCGGCAAGATCTCTCACATTTGTTCGAGACAAGGATTTCTCCCTTCGATCGAAATGACACAATACAAGGAGCAACGCCATGAACCGCACCATCAAAATATTTTGCACCGGGGAAGAGCAGGCCAGGATAGCGGAAAAGTATCCTGTCATTGAATACTACGACAGTTTTGTATTGGCTGAGGTTTCGCAGAAAAATGTCAACCGGATTGCCCGCGCTTACCCGGTTGAAGACATCACCGAGCGCTATACCCTCCAAGTCGGTGAGCGTACCATCGACACCGCGCTGCCGCGTTTCGACGCGCGCGGCAAACGCCATGCACATCCGGCTTACAACGGCGTGAAGACACCCGAGCCAGGGTGCCACCATAATCTTGTGCAGTTTATCGGCCCCATCAAAGAGCAGTGGCTACGTGCCGTCAAAAAGGTGGGTGGAGAGGCCCGCGCACCGTACGGTGATTTCACTTATATTATTCGGGCGGATGAAGAGACGCTTGCACAGATCGCGGCGCTGCCGTTTGTGCGATGGACGGGGCATTTGCCTACCAGGGATCGCGTCGCACCCTCCGTGTTCATGAATGTGGGACGCAAGCCCGATGACACCGCGTCTGCACTGCCCCGCACGCGAGTCATGCCCGGCGCTTACACCGTTGAATTTTTCGGCGCGGCGGATTTAAAAGCTGCCATTCCGCACATCAAAAAGCTGGGATTCCAGGTGCCAGAAAAGAATGCCAAAGGCAAAGTGCTGATTGTGGAGGCCTCGAGCCGTGGCGCCGCGCTCACTAAAAAAATTACCGCGCTGGCGGCGGTTCATGGCGTGCGCTCGATCCGTGAGCGCAGCCTCAAACGTACCAGCAACAATGTAGCCGTCGGGGTTATGGGGGCTACAGCCACTATTGCAAGCTCCGGGCTGGGCTTGAGCGGTCAGGGCGAATGCGTGGGAATCTGCGACACCGGGCTGGACACCGGCAACCCGCAAACCATCCACCCTGATTTTGCGGGTCGCGTGGCCTGGGTTAAAAGCTATCCCATCACCCCGGATTTTGCTGCCTACATCACTAACCCTGGTGGCAACGATGGCGCGGCCGATGTTGACAGCGGCCACGGCACGCATGTGGCGGGTTCGGTGTTGGGGAACACGGTGCAGTAAGTAGCGGCCTGCCCGACGTATCAGCCCCCATCCGTGGCCTTGCCTACAAGGCGCGCTTAATGTTCCAGGCGGTTGAGCAAGAGATGAAATGGAGCCGCCTTATCAAGGGCGCTACGACCGCTACATGCTCGCCGGAATTCCGTCAGACATCACTATCCTGTTTGCTGACGCATACAAAAAAGGCGTGCGCATCCACTCGAATTCGTGGGGTGGCGGTGATCCCGGTGTTTATGACAGCCAATGTGAACAGCTTGACCGTTTCGTCTGGGAGCACAAAACCTTCTGTATTCTTGTCGCAGCGGGAAATGACGGTACCGACCGCGATGGCGACGGCAAAATCAATCCCATGAGCGTCACCTCGCCAGGCACAGCGAAGAACTGCATTACCGTGGGCGCCAGCGAGAATTGCCGCCCCGAGTTCCGCGCCGAAACCTATGGTAAATGGTGGCCGCAGGACTACCCGGCCGCGCCGCTAAATAAAGACCCCATGGCCGATAATCCTGATCACATGGCCGCCTTCAGCAGTCGTGGTCCGACCAAAGATGGCCGGATCAAGCCCGACATTGTTGCCCCCGGCACATTTATCCTGTCCACACGCTCCACGCAGATTGCGCCCAACAACCGCGCATGGGCGGCGTTCCCGCCCAGCAAATTCTATTTTCACATGGGTGGCACCAGCATGGCGACCCCGCTCGTAGCAGGTGCGGTCGCATTGGTGCGTGAATATTTGCGCAAACAGAAAAAAATAAGAAATCCCAGCGCCGCCCTGCTTAAAGCGACGCTGATCGCCGGGGCGGTGCGTCTGCCTGGGTATGGCGCCAAGGGCGCCGTGGTCGATAACCAGCAGGGTTACGGGCGCGCCAATCTTGACGCCGTACTCGCGCCAGCCGCCCCTGCCGTAGCGCAGTTTCTGGAAGTGAGGCCGGGCCTTAAGACGGGCCAGGTGCGCACCATTGAAATCACCCTCAAATCAGCGGCTGCCCCGCTGCACGTAACGCTGGCCTACACGGATTACCCGGGGCCAACGCTGGTCAACAATCTTAACCTGATTGTAACGGCGCCCAATGGAAAACGCTATGTCGGCAATCAGGCAGCGGGGAGGGCGATGGTGCTGGATGTGAAAAACAACGTCGAGGTGATCCATGTTGAGAAGCCCGCAGCAGGCCAGTGGAAGATCGAAATCTTCGCCTCCAACATCCCTCAGGGTCCGCAGGATTGTGCGTTGGTTTGTGTGGCGCATTTGGGGTGATCGGATTCACTCTGGGATTCGCTGTTTTTACGTTGACGGCCTTTTCCGCCGGCTTGCGCCAAAATTCTGTTTGCATGGAGACGTTTTTTGCGTATCATCGCCAAATATACAAACAGGGTGTTGGCACTTGTATTTAAGAAAAATGCCCCTATATAATACAGTGGAATTGTGTTTCAGTTGGTAGAGGAAGTATGCTGCGAGCCGCTATTATTATGCAGGAAGCTGAGGCATGCCGTACCATAATCCTGTCTACATTGTGATATAGTTGGTGTCATTATTATTGCCGCGCTTCGCGCAAAGAGAAATTAAATGATTGATTGGACTATAAATTTATTGGCCAATGGGCTGCTGGGTTTTTCCGTATGGGGATACATTGCCGTCGCCCTGGTTTTTACCCATATTACCATCGCAGCCGTAACCATCTACCTGCACCGGCATCAGGCGCACCGTGCGCTGGATCTGCACCCGATTCCCAGCCATTTTTTCCGTTTCTGGTTGTGGATGACTACGGGCATGGTCACCAAAGCCTGGTCTGCGATTCATCGCAAGCACCATGCCAAATGCGAGACCGTAGAAGATCCGCACAGCCCCCAGATTCTGGGCATTAAAAAAGTATTCTGGGAAGGCTCCGAGCTGTATCGCAAAGAGGCCAGGAATCAGGAAACTCTTGATAAATATGGGCACGGCTCGCCTGACGACTGGCTGGAGCGTAACGTCTATACTGGCCACAGCCGTTCCGGTATTGTATTGATGTTTATTATTAATGTGCTGCTGTTCGGCGCCGCTGGCATTACCATCTGGGCAGTACAAATGATCTGGATTCCGATCACCGCCGCCGGTATTATTAATGGCGTGGGTCACTATTGGGGCTACCGCAATTACGAGCCTGAAGACGCATCCACCAATGTTTCGCCGTGGGGCATCCTCATCGGCGGTGAAGAGTTGCACAACAATCATCATGCCTTCCCCGGTTCTGCCAAATTGTCGTCCAAGCCATGGGAATTTGATATTGGCTGGTTTTACATCCGCATCCTGGAAACCCTGGGTTTGGCTCACGTCAAGAAAGTCGCGCCTGAGCCGGTGATTATGCCCGGCAAACAAGAGGCCGATCTCGATACCCTGCGTGCCGTGATTGTGAATCGCCTGCATGTGTTGTCGCACTATTGCCGTGATGTGATTGTGCCGGTATTTAAGGATGAGTTGCACAAGGCCGATAATTCCCGCCAGGCATTATTTGCGCGCGCCAGACGCCTGTTGGTGCGTGATCAGTCGTTAATGGACGATTCCGCGAAAAAACGCCTGGATAGTGTGCTGGAGCGTAGCATTGCCCTTAAAACCGTATACCAGCATAAATTGAGCCTGCAAAAGATCTGGCAGCGTTCCAACTCCAGCCAGGAAACTTTGCTGCACAGTCTCGAGCAGTGGTGCAAGGAAGCCGAGGCTACCGGTATTAAGCGCTTGCAGGACTTTGCCTTGACGCTACGTGGTTACGCGTTAGGCGCTCCGGCCGCGTGATCAAGTTGTTGTTTTAGAATCATTAAATAAAAAACCCGCCGTTAAGGCGGGTTTTTTAGGTCTAAAACTATTGATCTGGTATAATGGTTAATTAACCTTGGCAGGCATGGTTCCCCCGCGTCTGATAGGCTCAGCTGTCGGACGCCTGGCAGAATGTGAGCCATAACTTTTTTTGAGTGTACACTATCTTATGGATTCTATAAAGAATTTACGCAACATTGCAATTATTGCCCACGTTGACCATGGCAAAACCACGCTGGTGGACAAGCTGCTGCAACAGTCCGGCACCTTTAGCGAACGTACCGTCGTCACCGAGCGCATGATGGATTCCAATGATCTGGAGCGCGAGCGCGGCATCACCATTCTGGCCAAAAACACCGCGATTCGCTGGCGCGATTATCGCATTAATATTGTAGACACACCGGGCCATGCCGACTTTGGCGGTGAGGTGGAGCGCGTATTGTCGATGGTTGATTGCGTGCTGTTGCTGGTGGACGCCGTGGATGGCCCCATGCCACAGACACGCTTCGTTACGCAGAAAGCGTTCGCGCGCGGTTTACGCCCCATCGTGGTGATTAACAAAGTGGATCGTCCCGGCGCCCGCGCTGACTGGGCGCTGGATCAAACCTTTGATTTGTTTGACCGCCTGGGCGCCACTGACGAACAGCTCGACTTTCCGGTGATCTACACCTCTGCGCTGCACGGTTATGCCGGCACTACGGCCGATGTGCGCTCTGGCGACATGACGCCATTGTTTGAGGCAATTGTGCAATTCGTTTCCCCGCCGCAAGTCGATCCCGACGGGCCGTTCCAGATGCAGGTGAGTTCCATCGCGTATTCCAGTTATGTGGGCGCTATTGGCACCGGACGTATTACGCGTGGCCGCATCAAGAGTAATTCCCAAGTGGTGATCGTGGGTCGGGACGGCAAGCGCCGCAATGCGCGCATGTTGCAGATCTTTGGTTTTCTGGGGCTGGATCGCGTCGAAGTTCCCAACGCGCAAGCGGGTGACATTATTGCCTTCACCGGCGTTGATGATCTGGGCATTTCCGATACGCTGTGCGACCCCGCCGCCGTAGAGCCGCTACCGTTGCTGGCCGTTGATGAACCTACCGTGAGCATGACTTTCCAGGTGAACACCTCACCGTTTGCCGGCAGAGAGGGCAAGTATGTCACCAGTCGCCAGATCCGTGAGCGCCTGCAGAAAGAGTTGATCCATAACGTCGCATTGCGTGTTGAGGATACTGAAGACCCGGACAAGTTCAAGGTGTCAGGCCGTGGCGAATTGCATCTGTCGATCCTCATCGAAAACATGCGCCGCGAAGGCTATGAATTAGCGGTGTCGCGTCCCCAGGTCATCATCAAGGAAGTGAATGGCGAGCCGTGCGAGCCGTATGAAATGCTTACCGTGGATGTGGAAGAACAGAACCAGGGTTCCGTCATGGAGCAGTTGGGTTTGCGTAAAGGTGATCTGCTGGACATGGTGACAGACGGCAAAGGCCGGGTGCGCCTTGATTACCGTATTCCGGCGCGTGGCTTGATCGGCTTTCATACCGAATTCATGACCATGACCTCTGGCACCGGCTTGATGCATCATGTGTTTGACGCCTACGGACCGCTCAAAAAAGGTGGGATTGGCGAGCGCATCAATGGTGTGTTAATTTCCAATGGCACCGGCAAGAGCGTTGGTTTTGGCCTGTTCAATCTGCAGGAACGTGGCAAGCTGTTTATCGGTCCCGGCGAAGAGCTGTACGAAGGTATGGTGATTGGCATTCACTCGCGCGATAATGATCTGGTGGTCAATCCACTTAAAGCCAAACAGCTCACCAACATGCGTGCCTCGGGTTCGGATGAAAACATTATCCTCGTCCCGCCGATTCGCATGTCGCTGGAGCAGGCGCTGGAATTTATTGAAGATGATGAGCTGGTGGAAGTAACGCCCGCCAGCATCCGGGTGCGCAAACGCTTCCTGCTCGAACACGAGCGCAAGCGCGCTTCGCGTTAAAAGCTGTTTAACCACGGAGGGCGCGGAGAAAGTCGAAGCTTTACTCGTCTCCGTATTCTCCGTGGTTAAAAAAACGGTAAGGCAACCATGTATAAGCTCTACCCCGAAATCAAGCCTTATGCGACTCATCGACTGGCTGTCGATAAGCCGCATCAGCTTTACATCGAAGAATGCGGCAATCCTGACGGGCTGCCGGTAGCCTTTGTGCATGGTGGCCCCGGCGCGGGCTGCGAACCGTATCACCGCCGTTTTTTTGATCCCAATGTTTATCGTATTGTACTGTTTGACCAGCGTGGTTGCGGGCGTTCCACGCCCCATGCCGAGTTGACGGACAACACCACGCAGGCATTAGTGGCGGACATGGAAGTGATCCGCCAGCATTTAAAAATTGATAAGTGGGTGGTGTTCGGTGGTTCATGGGGTTCGACGTTGGGTCTGGTCTACGCCCAAACCCATCCTGAAGCCGTATTGGGGCTGATCCTGCGCGGTATCTTTTTGTGCAGCCGCCGTGAAATCCACTGGTTTTATCAAGACGGCGCCAGCCGCATTTTCCCCGACTACTGGGAAGATTATTTACGTCCCATCCCCGAAGCCGAGCGCGGCGATCTGGTGCGCGCCTATTACAAGCGCCTGGTCGGTGACGACGAAGTGGCGCGCATGGCGGCCGCCAAGGCGTGGTCATTGTGGGAAGGGCGCGCCGCCACTTTGCAACTAAGCAAGTCGGTGGTTGATCATTTTGCAAGGCCGTCCACCGCATTAAGTCTGGCGCGCATCGAATGCCATTATTTTATGCATGACAGTTTTCTTGAAGTCGATCAGATCCTGCGTAACGCGCACCGTCTGGCTGACATTCCCGCCATTATTGTGCATGGTCGTTACGATATCGTGTGTCCCGTCGAAAATGCCTGGGCATTGCATCGCGCCTGGCCGCAGGCAACACTGAAAATCATTGCCGACGCCGGCCATTCCGCCAGCGAGCCGGGCATCACTGATGCCTTGATTAAAGCCACCATGACGCTCTCCCATCGTTTAAGGCCATGATCGGATTGCTGCAGCGCGTTACTGCAGCACAGGTTACGGTGGCGAATGAAGTGATTGCCGCCATCGGCTCTGGATTACTGGTGCTGGTGGGCGTCGAGCAACATGACACCGAACAACATGCCGCACGCTTGCTCAGCCGCCTCCTTGATTACCGCGTATTTGCCGACGCCGCAGGCAAAATGAATCTGAGTGTGCGCGATGTAAACGGCGGCGTGCTGCTGGTGCCGCAATTCACGTTGGCCGCTGACACGCGCAAAGGCCTGCGCCCCAGTTTTACCCCCGCAGCCTCACCGCAGATTGCATCCCAACTGTTTGATCATCTCGTGCAACAAGCCCGCCAATATTATGCCCCGATCGCCACTGGCCGCTTTGGCGCCGACATGCAAGTTACACTGACCAATGACGGGCCTGTAACTTTTTTGTTACGTACTGGCATGGATACTTGATGATACCCGTGGAAAAAATATGGCATGCTGTTTTTTTTGCCTTGCTTTTCCACAGATTTTGTTTAATCCTGACACTGACAGGTGCATCATCAAAACAACAGGGAGGCATTATGAAGCGCAATTGTATGGTCGTGGGTATTGCATGTGCAGGGTTGGTGGTGGGTCAAGTCCAGGCTTCTGGCTTCCGTCTGCCTGAAGTGTCTACTGCCGGGTTGGGCATGAGCAATGCTGTGGTGGCTAACGCCCTTGAGCTGGGCGCGTTGCCGTACAATCCGGCGGCCATGTCATTTCATGAAGGTACACATGTGATGGGCGGCCTGCTGTTTGTGGATCATAGCCTGCAAGCGACCCCGACAGGTGGCGCGGGCAGTGTTGAAGGCGATAACGGCAGTGTTGCCATCATCCCGAATTTTTTTGTCACTGGCCAGATCATCCCGCAATGGAGTTGGGGATTGAATATCAATGCGCCTTTCGGGCTGTCAACGGATTGGCCGGCGAATACTTTCCCCACCTTGTCCGCGCCCGCCACCCGGCCAGCGCATCCCGCGCAGAGCAAGATTGAGATGATTAATATCAATCCCAACGTGTCATACAAATTCAACGTGAACACCAGTGCCGCGTTTGGCGTGGATTATTACTACGTTAAGAAAGTAAAGCTCGATACCCAGGCGGTCACCATCAGTGGTGATGGCGATGAGTTTGGCTGGAACGCCGCCATGTTGCATGTGAATGGGCAGTGGAGTTTCGGCGCATCCTATCGCTCGGCGGTTAACGTGCCCATTGATGGTTTGTTCAATACCATGGGGGCCACCACGGAGCTAGGGTTGCCGTGGATGTTACAGATCGGCGCGCGCTATCAAGCCACCGATAAATTGGGCATTGAATTTGATGTTGAACGCACCGGCTGGAAGAAATTCAACCAAATCATTGTTAAAAGCGCGGCGAATGGCGCAACACTGGTGACCAGTACCAACGCCTGGGATAATGCCAATGCGTTTCGCTTGGGCGCCAGTTATGACCTGACCGCGCAAACGCAATTGCGCGCCGGATATGCGCGCGATCTTACCGGCCAGGGCGACGAACATTTTACCGTACGTGTGCCCGATGCCGACCGCCATCTGTTCAGTGTAGGATTGCGTCACGCACTGCCCGGTGACTGGCAAGTTGAAGCGGCATATATGTATGCCATGGTAGATGATCGGGACTATGCGACAACCCGCCCTTTCGGCACCTACGGCAGCGACCCCAACGGCACTGCCGCATATAACGGCAAATATGAATCCAGTGCGCATTTGCTGGGGGTGGGTGTGTCGAAGAAGTTTTAGAGCATGTTATTTACTCCCTTCCACGATCGCATAGCGAGCGGGATAGCGCTGGCCGTCAGCGCCAAAAGTCATAGCACACATGTGCTGGGCGTGAGTGTGCTGAATAAATTTTAGACTGGTGTGTGAGCATGCAAGATCGTGTGCCTTTGTGTTTGTGTTAAAACTTGGGCGTAACATGTAGGGTGACGCATCTTGCTTGACACTCGCCCCCCCCCCCCCTTGTATAATCCGAGCAGGTTAATTCAAATTTGAGTCGGCCTGTCGGTTATCTTGCCCAATATATAAATTGCAGAGGGTGCATAATGAAAATTTTATACAAGGTGATAGTTTTGGCAGCGGGAGCGTTCTTGATGTTGTCTACCGCGCAAGCGGATATACCCATATCGTTAACAGAGCAGAATAAGGAAGGAAATGAAACTACATGGACAGGAAAAATTGCGATATTTCGAGCCCAAGCCAAAAATGTGGAAATTGGGCCGCAAACTGATCGCCTGGATGCAGAAATTCTCGTCGTGCTAGATAAACACCCGGGCATAGTATTTGGCATACGTCTACACGAAGACGAACCATCTGCACGGGAAATGATCGAGACGTTGCGAGTAGCTTACCTTGGTAAATTGCCGGTAACAATCCAATCCCAAGCCGGACCGACAGGCAAGAAAAATCTGAAAATCAACTGGGTTCAACTGGGTAAATAGTAATGTAGGGTGGACACGCATTTGCGTGTCCACCCAGCGTTGGCGGCTTCCGGCATCCGACCGCCATGGATGGTGGAAGTGTCGAAAATGCAGGAGCATTTTTCGACCTGCCTCTCGCGGCACTTGTGCTTCCATGCACGACGCGCAGCAACACTACTCTTCTCTAATGCGCTAAACCCTTATCCCGCTCAATCATCGCATATGCCGAATGATTGTGAATCGACTCGAAATTTTCTGATTCCACTTGATACGCCGTAATGCGCGTATCGCTGTTGAGGCGCGCCGCGACATCGCGCACCATGTCTTCGACAAACTTGGGGTTTTCGTAAGCGCGTTCCGTCACGTATTTTTCATCGGGGCGTTTGAGGATGCCATACAGTTCGCATGACGCTTCTTTTTCCACGATGTCGATGACTTCTTCAATCCACACAAAGCCGTGCGTGCGCACTTTCACGGTGACGTGCGAGCGCTGGTTGTGCGCGCCGTATTTGGAAATTTCCTTGGAGCACGGGCACAGGCTGGTGACGGGTACGACTACTTTGATAGAGGTAATGGTCTTGCCGCCAGTGATTTCACCAATCAACGTCACGTTGTAATCCATGAGGCTTTGCACGCCAGACACTGGCGCGGCCTTGTTGACGAAATACGGGAAGCTCATTTCAATGTAGCCAGATTCGGCTTGCAACAGCGTTGCCATTTCCGACAGCATATCCTTAAATGAATTAACGCTGATTTCACGTTCGTGCTTATTTAAAATTTCCACGAAGCGTGACATGTGTGTGCCCTTGAAATTATGCGGCAAGTGTACGTACATGTTGAAATTGGCGATGGTGTGCTGCTCACCGCTGCTGCGGTCTTTTACGCGCACCGGGTGGCGTATGTCTTTGATGCCAACCTTGTTGATGGCGATTTGCCGGGTGTCTACGCTGTTTTGCACGTCAGCAATGGAGGTGGTGGCAGTTTTGTTTGCGGTGCTCATGATTATTCCTCGGTATAGCGTACGCTGGCGCGCTCGGTTTCCCAGATGGTGATGGCGCTGACTTTCAGCGTGCCGTTGTTTAATCGGCTGGACAACGTCCGATAAAAATAAGCTGCGATATTTTCAGCGGTGGGGTTTAGCGTGTCGAACGGCGGAATCTCGTTCAGGTATTGATGATCCAGTTCCCCGGCCACTTCGCGGGCGGCGTGTTTGATGGTTTTGAAATCCATGCCCATGCCGATGCTGTCGAGCGCCGTGGCCCGCACTTCGACCTCCAGCTTCCAGTTATGGCCGTGCATGCGGCTGCACTCGCCGGGGTAATCGCGCAAAGTGTGGGCGGCAGCAAAATCAGTGGCGATTTTCAGCGTGTAACGTGGATTGCTCATTTTGAAATACTTGACTAATTTAGTAGGATTTTACCCGGATCGGGGTAATTTGGCAAGTTGCAGCGTTGTCCAATGGGGTTCGAGTCTGAAGCTGATCGTTAATTGTTCTGACGATGCTGCCGACATCCAGGCCACACTCGGCCAGTAATTGATCGCGTGAACCATGTTCTGTGAAGGTGTCCGGCAGACCCAGATTAACCGTGGGTGTGCGCACATCGTGCGCGATCAGGCATTCATTAATGGCACTGCCCGCGCCACCCATCACCGCGTTTTCTTCCAGCGTAATCAGCAGCTCATGTTCACGGGCGGCCTTAAGCACGGTTTCTTCATCTAGTGGCTTGATAAAGCGCATATTGATTACGGTGGCATCAAGCTGTTCTGCGGCTGCCAGCGCGGGTGTCACCATGCTGCCGAAGGCGAGAATAGCGGTTTTGCGGCCGGGGCGGCGCAACTCGGCTTTACCCAGCGGCAGGGCGGCCATGTGTTTTTGCGGCACAACGCCGGGACCCGTGCCGCGCGGATAACGCACCGCTGCCGGGCCGCTGTGCGCAAAGCCGGTATAAAGCATCTGGCGGCATTCGTTTTCATCGGCGGGAGCCATGATCACCATGTTCGGTATGCAGCGCAAAAAGCTCAGGTCAAAGCTGCCCGCGTGCGTAGGCCCGTCTGGCCCCACCAGCCCGCCACGGTCAATGGCAAACAGCACTGGCAGATTCTGAATCGCCACGTCGTGAATCAATTGATCATAAGCGCGCTGCAAAAAAGTCGAATAAATAGCCACGACGGGCTTCAGGCCATCGCACGCCATGCCGGCCGCCAGAGTCACGCTGTGTTGCTCGGCAATGCCCACATCAAAATAGCGCGCTGGATAACGCTGCGAAAACTCCACCAGTCCCGAACCTTCGCGCATGGCGGGGGTAATGCCGATCAGGCGTTCATCCAGCGCCGCCATATCGCACAGCCATTCACCAAAGATTTGCGTGTAGGTGGGGCCACTTGCGGTGGCGGATGCCATCTTGCCGGTTTCGGGGTCAAACGGTGTAACCGCATGATAAAAACAAGAATTTTTCTCGGCGGGCAGGTAACCCTTGCCTTTTTTGGTGACCACATGCAGAAACTGCGGCCCTTTCAGCGCGCGCAAATTATGCAGGGTTCTGAGCAACGCTGGCAGGTCGTGGCCATCAATTGGTCCAATGTAATTAAAACCCATTTCCTCAAACAGCGTACCCGGCACAATCATGCCTTTCATATGTTCTTCGGCGCGACGCGCCAGCTCCCACACTGGCGGCATCACGCCCAGCACCTTTTTGCTGCCCTCGCGCATCGTCGAATACAGCTTGCCCGACAGCACCCGCGCTAGATATTGCGACATGCCGCCGACGTTGGGGGAGATCGACATCTCGTTGTCGTTAAGAATCACCAGCAAGTCCGGGTCAATGTCACCCGCATGGTTCAGCCCCTCAAAAGCCTGCCCGGCGGTTAGCGCGCCATCACCAATAATCGCCACCACTTTGCGGCTCAGCCCCTGCTGCCGCGCGGCCAGCGCCATGCCCAGCGCCGCACTCACCGAGGTGCTGGAATGCCCCACACCAAACGTGTCATACGGGCTTTCGCTACGTTTCGGAAACCCCGCGAGACCGTCTTTTTTGCGCAAGGTCGGCATCTGCGTGCGACGACCCGTAAGAATCTTGTGCGGATAGGTTTGATGCCCCACGTCCCACACCAGCCGGTCGTCCGGGGTGTTGTAGACATAATGCAGCGCAATCGTCAGTTCCACCGTGCCCAGCCCCGCCGCCAGATGCCCGCCCGTGGCGCTCAAAGACTGGATAAGAAAGCTGCGTAGTTCAAACGCCAGCGCAGCAAGCTGCGACTCCGGCAGCTTGCGCAGGTCGTGGGGAGTGTCTATCGTCTCCAGCAAAGGGTAGCAGGTGGTCGCAGGCATGATAAGTAACGGAATCCTTAGGGCGAACTGTTTATTATCTTAGCCCTACCCGGCAGTTGCAAGAAATATCGTGGGGCGGGGGTGTTTTGTGGTGATTCCTGTTAAAGTTCCAGACTTTCCATGCCGTGCCAGTTTTTGGTGAGTCCGGGGCTGTAGTTTCTTGTGACCTCGAGGGAACAAGGCGGTATCTGCCCCTTTTCTCGGACTCTTGAGTTTTTAGTAAGTTGTTTAAGCGCCAGATGAGTTTCATCATGCACAATCTCTTTGACAATATAACGGCTAATGATATTAGAGATCAAATCTTACAAATAAGATCCCTCGACCTTAGAAATGCTGAGACCCAAGAAGTAACAAGCCGAATAAAAAGACTCATTACTGGGTATGAATGCAGCGATCAGTTGCATCTTGTGAATCCAATAAAACAAACATACAGAGCAAGGATAAATAAAGAAAAACACCTTTTCACCAAGGTCGCCGATTTAATATATCCACAAAAAGACAAGATCGGAACATATGGGAGGTTGAATGGCGTCAATGAAAGCATGTTTTACATCTTCGTTGTTAGACACGGCAGTTATTGAGGTCCGTCCAAGAGAAGGGGATTTTGTTACGGTACTAATCACAAAACCAAAACAACCGCAAACTTTTATGTATATGGAGATCGGAATCCTTGAGCATATGTGGAAAAACATAAAAACGTTGTCAATGCTAAAACCAGCTCACGTAGAAAAAAACGCGATGATCCGTGGCTTTCTAGTAGAAGAGCTTATTAAGCCAGTAGAGAAAGGTATGGAGCACGAATACAAGACAACAGTGGCAATCGCAAACATACTAAAAAAATCACGAGCTCCATCCATCATGTATCCAAGCGTTGCTCATGAAAAGAAAGGGATAAACATAGCAGTAAAGCCCCTGGATTTTGATAATCTTTTCGAGATCACAAGTTGCGGAATAGTTCATGTACAAAAGAAAATATCTGACATCCATTATCGAGTTCTTTTTCTTGAAGCAGCACAATCCATAGGCTCAAATGGAAGCATTATGTGGAGCAATGAAGTGAAAGAGTACTTTTTGAATAATCATTTCCTCCGGTGACAGGATGGTTGTTGCGTTACCGCAATTAAATAAACACTAACAACTAATTTGTGTGCGTAACCCGGGGCGACCCTGCATGGTGATCGCCTATTTAAACGCCCGCGCTACACCCCGTGAGCCAAGCCCCGCCATCTCCACACTATTCAACGCTCCCGTATCCATCCCGCCCAGCACATACACCGTCTCGCCATGCACCGCCACCGCCGCCGCGCTTCTTGCGACCTTTAATTTCGCGGCAAATGACCAGTCGCCCACATGCCCCTGCGCGTCGATGGGCGCGCGTTCCACGCTGTCCAGGCGATATTGCCCATCGTGCCCGCCCAGCATATAGACCTGATTATTCATGGCAAACGCCGCCGCAATGAAGCGCGGGATTTGCAGCGTGCTGGTTTCGATGCGCCATGGTAGCAGCGTGCCATCGGCTTGTATCGAAGTCATTTCCACATCGCCATAGCTGACCTTCTGCGCGCTACGCACATGCCCACCCAGCAAATAAATATGATTGTTGAAAATCGCAGCGGAATGGATGTAACGGTCGATGGCTGAGGCTTCTTTTTCCAGTTGCCATTCGCCCAGTGAACCATCGGGCTGAATAACGGCACGTTCCACGGACTTCAGGAATATCCCGTTATACCCGCCAATCGCATACACCTGATTATTGTATTTCACCGTCTTCAAGCCGCGCCGGGGCGTGGTCAGGTAATTATGCAGTTGCCACGGCCCCAGGCTGCCATCTGCATTGATTCGCGCGCGCTCCACCGAAGCGATCGGCTGATTATCATCACCGCGCGGCCCCGTCGCGCCGCCCAGTGCGTACAGGTAATTATTCGCCCCCACCGCTGCGAGATAAAAGCGTCCCTCAATCAGCGCCGCCGTAGTGCGCCACGCGCCCAACGTGCCATCCGGGTTAATGCGCGCGTACTCCACTTCTTTCACATAGTCATCGTCATCATTAATGCCGCCCAGCGCATATAAATAGCCGTTCACCGCCACCGCCGCCAGTGCGCGCCGTGGATATTGAAAACTGCTGACTGGAGTCCACGCCGACATCGGCGCCACCCCCGCGTTCACAACGCGCGGTGCCTTGCTGCTGAACAGTAAAAACGCCAGCACCGCCACCAGCGCCACGCCAATGCCTGCAAACACCTTGGGTGTAGATTTATCCATAGGACGGGAATAATACCATCTGCCGCACGCCATGTAGCTTTTCATGCGGCGCGCACGTATAATCCGCGCATGATCACATCACCCATCCATTCATTCATAGCTGCTCTTGCGCATTCCTGCGCGGCGCGAAAGCACCTGTGGCGACTGTCCCTGTCGGTCCATCGCAGCATGTTGTCGCGCGTCTAGTTTTTATCCTGGATTAAAAATCACAACACTGGCTGCGGATCTTGCCGCAGTTATTTCCTGCCGCTATACCACAAGATCCGTTGCCGAATTATATAGGGAACATTTTGTGGCGCAGCCCGTAGCAGCAAACAACCAATACGCCCTGGTCCGGTGCCCTCTACGCCTTCATTGCCGCCGTCGCCTTTTCCGGCAAAGCCGTGCTGGTCAAGCTCGCCTATGCCTACAGTGTCGACGCCGTCACCCTGCTGGCATTGCGCATGCTGTTCGCGCTGCCGTTTTTTATCGTCATGGCCATCTGGGCGGCGCGGCGCGAAAGCGCGGTAGACATCACCCGCCGCGACTGGGGCGTGCTCGCCTTGCTCGGTGTGTTGGGCTACTACCTTGCCAGCCTGGAGCGTCTTGTCATATTCTTATATCCCACGCTGGTTGTGGTGCTATCCGCCGTGTATTTTAAGCGCCGCATCACCGGGCATGTCGTGGTGGCGTTGCTGCTCAGTTACACTGGCATCGCCCTGGTCTTTGCGCATGACGTGAACCTTGCCCAGAAAGACATCATTCTCGGTGGCACCCTGGTGTTCGCCAGCATCCTGGTCTACGCCATTTACCTGATTGGCAGCGGCGGCATCATCGCGCGCCTCGGTTCCGCGCGCTTTACCGGCTACGCCATGACCATCTCCTGTGGAGTGGTCGGTGTGCATTTTGGCGTGGTCAACTCTGTAGACGCCCTGGTCCAGCCCATGCCAGTGTATGGCCTCGCCCTGGCGATGGCTGTTTTTTCAACTGTCTTGCCGGCTTTGTTGTTGTCCGAGGGTATTCACCGCATCGGCGTGGACAAGACTTCCATCATCGGCTCGATTGGCCCCGTCGCCACGTTGGCGCTTGCGTACCTGTTTTTAGGTGAGTCCATGTCGACAATGCAGATACTTGGCGCGATACTAGTATTGATGGGCGTGCTTTATATCAGTGTGCGGAAAGGCGCCTGAAATTAATCTCCATAAAGGGCATCTTTTTCAGATAAAACTATGGTAGACTATTTGGCTTGGTAGAATATTTTGACAGAATTCGACTGAATTCCTCAATGGTAAGTACGGGGGAAATAGGGCAGATTACAGATTCATGCTTGACACTTGAGCCGTGAGTCCATAAAATCTCCGATTCTTTGATGGGTCGCTTGCAAAGCGCGGTTTATCATTAGTAATTCTCGAGTAATTCTCGTGTGTTCCACCTTAAATTCTTTGCGCTGCCTTCTCATGGTGCCATGATGCGCCGGGATGGCGGGTCGCCTGTTTTTTGTTTTTGCTGGAGTGAGTTAGGTAATGGCAACAGTTAATCAGTTAGTGCGTCAGCCGCGCGTACGGCAAAAAATGAAGACCAACGTACCTGCGCTGGCCGAGTGCCCACAGAAGCGTGGTGTGTGCGTGCGTGTGTATACCACCACGCCTAAAAAGCCTAATTCCGCGATGCGTAAAGTGGCTCGTGTGCGCCTGACTAATGGCATGGAAGTAACCACTTATATCGGTGGCGAAGGCCATAACCTGCAAGAGCACTCAGTCGTGCTGATTCGTGGCGGTCGCGTTAAAGACCTGCCCGGCGTACGTTACCACACGGTGCGCGGTAGCCTTGACACCTCCGGTGTAAGTGCGCGTCGTCAGGGGCGTTCCAAGTATGGCGCCAAGCGTCCCAAGAGCTGATCTGGGCGTTCGGGTTGATTCTCGTAACTGTTGTTTATCGTAACTATCAAAAACTGAATTTAGGTTAAAGCGATGTCAAGAAGAAGAGTTAATGCCAAGCGGGTAATTTTTCCGGATCCAAAGTACGGAAGCGAATTGCTGGCCAAATTTGTTAATGTGGTGATGAAGAGCGGCAAGAAGTCAATTGCCGAGCAGATCGTTTACGGCGCGCTGGAGCAGATCACCAAAAAGGGTCGTGGCGATGCGCTGGAAGTATTCAGCCAGGCGCTGGAAAACATCCGTCCGGTGGTTGAGGTTAAGTCCCGCCGTGTCGGCGGGGCCACTTATCAGGTGCCCGTCGAAGTGCGTCCCATGCGCCGTAGCGCGCTGGCGATGCGCTGGCTGGTTGATGCCGCGCGTAACCGCAGCGAAAAAACCATGGGTTTGCGTCTGGCCGGTGAGCTGATGGATGCCTACGAAAGCCGTGGCACCGCCGTGAAGAAGCGTGAAGATACGCATCGCATGGCTGATGCCAACAAGGCCTTTGCCCATTACCGCTGGTAATTGGCACTGTAACTAAACAAGTTTGTCGCCCGTAAGGGCGCTTAATTTAAGCTGAAGGATTTTTGAGTCGTGGCACGTACAACCCCCATTGATCGTTACCGGAATATCGGCATTATGGCGCACATCGACGCCGGTAAGACGACGACCACTGAGCGCGTTTTGTATTACACCGGCGTCTCCCACAAAATTGGCGAGGTGCATGACGGTGCCGCGACCATGGACTGGATGGAGCAGGAGCAGGAGCGTGGTATCACCATTACCTCCGCCGCCACCACCTGTTACTGGTCAGGCATGGCTAAGCAGTTCCCTTCGCACCGCATTAACATCATTGATACTCCCGGCCACGTCGACTTTACGATTGAAGTAGAGCGCTCCCTGCGTGTGCTCGACGGCGCGTGCGCCCTGTTCTGTGCGGTGGGTGGCGTAGAGCCGCAATCCGAAACAGTGTGGCGTCAGGCCAATAAATACCGCGTGCCGCGCATTGCCTTCGTTAACAAGATGGATCGTGCGGGCGCCAATTTCCTGCGCGTTGTTGAGCAGATCAGAAAGCGCCTGGGCGCCAACCCTGTGCCCATCCAGTTGCCGATTGGCGCTGAAGAAAAATATGAAGGCGTAGTTGATCTTGTCAAGATGAAGGCCATCCACTGGGATGACGCCACGCTGGGCATGACCTTCGAGGAGCGTGAAATTCCATCTCACATGCTCGCTGCCTGCCAGGAATGGCGCGACAAGATGATCGAAGCCGCCGCTGAAGCCGATGAAGGCTTGATGAACAAATACCTGGAAGGTGAAGAGCTTTCCATTGAAGAAATCAAGCGCGGCTTGCGCGCCCGCTCGCTGAAAAACGAAATTGTTCTGGTGCTGTGTGGTTCGGCATTCAAGAACAAGGGTGTTCAGGCGATGCTGGACGGGGTTATTGAATACCTGCCCGCGCCTACTGATGTGTTGCCGGTTAAGGGCATGCTCGATGATGCCGCCAGCACCGTGGTATATCGTCACCCAAAAGATGAAGAGCCGTTTGCTGCCTTAGCGTTCAAGATCGCGACGGATCCATTCGTGGGTACGCTCACTTTCTTCCGCGTCTACTCCGGCGTGTTGAATTCCGGTGATACGTTGTACAACCCGATTAAAGACCGGAAAGAGCGTATTGGCCGTCTGTTGCAGATGCACGCCAATCACCGTGATGAGATCAAGGAAGTGCGCGCCGGTGACATTGCCGCCGCCGTAGGCCTGAAAGATGTTACAACAGGTGATACCCTCACTGACCTGAAAAATGTTATAATTTTGGAGCGCATGATTTTCCCTGAGCCTGTTATCTCCCAGGCGCTTGAGCCCAAGACCAAGACTGACCAGGAAAAAATGGGCTTCGCGCTTTCCAAGCTGGCCGCTGAAGATCCGTCTTTCCGTGTGCATACCGATGAAGAGTCCGGGCAGACCATTATTTCCGGCATGGGCGAGTTGCACCTTGAAATTATCGTTGACCGCATGAAGCGCGAGTTCAAGGTTGAAGCCAATGTTGGTGCGCCGCAGGTGGCTTACCGCGAAACCATCCGCAAGTCAGTCGAGCAGGAAGGCAAGTTTGTCCGCCAGTCCGGTGGTCGTGGTCAATACGGGCATGTGTGGTTACGTCTTGCGCCGCGTGAGCCGGGTGCAGGTTATGAATTTGTTAATGCGGTTGTCGGTGGTACTGTGCCCCGCGAATACATCGGCGCGGTGGATAAAGGCATCCAGGAGCAGATGAAGAATGGCGTTATCGCCGGCTTCCCGGTGGTCGATGTCAGTGTCACCCTGTTTGATGGCTCATACCATGATGTTGACTCCAATGAAATGGCGTTCAAGATCGCAGGTTCCATGGGCTTCAAGGAAGGCGCACGCAAAGCGGGCGCGGTGTTGCTGGAGCCGATCATGAAGGTTGAAGTCTCCACCCCCGAAGATTATATGGGTGATGTGATGGGCGACTTGAATCGTCGCCGTGGTGTGGTGCTGGGTATGGATGATGTTGCCGCTGGCAAAACCGTGAGCGCGGAAGTGCCGCTGTCAGAGATGTTTGGTTACGCCACAGATCTGCGGTCTGCCACGCAAGGGCGTGCCACCTATTCGATGGAATTTGGCAAGTATGCTGAAGTGCCTAACAGTATTGCTGAAGCGATCATTAAAAAAGCATCAGCTTGAACCAGTCGTAAGAATAATTAATTAATTTTTTGTGAGGTAAAGAGCCGTGTCCAAGGGAAAATTTGAGCGTACCAAGCCCCACATCAACGTGGGCACCATCGGTCACGTGGATCATGGCAAGACCACGTTGACGGCCGCCCTGACCAAAGTCATGGCCGGGCTGCACGGCGGCGAATTCAAAGCCTACGACCAGATTGACGCCGCCCCCGAAGAGCGCGCGCGCGGCATCACCATCGCCACCGCCCACGTCGAATACCAGAGCAAAAACCGCCACTACGCGCACGTCGACTGCCCCGGCCATGCCGATTATGTCAAAAACATGATCACCGGCGCCGCGCAGATGGACGGCGCCATATTGGTTGTCTCCGCCGCCGACGGCCCCATGCCCCAGACCCGCGAACA